>NZ_LZEW01000035.1 GCF_001676155.1 Morganella psychrotolerans | reverse complement strand
AAAACGAGAGCTATGTTCTTGATATATAGGAGCACCTTTATCATAGTTATTCCCGAAAAATAAGACGCCACCATTATCAAATTTTAAGCATGAATATTGTTCTGATTTTTGTGGTATTACATTTTTTTGTATTACCGTTAGGAATAATCCACTCAATAACATCCTTGTACTCATCTACTCTATTGAAAGAAAACGACGTTTCAACTTGTTCGAGTCTTTTTTGTTGTGGATACTCTACTTATATCATCTGCATCCATTCCTTTAATTTTATTATTTAGACTGTCAACTTCGTAGTTCTTCCATTTTGAATAAGCAGGGATATATTTATCAACAAATAACTGATAATTTTCCGGTGATATAACACATGTATATTTAACTCGCCCTCTTCCTCTTTCATCTTCATAAGATATCCATTTTATATCACTACATATCTTTCTATTTTCTAAAACGTATCCAAGTTTAGAGCCATCATTTAAAGTAACATTTTTTTACAATATCAACATTGCTATCACCACAACCAGACAAAGCAATAATGGATAATGATAAAACCAATATTTTTTTTCACGACTATTCCTTGATTTAAATTTAAAGACCACCATAACTGATGGTCATCTATTATTAAAAAATGGTCAATCTAAATATTGGATAAAATACTCCAAAACCTTGTCTAATATAACGCCATTTTGTTGCTTTCAGGTATTAACTGCTCAACCGACAGTTTCAGGCTTATTAACTGCGATCCCACCAGAATTTCGTCCCCGTAAATCAGCGGAACCGGCGCGCCCTGCTCCACTGTATTTTGCGGCCCGTCAAAGTAGGTTGAATTTTTCCGGTTATCCGACCCTCCCGTAAACGGTTTCGGTTGTTTGGACAGAAGCCCGATGACACCAGATGCCAGCATAGACATACCCGCCGCGAATGAAGACGGCCCGAGCCAGTACGAGGCGATAATCAGAACAACCCCAACAACGACCTGCAAAACACTCATGATTTTGCCGCCTGCTCCGCGATAAATAGGGGTAATACGAACGTGAGTCATATCACCGTTATTCTGTAACTGAAACTCAGCTTCGCTCATATCCTTTACCCGACCGTCAGCGCGGGTAACGCGTATATGGTACTTCCGATATTTTGATGCATTCTCTTTCATCCAGCCCACCAACCCCGGACGATTGGCGTTGATAATCCCCAAACCCTGCTTCACAGTGGAGCAACGCACCTTATGCTCTTTACCGAATTTCTTCGCCAGCACACCGCCAAACTCAAACGTAACCCGATTTTTTTTCGCGCTCATAACAAATCCTTATGTCGTAAATGGTGAACGGTGCATTTTTTATACATTCCGCCGTAAATTGCTTTTCCGCTTAACCGGTTTGTCTGGTGATGCAGAATCAGATTGCCACCCACGTAAACCGCGCAGTGATCCGGCATCTTCGCCCCGATTTTCATGAAGAACAGATCGCCTTTCTGCGGTGGTGTTCCGTGTGGCAACTTCACCAACCTCTGACCGGAGAAATTATCCGTCAAAATGTCTCTGTCTCCGTTCCACCAGTTAGGGATGTGAAGATGGGCGCAGATATCAACGGACACGTCAAATTCGCGCTTCAAATAGTCCCTGCACAGTGTCCAGCAGTCAAAGACACCAAATGCATAAGCACGACCCTCTAGTGGCGTTACAGCGCCACAGGGAGCTATTACGTTTACATCGCTGATAACAAAGTCCGTCTCAATATCAGGGTTGTAGTTTCTTGTGACGTTGATAATAAACCACGGCAACTCCGAGGACTCACAGCCGGCAATATCAGCATCACTGGCTTTGTTCGATCCGTCCGTGTGGCTATGCCATACGCCAACCACTTCCCCCTGTGTTTCTGCGCTAATCTGGTCGTCTGCGTCCATCACAAAGAAATTAACAGGGTCGTCTGCCACGTTACGACATAACACCAGTTCATACTTGCCCCGCTTTGCGCTGACAAGAAGCCCGCAGGCTTCATTCGGGTAAGCTGCAACTGCGGCCGACTGCATTGCTGTGTACAACCCGGCACTCATCATTTCTTTCATCATGAGCGTGTTGCCCCCGGGAAAGCACCAAACATGATAATGCCGTCAGCAAAGTAATCTCTCCGCGCACGGCAGCTCGATAACCGCTTAGGGCAAAAGTCGGCACCAGAGAGAGCGGTCGGTTTGTCGTTCTTGTCAAAAGCGGGGCCGGTATAACCGCATTCCGGTGATCGATAATCCCATTGGCACGAGTTACGCATCACCTGACGGTTAGGCAGCTGAACACCCATCAGGTCGTAAACAGATGCCAGCTCAAACTCCACCATTTCAGGCGTTTCAATCGTCTTCTGATCGATAAACCACACATCATCAGGGAAATGCTGGTTAGGATCTGCTTCGTCGTTTACACCGCTTTCAAAGTTTTCTGCATCCAGAAAGCATTGCATGGTGCGCTTGCGTGTTACCTGACACCCGAGCAGATCGTCTTTTGCCTGTAACTCTGCGGAGATCATGCCGCCAAAATTCGCCACTTTCAGTTTCGGACGCGGCAGCTTACCCTCGCCGCTGATATCAAAACCGGTCGCCTGAATCGGCATCGGCTGATAGGCTTTTCCTTGCCAGATAACCGGCTGCTGGATTTCGTTTGTCCCGGCATGGAAGTAGAACCGTCCGCTGCCTGTTTTCTTCGGCAAATCGATCACGAATAACTCAAAGATAGACTCCGGGGATAACAATTGAATCTGCTGCCGGATAGTTTTCTTTGTCATGGTTTAATCCCTTAAAAGTGGTGTCCTCATCCGTGAGGACACCAGATTGCTGTCATTCAAATACCTGCCGGAATGTGGCAGTCAGATTATTGCTGCCGTTGTCCCGCCCTACGTTGAAGTCTTCACAGACAATCGTGTATTCCTTTTTGTCCGGCGAGATCCACTTAAAGGAATCTTTGCCGCCATGTTCAAAAAGAAAATCTTCAATTTCTGTGATTAACTCTCGCGCCCCTTCAAATGTGAGATTCCACTCGAATCTGCGCCAGTTGAATCCCGAGGTCATACGCATTTCGTAACCATCATCAAAGACCTGTTTGCTGATTGTCGGCTTAAACGTTTTGCGTGACTGGAATTTCGGGTGCCATTTAAAAAGCCGTTTTTCCATTTGTGTTACTCCGTCAGTGCCCCGCCCGGGCGTTTTTCTTCCGTGATAGTTTCAAGCACAATGGCTTTAATTTTTTGTGCCGCCGCGTTCCATGTGGAATCCTGACTGTCATTAGATTTTTCATCTTTTTCACTGCCGTTATTCTCAATCTGAATTGAGATCATGACGGAGTTGCCGGCGCTCTCCGCACTCCTGTCAGCACCTTGCATGCCGTCAATATTCATATTCACAGGAATACGGCGACCATCAGGCAGAGGGACATAAGCCTCGTTATGACTGCCTTCGCCGAAAAGAGCGAGTTGTGGTGTTGTAGCGATCCCACCTTTTGAGTAGGCTTTCAGCGGCAATGAGCCAAGAGAACTCATGATCCCGCCGTTTGCGAAACCGAAAGCGGAACTGTATTTGGCCGGATCATAAACTCCGGTCGCACCGGATGATGCCGCACCTACACCCACACCACCGCCCATACCACCAGCCACCGCGCCACCGATAGAGGACGCCATGCCAAGAAATCCGCTGGCAGCAGAGGCTGTGCCCTGTGCGGCAAGAGAGGCTGCAAATGCAGTTATCGCACCTGTTGCCATTGAAACCGCACCGGTAAATGTCCCGACCGTTGCAGTAGCTGTTACGTCTGCACTTGTTTTAACCTCGGTTGCCGCCGTACCGGTAATCATCGCCCAAAGCTGTTTTGCGTAACCTGCGATGGTAGTGAAAATGCCCTGTTCCTGCATATCCTGCATAGCTTCGGTGGTTTCTGTTGCAGCTTTACCGAGTGCTGCTGTGGCCTTAGCATTAGGATCGGCTTTACCTCCACCGGAACCAAACATACCTCCGATTGCAGATCCGAGTGCGCCAATCATCCCCTCACCGGTCTGACCGCCGGCACCCAACCCAAGCCCGTTTATCATTGGCGAAATAACCATGCTGCGGATAAAGGTGCGTTGCAGTTCCGCGAAAATGAAATCGCCAAAATCTTTGATAGAAAACGTACCGGTTTTGAGGAAATCCATCAGGCGGTCTTCCAGACTGTCGAATACATTTTTAATGTTATCGTCAATCATGGCCGCAACGTTTTTATAATCCTCTGCCATTCTTGCGGTGGCTGTTTCCGTCAGACGAACCATCGCCTCTGTCTTTCCGGCTTTGAAACGCTGGTGTTCTTCCATCAGCCTCTTTTGGACTTCGTTGTTTCCGGCAGATGCGGTGATAATCTTCTGGAAATACTTGTCAGCCTCGTCGTAGTTTTTCTCAAACTCACGGCGCATTTCAGAGACGGACTGCGTGACGTTTCCCTTTACGGTATTAGCGAACCCCGCCCATTTTGAGATAAGCTGATCAGCTGAGTCCTGCGCCAGCGCATTGCGGTACTCTTTGCTGCTCAGTTCATTATCGATTTCTGCCAGACGCGCTTTAGCTTCATCAATCTGCTTCTGAGAAAGAATGCCCTCTTTCGGAACAGCCGTAGCCAGCGCCCCAAGACTTTCTTTCAGCTTGCCTAGAGCCTGATCGTACTTCGCAACTTCCTGACTGCCGAAGCCGATTTTTTCCGACATTGACTCAGCGTCTTCCAGTAATTTCTTGTGCTGTCCTGCCAGCCTTTCCGCTTCCCGCTTTGCTTTGGCGGCTTTGGATTCACCAACCCGGGCAGAGGATGCAGCGCTTTTATCGACTTTCGCCTGACCACGGATTCTTGCACTTTCTAATGCACGGTCTATTTGCTTTTTCTGCGCTTCGTTGGCTTCGTTATAAAAACCAGCCAGTTTTTCCCCCTCAACTCCCTGTTTTTTCAAAATTTCAAGAATCTGAAAATTGGCTTCTGCTTCTTCCTCTGTTTTAGCGATCCGTCCGTCGATTAATTTTATTTTTTCGCCATTTTTAAGGCGAGTTCCTACTGATAAACGATCTTCATTTTTAGCTAACGTTTCTAGCTGTTTTGCAAGTTCATCAGTGGTTGATTGTGTGAATGCGCCATTAACATCAATGATCCCGCCTCTGAACAGATTTACTGCATTTTTTAACCGTTGAAGGACGTTTGTATACTCTGTTTCAAGTCCATTTAAACCCCTGCTTACATGGATGATTTGAGATTCAAGGTTGTTTATCAGGACTTTTTCGTCATTGGTTATCTGTCCTGTGATCTTGCTGTTGGCTTTACGGAGGTCTTCCTGTAATTTTTTTAAGCTGATCTTCCAAAAGGGTTCGTTTTTGCTCAATTGCTTTTTTGTCACTTTCCAGCACTAACGAATACGCCTCTCGCATCTGATTACCGAACTGCTCCCGGATCTCCTTTTGCTTTTCCGCATTGGTAGTGTACTTAGCCAATTCAACCTGTTGCTGCTTATCCAGCTCATCAACTTTTGTTTTGAATTCAGCCTGACGCAATTCCCGTTCTTTTTGCAGACCCACTTCCATTACTTCAATTTTTTTTACGCGCAGCTTCTTCTTCACGCGCAATCAGGGTCGTGTTAACGAGGTTTGAAGCCTGTTCAAACTCCGATTTGTATTGTTCAAGTAATTTCTTGGAAATTTCATATTTGCGATAATCACTTGGCTTAATAAACTTCCTGTTGTTTTTTGCATCCTCAAATTTTTGTTCCCACGCCTCCACAGCTTTCAAGTAGGTTTTAAATTTTTGTTCCGCGTCTTTTTGAACATTTTTTAATTCAGTTAACTGCGCGTCAGTTACCATGCTCGGCATATTACGCGCAGCCTCAGCAGCAGCCTCAGCTTTCTCTTTGTTTTTATCAAACCACCACGCCAGAAGTGATAACACTTCTACAACCGTCATAATCGCGGCCACAATGATATTGGCTTTCATTGCCGCATTAAGTCCACGCCAGGCATGTGTCATTCTGCCAATGGCTATTGAACCGATATTTAAACTACCACCCATCGCACGGGATCGACGTGATACTTCAGCGATACTGCTTGCCATGCCGACAAGTCCTGCACCACCACCGCCGATGACACCTGCAATTGAGCGGTTTAACGATACCAGCCCACCGATAACTGATTTTATAAATGAGACAAAAACTACAGCTCCGGCAATTTGCATAATGATAGAAAACAATGACTTCAACATTGCCTGATTATCGACAACCCAAACTGTCATTTCTTTGACTACGGAGATAATTTTCTCAATCGCATCACCGAACATTTTTCCGTAGTAGAGAGCGGCATCACTACCGAGCAGAGTGTTAATATCTCTCAGGCATCCTTTACCGCATCCATATATCCGGAGTCGCCAATGGTTTTAGCCAGCAGCGCGGCATTTGTTTGCATCTGAGAAATCAGGCCGGAGTAGGTGTTCATCATCCGCTCTGCGGAGCCGGCGTACTGAACTTCCATTACCGCCAACATCCCGTCAATAGCCTCTGTAGCTCTGACCTGACCGGATGAAATTTGCTTAACAAGATCACCCATTGAAATGTTCATACTTGTCGCCATAGCTTTCATGGCTGTAGGCACAGCTTCACCTAACTGCTGACGTAGTTCTTCCATAGAAACCACGCCTTTACCTGCCATTTGCTGAATAGCAACGGTGGCTCGTTTAAGAAGCTCGCTATCGCCACCAAACCGGGCTACAGAATCGATAAGCGCATTCATCGATCCCTTTGTCGGGTCAATACCGGCTGATTTGAGTTTGACGAAACTATCTGAAATGGCATCGATAGAAAACGGGGCACTTTTTGCCTTATCTACGATGTAATTGAAGTCACGCAACGCTTCGGCAGCTTTGTCGGATGATTCAGCCAGGCCGTTGAGCATGACCTGCAATCTTTCAAGTTTACCTGCGCTGTCGAGAATCGCTTTCTGTGTGTCGAACAGGACTGTTTTTAACCCGGAAACAGCGAACGTTGCCATGCCGATTGTAGTAATCACACCTGACAACGTTCTGCCGAAACCAGCAAGCCCGCTTTCAAAACGCTTAATTCCAGAACCTGATTTTACTGCCCGTTGAGAAAAACGATTGAGAAGCCGTTCCGCATTCTCCATCTTGATCTCAAAGGTTCTGTCGTCCAGCGTTAACTTAAATCCTAATGTGTCAGCCATTCCTTAGCCTCTGCCAAAAATTCTCATTAGTCTTGATTCGGCATCAGGATCGGCTTCGGCACTGAATGGTAACGCCGACTGTTTTGTGACGACTGGCTGTCCCAATCTCTGCTGTAGGCTTTTCGCAAATGCCTCGTAACCCTCAGCGGTTGCACCTGCCACTCGTGCAATCTGCAACCCCCTCAGATCTTCTTCTGCCCTGATGCGGTCAATATTCCTGCTTAACATCCAGAACCGTTCAAGCGGCATGGCGATAACCGATTCCGTGGTTTCGCCATAAAAAGAAAGTACCCGGCAAAAATAAAAGCCGAAGTCGATTGATACAACTTCAACACCATCGTCGTTGCGGGATATTACTTTGCTTCTTCACCTGCATGTTGAGCGTTAACTTCTTCCCCCTCATTGAAAGCAAAAACGATAATCGCCTGTACGCTTTCCAAAGGCAGAGTCTGAATTTCATCTTCTGTCATAGACGGGATCAGCTTGCGGATAATTTCAATCCCGGCTTCTAACTGTTCTGCCGGAGTTTTCGACTCGATATCTGTACTTTGGTACTGCTGCGCTACCGTAAACAGACCTACAGTTAGCGGCAGGATGGTGAACGTTTTTTCACCCAACAGAACTTCTTTTTTTGGCTGGTGCGATTGCGTTCAGATCAAGTAACTTCGCCATGTGGTACTCTCCATGTAATAAAAAGGGCTTCATTTAAGAAGCCCTATATTACATTAGGTATTTACTTACTTACAACTTTAACTGAAAAATGTTTCAGTCCTGATCGATATCCCCGAGTTCTTTCGATTCACCAGCATCCGGCTTTTTGACTTCTTCCGTCTTGTCGTCTGTCAGTTTATCGTCCTTGTCAGCCTCACCGGTTTTATCTTCCGGCTTGGTGACAGGCGGGGTCACACCTTTTTTCCCATTTTACCCAGTACACCGCTGTCGTCCGGATAGGCGTTGAACTCAATGTTAAACACGCGAACATCATCGTGCTTATAGGCCATTGTGAAGCTACCCGCTGTTGCTGTGCGTGGCAGGGTCAGAATGTAGTCGTCTTTGTTAAGCGGAGTCAGCACAAGAGACTGAGCGACTTCAACGAGGTTGATGCCGATACCGGTCTTGATGGTGATTTCATCCCCACCGCCCTCAACTTCACTGCCCGGCATAACGGATGCCAGGCGCTCCAGCACGGTTTCAGCCAGAGGTACAGTCACTTTGATATTACGACCCTGAATCAACTCAGAAACAGTTGTTTCACCGAACTGGTCAACGGTCACTTTCAGCGTGTCGGTTGTTACCTCAACCTCAACACCGCCTTTGGTGTAACCGAGATCAACACCGTTAAAAGAGACGTTACAAGCACCGAGCTTGATGTTCTCTACTTTGTTTCCTGTAGACATATAAGTATTCCCTTACTTATTTGATATAACAACTAAACTCTATCACAACACCTGCTTCAAAAGAACCCCCGTCATTCTGAGGGTAGATTGTCGGCAATGTAATCGCCTGTATAACATTGAAATATACATCGACCATATCAATATCACGCCCGTTAATAGCATCCATAACAGCCGTACTCATTTGATTCAGCTTTGATATATTTTCCGCTCTAATCATAAACGGAAAAATATCTTGATAATAGCCTTTTAATTCAGGATCTACTCTGATGCCGTCCGTAGGCGACATAACAAGATATCCGCGTGGGGTCTTTGGCGGCATGTAGTAACAAAACAGGTCTTTTCCGGATTTGCCGATCCCTTGTTTCTCAAGATACCGAGTGAATGCTTCCAAAATCATTTCCAGCGCCCCCGTCCAAATCCGGCTCTCATACCGGCATCTTTCAGATCATCACGAAAGCGTTTCCAAACGGTGTTACCAGCCCGTTCAATAAAGCCTTTGCCGACTTTCACTTTCATACCCAAACCGTAATTGTGCTGCTGTTTAAGGCGGGAAATAGCCCCAAGCCGATACTGAGCGTTGTGCATGTAGTCCGCATACCGTCCGACCGGTACACGAGGAACAGGTCTTCCATTTACGTTTGCCCCTGAACGCATTGTGTTTTCTGAGACATACAGGTTAACGTGTACCTCGTTTTTGCTATTCTCGACATGGGCGAAAATCGCTTTCTCCAAGCTACCGGTTTCACGCGGACTCATTGCCCTGGCGTATCGCTGCATTTCTGCCGCCATTTTCCGCAGTTGGTTAAGCAGATTACGTTTCAGTGCGTTCTGGCTGTGTGTCAGTTTTGACTGAGCGCGGCGAAACGACCCGATATCTACTGTGATACCCACAAATCAGCCCCCACTTCGTAATGACCCGGCTTTCCGCGAAGTCCGAACCGGTTATGAACGCGCTTCACTTCCAGCTTAACGCCCTCAATCAGCAGAACATCGTCGATTTTAAGATTGGCGGTTTTCGGGAAAATAATCACTGCATCAAACAGGTCAATATCCGCCTTTCCTCTCGATGCCGAGCTGTCAGCCCGGACAGAACTTTTATCGTATGACTCGATGAATCTCACAAAACCCACCGGTGATTTGCCGGCAAATGACAGCGCCGGTTCACCGTACATATTCGTCTTTTCTGACTTGCGATATATCGTTGCCTCTGACTGCCAGCTAATTTTCATATCACCCCCGGCCAATCCGGATTGTGTTATCGGTATAACGTGCAACGATCCGCCATGTTTTCCGCGCCAGAGCCTGAGTAGCTGCACGCCCGCTGCGGTACATATTTGTCGTCTCACCGATGGACTCAGACAACAGCCCCTCGTCACGCGCATCAGCGGCCCCGCCGGTAGACACAATCATCACTGCTTCTGTCAGACAGGCTTTAGCCATGTCGCTGACAAAATAGGCTGGCAGGATTTGATACTGCTCATCTGTCAGTTCCGTGAAGTCAATAAACTCACCAGACTGGTTAGCGGTCAGATAAAATGGCAGCGTATTCGCGGTCAGTATGTTCTGAGGCCGTGCCTTATAATCATCTGTAATTTTGTAAATACGTTTCAGGCTGTAACGCATGTGTTTCAGACGCTGAGTCGCTTCCATCAGCACCTGTCGCTGAATATGATCACTCAGTAGCAAAAACGCCTCTGACCCGTACATGTCCATTGCAGACAGCTTTGCTTCCATGACTGTAATAAACGAGTCACCAGGCACGGAAAGTTCAGACGAGGCCAACACAGCGTAATACTGCTCGCTTTCCGATACCCGGCCGCTATCTGTCACAGCTTTGACAACAACACGCCGCATATCCTTTGAAACGCCGTCTTTCAGTGTGTTGTATTCACCGTCAACAACAAACGACACACTCAGATCCCCATCACTGATTGCCAGCGGCTGATCTGAAACAACCGGATTGCCGGTAATATCAAACAGTGAGTAGGACGCTTTGCTTACATCCAGTGCATCAAACATGGCTGTCACGTCTTTTACGCCGCCTGATTTAATTACGTCCATTTCCACCATTATTCACCGCCCGCTACGTTCAGAATGCCCTCAATCATGGCTTCGATGGATTTTTCACGTACACCGTGTTCGTTGCCGACTTTACGCAGGGCAGCGATACCGCCTTTGTCTGCCAGAGCTTCCAGTTCAGCACGGGTGTAACGTACTTCAACGCTATCTGACTCACGTTCCATCGTAACGACAGGCGCAGCGGCTTTCTCTGCTGCAACAGCATCCTTTGCTGAGACGTTGCGTGACTCTGAAAGCGCGGCGGCTCCGCTAACGTTCTTACCGTCGATGGTTTCGGCTTTCATGACAGAACAGATACGTTGCTGATCAATGAACGGAATTTCTGACAGACTTACGCCGTCTTTGAACATCACACCGGACATAACGCCTGTATAACCGGCGAATGCTGATTCAAGGAGTCTTACTTTTGCTGGCTTCATTTTCTTTTCCCTAAGAGTGTGCGGTCGTTATGACCGCACTTTTATTCCGCTGATTCAGGTTATTCTTTTTCCGGCTTTGGTTCTGGATCCGGCTTTGGTTTGACCGAGACACCATCCACAGTTTCCGAACGGACAGTCGCCAGAATGCGATCCTGTTTACGTTTACCAACCGGCGTTTTGGTTTCACCGTTTTCAAACTCAGTCATAAACAAATGACCGGTATAGCCGCGCATCGAACTTTCCGTGATTTTTACTTTCTTGTCTGTCATATCTTTCCTCGCTCAGATATAAAAAAAGGGTGGGCTTTCGCCTCACCCTTTTCCGGTAGTCCGTGCCTTACAGAGCAACGCCGGTCAGTGCGGCCAGTGCTTTGTCGTGTTTGTTTGCCAGAGAGCAATACCATTTAACACGGGTACGGGTTGAGTCTTTGTTCTGTACGGTGCCGATATCTTCAACGACGATACCTGCGTTTTCGCCACCGTACAGACCTGTCAGGCCGTTTTCTTCGCTCATGTGCAGACAGAAAATGTCTGATTTCTTCGCATTGCCGTCACCTGCAACCGGAATGAAGTCGTTCACGAGGAACGGAATGCCGTTGTGGGTCAGCATCGGGCGACCGAAGTTTTCGATCATGATTTCCTGCGGGCCGACATTCACGGTACGCAGCAGCGCACGGTAAGCGCGGAGGTGTTCAGAACGCATCATAATCGCATCTGCGCCCAGGTCTTTTACGGCATCTACCAACTCATCCAGCATGGAGAACGTCATAGCAGAATCCGCAATGATTTTCTGGTCTTTGTGGATCAGCTTAGGAATGCCGTCAAACGATTTGGTGTTGGTAGCCGAATCGCCAAGAATCAGGTTGCGGCGGAATGCACGAGCCAGACCTTTCACTTTGGAACGAATCTGAATAGCCAGTTGGCTGTTCGTGTCTGCCATCGTGGTGGCAAGGAATTTATCCACATCCACATCACCGGCTAAAATACGCAGTTTAGCGACATGTTCAGTGAACTTAGCAGCGCCTTCCGGCACAACATCATTCACGTCGATAAATTCCGCTTCACTCAGCTCTGATTCGCGGTTGTACAAATACGCCTTTGAATCGACTTTCATGAACGGCAGGACTGCGAAAAGGTCTTCGCGGTCAATAATGGTTTCAATCACACCTTGTTCAAGGGTGTTATTAGACAGCTTTTCAGCTTCTTCTCGCAGTAATGGCATTATTAATTCCCTTTAACATGCTCACGAATTACCGGGGGCATCCCGCCCCCGTCTCAGACTACTTGGCGCGTAACTTACCCATACCCGCTGC
Source organism: Morganella psychrotolerans (assembly GCF_001676155.1). Taxonomy (GTDB): domain Bacteria; phylum Pseudomonadota; class Gammaproteobacteria; order Enterobacterales; family Enterobacteriaceae; genus Morganella; species Morganella psychrotolerans. Next base: position 91,576 of record NZ_LZEW01000035.1, on the reverse strand, counting down.
GATTTTATCCAGCGAACTCAGGTTTTTACTTTCAGGCTGTTTACTGCCGTTAGGCTCTGTCTTTGAACCCGCGCCGGGCTTTGCTTTGCTGCGCAGAAGTGCATCTGCTTCCGGATCGGCTTTCAGGATCTTTTCGATAGCCGCTTCAAACGCCAGCGGATTACCTGCGCCGTCCACAAGGACTGTACGCTCTGCTGCACCAGCCTGTTTGTCGTAACCGACAACCTGCCCCTGCTCATTGATTTCAAAGTGACTGCCGTAAATCACACGCGCTTTGCTTGGCGTGACCAGCGTTTCTTCACGTAAGAAATTTGAGCCGGTGAACGCTGAACCTACGGTTAATTCCAGAATCTGAGAACCTAAAGCCGTTTTTTCGCCGGTAAGTACGGCAATCAGTTCGTCCTTACCCTGCATTTCCGCTTTGTGAGCATCGACCATTTGTTTTTTAACGGCTTCAAATTCACCACGTTTCTCTTGTTCCTGCTGCTGACGGCGCTGTTCTTCTTCTTCCGCAGTTTTCTTAGCGGTCAGAAGCTCGGCAATCTGTTCCGGGGTGGCGTCACCGAAAGCGGCCAGTTTGTCGGAAAGCGATTTGTTTTCGCCTTTGCGTTTCATGGTTTCTTTAACCAGACTCGCTTTTTCCTCGTCCTGCGCTTTCAGACGGGCAACCAGTTCTTCCTGAGTCAGATTGGCGTATTCATCGCCAGAATCTTTCCCATCAGAACCACCTGCACCACCTGCACCGCCCTGTGAACCATCGTCTGCCTTGTCCATCAGAACGCCGCGTTTAGCCAGCATCTTTAACCAAAAATCCATCGTTTAATTCCTTTTTAAAAAAATCACTCTGTCTCTTGAGTCGATTTCGGGTCAGTCTCTCGACCCTGTATATCTGCATCATAGGTATTTACATACCTATTATCAAGATTATTTTCAACATTTTTCGGCGGATATGCCTTCAAATCAGTCTCAAATGCCTTTTTCATGGCTTTTGACACATTCGGGAAAATCTTCTCAATCAGAATTTCCATCTGGTGACGGCGTACAGAGTCAGGCGCATCAATCTCTTTAAGTTGACGTGAGACGTCAAATTCATCCATCAGGCCGCGAACGTCGAAACTCTCAGGGTAAGAAACGATCTGGTCGATTTCTTCCTGTGATTTTTCCTGCCCCATCCACTTAGCCGCCAGAAACAGCATCTGACGCTCTGCGCGTTGCAGTCGCTCCGCTTTTGTCACCAGCAGACTGTTCACACGCTGGAAGTCGTAGGCTTTGGCTGCGCCGGAACTGTTATCGATCCCTTTGGCGTTGTCCTGTTTAGTCCGCTCACCTGCAACACCTACTGAGTGGTAAATCTCATTAATGACCGTTTGTACCGTCTGGATGATCATAGATGCCTGTTTCGGGTCAGGAGACATGTAAAACGGCTGTGATCCGCCCTCAGCGTCATAGGTGAATACTCGCTTCGTTCCGAACTCAAGCACCTTTTGGTGACTTTCATCGCCTGGCATCATGGACTGAACTGGGATTGCTAATTGACTGAATGTCTGATCCTGAATAATCGCATCAAGGTTCGACAGATAGTTGGCAACAGCACGGTCAAGGTAGGCAATATCGTCGATCAAGGACGGGCTGAAATACCGCGATTCTGCATTTCCCATACAATCCACCGGAAACACCGGCACAACACCGAGGTTATGCTCACCGCAGGCTTCCACTTCGATCTGACCTTTTCTGTCAGATGCTTTTTTCTTAACTTCTTTAAACAGATACCATTCGTTCTGCGTCCACAGGCGATAGCGATTCTGCTGCTTGCCGGATGAAGTAAACGGATCAGCATCATCACGCGCCAGCTCATGCGTCAGCGCCCACAAAAGATTACCGTCGTCGTCATACGCAAAATCCAGCATCTGCGGCGGCGGCAACCAGTAGGCGTAGGCACGGGCATCCGCTTTCTTCTCGTCTGCAACAGAAGTGATATCGCTGTCTTTCATGGTTGAATCAACAACAATCCAGATCCGCCCGAATACAGAGGTCTGAATATCGATAGCAGACATAAGCTCGTCGATGGTCATCTTTTCACGGGTTGCGCTGTCCCAAAACTTTGTTACCGCATCCGTGGCATCATCACGCTCACGCGAAATATTTTCACGGAAGATGTATTTGTTGATCAGGTTAACGACTTCCCGCGTGTGGTTGAAGCGGTATGCCCGCTCCAGACGCTCTTTAAACTCTTTATCGCCCTCTTTGAAGTAGCGGAAAATATTATCCCCGAACCATTTACGACCACCTGCGTATGTCGCTGAAAGGAAATTCCAGTGACTCAGGCGGTTTTCGTATTCAGGATGCCGGCGATTCACCAGCTCCTGTAATTTCTTGCTATCAATATCCATATTAATATATCAATCCTTATGTAGGTATTTAAATACCTATTATTATCAGCGAGAACCACCGAGAATTGTGCGCTCTTTTACCGGGAATCGTCTGTGAATAGGATAGCCTATCGCATCCGTACTGTGTTCCACACTTGCCGACTTATCCATATCACGCGAACCCGGCTTGTAAATCACTTTCTCAAATGACTCGATCAGGTGCTTACATTTAGGGTCGATAAACAGTCTAACTGTGCCCGCTGCACTCATCAACATCCGATTTGTTGCGTTCACACGGTCAGCAACCGGCGGGTGCTTTTTCGGAAAGTCTATCCGGGTAAATCCTTTTTCCTTGAAGATATCGATATCCGATTCGCCACGCGCGTGTTGACGGTAACTACCTGCCGGATCGGGGAATACCACAACCTGACTTTTCCAGCGCCAGTACCGGCGTTCAATCTCGTCACAGACTTCCGCCGTGTTCGAGGAAAACTGTACGATTTCGTCCACCGCCCATAATTCTCCGTTAGGCTGTGGTTGCAGTACGACTGAGGACATAGGATCGATGTTAAAGTCCTGACCAATCCAGATAGGCAGTTTCGGGTTGAACTCGCACTGTCTGACATGTGTTTTTCGCTCAAACGGATAGTAAACGCGACCTGACATGTTCTCGAACGAGGCAAGATATTCCTGCGCGAACGATTTAGGGTCCATATCCTCACGCGCTGCCTCGATTTCAGATTCAGGCACAAACGGAGAATCGGCGGTAACAAACTGCCAGCTTTTCCAGTGGCCTTTCTTCTGCATCGACAGCCTCTGACCAATAGTCCAGAGTTTATGAAACGCAGAATAGCCTTTGGGCGTACCGATAATCAGCGCCTCACCTTTCGTTGATGAAAGGGTCGGACGGATTACCTTGTACCATGTATCAGGCTTCATATCCTGAAACTCGTCCAGAACGACAAAATGGAGCGCAACGCCTCGCAGGGTGTCGGGTTTATCAGCCCCTTTCAGCGCAATCTCACTGCCGTTTTTCAGGACAATGGTCATTGTCGTGTCGTTCTTTTTTCTGATCCACTTTATCGGAATCATTTCCTGCAAATCGTCCCACAGGATTTGTCGCGCCATTTGATAAGTCGGTGCGATATACCAGACTCGCTGCTTTGGCGCTTTGATAGCCGCTTTCATCAGCTTTGAAATCGACAGCCGCGACTTACCCCATCGACGGCCGGCGCAAACCACTTTGAACCGGTGCGGGGATTTGAATACTTCCATCTGACCGCCGTGTAACTGGACAAGCTGCAAGCCTTTGTTTGCCTTTGCCATCACTCGTCCCCATCTTCGGCACTGTCTTCGTCTTCCAGATCAAGATCCTCCGTAAGATCAACAGGTTCTTCTGCCTTACGCAGCTCTGCCACCTGCCCCTGCGTCAGCTCACCGAACATCAGTGCCGGTAAATCATCTTCCTCAACATCAACCTTATCCATATTCAGCGCCTTGCTGGAAACTTCAAAGCATTTGCCGAGCGTAATCGATGCCCGTTGCAGTGCCTTTATATTTCCCTCCCGCTTGGCGAATGCCGCCTCCGCGCCGGTTGCCGCAGCTTTTGATCCCTCTGTAACCTCACGCATCAGCAAAGCCGCGATGTTAAAAGCAAATCGGTCATACTTACCGCGGCGTTCTTCGATAAGCGCCGTCCGCTCTTTGGCGCGGATCTCTGCCTCTGATTTGATAGAGTCACGAACCAGCTTCCCTACTGCATCCGTTCCTTTCTCAATTTTGCGCTTTTTAAAATGCCTGGATAGCGTTTCACGGCGAACCCCGAAACGTTCTTCAAGCTGTGACAGCGAAAACTCACCAGAAGACCATGCAGCTTCTGCCTCCGCCCATTTAGCAGCACTAAGCCGCAGTTTTTCTTCTTTAACCGTCACTCGAAAATTCCTTTTTCCGCAGTGTTTTCTCTAAGCCGTGCTCCCATAGTATTTATATAGATTTCTTACTTGGAAAAACACAAAAATAAACAAACAATATGAATTAGATAATTATCTTGTTTACCTATTTTTATAAACAACACGGCTTTATTTAGCTGTACATTTTTGCTACTGCGGTTCCGAGATCTGTCAGCTCGTACACCACTCGGTTATAAAAATCCCCGGCGGAACGTTTACGCAGTCCGCCCTTAACCAGCATTTCTTTTTTGATTAATGCGCGGACTGAGAACTGCATTGATTGTTTTGTCGTACTGTATGGCAGCATTTCCAGCAGCTCATCCATGTCCACCGGATCACCGCGCTCCATACCCATCCAGACCACACGGATAATCATTTTTTGCTTGTCGGTTACTAACATTCTGCGAATCCTTTCTTTAAATCGATTTTAAGCACTCTAAATCCAATTCTGAGCGCATATCTTGGTTATCAAATGCCAACAATGAGATTTCACTTGGCAACGCTCTCCCGAAGTCTGGATTGCGATACGCGCCATACAACGGTGTAGTGAAACTGAGGTTGTGGATCTCTTTCAGCAATTTGACGATAGATTCCTCGGTCGTCATAGTGTCAAGAATGTCCTGAACCGTTGTCCCCCGATTACGTCCCGCCTTCGCCAGAGATGAATTTTTGTGGTAGTTGGCTACCAGATCCGATAATGCACGGCGGCGGCGCGTCTCCGGCATGGCAAACAACTCCCGGACAATCGCCTCAGTGTCACCGGCATCAGATCGGAAATGGCGCTGATACACTCGCAGCGCACTTTCGTAAGTCTTCGGACGCTCTGGACGGATGAACTCAAAACCGGCTTTCATGGCAAACGGGTTGTACTTGCTCATTGAGGACTGGATCTCAATGATTTGTTTGTCGTGCATCCGGGAAACAATATTGATAAACCGATAACTGACGCCTAAACCGCGATAAAGCGTATCGACCACACAGCGGCTGATTACTGCAAAGTTGGCGTTGACATACTTTCCCCAATACTGGTTTGCCACCGTGGTGTTGGTTGTCGGTTTCAACTTCGGAAACATGCGGTGACGCGGCGCAAGAAGCAGTTTCGGATATGCCATAACCACCACACCAACCAGACGATCCCCGATGGCACAGCGGTAATAACACGGCGCAAACGGCTTACCGTCAGTTTTGTAATGCAGGGATTTCAGCTCGTGCCAGTCCTCAATCGTGCCTTTCGACACGACCATTTCTTTCATGAAGTCGAGGTGCTTCGGGAAAATTTCCGGCTGGTGGCGGGTGATATTAACGTCCATATCGTCTGCCTCTGACGCAACCCGCGTCGATAACAGTCAGCGCAGCTGCGTCACCTGTGTAAATCTCATGAACCGGTTTCAGATTCTTGGTTTTTTTCGCTACTTCGTGAAGCAGAAACGCCTTTTTAAGATGCTCCGCCACGTAACCCTGTAAATACGTCAGAGCCTCCTGCTCATGCAGGGAAATTCCGACATACTCACAGACCATCAGCGCAACATGCAGCGCCTCATGCCACAGGATTTCTTCGTCATAGCCCTCCTGTAACATCACAGTCAGCATCGATTTGTGACCATCTGCGAAACCGCCTTGAGTGACTAAACCACCGGCGCTGTCCGCGTAGCTGTTCACATAGTTGATGCCGTACATGGCTTTCAGCGTCTCAAGGTAACGTTCGTCGCCGATCACGCAAACAATACAGAACGGGTAAGGTGCGGCGCGGAACCCGTATGCACCGTGACTCTTACACCACTCCTGCCACGCTGCATACGTTCCTTTGACCCGCTTCCAATTTTCACCGGTAAATGTCGGATAGTGCTCGTAAAGGTTATTCTTTTTCATAGTCCACCTTTACGCGCTCTTTGTAGTGTTTGGTGATAGTGACATTCGGCCGCAGTGCGTTGATCAGGTCTTCATGTGTGGTCGCCACCATCACGGTTGCCCCGACTTTTCGCGCTGCCCGCTGGAAGTTTGATGCAACAGCCTGTGCAGTTACACGATCCAGAACCGCCCCAAATTCATCCGCCGCCCACACCTGATCGCCCGATTCAATCAGCTTGGCAATTTTCAGACGGTAACGTTGACCGTCAGACATTTCAGACGGCTTGCGGATAAACAGATATGCGTCATTCAGGCCGGCCATAGACAGCAGACTCAGTGCTTCTGCCGTTGTACTGCCTACCTGATCGATCACGTTTTTGTCGTCGTCAAAAGAGATATCCTCGATTGACGTGACTGTTTTACCCTCGTCTTTCATCAGGCGTTGCAGTTCACGCAGGATCACAGATTTTCCCGACCCTGACTGACCGGTTATATACACCACATCACCCTGCTCAATATCGACCGGCAGGTTGTCATACAGTGTGAATTTCTTATCATCCATGCCTAAGCCGAACGACTCAGCCACTTCCAGAGTACGGGTTGTTTTCGTCACCCGCGTATCAAACGAAACATTGATGGTGTAGGTGCTCATTGCTGCTCTCCGTACATCTTCGCGGAAACGTCACCGGCAAACGTCAGAAAAGCGTCCAGACCCATTTTTCCCGTGATTTCTTCCATGTGGGCGAGCAAATCCCCGACCATGATTGCGGCACTCGCAGGAATCGATTTAAAGCCCATTACGTCAGTCAGGCGAACATCTTCATCTGCAACAGTGCGGGTGATTTCATCGTGTTCGTCTTTCTGGCGTTCGGTTTCCGCAGATAGATCGGACACCAGTGCATCGGTCGCCACAGAACCGGTCATATCCTCTACCAGCACGTTCAGCTCACGCTCGGAAAAGCCGTATACCGCGATGTCGTCGTCAACCAGTGATTTCAGTTCTTCCTGCAACAGCAGAGCGTCATAGTCGGTACTGGCAAGGCGGTTATCTTCCAGTCGCTTTGCGGCAACCTCTTTTTCGCCCAAATCATCACGGATAATAACCGGCACAACTTTCAACCCGGCAGCAATGGACGCTTCGGTGCGACCGTGGCCAGTGATGATCACCATGTCTTTGTCTACGGTGATCGGTTGGTCAAAGCCGCGTTTCTTAATAGCTTCTGACAGGTCTTTGATTTGCTGCTCGTTATGTTTTTTTGCGTTTTTCTCATAGGGGATGAGTTTGCGCGGATCTAAATAGACGATCTCAAATTTATGTTCCATCAACGGATTTCCTTGTACTTCTCAGCAATGACAAACAGGGCTTCCCCGGCATCTTCCATTTTGTTTCCGGTGCGGATTTCTTCGTCACGGATCACAGCAGCGATAACTGACTCAATCAGCTCTGCGGCATCCGTGGTGACTTTGAATCGCATCGTCTGGTGTGAATCAGCTTCGGCACGTTCGGCACGTTCACGCATGGATTCAGGGGCGGATTCGTCCATTCCTGACCCCATACCCATTTCACTTGACAACGCTTCAAGTTCACGGAACGCGGCATCACCGGAAATGGCCGGCATTACGTCACGCAGAATGTCCTCTACCGGCGCAAGGTCAGAAAAGCTGTATGAAATGTCGTTCTGAATTTCTTCTAAAAGCCGTGCGAAGCTCTCTGCGTCGTCTTCCCCGTACCGCTCGTTATCGATTACAGAGATCTGCTTTGCTGTGTTGTCGTCAATGACACCGAGGTTGGCAATCATCACCGTTGGCATACCCAGCTCAACCGCAGCTCTCCAGCGGTGCTCCCCGCCAAGTATTTCGTATTGTTCTCCCGTTTCACGGACAATGACCGGCTTAAACAGTCCGAGACGTGTTACCGATGCTTTCAACTTATCCATGTTGAGGACGGGAACGCTGTTTGTGTTCCAGCCGTTAGGAATCAGCTTTCCAGTCTCTACCTCTAAAAATTTAGTTTTACTTTCCATAGTAGTTTTTCCATACTTTATATAAGTATCTGAATACAGATAATGTGAATGCCTGTCAATATGTACCCACTTACTTATTATAGTGATAGTTTCTAAAAATATAAGGTCTTGTTTATGGATATTGTTCTCGTCTACAACGCTGTGAACACTATTGTCAGCAAAAACGCCGACGAAAGTGTGCTTTCCGCAGTGCAGGACGCTTTAAGTTATGAAATAGACGGTGCGGAGTTCAAGTCTTCAGGCTGGAACGGAAAATCAACAATGTTTAATTGGGCGACACGCAGTTTTCCGTCAGGTTTTGTCCAAGTGGTCAAAAACAGACTGGAAAAAGAGGGGCATCGAGTTCTGTTGCGGCGTGTACCAATGGCGGAGCCGCTGGGTCAGCCAAATCCGAAGATTAATGACTTTCCGCCTAACCCTGATTACATTTATCAGGACGAAACCGTTGAACGCATGGTTAAAATTGGCGGGATGATCGCCCAAATCGCCACCGGTGGCGGGAAATCCAATATTGCGTGTAAAGCCGCTGCCAGAATAGGAAAGCTGACCCTGTTTATCACCACGCGATCTGTTCTTATGCACCAGATGCGCGACAATTTCCAGAAGTCACTCGATTACCGGGCTGAAAATGGCGAACCGCATCTTAAAGGTGAGAAAGTCGGGATTATCGGTGACGGGTATTTCCATTTTTCACGTTATATCAATGTGGCGACCATTCAGACGTTAGCCAGTTTCCTTGATGAATTTCCGCGATTCGTCGAAAAGCTGCCCCCGAAAAAACCAACCAAAAAGCCGCACCCGTCGAAAGAGGAACAAAGAGCGGAGTGGGAGAAAAAGCGTGAATTTCATTACCGCCGTCAGGCTGCAATTAAAACACTGCTGAAAGAAACCATCTTGCTGATCCTTGAGGAAGCGCATGAATCCTCCGGCAACTCGTTTTACGATATCTGCCGCATGTGCCCGAAAGCTGATTATCGTCTCGGACTGACTGCAACACCGTTCATGAAAGATTCCGCTGAGGCAAACATGCGTCTCATGGCAGTTACCGGTTCTATCGGTATCAAAGTGACTGAGAAGTACCTTATTGACCGAGGTATTCTGGCGAAGCCTTATTTCATGTATATCCGCACTGATTACACGCCTGATGATTATCACATCAAACTGGATCTGAAAGAGAAAGTAGGCAATTCGCGGCTTGGGCGTAATTCCCCTTATTCCAGAGCGTCACAACTCGGCATCACCTACAACCTTGCCCGTAACAGCATGAGCGTTCACACAGCAATCAAAATGGTGAAGCACAATCTGAGCGTAATGATGCTGGTCAGACTGAAACGCCACGGACAGATCCTGAAAGAAATGCTTGAAACGCAGGGAATCCGTACTGAGTTTATTTTTGGTGAAAGCAACCAGAAAGAACGCATGGAGCAGCTGAACAAACTACGACACCGGGAAATCGACGTACTGATAGGCTCTACCATTCTGGATGTTGGCGTTGACGTGCCAGGTGTGGGTGGTGTGATTCTAGCAGGTGGTGGTAAAGCAGAAGTCGCGATCAGACAGCGTGTCGGTCGCGGACTGCGTAAGAAAACCGGTCAGGCGAATATCTGCTTTGTGGCTGACTTTATGGATCATCACGCCAACTGCCTGTTACAGCATTCTTTTGAACGCCGTAACATCATCCGGGAGACTGACGGATTTGTTCAGGGGATTCTTCCGGATGGTGCTGAATTTCCTTTTCATTTACTTACACAATCACTATAATTTTTTTTATAGGTATTTTTTTTACAGGTATCATATATATGGATAAGTTAAAGGTTACTCAATTCCGCGCTACGCCGAAAGCGCAGAGCAAACTGGATGTGCTCAAAAAAACGTCTCAGAGAGGGTGGCGTAAAGCCCAGTATCGATATAGTGCTGAATACTATTATCGAAAATATCACGTTGGCTGATTTTGACCGTCTGGCTAAAAATCTGATCGCTTCAAATAGTGTCAAATCTCAGATCATGGAAATGTTTAATAATGGTCAGTTAACTCAGGAAATGCTGGATGCACTGAAACCAAATATTGAAGCTCGGGAAAAGTAACCACCCTACCATCTGACATTCTTACCCTATCTCACTCATTTAATATTCACTCCGTCAACACACACAAGCAAGTTTAAACGGAGTGAATACAATGAAAAACGCTAAAACTAACCCTGATTTTGAAAGCGCACTACGCTGTCTTCCGTTCATGGCTGAACCGGAGTGCTCAGATCGACTGACTTTCTGGTCACCCGAATCTGACAACAGTCGTCGTCTCGGTATGCACTACGGCGCATGTTTTATTGATCTGCTGAAAGCGTATCCTCACGTCTCCGGCTCGGGCATTCTTCACCGGGTAATGACCGATATCGGAGATCAATTTTCAACTCTGACGGTGAGAGGCTTCGTTGATATAATTGAACATGTGATCGTTAATCAGTGCGTTACGCGGGGTTCTGTCAAAGAAATGCTGGGGAAGATAGAAAGAGAGAACGAAACCTCACGTCGGATTGTTGTCGAACTCAGTCTGCTTGATGAACTGGCAGAAGCTGAGAAGTCTGATAATTCTCGGGTTTACTCCCGCCTTGATGCAATACGGGAGTTAAGCACCACACCGGTAAAACTTAAAAATATCCTTTCCGCGCTGAAATGGGTAAAAGATTCGGACGGGATGCCGTCAAAACATGCGCTCAATGACGGCTTTGTCCGGCTGGACGTGAGAACGGATTCCGTGAAGACAGTGATTACTGAGAAAGGTATGGCTGTTCTGAAAGGGATTACGATACGGTGATGCAATGGCGGCGATGGGTTATTGACTCGCCGCCTTTATTTTACGGCAAATCGTAATCTCTTATAAGGGCGTCTCCGCCATTAACCCCTAAGAACTGAGTTTTTACCCTGAATACATTGAACGAATTGTATTTGATATCAGCTCGTATTGTTTTTAAAAACGGAGAGCATCCGCCGCCAGTAAGAAATTCACCTATAAAATGCTCTCCGGAATTGACGTGCAAAGTTACTTTTTCGTTAGGTAGTAATTCCGCCACTCTCACACCATCAAAAAAAAATGTTCGCAACACAAGCGGAATAAACAGCACCTGAGTCTCTTTTTACAACCACACGACTGTCACCGTTCGATTCATCTCTGCCCTTCTCCCAAAACATCCGGTCAGTAGGGACTTCATTTGAGAACGCCTGATCTACACGGGTAGACGAACAAGCAGACAAAGCCAAAACACATGCCGCTGCAATAATAGCCTTATTCTTCATACAAATTCTCGTTTCTTGATAATGCGTCTCATTGTATATTTGTATAAGTATTTATATCAAGGCTTTTTGGCTATCGTGATGTACCCTCTATGTATCTGGTATAATTGCGTTAATTTGAATTGAGCAACGAGAACAAAAATGAATCAGCAGCTACCTGTTAAAGACATTACATACGGCACAAAACGGCACGGCGAGAGAAGTTATAAAAAACGTTCTTTTTTTACGCATCAATATCTTCTCAAATGAACAATCGTTCATTTGAAATAACCAAAATTAGCTCAGAAAGTTTCATTTCAAACCCAATAAAAACAAATTCTAAATCGGGCGTTATCGTTTTTTCAGACCGTCGTTTGTTTATAGCCGAAATATCCATTATAAAAACTGTCAATAGGCAGGAGTTTGACGAGCGCAAGTCAACTGTTGCCCCATTTGACAAATCCTCTTTACCTTTTCCAAAAACATTTCATCTGATTTTGGAAAAGGCATACGCAGTGAAGAAAGATGTTGCCGTTTTTATGAAAGACGGTTCTGTAATCAAAGGTTTTGCCGGCTCTCACGATTTTGACTCTGTGGTGCTGAAGAAAAATGAATCTGATTTTACGATTATCATGTACGATTCCGTCAAACGTATCGTCCCGCTTGAAGCAGACGGTTCTCTTGCTGAGTAGCCGCCCTGCTGCATAGCCACAAACAGCCGGGTGACAACCCGGCTTTGTTATTTATTCGGCTCGGGATTTCTATAAGGTCATTTTTGCCTGCCTGTCGGTATTATTTTACGCACCACTCTCACCTGTCTGTCATGCCGAATAAACCTAACCAGACTCTTTGCTTGTTCTGCCTGTTCAGTCTATCTCACCTAACCAGCCGGACTTTTCACAAAACATACAATACTAGCGACTTAAAATATATATAAGGCCAAACGCCATAAAAGGGAATTTATTGAGGGAACACCTTTCAGCAAACGCTTGTTTTTTCTAAGACTTTTATTCTTTTCTTATACGTAAAATAAATAATAAAAAAAGTGCAAAAAAAAACTTGATCGGGTTTTTTAAATGATTATTATAAGTCTCATCCAAAGCGAACAACGCAGCGGATAATAAAATTAAACTTAAAGCGTATTTATACGCATAACATCAAAGGATTAATATCATGGCACAATTATCTAAATCTTCCGTAGTTGCTTCCGTTGCTTCCGTTGCTTCACTGTTAAACACACAATTAAAAGACACAGATCAGCGTTTATCCGCGCTTCCAATTAAATCAAGCGAGGAAAAAGCAGAATTACAAGCGATTCAAACCAAAGTTAAATATTTTGATCATCTTGCTTTTCTGGTAAACAGTAATGATAAAGTAGTTTCCGCGCTTTACTATGTTGTTAAGAATACCAAAACAGACGCAGCGGATTTATTAAAAGAAATAGCAAGCAATTCTTATAGCTTAGATAAATTCGGATTCATTCTTAATGCTGTTGCGCTTAGTTCCTATGCTTATGATACTGTTAACATGAGTGCATGTAATATCATGGCTGCGCTTGATTTCATCCGCGACGGAAAAGACAAATTTACTATGCGTGAATATCGTTCACAAATGGCGCATCATAAAGAGAACGCAGGACGGAAAGCGGATTCAGGATTTACCCAAACTTCCCAATCGTTAAAATTGTGTCAGCGTCTCGGATTAGTTGAGCATGTTGGCGGAAAATTATCATTAGGATATGCAGATTTTAAAGTGAATACAGATAATGAGTTAGTCAAATATTTAAAATCTGTATTCACCAAAGATAAAGAGACGCAAGAGGAATTAAATCTGTTAATTGCTGCGTAATCTGAATCACAAAATTATGAATCCGTTGGCACTTGCCAGCGGATTTTTTTTGTTTTTTTCTGGTATGTCACCACTCCGCACGATCCGCGCTATAAATGCCACCAATCACGCTGTAAACGCTTTTCAAGCATCTGCTGAATCATCCCACAATCTGATCTTATTAATCGCTTGTATTGGCTTATATGGCGTTAAGTGCATTGATTAAAGTATCAGACTATTACTTTAATCCACTTGTAAGCGATTATACGCAGTTTTATTACTACAAATAACAAACCATATTAGATTATAGAAAAATGGCTCAGAATTGATTACAGCGTGTTTTAGCGCTTTGTATCTCCACCCGTTACGCCCGTTCTGTTTTGCGTTGTCTGGCTGGCTTAATGGCTTATAGTGTTAATCCGTTTTACAGATAGCGAGGATCACAAATAAAATAAATCAAGAAATTACTTGTCATTTATGACTGGCTATGGCAGCAAATTCAATTGAGAATAGCCCTTATTTGAGGCTGTCCCTCATTTGAGAACAGCCCTTATTTGCGATTTCCAGCGTTTCGTTCTTTTACCTGATGCGACCCTTTCCCCTTTCCCGGCGACCGCCCGTTTCCCGATTTGCCGTCGGCTCCCTTTTCTCACCGCTCCCCTGCGGTTCCCGTCGGCGTGCTCTGACTTTCTCCGCTTACTTCCCTGCGGCGTTTTTTGGCGTAAAAAGAAACCCCGGTTTTACGCGAGGCTTTCTTTGCAGCGGAGTCACCCGCTATTTGGTTTCCACACACTTCACACAAGGCTACAACGTCACAAGGTTACGGCTAAAATCTTTGTTTAAGGTAAACAGCTCAGTACCGTTTGAATACACAACTGTCTTATCTAACAGACACAGGTGCTGTACCAACTTTTCACAGGCTGACGGATGTTTATGGGTTTCAAGCTCTGCGCGGCGCTTATCCGCGATCCGCAGTTTTAACTGCATGTGACGACGGCTTTCCTGCCGTTGTTCTTCAATTTGCTTATCCAGTTCAACTTCGCGATCTAAGGCTGCGTGGTCAATAAAAAAGGTTTCGTTGCTGCTGTGGCTGAATGCGTTAGGTCGCATGTTGTTTACTCCATTATGTAATTTACTTGTTTTTCTTAATGATGTAATTGTGCCATTACAAAACAGGGGTAACAGCGATTAACGTCGGCGAGAAAATACAGCATTTACCGTGATAGGTAAACAAATACGTACAAGTGCCTACTAACTTTAGTATCCGTGATTGCCTGACAAAAAGAGGTTGGTACTGCCTGTAAAACAAAGGTGGGTATGTAAAGGCAACCGGTGGTCGCCTTTATCTGATTGTGTGTATCAGGAGAAAAACAGTTCCGGCTTTACATGGAACCGGGCAGATAAGGCTTTGATGTGCCCTACAGTCAGCATACGTTTACCTGACATGATCAGGCTGACCAGAGATTTAGAACCAATCTCATTAAAAAGGTCAGTGTATTTCAGGCCATGCTGCTCCATTAATACTTTCAGCGCAGCCACGCCCGTAGGGATATCATCGACCTCTTTCTGGAATGCAGTGAATTTCTCACCTGCGTTTTCATAGTCCTGAATTTTGATAGTCAGCAGATCAATCAGCGGGCTTGATTCGTCGTTTTCGATCAGGTATTCAACGAAAACCAGTGCCTCACGATAGGCTTGTTCTGAGCTGTCCCCGCCGAGAAACGGTATTGACTGCATGACACTGTTCATTGCGGCAATGGCGTTCTTTTGGATGATAGTATTCATTCTTTGTTTTCCCGGTAGTATTTCGTTAACTGGTCATATTCCTTGTGGGTGACGATATGCTTTACAAAACACCGTTTGTTCGTGAAGTTGATATACGCTATCAGCCTTAAATGGTTTCCGGCGATATCGATCACCCACCATTTGTCCCTGTATTTGAAATTATCCAGAGTTGAAAACACTCTCCTCATTTCCTGCGGGTCGTTGAAGTCCCCGCCTGCCAAAATTTTATACGTACTCAGTATTGATGATTTATGTTTAGGATACGTTTCCGCAGCTTCCACAAATACAAGTTTTGATATGACGTGCATACACCACCATAGTTTACAATATGTGAACATCGTAGCATGTTTACATAACGTAAACAACAGATATCTGACAGTGCCGCAGCTAGTCCTGTTTTTGTGTGGCGACCGTTGGTTGTTTTCGTAGATTAGTTATTTTCCTATTTTTATTGATTATCTTGTTTATAACCGTTGCATATTGATATCAGTTATCAGGCGGTGAAAATAAGTAATTAAGTAGAATCTGTTTAAATATTATGGGAGCGCGGCATTGAAGTTTTGCAGGCACAATAAAAAACCGCCACGTTTCCGCAGCGGCTGGAGCAGGCAAAACGCCCAATCAAAGACCTAATGAACATCCCTGTCTGCACAGCATTTCAATTAACCTGAAATTCATGCCACCCCCGATAATTCTGTTATGCGCTTTTCTTCCGCACTGCCATTTCTGCGATAGCCCACTGGCTGAGGGTGACAAATTCATTAATCGCATTATCCCGATCTGAAATCGGAAAGTGTTTGGCGACCGCAGTGACGTTTGCCGTTCCGTTCCACACTTTCCGGATCAGCGCAATCCGTGTATCAACCGGTGTGCTCTCGCCACGGCGGTATACTTCTTCTTCCACCAGCTCAAATTCAGATCCGGAGATGCTAACTGACATGATAACGTCACCACGCTCAATTTCACGCGCTTCATGAATCACTGGATGTGTGTTAGTGGTGATTAAACTGGTCATGCGCTGTATTCCTTTTTACTCGTTCTCGTTTTGATGGATGCATTTTGCCACCAGCGATCAGGGGTAAAAGAAATCGTGACAGGCTTTGGCGGAATAAAAAAAAAGGCACTGAGTGCAAGTCAGCGCCTTTCGTAATTTCAGCTTACCGTATTATGCCGCTTCGGGTTTCTTGCCGGCAATACTCAGAATCTCTTCCAGCAGATGCAGCGACACATCCATATCACCCATAACGCGCAGACCGAACGTTCCGATCCAGGTTGAGTTATTCAGGCCGCTCTCAAGGAACTCAGAAACCTCTGTCATGAGATTATCAAACTGCGCCTGCGGGTTTTTGCGATAGTGCTCGATCACGGCAGTACAGAATGCGTCTTTACCTAACAGCATACGCACTTCGCCTAACTCATAGGTTTTCTTGCGTTGCGCGTCCGTGATACGGCGGAATACGGCGGTGGTCACATCTTTGCCGTTCATACGGTCACGAACGACAGCGGTGATTTCTGCGATGCGGTCGCCAGTGGTTTCGTTCTTACGGGAACCGTAAAACAGGTCAAAGACTAAATCGCTGCGGTTAATCTGTTCCATGATTATTTACCTTGTTTTTATATTGCCGTCATTGGCGTTATTATCTTACCTGCGTCATTTACTTATTCAAGGCATTTTCTTATTGATGTTATTTTCTTAACAAGCGCTAGACTGGATTTTATTCAACATGATCACTTTATGATCAAACAGTTAGAATGATACGCATTTTTACTTGTTAACTATTATCAATTAAATATAATGCGCTCCGTTACCTGCGGTTCAAATGAGAATATCAGAAATCCCTGACAAGTTAGTATGGTAGTGCCGCAGGTAACACTCTCCCAAAAAACAGGTTTTCACCTGTTGTACAGTCCTTTAAATTACTGTTTTAATCCGACCCGATACGGGTCAGACCATCACCGCCAACGTGCAAATCACCCACTGTATAAAACACCTGAACTTCACGTTCTACCAAACCCATTGTTGGCGCACTGAGGTTGAAGCTATTCCAATCTGCCCTGCTTTCTCCCAGCTCAATATCTAAATCCTCACGTTCTTTCATCAGTACAGGCAGCATCGTGATCACTTCCTGCTGATCAATGGCGATATCTCCAATCTGGAACACGTTGGACAAGACTCCGCGCTGATTGACACGAACAACCAACTTTGCGCGGGTCTGCTTGTTGCAGACC
Source organism: Morganella psychrotolerans (assembly GCF_001676155.1). Classification (GTDB taxonomy): domain Bacteria; phylum Pseudomonadota; class Gammaproteobacteria; order Enterobacterales; family Enterobacteriaceae; genus Morganella; species Morganella psychrotolerans. The sequence goes on along the minus strand of NZ_LZEW01000035.1, from coordinate 74,275 downwards.
ATGACGTAACAATCTTCACTTTTAGTGTCCACAGTAAATAAGTAGCCCATCTTATTTCCCCCAATTAGCAATTATCGCCATTTCGTTAATGAAGTTATTTTCGCACTTCTGATGAGGCTGTAAACATTACAAATAAGGTATTTAAGAATATTATCTGGTATATGCGAACCTTTTCAGTGAGTCTGCGTTCGTTCACTCGGGAGCACTTTTTACAATGCTCTGCGAAACACGCCGCAGGTTGCCGTAGGGCAGAACAATCTATCCGCCGCAGGGCTGGTTGCGCCGCAGGGAGCCTCCGGCTTTATCTGCCGTGGTTTCACTGCTGATGCCTCACTGTTTCACTTCGTGCCCCTGCGCCCCTCTGGTAAACTATTCTCAGCGAGTGTGCTGTTCAGGCAAACCCAACTTCTTTTCGCAGCCGGGGCAGCGCAGTCGCATTCCAACCTAATTGCCTACCGGACAGGGACAGGAGTCGCCGCACCGGATTTTAAGGCAGAGCAGGTAAAGCCGCGTGTATGCCTTATCCGCCAGTACAGGTGCCCCGCCTCTCCCCGTTTCCCGAACCCAGCCTCTCCCCGTTTCCAGCCTTTCGCCGTTTCCAGCCGCAGGGCGTTCACCGCAGGGCTGATTTTAAGGTGGAGATCGGTCAGGCGAGGCAAGCCGGGTAATTTCTACGGTAAAGGTTCGCGCCCTCTCCAATCCCGCCACCCTTATATCTGCTGTCTCTACTGCTGCTCTACGTACTGTCACACCTGCTGCTTTTACTGCTCTGTATGACTGCTTCCGGAGTGTAGCTTTACTGCTTCTCCTGCTACTGTTCAGGTGGCTTCTTTCTGAGGTGCTTTACTACAGGGATATGCTTCTGTTGCTTTGCTGATTACTGCTGCTTTCTATGGCTGTATTGTTCCGCGTGTATTCCTATCTGTATGCTCAGGGATTGTCTTTGTTGTCTTATTGGCTCTACTGGTATTCCTTTGGGTGATGGTCTTGTTCCCGTTATTTCTGGCGTTATTTAAATGCTGTCATTTTCGTGTTGTCGTTATCGTTGACGTGTTGATTATTTATCTTATTTAGTTATTGCCGTAGTTTTGTTATTTACTTGCTTTCCTTATCGTAATGGTTGACGTTTGGGCTTTCCCGTTAGTTTTGACACTCTGTTGTTTTCTCCGTGTATACCTTAATGACGTATCAGGAAACTGGCTGGATTGTTTACTCTTTGGGATTGCCTGGGTTAATCAGGTTGCCTTGAAATATTGGGTTGGTCTGCCTGTGGTAATCAGGTTGGGTTGTTTCAGGGATTGCTTTGGGAATGGAATTGGTGGGGCAGGGCGGTTGTCTCTTTGGTTCGATATTGCTCCTGCTGATTACTCTCCGGTTTCGTTTTGCCTTTGGTCTGTTTCCTCTCCAGATTTGGGGTTTATGGTTCGCTGTTTTGGGCTGGATATTCTGATTGTTCCGGACTGCCTGATTCTACGTTTTGGGAATTGCTCCGGTTTCGTTTTTCCTCGGATATATCGCCGGAATCTCTGTAAGAATGTCTTTGCGAAATGGTCAATTTTTTGCCCCTCAAAAGTCAATTTTTCGTTGACTATTCGTTGATCATGACTTTGCAATCCTTATACATCTATATCTATCTGATTTATATACGATAAAAGCCTCAAAAAGAGGCTTTAAATGATAGTCAATTCGCACTTATAGAAAACGTCAACGCTGAGGTGGTTTTAGTCACTATATTTCTATTGTGTCCGCCGCTTTTTAAGTTGCTCGCGCCATTCCTTTAAACAAGTGAGGTCAGCTTGCAACTCTGAAAATTCAGGGATGAAAATAGGCACTTCGGTTGATTGACTGTGTTCGAAACAACTGTATTTAGTCATCAGACTTTCGATTAATTTACAATCCTCTAAAGAAATACTTGGTATATGCTGAAGCCTCCCATCTGTTTGAATGCCTCGGCGGTGCCGTAAAACAATCCCATTAAGTAAGTCCTCTTCAACAGAGCGTTCAATAAGTTTTCGAAAATCACTACAAATGCCTTGAGCTAGCCCACGATATGCTTCTGCTCCATGTTCTTCACCAATCTGGAAAGCCTTACTCAATTTTTCTAGAAGAATATTATTAGCTGATCTAGTATTTGCGTTCCAAGCAGCCTGATCAGCTGGTTGGCCGGCGACACCGTTGTAAGATTCGATACATATAGAGAGATGATGCTGTTTTTTCCACACATCGCCTTCTTTTTTTAGCCAAATCCTCTATTACACCAAAAAGAGACAATCTGTGTGTCAAAATAATAACCTGACGAGATTTTGCAAGCTCCACCAATCTCTTCGCAACATGCCACTCAAAATCATGATCCAGTGAAGAAATAGGGTCATCAAAAATAAATGGAGCAGATCCTGGCCTATCACTTACGTCAGCTAAGAATGCCGCTAACGAAATAATTCGCCTTTCCCCCTCACTAAGAACGTTATGCGGCTTATCTCTCTGAACGCCAATCAATTGTAGCTGGTGTAAAACCTTCGCATTTTCAGTCCTGATTTTCACAAGCTCAACCTGAATAGTGCCGGCTCCTAGCGCTCTCAATTCCTGATTAAACCTCGCGGCATAGGCGTCCGTTACTACTTTTTGAGTTACATCAGTAGATTTTAATGAAATAAAACGGGAATTGGTAAATCCTATCCATTTATCGTAGTCGTCATATCTTCTAAGCCTAACTGATTCAGCCTCAATTGATTCTTTTTGACTAGCGACCCACTTACGAGCCTCTGCTTCATTTTTGTCCAGTATCGCTTTAGCTTTGTCAAATCCAGCAGCATCCTTTTGAAATTGGTCAGCTTCACCCTGAAGTTTATCGCGATATACAATTAATTTTGTTATCGCATCACTCAAATCAGGTATTGGTTGCGCATTCTGAATCGCTTCGTGTTCAATTAATGATTGACGAGAAGCTGATGCTAAGGTCCATATACTTGACAAGTACTCCTTCCACTGGTCAGGGAGGGCAGCACCAGCGCAAAGAGTAGCAATCTCAGACGTGGAAGGAGAAACCATTAAATTACTGAGTGCACGCACATAATAATCTTCTGCCGCGTTAGCCTCGATCTCGATACGGGATTGCACGAATGCTTCAAAATTTACTAACCTTTGTTGCGCCTCTGCGGATAGTTCCTGATTACAAAGCAAACAGCTCGCTCCGGCTGTAACAGGAAACGCTACATCGGGATAAGGCAGCTGTGAATATATCCGAGCGGCTTCCCACATAGCTCTCCATGTCGAAGTACCAACCCCCTCAAGAGAACCATCTTTAATTTTTTGACTTTCCTGTGCGGCAATACGTTTTGTCCTTGCATCAGCTCTCAAGGCTCGAATTGTATCGATACCAGATACACTAAACGCACGTGCCGTTTGTTCCAGTTTGGTTATGATTTGTATAACAGAGGTACGTAGAGCCAATTTTTGTCGAGCGTGTTCAGTAGGATCTTGCACACTGAGTCGTTCATTTAGTACTTTCAGCATCTGTTCATCGACATCTGACCAATTGGTCATTATCGAGATATTCTCGGCGCTGACACCTCCTAATGCGCTATAATTCCCAGAGATAATACAGCGCCGATAAGAGTCAGGAAGCATAGGAAGTTGGCTCACTAGTAATCCCTGCTCGCTGCTAAGTTTTTCACGAATAATTTTTGTATACTGGGCTAATTTTTCAAAAAAAACTCACTACACTTGGAATATAGGTAGCGGTGCTTTCTTGAGTGAGATAATGTTGAGCCTCATCAGTGTCAAAAATATCGATCACCTTAAGAGCATTGATAGCGGCGCTATTGGATGTCCAGCTTTCACTCTCACTAACACCATTTATTTCCCACGTAATATGACAACTTTGTTCGGGTGGCGTCGGCTGAAAGACATTTGGCTTTAATGGGGCGGCTCGAGGCTTACCTGATACACGTTTCAGCACCCGAGTGTAACTAGATTTACCTGAACCATTGTGGCCATAAATAACTGTGAGATTACCTGTACCAAAGTCAAGAGGTATACGAGGAGCGAGATTTTCGATTCCTCGAACTGTATCAATTTTGATGATCCGGAGAGTATCGTCATTTGCCTCCGGAGATGCAAGTCCATCAAATGTTCGATTCTTCGTAACACTTTGACCTTCTGGAGTTTTAATCAAAGCAACTATACAGTTGATATCTTCAACTGACAAACTACCTTTAGCGATAAGATTTTCCGCAAGAACCTGGAACCATTCCTGCTGTTTAAGCAGCCATGTACAGATATCCGTTTTTATATCCATAATTATCACTCTCTGGGATCACTGTTCAAAAAAGTCAGCATCAATCCGTAGACTCAAATACTTTTATATGCATTTTGGTACAGAGACGAACATTACCAATAGTTCTCAGCAATTTGCTGATATGCACAATAAAAATTACCGAACTAGATATTATAAATATCTTAACTTTTCGATAAAGCATCCAAATAGCTAGCTATATGTCTAAATATTAATTCATCTTTCTCATTTTTTGACAAATTACCATACCAAGAAATACAGTTACTTATGAGATCCCCACATTCTTTTTTTTCCTTAACATCAGCAGCCTGACAGAAAATTGCCTTATTTTCATCATAATTTTCCGACGGATCCTTGTTCCCAGACACTTTATATATATTACTATCAAGGTATTGATGGAAACTCATTTTCTCGACGATATCTGTTCCACTAGCAAATTTTAAAATTCCCGATTTATGAGGCTCACATTTTATTTCTTCTGCAATTGTGCAAAAAGACAACAAAGCCACACTCATACCTACAATCATTTTATTCACAGTAATCACCATATATCATGCCAATATGCTATTTTCTTAAAATTATATATTATTTTATCCCTTAAAAATGTTACATCTTAACGATTTTGAAAACTTTCACAGTTACACCCGTATCTTCAAACTCCCCGCTGAACGTTCCGCAGTCTTCAACCCTGTACTGCCCGGCATCCAGCCACTGCATCCGTTCACTTCCCGGCATAACTGCCACACAGCGCCCGCCCGGTTCGAGGTGGCGTATCGCAGCCTCTACATGTGCCTTGGCACGCCCCTCTGAGTATGGCGGGTTCATGGCGATTTTATCGAACTCAACGCCGGTATTCTCGTCTGACCATTTCAGGAAGTCACCATTTGTAGCTTTGTAGCCTTTCGACTCAAGGATTTTGCAGAATATCGGTGACAGCTCGATACAGGTTGTCTGATCCGGTGCGTCGATAAACGTGAGTAAATCACCGCGTCCTGCTGACGGCTCAAGCAGTCTATCGCCGTCCTGCAACTCAATCAGATCTGCCACCACGCGCTGAATAGGCTCAGGTGTCGGATAGAATTGGTGTGATTTCTGTTCCGGCATACAGCGGCTTCTGGTGATGTAGTTTTTCACTTCACTGAACGGGTAGGGGAAGCACCATGCGCTGCTGTGCTTGCCGGGGAATCCACCGAGTTTCTTCATGACTTCAACAAACTCCGCCTTTGTATCTGCCTTTGCGCTGTCCCAATGGTAGTGAGAAGCCGTAAATTCATATTCTGAGCCGTCCAGGGTCGTGATCAGAGTTATCACTTCATCATCGATAGGCGTCAGGATCTCCCCGAAATCTTTAACAACACGGCGGTTTGCCGGCGTACTGCGGAACTCGGTCGGAATGGCATACGGCAGTGATGCTGCCAAGACCTCATTAAGTTTCCACGCAACATCAGGATGGATCTCGATATGCAGGTTGCCATTCATAAACATTTTCACCCGGAGCAAATTGCCGTCTATCGATACCCACTTACCGAAGTTATGGTTTTCTGCATCTTCACGGTATACCGCGCTCAGGACAGTCTGCAAACGCTCTACCCTTGATAAGCTACCGTGTGCGAAAAACCGCAGTACCATCCGCAGGTCGTCAATGCTGTCCTCACGGTAACTGGTTGTCGAAATAGAGTCATACCAGCGGTCACTAATTACATCCGTAAGGATAAGACGCTCAGAAAAACCATAGCTTTTGTTCGTTTTGTGTTTCGGACTCAGAGCGCAGAACACCCCGTAAACCCGCTCATTCAGGAATACGTTTCGCTCATTAAGCAACGCAAGCAGGGTGGGAAACACCGAGTCCTCGCTGAACTCCGGCACGCCGACATACTCGACAACAGACCGCATGCTGCCGCAGTACGGATCTGGCTTATCCATAGTGACTTTCCCCTCGATAAACTGCCGTCTCCACTCATCACGGCGTTTTGCCGGCATCAGTTGCAGGACGTTGGTCATATCAACAACCTTTTGCCAGTATTTGGCTCTCAGGTTGCCACGAACGTAATCGAGGTCAATGTGGTATGGCAGACGGTATGAGCCGTGCCTGTGTTCACCCGGCTTTGCCGCCTCATCCAGCAGATTGTTTATTTTGGTAACGCGATCACCGGCGAACAGAATTGAATGCAGCATCTCACGCTCTTTTATTTCGGCCTGAAAGTCTGAAATCACGTTGCGGATCTGATTCATTTCCTCGCGGAAAACAAAGTCACTACCGGAGAAATCTAAATGCGGAGTGGAAAGGGTTAATGCTGTGCTCATTGTTTATACCGCCATGTAAATAATTTCGTTTTCTCATTGATGTTATTGTCTCACATCGCAAAAGGCTGATAATTATTTAATGACGGCATTTACACATTGATATATTACTACTTATATATTTCTTTCAACGCTTGAAGGCTACTGGTTACCTTCCATTCTTTATAAAGTAATGCTTTAAGTTGCTCGGTCATGGAAATTTCCAGTTGTAATATTTCTTCAATATTTCTTGTGACCAGTTCGTCATCCTCATCAATTAAACTATAAATTTCGTATAATTTACCTGCAATAGAAAGCATATCTTCCCTTACACTTTCAGCCTCAAGTTCATCTTTTTCTCTCTCTTTATTTTTAAATGCGAATGGAAGTAATAAATCAATATACGAGCTTATACCACCTATGGATAAAATTGAGTTTTCAAACTTAGTTTTTAAATCATTAATCTCATTATTTATTTCTTCAGAAAATACGTCCCTATAACTGACTTTTATCCTCAGTATTCTTTCCAAAATAATGCGGCAATATCTAGATTTATCAAGAAAATCAGCAGACTTTGTTCTTAGATCAATAATCCACGCCTGACGCATGTGCGCTATATTGCCCGTTACAATTTGTTGCTCAACAAACTTTCTATTTTCATAAATTTTAATATTATCTTGTATAACACTAGCAATTTGAGATTCTGATAAATTATGTAAACTACTAATCGCTTTATCTATTTGTTTTGCCGTATTTTTGTCATTCAAAAATTTAAGCGCTACAGCTACGGCGGTGAATATAGCGCCATTACCTATTAATAACCCCCAAAAATCAACACTATTCATAATTACCTCAAAGTTATTATAAATTCACAAAAATAATACTAGCGGATTAACCAATTAACAAACATGTTTTTATACCATATACACTAACGCCATGCTTACTCATAAACACACCACTGCCGCTTTTTGACTGAATAAATGTGACCGACTTTACACCCGCTTGGACAAGATTTTTCGCACACTGGTTACACGGCTCGACGGTGACATAAACGTTCGCGCCTTTGACGCTTTCGCTGGCTGTCATGACGGCGTTCATTTCTGCGTGGATCTCGTTCACATCCGACCATTCACGATGCTTGAGCCGGTCTGCTGATTTTGACATATCCCAGCCTTTCGACGCTGATACATCACAGCAGTTTAACGCACCGGCTGGCGTTCCATTGCAGCCGGTGGCGATAATCCTGCCGTCTTTCTCGATAACACAGCCAACCTGATACTTAACGCACTTTGATTCGCGTGATACCAGTACCGCCATATCCATCAGAGTTTCTGGCTTGAACTTCATTGCTGCACCTTTAACAATCTTTCACACGCATCTGCGGCACGATTACACATTTCGATATCAAACATACCGAAGTGACATTTCGACCGGTCTATACCCATTTCATCAGCCATGATCTTATAACCGTCACTACGTTTTAGGTTACGTACAGTAAGCAGGTTGCTGAAATAGCGTTTACTGTGTTTCCTCGCCTCTCTGGTTTCATAATCAGCCAGTGACCCCAACGGAATAGCCGTGAACGGGTGCAGACCAACATACGCACCGCAAGATCCACAGAGATACACCCACGGCCATACACCATACTCACGACCGTAAATGCAATCATTACTGGCGACCGCCACATTGCCTGAGCAGTAGTGACAGCTCGTCGGAGCCGGAACCGGATCTTTCACACGGCATTCGGCGCGTTTGCTGGGGTTAAACGGTGTCTTTACTTTCATTGCTAACCTCAACAGGGAAAAGAACATTCAGATTACGGTCAACCGAAAGAGTCATGCAGGTCTGATCCAGTAACGGCGACAGTTCATGCTCTTTACGCTGTAGCTGTACCGAAATTTCGTATGGTCTGTAATTGATATAACGAACGCGATACCAGCCGCCAATAATGTTGATCACATCATTCGGTTGCAGGTCTTTTGCTGATTTAAAGACTGGCTCTGCCGGCTTCAAGCCAACAGCAGCAGAGTATGAAACAGTAACCATCGGGTCGCGGCGAAGGATTTCATCTTTGGTCGCGTTATCGAGAGTGTTGTAGTGCATTCCGTAACGGGTCTTTTCGTCCTGATTTAAATCGTCGTAAAGCAGGGAAGCCAGAGCGTAAAACTCGTGAACAGCAGCAGGATTGCAGTTTCGGCTGATAATGTTGTCGCACAGATATGTTTTCTCAGCCAGATACCGTGTACCGTACTTCCGGTCATGATCAAAGACATTGCTGAGGTTGCTCATCATATCTGCGATTTTAATCGTGTTTGCAGCGCGGTTATCCTGAAAGAAAATCTTCGCCGCGTTCATACCGTAACGTCGCGGGCGGCTAAATACTGATTCTTTCTGTTTTTCGGTAAAACGGATATTGGTAAGGCAGTGAACCAGCTCTGCCACCTCATCGCCGAAATTCAGACGGATCTCACTCAGTGTTACACCAGTGTCCTCAACCACATCATGCAGTAAAGCGGCAATTGTCATTTCCTGCGTCGAGCCGGCGAAACCACCGACGATCTGCGCCACATGAACAGGGTGGGTGATGTAATCCTCACCGGTGTACTTCCGCTTTTGGCCGGCATGTGCTTTTTCTGCAAAGTCACGCGACTTCTTAATCAGGTCTATCATGGGATTTCTCTTTCATTTTTCGATATGGATATGATGACAGTGCTGGCGAGGTGAGCAACCAGCACTGAAAGGCATGTCAGAGATCTGAATTACGCTCGAAGAAGATTTTCATGCCGTTGCGGTGAAAGAAATGAAACACCGCGATTGCCGCCTTAGACGGGTAATACAGGCATACCGAAACAACATACAACGGTACGATGAACGTAAAGGCATACAGGTAACGAAAAGTATTAAGGATCAAACCGCGCTTCGCTTTCAATGTTTCACCTCTGATTCAAACGGTCTGATTTCTTTCATCACGGCATCCAGCTTTACCTTGTCTTCGTCGGACAGCCGGTTAAACCCGCTGAGGACTCTCTCAAGCTGATCTGCTGATTCCCCGATTGAGTAAATCGAATATGAGTCGTCTGAATAGGAGATTTTTACCTGCTCCATCGTTTTCTGACTCACTTTTTCACCGGCACGGATAAGCACCTGTAGAGCAGCGTCAAAGCTCTGCTTTCTGAACGAAACTTTTCTGTACAGCCGCTTATAACCCAGTTGCCATACAAGAAAAAAACCAGTTTTCCAGGCGGCAACGCCGGTCAGACCAACAGCAAAAGCGCCATAGATTTCTGATAATGTCATTGCCTTAACTCTCCAGAACGCATTCGTAACAGATATCAGCGTGCTTCGGGCCGGTAAATTCCGCACCGCAATTCCCGCAGCCATCAGTGTGGATGTAAGCGCCGTACAGGTAATCTTTCGGGTTGGCAGACTTCCACCATCTGCTCGGCGGATTATCCTGAGCGATCAATTTGTGGTTAAACCAGACCGCTTCGCCGGTTTTGGAATCATGGTGTGAGATCAGGGAGTAAATGCCGTGATTCAGTTGTTTTGTCACGCCGGCCGCTACCGTCATTGAATAATCAATACCCCACGTTTCCGTGTTACGCCCTTCAAACCGGTCATGTTTGTAGTGCTGCTTCAAAAATTCATGTACCTGATCAACCGTTACTTCTTGCATTTTCCTTTCCTTTTATTCGATTAATCGCAGCTACTGCTGCCTGAATCACCGCCGCTGTAGCTACTGCTGTCACTGTCACTGTAGGACGAATCACAGGAGAAGCTGCGAGGTGATGTGCTGCTGGTGCTGCTGGTGCTTGTTGTATGAATGATATAATCGTCAGAAAGGGGGTCGATATGATGCGAGCGGCTGGACGTACCTTGTGAATTTGATGAGGCACGGAAGCGGTTGTTGCCACCGTAAAGACCTGATGATAACCGGCGGTCATTTTTGGCTGTTTGATTACTGCGTGATGTGTTTTTGCCGAAAAAGAAATTGAATAATTTTGAGAACATTTAGTCACCTCTGGAAAAGCGAAAGCCCACCGTGGCGTAGTGGGCTTTCAGGGGAGCTATGGCAATGTGTCGTGCAAACCCGCATAACAGGTTGGGGAGTGAGTCTGGATATACCGGACTCAACTCACCCGGTTTACTCGTCCTGAGTAAAAATGGCTTCCGCCATTATGCGTCCATCCCGTGACAGGATTAATATGACTCAATTACATTTTTAATTCAATAGGTATTTGCATACCACCAGCATTATTTAATGAAATATTTCATACTCACGCCAAGCGTTAATCACCTCTTTTCCTGTCTTTTTAGCGTATCTCACGCAGTTAAACGTCCCGCCGGTTGTTTTATTGAACAGTGCCAAAACCTTGTCGGCGCGATCCACCATGTATTCGTTTCTGGCCTGCATCTTGAAAGGGGAGTAACTGCCGGCACAAACAACCACTACCTTTTCGGCGGCGTCGCAAATTCGCCGGTATTCGGCCTGAGCCTGATCCGGCCATCTACATTCCTGGCCGGCAAACGGTACGGCGGCAATAAACGGTATACCAAGAGATATACAGGCTCTGGCAATATTGGTGTCCCACCCCAAAGCAACGCCGGTGTACACGACTTCCGGGTTGAGGAATTTAAGATACACCTCCGCCAGCGTGTCACACAAAAACTGATCGAATCGCCCATACCCGAGTTTATTCAGCCTGTGACCTGTTACTACAAGTTTCAAAATCCCATCCTTTCAATCATCCATAAAACAATTCTCCGCCTTATAAGCGGCGATCAAGTTGTCGGCTCAGATTGCAATCGATAATCACAAGGTATGTATTCACTTATTGATTAAATAATGCAATGTAACTATTATCATCGCGCTGGTAATCACTCTATGACTGCATAAATACCGCATATTATGCAGTAAACGGTGATGATGGTTAGGTGTTAGCGCATCCTCCCCTGAAAACAATCAAAACGGCGCTCATGACCAGTGACAAATGCGGAAACTTACAGGCGAATGACTTTTGACCGAGGATAAAGCAGGAGATGGTGGCAGCGAAGTAATAACAAACCATGCTATTGCCGGTGTGAACGATTACCACACACTACTTAGGCTGTATGGATGCCGGGACGACCCGCCCAAAAGAGGTTCTGCATATCTGATGCCTGTATTTTATCACCCATGATTTCTATGATGTTTGTGTATAAAGACCGGAAAGCCACAAGCTCCGTAATACATGCCACCATAAGGTCAATAAGACATTTACGTTCAAAACCTAACCAGCTCACAAAGCAAGCACAACGAACACTTTCCATGCAGAAATGGGTAGAAAACACGCTTTTTCTGTAGGATTTATTGTGTAATCAGCGAACCTTTGTTATTACATCTTGAAGTCAGATACTCATCTGATTAGGAGTAAACGGGTCATAGCCACTGCCCCCGTTTAGAATTCTGTGTCAAATAAGTAAAAGGTCAAATGAAATGAGATTTTTACCAGAAACCCAAACTTCAACCCTCCGAAAAGAGGTTCGCGCCTTGAAAAAGGCTCAAAAAAATGGTTACTCTGTCGGTGAAATTGTTACTGAAATTGCAAGAGTAAACAGCACTGGTAATGAGTTTGCTGACTTGAGCAAGGCGTTGCAGCAAGTTGAGTATCTTACAGGTATAACTGAATATAAAACCGTCATAGCTGACGGTGTGAAAGGTTTGAAACCAAAACCAAAACCGGCATCATCGTCAACCCTCGGAGATGATACTGTTTTAGCATAGTTTAGTAATGCGGGTTGGGCGCCCAACCCGCTACACCGTATGTGTTATTTACCAATACTGCACATGTCAGTGATCAATTTCCTTTGTGCAAACACCTCATTCACCAGAACGCCGACAAGCTGCCGCATGTTGTCTTTGTTCTCACCGGTTTCAATACACTGAAACGCCCATTCCGCGAGTTCAAAACTTTTCATTTTATCCTGTAGGCGATCACGGACATTTTCCGTGAACGGGGTTTCAACAAAAGCGACTACATTTACGGTTTCCGTCATAAATTTTCTCCGCAGTTATTATCGAACCGCAGTGATTCTCGTAAGCCGTGCTCCGATAGTATTTAAAGAGATTTTTATAAGGAAAAACCAATAAAGATCTAAATATATATTATGGGAACACGGCTTGCGTTGTTACACAGCGGCACACTCTTTTTTGGGTTTCTTCTTTGGTACTCTTTTTGCTCTGACTGGCGGAACATACCCGCCCAGCTTTTTCATCACGTTTATTTCGACTTCGCGGCTGATACAGCCCACACCGCCAGAATAGCCACGGAATACCACCAGCATGCTTCCGCCGGTATTCTCACGACTCTCCTTGAATCCGAGCATAACGTCCGGCTCCAGAAACGCTATCCGGCCACCAACGATGAAAACAACCTCGTTAGCGTGTTCCCGTGCCAGCAGATACCACTTTGTATCGATGGACTGCGGTATCAGCATTACGGTTGTCACGCCTCGACTTTGCTCCCGGACAGCAGCGTGAATCCACGGCTCAATTTTGGAGTAGGGTGGGTTCAGAAACGCTTTCGTGTCCGACGCTCCCCATTCGGATATCAGCGCATTTTTTTCCAGACCGATGTAATTCGGGAAAAGCGCGTTATCTTTGTTACAGGCAACATCCACATCAAAAGTCAGCGCCAATAACTTCTGTATTGCCGTGACACACCAACCTGGCGTTCGCCACAGGTCTTTTAGTGATTTGTCCCTTTTTCTGGATGTTTCTGTCGTTGTCGTTCCCATACGTACCTAAATACCTATTAAAAGAATTGAGTTTATAACATCCGGATCGATCAGCAAGCATTGTTTTAAAAGTCCGGTAGAGTGTCTGTATGCAATTCTGAGAGGATTTCAGATACAAGATGAGGAAACGTATTGCTACTACACAATACGCTCCCCTGAGTCGATTCTGGCGTTACGCTGCCATTTGTGAGACGAACAATTTGACGATAGGGCTGTCAGCTTTAAGCGTCAGATTTTTACCGACGCGATCTGCGATATTTAGTGCCGGCAGAACCGCCATTAACTGACCCGCTTGAGAACCAGCCGTCGCTGCCGGATATGGACGTGTCGGGTTGCTCATCATGTGAAGACGGAACATTTCAGACGTTGAGGTGTTATTTTTGATCAGGTTCTCAATGCACAACTGCGTATAGACTGACAGTTCATTGCCTTTGACCGCCCACTGGATCAGATTGACGACTTTATCTTTCGCCTTTACCGGACATTTTTCGTATGCCTCAACCAGCGCCGCTTTATCAACGCCGATTTTTCCGCAGTCCTCGTCAGTCAGATCATCAAGGCTCATTTTACTGCGCGGTTCGCGTGGTTTAGCCGGCTCAGTAGACCCGCCTGTTTCAGCAGCAGCCTTGCGTTTACGGCGTGGCTTTGCTGCAACTGTGTAAACAGGAGCATCAGCCGGATCAACAACAGCTGCTGCAACTGCAACAGATTCTGCCTTTGCTTCTTCCGGCTCAGGTTCAGGCTCAATAATCTTATTCAGGTCAGGTTCTTCACTGCCTAAATCATCAGATAGTTTTGACAGCACCGCATCCAAATCCTCGCTACTGTCTACAGTGGTCGTAGGGATAACAGCCTCTACCGCTGAAACCTGCTTCGTAACAACTGCCGCGTCAAGCGCATCAAGTTGTGCAGAAAGGCTATCAAGATCAGCCATAGCGCCGGTTTTCTCTGCAACAGGCTCGTCTGCAATTTCAGCAGGACTAACCGGATCTAACAGTGCCATCATTTCATCGAGAGAAAGACCGCTATCGGAAGTAACAGAGGTGGTGTTCATAGTCATTTTACATTTTCCTGTAATCAGTGTTTTCGTTTGATGCACTAATTATGGACGACTCAAACAGGCGGAAAAGATGGTTTAACAGGCACTGAAAATCAAAAGGTTATTTAGCCATTTACGTACTGTCAATTTCTTGTGATGTAACTCAACATTATTACAACTCAAGGCAACTATTTCGTTTGATGTTGTAATATAGATAAATAATCAGAACCTCATGGAGTTAAAAATTGACCGTTTATGATAAAACCTCTGTTTTTTTTAACAGACAAAGAAAAAGCACTAGAAAATATAAAATACTATTTGTCAAAATTATCTATGGTCAGGGTGGTAAAAACTAAGGCAGATGAACGGAGTGAATTAAAAACAGGTTATTTAAATACATGGCCACTATTTTATGACACCGTATATATAGATGCTGTTGAATATGCAAAATCAAAAGGTGCATTACAAGAACGAGATTTTTTCGTCAAGACATTTTCCGTTAACCGCCATGATTATGATGATTTTGCAAGTCGTAAAGAGCCAAGCAATAAAGCTAACAAGTTAAAAAATAAAATTTCCTTACTCAGAAGTTATATTGAAATACTCCGCGTAGTTGAAAAAACAAAATTTGATGGTGAAAACATTTCACTAACGATAGGTTATGATACGGAAAAAACACCAACAGACTTGCTGCCAACAAATACAGAAAACCTAGATAAAATCATAAACATAAAAAACAGCAGTGATATATTTTATGGATTCTCAACTGATAGCGGTTGGAAGGCAAAGCTGAAAGGCCGTGACGGTTGTTTTTTTATTTCATAAATTAGGTTTATTTAAAAATAAATCCATATCAATAATTAATAGGGACTTACTTCAATCTACGTGCGAAAAAAAAGGTAGGACACTCGTGAATAACAGAACCAAACTTGAAGCCGTTTTTGAAAAATCTCAAGAGAATATTTTTAAAACTGTAGGCAAAGAAAGTTGGTATACAGATTTACAAAACTACTGATGAATTTAACGGATAGCCATAAATATTTACGGCTATCCGTATAACTAAAACATACCGCTCATTTCAGACAGTTTATCTTCCAAAAGAATTTCCTCATCCGGTATCTTAAACAGACCGTATTTGTTCCGGGCTGTGAAAAAGCAATCCATCATAAGCTGAGTATCGTACAGCGCCCCGTGGGCTTTTTCCTCTTCATACTCATAACCCAGCGAGAATGCCAGTTCACGCAGGGTAGGGCGTTTCCCGTCCTGTGTCGCCCATAACCCGTGAAGCATGGTATCCATCCAGATCAGATTTGAACGCAGACGCTCACCGCACAGACCCAGCTCATGATCCAGAAACGGTTTGTCGAACCCTAACCCGTTGTGAGCGACAATGACTGAGGCGTTATTCAGGATTGTTGCTATCGACTTCGCTTTGGTTTCAAACAGCGGCTCTGCGACCAGATCAGCCAGCTTAACCCCGGTAATTTCCTGCGCTTTTGCTGATATTTCCCGCCGTGGATTGAACCGTAAAACGAGATCCTTAACAGCCGCCCCTGTAAGCAGATCACGGGCGCAGATAGCAATCTCAAAAATACGGTGTCCGTCAGCATATTCCAGACCGGTAGTTTCAAGGTCAATGCCGACAGCAATTTTTGTCTTTGCCGGCATCATAACCGCACAGCTCCGTTTTTGCTGAACGTCATGGCTTTCGTTACCGCTGCTTTCAGCAGCATAGTCTCATTTTCAAACGGTTCTACTTTTTCCGCTTTGCCACCGCCGGCATTGACCATGATGGTGTTCAGGGTCAAGCTGAACATATCCGGTCTGAGGATCACAACATTGCCTTTGTGACCAAATACCATCGGGAATTTGTCTGCCTTTTCTGATTTATCGATTTCAGTAAGAACCGTGTTAAGCACTTCACCGATTTCTGAACTGACCAGTCCCTGTACCGCATCAAACACAGCATTAATACCGGTAGATGCTTCACGGCGGGTAATAAAATTCTTCTCAAAACGGTCAACAATCTTCTCGATAGAAAGTATCGCCTTGCGGTCGATTTCCTCACGCAGATCCAGCATGGTAACACCGGCATCCGGGTTGTCTTCGTCGTAAAAAGTTTCGTCTGACATTGTGTAAATCTCCGTTGTGTGGTCAGTATATTTTCAGCCAACCACACAGGCGTTAAAGGATTAGTGAGCGGCTTGAGTTTGGTAGCCGTAGTTATCAATGTGGATTTCAAAGAGGCTAAACAGCGTTTCGACCCGCTTATCAAGATCCTTGATTTCCCGGGCCAGCGTGTGAAACTTCACATGGCCGGTGCAGTCGAAATCGACAAACCGGTGCAGCTCACCCCGGATCAGGCTTTCAATTTTCGTACGGTAGCCAAGATGAACGGATGCACGGTCAGTCCGCGCCGTATCATCATTGCCAGAGAAGTAGCCGCTGATCATCATGATATTGGTGAAATTGTCCGCTATAGCCACCCGTGATTCGGACAGGATATCGATAAAGGAATGCTCAATTTCTTTACCCGCCGCGTTGTCACTGCTGATATTTGGCGGGACATACGCCAGTGTGTAACCCATCACATCGAGCGGTGTTCTGTCCGTGATAAAATTTCCATCCGGATAACTGCTGTAAAGTTCACAACAAACCGTAAACTGCATTGTGAAGTATTCCACCGGAGACATATCTGCCCGGCAGTCAAAGCCGTGTCGTTTCAGAATGCCCCGCACGTCAGCGTCGAAATACGGAATACCTGACGCTTCGGAAAAGGCTTTGGCAAGCGTGGTTTTTCCAGCCCCCTGAGCGCCACAAATCCCGATTTTAAATGCTGATTTCATATTACTGCTTCCAGTACATGACGTGATCAAACGCCGGTTCGGTGTCTGTTTCATCGTAAAAGTTAAGAGTCATTTTTCGGTTAAACTCAGCCCGCAGCTCGTCCATCGGGAAAAAGGTATCAGCATCAGCCGCATCCGTTTCAATATGGGAAACGAAAGCGCGTTGTGCCAATCCGATGAACTGCCGGTAAATCTCCGCGCCACCGATAACGTAAACGGTGTGCAGGTCGCCCAGCGCCACCACATCGTCGATATTGCGGATGATTGCAAAGCCGGGCGGTACTTTTTCAGGGTTACGTGTCAGAACAAAATTGAATCTGTCTTTCAGCGGCTTCCCGAGACTTTCCGCCGTCTTACGACCCATAACAACAATCTCGCCAAGCGTCTTTTTGCGGAACAGTTTCAGATCCCGGGAGCAACGCCAGGGCAGGGCGTTATTCACGCCGATGCCGTTATTTCTTCCGACCGCTGCAATCAGTGAAATCAAGATACCCCCCGCGTTACGGTGTAAACAGTCGGCCGGTGCTGGTGGTTTCGGAAATCAGTCTCGTCGTGGCGCTCAGAGCACATCACAGCGATAATCTGACCGCCATTCTCACGAATATGATTACGCACAGCTTTCATCTTGAAAGCGCGACCCGCTTCTTTAACTTTCGGCAGATACAGATAGTCAAAAAATACACCGTTCTCTTTCAGCCAGTTTTCCGTCTGCTGCATGTATTCGGCAGGGCGGTCGTCCACAATCAAAATATCGCAGCCGGTACGCTGAAAGCCCTTTAACATACGGACTGACGCAATCACCGTATCATCCCGGTCATGGCGCTCGTGATACTCAGAGACACCACCGTCTCTGAGCAGATGAAGACGGGTGCTGTTATCCGACAGCACACCGTCAATGGTACAAATAACCAGAGGTTGCATTGAGGCTTCCTTACTTCGCAACAGGCACTTTGATCCAGTCGTGAGACTGATAACCGAGGATCTGAATTTCCTGCCAGTTGAAATCTGACAACTCTTTCCACGACTCAGGGAATACCACCACAGGGTAGCTTTCCTCGATTTCACGACGACCGGTGTATTCTTTGAATCCGTCTTCGTGATTGCTATACAGGTGAACGTCAAACCCGAAGTGGGTAAAATTGTCCGCCATGTGATCGGTGATATGCGCCAGATAGTGCGTCAGAATGCCGTAGCCAGCGATGTTGAAAGGCATACCGACAAAGGTATCAACGCTGCGCTGCACCATGCCGGTGTTCAGTACACGGCGCGGAATGCCTCGGGCATCAAGCCATTCATGAGTGACCGTTTCCGCCAGAGTATCGAGATCCGGCAATGCGCCGTTTTCATCAACAAGATCACTGATCATGGCTGAGTATTTCGACACAATACCGTGAGCAAAATGATTCGCACCGGTTTCCACTGCAATATAAAAACGCTGATCCGGACTGACTTCACGACTCCACGTCCCGAACGCGAAGTGACACGGCGGAAGCTGCATATCCTCCAGCTCACCAACGTTCCACGCTGACATGATGTTACGGCGGTTCTCAGGGTCGTTACGCAGATTATCCACGATGCGCTGTAACTGGTCGATTTCGCGGGTAACAGCCAGACGACCATCCGTCAGCTCCCCATCCACCACATAGCCCCTGTGCTTGATTTCTTCAAACTCTGAGACAGTCACAACCCGGGTATCGCGCCACTTACGCCATTGCTTGCCATACACCGGCCCGAGATCGCCGTTTTCATCCGCCCATTGATTCCAGATTTTCACGCCGTTTTCGCTCATAAAGCGGATATTACCCTCACCGCGCAGATACCATTCAAGTTCAACCAGAAGCGGTTTTTCGTTAACGGCTTTACCTGACAGCATCGGAACAAGACCACCGGTAAGATGATAAAAACTTGGAATAAAGCTCAATCCGCGAGTCGGAACACCTGTACGGTTGTTATTTGATAATTCACCCTCGTTGTAGACAGCTTCAATAACCTGTCGGAATGAATCGTCGTTGCTCAGTGCAAGGTGGTTTTTGATATCATTTTCCATAATGCCCTCTGTATGTATTTACGTACTTACATTTTATATAAGATTGGTAGGCAGTAAACAAAAAAAAATGGTGCATCTGAAAGATGCACCACATAAAAAACAAAGATTTTCTGTTAATTAATCAATAATTACTCCAAATAAGGCGGAGCAAATATATTATGTATTTGTTTACTTATCAATATATATTAAGATAATTCCGTACAAGCGGTCAAAAATGAGTCAAGGTTGACCGAAGTGTAATCCGGGCATTTGAGGATTTTGCCGTCTGAGATTCGATACCCGATCATCCCCTGACGGGACAAACAGGTTCGGAACGCGAGATCTTTCGGGTTGTATTTGCACTTGGCTACCTGAGCCTGGCGAGTTAGCGCATCACCAGACCACAACTTAGTCATATTGGATTCGTGGAT
Source organism: Morganella psychrotolerans (assembly GCF_001676155.1). GTDB lineage: Bacteria > Pseudomonadota > Gammaproteobacteria > Enterobacterales > Enterobacteriaceae > Morganella > Morganella psychrotolerans. The sequence continues at coordinate 54,582 of NZ_LZEW01000035.1, read as the reverse complement.
AGCGGCGACCATTTCCTTTACATCAACACCGGTGGATTTCAGAACAGAACTGAGCAAACAGATAGCGTCTGATATCGCGGCCGGAATCATTTCAAAATCACGAGCAGCCAGCTCTCCTTTGCCTTTATCCATCATCGCAGCAATATCATCGATTTCTGAGGCGATATACAGTGAGTGATCAAATGCCTTTTTCATGTCACCGCCGAAATCAGACTCAAACGAGAACATCACCTTTGCAGTCATTGACATACCGAACGGGTCAAATGCCAGCGCGTGACTCAGTGCGCCGTTGATCATCACCAGCGTACCGGCAAGAACGTAAATAGTGTCACCGGCAGCATCCAGAATTTCAAGACCATCAGCGTTTTCCAGAGCAGCAACACCTTCTTTCGCTTCCTCACGGATCAGATTGGCGCGTAAACGAAGCATATCAGCGGTGATTTCGTTGCTGTTGATAGGGTGAGAAAACACTTCATGAAACTCACGAACCATGTTGTACATTTCACCGACAATCTTAGCACCCTCTGATTGTGGCTGACTGGTAGGTTTAAAGCTCAGTGTGATGTTTTTAGCCATTGGTAATTTCCATAAATTAATTATTTATCTTGTTTATTTAACGATATAAATATTGAAAGAGTGACTACGGCAGTCACTCTTTTTCAGCAGGTGTATCAGATTTCAAAGCCAGCCAGTGAACCGGCTTTCACTTCGGAGTCAATCTGCCCGGTGAGGTAATCGGCTTTTTCCGCTTCCTGCGGAGCGACCTGAACGTTGTCAGACAGCAACCAGTTGTTCATCCACGGCAACGGATCGTGTTTTACTTCCGGAAACACAGCCTCGAACCCGATGCGCTTCATAGCCACGTTTGAGCGGTGTTTCACGTACTCTTTCAGCATTTCTGCATTCAGGCCAATCATTGATCCGTCTTTAAACAGATAATCAGCCCACGCCATTTCCTGTTCGGCAACGGATTCCATCGTTTCAATAACAAAGTCACGATTGCGCTCTGCAATGCGTTTCCACATTTCACCCTCGCGCCCGTTGTACATCAGTTTAATCATTTCCTGCGTAACGTGACAATGTAACGCTTCATCACGGGCAATAAACTTCATGATCTTGGCGTTCGCTTCCATCACACCACGCTCACCGAACGCGAAAGTACAGGCGAAACTGACATAGAAGCGGATAGCCTCAAGGGTGTTGACGGCCACCAGCGTTTTAAATAATTGTTCCTGAATAGCTTCATCGCCGAATTCGCGCTCAAATTTCTCTACACCGAGATATTCACGAGCGACGAACATTTTAATCAGACGGTCATATTCTTCCGATACAGACGCGGCACGGGCGAGGATCATTTCATCTTCCACAATGCCGTCAAAAATAGTGTCCGGGTCAGTGACAAGATTGCGGATAATATGGGTGTAGCTACGGCTGTGAATGGTTTCGGAGAAAGACCACGTTTCAATCCACGTTTCCAGCTCCGGCAGTGAACAAATAGGCAGCAGGGCGATATTAGGGGCACGACCCTGAACAGAATCAAGCAGCGTCTGGTATTTCAGGTTTGAAATAAAGATGTGACGCTCATGCTCCGGCATATTCTGGTAATCGATGCGGTCTTTGCTCACATCCACTTCTTCCGGGCGCCAGAAAAAGCTCAGTTGCCGTTCAATCGCTTTTTCAAAGATGCGGTGCTTTTGCTGATCGTAACGGGCGACATTTACGCTCAGACCGAAAAACATCGGCTCTTTGGTCGCATCATTCTTTTCCTGACGAAATACTGAATAGCCTGACATACATTTCCTTTTACGTTTACGTTTGGTTTGTGCCAATTCTGAATCAGTCAGACAGGCATTAAAGAGAAATAAAAAGGCGAGCCAAAGCCCACCTTTTCAGAGTGTTTGTCGCTTAAATTTTGCAGGAGTCGCCGCAATCATCACCAGCTGGTGCTGTTGGTGTCTCGCGTTCATCTTCCTCGCCGGAACGGTCGCGGGTATTGTGGTAGTACAGAGTTTTCACACCCATCGAGTAGGCCAGTAGCAGGTCACGAAGCAATTCTTCCATCGGGACACGGCCGTTCGGGTAAATCTCCGGGTCGTAATTCGTATTGGCTGAAATCGCCTGATCCACAAATTTCTGCATGATAGCGATTTTGGTCAGATAACCTTTGTTGCCGCCCATTTCCCACAGATATTCGTACTGATCTTTCAGGCGCTCATACTCCGGCACAACCATCCGGACTGCGCCCTCTTTGCTCATTTTCACAGTCACAGCGCCGCGAGGTGGCTCGATACCGTTTGTGCTGTTGGTGATCTGACTGGACGTTTCACACGGCATCAACGCGGAGACGGTTGAGTTACGCAACCCGTAACGGCGGATATCAGCGCGTAACGCCTCCCAATCCATTTTCAGAGGTTCAGTGACACCGGTAGCAGCAGTATCAAGTTGCTTTCTGTAGTGGTCGATTGGCAGCTCACCAGAGGCATAACGGGTTTCACCGAAAGCCGGACATGCCCCGAAACACTTAGCCAGATGGTTTGACGCTTTCAGCAGGTAATACTGCATCGCTTCAAACGTGTCATGGATAAACTGATCACCGGCGGTATCAGAATATTTGTAACCGTTTTTTGCCAGATAGTAGGCGAGGTTGGTAGCGCCGACACCGAGACTGCGGCGGCTGCGGGTAGAGCGTTCCGCTGCTTTCATCGGGTAATTCTGGTAATCCAGCAGAGAATCAAGTGCAGCAACAATCAGGTGAGACAGATGTTCCAGTTCATCAAGACTTTCAATCGCACCAAAGTTAATTGCCGACAGAGTACACAGAGAGATTTCACCGTCCGGATCATCCGCAAACTCCAGCGGTTTTGTCGGCAGGGCAATTTCCATGCACAAATTAGACTGACGAACCGGCGCGACTTCCGGACGGAATGCGCCATGCGTGTTCATGTGATCCACGTTAGCAATGTAAATACGACCGGTAGATGCGCGTTCCTGCATCATGGCGGAGAACAGTTCCACAGCCGGTACGGTAATGCGCTCGATAGATTCATCAGCTTCGGCAGCTTCATACAGACGGGCAAACTCATCCTGATCAGCAAAGAATGCGTCATACATACTCGGCACATCATTAGGGCTGAACAGAGAAATTTTACCGCCGCCGATCAGACGTTTGTACAGCAGACCGTTGATCATCACGCCGTAGTCCATGTGACGGACGCGGTTTTCTTCCACACCCCGGTTATTTTTCAGCACCAGCAGACTTTCAGCTTCACGATGCCATAACGGGTAAAACGCTGTTGCAGCACCGCCACGAACACCGCCCTGAGAACAGGACTTAACAGCCGCCTGGAAATATTTCAGGAACGGGATTGTACCGGTGTGATTGGCTTCACCACCACGGATTTCACTGCCGAGAGCGCGGATAGCGCCAAAGCCAAGACCGATACCAGCGCGTTGTGAAACGTAATTCACAATGGCGTTTGCGGTTGCGTTAATGGACGGCAGGGAGTCGCCGGCTTCCATCACAACGCAGCTACTGAACTGACGTGTCTGAGTACGCAGACCGGACATGATAGGAGTCGGCAGAGACAGCTTGAACATAGATACAGCGTCATAAAACTCTTTCACCATCTGCATACGGGACGGTTTTTCCCAATGCTGGAAGAAACACATCGATGCCAGCATGTACACATGCTGCGGCGCTTCATGCAATTCACCAGTGACACGGTTCTGAGCCAGATACTTACCACGCAACTGAACGGTTGCGGCATAGCCGAACAACTCATCACGTTCCGGTTTCATGTATTCGCCCAGCTCGTTAATTTCATCTACGGAATAGTATTTCAGCAGATCCTTGTCATACACCTTACGGAATACGTTTTTCTGAATGTGACCCAGCAGCGCCGGATAACCGTACTGACCCAACGCCTCTTTACGGATCAGACCAATATTCAGACGGGCGGCGACCTGGCTGTAATTAGGTGACTCGGCTGAAATCAAATCAGCTGCGGCTTTGACCATCAGTGAATGAATATCAGTTGTTCTGATACCATCCTTTGCGCTGATATGAACTTTCATAGCAATAGCGGAAGCGCTCACACCGCTGATACCTGCTGTGCCGTACATAGCAACGCGGTTAAATTTCTCAGTATCAAACGGCTCTTGTGATCCGTCACGCTTCGTAACAAGTGAAGTCATTTTGTTTAGTCCAAGTGGAAAAAGTTAAAACATGATAGGTAAACAAATACCTATTATCAACCACACAAATTCAATATCTTGTGTGGTTGATTTTTAAGTGATTAATATATGGTTTTAAATCAGGGAGGAAATAACTGTGGAGATTTGTCGATACTGGTCTGTCTGGATGCCGGTATAAATCGCTGCAACTGCGTCAGCAAGGTGTTCGTTTTTATTCATGTACTTCTCAACACCTTTTTCTTTGCGCTTGATCCACGGGGCTTCCGGATGCTTTTGAGTCGCCCATGTAATAATTTCCTCTTTCGTTGTCGTCTTCTTACCGGCGACAAACTGCTTAATCTCAATCGGCGTGACCTGAATCAGCGGTTTATCGACACATGCCAGAACACCAATGCAGATGCCATAAGAGGTTTGTGCCCGGCTTGACTGACTGCCGACTGGCAATTCACAAAACACCAGTTGAGCCTTATCGATAATCGGCTTGGCGCGTTTCCAGATTTCAGAGGCGCGGCGCAAATCGTCGCTGTTTACGCGCACTGATTTTTTGTCGCCGGATTCCGTCTGGATAAGCTCCATCCGCTCAATTCTGACCACCTGACCGGTTGTGATATCCAGATCCCCGAATACCACACCAAAGTTAGACATAGACGGGTCAAGTCCCGCGATTTTTACAATTTTACCCATTGTGTTACCTGTGTGTGTGACTGTTAAAATGATCCCATCAGAAAACTTTTGCCGTTAATAACGACTTCCGACGATTCAGCGGCACTGACCACTTTCTCCGGTTTTTTGATTTTCTGCTCTTGTTTGACAACCCGCTTTTCTGCCTTTTGAACAGTCAGGTCGCTCGATGAAGCAGAGAACCCACCTGATGCCAAAGCCGCAGTGCTGTAGTCCCTGTTAATTTCAGGGAATGTTGCATCAATGCGCAATTTGAACTTCATCCCTTTCTCAGAAATGCTGTATCTGTTAGTAGGATCGACGTGACAGCATTTTCTTATTTCACTTGATGCTTCCTCACTATCTAACAAAGACAGTCGCCCTGTGAACGTCTGAGCGACTTTCTGCATAGCTGCGTGAAAGCTGGTATTGAGATTAAACAACGCATTGAAATCGCTATGCCGGATTTTGCATAGAAACAGCTTGCGGTTGCTTTCCCACTCACCTTTCAAATCCATAATCGCCGCATGATCGTAAACAGCCACCGTGTAATCACTTTCACCATCAAGCACTGTATTGATCCGGGAAAAAGCAATCTGTAAATCCGTACTGCCCTCAAGCATTTTCATCGAAAGCCAGGTATCAACTTTTTCTGTCGTTTCAGAACCAATCAGCTTAGTCAGCGCAGCTTTCTCTGAATGCCAGTCGTCTGCCGTCAAAACATGAGATCCGGATTTATCAGTGTCGATAAAATCCTGAAAACAGCTTTTAAGTGCAATAGCGATTGATACATCTGATTCACTTTTGGTTTCAAGGTCATGCCCGGCTTCGACAAACGGGTACATTACAGACAAATTATGCAGATCTACCATTGCCAGTACCGATTTAACAAAATCGGCCTTTGTAAATTCAGCAGACATAGGAGCGACCGCCTTTTGATTCAACGGTGATAGTTTCTCTGAACCATGATTTCATTTCTTTGTGAGAGATAATCATGACAGTACCGCGCTCACGCGCTTTCACTTCCAGAATAGCCATGAGACGTTCCAGCCCCGCAACGTCCAGCGCATCATCGATTTCATCCCCGATAAACAACTGAATGTTTTTCGTCGCCCGGCTTGCAACCAGATCCTGCAATGCCAGTGCGGTTGCGATACGCACTTTACGTTTTTCACCACCGGACAGACCCGCGAATGACTTACTCGCTCCCTCTTTGCTGACAGCGATATTGAATTTATCTTTCGCTTCGCCTTTTTTGGTCAGTTCCATCGTTGACCATACCGCTGTGATCGAACCATCAGACAGTGTATTGAGATACTCCGCTGTTTTGGCATTCAGATACGGCGTTACGTTTGACAGGATATGACTGCGGACACCGGCCGGAGAAAACACTTTCCGCGCCTGTTCCAGTAAATCAGATTCACCGTCTAATTTTTCTTTCGTTACTCTTAAAGTCTTTAAATCATCTTTCAGAAGCGCGGCTTCCGCTTTGGTCTTCTCAATCAGAGAGGTAAACGGATTTTTCTCTGACTCAATGGCAGTCAGCAGCTCACGCGCTTTGGTCAGTGCCGTTCTTGCTGTATCTTCTGCCGTCAGTGACTTTTCCAGAAACATACGCTGGCGTTGCAGCGTGGCAACCTTATCCATTTCCGCGTCAACGTTCGGGCGGGCCGCTTTCAGTGACTCAAGTACCGCCTCTGCTTTGGTCAGTTGCTCATCAATGACTGTAATTTCCGGCAACAGGGTTTCCGTGATTTTCACCATGTCAGCGCGGGCTTTATCCGTATGACCTTTTTTGACAGTCGCCAGATCTGCTTCACAATACGGCTTACCACACTCGGTACACGGCGACCCGACTTTCTCAGAGACACCAGCCGCCTGTTCCATTGCGTTCTTAGCCTGTAATTTGAGGCGGTCAATCTCGCTTCGTTTAACGCCGTGCCCCGCCCTGGCTTTGGCAATCGCCGTCGTCATGTCACTGATTTTTTTATCATGCTCAGTCACGCCGGAAATGCTTGTGCGGATGCCAGCGATTTTAGCGTCGATACTTTCAAGTGACGGGCAATCCGCATTGGCAAACTCAATCTCAGTCAGAGATACCTCTGCTTCGTTCACTGCCTTTTTAGCATCGTCAATACGCGCTTTACGCGCCCGTTCCCACTCATCGGCGGACATTACAGTTTCTTCGGATGTTTCAAGCGCACTGATAAACGCACGATCCGCAACTGTGATTTTACCTGCCACACCGTCACGTTCTGCCAGTTTTGCATTGTGGCGGTCACGGGCAATATCGTAAGAATGGGTCAGACGATCTACACCCGCCGCTTCTTCCACAATAGCTTTCAGGTTTTTATCTGTCATGCCAGGCAAATCAGGCATGTTTTCCTGACTTGCGTAAATTGATGCCAGAAACACCTCTTTTGATGCGCCGATTAGCTTTTCAATAAATTCCTGAGTCAGCTTATCAGTGCCTTTGGTCAGATCACCGTCTTCACAGGACACCAACAGGCGGTTTTTGTTGGTAGCGTGAGCGCGGTGGCGCATGATTGCATAACGCTTTCCCTCGTCCTCAATGGTGACAGAAACGCGGCAGTTCTTTTCATGTCCGGTACTCAGCACATCGTCAGCTTTAAGTCCGTTAGCTGTCTCACCGTAGATGCCCCAGCATAAGGCGTTCATCAGAGTCGATTTCCCCGATCCGTTGCTGTTGGCTGACGTATCATCGGTATTTTTGCCCTGAATCAGAATCAAGCCACGGTCGTTCAGCTCCACTTCCGCTTCCGCGATCCGCATGAAGTTTTCAACAGTCATTTTCAGGAATTTCATTATTCTTTACCCTCCGCCTGGGACAACACGTCTTCACACAACGCCGTCAGTTTCGTCACATCAATATCTGAATCACTTTTACCCAAAAGAACACAGTAACTGCCGACCGACTCTTTCAGGCTGTCAATCCGGGCTGTTGCCGCTGTTGCCTCGCCAGCCCCAGCCAGTGCCGATTCTTTTGTGAAGTTTCGAGTCACACCGGCTGCACCCATCAGCACGGCCACTTCTTCAAGGTATTTCCCAGCTTCGTCGTCCTTAATGACAGCGCGGATGCGGACGTAGTTACCTTTGATCAGCGATTCATCCATATCACCTTCAAGCTCAATGAAAACCGGCGCACTGGTTGAGTGCTGGGAATATGAGCCGTCTTCGTTAATCAGCATGTAACCCGCTGTAGTGCCGATATCGCCCCAATTCTGGTGAGTCAGTGCGCCGATGGAAATGACACCCGGGATAACTTCTTTGTGGTTGTGGTAATGCCCAGATAAAACATAACGGAAACCCAGCCCCTCAAATTCCTCAGCCTCCATACCAACGTCCGGCATACCCGGTATCGCTTTGTTGATGGACGTGTGAATAATCAGGTCATTCGGTACGGATGAATCCAGCGTTTTAGCCAGCTCTTTCACCGTATGCAGCAGAGACTTGTGATCGTTGTACCAACTGATCATGTGAACCTTTACGCCGTCAATATCGAACGTATGAGGCGATTTTGAGCACACGATATGAGCGCCGATTTTAGAAAATGAAGCAGAGGCGTTGGCAGAGAACACTGAATCGTTTGTCTCAAGATCGTGGTTCCCCGCGAGGATATACACGTCCAGACCGAGTTCGTTGATAATCCAGTCGTACAGCTCAGACGTGTAGTGCAGGACTGTAGGCGCGATAGAACCGCGCACATGGAACACGTCGCCACCATGAAATAACGCTTTTGCCCCAGCAGCTTTCGCTGCTTTAGCCGCCTCACGGGTAGCATCTAACTGAATTTTGAGACGTGAGTTCATTCCGTCATGTGAGGTTTTAGCAAAGGCATCCCAGACGTGATAGTGCGTGTCTGAAATCAAGCCGTATAACGCTTTTTTTTATCTTCATTTTAATCTGCCTTGTAATACGTACTTAACTACTTATGTGATAGCTGATGATATCAGAATGATAAAGGCAGTAAAAATAAAAGATAACGCGTAATAACGTTACCTTTAACTTTATAATTTACAAAATAAATTTCTGTATTTTTCTTTGATTAATAAATCACTTGAATTGAAATCACATTTTTGCATTAACTATTATAAAACTTTAACATGTTCATTGTCTGTAATTGCATACGTAACACTAATCTCATTGTATCCAAAATCAAGCCCTTTAAGAAAAGGTGGTAATCTTGTTTCCTTTACAGCTGCCTCAATAGCTAAACAATATCCATCGGCATCCGGTCCTCTCCCTCCTGGTGACTTTCCACCATCCGGCCTAGTCCCTGTAATGGTGCCATCAGAACGATGGTTAACAACTAACCAGCATGTTTCCCCTGTTGGTTTAACCTCAACTGAACGAACAACTTTAGAAATATGAGCTTCTAACACTCTTTCGTATGCGATTTTTAAATTTTCATCGACAGGTATTACTTTCTTTTCTTCGCGGACTATACTCTTTTCTTTAGCTACTTTTTGATTGTTTTTCTTATTGAGCGGCACTGGATAGTTAATACCTGAATATCCAGACCATCCTCCCATGTATATAAGCGCAGATAGTCCATACTGGATATTTTCGGGCATATTCCCGTCACCGAATTTATCTTTGACCCATTTACGTGATTCTAACCGTATACGAGCATCAGCCGCACCGCTGCTCATATTTTGTGATGAAAATTGTTTACCCGCCTCACAAAAGTCAGTTAAAACTTCAGTAAAATCATCTTGATAGGCTTTATATAACGGATACATTTCGGCCATAGCATATCCGTAATCACTCAACGGCCGCTTACAATCAACGTCTGCCTGAGCATTAAAAGAATTTAAAAACAATGCCGATGTAATAAATAATATCTTTTTCATAGTGAATTTAAGTAAGATTAATTAATTCCTGCACATTAATCCCTTTATCAGCCAATGTCCATAAATCAAATGTGTCTGTGATGATATTATTTATGCCTGAACATGTTGATCACATTGTCGGTCAGTCTGGCTGGCGGCGTACCCAGCTTGTTATCGATATCGTCAATAATTTTATTGGTAACGCCCTCGATATAAATCGCCGTCAATTGCGAATCCGGTTTGAGGAAATGGCCGTATGATTTTCTGATCACTTTTTCAACCTCTGCGACATTCCGGTTTGCCATCGCAATGTGATTAAACTGTGAGTGGATTTCAAGCATACGGTCAACGCCACCGGAAATAACACTCTGAACTCTGCCAAACCGAAGTATTTCACCAGTCGCGGAGTCTGTCAGTGCGACAACCTTTCCGACCACAAGCCGATCCCGCCATGTCGTCCCGGCGCGGAGCGTATTGAACAACGGGAAGTGTAAGCCAACGTAGGGCTTTCTGAATGGTATAGACGGAACAAACCTCGCACATGTTCTGATAATTGCCTCAGCATGTCCCTCAGTGAGTTTAAGCGCTGTTTGAACAGGGCAGTTGCCGGCTATTGAACATATCTGACAAAGATGATCGTTACGTTTCCTGACCGACTCCGGTTCAATGGTGTAGACGCCTGTTTCAAGACGCCTCACCCTTTTGTATTTATTTTTAAGCTCGGACATGAAATGCCTTATTTGTTTTATTGGTATAAGACAAATATATCCGAAAAATAAGGCGTTGTGCCGATATGCCTGTAATTATTCAACCTCCGCAGTTATGGTGATCGGGAACTGCTTCACTGGCATGTGAAGATTGTTTCCGACAATCACCTCAAACTGATCAAGAGTGAAAAACGTTCCCTGCCAGTTTGTTATGGTTTCTTCCCCGATTTTAACCATTGGCTGCGGGAATCGCGGCTGTTCGTGACGTTCTTTCGGATGCAGCGGGTGTTTGCCTTCCGGCATCATTTCCCCAAGATATTCACCGATACCGAGAATAGACAGGTACTTAACCCCATCGTGCATTGTGACGCCTGTACTTACAACAATCTGCTGTCCGACTTCCATAAAATCTACTCCGTTGGTTTTGTTTATGTGCTGATTATGGACAAACGAATAAGGCGATAAAGTTGCATGGCAAGGCTGTTATCCACATTATCAACAGGATAGATCCAATAAATAAGTTCCATAGAGATCAAATAAAAGATCAAAAGAGATCCCCAATCTCCGCAGACGCTGCGGCACTTGGCCTGAGAGCGTATCAGTGACCACTGTAGGGAGCGGCTTAACCACTGTAAAGAGAGGAATGACTGCTATAGAGAGAAGATTGACGGCTGAAATCAGTAAAATAGACCGCTGTAGAGAGCAGATGGCATTTTCTATCCACAGGGCGGATATTCACGTTATCAACAGGATAGATCCAATAATAGATCCAAATAGTTCCAGAAGAACCAATAGATCCCCGTGCCAGATTACGTAATGATATCAATAGGTTTAAACATTTCATGACCACTATAAACAGCAATGCGACCACTGTAGAGAGTAATTAAACCGCTATAAACAGTGACACGACCACTGTAGATAGGAATAATAGACCACTGCGGGGAGTGTGCGAGATTAATCGCGGGGATAAATAGTGGCTGAGATATCAATACCTAACAGTGAATTGGCTTCTGCTTTTACGGAAGTAAACAAAGAAACAGGTGAGTTGATCACGCTGACACCAAATACGAATAACACCGTTCAGCCGGTCGCGCTTATGCGGCTCGGGTTGTTTGTACCGACACTAAAATCTACTGCCCGCAGCAAGCGAAACCTCATGTCCTCAATGGATGCCACCGAGGAATTAAAACAGCTTTCACTCGCTAAATCAGAGGGATATAACAATATCAAGATAACCGGTGAACGGCTTGATATGGATAACGACTTTAAAACGTGGGTCGGGATCATCCATTCGTTTGCAAAGCACAAAGTCATTGGTGACAAAGTCACCCTGAAATTTGTCGATTTCGTAAAGCTCTGCGGCATCCCGTCCGCGCGATCTTCAAAGCGGCTCAGAGAACGACTGGATGAATCACTGCGGCGCATCGTATCAACCACACTGTCATTCACAAATGATTCAAAGGCTTATCATACCCACCTTGTCCAATCTGCCTTTTATGACATGGACAAAGATACCGTAACGATACAGGCTGATCCGAAGATATTCGAGCTGTATCAGTTCGACCATAAGGTTTTACTCCAGTTGCGGGCAATCAATGAATTATCTCGTAAAGAGAGCGCACAGGCGCTCTACACGTTTATTGAGAGTCTGCCATCAAATCCTATCCCGGTGTCGCTGGCGCGACTCAGAGCGCGTTTGAACCTCAAATCAAGGGTTAACACTCAGAACGCCACTGTCCGACGGGCATTAGAACAGCTAAAAGAAATTGGCTATCTGGACTGCACTGAGGTTAAAAAAAGGCAATGCGGTCTATTTTCAGATCCACGAACGCACCCCTAAGCTCAAGAAAAATAAGGTTGTTAAGACGGTCAAAAAAAGTAACGACCACTAAAGGGAGAAAGACCACTGTAGGGAGTGACGATACGGTTTTAGCAGAACTGACAAGAGAAGAACTAGAATTGTTAGAAAAACTCAGGAAATCAAAGAAGTAACCGTGCAAAGACCGCTATAGAGAACATTTTCAAACAGACCGCTATAGAGAGTAACGCCCTCTATAGCGGTCTTTTTATGCAATAAATTCGCAATGTGACAACGTAACGTCTATTTTATCGGTAGTGACGGTGTAACTATCACTGTCCTTTCTATAGTGGTCATTTCCAATGTAACCCATTGTTTCGTTGCCAGTTTTAGTGGTTAGTTCTGGCGATACATAGACCGTACCGTTTATTTTTACCGAGAAGCGCCGACCGGTATCGACCACTATAAAGAGTGAATCTTTACCCTCTACAGTGGTCTTGCAGCTCAGAACCTTTTTAATCAATGTTGCGTGTGGTGTGGTCGAAACACTCGCAGCAGCGGGGAGACAGTACGCAACAGCAGCAGCCATGATCCAAAGCAGGATGAACACAGGAGCGATAAATTTTCTCATGAAACACCCCGCAGTCTTTTTATCTCCGCGCTTACGTGAGGGGCGCACAGGAACATCCAGAGCCAGCATTTTAAGAACGGAGCGGACTCATGGCGGTTAAGCAATGTATTAAACATCAGACCGGAAAACCCGATATGAAGCAGAAAGATGATAATAATTAGTGTCATTAATTTACCAAGTAGGTAAATTAATACCTACGTCGTGAGTGAGTTTATTGTGTGTAAAGACTTGAGATTCTATTATGGCTAAATAAAAAGGCGCTTAATCAGCGCCTTTTAAATGGTCAGAGTTATTGTGCTGTTTCGCTGCCAACGTCGATAAATGGCATCGGGGCTGCTCCGCCGATAAACTTAGGCATCATGCCATTCCATTTATTCACTGCTTCGAGCTGAATAACTTCCGGATTCTTACGCAGCGCATCACCGCGCAGGGTAATTGCTTCTGCGTCTGCATGTGCTTTCAGCCGGGTTGATTCAGCAATACCACGGGCTTCCTCAATCGCTTTGTCAGCCTCAGCTTTTGATTTTTCAATTTCGTTCTGGCGCATCTGCGTTTCCTGAACGGCACGGTTCTTTTTGTTGATAGCGTCAACAACTTCCGGCGGGTACTCCATTTTGCCTAACCAGCTCACTTTCTGGATATCAATACCGACCGGTGCCAATTGCTTGCGTAAATCCTCTGTGACCGATTCCAGCAGAGCCGTTTTGCCGCCGTCCGCCAGTTTGTCGATATTCATTCTGGAACCGTGGTTAATCAGAGAGTCTGCGATTAACTGGCGAATGTTGTTATCCGTAATTTCCTGAACGCCTTTGCGGTAGGTTTTGAACACTTCAATCACTTTGTCTTCAACCACGCGATACTCAATACCCACCGATGCGGTAATACTCATGCTGTCAGAGGTTTGGAATACGAAAGGTTGTTCGTATTGGTGCATCTGCTTAAACAGAGGAAAGAGGTAAACTTCTTCATTCCATGTCAGCCAGTATTTTCCGGTGCCGAGTTTTTCGTTTTGCACGCCTTTGTCGCCGCCGTACAGATCGACTTTGATACCAACGTTGCCAGCCGGAACTTTGGCGCGTTCACAACCTGAAAGACCAACTACAGAAACGACAGCAAGCATAGCCACCATCAGACCTTTACGAATATTCATTAACGGACACTCCATTTTTTGATTTGTTTAAAACAGTCAATCGTCACAACAGGGACGATAAAAAAGACCACAATCAACGCGCCAAGAACACCAAAGTCGCTTTTTGCCGAAAACAGGGTCGGGGTGAGAAAGCAGAGCAGAAAAATGTTCAGCAATGCCGTACATACAATCAGAAAATAAATTTTCATATTACCTCACTTTGTTATTGAGGTGATTCTTATACATTAACATCAGTAAGTAAATACCTAATATTAAAAATGTCATATCTGCGTCGTTGTTATAGCTATACACTTATTCATCATCTTCACCATCACCAAGCGCCCCCATGTAATTAAAGGCAACGGCGATTATTTCCCCGTTTTCATCAGCGATGATATGAGCGTTGTACCCGCCGTCTCCGAATCCTGATGAACTGTTAACACCCATAGCCTGATTTGAGCCGGGCAGAGTGATGGTATTTGTGGTTAGATCTAATTCACCCAAATCCCAATCACAGCACAGGCTGTAAAATATCTTATGTTCGGGAGAACAGCCGGATTCGGGACTGGCAACTGTCTCAAACACAGAAAGGTCGAACATACCAGCCTGACCACTATCCACGCCGACAGCTATGTCTTTTGCAACAGCCGCAGCTTTAAAGGTTTCAATTATATTTTCATTACTGAATCGTGGATCTGCGTCATAGTCAGAGTGAACGGAGAACAGGACTGACGTTCTTCGGTGAAAAGAGCCGGCTTTCAGATTATTTATTTCCTCGTCGAAACAACGGGTTTCTTCGGTTTCGATAATCGCGGCGGTGTGCATTTCCGTTATTAACGATATTGCTTTTGATAGCTGTTCACTACCGTTGTCTGGAAATGCTCTTTTAATTTTAATTTTAAGCGTTGTCAGTTGGTAAAAATCACCGTAACGAAGTGTGTCAACTTCATGTTTGGCGTTGGTAAACCCTAAGCCATTGAGCAGTGACAGCAGGTCGTTACAGGATTTCTTGAAATTTTTGTCTCTATCAAGCCGTTTTTTCAGGTCTGACAAATAAATAATAAAATCAAAGTCAGACACTTCACCATAAATACCGGTATTCCATATTCCGTTTTTCACATTGTTCAGAGTGCCGGCGCACCACACATCCATTGAGTAGCAAGGGTCTGTCAGACGCATGGCGCCGCTGGTGATAACAAACGGCTTTCGTTCTGAGAACGCCGGTTGCGGGGTAGGAATGTTGTAAGCATCAATAACAGCTTTAGCCCCAGCTTTTTTTTTCGCTGTATGACATAAATAATATCCTTATGTAATTTTTATAAATTGGAAATGTTAATTGTTTAGTTATCTATTTATTTTGGTAAGTGGTGACAGTATTTTTTTTGCGTGGCACCAAGCCTTAAATGCTTTTTCTGTCTCAATGCTTTCATAGCGATAACCGATATGAGCCACAACAAGACCAGCCTCTATTGCGTATTCGCTTTCAAATTCGTTGCGTACCGCATCAGGAGACGTTTTAACGAGAGGGGTGAGTAGTTCAGTAGGAATGGACTCTAATGCTTTACGTACAGCGTTGAGACGGGATTCCATTCGAGAGTATAGAGGGTTAGTAACTACCGGCCAGTCAACCGCATGGGGCGCGTCACAAAACAATTGACTCAGACAGCTGCCGCTCCAGTAATCACAGCAATCTGATCTTAGGTCACTCGACCGTTCAGCATCAGTACGCATTTGTCGGGCTAGTGCGCCGCTAAGTACACCCTCACGGCGGCGAGTCAGGATCTCGTTTTTCACAAAACGCAGCGCCGCTTCGCTACTGGTATCATCGACAACCGGATGCAGACCTGGGGCGAGACAGCCGATCAGGTAGTCGTTATCGACACGGGTGAGAAAATCCACCAGAGAGCCGCCCATAGCTCCCCATGATGCCGTCCATGAATCACTGAACTCAGTGACTGTCACGCGCCCTCTGCCGCTGCCGTAATCATCGAGATTAACCAGAATAGGGTCGTGACGTGCAACGTCAGTGACGGTCAGTCGGAGTGAATTGTTGACTTCAACGTTCATTTATTTTTTTACCTTTTGCTTGTTATAGCGGCACATAACAATGACAAACCAGACTGGCCATAAAACACCGATAATGATTTTTCTGATGTTGCCTTTTATCCGTGTATCAGCGGCAATCAATGTTGTAAAACACGCCAGCACTGAATATCCGATCATCAGAAACAGGATTGCGACCATAAATACCTCAGTTGTTGTTTCAATTATTTTATGGAGCTGGTGACAGGCGGAATGTTCAGGTCGTTGTGACTCTCCAGACCGATTTCTGTGATACGATCCATGCCTAATTTCATCACTACAGCGGTCATGGTGGCTTCGATTTCAGCTTTTCCACGGGCAACAGTTTCATCGACAGCTTCCTTAGCCAGGTTGACGGCGAAACTGAGATTTGCCGGGAGATTGCCGACCTGTGACGATAAATCGCTGTACAGCTCTACCAGCTCTTTCTTTCCTGCCTTTCCTTTCGCAACCATCGCACCGAGCACGGCAACGGATTCACGTAGCTTTTTAAGCTCACGCGCCGCCGCTGTGTCAACGTCCACTGACAAGCGTTCATGAAAAGGTGCAGGCTTAATTGCCGGTGGCGGAGAGTAAATATCACCGGTGCGGTAATGGCTGAGTGTGCAGGGAATGCCGCTGCTTGTATTTGGCGTTGTGATCATGGTGGCGAACTGGTGCATCGACATGGAGAAATCAGCAATAAGAGGTTTAACGTTATTTCCACGGGCTTTGCCGTAGTACACATCAGCCTCAGAGCTTTTTTGCTCCTGTCCGAGCTGGAGGGTAAAGTGCATGTATGCACTGTGATTAATGTCAGAGCCAAATAGCTGACAACCGGTGGTGTTGGTAACGTTCATAGTGATGATACCGAACGACGGGTGCTGACTGACAACATCACCACACTCATCAGTGCGAACATCCGGCATTGTAGCGGCTTGTCTTACCATTTCATTTTTCCTTTGCTTGTAACTTAATTAATGAACGCTTTGCCACAGCCGCACTGCGGATGTAAAACAGTCGTTCTTTGTGGAAACATTTGCCTTTCGGCAGACCTATCAGGAAAGCGAGATTTGCTTTCACTGACTGCCTGTACATGGTTATCTCTAACATTTATAAAGTACGTATCTGGTTACTTATGAGAGCGTATATTAACGTTATGGAATCGGTACGCAAGAAATATCTATAAGAATTGCAGGTACAAAAAAAGGATGCTCTCGCATCCTTTTAGTAGTTGAGGGTCAGACAGTCACATCAACATCGCCGTATTCTGTATCATCAACCGGCTTATCAGCATCGTTCATTTCAGTAGCAGAGTCGGCGGCTTCGGCGTTATCTTTGTACCAACGTTCCAGCAGACTGACGATTTTATCGTTAGGCATTTTCTTGAAGCTGGCAATAACATCTGACCGGGAATAGGCTTTGTCACCAAGCATGATGCGACCGGACGAGTTTTTTTGCAGATAGCCGATCAGAAGCATGTGATCTACCAGTGACTCCGTAGAATCAATACCGATATCCGTGTCGTAGTAGAAATTCCACGAGGCGGTTTTGAACGGCGGGGCAACCTTGTTCTTGATTACTTTCGCGGTTACAACGTCACCTATACGCTCATGGGTCGTTTTATCCTTAATCTGAGCTTTGGATAACTGAACACGAACAGAGCATGTAAACGCAGGGGTTTTTCCGCCCGCTGCTTTCGTGTTGTCACCGAACGTAACGCTCAGATCCTGACGACACTGATTCAGGAACAGAACGCAGACGTTATAGTCACTCGCCCACGAGGCAATAGTCGGGAAGTAAGCAGCTGTACAACGCGCCAGTGCCGTGTTGTCGTTCATATTGAGGTCGTCTTTCTTCGACTCTTTGCCGTTGGCTTTGTTGGTCATTTTCTCCTGAATTTGCTTAGGGATCATGAACGCAAGCGAATCGAACACCAGCGTGATAGGCGTTTCCGGATCGATAATTTTTTCTTCGCGGATAGTCCGGCAGATATTCCCGGCGTATGCGATGGATTCCTCAAAGTTTTTAGGATGCTGATAAATCCAGTTACCGTTTTCACCCACATCCAGACCGCATTTCTCGGCCAGCTTAGAGTCGAAACTTTTCTCATGATCCATGAAAATAGCGATACCACCGACTTTCTGACAGGAAATCATGGCTTGTGTGGCGATGTAAGTTTTACCGCTTGATTCCCAGCCAAACACCTCTGACACGCGACCACACGGAAAACCGCCGCTGTAGCTGCCGGAAACTGCTTTGTTCAGATGAGGCAAACCGGTATCAAGCCACACGGTAACATGCTGCTGCTCTGCGTTTTTCTTAACGTGTTTTTTGAAAAAGCTACCCATTTTAGCTTTTTTGTCTTTTTCAGTATCTTTTGCCATGATTACGCTCTTTCTAACGGATATAAGGTCTTGAGGATTTCAGGGTGAATTTCATCCAGCTTGAAGTTTTTCAATACGCGGTTGTGAATGTTGATGCAGTGACCGTAAACTGTTTCCAGCTCACGCTCCGTTACAGCTACATCGGACTGTTTCAGAACGCGGCGGACATTGGCTAAACCGTCACGCCCATGCAGAGCGATAATTTCTTTTGCCAGATCTGTAGGCGTTGTCTTAACGCCTTTATTAATCAGGGATGTGATCATGCTGGTTCACCTTTTAATCCGTATCGGTCGAACGGTGTATAAAACACGTCGAGGTCTTCTAAAATGGTCTGGAAATTCAGTTCAAGCAGCAGCAAACGCAACTTTTCAGGACTGTAGTCACGAGGGATTGATGTGATGGTGTCTGGTTTAAGCGGACAGCTACGCAGCATCATAAGCGTGAGGTTCCGCTTGAAGATATCCAGCATTCCCATACCCTGTGCTTCGTTAAATTCATTTTTAGCCAGCTTGATAAACGCATTACGCGCCCGGTTCTTCATCAGCTCATCACCGGCAATGACAAGATTGCGGATAGCAGCAACAGATCCGTACTCAGCTAAAAAGTCTTTAGCGCCTTTTTCTCCGATACCACCAACGCCCGGAATCGTGTCTGAGGTATCGCCGTGCAACGCTTTACCCTGAATGAATGAAAGTGGGGTGTGATAGCCGGTGTCGTCGAAAAAGTTTTCGATACGCAGGATTGAATCGTCCCGCTGATTGATGAAAGAAACCTTTTCATCCACCAGTTGTTTGTAATCGCCGTCACCAGACAGCAGGTAGATGTGGTCAAATTTGTCTTTATGGGTTTTGACAAACAAGCCAGCCAGATCATCCGCTTCACCGTCTTCCGCGATATATTGCTCAACGCCTAAGTGAGACAGTGCTTTCTGGATATACGGGCGTTGCAATTTAAATTTCTCTTTCATCGCCTCCATATCAGCGTTAGGAGCACGGGTTTTGTAACCCGGAAAGATAGCGTTGCGCTTAACAGGCTTACCGTCCCAAAGCATAATCACACGGGCTTTCTGTATTGAGGCAAAACGTTTGATAGATCGCAGCGTATTGAAGATAGCCTGAGTTTCCATATCGCCGGCTTTCAGGACTGCCGCCGATTGCTGGTGGTAATAACCCTGACTGTGTGCGTCAACTAATAACAGGTTCATTTTTCTTCTCCAATAACAAGGGGCGCACGAATGCGCCCCCGTTTATTTCACTCTGACAATTAAACGCCTTCCAGTGCTTTCATCATGTCCGCCAGATCCTGTTCTGCCAGGGAATCATTGGACGGAGAAGCAACCGGAGCAGCAGGAGTAACAGCAGCAGCGGATGCGGTGGCATCAGCAGCGCCGGTAAACTCAACTGCGCTGGCTTCCGCAGCAGCAGACTTGGCTGCGTCAGCAGCACCTGTGTCAAACGGAACATCATCAGCCGGTTTTGAAGAAGAAAAGCCCGGCAATTCACCAACACCGGTTGTGCCGGTTGCTGGCAGCGAAAGCGTTGAGCTTGCGGAGAATGCGATACCCGTTGACGCAGCAATAATTTTGCCGGTCAGCGCGTATTTGTTTACATCATCCTGTGACTTAACAAAACTTTCGAGGTTCAGAACGCCGGTTTTCAGTTCTTCCGGAATAGCAGCCTTACCCTCACGGCGGGATGGTGAAACAGAGTAACGAGTTTCACGACCAGCACCGGTACGGTTGATCATGTAACAGTAGCCATCAGTCGCGCTCAGTGGGTTGCCGATAACATCGGTCATGTCTTCGTCGATAAGTTTCAGAATGTCTTCAAAGACGGTCTGAGGCAGTTCGATAAGCTGACCTTTTTCAGCAGTTCTGATATCAGGTGTTGCGGTCAGTGCGCCGTTCACTAGATAGCGGAAACTTGACCGTGAATCCTGAATGATTTCTTCCATCACTTTGTTGCCTTTGTGTACCGCTTTTGCTTCCATCAGCGTGTTACACAACTCACATGGTTCACCAAACGCTACGCTGCGGCAGATTGACGCGACAACTTTTTCTTTCCCGTCTTCTTTGGTTTTTGCATAGTGCATACCGAACGGATGGAAGAAAACTCCTTCAGCATCATCAAAGTTAGGGAAGATGCGAAGATACTGTACGCCGTTTTGCATTTTGGCAATGTCAACGCCACGACTGGCGCGTTTCTCTGCCATTTCTTTACGCTTGCCGCGAATGAGAGCTAATAAGTTTGACATACAAGGTTCCTTAATTTGTTTTGTTAGGTTTTTTTTTACGTTTGGTTTGTTTGTTACGTTTGTTTGGCAAAGAAGCATTAACCACTTTGCCTGTCACTACATCATTGCGGAACAAATAATAGATCAGTAAATACATACATGAAAGCTATTTTTTTCGGGTGTTATTTTTTACCAGAAAATGTACCCGCGCCTAAAATTTCATAATCAAGAATGGCTTTTTTTGATGCCTGAACCACCATGTCACGGCGGTGACGCAGACCCTCTAATGCTCCTTTGTACAGATCAGCCATTTCGCGTGACTGAATGAGTTTTTGCCGTGCTGCGGATAATGTCCGGGCGATAATTTCGGTCTTTTCCGGCAGCTCCTGAATGAAAGTAATATTCAGATTCAAATCAGGATCAAGCCCCGAAAAATGGCGCTCTATCTGTTTGACCATTGCCTCGATAGCCGACTCTGAACTCTTTGTGCCGTTCATGCTTCGCGCTGAACGCACGATGTTATAGATAGCCGCATTCAGTGAATCAACACGGTCTTTTTCATCCGAACAGACGCGCTCCGCCTCCGCTAATTTTGCCGTGTATTTGACGATTAACTCCGGTTGTGTCGTCCAGACAGAATCGAGGTTGTTCAGATCTGTCTTTAAATCACTCAGTATCTGATCAACGACGATATCCCGTTTAGTTTTTGCTATTTCTGACACTATGCCGCCTTTGTTAGATTGATATAGGTATTAAAATACCTATTATTACTTGCAAATATTTTTTGATAAAGCGGTTGTTACGCCGCTCTTTGCGCGTACAGCTTTCTAAACTCTGCAACTTTGCTTGTCAAAGCCTCAACGTCTGCGCCTTGTTCGATTAATTCATCCAGATCCCCGCCGCAGTATACGTTCATTTCCGCGATACGAGTCTCCGCTGATGTCAGAAATGAATCACGATATGACAGGATAGCGCTGTAGGCTTTATCGGTGTTGCTGCTGGTGGCAAGTTCACGCAGCAATCTGTTTAATTCATCCAGACCACATTTTTCCATCATGCCTTTGGCTACAGAACGCAGACGACGGTTAACACGTTCTCCATCCAGTAACGCCATGTGACGAGCGATTTCGAGGTTTGTCGCGGCGATAATAAACGCGCCGAATCGTGAGGACATAACTGCCAGTTTCGCTTTTTCGCGCACTTTGTCAGTAATTAACGGTGATACTGTTGTCATTTCCATTTTGCGTGTCTCTTGCGTTGTGTGTAACGAAATAGTAAGCCATTCAATCAGGTGATCATGCCACAACTGAACGGCTTTGAAGGTGGTTAATCCATGCCTACAGCGGCGGCGACTTCCGACACTATCTTAATTAACTTTTCATCTTCTTCCGGTCTGAAATATAGGATGTTCGGGTTGAATGCGTAAAACACGGTGGCATCCATATCAGCGAAGTATTCCTTTCTGCCGACCAAATCAGACGGCTTGGATTTGTTGTTGAACAATGATGATGCGAGACTGCCGCATGTCATGATATAGGTTGGTTTAGCCAGCTCGATTTCAGACTTAATGTATTCGGAGAACACGGCCAGATCTTCTTTGGAATATGACTTCTCCCCATCAGCTTTGGCTTTTTTCACGACACCGGTGATATACAGATCCCCCATCAGGAAACCGGCGTTTGTCAGGATGGAACGAAACTCGTTATACCCTGATTCCATAAACGTACCGGCCTTCACATCACCTTTACCGGCTCCGTCCAGAATGATCATAAACTTAGGCTTTCGACCGGTGCGAGGTCTGACCAAATCATTACCCAAGCCGGTATCTCTGGCAATATTGTTCATAAGCAGATTGATGTTTGCGTTTGTTTTTTCATCCATCACAAATTCACGGGAGGTTTTAACAGCCTCGACAATCAGATCCCCCATCAGCTCCGCCTGGTCTTTCCGCCGCGATTCATCACTGGCCGGCAATTCACCCGGTGTTATCGATGCCAGTGCGCCGACACGTTTGAGAGATTCAATAACACGGGAGTTACAGGATCGTTTATTGACGACCTCAACGAACTGCTCAGTATTCAGGAAAGTGCCGCCTACTTTGGCTCTGGCTTCCACAATGGCTTTACTGCCGTTGCTGGAACAACCCTTGATTGCGCTGAAAGGTGCGAACAGGGTAGGGCGTCCGTCGATATCGAAAATCTCCATCCGCTCACTGGAAATATTAATGTCAGGAGGCATCACGGTAATACCATAGTCCATAGCATCCAGAACCAGATCCTGATGTTTATCTTCGCCTAAAATGGTGATAGCTGCCGCGAAGAACTCCGCCGGGTAGTAGGTTTTTAACCACATCGCCTGATAACTGATCAGCGTATACGCAACTGAGTGCGATTTGTTGAACTGGTAAGCACCGTTCTTTTCCAGCGCATCCCAAATTTCGTTCGCCTTTTCCTCAGTCAGTCCGGGCTGTTCTGATCCTGTCACAATACCAGTTACTCGATTACCCTCGATTACAAGCTCTCTGCCGCTCTCAAGCGCGTTTTCTGCTGTCAGCTTATCGTCGCCGCATTTGAAATGTTCCGCGCGGTGTACAGTGACCACAGACCCGTTTTCCAGCGTTAGGTCAATCCAGCCAGCGCCAGCCTGTGCTTTAAAAAGCTCACCCATTTTAGCCATTTTACCGGCATCTTTTTTACCGATAGCTTTACGGACACCATCTGCCTCCGCCAGTGTAAATCCGCCGAGGATCTGCACCGTCTTCATGGTTTGTTCCTGATACAGAATAACGCCGTTCGTTTCTTTGGTTAGCTGGTCAAGGCGCGGGTGGAATGAGATCGGCTCTGAATATCCTTTGGCGACCTCAACGAACGTGTCCAACATGCCGGACTGAATCGGCCCCGGACGGAATAGTGCGGTTGTGGCAACGATGGTTTCAAACGAAACCGGATCTACGCCGCCGCCAAGATCTTTAAGCAACTTACGCATCGGCGCGGATTCCAACTGGAACACCCCTTTTGTCCGACCGTCAGCGAAGTTTGCCATGACCTTTTTATCATCTAATGATACTTCATTGAGTTTTACCACTCCGCGCCCGTGACGTTCGCTGATGTAATCTACTGCCAGTTGAAGCAGATCGAGCGTTGCCAGCCCGAGCACGTCCAGTTTAATTAAGCCCATATCCTCACAGTGACGTTTATCCCAATTGATAACACGTTCATCCCCTCGTCGCTCAATCACGGCACGTTCACGGATTGGCACACTAGAGACAATCATACCGGCTGCGTGACGGCCATAACTACGCATAAGGCTTTTCAGTTTACAGGCGGATTCAAAGGCTTGAGGGTGTTTAATAGCGTATTTATCTAATGCCGCCAGTTCCTCTCTCAGTTCTTCAAGCGTTACATCGTCGTCTTTTGCAGCCCAGCCAACCTCTTTAGATACTGCCAGGTCTTCCGCCGGGATATTAAAGATACGCGCTGAATCACGGATAGCAGATGCCGCCTTGAGATAGGAATAGTTGACTATTCCGGCAACAAAATCTTCGCCGTATTTGTCATACAGGTACTGGATAGCGAGGTGACGTTTTGATTGCGAGAAGTCCAGATCCGCATCGGGTAAATCCAGACGTTCAGGGTTAATGAAGCGCTCAAACAGCAAGCCGTGACGGATAGGGTCAACGTCAGTGATACTGACGCACCATGCAACCAATGAACCGCCAACAGAACCACGACCGGCACCGACAGGAATACCCGCTTTCAGTGAGTGTTGCATAAGGTCGGACACCATTAGGAAATAGCCGCAGAATCCGAGTCGCGTCAGCACATCAAGTTCGTACTTGAGCCGGTTGATATACTCCGGCCAAAGCGCTTTTGGTGGAGTGTGACCGAATGATGTGCCGGTAAGTTTGGCTTTTAGTCCATCAGCAGCCATTTTTCGCAGGGTTACGGCTTCGTCTTCTGCCATTTTCGGCAATGCAACGTCCATCTTGTGCCAACGCCAGTTACATTTTCCGATAATCTCATCCTGAGCGCCTGACACCATATCAGGTGACACCGCTGAACCGGTGCGGTCGCTGAACGATTTCAGGTTTTTCAGGAGGCAAATGCGGTCATTTATCGCATTGTCGCGTACATGCGGGGTGCGGATTCGATACCCCTGATCGGATTTGATGTTATTACAGACCTGATACGCGATATCTTTCAGATCCGCATCGTCGGTATTTTCGTAATACGCCGGATAGAAAGCCACCTTTTTAACAGATAAAGCCTCAGCAGCAGCGGTCGTTTTGATATTCACCTGATCAAAGAAAGGCGAAGTCATTGGGTAAACAGCGGCATACAAATCGTCACGGTTAATCTCAGCCAGACGGCTCATGATATCCATGCAGTCACGGCGGCGGAATACACTGTCAAAATCCGCAGTCATTAACACGATATTCCCTTTGCTGAATGCGTCTTCAACCTGAGAAATGTCCAGCCGTGGTGTTTTGTAATACTGATCTCGCTCATAGCCATAGCTGATAAGAGAACACATATCAGAGAAGCCCTGTTCGTTCTTCGCCATAGCGATAAACGAGTAACCAAAATCACGACTTACGGGCAGCAGCTCCTGTCCGTCCTCTTTTCGTTTTTTGTTCTCTGATTCAAGGAAAGGGTTATCAACGATACAGAGTCGCGTCCCGAGTATCACAGAAAAGCCCTCAGACGCTTCAAGCTGCATCGGGATAACTGCGGATATATTCATGGTGTCAGATGAAATAATCGCTTTGTAGCCGCGCTCCTTTGCGATTCTGACAGCGTTAGCCGCCTTGATGGTGGACTCACCTAACGAGAAGTCAGTTCTGGCAAGTAGGGCTTGCATTCTTTTTACCTCTTTTTCTTTTCGTACCGGCATCCAGCGGAAAGTTTTCATACGATCCGTAGATGTGAATAACACGTTTTTTTTGCTTCTGAATGACAGGACACCCTGTGCGGGCATACCGCGCAGAGTGTCGATTTCTCAGAGGCTGTTAATATTGAGCCGAAGCAGCCAATCATGCCGCTGTGCCGAAGATACGCTGTGCAAATTCGGTAACTGCGTGAGCAGACGCAGACGGCAGTTTGTTGATATACGCTTTCATCAGACCCAGCATAGGGTTCTGACGCATAACGCCGATCTTGCCGGCCAGAATCAGTTCACGAGGGCCGATAGGTTGTGAGATTTCATGTGCTTCAAAGGCTTCGCGGCAGCGTGTGGCGAATTTCACATACAGTCTGGACATGGCTTCCGGGATGCCGTTAGATTTCAGGATCTCAACTTCCTGTTCTTCCGGCATGTACTCGACCTTTGTAACCAGCGCGAAACGAGAGAAGTTTGCGGCGTTTTGCTGATTGGTGCCCTGATACAATCCTGTTTCATCACCCGATCCGTTAGTGTTGCCGGTAGCCACAAACGCGAAATGCTTATGCGGTGTTGTTCTGCGCCATTCAGGGGTTGCTTCTTTCAGGATCAGTGGCTCATTCTCAAGCACCGGCTGGTACAGAGACAGGATTTGTGGGTAAGCGAAATCATATTCATCCGCGAGGTAGATGATTCCGTGCTTCATAGCCATAGTTAAAAGCCCAGGCTCGAAGTAAGTGCGCCCGTCTTTAGCCAGAATCTGACCGGTGATGTGCGATTCTTCGGTTGACGCTGTGTGCTGCGCCCGGATAATCGGACGGTTCAGCCGTGCCGCTAACTGCGTTGGCATGGATGATTTACCAGTACCAGCATGACCCCACAGATAAGCCGGCATTCCTGTTGTAAAGCACATCAAAACGTCTTTGATTAATTCCGTGTCGCTGAACATATATGATTTATTAACTTCCGGCACGAACTCGGGAAACGGACGGTTGAGGAATACATCTGTAACAATCGGATTACCCAATGCGTTTGTCAGAGCGTGATGCGGTAGACCAAGAATTTCATTCAAGGCCGCTTTTTCAGTTCTGTACTCAGTGGTGCCGACATAGCCATGAATAGGTGTGACAGTTGCGGATGCCGCAGTTTCAGAAGATTCAGAGGCTGATTCCGCCGAAGCTGTCGCCATAGCAACGCGCCGTTCTTCTTCCTCTCGTTCCTGTTTTTTGATTAAAACGTCCATTGCCGCTTTGGAAACTGTCTGAGCGTTCGGGTATAACGCTTTGTATTTGGCAAGGGCTTCATTGGGACTCAATGGCTCGCCATTTTCATTTCTCGGGTGGCTGCTACATTTCAGCTCACCACTGTCTGCTTTAGGCGTGAAGTGCAACTGCATCATCACATCTTTCTTGCCGCACAAAGCGCAGTTGATACATGTAACATCTTTCTCTGACATTTTTTTTAACCTTAATCTGTATTATTGTGTGTGTGTTTAAAACTTATAGAAATACTACAATAAAAAATCAGGTATGTAAGCAAATACCTACATACCATTTTAAAGTTGTTCCTAGTAAGAGATCTATATAAATACTATAGAAGCACGGCTTAGAGATTTTCTACATCGCGGCTAGAATCCGGCTTTTCCTGTCAGTAGCAGATTGCGGATCGCGGAGATAACAGTCTTAGGCAAATCATCCACGGAATCGACTTCGGTATGATGTTTGTAGTAATGAGCCGGTGCGCTGCTCTGAATACCGACCGCCAGAATATCGATAGCGGTTTTGTTGGTGATAAAATCGACCACATCCACAAGATGCCCGGAGAATCCTCTACCGGCGGCACATGGCGCTCCGTCAGACAATACCAGCATGATCTGTTTATCCTCGGTTCTTCCGTTGTGGTGGTGCGCCAGCGCCAGAATAGACTCGCCGTCAGCGTTGTTCGCCAGTGGAATAGAATTGGTGCATAATCCAAGACGCGCCATGCAGGTGCTTGAGTTAGCTTTCTCATTCCAGTTTTTCAGGGTAGGCATAAAAAGAGGTTCAATGCGACTGGCTGAACGTGAGCTTGATACACCCATACAACCGGCAGTTGTGAATCCAGTAATAATGTTTGGTATTTTGATTCTATCAAGCGCGTCAGACAGGACGTATGCCGCCGCTACAGCAATTTCTATGCGGGAACCACCCATAGAGCCGGATAAGTCGATAACAAGCTGTACCGCTGCGTTTACCGCTTTGTGATCATGCTTTTTAAAGAATACGCGATCATCATTGATAGCCGGAACAGCCACTTTCCAAAGGCTGGACGAGTTAATTTTTCCGCGTCTCAGTCCATTTACTTTCTGAACACGGTTTTTACTGGCAATGGCTCGTTCGAGGTCTTTTGACAATGTTTGAGATTTAGCGGACAGGCGAGGCTCCACATAACGGCGGAAAAGCATCAATCCGTTTTTCTCATTGAAAACATAGTCTTTGCAATCAACATTCCACAAAACACCGTCTGTAAGTTCTTTAGGCGTTTTTTTTGATAAACGCATGAGCGTTTTCTAACAACCCGATAAAGTCATTAGATCGTGTGAGCGGCGTGTATGTTCTCGCACCGACAGACTTTATTTCTTCTGAAATCATATCGTTTGCCGCGTCTTCGGTGCTCAGAGTTTCCGGCGCGTCGTCGGACTCAAGCTCTTTTTTGTCACTTTCAGACAGGGATTCACCATCATCAGCGGGTTCGCCATCGCCGTCAGGATCGGACTTACTGTCAGAAAGTGGTGTTTCGGCGGGGTCGTCATGATCCTCATCGCCGCCGATATCGAGGTGGGACGGTTCTTCACCTGTATCACCACTACCA
Organism: Morganella psychrotolerans; assembly: GCF_001676155.1. Lineage (GTDB taxonomy): Bacteria > Pseudomonadota > Gammaproteobacteria > Enterobacterales > Enterobacteriaceae > Morganella > Morganella psychrotolerans. Next base: position 26,202 of record NZ_LZEW01000035.1, on the reverse strand, counting down.
GCTCCACCAGAACCTCCGCTTAATTCATCAGTTCCAGCTTTGGATTTTTCATCAGAACTTTCACCTAACTCGTCAGATTTTGATTCGGGTTTTTCTTCTGACTCCCGATCTGGTGTTAAGTCTGGCAAACCGTCACCATCAGGCTCCGGAGTTTCGTCAGGCTCGTCACTGCTAAATTCATCTGTTTCCGGCGTATCTTCTTCTATATTATCTGGATTATCATCGGTATCTGAAGACGTATCATACGTATCATCAGAAACCTTATCGTGTTCGTCCTTTTCTTTATATGAGGCTTTGTCGTCCTCAGTTATTTTTTCAGCTTTATCCTCTGACTTTTCATCAGTAGGTTCCGGCTTATCGGACGACTCACCGTCTTCATCACCCGGTTTCGTTTCTTCGCTTGCCTTTTTAGACGGGTCAGGTAGTTTATCTTTGTCCTCTTTTTTCGACTTTTCTTCTGCCGCTTTTTCATCCGCTACGCGGAACGCTTTAATCAAATCCGCCGCCAGCTTCGCCGCACCCTCTGATTTGGTAATACGGTTGATGCGAACGCGGTAATTAAATGAGTCCAGTATCGCCATTTCCGACTCAAACCAGTCCCAATACGGCTCCATAAAATCGATAAACGGCGTATGTCCGCAGAGTGCGCGAGATACCGGCATCAGGAACACTTCAAGGAACATTTTACGGGTGTCAGATCCGCAAGCGTTTATCAGGTCTTTTATATTTTTCCCGAAAAAGCTATTGATAATATGCTGTTGAGTTTTAATCAGATTTTTCCGGCTACCCGGAAACATGAGCGCCATTTTACGCTCGATAAACGTGTCTTCAATCACGTTCCAAACGTGAAATGCTTTTTTGCCGTCGAGCAGTTTGGCGATGGACTGATCGGTGAAAAGGACGTGTGCGACTTCATGATCGATGAAACCACGGATAGCATTCAGCAGAGCATCCGAGGCTGTGTCAGGAATGGACGGGATGTTGATGTACTCCAGCTCACCAGTCTTTTTATTGTACGCGCAGTATGCTTTCGTACCGTAATCCACGACACGGATTTTCTTTGAGGATAACAGACTCACGACTGTCTGAACCGACTCGCGGAACGACAGCACCTCATCTCTGATACCTGGTTTTATTGCCATTTTTCATTTTCCTTTTTGCTGCATTTTGGGATGTGGAAACAATAAAAAAAAGCGTACAGGCAGTCAATCCTTACGCTTTAATGATGGGTAAATTTACTAGGTACAACTACAGAATGCGTGAAAGCACTCTTTCAGCTCCGGTATCGGTCAGCGTGTACAGGCGTTGTTTGTTTTTTATGCTGTGGATAATGATGCTGCCAGTATTTGAAATTTCTGAGGTGTCTAATGTTGTGTCAGTCAAGATTGCACATGTCTCGTCTTCGGTAAGGCAAACAGAACAATTTACATTAATTTCAGTATTACAGATAAGTAAAGACGCCATGTAACCCTCATTAATATGTATTCGAATACATATATTAGCTTGTTTTTTTTATATAGAAAATCTGGTTAGCCGATTATAGCCTGTGTTTTTTTTATATGTGAATAATTTTTATTACGATTTGAAATGTGTTACTTATCACAAATATTTATGTTTGAATTTGGAGGCAACCCTAGACTTTGCGGGAGTCTAAGCTAAGTGTTTACTTATATACTGGTGGACGTGTATAGTTGAGTACATAAAAAAATAGTGATGCTTGACACTACTCTCAATAACAGATAAGGCTAATTGAATGAAAGACAACAGAATAGGTGATTTTCTGACCGCTGCTATTCTTGCCAGCGGTAAGCCGCAAAGTCAAATTGCGGAAGAATGCGGGTATTCGGCGCATAATAATATTTCAATGTTAAAATCCGGAAAAATGCTTTTTCCAGTCGCTAAAATACCTGATTTTGCTAAAGCGTTGAATGTTGATGAAGGGGCCTTATTCCGTATTGTTATGCAGGTTCGGTATCCTGAAATTTTCGCCATGTATACCCGGAACGCAGAGCCAATTACAGAAGATGAAAAAATGGTTCTGGAGGCTTACCGGAAGCAAAAAGGCGACGATGATTATGACAAAAACCTCGCCGCGATCAGAGCCGATGAATTTATAAAAAAGGCGACACAAGACTAACCAGTGCAATATACTTTTGAGGTCGGTGGTAGTCTCAATCCACCGACCTCAAAATCATGCATTAACTGCCGGTAAGAATCAGTTTCTATGATTCTTTTCACTTCATTTGAATACGTATCTAACGCCTCTCTCATGTGATCGAAGTAACTGTACCTGTCATACACACGGTCAATGCCCTCCAATGCATGATTCATTATCTTTCGTGAAACGTCATTCTGCATACCTAACTCAGACAGTTTAGTACGCGCGGTTCGTCGTAAATCGCGGGGAGTAAACTCATCTAGGCCAAACCCAGCGTAGTCCCGGATCATTCGGCGAATTGCCTGGGCCGGAGCACCTTTTGATATCGGGATATCATGGCTCAGTCTGGCCGGACATAGCCATTCGCTGTCAGGTGTTGCGCTGAATAGATTACGGACACACTCTTTCATTAAGGGGCTTAGAGGTAGTGAGTGCTCACGTCTAGATTTATTTCTGTCTCCTTGCCGCCAGATACCGGACTCTAAATCAAACTCACGTTTTCTTGCCCTGAATACCTCATCTGGCCGACGTGCGGCAAGAAGACAAAACCGTAACCCCCACCTGATTTGATCACTGAAATCCCACATATCCAGGCCATACCAGAAACACCATATTTCAGCATCAGACAGCGCACGTTCGCGTGGCTCAGGGGTTTTACCGCCGACATCTTTACGTGTCATAGAAGCCAGCGGATTGCTCTCGATGTAGCCCTGATGCTCACACCACGTCAGGAACTGTTTTGACAATGCAAAGACCCGTTTGGCTTCATTTACATGACCATCCGAGAGTAGTTTGTTGAATACATGGTTCAAGGTAATTTTAGAGCATTTTTCAACAGGAAGATCACCTACAACCGGAAGAAAGTGATTCAGCATTGAGGACACAGCTATTTCCGGTCGCCGGCGGGTTAAGAATAAGGAAACACGTAACCAGAGGTTGAAAATATTCCTGACATTCCTATCAGCAAATATCTTTTCCTCTAATGTGGTAAGTGATGAAATACGTATGCTTGTTACATATTCCGCCGTCAATTTACTGACGTGCTCAGTCAGCTCATACGGTTCGGAAGCAGCCTGCTTTTTCATGGTGAGCCTTATGATGGATTCTGATTATTATTCTATAAGGCTAAATATAGACCACTTTTTGCTATGACTCCAGACCTATCAAGTCTGGAGTCATAAGGGCGTGTTTTAAAGGAAAGTAATGCGGTTATGACTATGGTTGTGGATCGATGATATCAACTACGATTCCCAGCACTTCATCCATTATTTCCGGTGCGACTTTTGAATGATAACTGGCTTTGCGTGCAGCTAAATCCATTGTCCGGATCTGATAGCACAATACGACACCGGTCACTAACCCCTTATCGGTACTGCTGCCATCAATGCTGACGGTGACGGACTGAGAACGGGCAAGTCCGCCACCGCTTGTGATCGGAAGACAAATGGCGACCCCTAATGCCTGATTAATTCCCTGATCGGAAATGACCAAATAGTAATGAGGGCCTTTAAACTCTTTGCCACTGGCCGGATCACCATTAACATGCCAAATATCACCTTTTGCCGGTGTGCTTTTCCTGCGTACCATCAAATAACCTCATTACCAACAGGTTGAGAGGCCATTTCATCAGCCATCCCCTCGTTAAAAGATTGAATCTCATTTTCATCTATGCCATCTAAAATCCATGAAACGGATTTTCTGCCTCTTGCCGCTCTTTTGCTTGGGCTGATGTTGATCGAATCGCCGGCTTCTCTGATATCCAGTGTTTTCCCGACAACCCAGCCTAACCGTGCAGCTATATCGCTTGGTATTGTCAGAACGACCGCGCCGCCTTGTTGACGCAAACGTGTAGTAGTCATAAATCCCCCATGTGTAACTTTGTCTCACTTATATAGTAGCACATTCATACAGGTATTCTCATTTTTTTTGGTCGAATTTTCAGCTGTTCTTTTTGAGGGTATTTGTTGCAATATGTTGATGCAGCATTGTTGTATCTGACCAGATACATATATAATAATTTCTATTACAAGGAGGTAATCATGGCTGTTGTTAAAGGTAATGTTGGTAGCAGTGTAGTCGCTGAATTTGGTGAGCGATCAATGCTGGCAGCGGGAGCAAAGGCAGGTTTAAAGCCTGTTTTTCAAATGTCTCATTTTGTCGGAAAATCGGCAGGGTTCAAACTAAAACCGGGTCATACAGAATGGACAGACTACGATGATTGGGGCGCATATTTCACTGAACGATGGGGGTATGCAAAAGGCGCTTTTGGGAGCTTTACTGGTGCGGCATTCTTCGATGGGAAAGAGATAACGGCGCTGCATGTTACTAACGATACGTGGACGCAAAATCAGGGCTTTTTAAATTTAGGTAATCCAACCAGAAACCAAAATATTAAGGTGACTTTAGCTGGCCATAGTGGAGTATTTATAGTCAACGTTTTTAAAGGCACCATTCAAGGTTGGAATAATAATAGTTTGCCAAGCGGTTTTATCAATGCGCTAAAATCAGGTGGGCCGCATGATGTTAAATTAGAATATATTTAATGAAAACATACCTGACGCACTCAGGTATGTTTTTTGCTATTTTTCTTGATGTTATTGTTCAATTCCTGTATATAACCATCAAGTTCAGATTTATTTAAAAACATAAAGCAATCTACGTCAGTAAAACCTGTCACAGTGAAATTACTTTCACTGGTTCTTTCTGTTTGTATAAAACATGACACACCAACAATTATGTTATTTAATTCGATATACCTGAAATATGGTATCTCTAGATGAGTGACATCTTTATCTGTTATTGAATTATCGGTGAATACCATATCAGTTGTATCATTAGTAATGATTTTGGATATGGCTATAATTGTATTGTAATCACTTGCAAGATAATCGAAGGTGGTTTTATGTTCTGAGCCAAGTTCAAATTTATATATAATATTTTCAAGTGGCTCAATGATATTGAATATCTGGCTATTAATATTGGATTTAACGAAATTAATTGTAAGTTGCCAGTACCCTTTAAAATCCACGCCTAAAAATACACCTTTATTATTGTGCAATAGTCGTAATGATTTTAATGTCTTAACTAAATCCAATACACTTGTAAATTGATCTTGAATTAATTTTATTTTGCATGTGTCATTGTTGTTATTTTTATCATCATATAAGTCCATAATTAATGAAAAAGTATGGCTCCTGAATATTAAAAAACCGCCACCTTGAACAGTTATGTTTGGCAATGAAAACACTTCTGCTTTAAAAATTATTGCTGGTGCATGTTCTGATGATTTTATATATAAATTACATCTATCAATAATGTTAGGGGTTAAAAGCAAACTTCCGGGTTGACTGCTATGTAAAATTTGCTCCCCATCAGGCAGATTAAATCTATTCTCAAATACGGTGAAATCATTGACTTTTTAATTCGCCACTTTTTTTTTAAAATATTCTGCAAAATTAAATTATTTAAGTCTTTTGGCGTGGCGCTAAATTTTACCTGAAAGTTAAATTCACTATACCCTGAATTTTTGATGATTTCTCTTTTATTTTTCTGGTATTTATTTATATCCAAATTAGGTATAAAGCTGTAGATTGTATTTTTTAAACAACCCCCGCTATTTTCATTTAATACATTGCTCTCATCATAGGGTATTGATATTTTTAGCTTATGCAGATCTTTTTGTGTTTGGCTGATTGAATTTTTACGTATTTCTTTTAAAACCTTCTCAGTTATTTCTTTATCTATGTGAACCAGAAACGAATTTTCTAATTTATTTTGTTTATCAAATTCTAGAAATAAAATAAATGCAGGATAACTGTAATCTATCAACCTTTTTAGTACAGAAGACTTAATACTTAATCTCCGGTCTTTTCGTTGTGTTGATTTAACCTGCACTTTACATTCAATTGGCGCACCCCAGGTATCTTTAGGTTTATCTGATTCGATATATGGAAACTCAACTAAGTGATCCCAGCCGGTAGCATCTTCATCATGGGAGCGGTTTGACACTAATTCAGCTTCTGTGCACCACAATGAAAACGTATCTTCGCCAAGTTTTCCTAAATTTAGTTTCTTTCCGGAAGCCATAGTAAACCTAGTGATTTCATTAATATATGGTGCTAGTTTACCTGTGAATTAGATTATTTTCCATTATGAACAGGTGGATATGTATCCACCTGTTTTATCAACTATTCTTTATCGCCGATCCGGTCGTCGTCGTCGCGAAGACATGACGGCCATTTCAGGCGAGGGTGACGTAAACTGCCGTCCGGCGTAAATTCGTGGAAATTGACTTTAACAATGCGACCGGCATATTTGTCCTGATTATTCCAGATCTCATCAAGATACTGATGCTTAATACCGAGAGCGTCAACAATTACACCACTTTCCAGACGAACCGTGACAGAACCCAGTGTGTCCTTAAATTCACTGTCCGGATCACCCGGCTTAAAGCCAATAATTTCACCGTCTGCCTCGTTCTCGTCTTTCAGCTTCCACCAACCGCGTGTCCGCTTAAAATAGTAGGGCGCATCGAGGTCTTTTGCCATTTCACCTTCTTCGTTCGCATCCAGCCGCGCTTTGAACTGTGTCACGTACTCGTCGTGACTGTGAACAAAATTGAACGGCAGCAGCTTCACGTCAGTCAGGTTATTGCTGTATTTAAACCAGCTAATCAGACTTTTCACGCGATCACGCAGTTTAACACCGGTCTTCGCATAGTCCTTATTTTTACTCTGTTCCTGCCAATCAGGTAAGAACCAGTCAAACAGCCACAGCTCCGCGCCAACCGCTTTGACACCTTTCTTACGCAGCGCCGACACTGTGCCGTTAAACGTACCCACAACGCCCTCACCGTCGAAATAGATAGCGGGATAGCCGGATGCCTCACGCAGAGAGATTAATTGCTCTTTGAGGTGATCCAGCGTGGTAACAGGATTGCCGGTACGGGATAAAAACTCCACATCGTCACCATCCACTTTGGCGATAATTCGCATCCCGTCCAGCTTCTTCTGAGCCATCATAGGGAATCTGGCATGTTTGTTTACCACGTCCAGTTTCAGATCGCCCTTCGTGCGGTAATTGGTGGCAAGCTGAACTTCAAATTTTGGGATAGGGCGGTCAGGCTGCGCTTTGTTAAACAGTGAAATACCAATACCCGCTTTCGTGGTTTTCAGAAGAATGCGGCGAAACACTTCCTGCTCGTCAGCGGTCATTTTTGACAGAAGTGATTCTACCGCCAGGATGGCAGCAGAACCGGTCACGTTACGGTTGCACAGGTTGTTCAGCAGCGAAAACACATCATCATCTGTAACAGCGGTTTCTGCCAGCGGATCCGGGGTGTTGTATTTCTTCACGCCGAACATCTTGAACGGGTTGAGAATGCAGTCCATGTAATCACATAGCACCGGATCGAAACCGCACATGATATCTTTTTTCTGGTTTGTCCCGACTTCTTTCATCTGGTCTAACGTCGATTTTAAACGGGATAAATTATTTTTCATGATGATCTTAATCTGTTCAGTTGGTTATTTTTAATGTTTACTTATTTTTTATTTAGACTGGATTTTATTGCTGTGTGTTGTTGTTTAATTCCTCGTTTTTGTAAGCGTCCATCATTGCGGCCTCGTAAATATTGGACGACATTACAGGTTCATTACTTTTCACAGGCGGTTTTGCTGCGGCCTGTTTCTTTTGTTCTGTCCGGTTAATGGTCTGAATACCTGAACTGGCATCTGCTTTATGCTCTGCGACTTCGGTAGTTGCGATCAGCATTTCAGGCTTAAACCATGAGCGTTTGATTTCGTTCTGTTTAGCCATAGGCTTTGCCGGGTAGTTTTCCACGTTAGGATCGTAATGCTCATAAAACAGGATGCGACCGGCTTTCTTTTCTGCAAGCATCATGTGAATAGCAGGGCATTCCGTCTTATCAAGCGCACAGGAGCAGGGCTGGTACGCCACTGACTTATCGAGACGACCGCCCATCTTTGCTTTGACGATACTTTGGCAGAGGGTGTAAGTCTGATTCATGCCGGTTGTGTCGCAGTTAATGCGAAAACCGTTCGTACCGCAGCGGGAGCTGGTTACGTCACAAGGCAGGTCTTTTACATTTTCTTTTACATTTAACACGTACATATTTATTACCTTTAGATAGTTATGCGCTTACTTATTGAATAAGCGCATATTATCTGAACTGAATAGGCTAAAAAGGATTTGAATCAGGGTCAGAACATACCCGCCATACCCGCGAGAGCAGATCCGCTGATTTGAATTTGAGTCACTTTGGCGGATGCGGCGTTGTAGCCGTGAGATACAGCCTGTTCACCCATCATTCCCATTTCGGCATAGGATTTTGATATCAGCCAGGCGGAGCGATTGATAACGTTATCAGCGAATGTATTAGCACGTTGCAGACAGGCTGTGTCAATTCCAGAAACCATCATTTCCGCGCCTTGTGAGTCTTTAATCTGCTTCTGAATTTCGCTGGAGTTACCGACCATTCTCGGATAATCAGGCATTCCGATAACTACACGGCAACAGCTTCTGTCAATCCGATCCGACACCTCACCGGCTTTTATAACGGCCATGAACTCAACAACCGGAATGCCGATAAATTCGTCGTCGCTCTGCTTTTGGTAGGATTTGAGGAAGATATCGAACATTTCAGCCGGTGTTTTGAAAACATCCGAGGTGGCGGCTGCGACAAACATCATGTCGGAATAGCCGATCATGTAACAGATAGGCTTTGACAGCGTTCCACTGAAATCAGGCTTAACCAGATCGGCAAAGTAGATAAGCTCGTGAATACCATCATCCTCGATGCGGAAAATCCTTGCATCAAGACAGGGGGCATCGGGTGTGTAGTGGAACATTTCGTTGGTCAGTCGCTTAAATTCGTTCTCCGCCGTCAAAATGGCCGAAGACTCAACGTCCTCTTTTTCTTCCGGTGTCAAAGATCCGAACCCTGAAAGTTCATGAACCTTTTTAATCAATTTCGCTTTATCCATTTTACCTTTCACCTCTCGTTGTTTGGTTATCTTATACATTTTAAAGGTATGTGAATACCTATCTTCATAAAGAAATGGCTTTGTGGCCTCGCACCATCATTTCCAGCGCCAGTTTATCGTTGAATGGTTTTGACCGATAATAGGCTGTCAAAATATCCTCATCACTGGACTCACCGGCATCCTGACCCTCTTTTTTAAATGCTGCGATCTTCACGTTCAGTCCGATGGAGCGTAGCTTTTTTGCCGACTTTATCGTGTTGTGTATCGCCTTTTTTTTCAGAGTCCCACATCAGGATCACGTTTCGCAGACCAGCCGATTTAAGCGCAAGAAAACTACCTATCTGATCCTGAGTTTCCGCCCCCATACCGCCAGACAGGTGCATCCCAAACGTGCCGATAGGCTCTACATGCTCTCTTAATGCCTCATCTGAGAACATGGCTCGCTTAACAGCAAACACGTCAAAAACGCCCTCCAGAACTACCACAGTCGATTTCCCGAATGCGTTGTGGCCGTTATAGAGATAACGTCCGGAAGCTGGCATGGAAGACGGGAATAAGTATTTTTTACTGGCAGTGCCGGTTACGTCACGTCCCTGAAAAGTACAAAGCTCACCGATGAGATTGTAGATTGGAATCAGAACCCGCATCGAAAAATCCTGCGTAGCGACTTTTTTGTTAAAGTCGAAGTAGGCATGTATTCCGTTGACGATAAAGCGTAAATCAAAATATTTAACCAGTTCGGCCGATACGTTACGTTCAACCAGATAATCCGGCAACCGTCCGTCAGGCAGCGGCAGCATGTAATGCGGAGGTAATACAACTTCCTGCTTTAAATCTACGGCACTTTCCAGCTTTACGTCTTTTGTTTTCGGTCGCCAGCCCTGCTCAAGCAACTGGTTATCGACGTATTTGTTCAGCGTTGCACCGTACAGACCTGAATGCTGCTGGATGAATCTCAGCTTGTTGAATTGCTTTTCAACAGGGTGACTGCCGGCGAAACAGTTGCCTAAACCATTTTTCGGATTGACGTAGACTTTCCAGTCACAGTTGCCACACATCGGGCATTCACGAACATTCAACTCAAGCCCGGATTTACCGGTCGTTCGTTTGTATGTTATCCCCTCGATATCAAAATATTGCTCGATATCTAGCTCTGCTAATTTTTCAATGATTTCGGCGTTGGTGCTCATGGCGTACTCACGTTTATCGCTTTAACAGGCAGAGTCATACCGGATTAATAACAACGCTGTTGTTAATGCAGATTGTTTTAATGATTAGTTAATTATGATCGGGAGTCACAATCTTTATCAGACGATATCAATAATCCGTTTGATAAAGCGCATCTGATCAAGGTTCTGCTCAATGCGAATGCTCACATCACCTTTCTGGTTACGAGAACCGGCGATAAATAATCTTGCTTCACCTTTGGCTTTTTCTTCTTCGGTTTTGTTAATGGTAATAATCAGGTCAGCGATACGCACCTTTTCGATGTTATCCGCTGCGTGATTCATGGTTGCAACCTCAGAAGAACCACCCTCACGGTTGGTCTGAGAAGCAGTAATGCCGGCCACATTGTAGGTGTCAAAAACAGCACGTAAATCGGTGTAGATGTTTTTCGTGTCCTCACGCGGATCGCCGCTACGGTAGTTGGACTTCATCAGGTCGGCATAGTCCACAACCAGCATATCCAGCGTCACACCCGTAGCGATAATCCCCTCAACCATGCGAACGATATCGTTAGGGCATACAGAGCCTGGCGGACGCTGAATAACAAACATTTTACCGGTCTTTCCAGCACCCAATTCTTTCAGTGTTTTGGCTATCCGGTCGCGGCTGTCTACCAACTCATCCATATCTGTTTCAGTCAGTCGGGCATCAAAACGGTCTGCGATAATCTCTTTATGGACTTCAAGAGACACGTACAGGACATTAAAACCAGCCAGAGCCGCATTGATAGCGAACTCCCCCATCCCTGTAGACTTCCCTGATTTTGCAAAGCCCATAAACAGGGTCATTTCTTTACGGCCCCAACCTTTGTGATACAACAGCGCATCAATAGCACGGTAGCCGGTTGTGATCCCCTGTGGCGGAGCCTCGCCACTTGCTTTCAATGAGCGGGCTTCATAACGTGTGGCCGATTCCGTGAAGTAATCGTAAACCTCGCTTGTTCCGTTACCTCCGAGGTGTCTGACTTTATCCATAATCTGCATGGCTTTTTCAAAGTCACCCTTGTCCTTAAACTCGGCCGCTTTAATCATGGCATTATCAAACGCCACAGACCGGGCAAACAGAGTCACCTGATCCACCATGTACTGCGAGTCAGTGAGTTTGACCGCGTTAATTTTGGTCAGCGCCTCTTTAACTTCCGGCACGTAGTCGGCGCGGATTGTGCCTTTTTTCACATCACTGCTGATCATAGTAACCAGAGTCGCCATTGACGGCGGCTGTTTGTACATACGGTAAAACTGACCGGCTGACGCTACAAGAAAAGACAAGGCCATATTATCGAACTGTTTCGGCTCAACCAGATCATGAGCCTGTGTGACAAAGCGATAATCGCGGCAATAATACGCAGCAACCATCGTTTGAAATGTTTCGTCAAACGACGACGAAAGGGAAACGCTTGTGTGTTCTAAATCCATTTCATGTGTGGACATGTGTGCAACCTATCAACATAACGCCGGAATGTTTTTAATGCTTTCAATAGACGAATAGTTGATCGCTTTAAACGTATTGCGGTCGTTGTTGCCGGACTCGTCCATCAGTACAGAATGGCTGTCGAATTTTTTAACGAACCCCGACACCTTGTCACCGCTTCCGGTGATGATTTGCAAAGGCAGATTGTTAAATTTGAGGAACGATAATCGAGACTTGATGATCCCGTATTCCTCTGTTTCCGTGGTCATTTTCTTTTTCCTTTAACGATGATTGGTGATTGATTTTCTCATTGAGACAAAGGGGATCTACACCAGCTTGCAGGCTTTCCGGTAGTCGTTCGGAAACTGCATTTCAAAAAACTGCTTATCGATGTACTTCGCCAGAAATGCCGCAGAGAAAATCATCAGATAACGCTTCCTGGGCAAAGCATCCATAATTTGAGCCAGAATGTACTTGCGGTGGGCTTTCTGGATTTCGTCACCCGAATACATGGACGTTGTGAAATAATCCATCAGAGAGCCATCCAGACGGGTTCCCTTGCGTCTGTTGTGCTTGTCCGTGAAGATTTCCAGCAAATCGTCCTGCCACAGATGCTGAGGACGCGGTAATTCACGCCATTCACGTTTAGCCGCGATTGAAAGTATTGATGAAATGAAATACCCATACTCAACGCCCAGCTCATCCGCCTTTTGTCTGGCTTTCCACAGAGAGGTGATGTTTGTTTTTGAGAGTCGGATAAACGGCACACGTTTAAGGCCGGTTTTGAACGGCGCTTTACGGTAATCTTCCCGCCCGTGGCTACCCATGATTGCCGCGTATTCTTTCTTATATGCCTCAGCAAACAGGATTGTTGCGTCCATAGGGTGAAGATGCCGGTAATCAAACCATTTTGAATGAAACAGTTCCGCTTCGGCTTTGACCCGCGACAGACCCACGTTTTCCGCAACCCACGTATCTTTGTCTAATCCAGACCACGAAAGCATGAAGCCCTGTTCGTCTTCTTCCGCGATGAATTTATCAATAGATAGGTTCATGAATACATTTTACCTTTAACATGTATGCAAACAGATACGTTTTATAACAGCGAAAGACACGGAAAGCAATTCCGCTGTGTAGGCTTTTGAATGCTGAGGATTTTGAAAGAAATGGGAGCAACGTCTAAGCCGTGCTCCCATAAGATATAAAAGGATCTTAAATAACTAACCAACTAATACAAATTAAGGATCTCAATACTACCTGTTCATCGGTATGGTTTTCAATTAATATGCTTATGTAAATGGTATTTTTAGTGAAAGGATGTCTTATGAACCTTGACCCATCATGGCAGTTCTATTTGTCTAAAAAGTATTCACTTGAGTATTATTGCAAGCAAATAATTGATTTGTTTGTGAAATTCAATAAAAAACAAGGTGACTATTTACCTCTGAGACATTTGATAAAAATATACCATTTACATTTAGCTGAAAGAAAGAAAAACTGTGACCCAAGGTTAAAAGATTACATTGTGTCATACATTTCCTATGACATATTAAGAGCGCGTGACAACCTTGTTAACTACAATAAATTATTTTCAATTGTTGATAATAAAGTTTATGTGTTAGTGGACAATTTCCGTGATTTTAAAATACCACCTTACAACTCTACAAAACCGCGTTGATTATTGGAGAATATATGAATAGTTCCTCAGTCTATGAAAAAGAAGCAAAAAAATTTATTTTGGATTTCTTAAAAAATACTGGTATTCGCCAAGGAAGCACGTTACCTATCCCTCCTTTTGTTTATAAGCGTTCAGCAGCAAGATTAAGTCCAAAGGTTGATGACTGTATTGATATCGTTTTAGACAAGTTAGTTACTGACGGTTTTTTTACCTACAAAAATGGTTCCTATATTTTATCCGAAATAGGGGATCATGAAGTTTACGGTAAACCGGTAGGTGGGTCATATGAAAATGAAGCTAAAGAATTTATTATCACTTTTGTTAGAAATAAAAACTTAAGAACTGGTGATGCCTTTTTTGGAAGAGCTTTTGCCGTTGATGTTGCTCTGGCTAATTTAAACCCTAATGTTAGTGATAAACTCAATGATGCTATGAACTCTCTTATTGAGAGTAATTATTTTGAATTAACCGATGATGATCGTATTCTTTTAACACAGTCAGGTTATGACTTAATCTATTAATAAATGGGGCATTTGCCCCAATATAATTATGGAATCTTTTTATCCAGTTCCTGAATCAGATCTTTTATCTGCTCCGGCTTCGTCTCCAGACTCAATTCTAACGCTGCTTTAATATCAGATATAGATAACCCAGCCAAAGTAGCTAACGCTGCTCTAAACACGTCTGAGCGCGTTAAATTGGCACGTCTCGGGACGATCCGCAGTAAGTCCACCAGCTCGTGATATTCATCTTCCATTGAGACGGTACGGCTCTTGATAACTTCATCACTGTTTTTGCGGCGACCACGCTGTTTAACCACACGGTCTTTAACACTCGAATTGCTCAGAAATTCCTGAACGGCTTCTTCACGCGCCTGTTTTCCCAGCCCGCCCATAGGATTCTTAGCCATCTACTTTCTCCCCGAATACAAATTCTTTCACTAATAATTTAATTTCAGCCTCAGCCTTTTTGTCACGCTCGCCTTTTGGCAATTCAAAAATAGTGCGGCCGGCTTCTTCCGCATCGTCATAAACGTTACGGGCATAAATATTGGTATCTAAGGCAGTCATGCCGAATGTCTCGCATACGTCTTTTGCGCCCTGAATACGCGAGAACTGGTTAGGCAGTGACGGGCACTGATTCATAACGACTCTGACTTTCAGTGCTCCATTCAGAATTTGTGCTTTTTCCACAACCTGATCCAGAGCCACCAGCGAACGTAAATCGCGGCGTTTAGGACGGATAGGCAGTAACAGGTGTGTGGCAACCAGCATCGCCTCACGCTGAGACTCGGAGTCAAAGCCTCCGGCATCAACGACGATATAGTCATGCTGATCCTGAATGCCGCGCAGGTAATCGAGAACACCGTCGGCGCGGTAGTGATATGATAGTTTTGCCAGATTTTCACCGGAAGCCATTGCTTCCCGATCCTGACACCACTGATAGGTTGTTCTCTGAACGTCGATATCGAGCAGGTGGACGTTTTTCTTTTCTTTGATCAACAGATGCCCGGCTATCTGCTGTGCGATTGTGCTTTTACCCGGGCCACCTTTACTGCCACCAACCAGTATGATTTTTGCACTCATGGATTTGCCTTATTTGTATAGTTATTTTGTACACCGCCTTATTATTTTATATAAGATACCTGCATTATTTTTAAATTGAAAGAATACCTGTAAATATTTTCAATATAAAAAATATCTGGATTATTTATTTATCTTATTTAGATAATGATGAAGCGGCTTATTTGCCGCTTTTCATCCAGCCGCAAAGCCGGTGTCCGGTGAGATTATGGGTGAGGATTTGTCGCGCTGTCAGATCTGTAAATGAATCATCAGCGCTGATATAGATAGGGGATGCCGTTTCACAAAACAGCGGATCTGTAGCCGGTGAGCTATTTACGCAACCAGTCGCTGCGAAGCTCATCAGCAACAGCAGTGCCGTCCTTAGCCTGTATTTCATGCTCAATATCATTCCTTGTATCAAGCGTTGTTCTGATACGCGCCAGCGCGTCACTGCGGCGCTTAATTTCCATCGATTTTTTCGCCGCTCTACCGCCCATGTGATAGGCGGTAAAGAGGACAGCGACAACAGCCAGTATGGTGTAGATCGCTGATTTTAGTTTTAACAGCATCAGTCAGCTTTATCCAACGGCACACAAACGATGCGCTCAAACGTGTCAGCCGGTTGCCAGCCATGAATACCCAGCTTTGCGTTGCCAATGGCGTAAAAACGGTTTGTGGCATGATCACGTTTCACCAGACGAACCTCCTGAAGTTTACTGATTGCGCCAATGTTCAACTGACCACGACAGTTAACCTTCTCCGCATCCGGGTATACCGCAGATGATGAACAACCGGCTAATAAAATAACAGCAGCAGATAAAGCAATTTTAGTAACTAATTTCATTTTTTTTAATTCCTGTGTGTTTAAGATGTTCTTATTACACTACAGACAGTTAGGCTGTAAATTCATTTTTTACGGGACAGGGTAATCAGTAACATCGATTATGATAATGAACAGCGGATAGTACAGAAGCTCGTTTCCCTCCCACGGGCCGGATTGAATCGTTGCGTCTTTGTATCTGAACTCTATTGTTTGTCCGTTTCTGCGCATGAAATAACAGCTATAACTGGAAAAAGCACCGTCTCCCCACTGACCTTGCAGCCCGCCGCCCATAAATGCGGCGACCTTTTTCCCGGGAGGGATTTGATAGTTAAAATTTTCAACCGGAGATAAAAAAAAACTGATCGAGAATTTTCATCATTTCCCAATTTGTATTGAAGACTTCAATCCCGTCTTTATTGCGGATACTCATACCGTACTTGGATTTGTGCCAGTCAAAACCACCGCCGCCGAACTCATAACAAATACAATCACCGGCATCGACCCACAATGGCTGTGATAATCGGCCGTTTCGGTTCTCTTTATACGAGGACAGCCCGCCTACCCGAACCCATGTCGGCGAATCAACCGCTATCAGGCTGGTATCTTTATGAGCCTTTGTCGGAAACTCCGTGTAGTAACCCTGTTTACCCGATGTCCCCGCTTTTAAATCTCCGCCTTTTAATTTGATTCTCTGAACGTTTTTCAAGTTAATAGCCTGATTCTCACCATCAACCTGAAAAACACCCGATTCACCTTTTATAAATGCACCAATAGCCATTCAGCGGACACCATAATAAATTTCAAGATAATCTTCCCTGTCACTCTCCAGCCAGTCACGACGGTCAACCCAAAACTTCAGATTAATGGTGTAACCATCCAGACTTATATGAGCAGCTCCGATAAGCTCAAGGAAATAGTCTGTATTCATAAAAATGAACATATCCCCGAACGGTCTTAGTTCGTCGTGGTTAAACGATTTTTCATAAACACCGTCGGTTACATCAGAATATTTGATGACATGCTTGCCTGCGATTCTTGCAACGCGGTCGGAAGCCTGAAAAATAGGCTTGCCGTCAGGCTTTAAAATTTGAATACCGCTCAGTGCCATAAAATACAGCCCCTGTTTCCGGGGGCTGCTCCGTTATCAGATACCCAGCTTGTGACGTTTAATCTGCGAATACGCAATCACACACGCCACGGCAATCGTTGCAACGCCAAAGAGGACGCGAACCACTGATCCGCTGGATAAATGGCTCTCAGACTTAACCAGTGCGTCTGATACTTGCGGCATAACTTCCGCTATCTGACCGACACCGAGTGAAGCCGTGACTGTTGCACTGACGGTTTCTTTATTTACCGGAACATTCGCTACTGTTTTACGCTTCTGAATGATACCGGCGAGACGCAGACCCTCATCGATAACCTCACGGCTGTACCATGTGTTAACCGATTTTTTAAGCGAACCCTGACCATTCTCCTGACGGATAATCGCCTCAACCATCGGCCGGATGGTTTCGTAGTCATGCAGATTGATGTTCTGATCCGGCTTTACACCGACCACTTTGCAAACGAACGCGATATAGGCTTCGGTATGGTTTTCTACAGCCGGCGCCCAGCGCTCGATCACTTCACGAACAGTATCGATGCGGGTGCCGTTTTTCGCTTTACGTTTATCGTGATACGTGATCAGCGTTACTGCCAATGCACGGATGCCGTAAGCAGGTGTGATAAACGAGCAAAACCGACTGTCTTGCGGGGTTTTGGTCAGCCCCTGCCACGGCGATCCCATTTCCAGGTTCCCCGGGTTGTTATTGCGAATACCACGCGGTAATCCTTTACCTGACATGGGTTACTCTCCTTAGTTTCCGATTCCGTTTTTCAGACCCCACGCCGCCAGACCGAAAATCAGTGCGACGACGACAATAGACCCGATTTTTGAAAGAATGCCGCCATAAAATCCGCTGGAAAGGTTATCCAGCCGAACCAGCAGTTTCTCCAAATTGGCGTGTTGAATGCTGTGCTGTGCCGCAGTCATATCGCCAAAGTAGGCTTTAAGGTGGCGTTCCACTTCTTCACCCACCTTGTCTTGCAAACTCTCACGAAGATCGGCAGCAATTTCTCGTGCTGCCGTCTTCGCGATGCGGTCGATGACCTCCGGTGTCACTTCCCCCACCCGATTAGCCATTTAAAACCTCCATGTTAAGGCAATTGGTGTGAGAGATTTATATCATTTTTAAACATATTAGGTAAGTGTGTACCTATTATTTTTTTAAGTGAATCAACCTGATTTTTAAGGTCTTTGACTGCTTCAACTAACAAACCGATCACACTGTTATAGTTTAAACGTAGCAGCCCGTTATCATCCTGTGTAACCGCCTCTGGCATAACCTCACGGACTTCCTGAGCGATAAGGCCGGCCGATGGTTTAATATTTCCGTCCGAGGCTTTCAGGTTGTAAGAACAACCACTGATCATTTGAATTTTTCTCAGAGGCTGTTCAATACGGCGCAGTTCCGATTTCACCCGGATATCAGAGCGGATATAAACGTCAAGAAAGTTGGCATTCTTGCCTCTGAAATCCTGACCATCGTTACCGTTGATACCGGCATAGCTGCCTTTTGGCTGGTATTTCCCGTCTGATTCACCTTTCGTATAACTGTCACCCTGAAGTGCAAAGGTGCCGCTTCTTCCGGGATGCTTGACTTCACCTTTCCACGCTCCCGCCTGTTGCACAGTCCACGCCCATACCCCGTCCCGCTGCATAAAGAAGCTCAGATCATTTCCGCCGCCGGTGATGATTGAAGGAGATCTGACTTCACCTGTGAAAGTATGCGCTGCCGCCCCTGCGTATGCACCTTTTGGTTGGTACTTCCCATCAGACTCACCTTTGGTATATGCACCTACTTCTGCCGCTGTAGGCGGCGCACTGGTGTTATAAAGTCGTCTCCACCCCGGATTGTAATTAGAATCATTATCGACATAAATATACTCACGATGAGTTGTGCCGCTCGCAGTGGTTGTCGGCGTAATAATGGTGATGGTGCATTGTTTGTGATACCCGAACACCTGAACAACGCACCCTGCGAGGTGAATATTCCCGACACCGGTGTCATTAATAAACTGGTTTCCGGCATAATCCCAGGTTCCGCGTGACACCCAATATCCGGAAGAAAATGCGCCCTGAGATTTCAGCCACTCGATAAACTGTGCTGTACTCCATGCGGAATTGCTGCTTCCGAATTTAATTGTCCTAAGAAGTTTTTGCTGATATTTACCGTCGGATTCCAGTTTGGTGTAGTGATCCTCTTTATGTGCTAGCGTACCTGACACCGGCTGTAATGCATGAATTTTCCAGTCACCGGAACCATGCAGTGATGTAATTTCAGGAACACCGTTTTCGGCTTTAATCTCGATTTTAATATTGTCTTTAACGGCAGAGACAATCCCGCCAAAAACTCCACTTCCGTCAAATTTTAAATCATTTTTAGCCCTGTATTTGCTGTCAGACTCAGGTTTTGTGTAATGCTCGCCGGCAACAGCAATCTCACCACTTTTAACAGGGATGCCGAGAACCGCAATGTTCGTGCCTTTGGCATCGCGGTGAATGATATTCCCCGCCCCGACATTAGTCTCAAGAAATATTGCTGTGCCGTTACCTCTGCGTAAAATCAGTGAAGCGTAGTCATTGGTGGTCTTGATCGTATGCGTACCAGAAATAAAAGACACGTCTGAGTCTGACGGCGCATAATTTCCCTTTTGCTGATACTTTGAATCAGATTCAGATTTTGTATATGAAATTCCTGCCTGTGCGTAATTACCTTTCTGCTGATATTTTGTATCTGATTCAATTTTTGTGTAGTGATCGCCTTTCATGGCAAAATCACCACCGCCGGAGATAGGCAGTTTCAGACCTGTTTGCCAGTTGCCATCCTTGTCCTGATAGCTGATCCCTGCATCACCGTCTTTGTTGCAGTACAGTCTGACGCGGGAACCATCGCTCCCGAAAACATCCATACGCTGTTTAAACTCAATTTCACTGTTTACCGTCTGAACAACGTCAGATGAACGACGCAGATACAGTTCGTTGAAGTTTGTGTAATCACCGGGAATAATCTTTCCGCCGATTACCAGATCCCCGTTCGTACCGAACCCGAAATCTCTCCGCTCGCCTTTGTCATTAATCAGTTGCAGATTGAACAGCAGATCAGAAATCATCCAGCCGAATGACGCAGCCCGGCTAACACCTTTGATTTTTACCCTCTGCTTAACAATCGGGTGATATTCAGACTCTCCGTCTGCTTCAATGTCATTGTAAAACGCCGCTTTGGTGTTTAACTGATCCGCAGGAACTGTGGATTCTGTATACGCCGCCTGTACCGTCTTTGAAAATACCGGGTTATTAACTTTTTCGTCAGCCTCAGCCGCAACTTTCTGAGCCAATTCAGCACTCGCCGCCGCATCCTTTGCTGATTTCACCGCATTGCCAATATTGTCGTTAATGTCCGCCGCTGCCCGCGCCGCGTTCTCTGACTGTTTTTTTACCGACTCAGCCAGTATTCCGACTTCGGCAACATTGTCCTCCACTGTCTTTGCAGATCCGCTGACTAATTCTGCGATATCTTTAACCGCTTTCAACGACTCTGCCGCAAATACTTCGGATGCTTTTGCCGAAACAGACGCTGATTCCGCAGTGGCTGCGTCATTAGACATTTTTGACAACGTTTCCGCTGCGTCAGCCGCTGACTGAGCTGCTTTCCCCTCGGACTCCTTGGCGTAGGACTCGTGACTGCTTGCAGCGTCCTGTGATGCTTTAGACGCTGCTTCAGACGCTTTGGCTGATTCGGCCGATTTTGATGCAGCAAGAACGACCTCTGATACAGCGTCTTTCACGGCAGCCGCGGCAGTGGCAGCGTGATTACCGGCCTCTGTAGCGCTGGTGGCTGATTCTCCGGCTGATTTTGCTGAGGTTACGGCAGATTCTCCGGCAGATACCGAGGCTTGCAATGCGTTGTCTGACGACACACCGGCTGCGTAGGCATAATTCTTTGTCTCTTGCAGCGAAACGTCGGCGTTGGTCGCAGCGTCCTCTGCTTTTGTTGCCGACGCAGCGGCCTGTGATGCGCTCTGAGAAACATCCCCGACAACAGATGCAGCAATCTCTGCCTGTTTACCGGCAGATTCAGAGGAAAGTGCCGCCGCTTCTGCGGATGCTTTTGCTGCCTCGGCAGAGTAACCTGAGCTTTTAGCGGACTCGCTAGCTGCTTCTACCTGTAGTTCCGTGGCTTTCTCAGACTGCTTTGCTTCTGAGGCTGATTCAGCAGCCTGTTTTGCCATATCGCCGGAAGCCGAAACAGCGTCTTTGTTTTCGGCCAGCCACTGTTGGCTGTCACTGAATTTTTTAGCGATAGTCTCAAGGCTGTCTGAGACAAAGGTCGTTCCGTCGTCACGGGTGATAGTCACCGGAACCGGTGAGGTCAGTAATTTACTGATCTGGCGGGAGTCGGTTGATATTGATTTCAGCAGCGCAGAAAACCGAGCGCTGAACTGTGACAAATCACCCTCATACGTGGTGATGATACGACTCGGAATATCGGCGACCGACTCTCCGGTATACGGCTCTGAAATATACAGCTCATTATTGCTGATAACGCGGTCAATTTCATGAATACGACCGTCTGCGTCAATCATGATCATACCCGGCAATACACCGAATTTTGCATCAGCCCATGATGTGCCTGTGCCTGTTACTTTCGTACTCTCTTTTTCAAAAGAATATGTACCGTCCCTGTACCACATTCTCTGTCTCCTTTGGATTGCAATAGGTATTTGTATACCTATTGCATTTTATACATTTATGACTGATTTAAAACAGATATTACAGCAGACCGAGGCGAACCCTCAAAACGCCCTTTTCATCGTACACATCCAGCCTTTCGTTTGTAAGACTCAGACGACCGGCACCCGCAGTTTGCCCATTCATTTCCATTTTACCGTTTTTGTCAAAACGCCAACCTGTCTGACCCGGTTTATAGTTAACAGACTCTAGCGTACCGACTTTCGCGCCGCTGATAGTACCATCCTTGATAAAAGCGCCGTTCATATAGGTAATACCGTTCTCAACCACAAACGGTGTAGTCACCTGACCGTTAACCACGTTAATAAGCCCAAACCGGTCTGCCTGAACCAGAAACTGAGACGTTCCGCCCTCGATACCTACCCCAAATCCGGCAGCATACTTTTTACCGTCGCTGGTTGTTTCAATTTTCACGTTCCAGGAGGCGGTGATCTTCCCGTTCAAATCAGCAATCGCTTTAGCTGACTGCTGCACCGCAGCGCTGTTCTCGCCAGTTTTCGCCTGAACACTATCGATACGGCTACCAAGAGCATTGTCTGCGGACGTTCGCGCAGACTGCTCGGTTTTCACCGCCGCTTCATTTTTCTCAGTCTTGGCGAGAACCTTACTGATATCAGTCGCCAGCGCAGAATCTGCTTCCGTCCGTGCTTTTGTTTCCGCAGTCACAGCCGCAGCGATGTTTTCGCCGGTTTTCGCACTCAGCGCTTCAATCTGCGTTGCCATTGATTCGTCAGCTTTGGTACGGGCTGTCCGCTCAGTCAGAACAGCCGCCTCAATATCCTTACCAGTTTGCACTTTCAGACGTTCTACGCTCGTCGATACCGCTTCGTCTGCTGTAGCACGGGTTTTCTTTTCCTCGTCCAATTGCGCTTTGATATCTGTACCGACCTCACTTCGTAACTGCGTAACCTGATTTGCCAATGCCTCATCAGCGGTCGCACGGGCGCGGCTTTCCTCTGCCAGACGTGCCTTAATATTTCCGTCAAAATCAGCGGATAGCACTTTAATTTCTTCTGACAACGCCTGTTGTCCGTCTGCAATCACCCGCTGATCCGTGAAAATCTTAGCGTTGGTTTCATCCTGTGTCCTGACATCTTCCTCGCCTTTCATGGCAACGTCGATGGCAGCTTTAGCCACCGCTTCAATAGACTGAGACACGCCGGCAGTTGCTTTCTCAGCAGTCACAGCGGCTGTCTCCGCACGTTTGATAGCCGCATCGTACCCGCTCACTTTAGTTTCAATCAGATCGACCTTTTCCGCCGTCTTTTTGTCTCCCTCAATGCGGGCTTTTTGTTCTTCCGTAATTGTCGTTGTCGCATCATCAACCACCGTCTGAATAGCTTTCAGTGATGATGTTACTGCTTTGCCGGATTCCTCAACGGACTCTGACAATTCAACAACCTTATTCGCTGCTTCTCCTGCCTGTTTCAGAGCATTGTCTGCATTTTCTTTCGTGCTTTTTACCGCTGATTCAAGGTTTTCCTGTGACTCTTTCACTGAGGCTAAATCAGTAACTGCGCCGCCGATTTTATCGTCTGTTTCTTTCAGCAGGTCTTCCAGTGCATCCAAATCCTCCGCTGATACTTTGCTTTGAATTTCCTCAAGCAGCTCTTTCCCTAACTCCGACTGCGTGATTTTATTTTTCAGGAACGACAGAACATCTTTCGTGCTGGCTACTGTACCGAGATTGGAGTTAACCGGACTCAGCATCCCTCGTTTATTAACTGCTCTGATCCAGTAGTACCATGTTTCGTCGTCGTCCAGACCGGAATGCGTAAAGGTCGTTGACGGGATTTTTGCCAGTACAGCCGCCGCCTCGAAGCTGTTCGTCTTTGAGCCATAAACGTAAATCGTCTCCAGATCGATTGAGTCAGGGTTTACCCACGACAAGATAATCTGCCGGTAATCGCCGACAGCAGTCAGTGCGGTTGGTGCGCCTGGTGGTGTCATTGTCCCGAGCGTGTTGTATACCAGAGAGTCCGCAGCCGTTTTCCTGCCGGTGATGGAGATCGCAAACACCTCGATATCGTACCGTGCGTTATCTGCCACATTCAGGATCTCGTACTGGTTATCCGACAGCTCTGCGACCGTCCAGTTATCAACAACATCACTGCGGCGGTAACGCAGTACGTAACGGGTTGACCGCCCGTCCCAACTCACGACCAGTTTTACAGACAGGTTGCCCGGGGAGGAAAGATAGGTTGTTTCCAGAACCGACAATCCGGATGGCTTCGAGAATGTCGGGTCTTTGACGGTGGTTTTCGCCGGCACAAGCGTAGCCCCGTTATCAATCGCCTCGAATTTCGTCGGGTTGTGAGAAACGCCGGTGATTTCAAACACACCCTGTTCGTCTGAGGCTTTAATACTGAGGACGCGGATTAACTCAGGTTCCAGATCCGGTTCCGTCACCATCCACACGCCCATTTCAACAGGTTCGTCACCCGTTCTGATTGCGTCTTTGAATGTCACCAGAGAATACGTGCCGGCCGGCTCAAGCACATTCCGGTCAATCATCCTGCCGTCTGCCGTCATAAACGACACAAATGCGCCCTCTTTATCGAGAGTAATCGGCTGATCCAGTTTGATACTGTTTTTGGTGTATGAAATGATGCGCCCTGAATTTCGCTTTCCTGAACGATATTTATCATTCAGTTTAACGATATCGCCAGGCATGAGCATTGCGCTGTCTATCCCGCTCTTAAACAGGATAACGTCAGTTCCATCTTGCTTGTGTACAGCATCCACAGACCCGTCCGGTAAGCCTGTCCTCTGCTGGTACAACCGAACGCCAGTGATTCAGCTTTACGGATGCCATAAATAGCCTTGCCTTCCTCGTCCTCAACGTATTCGATGTTCTGCTTGTACAGGTCGTCTTTATCGTTGTAGGTGATCACAGCCACGGTCGGGCGGTCTTTACGTGCCGACCCCTTGCGGGTTACTCTGTCGATGATATTTGCGGACGAAAACATCATAACCGGATCAGCCGGGCTGTCCTGCTGCATATTTACCATGCCACCAGCCCAAAACACCATGCCACGAAATACAGAGGCAATGTCATTAATGACCTTGTACGCCTCCTGACGGTTAGCAATCACGGTGTTAATAGCAAACCGCTTCTCTTTACCGCCGAAGCCGTCAGAGACTTCTTCGTCACAGTAACGACCTATCTGATAAAGCATCCCGGTGTCGATCATGCTTTCATCGATAAAATCCCCCAGCCCGTAACGACTATTGGTCAGAATATCGTACAAAATCCACGCCGGGTTAGAAGATACCTGATAATCAAAATCACCCTCCCAATCCCCTTGATAGGTGTTATCAGACGGACGATAATTTGACGGAACCTGAATTTTAAGACCGGCGACCAGATAAGACCGACGCGGCATGTTACCGCCGAACTCTCGTGAATCAATGGTGACACCGACCAGAGCACTATTCGGGTAAGACAGACGGGCAAACACAATCTCACCGTAAGAAGACACGTTTGTTTTGTTCGCCAGAAAATCGCTGGTGCTGTCTGCTGTAAAACGGATGATTTTAATACGGTAGTTTTTGCCGGGCTTCGGCAGATCGATGAAGTATTCACGCAGGAATTTACCGCTGGATTTTTTCTCAACGAACACGCGGTCAGATTTATGATTTACCGGAATAACGGGTTTAAAACTGTCATCACCAATTGCAAGCTGAAACTGAAACTCAACTTTCGCCCCGTTAATATCCCCGCTTTCCTTATCCGTAGAAGACAAGCGCGGGAACTCCATGATGATCCGCACACGGTCAGTATCATCGTTATCAATCTGGATAGTTTTAGGCGTGGTTGTTTTCAGCTCAACAGCCACGTTGTAGGGCGTTTCAATGTCATCAAAGCCCTCAATCGGATCTTGGTTCTGTTCGCCCCGGCGCTCCCAAATCTTTACGCCGTTGAAGTTTGAACTTCCGTCAGGGTTAAGCAGCGGCACATCATCGAGAAAAACTGACTGACCGCCGTTTTTAAGCCCGCCTATTACCCCCTCGCCCAACAAATCAAGGATTGAGGCAAGTGTTTTCGATTCGACGTTATCCGGCGCTTCAACAGGAGTCCGAGGACTTCCGCCGCCACCTCCGCCGCCCGCACCTGCAATTAACTTCCGTTGTTTATCCACTGCAATCTCCATATTATAGATAGTAGGTATCTACCTACGGATTATTGCATAGTTAAATTGACTTGAAAACAGCAAGTGAAAATTTTCAAGACTGGTTAATATTGGATGGGGTTTCCCCATCCAATATTAATTATTTGCATTCTTTATTAAACTTTACTACCTGCCCTTCATCTCTAAACTCTACACTTAAAATTGCGTTAGGTTTTTCATTTAAAAAACGAGAGCTATGTTCTTGATATATAGGAGCACCTTTATCATAGTTATTCCCGAAAAATAAGACGCCACCATTATCAAATTTTAAGCATGAATATTGTTCTGATTTTTGTGGTATTACATTTTTT
>NZ_LZEW01000034.1 GCF_001676155.1 Morganella psychrotolerans | reverse complement strand
TGTGCTGAAATGGTGGGGCGTCACAAGATTTCGGACTTGTGCCAATTCGATTAAAAGTCAACTGGCTCTACCGACTGAGCTAACGCCCCCATTTCAGGCATTGTACAAAAGAGGATGGTGGGGCGTACAAGATTCGAACTTGTGACCAATTGATTAAAAGTCAACTGCTCTACCGACTGAGCTAACGCCCCCATACTCTCTGTCCAACGGCACGGTATATTACTGATTTATTTGTCAGGTGCAATGATTATTTCAAAAAAACTTGTTCAAACGCTTACAATTCACTCACTTAGCCCCGTTTGAGCCATATTCTCTCAGTGCGGGGCTATTTTATGAACAACGGTACTGTCTGCCCGGTTATAAACCAGACAATTTTTTCTCAGCTAATTTCGCACCGGTTGAACCGGGATATTTCGCGATAACTTGCTGATAGATGGCCTTTGCCTTCGCTTTATCCCCTTTCTCCTGCATAATCAATCCGACTTTATAGAAGGATTCACCTGCTTTCTGAGATTTCGGCCAGTTTTTCACCACAGAAGCAAAATACGCCACAGCGTCATCTTTTTTGCCTTTGTTGTAATTCATCTGACCTAACCAATAATTGGCATTAGGAAGATAACTCGACTTTGGGTAGCTTTTAATAAAACTCTGAAATGCGCCGATTGCACCATCGTAATCTTTGGTGTTCATCGCCATATTCACCGCGGCATTATAGTCATCTTTCTCATTGCCCTTACTTGCAGCAGCATCAGGTGCAGAGGTATCCGCAGGTACAGCAGCGGCAGACGCCGAATCACCACCTGCAGATGATCCGCTGTCTGTTGATGCACCATTCGATGTGCCGCCGGAAAGAGTATCCAGCTGTGAGAAAAGTTCGCGTTGGCGCTCCGTCAACTGATTCAGTAAATACTGACTCTCCTGGATTTGCCCGCGCAGTGTATCGATATCACGCTGGTTATCCATGACTTGTTGCTGGAGTTGAGTTAATAGCTGACCATGCGCATTAGAAATGCGCTCGAGCTGTACGAGGCGGTCATCAGTGGAGCCTGAGCCGATATTGATGATGGGTGCCTGAGCAATAGCGGCCCAGGGGGCCGCTACACCTATCAATAACGACAGACTCACCATCAGGCGTCTGAAGTTACTTTTCATGTATATCTCTTAGTATACCAGTACTGCGCGACGATTTTTCGCGTAGTCAGCTTCGGTGTGACCCAGAACTGCTGGTTTTTCTTTACCGTAAGAAACGATAGAGATTTGTTCACCGTTCACGCCTTTACCCTGCAGATACATCTTAGCAGCGTTAGCACGACGTTCGCCCAGTGCGATGTTGTATTCCGGAGTACCACGCTCATCAGCATGACCTTCAACAGTCACTTTGTAAGACGGGTTGTTACGCAGGAATGCAGCGTGCGCGTCCAGCAGCTGTTGGAATTCAGGAGAAATGTCGTATTTGTCGAAACCGAAGTATACGATATTGTTGTTCTGAAGTTCCTGAAGTTGCTGGCGAGCCAGATCTTCAGCTGACATACCAGTGTTTGCGCTATTGTCGACAGTGCCCGCATCAGCCTGGTCGTTTTTGTTAGAACTACATGCAGCGACGGCCAGAACAGGTAAAGCTATCATCAGCCCTTTAAGCACTTTGTTAAGTTGCATCTCTTTGATCCTTTTATAATTTGCCATACATATTTTAATGCATCACAGATACGGCGACCAGGCAGGGAATTTAACCTGTCCGTCAGTCGCCGGAAGACGCGCTTTGAAACGCCCGTCGGTCGAAACCAGCTGCAATATAGTTCCCATACCTTGCGAGGAGCTATAAATAACCATAGTGCCGTTTGGTGCGATACTTGGCGTTTCATCTAGGAACGTATCCGTTAAAATCTGGAAATTGTTCGCTACTAGATCTTGTTTGGCGATATGCTGTTTCCCGCCGCCTGAACTGACCATTACCAGGAAACTACCGTCAGAACTGACGTCGCCGTTCTGGTTCTGAGTCCCATCCCAAGTCAGACGTTCGGGAGCACCGCCATTAATATTGACCTTATAGATTTGCGGACGACCAGCCTGGTCAGATGTAAAGGCTAACGTCTGGCTGTCCGGCATCCATGAAGGCTCAGTATTATTACTACGACCATCTGTTACCTGACGCATCTGGCCTGAGCCGAGATCCATCACATACAGATTCAGACTACCGGATTTCGATAACGCAAATGCCAGTTTAGAACCATCCGGTGAAAATGCCGGTGCACCATTGTGACGCGGGAATGACGCAACCTGGCGAACTTGTCCGCTGGACAGGTTCTGGATAACCAGTGCTGAGCTTCCGCTTTCAAAGGTAACATACGCAATTTTTTCACCATCCGGTGACCATGCCGGAGACATCAGAGGCTCCGGTGAACGGTGAACCGTGAACTGGTTGTAACCATCATAGTCAGATACACGCAGCTCATAACGATAGCCGCCGCCGTTCTTCACTACCACATAAGCGATACGCGTGCGGAATGCGCCACGGATACCGGTTAATTTCTCAAAAACTTCATCACTGGCAGTATGCGCCGCATAACGCAGCCACTGCTTTGTCACTTTAAACTGGTTCTGAGCAAGCACACTGCCCGGAGCACCTGAGGTATCCACTAACTGGTAGCTCACCAGATAATTACCGTCAGCACCAGGCTGAACCTGACCGACAACAACGGCATCAATACCCAGTGCTGTCCAGGATTCCGGAACCACTTCGGACGCGGTTCCCGGTAACTGAGGCATACGGGCCGGGTCAATCGGATTAAATTTTCCGCTGTTACGTAAATCAGCCGCAACAATGGCACCAATCTCTTCAGGTGCACTACCGCCACCTGCCATCTGGAAAGGCACAACACCAATAGGACGCGCTGAATCAACACCCTGTGTTATCTCGATACGAACTTCAGCCTGAGCAACTGCCGCCCACAGCATCAGAAAACCGAGCATATATTTAACTGCCTGCTTCATTTTCTCTCCCTTGTTGCGCCAATGCCCGCGTGAAATAAGTATTTTAACAAACGTTCCTAACCAAAACCAGATATCGTCACAAAAACCCATTGTTAACGCAATCCTTCCCGGTTATTCCCCGTTGTATCACATCTTTCACTTCGGTTTAAAGTCCACTTTCGAATTTTTGAATGCCCGCCAGACTGCATCACTCGGCGGTGCCGGTATACGAGCCTGCTTGGTTGCAGTCACTGCCGCAGTACAGAGTGCAGGGTCACCGCCCACTGCTTTGACATCAATTAACGACCCTTTGTTCGTAATATTGATCTCTAATGTACATGTTTTGCCGCTGTAAAGGTCAGCATTATAAAATTTTGCCTGAATCGCCAACTGAACCTGCGTCATATAGCCGTTCATATCGGCATCAGAGTTTGTACCGCTCTTTTTACCACCGCCCTGACCGGCAGCGGATGCACCGCCGCTTTCTGTCCCCGGCGCATTAGACGCTAATCCGCCCAAGAGGTCATCCACTTCGCTGGCTTGTTTCTTTGAAGCCGCTGCTTTAGCTTTTGCTTCTTTTGCAGCCTTTTCTTTAGCGGCTTTTTCTTTGGCGTCTTTTTCAGCTTTTGCTGCTTCGGCTTTCTCAGTTTTTTCTTTTACGGCTTTTTCGGCTTTCGCCTTTTCTTCTTCTGCCGCTTGTAGTGCAGCCGCTTTTTCATCTGACTTTTTCTTCGCCAGCGCCTGCTCTTTTATTACGTTTTCTTTTTCAGCCTGCGCTTTGGCAGCGGCTGCTTCTGCAATTTTTTGCTCTTCTTTCGCTTTTTTCAGTGCGTCCTGAGCTTGTTTCTGCTGTTCTTCAGCTTCTTTTTTCTGATCGTCGACCTTTTGCTCAGTTTTCAGACGCTCTTCTTCAATGGCTTTTAAACGTTCCTGCTCACGCGATTCTTTCTGACGTAATTCTTCTTCCTGCTGCTTCTCTTTTTTCTCGCGCTGCGACTTAGCCTGTTTTGCGTTTGCCTGTTGTTGTTGCTGCTGATTGAAATTTTCAACCATCGCGTTCGGATCAACCATAATAGCGTCGATCACCTGCCCGCCTTCACCGCCGCCCATCAGTCCTGATTTGGTAACAAATGATCCCCAAATCACCAGCGCAACCAGCAGAAGGTGCAACACAACAGATGTGATGACAGAACGATTTAATTTATCTTTACGCTCTTTCAGCTTTCTCACGCTTAATTCCCTAACACACTGAGTGAAAACAACGGCATAACAAACCTTACATCGGTTTCGTCATCAGACCTACAGATTTCACTCCGGCCTGTTTCAGAATATTCAGACCATTAATAATCTCTTCATAAGGCACATCTTTAGCTCCGCCGACCAGGAAAATCGTTTTCGGATCTTCCGCCAGGCGTGCTCTTGCCTCAGCAATAATTTGTTCTTCCGGCAGTAACTCCAGACGATCCTGTTTTACCACCAGGGTATATTGCCCCACTCCGGATACTTCCAGAATAATCGGCGGATTATCATTGGTCGATACCGCCTGAGAATCGGAGGCATCAGGGAGATCCACTTCCACACTCTGACTGATTATCGGCGCCGTTGCCATGAAGATAAGCAACAACACAAGCAACACGTCCAGTAAAGGAACAATGTTAATTTCAGATTTCAGCTCCCGCTTGTGTCTGCGTTGACGTGCCATAATAATCTCCGGCCTTATTTCTTATCAGCAGATGCAAACGCCTGGCGGTGTAAAATCCCCAGAAACTCTTCGCTGAAGTTATCGTAGTTCTGTTCTAATTTATTCACACGGTTATTCAGACGGTTGTAGGCCATTACCGCAGGGATTGCCGCAAACAGACCAATTGCTGTTGCAATCAGTGCTTCTGCGATACCCGGTGCCACCATCTGTAATGTTGCCTGTTTTACCGCACCTAATGCGATAAAGGCGTGCATAATTCCCCAGACTGTCCCGAACAGACCGATATACGGGCTGATAGAGCCGACAGTTCCCAGGAACGGAATATTGTTTTCCAGGTTTTCCATTTCACGGTTCATCGAAATGCGCATCGCACGCGCCGCGCCGGTTTCAACCGCTTCCGGGGAATGAATATTTGCCTGATGCAGACGGGCAAACTCTTTAAAGCCGGAGTGGAAAATTTGTTCTGTGCCGCTTAATTCGTCACGACGCGCCTGGCTCTCTTTATAGAGACGGGACAGTTCGATACCTGACCAGAATTTGTCTTCAAACGCTTCCGCTTCACGCGTTGCAGCATTCAGGATTTTAGTCCGCTGAATAATAATTGCCCACGATGCAACAGAAAAGCCCAGCAATACCAGCATGATAAATTGCACGAGGTAACTTGCTTTCAGGAATAAATCCCAGATATTCATGTCAGTCACTGCTTAAACTCCGCGACAATAGACTCGGGAAGCGCTATCGGCTTCATTAAAGAAATATTCACGCAGGCGACAAGTACCTCTGCGCGACATAAAAGAGTTCCGTTTTTATGCATAAGTGTTTGCGTAAATGTCAGGGACGCGCGGCGAATCTCTGTAATCGCGCTTTGTACCTCTAACAGGTCGTCTAACCTTGCCGGATGATGATAATCGATAGTTAATTTACGAACCACAAACCCAATCTGCTCTTCCAGCAGTCGCTGCTGATGAAAGCCCCGTGCCCGTAACATTTCAGTTCTGGCCCGCTCAAAAAACGCAGCATACTGCCCGTGGTACACAACACCACCAGCATCAGTATCTTCGTAGTAAATCCGTACCGGCCAACTAAACATTGAATATCCCGCAACTAACTCTTATCAGCAGACTTGCCCTGCAAACTATACGTGAAGACCAAACGTATTGAAAATGCTTAGTACGTAAAGATAAGAAAAGCCCGTTTGTCCGCGCGCTAATCATACTCGCCTTTATGCAACACGCAAGCTCATTCAGAGGTTGCCGTGAAAAAATATTTTGTTACGAATTACAATATGTTAGCGGCGTTACTTTCGCCTTCAGCCGCTATCATTAAACACTTATTAAAAGACATTTATCCTCACGAATACGCAAAAATCCGGATAATTCCGGATTTTTGTGCTACCGATTTATTTACCAAACAATCTAACTTATTGTAATACCATAAATAAAATCCGTTTATCTTTATTTTACAGAAACTAATTTTCCGTCCTGTTTTACAGGTCAGAACAGCCGTACTCACGCCGGTTATAATGCCAGTGGTGTTTCATGCAGATAATGCCACTGCCACATTTCATCATCATTTTTGGTCAGGATCACCACAGAACGCCGTACTGTTGTCACCCCGGAGAAGTGCTGAGTTTCAAGATAACGCATCGCAAGTGTATTTTCTGTCCGGCTGACACATTCATAATCTGATGTCTCTATCGGCGCACCCTGTTTCTGTCCCTGCATCCGCGTAAATACTGCCGCCACGGTGTCATGATCAACAACCGCCCCGCTAATCCCTGTCATAGAAAAATCATCGGTAAAGTGCGTCAGTAAAGTGTGCAGTGCTGCTTTACCTTCCTCACCCGGTGTGGTGAAAACCTGATAAATCAGTTCGTGAACGATATTGATACTATTAACCGCTTGCTGAATGTCAGGATGGCTCATGAGATGTCTCCGAGGCAGATTCTGCCGGTTTTAATGATGAACGATAGCGGGTGCGGCATAAAAAGATAAGCGGGATAAGCCCAATCACTGCCGCACATAAGAAAGTCATTTTAAATGCGTTTTCCGGGATGATGATATTCAGCGTCTGATACAGCGTCATTAATAACGCCGCACCGATACTGAATACAATTTGCCGGTTAATATTCCAGATAACACTGGCTTTTATCAGCTGAGCATCACGAAAATCATACAGCGCTGTGGTCTGGGCGCAGTTAGCTGCGATACCGCCGCCGGTTCCGGTAAGAAGATAGATAAGTCCGATAAACCAGAGCGGTGTATTCACGTCAGTCAGGGCAAACAAAGCTATCCCGCCGCTGTGCAATAACAGGCTGATGAAAAAGAGCCGCCCTGCGCCTGCTTTGTTGTAAAGCGCACCGCTGACCAGCATCGATACCAGCGCGCCCGCTGCATACAGCAGCATAAAGGCACCGGTGACACTGGTTGTCAGGTTAAGAACTGTTGTCAGGTAAAAAATAGCCAGGATATTCACCCCGGTAAACACACCGGGCACCGCATAATAGACCGCGACAGATAACCACAGCCGGGTATTTTTCAGCAGCGCAAGGTCAATAATTGCCTGCGGATCCCGTTGGTAATGGCGATAATAGAGCCGCGCACTCAGCAACATCAGCGCAGCGAGTGCCAGTGCACCACTGATATTGTGATACTCCCCGTAGAGTGACAGGGCAATCAGCAGTGATGCCAGTACAATGCTGACCAGCAAAAGCCCTTTAAGATCCGGCGCCGGGCATGTGGCTGTTTTCGGCTCCTTTATCCAGCACCACGCCAGCAGCGCGGTAAGCAGCGCAAACGGCGCATTAACATAAAACACCGGACGCCAGCCCGCCACATCAACAATCAACCCGCCCAGCATCGGTGACAGCGCAGGTGCTATCAGGGCGATCATCATAATAATAGTGGAAATCTTACTGCGCTCATGTCCCTGAAAATACTGAAATGTCAGAGATTGTCCGACAGGAATAAGTAATCCGCCCGCCACGCCTTGTAAAAAGCGCCAGGTGATCAGGGATGTGAATGAATCCGCCCCGCCCGCCAGTACGGCAGTCACCGCAAACAGCAGCATCGAGAAGGTCATCAGTTCACGTATCCCGAAACGGTCAGCCAGCCAGCGGCTCAGCGGAATGATCAGGGTCAGCCCGAGAATATAGCTGTTCGCCACCCAGGTAACGGAAAGTGATGAAACCTGCAATGACGCCGCTATGGCCGGTAATGTAATGGCAGACATAAAAATGTTGATGCAATCAATAAAGAAGCCCAGTAAAAAAATCAGGGCGACGCGATAACGATAGGTCATAATTTCCTCCGGTCAGCAGTGTAAAAGTTGTTGACCTGCGGCGTCTATGCGTCAATATAAACAATATTGTTTGGTAAAATTAAACAAACCTATGCTGACATCTGTTGAAAAAATTAATACCTTTATATACGTGGTGGATACCGGGTCATTTACCCGCGCGGCAACCCGTCTGAATTTAAGCAAGTCGATGGTGAGTCTGCATATCAAAGCCCTGGAAACGGAGCTGAACACCACACTGCTGCACAGGACAACACGCCAGTTTACCCTGACTGAGTCCGGTCATGCGCTGTATCAGCAATTCAGACCGCTGTTACAACAGTTTGACAGGGCGCTTGACGCGGTAATGGCGGGCACAACTCAGCCACAGGGCACTCTGCGTTTCAGTGCCACTGCTGAATTTGGCGGGCAGTTTCTGCTGCCGCAGCTTCCGGCATTCCGGATGCAGTATCCGCTTATTCAGCTGGATTACCGGGTCGATCATACCCTGAGTGATTTGATTGCCCAGAAACTGGATGTGGTACTGCGGCTCGGCACACTGAGCGACAGCGGGTTGCGTTACCGCAGACTGGCTGATTTTCCGGTATGTTATGTGGCAACACCGGACTTTATCCGCCGCTATCAGGTAACGGATAACAGCGATCCCGCTTTACTGCCGTTTATCGCCAACAGTAATCTGTTAAGTCAGAGCGCCTGGCGTCAGCATCTGCCTGCCTCTGACAATACCGCGTTTGTGTCCAATTCGATTCAGGCCATCCGCACCATGACACTGGCACATCAGGGATACAGCCTGCTGCCGGTCTGGTATATAAGAGAGCAATTGATACAGGAAGAATTAGTGCCGGTCTTTACACAGCGGGATACGCCGGATCAAAGCATCAATATGGTATTCCCGCCTGCGGCACATCTGGCGCAGAAAGTGCGGGTATTTATCGACTATTTTGTCCGGTATTTCAGTGAGAATGCAGAGCAGCTGCGCTATCCGTGAGACAAAAAAAAAGCCGTTCAGATGAACGGCTTTTTTAATGAAAAACGACTTTATCAGCTAAAAAAGTGATAAAGGCCGTAAGCCAGGATCACAATGGCGGGAATGGGATGAAAGATAATCTTCCAGACTGCGCGTTTCGGATGAAAAGCGGTGCCGAAAACTGCACCGCTGCATACGGCCCAGATCATCACTAACCCCTGCCAGATTTGTAGTGAACTGGTATTCGCCGCAAAACGCGACGGATCCCAAATCACACAAAATGCCAGCCCCAGCGCCATGATGAGGACAAGGGCCCGTAAGGGACCCTTATCCAGTAGTTGGTAAGATTTATCCAACATACGTCTTATTCGCCTGACGCGGCTTTGTCTTCATTATGCTCAATGGCCAGTGCTGCAATAATTGCAATACTGCATGCCAGGAGCGTTCCGAGGATCCATGCAAAATACCACATATGCGTCTGCTCCTTAGTACAGTGAATGTTTGTTGTCTTCGATGAAGGATTTATCCATACGACCCGCCATCTTCACGTAACACCAGATAGTGTACAGAAGAACGGTTGGTACAAAGATAATCGCAACAACTGTCATTACCTGAAGGGTAAGCAGACTGGATGTTGCATCCCACATGGTCAGACTGACGTTCGGGTCAATGCTTGAAGGCATGATGAACGGGAACATCGCTGTACCACAGGTCAGGATCACCCCGGCAATAGTCAGTGCAGAGAACAGGAATGCAAACGCACCTTTATCCAGACGGGTGAACAGAACCACCAGCAGCGGAGACACCAGGCCGACAGCAGGCAGGATCCACAGGATTGGATGGGCAGTAAAGTTTGCCATCCATGCGCCCGCTTCCTGAACCACTTCTTTCGTCACCGGGTTGGAAGGACCGAAATGATCCAGGTCAGATACGACACGGAAACCTTCGATACCACCCCACATCAGCCACGCACCGGCCACAGCGAACAGAACAAATGTCAGCAATGCGGTAATGGTGGTTGCTTTGCGCGCACGCAGGTGTAATTCACCGGTAGTACGCATCTGCAGGTAAGTCCCGCCGTGCGCCACAATCATCATCAGACTGATTAAGCCGGCTAACAGACCATACGGGTTCAGAAGACCGAAGAAACTGCCTGCATAAGAAACCTGCAGATTCGAGTTCACTTCAACCGGCACACCCAGTAACAGGTTACCGAATGCCACACCGATGACTAGTGACGGAACGAAACTGCCGATAAAAATACCCCAGTCCCACATACCGCGCCATTTTGGTGATTCCAGTTTTGAACGATAGTCAAAACCGACCGGGCGGAAGAATAATGCCGCCAGGACCAGAATCATTGCGATATAGAAGCCTGAGAATGCAGCAGCGTAGACCATCGGCCATGCAGCAAACAGTGCACCACCTGCGGTGACCAACCATACCTGGTTGCCCTCCCAGTGCGGCGCTAAGGTATTAATCATGATACGACGTTCTGTATCACCTTTGCTGATAATCGGCAGCAAAATACCCACACCCATATCAAAACCATCAGTCACAGTGAAGCCAATCAGCAGAACGCCGATCAGTATCCACCATACAAACCGTAATATTTCATAATCAAACATAAGTGGGCTCCTGTTTACTTAGCGTCTTGTGCCGGTGACGTTTCAAAGTGATAACGGCCGGTTTTTAAGCTGCTTGGACCAAGACGTGCAAACTTGAACATCAGGAACATTTCAGCAATCAGGAATAATGTGTACAGACCGCAGATCAGCGCCATAGAGAACAGAATGTCTCCGGCTGCCAGATTCGACGTTGCATATGCTGTTGGTAATACTTCACCCACAGCCCATGGCTGACGGCCATATTCAGCAACGAACCAGCCTGCTTCAACACCAATCCATGGTAACGGAAGGCTCAGCAGTGATGCACGCAGTAACCATTTTGATTTACCAACACGGTTACGCAGAACACTCAGGAACGCCAGACCCAGAACAATCAGCATCAGACCACCAGCGGCAACCATGATACGGAATGCCCAGAACAGTGGGGCAACGCGCGGAATGGAGTCCTTCGCAGCCAGTTTGATTTGTTCTTCTGATGCATTACCTACATCATCAGTATAGCGTTTGAGCAGTAAACCATAACCGAGGTCTTTTTTGCTCTGATTAAATGCATCACGCACAGCAACATCAGTATTACCCTGACGCAGTTGCTGTAACAGATCGTAAGCAATCATACCGTTACGGATACGGACTTCATGCTGTGCCATCAGGTCGCGCAAACCAAGAACCGGTGTATCAATAGAACGCGTCGAGATAATCCCCATCAGATACGGGATTTCAATAGAGAAACTGTTCTCCATTTTGTCCTGATTCGGGAATGCGATCACGTTAAATGAAGCCGGAGGCGGCTGAGTATGCCATTCGCCTTCAATCGCAGCCAGCTTGGTTTTCTGCACGTCACCCATTTCATAACCGGACTCATCACCCAGTACAATAACGGATAACACTGCAGCGATACCAAAACTTGCCGCAATGGCGAAAGAGCGTTTTGCGAATGCAATATCACGGCCTTTCAGCAGATACCATGCACTGATAGCCAGGACGAAAACAGCACCTGTACAGTAACCTGCAGCAACGGTATGCACAAATTTAACCTGTGCAACCGGGTTGAGAACCAGCTCAGAGAAACTTAACATTTCCATACGCATGGTTTCAAAGTTGAAATCAGCTGCAATCGGGTTTTGCATCCAGCCGTTTGCAACCAGAATCCACAGTGCAGAGAAGTTAGAACCAATAGCAACGAACCAGGTTACCATCAGATGCTGCTTCTTACTGAGACGATCCCAGCCGAAGAAGAACAGACCAACAAATGTGGATTCGAGGAAGAATGCCATCAGACCTTCGATTGCCAGAGGCGCACCGAAGATATCACCAACATAGTGAGAGTAGTATGACCAGTTAGTCCCGAACTGGAACTCCATAGTCAGACCTGTAGCAACACCCAGGGCAAAGTTAATACCAAATAACTTACCCCAGAACTTTGTCATATCTTTATAGATTTGCTTACCGGACAGGACATACACAGTTTCCATGATCGCTAACACAAAGGACATACCTAATGTTAGCGGTACAAATAAAAAGTGATACATCGCTGTTAAGGCAAACTGTAATCTCGACAGTTCGACAATATCAAACATCTTGACTCCTTGCTCCTAGCAGGAAGACACCGACATGCGGCAACCCAAGCTTTCCTGAAGAAAGAAAGCAACATAACTACCAGCAATAAATGCCTCTAAATGCAATAACAAATTAGTAACAAAAAAAAACACCTAAATAGACACCCTAATAATAGTACGCTTATATTTGCACACAATAAACCGCTTTTACGTGATTCAGATTGGAATTCTGATGTTATATCAAATAATGCACATGGTAGTCATTTTCGGCTATTTTGATCTGACCCAATTTAATCAAACTTCCAAAATAATGCCAGCGCAATAGATTGATTTATGTCAATTTTTCCGACCAGTGTTAATCAATATCGCATATATATCGTCTGCGTTATTTTATTGTTAATGCAATGTACACGAAAATATAACTAAACTGAAAAATAACAATAATAAACGCACCTTTAATTAACGTTTTATTTTCATTAATATTCCTGGTTAATTCCATTACCGGGGTAATTCAATAATAAATAAATTATCACTAAAACTGTTATCGCTCTTTTGTATTAAGATACAAATCCGCTCATTTTGGGCGGGAAAAACAAGTATAAATCAATATGATAAAAAACGCCCTTTTATACCTGAGACTGTTTGTGTTGTAAACGACACAACCGAGGTTATGAGACAATTGAGAAAATGACTGAATGTAACAAGAACAACCGGAGGGTATTGAGATAAGTCGTAAAAAGAGTAAAAACGTACCGGTTCCCCTTACCGGGGTCAGATCAAAAAACAACCTGAGCCTATATTTCACGGCTCAGGTTGCGATATATACCCTTATTCATTCAAACTGCAGGTTCGTTGGCTGCATCCTGAATATCGCCGGGTATAGCAAGCAGTCAGATACGCAATTGATACACAATTGATACACAGCTACTTGCTGAGGATAGCTTTCACTGCCTCACCAATATCAGCCAGGCTGCGGACTGTTTTTACGCCTGCGGCTTCAAGGGCGGCAAATTTTTCATCTGCGGTTCCCTTCCCGCCGGCAATAATCGCTCCGGCGTGCCCCATTCGTTTGCCCTTAGGTGCAGTCACACCCGCAATATATGCCACAACCGGCTTTGTGACGCTCTCTTTAATAAAAGCAGCCGCTTCTTCTTCCGCACTGCCGCCGATTTCACCGATCATCACAATCGCTTCTGTTTGCGGGTCATTCTGGAACATGCGCAGAATATCAATAAAGTTAGATCCCGGAATCGGGTCGCCACCGATACCCACACAGGTAGACTGTCCCAGACCGGCATCCGTCGTCTGTTTCACCGCTTCATACGTCAGCGTACCGGAACGGGACACAATGCCCACTTTACCCGGCAGATGGATATGGCCCGGCATAATCCCGATTTTGCACTGTCCCGGGGTAATAACGCCCGGACAGTTCGGACCGATCATCCGGACACCCGCTTCATCCAGCTTCACTTTTACCGTCAGCATATCCAGGGTCGGGATACCTTCGGTAATAGTGATAATCAGCTTAATACCGGCATCAATGGCTTCCAGAATGGAGTCTTTGCAAAAGGGTGCAGGGACATAAATAACCGATGCGGTCGCACCTGTGGCTTCTACCGCTTCACGCACAGTATTAAAGACCGGCAACCCTAAATGTGTGGTTCCGCCTTTGCCCGGCGTCACACCACCGACCATTTTGGTACCGTAGGCAATCGCCTGTTCAGAGTGGAAAGTCCCCTGGCTGCCTGTGAATCCCTGACAGATAACCTTGGTATTTTTATCGATTAAAATAGACATTATTTCGCTCCCACTGCTGCAACAACACGTTCCGCAGCATCCGTCAGGCTGGTTGCCGCAATAATATTCAGACCACTTTTCGCCAGCTTCTCAGCGCCAAGCTCCGCATTATTACCTTCCAGACGCACAACAACCGGCACATTGACACCAACGTCTTCAACCGCACCGATAATCCCGTCTGCAATCAGGTCACAGCGGACGATTCCGCCGAAAATATTAACAAATACCGCTTTAACATTTTCATCGGACAAAATGATTTTAAACGCTTCAGTGACGCGCTCTTTGGTCGCACCACCGCCGACATCCAGGAAGTTAGCCGGCTCGCCGCCGTGCAGTTTAACAATGTCCATGGTGCCCATCGCAAGACCTGCGCCATTCACCATACAACCGATATTACCGTCCAGCGCAACATAGTTCAGTTCCCACTGCGCGGCCTGTGCTTCACGGGCATCTTCCTGAGACGGATCATGCATTTCACGCAGTTCCGGCTGGCGGTACAGTGCATTACCGTCAACGCCTAATTTACCGTCAAGGCAGATAAGCTGATCGTCTGAGGTGATAACCAGCGGGTTTATCTCCGCCATCGCCAGATCGCGCTCCAGGAACAGGGTCGCCAGACCCATGAAAACATTAGTAAACTGGTTAACTAACTTTCCGGTTAAACCCAGCTTAAATGCCAGCTCACGCCCCTGATACGGCATCGGACCGGTCAGCGGGTCAATCACCGCTTTATGAATAAGCTCCGGTGTTTCGTGAGCCACCGTTTCAATCTCAACGCCGCCTTCCGTTGACGCCATAAAGACCACACGACGCGAACTGCGGTCAACAACGGCGCCCAGATAGAGCTCTTTGGCGATATCTGTCGCACTTTCCACCAGTATCTGATGAACCGGCTGACCCAGCGCATCTGTCTGATAGGTCACAAGGCGCTTGCCTAACCACTGTTCGGCAAATGCACGAATTTCTTCTTTGGTTTTTACCAGTTTCACGCCACCCGCTTTACCACGGCCCCCGGCATGAACCTGA
The DNA here is from genome assembly GCF_001676155.1 of Morganella psychrotolerans. Taxonomy (GTDB): domain Bacteria; phylum Pseudomonadota; class Gammaproteobacteria; order Enterobacterales; family Enterobacteriaceae; genus Morganella; species Morganella psychrotolerans. Next base: position 115,243 of record NZ_LZEW01000034.1, on the reverse strand, counting down.
CACTTGACGACCCACGGACCGCCGCCGATTTTTGATGCTGCTTCTTCTGCTTCACGGGGTGTGGAGCAGGCGTAGCCTGCCGGTGCAGGTAATCCATACCGCGTGAAAAGTTGTTTTGCCTGATACTCGTGTAAATTCATGATGTTCTATCCATTATTTTGTCTGATGAGAGCGGACTCTCTTATTGTTGTTGCCTGGATAGCACCGGTTTCCCGGCGCAGGGACACAGATTCACTAATGCGAGTTCAGCCGGGCGGGTTTTAGCGCGATGCCGCCCGGATGAGTTAAAGCTCAAAAATAAAGAACACTACACGTCAAGCAGCAAACGGGTCGGGTCTTCTAACATTTCTTTAATCGTCACGAGGAACCCGACTGATTCACGCCCGTCAACCAGGCGATGATCATAAGAAAGAGCCAGATACATCATCGGCAGGATAACTACCTGACCATCGACGGCCATCGGGCGATCTTTAATTGCATGCATACCCAGAATCGCACTCTGCGGCGGGTTGATGATCGGCGTTGACATCAGTGAACCAAACACACCACCATTGGTGATGGTAAAGTTACCGCCGGTCAGATCTTCCACTGTCAGCTTGCCGTTCTGACCTTTAACAGCCAGTTCTTTGATGCGTTTTTCAATCTCAGCCATGCTCAGCGCATCAGCATCACGCAATACCGGTGTAACCAGCCCGCGCGGTGTGGAGACGGCAATACTGATATCGAAATAGTTGTGATACACAACATCAGTGCCATCAATAGACGCGTTCACTTCCGGATAACGTTTCAGCGCTTCAACCACGGCTTTCACATAGAACGACATAAAGCCCAGGCGCACACCATGGCGTTTTTCAAACGATTCGCCATACTGTTTGCGCAGATCCATCACCGGCTTCATGTTGAGTTCGTTAAAGGTAGTCAGCATCGCAGTACTGTTTTTCGCTTCCAGCAGACGCTCCGCCACACGCTTACGCAGACGCGTCATCGGTACGCGTTTTTCACTGCGGTGTGACAATGCCGCCTGAGAAACAGACTCAACAGCCGCGCTATCAACGCCTTTCGGCTGTTGTGCCAGATGTTTTTCCACATCTTCGCGGGTCAGACGACCGCCGACACCACTGCCGGCAATATCTGCGGCATTCATGCCATGCTCTGCAATCAGACGGCGGACAGCCGGACTTAATGCATCATTTGATTCTTCATCCAGCCCGGCATTCTGGCGCTGCGCCGGTGTGGACTGTACTTTTTCTTTTATTTCAGCCGGTAAGCCGGTGCTGTCGCCCAGACGGATACGCCCCAGCAACTGTTTAGACAGCACTGTCGCACCCTCTTCTTCCAGCACTGCTTCCAGAATACCGGCGTCAGAGGCAGGCACTTCCAGCACCACTTTGTCTGTTTCTATTTCCACCAGCACTTCATCACGTTCAACACGGTCACCCGGTTTTTTGTGCCACGTCGCAACCGTGGCATCGGCGACAGACTCGGGGAGCTCGGGAACCAGAATTTCTATGCTACTCATTTCTTATCCTTAGTTGATTCAACGTTCAGTGCATCATTCACCAGCTCTTGTTGTTGTTGCTGGTGAACAGACGTATAGCCCACAGCCGGAGATGCCGAGGCCGGACGACCCGCGTAGCGCAGTGCTGCACCTGCCGGGACCGCCTCACGGAAATTATGCTGGCAGCAGTACCAGGCGCCCTGATTCAGCGGCTCTTCCTGGCACCAGATGAAATCCTTCACATGCGCAAACGGCGCGAGAATCTCATGAATATCGTCATGCGGGAACGGATAGAGCTGCTCGATACGGATCAGGGCAACATCTGTCTGATTATTTTTGCGGCGCTGCTCTAATAAATCGTAATACACTTTACCGGAGCACAGCACCACACGCTTAACATCCGCAGGATTGAGCTTATCGACTTCATTAATAACCGCTTCGAAACGACCTTCGGCTAACTCTTCCAGGGAAGAAACTGCCAGCGGATGACGTAACAGTGATTTCGGTGACATAACAATCAGCGGACGGCGCATACCGCGCAATGCCTGACGGCGGAGCATGTGATAAACCTGCGCCGGTGTTGACGGAATGCACACCTGCATATTCTGCTCGGCACAAAGTTGCAGATAGCGTTCCAGGCGGGCACTGGAGTGCTCCGGTCCCTGACCTTCGTAGCCGTGCGGCAGTAACATCACCAGCCCGCACATTCTGCCCCACTTCTGTTCGCCGGAGCTGATGAACTGGTCAATAACCACCTGCGCCACGTTGGCAAAGTCACCGAACTGGGCTTCCCAGATAGTCAGACCGCGCGGATCTGTTGTTGCATAACCATATTCAAAGGCCAGAACCGCTTCTTCAGACAGAACCGAGTCCCAGACATTAAAGCGCCCCTGAGCATTATGAACATTCATTAACGGCACATAACAAGAGCCGTTGGCCTGATTATGGATAACAGCATGACGATGGAAGAATGTTCCGCGCCCGGCATCTTCACCGGACAGACGGACAGGAACGCCTTCATCTGCCAGTGTGGCATACGCCAGGGTTTCAGCGCCGCCCCAGTCAAATAATTTTTTACCTTCCGCCATGTCTGCGCGGTCAGTATAAATTTTCTCAACACGCGGGTGCATCTGCACTTCTTCCGGCACGGCACTGATACGGCGGGCCAGATCCTGCAAACGTTTCAGTTCGACTTTATTGGCGTAATCGTCATTCCAGTCATGATTAAGGTACGGCTCCCACGTCAGAGACGCTTTGCCGATTTCCCGCCACTCTTCCACCACACAGTCTCCGCGATCCATAGCATCACGGTACATATTGACCATTTCAGTCACATCACCGGCGGTCACAATGCCTTCTTCAATCAGTCTGTCGCCATAGATTTTACGCGGCGTCGGGTGCTGTTTGATTTTCTGGTACATCATCGGCTGGGTTGCACTCGGCTCATCCGCTTCGTTGTGCCCGTGACGGCGGTAACAGACCAGGTCAATCATGACATCGCGGTTAAAGGTGTTACGGAAATCCAGCGCCAGGCGGGTAACAAATGCCACTGATTCCGGGTCATCCGCGTTCACATGGAAAATCGGCGACTGCACCATTTTCATTACATCAGTACAGTATTCGGTGGAACGGGTATCTTTCGGGTTCGAGGTAGTGAAACCAATCTGGTTATTGATAACAATACGAACTGTCCCGCCGACTTCATAGCCCCGTGCCTGTGACATATTCAGGGTTTCCTGAACAACCCCCTGACCAGACACCGCAGAGTCACCGTGAATGGTGATCGGCAATACCATCCTGCTCAGACTTTGCGGCAGGCGATCACGGCGGGCACGGACAGAACCGATAACCACCGGGCTGACAATTTCAAGGTGAGACGGGTTAAATGCCAGCGCCAGATGAACCTGCGCGCCTTCTGTGGCGAAATCAGAGGAGAAACCCTGATGATATTTCACGTCACCGGTGCCCAGATGGTCCTTGTGCTTTCCGGCAAATTCATCAAACAGGTCTGCCGGTTTTTTACCGAACAGGTTAATCAACACGTTCAGGCGACCACGGTGCGCCATTCCCAGAACGACTTCACGGGTATCCTGTTTACCGGCATGACGGATAAGATCTTTAAGCATCGGAATGAGGGAATCGCCTCCTTCCAGAGAGAAACGTTTTGCCCCCGGGAATTTAGCCCCGAGATAACGCTCCATCCCTTCGGCGGCAGTCAAATCTGCCAGGAAACGCCGTTTTTCATCCGCACTGAACTGTTTGCTGACAACCACGGATTCCAGGCGCTGCTGGAGCCAGCGTTTCTCTTCGGTATTCGTGATATGCATGTATTCGACGCCGACAGCGCCGCAATAAATACGTTTTAATTCGTCGTACAGCTCACTCAGCTTCATGGTTTCACGACCAACAGCGAATGAACCGATATTAAAGGTTTCGTCAAAATCAGCTTTGGTCAGATTGTGGAATGCAGGGTCCAGATCCGGAACAGGCTCCTGTTTCCACAGACCGAGCGGATCAAGATCCGCATTCTGATGACCACGGAAACGGAATGCGTTAATAAGCTGGAGAACTTTAACTTGCTTGGAATCCATCGCCGGATCGCTGACGGAGGTATGATAGCGGGTTGAATCTTTCGCCAGACGACGGAAATAGTCGCGGGTTTGCGAATGAGGTTGTTCTGTAACATCCGCTTTCGGCAGTGAATCGAAAATTACCCGCCAACTTTCATCGACGGAGGACGGATCTTTCAGATAGTCTTCATAGATATCTTCTATGTAAGCCTGGTTTTCTCCAGCCAGAAAGCTGGAATCCAGCCAGTCCTTCAGTACGCCGTTCTGCATTGTGATCCCTTTAAGCTTAGAGCTTTATCCCCTTTATCTTCCGGGCTGCAATGTACCGGCTGCGCTGCATGTCCGGAAAACATACCAAAATATGTTCTGCGGATTGTCTCGTCTGCCGCCTGCCTGCACCCTGAATGACGTTGGGTATAGTTTTCGCCGTGATAACTAATACCGCGATATAGTGCGGTGCGTAATGGATTCCCGGGTCGTGCTTGTGCATCTTCTGTTCTGAGTATCCCTGAGGAACCTTTAGCAACGGCTGACCGTTGCTGAAAATCCCTGTGATGTCTATTACCATACTTACATTTGAATCAAAAAACTCACATCTTAATCACAATTAGCTACATTTTTTCCCGCATCTAACACTTACTGCGATAGATTATACCTATTGTTACACGCTGGTAAAAGATGCCTGCCGGCAGGCATCTTATTATTATCAACCAGTTATACCCTTATTCATTCAAACTACAGGTTCGTTGGCGACATTCAGCCAGCCTGCATCCTGAATGACGTTGGATATAGACAAAACAAAATTATGCACTGCGTTTAAGTAACATTGATTTAATATGCCCGATTGCTTTTGTCGGATTCAGCCCTTTCGGACAAACACTGACGCAGTTCATGATGCCGTGACAGCGGAAAACACTGAAAGCATCACTGATATCATCGAGACGTGATTCTGTCTCAGTATCACGGCTGTCGATCAGAAAACGGTACGCGGCTAATAAACCGGCAGGACCGACAAATTTATCCGGATTCCACCAGAACGACGGGCAGGATGTTGAGCAGCAGGCACACAGAATGCATTCATACAGACCATCCAGCTTTTCACGCTGCACCGGTGACTGTAAGTGCTCACGCGCAGGCGGATTTTTGCTGTCATTAATCAGATACGGGCGAATTTTTTCATATTGTGCATAAAACTGCCCCATATCCACCACAAGGTCACGCACAACCGGCAGACCCGGCAGCGGGCGGATCACCACCTTTTTACCGCCTTTCATCAGTACCGACAGCGGCGTGATACAGGCCAGACCGTTTTTGCCGTTCATGTTGATCCCGTCAGAACCACACACACCTTCACGGCAGGAACGGCGGAATGACAAAGTCGGATCCTGTTCTTTCAGCTGGATTAACGCATCCAGCACCATCATGTCGCGACCTTCTTCCACATCCAACTGATAACTCTGCATGTGAGGTGCGTTATCAACATCCGGGTTATAGCGATAAACTGAAAATTCAACATTCATAGTATTCTCTCCGCAATTGCCTTATCACCACACATCAGTAGGTCCGAATTTTCGGCGGGAACGGATCACGCAACTTAGGTTGCATATTCACCGCACGGCGTGTCATGGTTTCGGATTGCGGCAGATACAGGGAATGACACAGCCAGTTCGCATCATCGCGATCCGGATAGTCAAAACGGCTGTGCGCACCACGGCTTTCAGTACGGAAATTCGCTGCGACTGCTGTGGAATAGGCGGTTTCCATCAGGTTATCCAGCTCCAGGCACTCAATACGCTGGGTATTGAATTCAGAGGACGTATCATCCAGACGCGCATATTGCAGACGCTCTTTGATGGTTTTCAGCTCTTCCAGCCCTTTCGCCATAGCATCCCCTTCACGGAATACCGAGAAATTATTCTGCATACAAGCTTGCAGTGCTTTGCGGATCTCAACCGGATCTTCACCTGCGCGGGTATTGTTCCAGCGGTTCATGCGGGTCAGCGCTTCTTCCACGTCTGATTGCGCAGCATCACGCATCGCGCCCTGCTCCAGAATCGATTCTTTCAGATGCAGACCGGCAGAACGACCAAACACCACGAGGTCAAGCAGTGAGTTTCCGCCGAGGCGGTTCGCACCGTGAACCGAAACACAGGCAATTTCACCGACAGCAAACAGACCCGGAACCAGTACATCCTCACCCTGTTCATTGACTGTCAGTACCTGACCGGTAACCCTGGTCGGGATACCGCCCATCATATAATGACAGGTAGGAATGACCGGGATCGGCTCTTTCACCGGATCAACATGCGCAAATGTCCGTGACAGCTCCAGAATACCCGGCAGGCGGGATTCCAGGACGTCTTTACCCAGATGGTCGAGTTTCAGTTTGGCGTGCGGACCCCACGGACCATCACAACCGCGACCTTCACGAATTTCGATCATAATGGAACGGGCTACCACATCACGCCCGGCAAGGTCTTTGGCATTCGGCGCATAGCGCTCCATAAAGCGTTCACCGTCTTTATTGAGCAGATACCCGCCCTCACCACGGCACCCTTCTGTGACCAGCACCCCGGCACCGGCAATCCCGGTCGGGTGGAACTGCCACATTTCCATATCCTGCAACGGCACTCCGGCGCGGACTGCCATGCCGACACCATCACCGGTATTGATATGGGCGTTGGTGGTGGACTGATAAATACGCCCTGCACCGCCGGTCGCCAGAATCGTCGCTTTCGCTTTGAAATAAACAACTTCGCCGGTTTCGATACAAATAGCGGTCGTGCCCATAATGGCGCCATCCTGGTTTTTCACCAGATCAAGGGCGTACCATTCGGAAAAAATAGTGGTGTTATTTTTCAGGTTCTGCTGATAAAGCGTGTGCAGCAGTGCATGACCGGTACGGTCAGCGGCAGCAGCGGTACGCGCCGCCTGTTCACCGCCGAAATCACGTGATTGTCCGCCGAACGGACGCTGATAAATCGTGCCGTCATCCAGACGGGAGAACGGCAGACCCATGTGCTCAAGTTCCAGAACCGCTTCCGGTCCGGTTTTACACATATATTCGATAGCGTCCTGGTCACCGATATAATCCGACCCTTTTACTGTGTCATACATATGCCATTCCCAGTTATCGGGATGGGTATTTCCCAGCGCAACGGTGATACCGCCCTGGGCTGATACCGTATGAGAACGGGTCGGGAAGACTTTGGATAACAAGGCACAAGACAGGCCGGACTGCGAAATCTGGAGGGCTGCGCGCATGCCTGCGCCGCCTGCGCCGATAACAACGGCATCAAACTCTCTGACAGGTAAGCTCATTTATACACCCCACACAATGATTGAACCGTAAATGACATAGGATAATAGTGCAATAATAACAATGAATTGCAGTATTAATCGCAGGCTCACGCACTTAACGTAATCCGTCAGTACCTGCCATAACCCGACCCACGCGTGGGCAAGAATGGCAATCAGTGTCAGGGTAGTGAAAACCTGAGTGAATGAAGAGGCAAAGAAGCCACGCCAGACGTCATAAGTAATATCTGAGGTAAACGCGACAAAACCGATGATGTAGAATACATAAAGCGTAATCACAATGGCGCTGGCACGCAGAATTAACCAATCCTGAATACCGCTGCGACCCAGTGTGGTTGCGCTGTTTTTTGAATTTGTCACCATACCAGAACCCCCGCCAACACAGCTAAAATCACAGCCAGAACCATGGAAATCTTCGCAGATGAAATACCGGCAGCCAGTGTTTCATCAACAAAACCAAAATCCATTAACATGTGACGAATGCCCCCACAGATGTGGTAAGCCAGTGCGGTGAGAATGCCCCAGAGGATAAACTTCGCGAAAAAACCACTCATAAGGTCAGCGGCTTCCCGGAACCCTTCCGGTGATGACAGCGACAGCCCTAACAGCCACAGCAGAATCGCTACAGCAATGAAAGTGATGACGCCGGAGGCACGGTGTAAGATTGAAGCGATTGCAGTAATCGGAAAATGGATCGTCTGCAAGTCTAAATTGACAGGTCGTTGTTTTTTCACAATTTTGCCCACACAGCTTTTTATTATTTTTCCTTCCTCCGGACCGGGGCGGAAATCAGACAGCGCAGGGAAAGTACGAAAAACACTTAAGTAAAATACACATCCGTAATGTTTTACAAAAGTAATCATTCAGTTACGCTGGGTGCTCCTGCTTCGGGGTATTCCGGAGACCTTGGGGCAGTATATTGGCTTCACAATATGATTACAATTCCCATACAAAATGTTTGGTCAGATTTAGCCAGAACAGTGAATAAGATCACGGTTCACACAATAAAAACGTCCATTCTTATTACTTGTGACATTTTGACAACAATCGACTTACATCTTGTGGTTAAATGTGAATATTAAAACGACGGTTACCGGCAAGAAAGACTTCCCGTAAGTGCAAACTTATGCAAAAGTGTTATCTGCAAAAATAACCCGGCATCTTGTCACACAACATTATTTTTATCGCAGCACAATACTTAATTAACAATCTGATAACTAACAGTACGCCGTGCCGGATAACGTAACACCAGGTACGGTATCCTCAGGACAGAGGCTGCTGTAATTATCGAAATGATTGTATGCCCAACGCCATTCAGGATGCAGGCTGAGCGTAGTCAATGAACCTGCAGGTTGAATGAATAAGGGTATAAAACAAATAATAAATGCGCTAAGGAGACCTACATGTCTAATATAAAGGCGGAGCTGACAATTAACGGTATCAAGGTAACTGATCTCGATGTCCTGACTCCTACCCTCGGTCAGTCTGTGATCGACGTCAGGGCGCTGGGCAACCAGGGTTACTATACCTTTGATCCCGGCTTCACCTCCACCGCGTCGTGTGAATCAAAAATTACATATATCGATGGTGATGAAGGTATCCTGTTACACCGCGGCTTCCCGATTGAAGAGCTGGCGATGAAATCTGATTACCTGGAAGTGTGCTATATCCTGCTGTATGGCGAAGCACCTGACCAGAAAGAGTATGACGTATTTAAAGAGACGGTAAAACGTCACACCATGATCCACGAGCAAATAACCCGCTTATTCAACGGGTTCCGCCGTGACTCTCACCCGATGGCCGTTCTGTGTGGTGTTACCGGGGCGCTGGCGGCGTTCTATCATGACTCTCTGGATGTAAACAACCCGCGTCACCGCGAAATTGCCGCTTACCGTCTGCTCTCCAAAATGCCGACTGTTGCTGCAATGTGCTATAAATATTCAACCGGACAGCCGTTTGTTTATCCTAAGAATAATCTCTCCTACGCCGGTAATTTCCTGCGCATGATGTTTGCCACACCTTGTGAAGAGTATGTGGTCAATCCTGTGCTGGAACGCGCAATGGACAGAATTCTTATTCTGCATGCGGATCATGAACAAAATGCATCCACTTCAACAGTACGGACTGCCGGTTCTTCCGGTGCCAACCCGTTTGCCTGTATCGCTGCCGGTATCGCATCCCTCTGGGGACCTGCACACGGCGGGGCAAACGAAGCCTGCCTGCGTATGCTGGAAGAGATCCAGACAGTGGAGCACATTCCTGCCTTTATTGAGCGTGCGAAAGATAAAAATGACTCTTTCCGCCTGATGGGCTTTGGTCACCGCGTGTATAAAAATCATGACCCGCGTGCCAAAGTGATGCGTGAAACCTGCCATGAAGTCCTCAATGAGCTGGGGCTGAATGACAGCCTGCTGGAAGTGGCGATGGAGCTTGAGCGTATCGCACTGAATGACCCGTACTTTATTGAGAAAAAACTCTACCCTAATGTGGATTTCTATTCAGGTATCATTCTGAAAGCACTGGGTATTCCGTCAAATATGTTTACGGTGATTTTTGCTATCGGACGCACCATCGGCTGGATAGCCCACTGGAGCGAGATGCACGACGACGGTATCAAGATCGCCCGTCCGCGTCAGCTCTATACCGGCTACACTGAGCGTCCGTTTGAGACTAAAGTTAACAACCGTTAATAATAGTAACAAGACAAAAATACCCGGTAATAAAACCCTCTCAGGAGGGTTTTTTATTCATAATTATCTTATTTTTATTCATTTTCCCATATAATCCCCGGGCGTTTTCCCTGTCATTCCCCTGAAGAATGACACAAACGCACTGTCACTGGTAAAACCCAGCTCCTGAGCGATATAGCTGTAACGGTACTTTTTAGCCAACAGTTCAACAGATTTAATCAATCTCCACTGCTGACGCCACTGCTGATAACTCAGCCCGGTTTCGCGCCGGAAAATCCGTGTAATGGTTTTGTCACCCGCACCACAGCGACCCGCCAGTTCATTCAGTGGCGGCGGCAATGTGTGTGTATCCAGACCACTCAGCCGCCGATCAGTTGGTAATGGCAGCCTCATCGGCTCCCGTCCGGCAATTGCCAGTTCATCAAGAAACACAGCAAGTAAATGAAGTAAACGCGGCTGCGTCCAGTCACTGTCAAACGGTAGTTGTGCAAACAAGAACAGAATTTCCCGCAACAACGGCGAAATATCCATAATTTCACAGGTCGCCGGTAACTGCGCGCTGAGCTGTGCATCCGGATAGAGGGATCGGTAACCCACTGCTTCAAACATCTGCACCCGGTGCGGCATTGCCGGCGGGATCCACGCAATTCGCGTCGGCGGCAGTACAGACAAGGTATCCGTCAGCGTTATCCTGATAGCGCCCCGCTCCGTAAACAAAAACTGTCCCCGCTGATGCTGATGAAAACCGGAGTCATGCTGTGCCGCCATTTCAGCGGCGATCCCGACAAGCGGTGCTGTATGCAGATCGGCATTAAACGGGTCATGTTGTTTCAGCCACGCCATATTGTCCCTTTTGATAAACAAACTGTCCTTATTATTATAATAAGACATTTATCCTTTTGCTAATCTCTGCGTCGTTCATTTCAGTGACAACAAAAGGAAACCAAAATGACAATACAAAAACCGGCATTAGCCTTGATGGTTGCGCTGATGATGTTCCCGCAGATAGCGGAAACAATTTACAGCCCGGCACTGACGGATATTGCACAGGGCTTCAGCATCAGCGCGGCGCAGGCGGGACAAACATTGTCGCTGTATTTCTTTGCCTTTGCCGCCGGTGTGGTCACCTGGGGACGTTTATGTGATATCGCCGGACGCAGACGTACCATGCTGAGCGGATTAGTGCTCTACGCGGCAGCCTCTGCCGGGGCGGTCTTCACACAGGAGTTCAGTATATTGCTGATACTGCGGATGCTGTCCGCATTCGGGGCGGCGGTCGGTTCTGTCGGCACACAAACCATTATGCGCGATAGTTACCGGGGTGATGAACTGGCAAGCGTATTTTCCGTTATGGGAATTGCGCTGGCCATCAGCCCGGCGCTGGGCATGTTCAGCGGTGCGGTACTCACCGGTTTTGCAGGTTATCAGGGCGTATTTTCCGGGCTGGCGGTACTGGCGGTCATCCTGCTGGTATGGACAGTCGTTGCATTACCGGAAACCCGCCCGGCTCATATTACGCAGATTTCGCTGCCGGAAACGGCTGTCCGGATGTTGAAGGACCGGTTTATTCTGCGCAATGTATTATTAATCGCTTTCCTGAATATCAGTTTGTTCAGCTATTATCAGTTAGCCCCGTTCTGTTTCAGCAAACTGGGGTTCACACAGCAGGAATTCGGCTACAGCGGATTACTCATGGCGGCAGGTGTGGCTGTCGGTTCTGCCACTAACCGGATATTGCTCAAGCGCGGATGGCACAGTCATTCACTGATCCGCCTGGCGTCCGTCATTGGTATTATCAGTGCAGCCGGAGTCTGGTCGCTGCAAAATACTATCCTGTTTGTTCTGCCGGTGACGGGTATTGTTACCGCTTACGGGATTGCTGTCCCGAATATCCTGGCAAATGTATTACAGGATTACCGGGATCGTGCAGGCACCGCCGGTGCATTGCTGGGGCTGATGTATTATCTGCTGATTGGCGCAGGTCTGGCACTTTCCGGGTTCATCCAGCACCTCGGATGGACGCTATTTCTTTGTGCTGCAGGGACACTACTTTTTGCGCCACGCAAGGTTGTTCAGGTAACGCAGGCCGGGTAATACACAACAAAAAGCCGATCATCAGATCGGCTTAATATTACTGGCTTAATATTACTGACTGAATATTGTTGACTGAATAATTACGCCGGATTCGGAATATCCACAAATATCACATCCAGCCCTTTTTCATTTTTCAGCCACTCACCCAGTGCGCGGATACCACCGCGTTCGGTGGCATGATGTCCTGCGGCAAAGAAATGCAGCCCCATTTCACGGGCAATATGAATGGTTTGTTCTGAGACTTCACCGGTCACAAAACCATCCACACCCGCATCGGCCGCCATCTGAATAAAACTCTGACCACCGCCGGTACACCATGCCAGTGTTTTTATCTGTGCTGGGGCATTATCCCCGCAATGCAAAATGTCACGGCCTAACCCCTGCTGTAAGCGCTGTGCCAGCTCTTCTCCGGTCACAGGTACGGAAAATTTACCGCAGGGAACTAATTGATCCAACTGTCCTGTTACCGTTACACCCATCAAATCAGCCAGTTGCGCGTTATTACCAAGCTCAGGGTGTCCGTCCAGCGGCAGATGGTAACCGTATAAATTGATATCATTACACAGCAGTGTTTTGATCCGGCGCTGCTTCATGCCGCGGATAGCAACAGGTTCATTTTTCCAGAAATAGCCGTGATGCACCAGAACAGTATCGGCATTCAGCAAAACCGCTTCATCCAGCAATGCCTGGCATGCCGTCACACCGGTAACAATGCGTTTTACTGTTTTCCGCCCTTCAACCTGTAACCCGTTCGGGGCATAATCCTGATACTCATGTACCGCAAGTTTTTCATTGATAATCTGTTCTAATTCAAGATGATTCATGCTTTTTATCCTATTCTGGCGAATAGGTTTACCATACCTGTCAAAGAAAATAATAGCAATTTACAGATAAAAAAAACGCCCCGCGATAATATCGCCGGGCGCCTCTTTACTGCCGCCGGTTAACCTGCCGGTATCAGTGCTGTTGTCCGCTGTTCAGAGTCATTTCTGAACGGGCCAGCCAGACAGGCTTATTGCTCGTCTTGGACCACACACGATACAGATAACTCCAGAAGCGGGCGCGATCCCGGTAAAACAACATAAACGGGAACGCCAGGATACCTAAAGTGACTACACCGGTACGGCGCAAGAGAACCTTATGCAACGGATATGTTTGATATGTTGACATTGAGTCCCCCCTTTTTACGGATTATCGCGAAATGCGCTAATCCTGAATGTGATCAACTGTATGACCTGCTGTTATAATAACCTGTTTGCTGAAACTTTACCACTCATCTGACCACTTGCAAGGGGGGTGATACGCACAAAATGCCCCTTTTTTGTAATCGTGTTGCGTAATTGTTATTTATTTATCATTTTATCAGCATTTCATTCTAAAAAAAATCAAGCCCTGCTTACCAGCCCATGAATTACAGACGAAATAATTGATAATGAATTATTAATAATACGAATCATTTATACCTAACGTCATTCAGGATGCAGGATGCAGGAATGTGGCAAGGGTATATAGCCACCAGTTCTCTGCCAAATTATATTGTTTTGCAGACATAAAAAAAACGCGGAGGGGTATTCCCGGCTCCGCGTTTTTCAACGTGAACAGCAATCAGTCAGCTATCACCTGATTTACTATCTCAATCGCTTCTTTTTCAATCTGAGCCAGATGTTCCGGTCCGCGAAAACTTTCACAATAGATTTTATAGGCATCTTCTGTGCCGGACGGACGGGCGGCAAACCAGCCCTGCTCACTCATAACCTTCAGACCACCGATAGACGCGCCATTGCCGGGTGCGGTTGTCAGACGGGCGGTGATCGGGTCCCCGGCAAGGGTATCTGCTTTTACCATCTCAGGTGACAATTTTGATAAACGTGACTTTTCATCATAACTGGCAGCGGCCTGAATACGGCTGTAACACGGTGAACCAAATTTTTCTGCCAGCTCATCATAATGCTGCTGCGGGTTTTTACCGGTCACAGCGGTCAGCTCTGCGGCTAACAGACAAAGAATAATACCGTCTTTATCTGTTGACCATGGCGTGCCGTCAAAGCGCAGGAAAGACGCACCGGCGCTTTCTTCACCGCCAAATCCCAGCGTGCCGTTATATAAACCGTCAACAAACCATTTGAACCCGACCGGAACTTCGATCAGCCCGCGCTGCAAATCCGCGACAACGCGGTCTATCATGGCGCTGGACACCAGGGTTTTCCCGACATTAACTGAGGCAGGCCAGTCCGGACGGTGCTGAAACAGGTAATTGATAGCGACTGCCAGATAATGATTCGGATTCATCAGCCCCTTGGGCGTAACAATACCGTGGCGGTCATAATCCGGGTCATTGGCGAACGCCAGTGAAAATCTGTCCCGCATACTGAGCAGCCCGTCCATCGCCCACCTGGATGAACAATCCATGCGGATCACCCCGTCATGATCCAGCGGCATAAAACGGAAAGTCTGATCAACCTGATCATTAACCAGCTCAATATCAAGATCATAAAAATCACGGATGCGCTTCCAGTACTCAATACCGGCGCCACCCAGCGGGTCAACACCAATTTTAAGCTTCGCGTTACGGATAGCATCCATGTTGACCACATCACTGAGAGAGCAGACATACGGGTCAATCAGATTAACAGCACTGACCAGCGGACTGCACAGCGCATCACTGACCGGCATTTGTTTTATCTGATCAAAATGCCCTGCCAGCAGATAATTAGCGCGTTTTTCAATCACTGAGGTGAGATCAGTATCAGCAGGACCACCGGTTGGCGGATTATATTTGATACCACCGTCTTCAGGCGGGTTGTGCGACGGGGTGATAACAATACCGTCGGCTTTATCCGCATGTGTACGGTTGTAAGTCAGGATCGCATGAGAGACAGCCGGGGTCGGAGTAAAACCATTGTTTTCCTGAATGATTACGCGGACACCATTTGCAGCCAGTACGGATAATACTGTCAGGAAAGCCGGTTCAGATAAGGCGTGAGTGTCTTTGCCCACATAACACGGACCACAAACACCCTGCTGCTGACGAATTTCGGCAATAGCCTGTGTCACCGCCAGGATGTGCGCTTCATTAAAGCTGCAGCGTCCGGCACTGCCACGGTGCCCCGAAGTACCAAACTTCACCTGCTGGGCAGTGATTGCCGCATCAGGTGTAAGGGTATAATACTGAGATGTAAGCTGCGCCACATTGATTAAATCAGATTGTTGCGCAGGCTGACCAGCCCGCGGATGCGTGTGAGCCACTGTGTCATTTCTCCCTGATTATGCCGTTACCGGCCGGTACTCATGCTTTTTACAAAAACAGACAGGCAAAATACCCCTTACAGGGTATTGCAGACTTTCTCTACCGTATTTACCGGGAAACCCATTCCCTGCATAATCTGCTCGATCATACTCTGTTTTCGTTGTGTATTTGTGTTGGTGATAACCCAGAAAGGGGTACCCGGAATATGCCGGGGTTTGCTGGTTTTACCACTGGCCAGCAGTGTGTGTTCATCACCGGCAAAGTAAACGCGGGTGCGGCCATGCAGTTCATCCGTGCTTTTCTGAAAACTCAGCGGATCAATACTGTACAGCGCGGAGAGCACCAGCATAAAGCGATCGATTGTTTTCTTTTTTTCCGCGTAGCTGTCAGATAACAGCAATTCACGCACCGCACGGACAGGGTCCAAAGGGGCCGTTTTCACCGGACGGGATGCGGCAGCCGGCGTCTTATTGTCTGTGCCGCTGACTGGTGCGCTGCTGACATCCGGTGCCTGCGGCCCTAAATTCAGCATACGGCGTAAAATCACCGATGCACTTTCACCAATGTGCTGTGTATGGCCTGCAATATAACGATAAAGCTCTTCATCTACGTCGATTGTTTTCATTTCTACCCGGTTCTTTTATTCGTTAACGCGAAACGCTTCATTATAAGATAGAAAACGGCAAAACAAAACAAGTAAAATTTCAATAACTTAAACTAAAAACATCCGGTTATGTTCCTCATCCTCATTTAAAAAATAAATCAGTAAGTTATCGTTTTCAGACGCTGTTTTTCCTACAGATACATCTTCGCAACATCTTGGTTTCCCCGCGCAGTCATGTCATCATAGCGGATATGTTTTGCTCTGCGGATCGGCTGTTATTATGAAATTACCTGCATTACTGCACTATGAAGTATTCACGCCTGAAATATCACAATCTGCCACTCCTGTTATTCTTATCCACGGGTTATTCGGTGATCTGCATAATCTGGGCGTGCTCGGGCGCGGGTTGCGCACCACACACACCGTCGTGCAGATTGATGTCCGTAACCACGGCGATTCGCCGCGTGCGAACACGATGAGTTATGCCGAAATGGCGCAGGATGTGCTTGATCTCATCACCGCACTGGCATTTGAAAAAGTCATTGTTATCGGACATTCCATGGGCGGAAAAATAGCGATGGCGCTGGCGGCACTGGCACCGGAAACGGTGAAAGCCCTTGTGGTGATTGATATAGCGCCGGTAGCTTACGGCGTGCGCCGTCATGATGAAATCATCGCTGCACTCGAAGATGTGACCGACGCGGGTGTCACAACGCGTCAGGCTGCCACATCTGTAATGGAACAGCGCATCAGAGAAGACGGGGTGATCCCGTTTCTGCTCAAATCCTTCCACCAGGGAGAATGGAAATTCAACCTGCCGGTCATAAAAGCACAGTATGAATCTATAATCGGATGGGAGCCGCTGCCCGCACTGAACGTTCCGCTGCTGCTTATCCCGGGCGGAAAATCATCCTATGTGAAACCTGAGTACCGCGAAGCTATTATGCAGCAGTTTCCGCAGGCAACCGCGCATGTGATCGCCGGATGCGGACATTGGGTTCACGCCGAAAAACCGGATGCTGTCCTGCGTGCTATCGGTCGGTTTCTGGAAAAAATCTGACAGCAAAAACAAAAATTCAGTGGCGGAAACTCACCAACAGATTTTCCGCGTCATTTTCCTGCCACCAGGAAACCAGCAGCTTTACATGGTATTTCACTTCATGGCCCGGTAAATCAAAACAGAGATCCAGTAAAAAACAGCCGGATAAGATAAAGACCGTATACTGCAACGGCCAGCTGATAATTCCCAAAAGCCGTAATACCCGGTTCTGAAGCACGGCTCTCCTGCGTTGAATACTCTGTGATTCGTGCTGTCCGGTGATGCGTTCCATGCGCGTTTCCCTGCGGTTCGCCTGTTGAAAATACATACTAAGCAAAGACCGACGACAAAAACACTCCGTTATCCTGAGCAATAAGCTCCTTTTTTCCTAATATATTCATCGGGATAATCACCACGGCAGACTCATTGATTCCATTATTCATGTCTGCGCGATAGTTTATCCCTGCAAGCCCCTTATGGCGGGATGTTAAGCAATCTGCCTGAAATCACAGAGAACAATGTGCTAAGCGGTAGCGATATACAGGACGCCGGTGTATCATTGCGCGTTTATCATCGTTATCCGCCTTTTCGTAGTAAAATTATGGCCAAAGAACAAACAGATCGTACCACCCCGGATTTGTTCGCAGATGAGCGCCGGCCCGGGCGACCGAAAACAAACCCGCTCTCCCGCGATGAGCAGTTGCGTATTAACAAACGCAATCAGTTACGGCGTGATAAGGTCAACGGATTGCGCCGCGTTGAACTCAAACTGAGTGCTGATATCGTGGATGCCTTAAATGAGCGGGCGTATGAGGAAAATGTAACCCGGGGTGAGCTGATTGAACAAATTCTGCTCGAACACCTTCAGAGTTTAAATCTGTGTACTAAGTTGTGAGACGACACACGGTTGTGAGACGACACACCACACAAATTTGACAGACTTCAAATACTGTTTTAGTCAGAATGGTATTTACAAAGATGAAATAGTTATAATTTCTGCTTGTTGTCGCTGCGGCGTCCTTTTGCAGGCACAGAGATTTTCGATTAAGAGGCTAGTTATGGCAATCACAGGTATATTTTTCGGTAGTGACACCGGGAACACAGAAAATATCGCTAAAATGATCCAGAAATCACTCGGTGATGGTGTTGCCGACGTCCGCGATGTTGCCAAGTGCAGCAAAGAGGACATCGAAGGCTATGATTTCTTACTGCTCGGTATCCCGACATGGTATTACGGTGAAGCACAGTGTGACTGGGATGATTTTTTTCCGACACTGGAAGAAATTGATTTTGAAGGAAAAATAGTGGGTATTTTCGGCTGTGGTGACCAGGAGGATTATGCTGAATACTTCTGTGACGCTATGGGGACTATCCGCGACATCATTGAACCGCGCGGTGCCGTGATTGTTGGTCACTGGCCGACTGAAGGCTATCATTTTGAAGAGTCGAAAGGTCTGGCAGATGACACGCATTTTATCGGATTGGCTATTGATGAAGATCGCCAGCCTGAACTGACCAACGAACGCGTTGCAAAGTGGGTTGAACAAATCCGTGAAGAGATGAGCCTCAACGAGATCCTCGCAATTTAAGTATTTCCCTTAAATTGCGAATGATAATCCGGCTTATTTATGTAATGATATTACAATCCGATCCGGTATCGGTCAGGCGAATCGCACCTGACACTACACGATAGCCGGACATTGTGTTCAGCCGTTGAGCGCATTCACTGTGCATACGCTCACCTGCGACAATATAGGACTAAATCCGCATGACAGATAACAATAAAGCATTGAAAAATGCAGGACTGAAAGTCACACTTCCCCGCCTGAAAATTCTGGAAGTGTTGCAGGATCCGACGTGCCACCACGTCAGTGCGGAAGATCTCTATAAAAAACTGATTGATATCGGTGAAGAGATTGGACTGGCAACAGTTTACCGCGTACTCAATCAGTTTGATGATGCAGGTATTGTCACCCGCCACAATTTTGAAGGCGGAAAGTCTGTTTTCGAACTGACGCAGCAACATCACCATGACCATCTGATCTGCCTGGATTGCGGAAAAGTCATTGAGTTCAGTGATGAATCAATTGAGTCACGTCAGAAAGATATCGCGCAGCGCCACGGTATCAAACTCACCAACCACAGCCTGTACCTGTATGGTCACTGTGCAGATGGTGACTGCCGTTCAGATGATGGTATACATAACGAGAAATAATTTTTCGTTTTATACCCTTATTCATTCAAACTGCAGGTTCGTTGGCTGCATCCTGAATGACGTTGGGTATACAATATGTATTTCAGACATAAATAAGCCGTTCAGATGAACGGCTTTTTCTATAGTTGAATAATTACAATACGTTACCGGTATTATTTATTCTCAATTTTCGCCCAGGTATCACGCAAACCGACTGTGCGGTTAAACACAGGGCGGTCTTCTGATGATAACTTAACATCTGCACAGAAATACCCTTCGCGCTCAAACTGATACGGCTTCGCGCTGTCAGCGCCTTTCAGTGACGGTTCAACAAAACCCTGACGAATAACTAATGATTCCGGATTCAGAACAGACAGGAAATCATCCTGCGCGCCCGGATTCGCCACACTGAACAGACGATCATACAAACGAATCTCAGCCGGTACAGCATGTTTCACACTGACCCAGTGGATAACACCGCGTACTTTGCGCCCGTCAGCCGGGTCTTTATTCAGTGTTTCCGGATCGTAAGTACAGAAAATCGTGGTGATATTGCCTTCGCTGTCTTTTTCCACGCGCTCTGCTTTGATAATAAACGCATTACGCAGACGGACTTCTTTATTCAGCACCAGGCGTTTGTACTGTTTGTTTGCTTCTTCACGAAAATCAGCACGATCGATCCAGATTTCACGGCTGAACGGCACTTCACGCGTGCCCATATCCGGGTTATTCGGATGATTAGGCATGGTTAACACAACATCACCTTCCGCCATGTTTTCAATCACCAGTTTCACCGGATCAATCACTGCCATCGCGCGTGGTGCGCTGTCATTCAGGTCATCACGGATACAGGATTCCAGTGCGGCCATTTCGACATTGTTATCCTGCTTGGTGACACCGATACGGCGGCAGAATTCACGGATAGACGCGGCGGTATAACCACGGCGGCGCAGACCGGAAATAGTCAGCATGCGCGGGTCATCCCACCCATCAACAAATTTCTCTGTCACCAGCTGGTTCAGTTTACGTTTTGACATCACCGTGTATTCGAGATTCAGACGGGAAAACTCGTACTGACGCGGATGACAGGCAATCGTAATGTTATCCAGCACCCAGTCATACAGACGGCGGTTGTCCTGGAATTCCAGCGTACAAAGTGAATGCGTGATCCCTTCCAGTGCATCAGAAATACAATGGGTGAAATCATACATCGGGTAAATACACCATTTATCACCGGTCTGGTGATGTGTGGCAAATTTAATACGGTAAATAACCGGGTCGCGCATCACGATAAAGGAGGATGCCATATCAATTTTGGCACGCAGACACGCTTTCCCTTCTTCAAAGCCGCCATCACGCATTTTTTCAAACAGCGCAAGGTTCTCTTCCGGAGTACGGTCACGGTAAGGGCTGTTTTTACCCGGCTCTTTCAGTGAGCCACGGTATTCGCGGATTTGCTCTGCACTTAATTCACAAACGAATGCCAGACCTTTATTAATTAACTCAACGGCATAACCATACAGCGAGTCAAAATAATCAGAGGAATAACAAACTTTTCCGCTCCACTGAAAACCGAGCCATTTGACATCATTTTCAATAGAATTGACGTATTCGACGTCTTCTTTTGCCGGGTTGGTGTCATCAAAACGCAGATTGCATTGCCCCTGATAATCTTTCGCAATGCCGAAATTCAGGCAGATAGATTTTGCGTGACCAATATGCAGGTAACCATTCGGCTCAGGCGGGAAACGCGTGTGAACCGTAGTGTGTTTTCCGGTAGCCAGGTCTTCGTCAATAATCTGGCGGATAAAATTTGTCGGGCGGGCATCAGCCTCGTTCATTGTTATAATTCCTCAATGCAATATGCGCAGTAATAACTTGTTATCATCTAATATGCCGCGCTCATATACAACCACTTGATCACGTAAATATCAGCAGAACGGACACCATCGTGCAAAAAACGAATAAAAAAACGGGAAGCCGAAGCCTCCCGTTATTATCATAACTGCAATCACTTATTTCATGACATGATACAGCACAGATTCATTCGCTTTAACCACACCTTTCGCCACTATCTCTACCTTATCGTAATCATCGATATTACTGATGATTACCGGGCTTATCATAGATTTGGCATGTTCATTCAGATACACCAGATCCAGTTTCAGCACCGGGTCGCCGACTGCAACCTGTGCGCCTTCTTCAACCAGGCGGGTAAAGCCGTTACCTTTCAGCATCACCGTATCAACACCGATGTGGACAATAATTTCGGCACCCTCATCTGTTTCCAGACAAAATGCATGGTTAGTATCGAAAATTTTCACTACCGTACCGGCAGCCGGTGCCAGAACAAGCTCACTTTCCGGTTTGATCGCCAGACCATCGCCGACCACACGCCCTGAAAATGCTTCATCCGGTACATCGGATAAGTCCACCACTTCACCATCAAATGGTGCCACCAGGCTCAGAACAATTTTTCCGTTCCCTTTTGCAGACGCTTTACTTTCTGCCTGTGCAGCAGCAGTGACCTGAGCCGCAGGAACCGGACCGTCTTTGAGCACATCACGCATCGCACTGGCGATAAGTTCTGCGCGTGTGCCGACAATTACCTGCACACTCTCTTTATTCAGACGGATAACCCCTGACGCACCAATCTGCTTCGCATACGTATCACTCACCAGCGCAGAGTCTTTTACATTCAGGCGCAGACGGGTGATACAGGCGTCAATGCCGGTCAGGTTATCTGAACCGCCGATTGCCGCAATGTACTGACGCGCTTCGCTGTGAATGGATTTTTTCTCGTCTTTGGCAGTCTTGGATGTACTGACATTCTCACTGTAACCATCAATGGTATCGTTTGTGGCCATCGCCGCTTCACGCCCCGGGGTTAACAGATTGAATTTTTTGATAACAAAACGGAAGACAACATAATAAAGCGCGAAGAAAACCAGCCCCTGCGCAATCAGCATGTACCAGTTGGTTGCCAGCGGATTGCGTGAAGAGAGCGCCATATCCACCAGCCCGGCGCTGAAGCCGAAACCGGAAATCCACTGCATTGATGCCGCAATGAACAGCGAAATACCTGTCAGGAATGCGTGGATGACATACAGCACCGGTGCCACAAACATAAAGGAGAATTCAATCGGCTCGGTAATACCTGTAAAGAATGCCGCAAATGCCCCCGCCAGCATGATACCGGCAACTTTTGCTTTATTCTCCGGTTTGGCGCAGTGATAAATCGCCAGCGCAGCGCCCGGAATACCAAACATCATGATCGGGAAGAACCCTGCCTGATAACGCCCGGTTATCCCTGCAATCGCGCTACCAGAATCAATCGATTGCTGACCGCCCAGGAAGTTCGGGATATCGTTAATATCTGCCACGTTGAACCAGAATACTGAGTTCAGCGCGTGATGCAGACCAACAGGAATTAACAGACGGTTAAAGAAGCCGTAAATCCCCGCGCCCCATGCGCCCAGGTCTTTAATGCTCTTACCGAATGATACCAGCGCATCATAAATAAGCGGCCAGACATACATCAGAATCGCAGAGACGAGGATCATCACGAAAGAGGCCAGAATCGGCACCAGGCGACGTCCGCTGAAGAAGGAAAGCGCCATCGGCAGCTCAACACTGCTGTAACGGTTATACAGTTCAGCAGAAATAACACCGACCAGGATACCGACAAACTGATTATTGATTTTACCGAATGCTGCAGGCACCTGTTCAACCGGGATCCCCTGAATCATACCGACTGTTGCGGTAGAACACAGCGTTGTCACCACCATAAAGCTGACAAAACCGGTCAGTGCAGCCGCACCGTCTTTGTCTTTTGACATACCATAAGCGATACCGATAGCGAACAGCATCGACATATTATCGATGATAGCCGCACCGGACTTGATCAGGAAAGCGGCGACAACATTATCCGCACCCCAGCCTGTCGGATCGATCCAGTACCCGACCCCCATCAGAATTGCCGCAGCCGGCAGTGTCGCAACCGGCACCATCAGTGCACGGCCAATCCGCTGCAAATAGCTTAATATACCCACTCACTCCCCCTTGCTGCCCTCACGGACAGCTTTTTGTTTTACAGCATTATTATCGCGGCCAATTATGATTAGTCCGCATTTATTTTATTACAGCTTATTTTACTGCTAACTATACGTACCAGTCTAAAAAGTTTATTTTGCATCGCAAATTAAATAGCTATGTTTTGTGATTTCAGTCACCAATATTCGTTATCGTATGGCTAAAATGCTGGCGATCACTCAAATCTTATTTTAAGATAAAAAATATCTTTTTATCCGGCAGTCTCAGTCCCCGTGACTAATAAATCACGGATATTCATGCTATAGATAAAGCAGGAATTATCTTCCTGAGACAACAGATACCTGAATCCGATGAATCGGTCTACCCAACGTCATTCAAGATGAAGCCAACGAACCTGCAGTTTGAATGAATAAGGGTATAAATCTAATAAGGCAGAACTGATATGCGTTTAATCCCTCTTGCCCGCGCGCAGGATGTCGGTCAGTGGTCAGCACAATATATTGCTGACAAAATTAATGCGTTTAAACCTACCGCTGAGCGCCCGTTTGTTCTGGGTCTGCCGACAGGTGGCACGCCACTCGCGACTTATAAGGCACTGATTGTACTGCACCAAACCGGTGTTGTCAGTTTCCGGCACGTCGTGACATTTAATATGGATGAATACATTGGTCTGCCGGAAGCACATCCGCAGAGCTATCACTCATTTATGCATGAAAATTTCTTTAATCATATTGATATCCAAGCAGAAAACATCAACCTGCTCAATGGTAACGCACCGGATACCGACGCCGAATGTGCCCGCTATGAAGATAAAATAAAAGCATACGGCGGCGTGCAGCTCTTTATGGGCGGCGTGGGTAATGACGGACATATTGCGTTTAATGAACCGGGCTCTTCACTCGCCTCACGCACCCGTGTCAAAACACTGACACCGGAAACCCGTATCGCGAACTCCCGTTTCTTTGATAATGATATCAATAAAGTACCGAAATACGCACTCACCGTGGGTGTCGGCACACTGATGGATGCAAAAGAACTGCTGATCCTCGCCACCGGGCACAATAAAGCCATGGCGGTGCAGCAGGCGGTGGAGGGCTCCGTCAATCACATGTGGACTATCACCTGCGTGCAGATCCACCCGAAAGCCATCGTAGTGTGCGATGAGCCGGCCACGCTGGAACTCAAAGTGAAAACGCTGAAATATTTCTGCCATCTTGAGTCTGACATTATTACGCAATTTTCTGAATAACTGATGCTGACTGCCCTTCGCGGGCAGTTTTCACGGAGGTCTTATGTACGCGTTAACCAATGCTGTTATTTACACCGGTCATGATCGTCTGGAAAACCACGCGGTTATTATCGACGGAGAGTTAATCCACCGGGTGTGTCCGGAAAATGAACTACCGGCAGATATTGAGAAAAAAGATCTGGGCGGCGCTATCCTCTCCCCGGGCTTTATCGATTTACAGGTTAACGGCTGCGGCGGCGTACAATTTAATGATAACGAAGCGGATATCAGCGTCCGTACGCTTGAAATTATGCAAAAAGCTAATGAGCGTACCGGCTGTACCAGTTTCCTGCCGACGCTGATAACAAGCCCGGACGCGCTGATGAAACTGAGCATCAGCACCATGCGAGAATACCTTAAAACCTATAAAAATCAGGCACTCGGACTGCATCTCGAAGGGCCTTACATTAATCCGGTGAAAAAAGGCACTCATAACCCGGCCTACATCCGCAAGCCGGATGCCGCCATGATTGATTTTCTGTGTGAAAACGCCGATGTCATCACCAAACTCACCCTGGCACCTGAAATGGCAGACCCTGCGGTTATCCGCAAATTAACAGATGCCGGGATTGTTGTCTCATCCGGGCACTCTAATGCGACCTATGAAGAGGCCCGCGCCGGGTTTGAAAACGGTATTACATTGTCTACTCACCTGTTCAATGCCATGCCGTATATTTCCGGTCGCCAGCCGGGATTGATTGGTGCTATTTATGATACCAGCGAAATATACGCCGGAATTATAGCAGACGGACTGCATGTTTCCTGGCCAAATATCCGCAACAGCAAGGCACTCAAGGGCGACAAGCTGATATTAGTCACTGATGCAACCGCTCCGGCGGGCCTTGATCCGCAAACCAGCGGTCTGGATCATTTTATATTTGCAGGCAAAACGATATATTATCGTGATGGTTTATGTGTTGACGAAAACGGCACATTAAGTGGTTCCTCATTAACCATGATCCGCGCAGTACAAAACTGTGTTCAGCACGTCGGTATCCCGCTGGATGAAACACTGCGCATGGCCACGCTCTATCCGGCACGGGCAATCGGTGTTGAGGACAGACTGGGAAGCATAAAAGCCGGCAATATTGCCAATCTGACCGCCTTTACCGCTGATTTTTCCATCTGCATGACAGTGGTTAACGGGAAAGAGGTCACAATATCGTGAGTAAAATACGTCGATGGGTAACGGAAATCCGCAGATAGGAAATATTGATTTAGTCAAGCAGCTCAACGGGGCGGTGGTGTATCGCCTGATAGACCAGCTCGGCCCCATTTCACGTATTCAGATTGCCGAGCACAGCCTGCTGGCACCGGCAAGTGTCACAAAAATCACCCGTCAGCTCCTGGAGCGCGGCCTGATAAAAGAGGTGGATCAACAAGCATCCACCGGCGGACGCCGCGCGATCTCTATTATTTCAGAGCACCGCGCGTTTCAGACTATCGGTGTGCGTCTCGGGCGCTTTGATGCCACTATTGCGCTTTATGATCTGAGCGGACGGGCAATTGCTGAGCACAATACAGCACTGAACGTTATTTCTCAGGATGATGCCCAGGCGCAGCTCATCACGCTTATCGATACGTTTATTCAGACCCACCAGCGGCGTATCCGCGAACTTATTGCGATTGCGGTTATCATGCCCGGGCTTGTCGATCCTGAACGCGGCATAGTCCGCTATATGCCGCATATTACTGTTGATGAATGGCCTCTGACAGATAATCTGCATCAGCATTTTCAGTTGCCCTGCTATGCAGGTCACGATATCCGCAGCCTGGCACTGGCAGAACACTACTCCGGCGCGACACAGGACTGCGCTGACTCCCTGCTTGTACGCATTCACCGTGGCACCGGCGCGGGGATCATTATCAATCATCAGATCCTGCTGAACCGGCGCGGAAGTTTAGGTGAAATCGGTCATATTCAGATTGATCCGCTGGGCGAGCGCTGCCACTGCGGCAATTTCGGCTGTCTGGAAACAGTGGCATCCAATGCGGCAATCGAAAACCGGGTCCGTCATCAACTGGCACAGGGCTTTAAAAGTGAACTGACACCGGAAACCTGTACCATTGACGCTATCTGCCACGCCGCAAACCGCAACGACCCGCTGGCAACCGAAGTGATTAAACAGGTGGGGAATTCGCTGGGAAAAGCCATTGCCATCATGATTAACCTGTTTAACCCGCAAAAAGTGGTGATTGCCGGGGAAATCACAGCGGCAAGTACGGTTTTACTACCGGCATTGCAAAGCTGCATCAACACCCAGGTGCTGAAAAATTTCCGTGAGGATCTGCCGGTGGTGATTTCACAATTACCGTCTAATTCAGCAATCGGAGCATTTGCCCTGATAAAACGGGCGATGTTATACGGCGAATTGCTTCAGCATATTCTGGAAAATAAACCACCGGAAGCCGGGTGAATACAAGGTGCGTCAGCCACAAAGAAATGCGTCAACTCCGTGATTTTATCCTGTTTTTTGTTCTCTTTATCTGCAAAGTGATTATTATGCAGGCAAACAAACGGATTCTGTCAAAATATCTGCAAAAAGAAGTTGACGCTTTTGCCTGTAATCAGCATAATGCGCCCCGCAACGCCGATGAAGGTTACGCGAAAAAGATGGCTATGTAGCTCAGTTGGTTAGAGCACAACACTCATAATGTTGGGGTCACAGGTTCGAATCCCGTCATAGCCACCATCTTTTTGCGGGAGTGGCGAAATTGGTAGACGCACCAGATTTAGGTTCTGGCGCCGCAAGGTGTGCGAGTTCAAGTCTCGCCTTCCGCACCATTCTCGTGACATTTGTTGTTCGTTGTTGTTTATTGTATTTCAGGTGGGGTATCGCCAAGCGGTAAGGCACTAGGTTTTGATCCTAGCATGCCCAGGTTCGAATCCTGGTACCCCAGCCATTTAATCTGAAAAACGATGTCAGAAGTAAGAAGTACGGGATGGCTATGTAGCTCAGTTGGTTAGAGCACAACACTCATAATGTTGGGGTCACAGGTTCGAATCCCGTCATAGCCACCATCTTTTGGGGTATCGCCAAGCGGTAAGGCACTGGATTCTGATTCCAGCATTCCCAGGTTCGAATCCTGGTACCCCAGCCAAATTCTGAAAGCCCGTCTATGACGGGCTTTTTGCTTTTCTGAATCCTGACATTGTGTTTTGTCTGTTTCTGAATGTACAACGCGCGACAGCAGGCAAAACAAACGAAAAGCATGTGCGCCATGGATGGCGCACCTGAGCGCACAGGGACGTGTTTACAGCGACTTTTCGTTTTTGCCTGCTGTCAGGCGATCCCGGGAGCAAAAGAAAGCCTCCGGTCCTGCCTGCATCCGGTACTCAAACCCCCAGCGCATACTTCAGTGCCAGCTTTTTCAGCGGCGTAGCGCGTTGCGCCACTGTCAGTGCCAGATTACGCAACGGCTGCAATCCCGGCAGCGTATTACTGAACGCCAGATAGAATGCATCCATCCCCGCCTGCATCAGCAGGTTATCCGGACGGCGACGATGCTCATAGCGTTTCAGCACCTCAGTGCTGCTCCAGTCCTCACAACACGCCCGCGCATTAATTAATACATCCAGCAACGCATCCACATCCCGGTATCCGAGGTTCACCCCCTGCCCGGCAAGCGGATTAATGGTATGTGCCGCATCACCAATCAGTGCAACACCATCCTGAACATAATGCGCGGCATGGTGGCGCACCAGCGGAAACGAACCGGCAGCCAGAGGTGTAACCTCCCCCAGACGTGCAGGGAATACCGTGCGGATCTCATCCTGCAACTGTGCCATCGGCAACTTACTGAGCTGGCGGATGCGGGCAGGTGAGTCATACCAGACCAGTGACGCATATGAATCAAACAGTGGCAGAAATGCGCGCGGACCCGACGGGAAAAACTGCTGCCAGGTGAGATCCTGTTGCGCCCTGTGAGTATCGACTGAAATCAGCATACAGGACTGACGGTACTGCCAGCCACAGCTGCCGATACCGGTCAGTGTTCTGACCTGCGAGCGCGCACCATCGGCTCCAATCACCAGGCGGCTGCTGATCTGCTCCCCGCTATCAAACGTCAGCAGCCATTCACCAGCCTGCTTTGTCATTGTCTGTAACTGCGCCGGACACAGGCAGGTGATGCGCTCATGCGCGGTGACTTTCTCCCACAGCGCCAGTTGCAATATCCGGTTTTCCACCATATACCCCAGTTCGGGTAACCCGAGGCTCTCAGCGGTAAAAGTGACTTCAGACCCCGGCGTTTCATAGGTTTCCAGTGCCCGGTACGGCACACAGCGCATTGCGCGGACAGCATCCCACACGCCAAGCGAGGCCAGTAATTCCACTGATGCCCGGCTGACCGCGGAAATTCGTACATCAGGACGCGCCTGTGCGTCGAAAGGTGCGGGAGCCTGCTGCTCGGCAACTGTGACACGAAAACCGGCCTCAGCCAGTCCCAGGGCGCAGGCGGCACCAATCATACCTCCGCCGACGACGGTGACTTCAGAATGTGTTATCGGGTTATCCATGACATACCTACTTTAATACGTTGATTTTTTGTTCAATTGCCGTAAATTCACCGGGAAAGGTGAAGATCCGTGCTACCGGGTCTGGTCACCGGTGTGTCAAATGAATACAATATCGACCATTGGTTCTATCAAAACCTGATTGGATACGCACAATGCTTTTCAGTGTTGCGGGTATTATTTCACTGAAAACAGCGGATTGAGAAAATGTCGACGAGTAAAAAACTGTATATAAAAACCTGGGGCTGTCAGATGAATGAATATGATTCATCCAAAATGGCAGACCTGCTGGAAAGCACCCACGGCTACACTTTAACAGACAACTCTGATGAAGCCGATATTCTCCTGTTAAATACCTGCTCTATCCGGGAAAAAGCACAGGAGAAAGTTTTTCATCAGCTCGGTCGCTGGAAAAACCTGAAAGACAAAAATCCGGACATTATTATTGGTGTCGGCGGGTGTGTTGCGTCACAGGAAGGGGATTTTATCCGCCGCCGCGCCCCTGCGGTTGATATTGTTTTCGGTCCGCAAACCCTGCACCGTCTGCCGGAAATGATCAACAGGCTCAGAGGCGATCGCAGCCCGATTGTTGATATCAGCTTTCCGGAAATCGAAAAATTTGACAATTTGCCGGAGCCGCGCGCTGACGGACCTTCTGCGTTTGTGTCTATCATGGAAGGCTGCAATAAATACTGTACGTTCTGTGTGGTACCTTACACCCGTGGTGAGGAAGTCAGCCGTCCGTGTGATGATATTCTGTTTGAAATCGCACAATTAGCTGCACAAGGCGTGCGCGAGGTTAACCTGCTGGGGCAAAACGTAAATGCCTACCGCGGACCGGCATTCGGCGGCGGAATTTGCAGCTTTGCCGAACTTATCCGCCTGGTTGCGGCTATTGACGGCATCGATCGTGTCCGCTTTACCACCAGCCATCCGATTGAATTTACAGATGATATTATTACTGTGTATGAAGATACACCGGAGCTGGTCAGCTTCCTGCATCTGCCGGTACAAAGCGGATCAGACCGTATTCTGACTATGATGAAACGCGCCCATACCGCGCTGGAATACAAAAGCATCATCCGTAAGGTGCGCAAAGCGCGTCCGGATGTGCTTGTCAGCTCTGATTTTATCGTCGGCTTCCCGGGCGAGACAGAAGATGATTTCCAAAAAACAATGCAACTGATTGATGATATCAAATTTGATATCAGCTACAGCTTTGTTTACTCCGCACGTCCCGGAACACCGGCGGCAGACCTGCCCGACGATGTCAGCGAAGATGAGAAAAAACAACGTCTGTACCTGTTACAGCAGCGTATTACCCAACAGGCGATGATCCACAGCCGTCAGATGCTGGGAACCGTTCAGCGCATCCTGGTGGAAGGTACGTCCCGCAAAAACGTGATGGAGTTATCAGGACGCACTGAAAGCAACCGCGTGGTCAACTTTGAGGGAACCCCTGAGATGATCGGTAAATTTGTGGACGTTGAAATTGACGACGTTTACACCAATTCACTGCGCGGAAAGGTTATCCGGACAGAAGACCAGATGAACCTGCGGGTTCATGAAACACCGGCATCCGTTATCGCCCGCACCCGCAAAGAAGATGAACTGGGTGTGGGCTCATATAAGCCAACCACACATTAATCATGATTACGGGCAATTATTCGTGCCCGTAATAAAAAACAGAGAGATTCAGTGACAGATACCTATACATCACCTTCACAGGTTGCCACTCAGGAAATTTTCCTGGAGCCCGCAGAAAACGCGCGCCTGCAAAGCCTGTGCGGACCGTTTGATGACAACATCAAACTTCTGGAGCGCCGCCTGGGCACCGAAATCAGCCGCCGTGAAAACCGTTTCCGGCTGACCGGCAAGCCACACTGCGTCAAAGCCGCCGCCGCTATTTTGCGTCAGCTCTATGTGGAAACCTCGCCGGTGCGCGGCGTTATCTGTGATATCGACCCGGAACAGGTTCACCTGGCGGTCGCAGAAAGCCGTGTGCTTGAGCAAAATGACGAACATGTTCCGGATTACGGCAAAGCCGTCAATATCAAAACCAAACGCGGTATGGTCAAACCCCGCACGCCGAATCAGGCGCAATATATCGCCCATATTCTGGATCATGATATTACCTTCGGCATCGGGCCTGCCGGGACCGGGAAAACCTACCTGGCTGTTGCCGCCGCCGTAGATGCCCTGGAGCGTCAGGAAGTGCGCCGCATCATGCTGACCCGCCCTGCCGTTGAAGCCGGCGAAAAGCTCGGGTTTCTGCCCGGCGATCTGAGCCAGAAAGTCGATCCCTATCTGCGCCCGCTTTATGACGCGCTGTTTGAGATGCTCGGCTTTGAAAAAGTGGAAAAACTGATTGAACGCAACGTGATTGAAGTTGCTCCGCTGGCTTACATGCGCGGACGCACACTGAACGATGCCTTTATTATTCTCGACGAGAGCCAGAACACCACCATCGAACAAATGAAAATGTTTCTGACCCGCATCGGCTTTAATTCCAAAGCGGTCATTACCGGGGATATTACCCAGATTGACCTGCCTAACGGCAATAAATCCGGGCTGCGCCATGCTATTGAAGTGCTGGCTGATGTCCCGGAACTGAGCTTTAACTTCTTCCACAGTGAAGATGTGGTGCGTCACCCGATTGTGGCAAAAGTGGTTATTGCCTATGAAGCGTGGGAAGCCGCAGATCAGAAACGCAAACAAATACTGAAACAGCAGCGCGAAACTGAACGCGCGCAGGCGCAGCAGGAACAATCTCATGAGTAAACCGGTTCTGGATTTACAAATCGCCTGCGAAAATGCAGACGGAATGCCCGCTGAAGCGATGTTCCAGCGCTGGATTGACGCTGTTCTGCCGATGTTTCAGGCAGAAAGCGAAGTCACTATCCGTCTGGTGGATGAAGCGGAAAGCCATGAACTGAATCTGACGTACCGTGGTATGGATAAACCCACCAATGTGCTCTCTTTTCCGTTTGAAGCACCGCCGGAAATTGAACTGTCGCTGCTGGGTGATCTGATTATCTGCCGTCAGGTGGTTGAACGTGAAGCCGCCGAACAGGAAAAGACTGAAGAAGAGCACTGGGCGCACATGGTCATCCACGGTTGCCTGCATTTACTGGGTTATGACCACATCGAAGACGATGAAGCCGAAGAGATGGAAGGGCTGGAAACGGAAATCTTAAAAAAAATTAGGCTATTCTGACCCTTATATCACAGAAAAAGCATAGTCAGAGGTGCCGTTTATATGCTAAATATGACGGCAACTTTTATTGAACCGGGGAATTAAAAAAAACCGCCATGAGCGACGACCATCCATCGGGTAGCGATACACCGAACCAGAAGAAAGGCTTCTTTTCTCAGTTGCGTCAGCAACTGTTCCACGGCGAACCAAAAAGCCGTGAAGACCTCGTAGAGGTCATCCGTGATTCCGAACAAAACTCACTGATCGATCCCGACACCCGTGACATGCTTGAAGGGGTGATGGATATTTCAGATCAGCGGGTTCGCGATATCATGATCCCGCGTTCACAAATCGTGACTCTCAAACGCAATCAGACACTCGACGAGTGCCTGGATGTGATTATTGACTCCGCCCATTCGCGCTTTCCGGTGATAAGCGAAGACAAAGATCATATCGAAGGGCTGCTGATGGCGAAAGATTTACTGCCGTTTATGCGCAGTGATTCCGAAGAGTTCAGTATTGCTAAAGTGCTGCGCCATGCCGTTGTCGTGCCTGAAAGTAAGCGGGTGGATCGCCTGCTCAAAGAGTTCCGTTCTCAGCGCTATCACATGGCGATTGTGATCGACGAATTCGGCGGGGTTTCCGGGCTTGTCACCATTGAAGATATTCTTGAGTTAATCGTCGGGGAAATTGAGGATGAGTATGATGACGAGGACGATGTGGATATCCGTCAGCTCAGTCTGCATTCCTACTCAGTCCGCGCCCTGACACAGATAGAAGATTTTAACGACGCATTCGGTACACACTTCAGTGATGAAGAGGTGGATACTGTCGGCGGGCTGGTTATGCAGGCATTCGGTCATCTGCCGACACGCGGTGAAACGATAGAAATAGATAACTATATGTTTAAAGTTGCGATGGCGGACAGTCGTAAAATTATCCAGTTACATGTTAAGATTCCGGACGATGCTCCCATCCCGACTTTAGATGAAGATAATCTGACATGATGAAATCGTCTCATGGTTTACGACAGTGGCCGCGTTTGCTGCTGGCGCTTATTTTCGGGGCCGGCGGAACGCTGGCCTTTTCGCCATTTGATATCTGGTTCTTTGCGCTGACAGCGCTGACCGCCCTGTTGCTTTTAACCCTGAACCGGACGGCAAAACAAGCCTGTGCTATCGGCTTTGCATGGGGACTGGGTTTATTCGGCAGCGGTGTTAACTGGGTTTATGTCAGTATCGCCGATTTCGGCGGTATGCCGGAAGCGGTCAATCTGTTCCTGGTCGTGCTGCTGGCTGCCTATCTCTCGCTCTATCCGATGCTGTTTGCCGGATTGCTGGTAAAATGCTTCCCCAATGCCACACTCTGGCGTCTGGTGATTGGCGCACCGGCATTATGGCAACTGACTGAATTTTTACGCGGATGGGTGCTGAGCGGCTTTCCGTGGCTGCAATTTGGTTACGCCCAGATTGACGGACCTATGCGGGCGCTTGCGCCGCTGCTCGGCGTCAATGCGATTACCTTCCTGCTGATGATGATAAGCGGCCTTGCCACACTCACCGTAGTCAAACGCCGGGTGTGGCCGCTTCTCCCTGCGCTGGTGCTGCTGTTTGCCCCGTGGCTGGCGAGAAATTATCAGTGGTATCAGATGAACAATGACCCGACACAGGTCGCGCTGGTACAGGGTAATATCGCACAATCCCTGAAATGGGAATCCGGCATGCTGGATAAAACCCTGGGAATTTATCTCAAAGAGAGCCGCCCGTATTTCCGCCCGGACACTCTGATTATCTGGCCTGAATCCGCTATTCCGGATTTTGCATCCAGTCAGACGGCGTTTCTGGAGCAGCTTAACGGACTGCTGACCCTCAGTGGCGCTCACCTGATAACCGGCGTGGTGGATGCAACCCGCAAAGGAGACAGCGCGGAGTATGATGTTTACAACAGCCTGATTGTGCTGGGAAATAACAGTGAATACCGCTATGGTGATAAAAACCGTTATTACAAACATCATCTGGTGCCGTTCGGGGAATATGTGCCTCTGGAAGATTTACTGCGCCCGCTGGCACCATTATTTAATCTGCCGATGTCCTCCTTCAGCCGGGGCGGTTATACCCAGCCGCCGCTGACCGCCGGAAAAATGACACTGACAGCGGAGATCTGCTACGAAATCATCCTCGGCGAGCAGGTACGCCAAAACATGACAGACAAAACCGGTGTCCTGCTGACTGTCTCCAATGACGCCTGGTTCGGGCGATCTGCCGGGCCGTGGCAGCATTTCCAGATGGCACGTATGCGGGCACTGGAGCTGGGTCGTCCGTTGTTACGGGCAACCAATAACGGTATTACTGCTGTGATCGCTCCGGATGGCTCTGTGACCGCGCAACTGCCGCAGTTCACGCAAGCTACACTGAGTGCAACAATCACCTCCGCGTCCGGCTTCACACCATACTACCGTATGGGCTCATGGCCGGTCTGGGGTGCTACTGCACTGTTCCTTGTGCTCGCCTTAGCCAAACGCCGCCGGACAAATGAACGGCGTCTGAGCTTCCGCTGATGCCTTTCTGATAAAAAAATCCCGCAGATGAGACATCACTGCGGGATTTTTTTATCACTGCTGATTCATTTTATAAAAATCGTCACCGGCAGATTAAAACGGGCGGCAAGCTTGCGCATATGATCCAGAGACAATACCCGGTCACCTTTAAGGATCCGGCTGACAAAAGAACGGGAGCCGATTTCATCAGAAAAATCCGTTGTATTAAGATTATATTGATCCATTAAGGTCCGCAAAACCGCAACTGAACTGTCACTTTCATGAAGTTTATCATTGAAATGGCGGAATTCCGGAGCATTGCCTTCATACTCATCAATTTTAGTACACAGCATATCAAGCAACGAATTGTCAGGATCATGCTCAATCAGATGCTCCACCAGTTTTACCGCATCTTCATAATCTTTTCGTGAATGGCTGCCGCCAAGTAACGGGACAATATTGATTAAGTTATTTGCTGCCTGAATAGCATCAATGATAATCATTCTTTTGTTCTCCGGTAATACGCGACCAACTTGTCGTACTCTGCATGAGCAGAAATGTGCTTAATAAATATTTTTCCACGCTCAAAATCCGCAAAAAATATCATTCTCAGTGAGTTACCGCCAATATCAATTACCCACCATTTTTTTTCTGTACTTCATTCTGTCCAGACACGGAAATACTTTTTTCAGATCGTCCGGCGTGTTATAGACGCCCTGCTTTAATATTTTATAAATATCTGTTAACGCCTGAGCATGATCAGGAAACCGGTTTGACGCAAGGACAAAAGGCTCTCTCGAAATCACGTGCATCATTTATCTCTTATTTTTGTTTCCTGTTTGGCAACAGTATAGCAGCAAGTTTAAATGTTGCCAAACAGGAAACAAAAATCCCGCAGATGAGACATCACTGCGGGATTTTTATTTGATAGCTAAAACTAATTACAGATATTCAGCCCGCCACAGGCGGAGTAGTAAGCCTGGTTTGCTTGTCCAGCCGCTGGTGTAACTCACCATCTCACCCTTATCATAAATCACAAAGGTCGGGGTGACATTCACGCCCCATTGCTGTGATATTTTACCGTCAGGGTCGTTTATCACCGGGAAATTATAGCCTTTTACCGCCATTCC
Source organism: Morganella psychrotolerans (assembly GCF_001676155.1). Lineage (GTDB taxonomy): Bacteria > Pseudomonadota > Gammaproteobacteria > Enterobacterales > Enterobacteriaceae > Morganella > Morganella psychrotolerans. The sequence continues at coordinate 79,270 of NZ_LZEW01000034.1, read as the reverse complement.
CTTTGCCAGACGGGCATCATCACCCGAGCGGATAGCCACCGATACCACATTGTAACCGGATGCCGATAATTCACTGACAGACGGTGATGTCAGTTTGCAGATCCCGCACCAGGATGCCTGGAAATAGACCAGAAGCGGCTTTTCTGCACTCAGCTGTGCAATTGATACCTGCGTGCCATCTGTCAGTGTCAGCGCGGCAATACTCTGTAAATCCGGGGTGTCCGGCTTGCGCCAGTAATCCATCGCCTGTGACGCAATAAATAAAAGTACCAGCAGCAGGAGAAATTCCTTTCCCCATCTGCGCAGTAATTTCATTATTTGACCTTAGCCAGTTCTTCTTTAATGACGGCATCTAACTGTGCATCATCAACCGCACCAGGCAACATAACATCGCCAATCAGTGTCGCCGGTGTACCCTGCACACCAAGCTGCTCTGCCAGCATCATATTCATGCGCATGGTATTCATGCTGTTTTCTGTGATTTTCACATCACCCACATTGGCGGTTTTCATTGCTTTGTCGATATCATCCTGCGTCAGTGCCGTTTTTTTCTGCATAAAACGGTTATGCAACTGAACAAAGGCTTCCGGTTTGGTTTCCCAGACAGAGAGCGCCGCGCGGCTTGAGTTCAGCGAGCTTTCACCTTTAAACGGCAGCAGTTTAAATACCACTGCAACATCCGGGTTATTTTTAACGGCGGCTTCTAACTGCGGATCAAAACGTTTGCAATACGGGCAGTTATAATCGGTAAAAGAGACAATCGTCAGTTTTGGTGTTTTTGACCCGATGCGCGGTGTGTATTTATCATTAAACAGCGCCGCTGCATTCGCTTTCACCGCATCTTTCACTTGTGCGCTCTGTTTTTCATTCTGTTTTTGCTGTAATGCAGCAATCGCTTCTTCCAGAATTTCAGGGTTTTTAACCAGCGTATCACGAACCAATTCACGCACCTGCGCTTCCTGGCCTGCCGTTAACGCCGCGGCGTTTGCTGTGGCGGTAAAAAAGAGCGAGCCGATAATTAAAGCCGCGAGTGTTTTTTTTCATGGTTCAATTCCTTGTGACTGATTTAATAAGTGTAAGACGGTTTCTCTGTCGAGTAATGGTGACAAGATTTCGCCGCCGGGTAAAGCAGGACCGTAAATCTGATTGAATGGTACAGCCAGATGTCCGCGTTTTTCCAGAAATGCGGTGATCTCAGGAGACGGTTTTGTCCAGTCACCGCGCAGCGCGACAACATCCGGCTTACTCAGCTCATCCTGAACATCTTTACGTAATAGTACATTGTATTTATTGGCTTTACAGGTCACACACCATTGTGCGGTGACATCCACAAAGACCCGTTTACCCTGAGCGCGTGCGGTGGTGACAGCTTCTTCGGTTAATGGCTGCCAGTCAACATTGTCTTTGACCAGACTGTCCTGCGGTGTATCAGTGATATTGATACCCGCCCAGACGCCGCCGGTTACCAGCAGAGCCACCAGCGCCGCCGATCCCCGCTTCAGACCTGCGCGGCGGAATGCCATCAGGACTAACACCAGCAGCACAACCGCCACTATCACCGTTGCCGTCAGTATACCAATATGCGGGATAAGCAGGCTTATCAGCCACAAGGTGGTGATAAACATCATGCCGCCCAGTACCAGGCGCAGCCCGTTCATCCAGCGGCCGGGTTTCGGCAGTACTTTTGCCACACCCGGAAAAGCGGCGATCAGCAGCCACGGCAGGCTCATACCCAGCCCGAGAGCGGTGAAAATCAGCCATAACTGAGAATAGGGTGCGACCAGGGCAAATGCTACCGCTGTACCGAGGAAAGGTGCTGTACAAGGCGTTGCCAACAGTGTGGCAAACACGCCCTCCATAAAATGTCCGCGCATCCCTTTTCCGCCTGCTGTTGCCAGCTTAGTGGATGCGTTACTGCTCAGACTGATGGAAAACACGCCGAACAAGTTAGCACTGAACAACAGTGTTACCAGCACCATAAAACCGAGGAACCACGGATTCTGGAACTGGATCCCCCAGCCGACCGCACTTTGTGTCAGTCGCAGCACTGAAACCAGCCCCGCTAGGATCCAAAAGGACACCATAATACCCGATGAGGACACCAGGAATTGTGTACGGAGAGCCCGACGACCCCGGTTTTCCACATACAATACAGAGCCGAGTTTCATCGCCAGCACCGGTAACACACACGGCATCACATTGAGGATAAGACCGCCGAGCAGGGCAAACAGCAGTAAAAGGGCAAAAGATGTGTCACTGTCCGATGGCGTATTGATACCCGCACCAATTGTCGTCGTCAGTTCCTGTGCCATGCCACCATCAGTCACCACAACGGACAGCGGCTGCCCGTTCAGGTCACCCGGCGTCTCTCCCCAGTCATCCGTTACCTTTACAGATGCCATCAGGCTGTCACCGGATACTTTAAATGAAGGTGCACCAAATATTGTTTCTTTACCTGCATTAAAGAAAAGCTGCGGTGACTGCCAGCCATCCGGGCTGTGCAGTGACATTGTCAGCGTGCCGCCGTTTATCCGGCTGCCTTCAATGGTGATATTGCCGTCCGCCTTTGGTACCTGCTGCATGGCAATATTATACTGCCGGTCAAAATCAGCCGGAGCAGGCTGTGAGGTATCAAGCGAAACAGGATAATCCGTGATGATACAGACATTGCTGCATGTTGATAATGTCAGTGTCCCGTTAAGGTCTGACACAGGCTCCGCCGCGCTCACTTCCAGCGGAAACACCACACTGCCGCCATAGCCCTGGGTGGAAAGCCCTGCAACCTCAAAGCGCTGCGGTGCAGGCCAGAACCACTGAGAACTGATATTTTCCGGCTGCCAGGTCAGTTCCGGGGCAACACCGCCCTCCCCGGGAGACTGCCAGTACGTCTTCCAGCCGGGTTGTAATTCGACCGCCAGCAGCAGACGCAATTTGCCGTCTTTCCACTGATCTGATGTGACTTTCACACGGGCATGATCGTTTTGCGGCATCTCTGTCCAGCCGGTATCAGCCGCATGCACGTTTGTTAACGTGAACAGAAACAGCACAAATGCTGTTAATACAGAACGCATAATTTTTTATCTCCGAATAAGCGAAAAACCAACAAAACAATATGAATTGCCGGACGCTAAATCCTCAGGACACAAAAATGGAGATGTCTGCGCAGCCGCATAAGCGGGGTGTGTTGCCGCCAGGAACGCGAACGATAGCGCACAGGGGCGATATTCGCGGTAATGACGAAGAAAAGAAAGGCAAAAAAGAGGGGTTCTGCTGAGAACGGCGGTACCGTACTCAAAGACTTGGCACTGATATCGCAGGTACTGCCGGACGTGGCTTTTTCTGTCCCGCCGTCACTCATCAGCACCTGTGATATAACATCCGCAGACGGGCTCTGACTGACACGATTTGTGCCAGACATCCGTTGTGTCACACACAACAAGATAAAGAATAATGTGAAAAACAGCAGCAGATAACCCTGCCTGCGTTGCTTCAGCATAGCCCGCTCCCCGATAGTTGCTGCTTATCTTACACAGCCTGCAATTTCAGACAACTTAATAACCACAACTTTACACATTTTACCGCAACCCTCTCTTTTTCGCTCAGCGTTCCGGAAAATAGTTACATCAGCCGAATATCACGTAAAACCACTTATCCGTATAAATAATAAACTGGCATGACAGTCAAACGCACTATTGATGGGATAAAAAAACCCGCCAACAACAGCAGATAAGCCCAAATATAGCAAAAATAACATAATTTAATACGAATGGTTATTTACATTGCAACTTGCATATCTTTATCAGACAGAGTGAGAGGGATATCCCGATTTAAAACAAATTCACTTTCATTAATTAACAGTTGTGTTTTATTTTTAACAACACGATCACATGAGCAGTACACATCGTTATGCCTCTTCCCAAAAAAGGAGTTGTTTATGCGCAAGTTACTTTTGTCGGTACTTATCACCAGTGCCGCACTCGCCAGTGCCGCCGTTTCTGCCGAAGAGTTAACCGGTACACTAAAAAAAAATCAATGATAACGGTGTCATTGTCGTCGGTCACCGGGAATCATCCGTTCCCTTCTCTTATTATGATAATCAGCAAAATGTGGTCGGGTATTCCCAGGATTACTCCAACAATATTGTTGATGCCATTAAGAAAACACTGAACAAACCGGATCTTCAGGTAAAACTGATCCCGATTACCTCACAAAACCGGATTCCGTTATTACAGAACGGTACGTTCGATTTTGAGTGCGGCTCCACCACCAACAACTTGGCCCGCCAGCAACAGGCTGCATTCTCCAACACCATTTTTGTCGTCGGCACCCGCCTGCTGGCCGGTAAAGATTCCGGTATCAAAGATTTTGCTGATCTCGCCGGTAAAAACGTGGTGGTTACCTCCGGTACGACCTCTGAAATGCTGCTGAATAAGCTCAATGATGAGAAACAGATGAAAATGCGCATTATCAGCGCCAAAGATCACGGGGATGCTTTCCGCACCCTGGAGTCCGGCCGTGCGGTTGCGTTTATGATGGATGATGCCCTGCTCGCCGGTGAGCGCGCCAAAGCGAAAAAATCGGATAACTGGGTGATTGTCGGCACACCTCAGTCCGAAGAAGCTTACGGCTGTATGCTGCGTAAAGATGATCCGCAGTTCAAAGCGCTGATCGACAAAACTGTCGCTGATGCACAGACTTCCGGTAAAGCTGAGAAATCCTATACCCGCTGGTTCAATGAGCCGATTCCGCCTAAAAATCTTAACCTGAAATTTGAATTATCCAATGAAATGAAAGGACTGTTCAAAGCACCGAACGATAAAGCCTTTGAATAATACGGCGTCCGCGCCGGATATGACGGGGGTTTGCCCCGTCCGGATTGCAGGACATAACCATACCCAACGTCATTCAGAATGCAGGCTTTCCGCAGTCAACGAACCTGCGTTTTGAATGAATAAGGGTATAAGACCGCTGCGCCCGCATGCCTTACCTGTTGCGGGCGCAGACGATAATACCGCTATCCGCCGGATGTAAATCCGCTGTCACCAAAGATTATTTTTCTTGTACAGGGAGTTCGTTCTTTTAACGGGAGCCGCGCTATGTCAGCTAACTGGGATTGGGGGATTTTTTTTTCAGCCCGCCCCCTTCGGCAATACCACCTACTTCGGCTGGATCCTGTCCGGTCTGAAAGTGACGGTAATGCTGTCAATTTGTGCCTGGATAATCGCCTTTCTGGTGGGGTCACTGTTCGGCATTTTGCGTACCGTACCGAACCGGTTTCTCTCTTCGCTCGGCACTATTTATGTGGAAATTTTCCGTAATGTGCCACTGATCGTTCAGTTTTTTACCTGGTATCTGGTTATTCCGGAGTTCCTGCCACCGGCTGCCCGCGACTGGTTCAAGATGGAGCTCGATCCGAATATCCAGTTCTTTATTTCCTCAATGCTTTGTCTGGGTCTGTTTACCGCTGCCCGCATGACGGAACAGGTGCGCGCCGCTATTCAGTCACTGCCGCGCGGTCAGAAAGCCGCCGGTCTTGCGGTGGGACTGACTCTGCCGCAGACCTACCGCTATGTTCTGCTGCCGAATGCTTACCGCGTGATTATTCCGCCGATGACATCGGAAATGCTGAATCTGGTAAAAAATTCAGCTATCGCCTCCACTATCGGGCTGGTTGATATGGCGGCACAGGCAGGAAAATTGCTCGATTACTCCGCCCGGGCGTATGAATCCTTTACCGCCATCACCCTCGCGTATGTCGGCATTAACGTCATTATTATGGTGGCAATGCATTTACTGGAAAAACGGGTGCGTCTGCCAGGGACAGGAGGTCACTGATGTATGAATTTGACTGGAGTTCCGTGATGCCGGGTATGCCGTTCCTGTTACAGGGGCTGGCTATCACCGCTAAAATAACCATCACCGCCATTGTTATCGGGATCCTCTGGGGAACCGTGCTGGCGATGATGCGTCTTTCTTCTGTAAAAGCAATCAGATGGATGGCCGCTCTCTATGTGAATGCCTTCCGTTCCGTGCCGCTGGTGATGGTGCTGCTGTGGTTTTATCTGATTGTGCCTAACTTAGTCCAAAATGTTCTTGGCATATCACCAAAAACAGATATCCGTCTGATCTCCGCTATGATAGCGTTCTCTTTGTTTGAAGCCGCCTATTATGCTGAAATCATCCGCGCAGGTATCCAGAGTGTTTCACAGGGACAAACCTCCGCTTCGCTGGCACTGGGAATGACCAAAATGCAAACCATGCGGCTGGTTGTTCTGCCCCAGGCATTCCGGGCAATGATCCCGCTGCTGCTGACCCAGGGTATTGTGTTGTTCCAGGATACCTCTCTGGTGTATGTCCTCAGTCTGACGGATTTCTTCCGTACCGCCAGCAATATCGGCGAGCGCGACGGAACACAAATAGAGATGGTGCTGTTTGCCGGTGCTGTGTACTTTATTATCAGTTTTGCGGCGTCAATGCTGGTTAATTATCTCAAGAAAAGGACTGTGTCATGATCTCCCTGAAAAATGTATCCAAATGGTACGGTCAGTTCCGTGTCTTAACCGACTGCTCGACCGATGTCAAAAAAGGGGAAGTGGTTGTCGTGTGCGGTCCATCCGGGTCCGGCAAATCCACACTGATAAAAACGGTTAATGGTCTGGAGCCGGTTCAGGAAGGCGAAATTTTTGTCGACGGCACACAGGTTAATAATAAACGGACGAATCTGGCAAAACTACGTTCAAAGGTCGGGATGGTCTTCCAGCATTTTGAACTGTTCCCCCACCTCTCTATTATTGAAAACCTGACACTGGCTCAGGTTAAAGTACTGAACCGCAACAAAGCTGCCGCAAAAGAGAAAGCACTGAAACTGCTGGAGCGCGTGGGGCTGACCAGCCATGCGGATAAGTTCCCGTCACAGCTCTCCGGCGGACAGCAGCAGCGTGTGGCGATTGCCCGCGCACTCTGTATGGATCCTGTTGCGATGCTGTTTGATGAACCCACATCTGCCCTTGATCCCGAAATGATCAATGAAGTGCTGGATGTTATGGTCGAACTCGCTCATGAAGGAATGACGATGATGGTCGTCACCCACGAAATGGGATTTGCCCGCAAAGTGGCGGATCGCGTGATTTTTATGGATGAAGGCAAGATCGTCGAAGACAGTAAAAAAGAGGATTTCTTTGTCAATCCGAAATCGGAGCGCGCCAAAGAGTTTCTCGCCAAAATTCTGCATTAATGTTCAGAACGGCCGGTTCCATACCGGCCTTTTTTTTTCCTTCACCGCACTTCCCCTGCTTTTTTCACCCCTTAACGAGCTTAACTGTTGTTCCCTCAGGGGCATATCGGCTATGCTAACGAGTCTGATATTAATAAAATCCTATATCCCAAGCTGAACGCGCGGCAGCATTGAATGCAGCACGTCCGGCAGTTACTCACCACAGGAATACCGGTGCCATGCAAGAACAATATCGTCCCGAAGACATAGAGCAACAAGTCCAGAGTCACTGGCAGGAAAAACAAACATTTAAAGTGACTGAAGATAACAGTAAAGAAAAATACTACTGTCTGTCTATGCTACCGTATCCTTCCGGACGACTACACATGGGCCACGTACGTAACTACACCCTGGGTGATGTGATGTCACGTTACCAGCGGATGCTGGGGAAAAACGTGTTACAGCCAATCGGCTGGGATGCGTTTGGTCTTCCGGCTGAAGGTGCGGCGGTAAAAAATAAAACCGCACCTGCTCCGTGGACTTACGCCAATATTGATTACATGAAAAACCAGTTGAAAAAACTGGGTTTTGCTTACGACTGGGATCGCGAAGTCACCACCTGTACGCCGGAATATTACCGCTGGGAACAGTGGTTCTTCACCAAACTGTTTGAAAAAGGGATGGCGTATAAAAAGACGTCTGCTGTCAACTGGTGCCCGCATGACCTGACAGTTCTTGCAAACGAACAGGTTATCGACGGCTGTTGCTGGCGCTGTGATACCCCGGTTGAGCGCAAAGAGATCCCGCAGTGGTTTATTAAAATCACCGCTTACGCGGAAGAACTGCTCAATGACCTCGATAAGCTGGATGAGTGGCCGGAGCAGGTCAAAACTATGCAGCGTAACTGGATTGGCCGCTCAGAAGGGGTGGAAATCACCTTTGATGTGGCTGACAGCGACGAAAAACTGAGTGTCTACACCACCCGTCCGGATACCTTTATGGGCGTGACTTACCTGGCTGTCGCCGCAGGTCATCCTCTGGCACAACAGGCTGCGGTGAATAATCCGGCACTGAAAGATTTCATTGATGAATGCCGTAATACCAAAGTGGCTGAAGCTGAAATGGCCACCATGGAGAAAAAAGGTGTCGCAACAGGTATGTTTGCTATCCATCCGCTGTCCGGCGAAAAAGTACCTGTCTGGGTCGCGAATTTTGTTCTGATGGAATACGGCACCGGTGCGGTCATGGCTGTTCCTGCCCACGACCAGCGCGACTGGGAATTTGCCCGTAAATACGATTTAGCTCTGAAAGCGGTTATCCTGGATGATAACGGCAATGTACCTGATTTAAGTGCTGCTGCTATGACCGGTAAAAATGCCCTGTTTAATTCAGGCGAATTTGATGGTCTGGATAATACCGCCGGGTTCAATGCGGTTGCTGACAAACTGGTTGCCCTGGGTGCCGGTCAGCGCAAAGTAAATTACCGCCTGCGCGACTGGGGGGTTTCCCGCCAGCGTTACTGGGGTGCGCCAATCCCGATGGCAACACTGGAAGACGGAACGGTAGTCCCGGTTCCGGAAGATCAGCTCCCGGTTATTCTGCCGGAAGATGTGGTTATGGATGGTATTACCAGCCCGATTAAAGCGGATCCTGAGTGGGCAAAAACCACCATCAATGGTCAGCCGGCGCTGCGTGAAACCGATACCTTTGATACCTTTATGGAATCCTCCTGGTATTACGCCCGTTACTGCTGCCCGGATTACGACAAAGGTATGCTGGACCCGGCTGCGGCAAACTACTGGCTGCCGGTCGATCAGTATATCGGTGGTATTGAACACGCCATTATGCACCTGATGTATTTCCGCTTCTTCCACAAGCTGATGCGCGATGCAGGTCTGGTTAATTCTGATGAACCGGCTAAACGACTGTTATGTCAGGGAATGGTACTGGCAGATTCATTCTACTATACCGATACCGATGGTCACCGCGTCTGGGTGTCTCCGGAAGATGCCATTCTTGAGCGTGATGATAAAAACCGGGTTATCAAAGCAACAGATAATGAAGGTCGTGAGCTGGTTTACACCGGCATGAGTAAAATGTCGAAATCGAAAAATAACGGCGTTGACCCTCAGATCATGGTCGAAAAATACGGTGCGGATACCGTCCGTCTGTTTATGATGTTTGCCGCACCACCGGAGCTGACACTGGAATGGCAGGAGTCCGGTGTGGAAGGCGCAAACCGCTTTATCCGCCGTGTCTGGCGTCTGGTGTTCGAGCACACGCAGAAAGGTAAAACAGCTACGCTGGATCTGACCACTCTGACTGCAGAGCAGAAAGATCTGCGCCGCGCGCTGCATAAAACCATCGCAAAAGTCAGTGATGATGCAGGCCGCCGTCAGCAGTTCAATACGGTTATCGCCGCGATTATGGAACTGATGAACAAATTGCTGCAGGCACCTCAGGAAACGGAGCAGGATCGCGCCCTGATGCAGGAAGCGCTGGATGCTATTATTCTGATGCTGTCCCCGATTATCCCGCACGCCGGTTTCACCCTGTGGAAAGCGCTGGGACATGAAACGGATGTGGATGATGCGCAGTGGCCGGTTGCCAGCGAAGACGCAATGATTGATGATACCAAACTGATTGTTATTCAGATCAACGGTAAAGTCCGCGGTCGTATCACTGTTGCCGCTGATGCGGTACAGGATGCAGTATTAGCGCAGGCGTCGGAAGAGCAGAATGTCGTGAAATACCTCGAAGGTGTGAGTATTCGCAAAGTCATTTATGTCCCGGGTAAATTACTGAACCTGGTTGTAGGTTAATTTAAGGAGATATCGTGCGACATCGCATTATGACGCTGTTGCTCGGGTTTGCGGTGCTGGTCACCGCAGGCTGCGGCTTCCAGCTGCGTGGTACCACGCAAATTCCGGCTGAATTACAGAAACTGCAAATCAGCACCGGTGATCCGTACGGCGCACAGACCCGTGCTATCCGCCAGCAATTACGGTTAAATAACGTGCAGATTATTGAAAGCGGTGACGCATCAATCCCTGTGCTGAAAATTATCAGCTCTTCTGAAGGCTCAGAAGAAACCGTCTCTGTTTTCCAGGATGGTAAAGCCGCTGAAAAAGAACTGGTCTATTTCCTTAATGCCCAGGTCATTATGCCGAACGGCTCAGTGTATCCGCTGAGTGTCCGCGTAGAACGTTCGTTCTTTGATAACCCGCTGGAAGCACTGGCTAAAGATGCGGAAAAAGACATGGTGCGTGACGAAATGCGCGAGCAGGCCGCCGCCCGTCTTATCCGTAAACTTCTGGTGATTCAGCCATCTGAGCAGCAAAAGCAGCATGAAAATGCGCAAGCGGCTGAGATTGTCACACCCAAAGCATGATAAAAGTTTCACCTGAGCAACTCATAACGCAGCTCCGTACGGGGCTGCGTGAACGTTATCTCCTCTGGGGTAACGAACCCTTATTACTTCAGGAATCCCGGGATGCTATCCGCCATGCGGCGCAGGAGCAGGGATTTGATGAGCACTACAGTTTTTCCCTCGAACAACATACTGACTGGGATGAGATTTTTTCTGTCTGCCGGTCACTCAGTCTGTTTGCCGGAAGGCAAACGCTGACGCTGTATCTGCCGGAAAATGGCGCAAACGCCGCCATGGGCGAACAGCTTCTGAAACTCGCAGGGCTGCTGCATCCTGATCTGCTGCTTATCCTGCGCGGTCATAAACTGACCAAAGCACAGGAAAACAGCGCCTGGTTTAAAGCCATATCGCAAGATGCTGCCTATATTACCTGTATGACACCGGAATTGAGCCGGCTGCCGCAGTGGGTAACCGCCAGGGCAGCACTGCTTGAGCTACAGCCGGATGAACAGGCCGTGCGCCTGCTCTGCTATTGCTATGAGGGAAATCTGCTGGCGCTCTCCCAGGCACTCTCGCGCCTGGCGCTTATTTACCCTGACGGAAAACTGACACTGCCCCGCGTGGAGTCAGCGGTCAATGATGCCGCGCATTTTACGCCATATCACTGGACGGATGCCCTGCTGGCAGGGAAAAGTAAGCGCGCCTGCCATATCCTGCAACAACTGCTGGCGGAAGACAGTGAACCTGTTATTTTGCTGCGCACCGTTCAGCGGGAAGTGATGCAATTACTGACCTTACAGCGGGAAAGCCGCCACCAGCCGCTGCGCACCTTATTTGATAAGCACCGTGTCTGGCAGAACCGCCGGACACTGCTCAGTGACGCACTGGCGCGGCTCTCTGCACAAACCTTGCAGGTCGCGATAACCCTGATCACCCGTATTGAAATCCGCCTTAAACAAGATTATGGTCAGCCTGTCGGGGATAATTTTCTGACACTGACACTGCTTCTGAGTGGTAAAGCACAGACAGGACAACTCCTCTATGATGAACAACGCGGATAACAGCATTCTCGCGCTTTATGGCGGAACATTTGACCCGGTCCATCAGGCGCATATCAATACCGTAAAAGCGATGGCCGCCGTTGCCGGACTGGAGCAGGTTATTTTACTGCCGAATAATGTCCCGCCGCACCGCCCGCAACCAAAGGCTGATGCACGTCAGCGTCTGATGATGGCAACACTGGCGGTACAGGGTGATCCGCTGTTCCGGGTGGACGATCGCGAGCTTCACCGGGATGCACTTTCGTATACTGTCGAAACCCTGCGTCAGTACCGGGCTGAGATTGGCCCGCAACAGTCGCTGGCATTTATCATCGGGCAGGATTCGTTACTCAGCATCGATACCTGGCATGAATGGGATAAAATCTTAACTTTGTGTCATCTGCTGGTGTGCAAACGCCCTGGTTATTCGCTGGATTTTCCGTCGGAAAGGCTGGCTGACTGGTTTGTGGAGCATCTGATTACCACACCGGAAAGCCTGCATCAGTCTCCGTGTGGTTATATTTTTCTGGCTGATACCCCACTGTTTCCTATTTCAGCCACGAATATCCGTGAGCGGCTGAAAAATGGCGAGGATTGCCGTGATCAGCTCGCCCCCGCCGTTCAGAATTATATCCTTACCCGGGGGCTTTACCGCTGACTACATCAGCTTGCCTGTTTTGTTTTCGCAATCACAATTTCGCGGATACACACATCCTGCGGCTGGTTGTATGCAAATTCAATGCAGTCTGCTATTTTTTCCGGTGCCAGTCCTGACTGAATGTCTTTTTTCCAGGTCTGGTAGTTCTGCTTAATTTCTTCATTTGTGGTGTGACTTAATAACGGTGTTTCAACCACACCCGGTGCAATAGTAATTAAACGGACATTAGCTGACGCAACTTCTTCGCGGATATTTTCTGTAATGGCATGAACCGCAAATTTAGTTCCGCAATAAACAGAATGATTCGGGAATGTTTTTCTTCCGGCAATCGAGCTGATATTAATAATCGTGCCCTCTTCCCGTTGTACCATGTCATGCAACACAACATTAATGCCTGTCAGCACACCGGTAATATTAACATCCACCATTTGCTGCCATTCACTGAAATCCTGGTCATACGGATTATCCAGCAACATGACACCCGCACAGTTAATTAATAAATCGGTTTTGCCATATAGCCCTTCCGCTTCAAGAATTGCGGCTTTCATTGCATTAAGATCTGTCACATCAACACGTTTGCACAGACTGTCAGGCAGATTAAAGCCCTCCAGAATCTGTTCACGGCGCGCCAGTAATAATACCGGATGCCCCGCCTGACTCATACGTTTTGCAACAGCTTCACCAATACCGGAACTCGCACCTGTAATAACGACTAATTTTTTCATTGTATTTACCTTGTTTGTATATACCCAACGTCATTCAGGATGCCGCCAACGAACCTGCCGTTTGAATGAATAAGGGTATAAATAAAATTTGCACAATTCTATCCCTTGCATTACATATAACAAGTAGGCAGATTTATTTCACAAAGTTACCTCAAGGTAACTAATAGGCAGCCAAATGAATAAAATTGAAGTAGTCAGTGAAATAGAAGTAACTCTCTCCGTTATCGGCGGAAAATATAAACCATTAATTTTAAACTTATTATCAGATAAAACCGTTCAGCGTTTCGGTGAAATACGGACTTACATCGCCAATATTTCACAAAAAACATTAACCAATCAATTACGCGAATTAGAAGCTGACGGATTGGTTACCCGGGAGATATTTGCCGAAGTACCGCCCCGCGTTGAATATACGATTACAGAAAAAGGCCGCTCACTGATCCCCATTCTGATGCTGATGTGTGACTGGGGATATAACAATATGGGTGACCGCTATACTCTGCTCAGACCTGAGTGTGACTGACCGCACTCATCTGCTGTCACCGGTTGTAACAGCGCCTGATCACACAAATAGCGGACATCATGGAGCTGTGCGTAATGCAGCAGCATCGCTTTTGCTGCCTCCGGCGAATCGGTTCCCTGCCGGTAAGCCAGGATCATGTCTGTCATCTGCTGTTTTTCTTCCGTTGTCAGCAAACGCTTAAAATAGCCCTGCATATGCATCAGTGCATTGGTCATATTAGCGCGGGTCGCCGGCTGTGAAAATGCACTCACTAATGACTGCGTCCAGGTTTCTGCTGTATCGCACAGCGCTGCCGGTGATAAGGTTCCCGCCTGAGCCAGTAAACGTCCTGTTGTTTTATATAACGCGGGAGAATATGCCATCAGTGCATATTTATAGCGGCTCTGGAGGCGGATAAGCGCTGCGGCGCGGACCGGAGGTTGCAGAGTCAGTGCCTCATCGTCCGGCAGTGACCATTTGCCGTCAGGAACGTCCCGGTATGTCATTTTCCATCTCCCTTGCCTGTAAAACATAATAATAGTACAAAACCGGGTGGTTTCTGTTTTTATGTCAGCACCTTTACTCATATTTCTTTAATCTTTACTTCTTTGTATTCCCCCGGTTCGCTGGTATTCTTGCCGTGCCGGTGACAACATCCGGGCGAGCCTCGCAAAATCGTCCCGTGTAACGTAAAATAGTGACTATTCTCCGGCACACAGTAACCCCGTATGCAGTGCATTGTACTGCCGGTAACATTTCCGGGGGGCCGTTTTTGTTATCCATTTATCCAGAATAAGGTGAACCTTTTGCAAGGCACAGAATTACTTGAGTTTATTATCGACAAACTTGAAGACTCCAAAGCACAGGATATTATTACTATTGATGTCCGCGGACAGTCCAGTGTCACAGACTACATGCTCATTTGTACCGGCACATCAAGCCGTCATCTGGCATCCGTGGCTGATAACCTGGTAACTGACTGCCGCCAGGCCGGTCTGATGCCACTCGGCGTGGAAGGTCAGGGTGTATCTGACTGGATCGTCGTCGACCTCGGTGAAGTCATCGTGCATGTTATGCAGGAAGAGAGCCGCCGTATGTACGAATTAGAGAAGCTCTGGAGCTAAGTTTTGAAGTTACAGCTCATTGCCGTCGGTACTAAAATGCCCGATTGGGTCGAAACCGGATTTCAGGATTATCTTCATCGTTTTCCGAAAGATATGCCATTTGAATTAACCGAAGTCCCGGCAGGGAAACGGGGAAAGAATGCCGATATCAAACGGATACTCGAGAGAGAAGGTGAATTAATGCTGGCGGCAGTGGGTAAAGGCAACCGGATTGTCACACTGGATATTCCCGGCGACCGCTGGGATACGCCACAACTGGCGGGACAACTGGAACGCTGGAAACAGGACGGGCGGAACATCAGCCTGCTTATCGGCGGGCCTGAAGGATTAGCGCCTGCCTGCAAAACTGCTGCGGAGCAGAGCTGGTCGCTCTCCCCGCTGACACTTCCTCACCCGCTCGTGCGTGTGCTGGTCGCAGAAAGTTTATACCGTGCATGGAGTATTACCGCTAACCATCCGTATCATAGGGAATAACACCGGTGCCCGGTTTTAACTCGCCCGACGGCGATAAGAAAAAACGCAAACAACGGATGGATTTCCGCGATTATTCTGCGGAATCGGCTCTGTTTATCCGCCGCGCCGTTGTGGTGTTTATCGGTATGATTGTTTTATCTGCCGTTCTGATTGCCAATCTTTATAATTTACAGATAAACCGCCATGAAGATTATCAGACCCGGTCAAATGATAACCGGATAAAACTCGTGCCTATTCCGCCGAGCCGGGGTCTTATCTATGATCGCAAAGGGACATTGCTTGCGCTTAACCGCACTATTTACCAACTGGAAATTGTGCCGGAAAAAGTCACTGACCTGCCGGCAGTACTGAATGAATTACGGGATATTGTCGACCTGACAGACGAGGATATCGCCAACTATGAAAAAGAGCGCAAACGCTCACGCCGCTTTACCTCTATTGCACTGAAAACCCCGCTGAACCAGATTGAGGTTGCACGGTTTTCTGTCAATCAGTACCGCTTTCCCGGACTGGAAATCAAAGGCTATCAGCGCCGCTTTTATCCGTATGGCTCTGCACTGACACATGTGATTGGTTATGTGGCAAAAATTAATGATAAAGATGTCGAACGTCTGGAAAAAGACGGCATTTTGCCTAACTATGCCGCGACTCATGATATCGGCAAGCTGGGAATCGAGCGCTATTATGAATCCGTGTTACACGGAAAAACCGGCTATGAGGAAGTGGAAGTCAACAGCCGCGGGCGCGTGATCCGCCAGTTGCATGAACAGGCACCGCAAGCCGGGAAAGATATCTATCTCACGGTTGATCTTGAGTTACAGATTTATATTGAAAAACTGCTGACCACCAGCCGTGCTGCCGTGGTTGTCAGTGATCCGCGTAACGGTGAAATTCTCGCCCTGGTCTCTAACCCGAGTTACGACCCGAACCTGTTTGTTAACGGAATTTCCGGACCGAATTACCGTGATTTACTCGGCAATCCGGATCGCCCGCTTATCAACCGCACCACTCAGGGGCTTTATCCGCCTGCATCAACCGTTAAACCCTTTATCTCTGTCGCCGCACTCAGCGAGAAAGTGATCACCCGCAATACAACTATCTTTGACCCCGGCTGGTGGCAATTGCCCGGCTCGGAAAAACGTTACCGCGACTGGAAACGCTATGGTCACGGCAATCTGAATGTTGTGAAAGCCATTGTTGAATCCGCGGATACCTTTTTCTATCAGGTGGCGTATGACATGGGTATCGATCGCCTCTCCGCCTGGATGACCCGCTTTGGTTATGGTGAGTATTCCGGTATTGACCTGATAGAAGAGTACAACGGGGTGATGCCGACCCGTGAATGGAAAGAGCGCCGCTATAAAAAACGGTGGTATCAGGGCGATACCATTCCGGTCGGGATTGGTCAGGGTTACTGGACATCCACCCCCATTCAGATGGCAAAAGCACTCAATATCCTGATTAATGACGGCGTGGTTAAAACACCGCATCTGTTACTGGGCACCAAAGAAGGTGACGGAATGCTGCCGTATGAACAAAAAACCAATACTGCCATCGCCGATATCCATTCCGGGTACTGGGAACTGGCAAAATCAGGTATGTACGGTGTTGCTAATGCCCCGAACGGCACAGGGCGGAAATTTTTTGCCGGAACGCCGTATAAAGCCGCAGCGAAATCCGGTACAGCGCAGGTATTCAGTTATGAAACCTACAATGCCAGCAAACTTGCCGAACGACTGCGTGACCATAAGCTGATGATCGCCTACGCACCTTATGATAACCCGACTGTTGCGGTTACTATCATTCTGGAAAACGGCGGAGCCGGTCCTGCAGTGGGAACATTAGTCCGCCAGATTCTGGATCACGTTCTGCTGGGGGATAACAATACTGACTTACCCGATGCGCCGCCTTCCCCGCCCGGCAGTGAAACTGAGTAATGCCCATGACTGAAAATCAACGCAAAGTATCCTTAATGACCCGCATGCACATCGACTTTCCGTTGTTTGTGCTGCTGATGATCCTGCTGGTCTACAGTGCCTTTGTCCTGTGGAGTGCCAGCGGTCTGGATCCGGAAATGATGGAGCGCCGCCTCGGACAGATTTTTACCGGTATTGTCGTCATGCTGATACTGGCACAGATCCCGCCCCGTGTGTATGAAACCTGGGCGCCGCATCTGTATATCGTCTGTGTTGTCCTGCTGGTGTTTGTGGATGTTTTCGGGCAGATAAGTAAAGGCGCACAGCGCTGGCTGGATCTGGGGATTATCCGCTTTCAGCCGTCAGAGATTGCAAAAATAGCGGTTCCGCTGATGGTTGCACGGTTTATGAATCGTGACCAGTGCCCGCCGACACTAAAAAATACCGCTATCGCCCTGCTGCTGGTGATTATACCGACACTGCTGGTTGCCGCACAGCCGGATCTGGGAACCTCGATTCTGGTTGCCGCTTCAGGGATTTTTGTGCTGTTTCTCGCCGGTATGAGCTGGCGGCTGATTGGTGTTGCCGTGCTCCTTCTTGCGGCCTTTATTCCGCTGCTCTGGTTTTTCCTGATGCACGATTACCAGCGCGGACGCGTGATGATGCTGCTGGATCCGGAAACCGATCCGCTCGGTGCCGGCTACCATATCATTCAGTCAAAAATCGCTATCGGCTCCGGCGGGCTCGCCGGGAAAGGCTGGCTGCTGGGGACACAATCCCAGCTGGAATTCCTGCCGGAACGCCACACTGACTTTATTTTTGCCGTACTCGCAGAAGAGTTAGGGCTGATTGGTGTCATATTCCTGCTGGTTATTTATCTTCTGATTATTATGCGCGGGCTTGTTATTGCAGCCCGGGCGCAAAACACCTTTGGCCGGGTTATGGTCGGTGGCCTGATGCTTATCTTTTTTGTGTATGTGTTTGTGAATATCGGAATGGTGAGCGGGATCCTGCCGGTGGTGGGGGTACCGCTGCCAATGATGAGTTACGGTGGTTCTGCCTTAATTGTATTAATGGCGGGGTTTGGTATTGTCATGTCAATTCATACGCACCGCAAGATGTTATCAAAAAGCTTATAATGAGGTTTTTTATGCACTTACGATTAATTTCGGTCACTGTTATGGCCGTATTGCTTGCGGGATGTCCATCAACGCCCCCGCAGATTAAACACACAGCTCCCGCCGGTCCGGCAAAAGAAATTTTAGGCGCAGTGCCGACGTTTGAACCTCTGCACCCCGGAGCCAATGACGATTATGCCCGCAACGGGCAGCAATATCAGATTGTCCGTGATCCGGAAAATTTTACGCAGCAAGGCTACGCGTGGACCTACGGCCAGGCACAAAACGGAAATCCGACGGCCAGCGGTGAACGGGTTAACAGTGCGGAATTAACCGCATCACACCCGACACTGCCGATCCCAAGCTATGCCCGCGTAACCAATATGGCGAATAACCGGATGATGGTCGTGCGCATTAATGATCGCGGACCGTACATGCCCGGCAAGCAAATGGGACTGTCACGCGCGGTTGCTGATCGCCTGAACCTGCTGCCAAACACCCGCATTAAAATTGATCCGATTATTGTTTCACAGGATGGCTCACTGAGCGGTCCCGGGACTGTCGGCACCGTTGTTGCCAAACAGAGCTATGCCCTGCCGGGTCGCCCTGAGCTCGGAAAAACCAGTGCGATGGGAACACCCGTAATGGAAAGTGCTCCGGCACTGCCGGTGAACAGCCGTCCGGTAATGGCGCAGCCACAGCCTGAGTCAGCTCTGATCCCTGCGGGCAATAAATCCGCCGCCGTGCAGGAAACGTCTGAAGTACCTGCAACCACGTCTGATATCCCGTCAATTCCTGTCACAGTGACACAACCGGCAACTACTGCGCCAGCCGTTACGACGGGTTACCGTATCCAGGTGGGTGCTGTGGGTGATGCCGATCGCGCGACACAGTGGCAGAAAGAACTCAGCGACAAACTGGGAGTTCCCGGCATGACAGAAGCTTTCGGTGATGTTTACCGCGTTCAGTTAGGACCGTTCACCAGCCGCGAACGGGCAACCGAGATTCAGGGACGGTTACGTCAGCAACTGAATATGAATTCGTTTATCCTGGCGCCATAATCTGATTTTTATGCGCCCTGTGTTGTAAAACCAAAAGTATATACCCAACGTCATTCAGGATGCAGGCAGGCTTCCCTGCGCCAACGAACCTGCAGTTTGAATGAATAAGGGTATAAAACTTACGTAAAATAACGCGCTATCACAGCACTTTTGCTATGATAGCGTTTCTTTTCCACCGGCATCATCAATATTGTTTTAACACTCATGAAATACGCAACCACTTATTGTTACCGTGCCACCCGTCTGGCTGCTTTTGGTTTTGCACTGGCGCTGAGCGCTGCCGCCTCTGCCGCCGACATCCCGGGTCAGAATACCGTCATACCTGCCGTACCGGAGATTGAAGCAGAATCCTATATTCTGATGGATTA
Source organism: Morganella psychrotolerans (assembly GCF_001676155.1). Classification (GTDB taxonomy): domain Bacteria; phylum Pseudomonadota; class Gammaproteobacteria; order Enterobacterales; family Enterobacteriaceae; genus Morganella; species Morganella psychrotolerans. The sequence goes on along the minus strand of NZ_LZEW01000034.1, from coordinate 59,701 downwards.
CCATTCCGGCAAAATTCTTGCTGAAAAAAATGCCGATGTCCGCCGTGATCCTGCCAGTCTGACTAAAATGATGACCAGCTATGTCATCGGTCAGGCAATGCAGGCCGGAAAATTCACCCCGCAGAGCATGGTGACTGTCGGGAAAAATGCCTGGGCGACCGGCAACCCGGTGTTCCGTGGCTCTTCCCTGATGTTCCTCAAACCCGGTGACAGTGTCAGCGTGGCGGATCTCACCCGTGGGATCAACCTGCAATCCGGTAATGATGCCTGTGTCGCAATGGCAGAATTTGTCTCCGGCGATCAGGATGCATTTGTCAGCCAGATGAACAGCTACGTCGCGCAGCTTGGATTGAAAAACACGCATTTTAAAACAGTTCACGGGCTGGATGCGGAAGGTCAGTACAGTACTGCACGCGATATGGCGCTGATCGGTCAGGCAATGATCAGTGATGTGCCGAATGAATACGCTATCTATAAAGAGCGCTCGTTCACCTATAATAATATTACCCAGCAGAACCGTAATGATCTGCTCGGTGATAAAAGCCTGAATGCGGACGGGATCAAAACCGGACACACCAACGGCGCGGGCTACAACCTGGTCGCCTCTGCAACAGAAGGCGATATGCGCCTGATCTCTGTTGTTATGGGAACCAAATCCGCCTCTGCCCGTAATGCGGAAAGCAAAAAATTACTGACATGGGGATTCCGTTTCTTTGAAACTGTAAAACCAATGCAGAAAGATAACCCGCTGGCCTCTGAAATTGTCTGGTTCGGCGATACCGATAAAGTGCAGTTAGGCGTGGAAAATGATGTGTATCTCACTATTCCGCGTGGACGTCTGAAAGATTTGAAAGCTGCATTTGTCCTGAATAACACGGAATTACATGCACCGCTGGCACAAAACCAGGTTGTCGGTACCATTAATTTCCAGCTGGATAACCAGATTATTGAAAGCCGCCCGCTGGTTGTGGCGCAGGCCGTGCCGGAAGGCAATTTCTTCAGCCGCCTGATAGACTATATCCGCCTGCTGTTTCACCGCTGGTTCGGCTGAGCCTTGAAATCAGATGAATAACCCCCATATTTAGTTCATCTGAGATTTGCTTTATTAAGGAGCACCCATGAAAACCAATTTGAATGAACTGTTAGAGTTCCCCTGCTCATTTACTTACAAAGTGATGGGTGCTGCTGAACCTGAGTTACTGGAAGATGTTCTGGAAGTGATTCAGCGCCATGCGCCGGGTGATTACAGCCCGTCCGTCAAGCCGAGCAGCAAAGGAACATATCATTCTGTTTCTGTCACAATTGACGCAACCCATATCGACCAGATTGAAAGCCTGTACGAAGAACTGGGTGCATTAGAACGCGTAAGAATGGTTCTGTAATAACATTATTGCCTTATCATTCATTATGAAGGCCGCCTGAACAGGCGGTCTTTTTTTTATGCTTCTGAACATTCTATACCCACCGTCATTCAGAATTCAGCCAACGAACCTGCAATTTGAGTGAACAAGGGTATATGCACATCACTGGTGCACTTTTGTCACGCGCGCTATACTGCGGGTTCGGCATACCGGATTGAAGATATGATTTTGCAAAACAACACCATCACATTACATCAGCTGGGTCTGCGCCCCTATTCCCCCGTCTCTGACGCCATGCATCAATTTACTGAACAACGCGACACACAAACCGGCAATGAAATCTGGCTGGTTGAGCACGAACGCGTCTTCACACAAGGTCAGGCGGGTAAAGCAGAGCATGTTCTCGCTCCGGGCGACATCCCTGTGATTCAGTCAGATCGCGGCGGACAGGTGACATACCATGGTCCGGGACAACAGGTTATGTATGTGATGATTGATCTGAAACGCGACAAAATCGGTGTGCGTGAACTGGTGTCAGCGCTGGAAAATACCGTTGTTGAAACACTGAAACAGTGGAACATTGATGCTTACCCGCGCCCGGATGCCCCCGGTGTGTATGTGGGCGGTAATAAAATTTGTTCCCTCGGGCTGCGTATCCGTAACGGGCGCTCCTTTCACGGACTGGCGCTCAATATTAATATGGATCTTGAACCTTTTCACCGGATTAATCCCTGTGGCTACGCCGGTCTGGCAATGACTCAAATGGCTGATTTTGTTCCCGGTATCACATTAGCGGATGTTCAGCCTGAACTGACCGCACAATTTTGCCGACAATTAGGATTCCAACTCGCGACAGAATAGTGTTATAATTTTTTAACATATTTAAAATATTTTTTAAAAGATTGATGATTCCGTTACATTCTGCAGGCACTCATCAATCATTATCCGATGAATCTAACCGGAAACAGCATAAACATGAGCAAACCTATTCAGATGGAGCGCGGCATTAAATATCGTGATGCCGATAAAATGGCGCTTATCCCGGTCAAAAACCTGGTATCAGAAACGACCGAACGGCTGCGTAAGCCCGCGTGGATGAAAATTAAACTTCCGGCAGATACTCATAAAATCAAGGGAATAAAAGATGCAATGCGCCGCAACGGCCTGCATTCAGTGTGCGAAGAAGCATCCTGCCCGAACTTAAGCGAATGTTTTAACCACGGTACTGCCACTTTTATGATCCTCGGCGCTATCTGTACCCGCCGCTGTCCGTTCTGTGATGTTGCCCACGGGCGCCCGAATGCACCGGATGCCAATGAGCCGCAAAAACTGGGGCAGACCATTAAAGATATGGGGCTGCGCTATGTGGTGATAACGTCTGTTGACCGTGACGACCTGCGTGATGGTGGTGCTCAGCACTTTGCTGACTGTATTACGGCTATCCGTGAACACAGCCCGGCAATTAAAATTGAAACCCTGGTGCCGGATTTCCGTGGTCGTATGGATAAAGCACTGGAGATTCTGATCGCCACCCCGCCGGATGTCTTTAACCACAACCTGGAAAACGTACCGCGCGTATACCGTCAGGTGCGTCCGGGTGCGAATTATGACTGGTCACTGCAACTGCTTGAACGCTTTAAAGAAGCGCATCCTGATATCCCGACAAAATCGGGACTGATGGTCGGGTTGGGTGAAACCAATGCAGAAATTCTGGATGTTATGCGCGACCTGCGCCGTCACGGTGTCACCATGCTGACTCTGGGACAATATCTGCAACCGAGCCGTCATCATCTGCCGGTTCAGCGTTATGTCAGCCCGGAAGATTTCGACGAAATGAAAGCTGAGGCACTGGCAATGGGCTTTACCCATGCTGCCTGCGGTCCGTTTGTCCGCTCGTCTTATCATGCTGATTTACAGGCAAAAGGCGAAGAAGTTAAGTAATCCGACCGTTATACTGAGTCTCTACAATACCGCTGTTTGAAAAAACGGCGGTTTTTTTTGTAACGCCAGTGCCAACGCGGGTAACAGGCAAAACGAAAAGACGCTGTAAACACATCCTTGTGCGCTCGGATCGCGCCATCCATGGCGCTTACGCTTTTCCTTTCTCTGCCTGTCACCTGCGTTTTACCTGACCATCGAACTGATCAAATTTATTGCCCCGCTCTTTTTTATCCCCAGTCTATACCCAACGTCATTCAAGATGCCGCCAACGCACCTGCAGTTTGAATGAATAAGGGTATATGTCTTTTGTGCTCTGCCCTGCCATTCACTGTTCCCACCTGCACTGATGCGGATTATGATGTGCGCCATAACACATTATTGATGAGTAAATTATGCAACGTGGTGGTGTTTTACTTCTGACCGCACTCGCTCCCGCTGTCTGGGGCAGTACATATCTGGTGACAACTGAAATGTTACCGGCAGGTTATCCGATGACCGTCGCGATGCTGCGTGCCTTACCTGCAGGATTATTACTGATGCTGTTTATCAGGCAATTACCGAAAGGGATATGGTGGGGTCGGATTTTTGTGCTGGGAGCACTGAATTTTGCCGTATTCTGGTGGCTTCTGTTTGTCTCTGCTTATCGCCTGCCGGGCGGCGTGGCGGCAACCGTCGGCGCTGTTCAGCCACTGATTGTACTTCTGCTTTCCCGGATGGTGCTGGGAAATGTCCTGAAACCGCTGGCGGTGCTCGCCGCATTATCCGGGATAGGCGGGGTCGCGCTGCTGTTACTGACACCACAGGCAAAACCGGACACGTTAGGGATTATTGCAGGGCTTGCCGGAGCATTTTCAATGGCCGCCGGTACTGTTCTGAGCCGCCGCTGGCAGCCGGATGTTTCGCCCCTGACATTTACCACCTGGCAACTGACGGCGGGCGGGCTGCTTTTGCTGCCGGTTTCCCTGTTACTGGAACCGGCTCTCCCGCCGCTGACCATGCTGAATATTACCGGGCTGGTTTATCTGGGATTGATTGGTGCGGCACTGACCTATCTGCTCTGGTTTCGCGGGTTGGCCATTCTTGGACCGAATTCAGTCGCGTCTCTCGGCTTTCTCAGCCCGCTGACAGCCGTATTACTGGGCTGGTTTATACTGGATCAGCAACTCAGCCTGCTGCAATGCACCGGCGTTCTGGTGATTGTCGGCAGTGTCTGGCTCAGTCAGGTGGCTAACCGCCGATAAATTCAGGCATAAAAAAACCCGTTACCATGGTGAGTAACGGGTTTTCGTCACGGTAATGTCGAATTAAAATAACGGCTACGGTATGGCAAATTACAACTTAAATTGAGACAACGTTTGCGGCAGACGGGCCTTTGGCACCATCAACGATTTCAAATTCTACTTTCTGACCTTCAGCCAGTGTCTTGAAACCATCATTGAGGATCGCAGAGAAATGAACGAACACATCTTTGCTGCCATCTTCCGGAGTGATAAAGCCGAAACCTTTCGCTTCGTTAAACCACTTCACGTTACCTTTGCGCTTTGACATTCAAAAAAACCCTTAAACAAGTGATTGTACTCATTAGTACCTGGTCAGTCTTCAGCAGACTGTATTGACCCTTCCGGGGAATCTGTTCAGATATCTGAATTACCCGTCGGATAATGGTATTGTGTGAGATATTCCACTGATACACCAGAGGATTTGTCTTACTTATTTCAACTATATTCAACTATATAGCGGGAATATCCTCATGATCCGGCTACATAATTCCTTCATGGCGCAGCAACCAGTGTTTGATATCCAGCCCGCCGCTGTAACCGCCCATCGAGCCGTCATGAGCAATGACCCGGTGACACGGAATAATCAGGCAGATTGGATTACGCCCGTTAGCCATGCCGACCGCCCGGCAGTAGTTTGCCGATCCCAGTTTTAATGACAGATCTTTATACGACCATGTGATCGCGAACGGGATAGTCGACAATTGTGACCAGACGCGGGTTTGAAACTCCGTTCCGTGCGGATTTAGCTTCACGCTGAAATCCTGCCTTTTACCGGAAAAATACTCATCCAGCTCTGTAATGCACTGAACAATATATGGATTATCCGGCTCCGTCTGTTCTGTGGTGTTATCGCTAAACCCCAGTTCAGTAATACCCTGTTCATCTGCACTGATAATGATATAACGGCGGGGAAATCCGGTTGGTGCCTTAATGTATGTTGTCGCCATAAGTGTGCCCTTTGTTCTGATTTTCTATAGCAGAACCTAATTCTGATAAAGAGACAAACATCATTTACGTTATTCATCTCACAACAGAGAAAATAACTAGGCAAATGATTTCATGCAAGTCAATTCACCGGAGAAAAATCCCCCGGTAAACTGTTACACAAAAAAAAGTATTAATACTCTGAACTATTCGGATGCGGGCGAGCTGAGTGCAGCCCGCTAATTATTTAAGCCAGTCAGCGACCTCGTCATAGGTGCCGTTAAAAAGTATCCGGTCTGTTTTTTTGCTGAGCTGATAGCGGTACATCGGGTCATAATATTCTGCCAGTAACGGGCACAACCAGGAGAAATGCGCGTCGGTAACACCCGTGCGCAATTGTTCTGCCAGCGCGGTGTCCAGCAATGCGGTAAGATCCGCAGCCCGCTGTGTGCCAAGGCGTTTGCGGATAGCTGACAGTCCGTGATGCAGATACTCACTGTATGCCAGCCAGCCCTGCTCTTCACCGTAAGCCGCCGTAAAATCCCGGTACATGCGATCGAAATACTCTTCTTTCAGCCGTTCCAGGCGCCGCTCAAGCGGATCGTCCACCACCACCAGGGATGCCTGCTCCATCTGCGCCCGCAGACAGTCCGGCAGACCATTGACGCCGATTGCCCGGCCTTCATCTTCCAGTACCCAGCGCATCCGCCCGGTTTCTTTTTTTACCATTACGGCTGCGAGATGGTTCTCAAAGGTCGCCTGTGCAAACTGGGCTTCCAGGGTTCGTCCGAATGAGGAACCACGGTGATGTGCCAGTCCTTCCAGATCAATACCGTCTGCCAGTTCCCCCACCAGCGTGGTTTTGCCGTTGCCGGTACAGCCGCCGATTAATATCACCGGGCGCTGTACCAGCTCAGCGGTTACCTGAATCACGGCCTGGCGCAGGGCTTTATAGCCGCCGGTAATCAGCGGGTATTCAATACCCGACTCATGCAGCCACTGCTGCACAATATGAGAACGCTGACCACCGCGCGCACAGCAAAGGTAGCCCTGCGGATTGCGGGTACACAAGTCCTGCCAGTCCGCCAGACGGCGGGCACGGCTTTCACCGCTGACCAGGTGATAACCCAGCGCGAGTGCTTTCTCAGAGCCTTGCTGTTTATAACAGGTGCCGACCGCCGCGCGCTCTTCATCATTCATCAGCGGCAAATTAAGCGCACCGGGCATCGCGCCCTGGTTAAATTCCACCGGCGCACGGACGTCAATCAACGGAACTTCAGTGGCAAGGAGAGTACGGATTGTTTGGGGAGACGGGGCTAATTCCATAATAAAAACTGTGATTTCAACTCAGATGTCGGTGAAAAGATCCGCCGGTGACGACAGATCCTCTTTTTTTTTATTGTACGCCTGACAACAAAGTTTGTCCTGCGGATTTTAGCTCTGCCGCTGTATATACCCAACATCATTCAAGATGCAGGCAGGCGGCAAGTGAAGATAAACGGGGAGCATACATCAGTATGTGACCCGATTAGCTGAGCGTAGCCAACACACCTGCAGTTTGAATGAATAAGGGTATAGCAGACCGGGTGAATGATCATGATGTAACTCAGATACCGACATTCAATAATAATAATCATTCAAATTAAATAAACACTATATATAGTGTGGTTGATATATTTGATATCTACATATAGTATTCGGGATACGATTTACCCACGATATCTGCTCATCGCAGGCAGATGTAATCAAGAGACATTATCATGACAGTGATTATCTACAGCAAACCCGACTGCGTGCAGTGCAACGCAACTTACCAGATGCTCGAGCGCAAAAATATCCCGTTCAGTGTGATTGATATCACGCAGGATGAGCAGGCGTATCAGCATGTCCGCACCCTGGGTTATCAGCAGGTGCCGGTGGTGGTTGCCGGTCAGGATAGCTGGGCGGGATTTCGTCCTGACAAACTCGCCGCACTCGGCTGAGAAACAGACAGGAGGCTTTCAATGACAACGCAGGCGCTGATTTACTTCTCCACCCGCTCAGAAACCTGTCACCGTTTTGTCGGCAAACTGGGGATCCCCGCGACCCGTCTGCCGGAAGACGGCAGCCCGCTTTGCGCCACACAGCCTTATGTGCTGCTGGTGCCGACCTACGGCGGCGGTCATGACAATGGTGCGGTGCCGCGTCCGGTGATCCGCTTTCTTAATCAGCCTGAGAACAGAGCATTACTGCGCGGCGTAATTGCTGCCGGTAATACCAATTTCGGCGCCGCTTACGCCATTGCCGGCGACATTATTGCTGCCAAATGCGACGTCCCTTTTTTATACCGTTTTGAATTACTCGGCACACAACATGATGTCGGGCGTGTCCGCGACGGTCTGCACCGCTTCTGGCAACAGCAGGCTCTGACACCCGCACTCAACTGACTTCTGAGACAGACTATGACGACTGAACATACTGATTACCATGCCCTGAATGCCATGCTGAACCTGTATGACGCACACGGAAACATACAGTTTGATAAAGATGTGACAGCAGCCCATCACTACTTTCGCAGCCATGTTAATCAGAATACCGTGTTTTTCCACAATCTGCGGGAAAAACTCGATTTTCTGGTTAACGAAAACTATTACGAAACACAGGTTCTTGAACAGTATGATTTCGATTTTATCAAGTCCCTGTTCAAACAGGCCTACAGCAAGAAATTCCGCTTTCAGACTTTCCTGGGCGCACTAAAATATTACACCGGATATACCCTGAAAACCTTTGACGGGCAGCGCTATCTGGAGCGCTTTGAAGACCGCGTCTGTATGGTCGCACTGACCCTGGCGCAAGGCGATACTGAGCTGGCAGAGCATCTGCTGGAAGAGATGATCAGCGGACGCTTCCAGCCCGCCACCCCTACTTTTCTCAACTGCGGCAAAAAACAGCGCGGAGAATTTGTCTCCTGCTTCCTGCTGCGGATTGAGGACAATATGGAGTCCATCGGGCGCAGTGTGAATTCGGCGCTGCAACTTTCCAAACGCGGCGGCGGCGTGGCGTTTCTTCTGACGAATCTGCGTGAAACCGGCGCACCGATTAAACTGATTGAAAACCAGTCCAGCGGCGTGGTACCGGTAATGAAGATGCTGGAAGATGCTTTTTCCTATGCCAATCAACTGGGCGCGCGTCAGGGGGCGGGAGCGGTCTATCTTCATGCGCATCACCCTGATATCCTGACATTTTTGGACACCAAGCGGGAAAATGCGGATGAAAAAATCCGTATCAAAACATTATCCCTCGGCGTGGTTATCCCGGATATCACCTTTGAATTAGCCAAAAATAATGAGCCGATGTATCTTTTCTCGCCTTATGATGTGGCGCGGATTTACGGCAAACCCATGTCTGAGCTGAGTATCAGCGAACATTACACTGATATGGTGAATAACAAAGCTATCCGCAAACGTAAAATCAATGCCCGCGAATTTTTCCGCATTCTCGCCGAAATCCAGTTCGAGTCCGGCTATCCCTACATTATGTTTGAGGATAACGTCAACCGCGCAAATCCGATCGCCGGTTACATTAATATGAGCAACCTGTGCTCAGAGATTTTGCAGGTCAACAGCGCCAGTGAATATGAGGATGATCTCAGTTACCGCCATACCGGGCGGGATATCAGCTGTAATCTTGGCTCCCTGAATATTGCAAAAATGATGGATTCCCCGGATTTTGCCCGTTCCGTGGATATTGCCGTGCGCGGGCTGACCGCTGTCTCGGATATGAGCCACATCAGCAGCGTGCCGTCTGTTAACCACGGCAATCAGGGCTCACACGCCATCGGGCTCGGGCAGATGAATCTGCACGGCTATCTGGCACGGGAGCACATTCATTATGGTTCCGAAGAAGGTATTGATTTCACAAATATCTATTTTATGACCATTGCCTATTATGCCCTCAAAGCCTCAAACCGGCTGGCGACAGAACGCAAACAGACTTTCCTTAACTTTACACAATCTACCTATGCAAGCGGTGAATACTTTACCAAATACATCACGCAGAAATGGGAACCGGCAACAGAAAAAGTGCGCACCCTGTTTACAGATGCCGGAATAGCTATCCCCTCACAGGCAGACTGGCAGCAGTTAAAAGAAAACGTGATGCAATACGGGCTGTATAACCAGAACTTACAGGCGGTTGCACCAACGGGATCTATCTCTTACATCAATCACGCAACGTCATCTATTCACCCGATAGTTGCCCGTATTGAGATCCGCAAAGAAGGTAAGCTCGGACGTGTTTATTATCCGGCGGCTTACATGACTAATGATAATCAGGAATATTATCGCGATGCGTACGAAATCGGCCCTGAAAAAATAATTGATACCTACGCCGCCGCCACACAGCACGTCGACCAGGGACTGTCTCTTACCCTCTTTTTCAGTGATGAAGCCTCCACGCGTGATATTAACCGCGCACAAATTTACGCCTGGCGAAAAGGCATAAAAACCCTTTATTACGTACGGCTGCGCCAGTCAGCACTGGAAGGCACTGAAGTTGCCGGCTGTGTCTCTTGTGCCGTATAAACAGAATAAAATCAGGACATTACCATGACAACATTAAGCCGCGTTTCGGCAATAAACTGGAACCGCATAGAGGATGACAAAGACCTGGAAGTGTGGAACCGACTGACCAGCAACTTCTGGCTGCCGGAAAAAATTCCGCTGTCGAATGATATTCCGTCCTGGCAGACACTGACACAGGATGAAAAACAACTGACCATCCGTGTATTCACCGGGTTGACGCTGCTCGATACGATTCAGAATACCGTCGGCGCACCGGCACTGATCCCGGATGCTCAAACCCCGCATGAAGAAGCGGTACTCTCCAATATCGGTTTTATGGAAGCGGTCCATGCCCGCTCTTACAGCTCCGTTTTCTCCACACTCTGCTCTACACAGGAGATTGATGATGCCTACCGCTGGAGTGAAGAAGAGCCCACCCTGCAAAATAAAGCGGATATTATTCTCAGCTATTACCGCGACCCGCATCCGCTGAAAAAGAAAGTCGCCAGCGTCTTTCTCGAATCCTTCTTATTCTATTCCGGATTCTATTTGCCGATGTACTGGTCGAGCCGCGCCAAGCTGACAAATACCGCCGATTTGATCCGGTTGATTATCCGCGATGAGGCTGTACATGGTTATTATATCGGGTATAAATTTCAGCGGGCATTGCTCAATTATGAAGAAAAAACCCGGCAGGAAATAAAAGAATTCACCTTCAGCCTGTTATTTGATTTATATGAAAATGAAATCAATTACACCCGGAAATTATATGACGTTGTCGGATGGTCTGAAGATGTGATTAAATTTCTGCATTATAATGCCAATAAATCCCTGATGAATTTGGGTTATGAAGCCTTATTTCCGGACAGTGTAACCGATGTCAGTCCGGCTATATTATCGGCATTATCCCCGGATGCGAATGAGAACCATGATTTCTTCTCCGGCTCGGGGTCATCTTATGTCATAGGAAAGGCCATTAATACAGAAGATGAGGACTGGAATTTTTAAACCAATCACTTTTATTAATCTGTGGCCCTTTTGCAGCACGCTTTACCAATGCACTGATATTTAAGGTTATTTATATCAGTGCTTTTTCAGTTCAAAAAACAACCTGAATAACCAATTTTTAATATCCTTATTATCATAAATTACGGTATTTTTACCGAGTAATTTTAAAACTTAACTGCAATATCCTCATATCACCAGATAGTAATCTATAGATATTATTAAATAATACTTAACCTGGTTGATTTTTTTTGCCTGTTTTTTTTTCTTCTCTTTCATATCCTGATAAAGCCCGGTTATTATCCCGGATTATTGTTTTCTTCCCGCTTACAGTACATCCGGTAAATAAGGGTTAAAACAAAGGGCTGGCTAACTTTCACTGCTATTTGTACCATCACACCAACCACATTATTAATATGTTAACAAAAAAGACAAATAACTAAGTTTACACCTCTTTCAGATACAAATATCCGGGGCTATTTTGATTAATTCTCATAATCAAGGGGTTGTCAGCATTATCTCGTGTGTTAGGGTAAATAACGTTTTTTTTTCAGGGAGGAGAGCCTATTTACGAATCTGACATCCACATTAATTCTGAATGGATATAATGCATGGCGATAAAACTCGAAGTTAAAAATCTTTATAAAATATTTGGTGAGCATCCTAAGCTTGCCTTTGAATTATTAAATCAGGGTCTGAGTAAAGATCAGATATTTGAAAAAACCGGTGCCACTATCGGGGTACAGGATGCAAATCTGGCCATTGAAGAAGGCGAAATATTCGTCATTATGGGACTGAGCGGTTCAGGGAAATCTACCTTAGTTCGTCTTCTCAATCGCCTGATTGAACCGACACGCGGCCAGGTGCTGATAGACGGCGAAGATATCGCGGTTATCTCAGACCAGGCACTACGCGAAGTCCGGCGTAAAAAAATCAGTATGGTATTTCAGTCCTTTGCACTGATGCCGCACATGTCAGTTATCGAAAATACCGCATTCGGCCTTGAACTTGCCGGAATGGATAAAGCCGAACGCCACACGCGGGCACTCGATTCCCTGAAACAGGTCAACCTGGAACAATGGGCGAATTCATACCCGGATGAGCTTTCCGGCGGAATGCGTCAGCGTATCGGCCTTGCCCGCGCGCTGGCGAATGACCCGGATATTCTGCTGATGGATGAAGCCTTCTCCGCACTCGACCCGCTGATCCGCACAGAAATGCAGGATGAGCTGCTGAGCCTCCAGGGCGATAAACAGCGCACCATTGTCTTTATCTCCCATGATCTCGATGAAGCCATGCGTATCGGCGACCGTATCGCGATTATGCAGGGCGGGATTGTCGTGCAGATCGGTACACCGGATGAAATTCTGAATAATCCGGCGAATGATTATGTCCGTACCTTCTTCCGTGGTGTTGATATCAGTCACGTATTCAGTGCCAAAGATATCGCCCGCCGCCGTGCTGATGCCCTGCTGCATGTGGCTCCCGGTTTCGGACCGCGCTCTGCGCTGAAAGTACTGAATGATGATGATCGTGAATACGGTTATCTGATTGAGCGCGGACAGAAATTTGCAGGCATAGTCTCTGTCGCCTCACTTGAAGCCGCGCTGAAAGAGAAAAAAAACCATTACGGATGCCATCCTGAGTGAACCTCAGGCAGTCAGTGCTGACACACCGCTCAATGAGCTGCTGACCGTGGTCGGACAATCTTCGTGTGCGGTGCCGGTTACCGGTGAAAACAACCGCTATATCGGCGTCATCTCTAAAGGGATGTTGCTTCAGGCTTTAGATAAGGAGACGCCGAATGAACCCGAATAATCAGACAGACACAGAGCAGGACCCGTGGGCGGCAACCTCTGAACAGGATACCGCAGGCAGTACTGATCCGTGGGCTGATACCGGTAGCGGTGCAGACGCTGATCCGTGGGGAGGAACCACAGACAGCGGCACAAACTGGCTTGATGCCGGCGCTGCCGGTGACGCAGCGGGTCCCGCATTTGACTGGACACATCCGTTTGATCACTCCCTGATCCCGTTCGATAGCTGGGTAACCGATATCATCAACTGGGTTGTACTGCACTTCCGCCCGGTATTTCAGGGGATCCGTGTTCCGATTGATTTTGTTCTCAGCAGCTTTGAGCAGGGTCTGACCGCAATACCGGCACCTGTCGCTATTGTGATTTTTGCCCTGATTGCCTGGCAGATGAGCGGCAAAGGCTTAGGTATTACCAGCCTGATATCACTGACATTTATTGGTGCGATCGGTGCATGGACTGAGGCAATGGTAACACTGTCACTGGTGCTGACCGCCCTGATGTTCTGTATTCTTATCGGACTGCCGACAGGTATTGCACTGGCGCGCCATGAACGCGCGGCAAAAATAATCCGTCCGCTGCTTGATGCCATGCAGACCACACCGGCATTCGTTTATCTGGTGCCGATTGTCATGCTGTTTGGTATCGGTAACGTGCCGGGCGTTGTGGTCACCATTATCTTTGCACTGCCACCGGTTATCCGCCTGACCATTCTGGGGATAAAACAGGTGCCCGCGGATCTGATTGAAGCGGCTGAATCATTTGGTGCCAATCCGCGCCAGATGCTATTCAAAGTGCAGTTACCGCTGGCGATGCCGACCATCATGGCGGGAATTAACCAGACACTGATGCTGGCGCTGTCGATGGTAGTTATCGCCTCGATGATAGCCGTCGGTGGTCTGGGACAAATGGTTCTGCGCGGTATTGGTCGTCTGGATATGGGACTCGCCTCTGTCGGCGGTGCGGGGATTGTTATCCTTGCCATCATTCTTGACCGCCTGACCCAGTCGCTCGGGAAAGACTCCCGAGCCAAAGCCGGACGCCGCTGGTATCACACCGGACCTACCGGTCTTATCACCCGCCCGTTCCGCCGCACACCGTAATACACCATCCCCGGGAGCCCGGCTCCCGGCGAATTATCACCCTGCGGCACATCACCCCGGTCTGCGGCAGGCACAACAAGAGGGAAAACGATGCGTAAGACAGCAATTATGGCAATCGCCTTATCGGCACTCATTGGTACTCAGGCGCTTGCGGATACAGCCCTGCCCGGCAAAGGGATCAAAGTGCTGCCTGTACAAAGCACCATCACTGAAGAGACATTTCAGACCCTTATCGTCAATAAAGCCCTGGAAGAGCTCGGCTATGATGTACAGCCGATTCAGGAAGTGGATTACAACGTCGCTTATGCGTCTATCGCCAACGGTGATGCCACATTTATGGCAGTAAGCTGGGTGCCTCTGCATAATTCACAGTACAAAGCCGCCGGTGGCGACGACAAATTTTACCGTAAAGGGGATTATGTCGTGAATGCCGCTCAGGGGTATCTTATTGATAAGAAAACCGCTGAGAAATATAACATTACCAATATTGAGCAGTTAAAAGACCCTGAAATCGCCAAACTGTTTGATACCAACGGCAACGGCAAAGCTGACCTGACCGGCTGTAATCCGGGCTGGGGCTGCGAGGCCGCCATTAACAATCATCTGAAAGCATACAAACTGAATAATACGGTTGAACATAATCAGGGTAACTATGCCGCAATGATGGCTGACACCATCACGCGTTATAAAGAAGGAAAACCTATCCTGTATTACACCTGGACCCCGTACTGGATAAGTGACGAACTTAAACCGGGTCGCGATGTGGTCTGGTTACAGGTGCCGTTTTCCTCTATGCCGGATGGTGAAAAAATCGAGACAAAATTACCAAACGGTAAAAACTACGGTTTCCCGCCAAGCACCATGCATATTACAGCAAACAAAGCCTGGGCTGAGAAAAACCCGGCAGCGGCTGAGCTGTTTGCCATCATGAAACTGCCGGTGGCGGCGATCAATGCCCAGAACCTGCGTATGCATGACGGACAAAACTCACAGGCTGATATTGAGCGCCATGCAAATGCCTGGATTAAAGCGAATCAGTCCACATTTGACGGATGGATTAGCCGGGCGCGTCAGGCGGCTGAAAAATAATCAATTTTTAGTTTTTATACCTCACAGCCATGCTTGCATGGCTGTTTTTTTGCTCAATGAAATGTGATTTAACTCACAAAATGAATACCCCTTCCCCCCCCGGTTTCTATATAGTAGCGCCCCGTAATACCCTTATTCATTCAAACTCCAGGTGCGTTGGCCGCACTCCGATTGCCGCCTTCCTGCATCTTGAATGACGTTGGGTATATGCCTTTATCACTGTAATCCGTACATCTGAAAATCCGGACATAATGAAAAAAAAAGACACCTGATGCCGTCCTGACCCCGGGACTTATCTGCCTGATGGCAATTGCCACCGGTTTATTAGTGGCAAGCAATTACTATTCACAGCCGCTGCTCGATACTATCGCCACGCAATTCGGCGTCACTGCCGGTATGGCGGGCTTTATTGTCACCGCAGCACAGCTCAGTTATGCCGCCGGTCTGATGTTTATTGTTCCGCTCGGCGACAAATTTGAGCGTCGTAACCTTATCGTCACCATGACGCTGCTTTCGGCAATCGGGCTGCTTATCTCGGCAATGTCACAGACACTCTGGCAATTATTGCTGGGAACCGCACTCGCCGGCATGTTCTCTGTTGTGGCACAAGTGCTTATCCCTCTTGCAGCGACACTGGCAAAACCGCAGCACCGTGGTAAAGCCGTCGGGATTATTATGAGCGGGCTGCTGCTCGGGATACTGCTGGCACGGACAGTTGCCGGTGTTCTGGCAGAATTCGGCGGCTGGCGGACAATTTATTGGGTCGCATCCGGGCTGCTCGTCCTGCTCGCACTGATCCTCTGGTTCCGTCTGCCGCAATACAAACAGGTGTCTAATCTGAAATACAGACAACTGCTGGTGTCCATTGTTGTGCTGTTTGTCCGCACACCGGTATTACGGGTTCG
Organism: Morganella psychrotolerans; assembly: GCF_001676155.1. GTDB lineage: Bacteria > Pseudomonadota > Gammaproteobacteria > Enterobacterales > Enterobacteriaceae > Morganella > Morganella psychrotolerans. The sequence continues at coordinate 43,738 of NZ_LZEW01000034.1, read as the reverse complement.
TGCAGCGCTCGGGGCAATTGCCTTTGCGTCATTTGGTCTGCTCTGGACCTCTATGGCATTTCTGCTGTCTTCAGACCCGTTTAATTACTCAGAAAGTACTATTGGTCTGTTCGGTCTGGCGGGTGCGGCGGGCGCACTGATGGCAGGACAGGCAGGACGCTTTGTGGATAAAGGCAAAGGTCGTCAGACCACCAGCGCGGGTCTGTTGCTGCTTCTGCTCTCGTGGGTTCCGATTGCCTTTGCCGGGTATTCGGTCGCGGCATTTATTGCCGGTGTGGTTATTCTTGATCTCGCCGTACAGGCGATTCACGTCACCAACCAGAGTACCCTCTACAGAATGATGCCGGAGGCACGCAGCCGCCTGACCGCCGGTTATATGACCTGCTATTTTTTAGGCGGCGCACTCGGTTCACTGCTGTCAGGCTATGCTTACAGCCACTACGGCTGGATAGGTGTCTGTTACAGCGGCGGTGCGCTCAGTGTGACAGGACTGGTTATCTGGCTCGCCGGAAAAAAGCATGATGTCCCTCAGATAACAGACACGTCGTGCAGGCAACACGCACCTGACAACGCTTCCCTCTGAAAAAAACACCTTCGGGTGTTTTTTTCACTCAAAAACTGAACGAATCTCGAATAATAATCTACCGTCTGTAGATTATCCCTTCATAAAAAGTTACAAATAACACAGTTAATCAAAGAAAATAATTTTCGACCACGTAAAATAGATACCACAGCGATAATCACTACCATAACGGCAATGTGACCCATTACATCTTATTCAATGCAATAGGTCGCTAATAAAAATTGACGCCATTTATGTCGCGGAAATTACGCATAATTGAGATCAATCACTCTGTAGCAACAATGTAAGTGATTTGCTAAAAAATACGTGTTTTTTACAAATAACATTCACAAAATTTATGAATCAGTTATCATTATCAAACGAAACATCGTGATATTAACCTGCTATAATTGTTAAATTAATCTTTTAGCTGACCATTCAGCCGGGTGATAGCTAAGTTATCGTACCAACAGAAACTAATAAGGTATCTCAATAATGGAAAGTTCATTTACACCGACAGAAGAGTTGCTCAACAGCCGTATATCACAGCAAAAAAGCCTGGGTGCAGACTTACCGTATCAGGAAATTTTACTGACCCGGCTCTCAATGCACGTTCAGAGCAAATTATTAGAAAAGCGTAACAGTATGCTGAAATCTCAGGGCATAAACGAAACGTTATTTATGGCACTGATGATCCTTGATACTAAAGAATCACACAGTATTCAGCCATCTGAACTGAGTGCCGCACTCGGCTCTTCCCGCACAAATGCAACCCGTATTGCGGATGAACTGGAGAAAAATGGCTGGATTGAGCGCAAAGAGAGCCACAATGACCGCCGTTGCCTGCATCTGCATCTGACGGATAAAGGAACGGATTTTCTGCACAGTCTGCTGCCGCCTCAGCATGATGCACTGCGCCATATCTGGTCTGCTCTGGAAGAAGGTGAACAGAAAAGCCTGGAAAAACTGATGCGCAAACTGCTTATCCAGCTGGATAAGAACGATAACTAAATAACCTTTTATTGTTTAAGGTTAATGAATACGAGCTTTTCTCAACACGAAGGCGCAAAAAATCCTTTCCTGTTGGCCCGGATCATTTATTCTTCACAGGCTGACATTTCCTGACATCAATTGATGTACTGCCATCAGGGCTTGCGGTTGTCGTATACAACAGTTACGACAACCGCAAGCCTGTTCCTGTTACCGGCTAAATTGCCGGATCAGTTACCTGAAATGCCATAAAAAACACCTTAAAATAAGAAATATATCCGGAGAAAACTGATGAGTGTCAGTGAGGAAACTCAGGCTACAAAACCCCAGGTCCGTAACAAAAAACGACAACGCCGTAATACCCTGATGTTACTGACGTTACTCTTCATCCTGCTTGGTGCGGCGTATACCGCATATTGGTTTACCGTACTCCGTCACCACGAATCTACGGATAATGCGTATATCACCGGTAATCAGGTGATTGTTATGTCACAGGTTTCCGGCAGTGTCACCACCGTGAGTGCTGATAATACAGACTATGTTACCGCAGGCTCGCTGCTGGTTCAGCTCGATAAGCGGGATGCAGAACTGGCACTGGATAAAGCACAGATTAGCCTGGCAAACAGTGTCCGCCAGACCCGCCAGCAGATGGTTAACAGCCGCCAGTTGCAGGCCGGGATTGAAGTGCGTCGCTCAGAACTCTCCCGTTTACAAAACGATCTGAAGCGCCGTGAAGTCCTCGGGGCGCAGAATGTGATCGGCAAAGAAGAGCTGCAACATGCCCGTGAAGCCGTCGTCAGCGCCAAAGCGCAGCTGGATGTCGCCACTGAACTGTTTAATGCTAACAAAGCATTTATTCTGGATACACCGCTGAATGAACAACCGGCTGTAAAACAGGCTGCCACAGAAGTACGCAATGCCTGGCTGGCACTGGCGCGAACCGATATCCGCAGCCCGGTCGATGGCTATGTTTCCCGGCGCAGTGTGCAGGTCGGTGCGCAAATCAGCCCGTCCACCCCGCTGATGGCCGTCGTCCCGGCAAAAGGAATGTGGATTGATGCCAATTTCAAAGAAACACAACTCAGCGCCATGCGTATCGGACAACCCGTTAAGGTAATAACCGACTTCTACGGTGATGACATTGTCTTTCACGGCACAGTCACCGGACTGGACATGGGAACCGGCAGCGCCTTTTCACTGCTCCCCGCACAAAATGCCAGCGGTAACTGGATAAAAGTGGTTCAGCGCCTGCCTGTCCGTATTTCACTGGACCCGGCAGAACTGGAGCAATACCCGCTGCGTATCGGACTTTCCGGTGAGGTGACTGTCGACACACAAAATACGCAAGGCCCGGTGCTGTCACAAAATGTACGTACAACACCGGCATATCATACCAATGCACTGAGCATTGATATGCAGCCTGCGGATCAGATAATCGCTGACATTATTAAACACAATGCCGGTCAGTAAGGAGTCAGGGCTATGCAAGCGCCACTGAGCGGAGCAAGACTGGCCTGGATGACGATTGCCCTGTCGCTGGCAACCTTTATGCAGGTACTCGACTCCACCATTGCCAATGTGGCAATCCCGACCATTTCAGGTAACCTGGGTTCATCAAACTCGCAGGGCATCTGGGTGATTACCTCCTTTGGTGTCGCAAACGCCATTTCTATCCCGATCACCGGCTGGCTGGCAAAACGGTTCGGGGAAGTGCGGCTGTTTATGTGGTCTACCGCCCTGTTCGCCATTTCGTCCTGGTTGTGCGGGATCTCCGACAGCTTAGGCATGCTGATTTTTTTCCGGGTTATCCAGGGGCTGGTTGCCGGTCCCCTGATTCCGTTATCGCAAAGCCTGCTGCTGAATAACTATCCCCCCGCAAAACGCGCAATGGCGCTTGCGCTCTGGTCGATGACGATTGTGGTCGCCCCTATCTGCGGGCCTATTCTCGGCGGTTATATCAGTGATAACTATCACTGGGGCTGGATTTTCTTTATCAACGTACCCTTTGGTATTGTGATAATGATGCTGACAGCAAAAACCCTGAAAGGCCGCGAAACAAAAACAGAAATCCGTCCGATAGATACGGTCGGGCTGGTTTTACTGGTTCTTGGTATCGGCTGCCTGCAAATTATGCTCGACCAGGGCAAAGAGCTGGATTGGTTTAACTCCACAGAGATAATAGTCCTTACGGTTATTGCCGTTATCGCCATCATCTTCCTGATTGTCTGGGAACTGACCGATGACCACCCGGTCGTGGATTTGTCACTGTTTAAGAGCCGGAACTTTACCATCGGCTGTCTCAGCCTGAGCCTTGCCTATATGCTCTATTTCGGGACAATTGTTCTGTTACCGCAACTGTTACAGGGGGTATTCGGTTATACCGCGACCCAGGCCGGGCTGGCTTCCGCACCAATCGGGATACTGCCACTGCTGATAACGCCGATTATCGGCAAATATGCCCATAAAATTGATTACCGGATCATTGTGACATTCAGCTTCATTATGTATACCGTCTGCTACTACTGGCGGGCATATACATTTGAACCGGGAATGGACTTTGCCACCGCCGCCTGGCCACAGTTTTTCCAGGGGCTGGCAATTGCCTGTTTCTTTATGCCGCTGACCACCATTACACTCTCCGGTCTGCCGCCGGAGAAAATGGCATCGGCATCCAGTCTGTCAAACTTCCTGAGAACACTGGCCGGGGCTATCGGAACCTCAATTACCACCACCATGTGGACTCAGCGGGAATCCATGCATCACGCCAATTTTGCGGAACACATCAACCCGTTTAACCCCGACTCGCAACAGATGTACCACACTCTGGGTGAAATGGGGATGACGCAACAGCAGTCGTCTGCGTATATCGCAAAAATCATCACCGATCAGGCGCTGATAATATCGGCTAATGAGATCTTTTGGTTATCCGCAGGGGTATTCCTGGTACTGACACTGCTGGTCTGGTTCGCCAGACCGCCTTTTACCGCGGGTGGCGGTGGCGGTGGTGCGCATTAGCAAGTATATATACCCAGCGTCATTCAAGGTGCAGGCAGGCGGCAAGCTCCGGCTGCCGGGGAGCATACATCAGTATGTGACCCGGCGGGCTGAGCGCCGCCAACGAACCTGCAGTTTGAATGAATAAGGGTATAAATAAGGCACTTCGGTGCCTTTTTACATTCAGGCGGGAAATAAAATTAAACAATAAATTCAGAATGTAATTAATTAAATAAAAAGGAAACAAGATTTTATTAACACATTATTTACTTGCACCTAAAACGTTCATCCTGCTATTCTTTTTTCACGGACAGAAAACAGATATAAACAAGGATGTTTATGACAATGCCAACAGAAAACAAAAATACACCATCAGATTCAGAAAATAAATTAATCACATTATTTTCAACATTAAAAAAACAAAAAAAACAGAAACCAACAAAACTGGTGATTTTATATTAACTCGTCAGGATAATAGTTATTACATTATTAATAGCAGCACTAACATTCATTATCCTGCTTTAAACGGCGTTATCTGTTTCTATATCAGTCATCATCACCATGGTGTGATGATCCGCATGGCACAGACTCAGGCCGATAGTCAATACATCACAGAAACAGACCTGAGCCTGCGCACTCAGTTATCACGGATGGAATCTGAAAATGATATCCTGCTGGCGGGTGCTGCACATTTTTGTCATGGACGAATGACCCATTGGTATTTATCCGACAAATATAGTTCACAGAATGAGTTCCATATGTCCATATTAAAATCACCATCCATTAACCGTTTATTACCACTGCATTTAATTCGTTAAGGAGAACGTCATGATGTAGATGTATTAATAACTGCCTGCCATACCTATTTTATTTTTATTGCAAATTTGCACCATGCTTCGGCATGGTTTTTTTGTTTTTTATAAATAAACAAACGATTTATTATATAGTGTAATAATGAAATAAATGTAAAGTACGCCATTAAAATTTTAAGGAATAGGCAGCAAGGGTGTCCATATCTGAATTGCTAGATAAACTAATAAACCGAGTTAATATTCCTAAATGGGATATTCATAATTATCTGCCGGGAGGACATGCTAAGCTGCGTGATAATGCATTAACAGATTATCATCTGACTAAAATCGACGATCACTACTATTTTCGTCATAACAAAACACGTGATATTTACCTGTGCGTTACAGGTGAAGTATATTTTTATATTCATAATAAAAAACCGGAAATGGTGAATTGTATACTGCCGTCGTTACCAACCAATAACCTGCAACATTACATTCCGGAAAAGGTATTTGAACGATTAATTGATCGTCAACACCGGATTTTGATGGCAGGAAAAATCACGCTGGATGACGGGCGAATCAGAAAATGGCGTCCTCTTGATATTTATTCTGAAAATTCATATACGTATCATAAGGCGCTGGATTCAGGTGCGGTTAAAAATCTGCTTACCGTGCATTTAATCAATTAAAAAACCCGGTCATAATGACCGGGCTGATAGTCCGTAATATACCCTTATTCATTCAAACCGCAGGTTCGTTGGCGGTACTCAGCCAGCCGGGTCACATTTATGTATGCTCCCCGGCAATCGGAGCTTGCCGCCTTCCTGCATCCTGAATGACGTTGGGTATATAACATTAACCGACTTTATTTTGCTGCCACCAGCGCGCCAGAATAATACCGGTCGCAACAGAAACGTTCAGGCTTTCCACATTACCTGTACCGCCGACGGACAGACGCATATCACCGCCTTCCCAGACGGAATCGCTCAGGCCATCACTCTCTTCGCCCAGAACCAGTACCATTTTTGCAGGCAGGTCGGCTTTCGCCAGATCAGTGCTGCCTTTATGGCTGGAGGTGGTAATGATGGCGTAACCCTGCTTGCGGAAAGTATCCAGTGTGCCGGTTAAACCATCAGCATCAATCCCGACCAGATGCTCCGCACCGCCTTCCGCAGTACGGACAGCCGCACCAGACTCCAGCAATGACGAGTCCTGTAAAATCACACCGTTAACACCGAAATGCGCACAACTGCGCATGATCCCGCCGAGGTTATGCGGATTAGCAACATTTTCCAGTGCCAGCACGCAATCCTTTTCACCGGCGGTTTGCAGATAACTTTCTGCACTCACACCGCTGCGTTTTTTAATCAGGAAGCAAACGCCGCCGTGATGTTCTGTACCGGATGCTTTCGCCAGTTCGTCTTCTTCAACCACATGATAGGCTTTGCGGTTTGCCGCCATCCATATCAGTGCATCGCGAAAACGCGGCGTAACAGATTGCTCAAACCAGGCGCGGACAATGCGCTCAGGGCGGCTGCGGAACATAGCCTGACAGGCATTTTCACCGTAGATCCGGGTTTCTTCCTGACGCTGGCGACGCAGCTGAGCCGGGTCTATCTGGCTTTTACCACTGATACCACCGTGATCCGGAACCAGTCCCTCTTCACCCTCTTTAGGCTGACGGGAAACCGTTTTCCATGGTGAGCGTTCATCTTCAGAATAGGCACTCTGCCCTCTGCGATCACCACGATCATTGCGGTCGCCGCGATCATTACGGTCATTGCGATCATTACGCTGACCCCGGTTATTACGATCGCCACGGTCAGGTCCTCTGCCGCCACGTCCGTCAGATTTTTTCTGACTATCCGGTTTGTCCTCACTGCGGACATACATCACTTTAACTTTGCCGTTTTTACCACTATAAGAATCGTTCATGTCTCTCTCCCACGCCATTCCGGGGGCGAAGATTACCCGATGTCAGCCGGACTTACCAGTTATCATAACCGGCCGCCCCCGCCGGAGGCGCTGAACTCAGGCACCTCCGCGAAAAATCATGCTATTGTGCAGCGATAACAGTACAATGCATACTGTTTTTTGTGAAGACCAGCCGATAAAGATGAAGACCAATTCAGTTCACCAGTTACGTCAGCGCCGCCTGATGCAATCCACCCGCCCGTTCCGCGCACGGGGATGTCGTGTAACACGTTGTAATGACTGCCTGTTACCGGAAAAAAATTGTTTGTGTGACACCATAAAAACACAGCCGGCACGCAGTCAGTTCTGTCTGCTGATGTATGATACCGAGCCGCTCAAACCCAGCAATACCGGAAAACTTATTGCCGATATATTGCCCGATACTCAGGCCTTCATGTGGTCACGAACCGATCCTGATGAGGCGCTGCTGACACTTCTGCGTGACCCGTCCCGTCAGCCGTACCTGATTTTCCCGCAGGCGTATGCCACACCACCGCGCCGGGTATTCACAGATGTGCCGGAAAATACCAAACCGCCGCTGTTTATTCTGCTTGATGGCACCTGGCCCGAAGCGCGTAAAATGTTCCGCAAAAGCCCGTATCTTAATGATATTCCGCTGTTGTCGATCAATGACATTGCGCAAAAAGATTATCTGCTGCGGGTCGCGGCGCGGGAAGATCAGCACTGTACTGCCGAAGTGGCGGCTGCTGCATTAATCATGGCGGGCGATAGCGCTGCCGGAAAACAGCTGCTGGATCACTTTATCTACTTCCGCTATCAGTATTTGAAGGGCAAGTCACATCTTCCGGTGGCACAAATTGCAGCACAGGAACAACTTTTAGGCTAAATTAAAGCTCACGGGAACCTGACTGAGGGAAATACCATGAGCCAGCGCGGCCTTGAAGCATTACTCCGGCCTAAATCGATTGCCGTTATCGGCGCGTCTGAAAAACCACACAGAGCCGGTTCCCGGATGATGAGTAATCTGCTGAAAGGCGGTTTTGCCGGTCCGGTCATGCCGGTGACGCCATCCCGCAGTTCTGTTCAGGGGGTGCTCGCGTATGCCTGCGTGGCTGATTTGCCTCTGGTGCCTGATCTGGCCATTATCTGTACCCATCCCAAACGCAATATTGCCCTGCTCCGCGATTTAGGTGAGCGGGGTTGTCGTACCGTGATCATTCTTTCTGCCCCCTCCTCTCAGACAGAGGAACTGAAACAGACCTGCCGGGATTATAATATCCGCCTGTTAGGGCCGAACAGCCTGGGTGTCCTCGCGCCCTGGCAGGGGCTGAATGCCAGTTTTTCCCCCGTTCCGGTGCTCAAAGGAAAACTCGCCTTTATTTCACAATCTGCCGCTGTCTCAAACACTATTCTGGACTGGGCACAGCAGCGGGCAATCGGCTTTTCTTACTTTATTGCACTCGGGAGCAGCGCGGATATCGATATCGACGATATCCTTGATTTTCTGGCCCGTGACAGCAAAACCAGTGCGATCCTGCTTTATCTTGAACATATTCATGATGCACGCCGCTTTATGTCTGCCGCCCGCAGTGCATCGCGCAATAAACCGATACTGGTGGTAAAAAGTGGCAGGACACAACGCGCGCAATTGCTGGCAGGCGAAACACCGAGCCTCGATATTGCTTATGATGCCGCTATCCAGCGGGCGGGTCTGCTGCGGGTGCAGGATACCCACGAAATGTTTTCAGCCGTGGAAACACTCACCTTTATGAAACCGCTGCGCGGTGAACGCCTGGCAATGATAAGTAACGGCGCGGCACCCGCCGCCATGGCACTTGATGAGCTATTCCGCCGCCAGGGTAAAATTGCCGGGCTCAGTGATGAAACCCGCAGCGCGCTGACGGCTGTGCTGCCCGATGATTTCGTGATAAACAACCCGCTGGATCTGCGTGATGACGCCACGGTGGATCGCTACATCACCACACTCAATGCCCTGCTTGACAGCCATGATCATGATGCTCTGCTGATAATCCATTCTCCGGCTGCAACCGCGCCGGGTCAGGAAACGGCGGCGCGGATTATCAGTGCCATCCGTGAGCATCCGCGCAGCCGCTGGCTGACAATCTTCACTAACTGGTGCGGCGAGTTTTCCTCACAAGATGCCCGCCGCCTGTTCAGCGAAGCCGGTATCCCGACCTACCGGACACCGGAAGGTGCCGTGACCGCTTTTATGCACATGGTGGAATTTCGCCGTAACCAGAAACAGTTAACAGAAACCCCTGCGCTCTCAGAGGGGCTGATGACTAACCGGCAACAGATACATCTCTGTATTGATAACGCCCTGCGCCATAACAATACGGTGCTGGATACCTATGAGGTGGAGCCGGTTCTGAAAGCCTGCGGGCTGAATATTCTGCCGACCCGGATTGCCCGTTCACCGGAGGATGCCGTCACTGTTGCTGATACCCTCGGTTATCCTGTCGCGCTAAAGCTGCGTTCACCGGATATTGCTCATAAATCAGAAATTCAGGGCGTGATGCTCTATCTGCGGGATAAACAGGAAGTTGCTGTTTCTGCTGCCGCAATAATTAACCGCGTCAGCCAAAATTTCCCTGATGCACAGATAGGCGGACTGATTGTGCAGTCCATGGCAAACCGCGCCGGCGCGCAGGAATTGCGGATAGCGGTTGTGCAGGATGCGGTATTCGGTCCGGTGATTATGCTGGGTGATGCCAGCCGGGAATGGAGTGATGAATCGCCTGCTGCCGCCGCACTGCCGCCGCTGAATATGGCACTGGCGCGCTATCTGGTTATTCAGGCGATCAAAACCCGTAAACTGGCGGGCGGCAGTACATTGAACCCTCTGGATATCACGGGACTGAGCCGCGTACTGGTCCGGGTTTCTAATCTGATTATTGATTGCCCGCAGATAACGGCACTGGATCTTCATCCGTTATTAGCATCCGGTCCGGAATTTACCATACTGGATGCCACCATGACATTAGCTCCGTTTGCCGGTGATGGTGAACAGCGCCTGGCTATCCGCCCTTATCCGGCCTTACTGGAAGAGAGCCTGCAATTAAAAGACGGTGCCACGGTGCTCGTTCGTCCAATTTTGCCGGAAGATGAACCTCTGCTGAAAGCCTTTATTAACCGGGTGACCAAAGAAGACCTTTATTATCGTTATTTCAGTGAAATCAGTGAGTTCACACATGATGACCTCGCAAAAATGACGCAGATCGATTATGACCGGGAGATGGCATTTGTCGCGATTAATACCACCGGCGATATTATTGGTGTCGCCCGTGCAATGTCTGACCCGGATAACCGGGAAGCGGAATTTGCTGTTCTGGTGCGCTCTGACCTGAAAGGGAATACCCTGGGGTACCAGTTGATGCGTAAACTGCTCAGCTACACAAAATCACGCGGGATCCAACGGCTGACCGCCATCACCATGCCGGAAAACCGGAATATGATCCAACTGGCAAAAAAACTGGGATTTAATGTGGAAACACAGTTTGAAGACGGGATAGTTAACCTGACGCTGCACCTGACGTCCGAAAATACCTGATTCTATACCCTTATTCATTCAAACTGCAGGTGTGTTGGCCGCACTCAGCCAGCCGGGTCACATAGTTTATCTATGCTCCCCGTCTATCTTCCCTTGCCGCCTTCCTGCATCTTGAATGACGTTGGGTATATATACTGCAGCCCTAATGAATAAGGGTATAAAACCGGACAACGTGATATGCGGCACAGACTTGGTTATCACTTAGGCGGAAAGTGAATTGCTGCGCACAATCAGACAAACTGATGTTATAATCCTCTGATCTTTTCATCTTTTCATTACCGGCACGGCGCAGAGTATTTCGTAACCGCCGCCTATAACTAAAGAGATTACCCGCACTGTGATGTTGTCAAAATTCAAATCCGCGAAACACCAACAGCAGCTTGCACTACTGCCGAAGTTGCCACAGTCAGTGACTGATGTTGAGACGCTGTTTCACACGAGCGACTTCAGAGGGCGTCTGTTAAAAGAAATCGCCGGTGCAAAGAAATCCATCTATATCCCTGCGTTATATGTCGAACATGATGATGCGGGCCGGGATTTTCTTGATGCACTTTATGCCGCCAAACAGGCGAATCCTGACTTAGATATTAAGGTATTTGTTGACTGGCACCGCGCACAGCGCGGACGCATCGGTGCGGCTGCAAATGCCACTAATGCAGACTGGTATCACTCACTGGCAAAAACGCACCCTGACCTCACTGTCCCGATTTTCGGTGTTCCGGTCAATACCCGCGAAGCCCTGGGTGTACTGCATCTGAAAGGCTTTATTATTGATGACACCGTCATCTACAGCGGTGCCAGCATCAATGACGTTTATCTGTACCGTCATGATAAATACCGCTATGACCGCTATCACTTCCTGCGCAACCCGGCGCTGGCTGCCACCATGAAGCAGTTTATAGATGAAACACTGCTTTCTGACGCTGCGGTACAAAAACTGGATACCGAAACCCGTGTGCGGACGCCGGAAATTAAAAATCAGATCCGTGAATTCCGCCTGGGATTGCGCAATGCCGCATACCGGCTTACCGCACCTGCTGCCGGTGCTGAACAACTGGCTGTTACACCACTGATTGGTCTGGGCAAGAAAAATATGCTCAATAACACCATTGAGCATCTGATGTGTGCAACACAGGAAAAACTGGTTATCTGCACACCTTATTTTAATCTGCCGTCAACGCTGGTACGTATTATCAGCCGCCTGCTGCGCGACGGGAAACAGGTCGAAATTATTATCGGTGATAAAACGGCAAACGATTTCTATATCCCGCCGGAAGAACCATTTAAAATTATCGGCGGGCTGCCTTACCTGTATGAAATAAATCTTCGCCGCTTTATGCAACGGTTACAACGGTTTATTGACAGTCAGCAGTTAACTGTCCGCCTGTGGAAAGACAGCGACAATACTTATCACCTGAAAGGAATATGGGTGGATAATAACTGGCAACTGATAACCGGAAACAATCTGAACCCGAGAGCCTGGGGATTGGATCTGGAAAATGCAATTTTGATTCATGATCCTAAACAGGAACTGCAATCTCAGCGTCAGGAAGAGTTAACCAATATCCGCACGAACACCATGGTTATCAACAGCTTCCGTGATCTGGACATTATCAGTGACTATCCGGTTAAGATCAAAAAACTGTTACGGCGCCTGCGCCGCATCCGGTTGGATCGCCTGATCAGCCGAATTTTATAATGTTTTCCAATCCCGGCACTGTCCGGGATTTTTTTGCGGATTTAACAGGGAGTTAATCATGCCGCTTAAACATACTGTCCATATACTCCTCACGGCCGCACTGTTACTCTCAGGCGGTTGCACCATGCATCTTGCAAATGACAGCTGGACCGGACGGGACAAAGCGCAGCACTTTGCCTTTTCCACCGCTGCCGCCATTGCCGGTAATGCTTATGGTGACCATCAGAATTGGTCACACCGCCACAGCGCACAGTTCGGTATCGGGTTCTCTGTGGCATTGGGTGCCGCGAAAGAATTTTATGACAGCCGCCCTGCCGGCACCGGCTGGAGTGTAAAAGATTTTGCGTATGATGTTGCCGGAGCGGTTGCCGGTTACAGTTTGTACCAATCGCTGAAATAAAAATCTGATGCCCGGGGATAGTTACTTAGCCGGGATACCTGAACCATTGCAAGAACACTATATTTTCATATCAACTTATCTTGTTACATATTAATACCTAATTAAATATAAAAAATAAAAAAATAAAAAAATACGCGCCTGTATCAGTCTTAAATATTCAATGGCAACAAATCTCGTCATTAATATAAACCAAATTAATCATAAGTATTTTAAATATCAATAATAATGAAAATATCGCTTTCATTTTAAGTTAAAAATAAAACATCCCCCTTTAATCACCATTAACTAAATGAAAATAAGATGTCTAGTTACAAACACTTAAATCAAAAATAAAAAAAGGACACTTTTCATACCATTACCTGTGCGCAATAGGAACTTACTTATTTAGAGAGTAGTAAATAATTCATAATGACCTGATAATAATAAACATTATATTTTCTTTTTTCTCTTTTTAATTCTATTCCGGATATAGGTAAAATATGAAATTCAAATTATCACAAATTACCGTATTGGTAGTGAGTGCCCTTTCTGTATCTGCTGCTGTAGCGGCAACAAACATTGATGTTGTTGGTAATAAAGTTAGTGGCGGAACAGGATCTGTTCAGACTGAATTTACGGGTTCAAATCAGAAAAACAATACGGTTAAATATACCGGTTCTATCAAAAACAGCCCAAGTACTACTACTTTTGTCGGAAAAGAATCCGAAACCGAAAGTGGAAAATATTTCACATACGAAAAAGATCACTTAAATAATGATATCGCTATAGGTGTTCATTATGATTATGAATACTTCTACTCTTCTGTCGAAGTAAAAGACTTAGCAATTACTGATTCAAGCGTCCGTATCAATGGTAAGACTGATAATTTAACTGTTAGCGGTGACTCTGTTGTCGTTATCACCGGAAGTGATGCTTACGATAAATATCGCGGTGCAGACTACGAGAATCCGTCAAATCCTCAATCATCATTACCGCTGACCCGCCATAACTATACAAATGATCGGAAAGACGACGTCACAATCAGCACTGCAAACGGAACGTATAATGATGCATCCAAACAGTATCTGGACGGTTCTCATATCGGTGATGTAAAAACAAATAATCCGAATGGTGCAACACTGACAATCAAAGGAACTGATATTCAGGATGATCGTTTAGTAAACACGGATGAGAATTTAGTAACAACGGATGATCGCGGCGAATACCTGGTTTCAACCAATGATACGTTTAACGACAAAGCCAAACAAATCGTCGGAGAAAAATCACTTTCCCAGAGTGCCTCATTCAACGGCAGCAGTGAGCAAATACTTAATGGTGCAAAAGATCGCAAAGCCATCTCTCTTGATGCGACATTTACCGGCGACGAAGCAACAACGCAGAGTGCGAAACAAACCGTTGGTGACAACGGACTGGCGATCGACACCACATTTGATTATGCAGAGCAATATGTAAACAGCGGCGGTGTTGCCAAAGGTAATACATTCACTAATAAATCCAGCCAATATGTTGCCGGTACAGCGGAAAAAAATACATTAAGCGGTGGTTCAAACCAGTATGTCAGCGGTACAGCAACCACCAATAATCTGACTGATTCAAATCAGCACATTGATATCCGTGGTACCGCCAAAGATAACATCATTAAAAATGGCTATCAGGATGTCAAAGGAACTGCGGTTAATAATAACATCACCAATGGCAGCCAATTTGTCAGCGGTACAGCGACAACAAATACCATTAATAACAAAGACGGCAAACATGGCGTTCAGTTAATCAGTGGTACTGCCACGACCAACACACTAACCAACACCGACCAGAAAGTTGAAAAAACCGGCGTTGCCGGTGTCAAAAATGACATCACCAATGGTAATCAATACGTCGAAGGTCTGGCTGAAAATAATACGATTGATAACAGTGCCACTAAACGCGGTGAGCAGATTATCAGTGGTACAGCGAAAAATAACACGCTGACCAATACTGATCAGAAAGTGACAAAAGACGGCGTTGCCGGTGTCAAAAATAACATCACTGATGGTAATCAGTATGTTGATGGTTTCGCAGAAAATAACACTATTAATAATACCGATGCCGCTAAACCGGGTGAGCAAATCATCAGTGGTACAGCAACCACTAATATTCTGACCAATGTTAAGCAAGTCATCAAAAATGGCGGGCTCGCAACAGATAATACCCTGTCCGGTAATTCACATTTAACCGTTGAAAATGGCGGTGAAGCTAAGAATAATACCTTGAATGACAGTGTTGATATGGTTGTTGAGGTTAACGGCAAAGCAACCGGCAAAACGCAGTTTAACGGCAAAAATAACCTGGATCTGTACGCGGCAACAACCAATGGCGCGTATGTGGAAGATCTCGCACTGAGCCAGACCAAAGGCAACAGCTCCGTTGATATCTTTGAAGGTACAAAAGAGCACGATGCTGTGACAGTCGGCACCTTAAACGGTAAAGGTGATGTTGCATTTGTCCATACTAAAAACCCTGCCGGTCACACTCAGATGAACATCAATACTCTGGGTAATAATGATCCGGCGCAGTATGGCAATACCACCTTAGATTTCACCATGAACAGCAATATCCTCAATGGTAATTCTGATTATATCAATATGGATAATGCGTATGGTCAGCATTATGTCACCATCATCGAGCGGGATACCGGTAAAGAAGCGGTTCTGATGCGTCCTCAGTCTGCCGACTTTGCCTATATAAATAACTCAGCCGGTGACAGTAATGCTGTTTTTGGCATGAAAGATGCTGACGGAAAAATTCTGGATCTGATGGATGCGGGGACTTACATTCATAATATTCAGACTCGTCAGGGTAACCACAATGACACCACATGGTCATTCACTGCAACGGATCGTCTGACACCAAGTGCGCGCGCAGTTCTTGCATTATCCGGCGCACCACAACTGATGTTTAATAACGAAGTTGACCATATGCGTGCCCGTCTGCAAATGCTGCGCACCAATGATGCTATTCAGAATGGTCTGTGGATGCAGGGTGTCGGCAGCAATACCAAGGTCGATAAAGATCAGATCCAATACAAACTCAGTCATGCAGGGCTGGAACTGGGTGCGGATTACCAGTTAGCCTTAAACAGTGACAGTAAACTGGTACTGGGCGGCTTTACCGGGTTTGATAAAGGGAATGTAAAAAATGACCGGGCCGGCACCAGTGATTTAGACAGCTATACTTTCGGTGCTTACGCCACTTATATGAATACAAACGGCTGGTATGCTGACGGCTTACTGAAATATAACCATTTCGACAACAAGCTGCATACCACATCTACCAACGGCTATGACGTGAGCAGTGATAATTACTCCACCTCTGTCTGGGGAATGGCGCTGGAAACAGGCTATACCTTCAGCTTCAGTAATAAGGCATTTATCACACCATACGGCCAGTTAGCGTATAACAGCATGGGCAGCAAAAATATCACACTGAGTAATGACATGGAGGCAGAAATCAAAAATCAGCGTTCATTAACCAGTGAGTTCGGGGTTAATGTCGGGAAAGATTTCACCTTCAATAATAATCTGCAATTCTCCCCGTACCTGAAAGCGGCATGGAACCATCAGTATGAAAACGGCAATGAAACAGAATTCAACCGCTTTAATACTATCAATATGGACTTATCCGGCAGCACAGGTAAATTCGGGCTGGGCTTCAATGCACTGTATAACAACGTCAATCTGTATATGGAAGTACAGCACATTGCCGGTGATGCGGTTTATTCACCAATCAATGGTCAGATTGGTGTCCGTTATAATTTCTGATAATCAATGATTATCTCTGAAAGCTGCCTTCGGGCAGCTTTTTTTTGCAGCAGCATCATCTGATTAGCTAAACGTATTTTTCAGTCAGATATAATTAAGATAACCCTGCTGAATAAGGTCATTCACCTTTTTGATCCGGTAGCGGATATTTGAACGAAGCCAACTGTCTGATGACCATTCATTATCAACAGTTTCCTGACCAAACAGACTGGATGCAATCTCACGCTGACTACATCCCTGATTCAGGCTGTCCATCATTCTGAGTAACTGTTGAATATCCTCTGACAAGTTTGAGCCCGCCACGCTGTCGCTCAGAACGTCCCTGATGATATCGGTATTTTGATTTTTTTCTGTTAAGATCAAGAGATATATAGATATATCTGTTCAGAATACTTTCAGGGTCCTCTTCAGATCCGATAAATAACTGAAAATAGTTATAGTCATTAAAAACTTTAATACAGTAAGTACCATTATTTAAAGTAATACCTCTGTGATTTGTTCTTTTACGTTTTAATATTTTACCAACGGATAAATCACCTTCATGACTTAATAATACTCTGAAGGAACGTTTACTCAGTTTCTCTGACCAAAAAACATAGTCAGCAGCCATACAATTCGGATCGACATACTTAATCAATCCCCAGCGTATTTCTGCATTTTTATCAGCAATACTTTGTCTGTCCGGATCATTGTCATAGTTTGGCTCCATCTCATCACAATATTTTTTCCAGTCAGCAATGTAATCAGGATTTCGTCTCAGAAATTCCCAGGCAATATCAGTGCATCCCATAACATTCATAACAACACCTCTGTCAACCTGACTCTATCTTAATATAAAAATAATTATAAAAATTTAAATAACATTTTAAAATCACCTTAACGCTAAATTAAAAATACTAAAAATGAAAAAAACCAATACTTGCAACAGTATTCTACTTTTATGTTAAAAACATGTCTTAATATAGAACATAAAATGCCGGTTAACATACGCGTAACAAATAACCGCATGAAAAATAAAAATAATTATGTAACTTATAAGATAAAAAACAGAGAGCAAAACTATTAAATTAAGAATATTTCCTATAAAACTAAGATTACTCCTTACCAAGGCATATTATTAAATTTGTTAAAAAGCATAAGATTAATCCTCGGATAATATACAAGGTGAGATTTACAGCCTTTAATTTTATCCCTTTTAAAGCAAGTGAAATGAAGGCTAGGATTGCATTAAACAGATCTGTAACCACATTGGTGACGAAATGAAAAACATAAGCGACCAAGATATTTATGGTGTGGAATTTGACCCTCTTTTTAGTGAGGTTGAATCTATTCTTACTCAGTTCGATGAGTCTGCCAATCCCTTATCCGGAGAAGATGAACAACCACAAATTAACTGGATCGCCGTCTCAGAAAAAAACCAATGAGTTATTATATCAATATAAAGACTTACGTGTTTTATTATGGTCACTACGTGCAAATTTGTATATTGACGGGATATCCTCTTTATTCAGCGGGATTCAAAACCTGGCTGAACTGGTAGAAAATCACAGTGACTTACTGTATCCGAAATCAGAAGACGGTGATATTCGCAGTAGTCATGCTGCGGCTCTCGGATGGTTATCTGCTCCGCAATGTATTTCAGAATTAAAACTGACAAAAATCACTGCTGACCATAATTATACGCTTAATGATATTGCATCAATCGACAGCAATGATATACGCGAAAACTATGCTAATTCATTAAGCGCACTTCTGACATCGCTGAATAACAATGAAAAATTAAATATAGCCCATTTTTCAGAACAATTCTCACAGGTCAGTCTGGCGCTTGATAAAATTGAGCAATATGCAAACCACTATACAGATGGCTATATCCTTGATTGTAGTGCCTTAAAGCAGTTTCTGACACGCTGCCTCAGTATCATTACACAACTTATGAGTTTTTCTCAGGTGAGTGACGATACCGGAATACAGGAAACAGAATATCCTGAAAATAATTCAGAACTACCGGTACAGACCGGGCTGAAAGGGCCGGTAAAAGTGACCGATATTACATTACGCTCCCGGCAGGACGTATTAATTATGCTGGATTGTATCCTTGATTATTTTCAGCGCTATGAACCAAGCCATCCTGTTCCTATTTTTATTCAGCGATCAAAACAAATGATTGGTATGGATTTCGCGTCAATCGTTGAAAAACTCCTTCCGGAGTCAATCAGTACCTTACAACAATTTACCGGGAAATAATGTTTCCTATATTGCAATGAGGATTGTGAGATGGCCAAAGATATCAGCTCCCAGAAATTTATCGGCAGAAATAATGCCCCCCGTGTTCAGATTGAATATGACGTTGAAATTTACGGTTCACAAAAAAAAGTAGAGCTTCCGTTTGTAACCGGCGTTATGACTGATTTATCGGGACATCGTTCAGTGCCGCTGCCGGCCGTTGAAGAGCGCCAGTTTCTGACATTTGATCAGGATAACTTTGACTCACGGATGCGGGCTATCCGTCCCCGTCTTGCTTTCTATGTCGAGAACATGCTCAGCGAAGATAAGGATGAGCTTCTGGATATTGAACTGGAGTTCGAATCCATGGAGGACTTTCAGCCCGGTGCGATTGCCGCCAGAGTACCTCAGATGAAAAAATTGCTGGAAGCGCGAACGCATCTGACTGATTTAATTACCTATATGGACGGTAAATCCAGTGCGGAAGATGTTATCCGCCAATTACTGGAACAGCCGGATTTCTTAATCCGTCTGGCCAATGATGCAAAAGGGACTGTTGCTGCCGTCGGGCAGAATATTGCAGACCCGGACGGGGAGAATGACGAGTGAGCAATCAAACAAGCTACAGTGCAAACGTTGCAGAACAAAATACTGCCACAGCACCCGGTGAACAGAGTGAATTAGATCTTCTTTTACAGCGCTCGTTCAGACCGAGTACAACGGAAGCCTCCACGGCGGTCCGCAGTGCAATTCATACCCTTGCTGAATATGCTAACCACGGCAAAGTAAAAGTCAGCCGCGATGTGGTACTGACCATCGAATCTCTGGTGGCGGAAATTGATGAAAAATTATCAGCTCAGATGAACCGGATACTGCATAACGGGGAATTTCAGAAACTGGAATCGTCATGGCGCGGGCTGGGTTATCTTGTCGATAATACTGATGTGAATGAAACACTGAAAATTCGTGTTCTGAATATCAGTAAGGATGAGTTATCAAAAACACTGCGGCGCTACCGGGGAGCAGCCTGGGATCAAAGCCCGATTTTTAAAGCCGTTTATGAGCAGGAATATGGTCAGTTCGGTGGTGAGCCGTTCGGTTGTATCATTGGCGATTATGAATTTGATCACAGCAACCAGAGTGTCTCTTTACTGACAGAGATTTCCAAAATTGCAGCCGCCGCGCATTGCCCGTTTATTTCGTCTGCCGCACCATCTATCATGCAAATGAATAACTGGCAGGAACTGGGTAACCCGCGTGATATCGGTAAAATTTTCACCACCCCGGAATATGCACCATGGCGGCGTTTGCGGGACAGTAATGATTCCCGCTATCTGGTCATGACAATGCCGCGCTTTCTGTCACGTCTTCCTTATGGTGAAAAAACCAATCCCATCGAAGATTTCGCCTTTGAAGAAGTGGTTAATCCATACGATGTCAATGATTTCAACTGGACAAATGCGGCGTATGCCATGGGCGTTAATATTAACCGGGCATTCAGTGAATACGGCTGGTGTTCACGTATCCGCGGCATAGAGTCCGGCGGTTCGGTGGAAGAGCTACCGGCTTACGCCTTCCCGTCTGATGAAGGCGGATACGAGCTTACCTGTCCGACAGAAATTGCCATTTCAGATCGCCGTGAAAATGAATTATCCAATGCAGGGTTCCTGCCTCTGGTCTATCGTAAGCATTCTGATTTTGCTGCCTTTATCGGCTCCTGTACATTGCATAAACCGGTTATTTATGAAGATCCGGATGCAACAGCAAATGCGAAACTATCGGCACGCCTGCCTTATATTTTTGCCACCTGCCGTTTTGCACATTATCTCAAATGTATTGTGCGCGATAAAATTGGTTCTTTCCGCTCTAGGGACGACATGCAAATTTGGCTTAATGACTGGCTGATGAAATATGTGGACGGCGATCCGACAATTTCCACTGAAGCAACAAAAGCAAAACGGCCGTTAGCCGCAGCGGAAGTTCATGTTGAAGATGTTGAAGATGATCCGGGTTTTTATAAAGCGCATTTTTATTTACGCCCGCATTATCAGCTCGAAGGAATGACCGTTTCATTACGTTTAGTTTCTAAATTACCATCAAGTAAAGAAAATAATAAATAACTGATTTTTATGCTGAGCACGAATTAGTATTACCACTATTTTTAATATCAGGAGCCCTATTCTCATGGACGAGAAAGCTATATCTGTGTTTTATATCCGAAATATATGCAAATTATCTTAATATCAATTCAGGAGCTAATAAATGACAGCATTAGTCGATTATTTTTTAAAAATTGAAGGTGTCGAAGGTGAATCTCCGGATCAGCAATATGGTGGCTGGATCCAGCTTCAGGCCTGGCAGTGGTCCGAAGAAAATGCCGGCCGCTGGGGATTTGGCAGTGGTGGTGGTTCCGGTAAAGTTGAAATGAAAGACTTTGAATTCCGCATGATCAGCAATAAAGCATCACCAAAATTATTTCTGATGTGTGCAACCGGGGAACATATTCCTCAGGCGAAACTCGTTTGCCGTAAATCAGGTAACGGACAGCAGGATTTCATGACAGTGACGTTCAGTAACTGCCTGGTATCCGCCTTCAAAACGGTCGGTAATATGCCACTGGATCCAATGACTAAAGTGGATACAGATACCGTTTTGCCAACGGATATTATCAGTCTTAACTTTGCCCGTATTGAAATTGAATACAAAGAACAGAAAAATGATGGTTCTATGGGTGCTGTAATTAAAGCAGGCTATGACCTGAAAGCAAATGCCCGTATTTAATTAACTGTCGGACCGGAAAACCATATCACAATTATTATTTACTCAATGGACTTCAGCGGATTAAATAATGTATTGTGGTGTGGCTTTCCATTCCCGGAAACAATGAAATGAAATCATCAACGCCAATGCTTTTTGATAAATTAAGCCTGAACAGGCGAAGAATACATTTACCTCAGTGGCGGGAAGTTTTATTACGTGATATTGAATTATTATTAAATGATGCAGCACACAGCGCTTCATTAGTATTAGATAAAAATACACATTGTATTACCTCGGTAATCAATTACGGATTACCGACATTAAGTTCAAAAGTACCGGTAAATACTGACCCGATAATACTGGCAAAACGGATACAGCAGATTATTGCCACATTTGAACCCAGGCTCGATCCGCGTTCAATCCGGGTTACCCCGTTCGTTAATAAGAATGAGACATGGACCCTGGCGCTGCTCTTCGATATTTATGCCAAAACCAATTTACCGGATGAAGAGCACACGGTGAATTTACGTATCGCGCTTGATTACTCATACGGAAGTGTCCGGGTTATCTGACCCGTAAACAATAAACAAAGGGACAGGATGTCATTATGTTAAGCGAACGTTTCCTGACATTATATAACGAGGAGTTACGCTTCCTGCGGGAGGACGGCATGTTATTTGCCAAAGCCAATCCCCAGGTTGCACAGTACCTCGGCATGATGCCCGATGGCGTTCTGGATCCTTTTGTCGAACGTTTACTGGAAGGTACGGCTTTCCTCAGTGCGCGCGTGCATGAGCGCCTTAATAATGAGCAACCGGAAGTTGCCATCCAGATGATAAACCGGCTGGCACCGTTCTGGTTTACCCCGCTGCCATCCATTGCCACCATTGCGCTGGAGCCTGATCTGACCTCCCCTCAGTGGCATGCCAATGTCACCTTGCCGCGGGGCAGTAAACTGAGCCTGCATGATCCCTCTCTCGGTCATAAGCACGCCACGTTCACCACAGGAAAAGACCTTAATATTCAGCCGCTTATTATTGACAGCGCCGAATGTGCAACTACGCCGTCCGCCAGGCTGCCGCAATCTGTGCTGCAATGTATGCAGGATGGCAAAGCCCATATTTCACTGAATCTGAATACACAAGGTGTGGTTGCGTTATCAGAACTGAATTTTTCACCGATGGTACTGACTTTTGCCGGTGATATTGTTCACGCCAACCAATTACTGGCCGCAATACAAAACGATACTCTGCGGGTCATTTTATGGAGCAAAAATGATGATAAAACACCGTTTATGCTTGTGCTTGATCCGACACACATCCGTCAGGGCGGATTACAGCCTGAGGATGCCCTGTTACCGGCAGTCACCGGTGAATTGCCGGGCAGCCGTTTGCTTCGCGAATACTTTGCCGCACCTTCCCGTTTTTTCAGCATTGAACTTCATGGTCTGAATCCTTTTTTACAGGCCGGTGATAAATGCACGGAATTTAATCTTATTTTTGTCCTGAATAAAACGCCGGTTAAATTAACCGACAATGTCAGGGCAACTGATTTCCGGCTGTTTGCCACACCGGTGATTAATTTATCACGCCGCCGCTGTAGCCCGGTTCTGATCAACGGAGAGCATACCGAGTACCCGATCATTGTTGATCAGCTCAATCCGGGCTTATATGAAATTCATCACCTGCTGAGTGTGGACGGATTACTGGCCGATAAGGGATATGTGCCATTCTCCCCGCTTCACGGTTATACCAAATTTGATGAACCCCCGGTATCCGCCGGTTACAGCCTGCGCCGTGTACGCCGCATCACCGATGAAAAATATGATAATGCACCGGTGATGCCAAGAGACAGCCTGTTTATCTCACTCTCAGCCGGACCGGTAAATTTCATGCCGGACAGTATTAAATCCCTGAGTATCGACGCGATGGTCTGTGACCGGTATCTCGATCCGTCCCGTTTACAGCAGCCCCGCATCCAGTTAGACAGCGCACTGCCGGTCGGACCGGCAGAAATACTACGGGCGCCGTCCCGTCCGCAGGGTGTGCCGGGCAGCGCAGACGCCTGGAAAGTCCTGCAACTTCTGTCCGTTAATCCGCTGCGCTACGCCCTGCCGGATTTTCCGGATAATACCGTGCTGCTCAAAGAGTGGCTTTCTCTGTTCTGCCCGCAGGATGACAGCCGTCAGCAGCGGCGTATCGAAAGTCTGCGCCAATCTTATGTCACTCACCGTTTTGAATGTAATCCGCTGCCCGGTCCGATCGCATGGAGCCGCGGCGCTGAAATTACCGTTGATTTACGGGGAAATCATCACAGTGACAAAGGCGCCTGGCTGTTCGCCCGGATCCTCCATCATGCGCTGGCAGAATATTGTGAACTGGGGCAAACCCTGCGTATGCAACTCAATATTGACGGTGAACCACTTGCACAATGGGAGCCGACCGGTGGCTGCTGATATGTTTGTTCCTGTCGCCGGGCTCAGTGCCCGTCAGGATTTTTTTGAATTATTACGCCGGATAGCACAGGCCAGCCCCGGATTAGCGGCTGATGGTGTTACAGACGGAGAAAATCCCTGCCGTCTGCGGATAATTCAGACAGCGGATACCAGTTTTGCGCCACGGGAAGTCGCAGATATCCGCCAGTCCGTCAATCCGGTGAGTAAACAGACCGAACTGACCATCTGGTGCCGCCACTTCGGCATGTTTGCGCCTTATGGTCCGCTGCCTATTCATATAACAGAACATGCACGTACTGAACTGCTCGCCCGCCGCAGTCATGCTTTTCAGGATTTTTCATCATTAATAAGCCGCCGGCTGGCGCTGTTTTCTTACCGGGCATGGTCACAGTTGCATGTTGCTGCAGGTCATGACAAAAGCAGCCGCAACGCATTTCAGCAGCGCCTGGATCAGATAGCCGGGATAACGCCGGTACTATCTGTCGGTCAGCATATACACCGGGTCAGGCAGGCATTTCCCGCCTGTTACCTGCCCGGGCGCAGCATACTGACAAATCTTCAGTCTGTTCTTACTCACTATTTTTCTGTTCCTGTCCGCATACAGGCACATCAGGGAATGTGGATTGATGATCCGCATAATACGACGAATCAGCGTATGGGAAGGCTTGGCAAAACCCGTGTCGGTAAACGTTTTTTTGATATTGAACACAGCTTGTCTGTCCGGATAGGCCCGGTCGGTATCAGGGAATATCACTTGTTTCAGCGGGACAGTGAGCGCTTGAAAGCGCTGGTTGCCATCTGTAATGATTTTGTCTCACACCGCCGTGTGCTGGATGTGAAATTACTTATCCGGACATCTGCGGATATGGCAGGTCACATGGGTCACAGCAAACTCGGGCGCAGCGGCTGGTTAAAACCTGACGGCACCATCCGTATCCAGTCTCTTTTCACAACAGCAGCCTGATGCGATTAACACAACACACGACTAAACGTAAGGATGAGTGTTATGCCACTGATTGAAATTGACAATGAAAAGCTGACCGGTACAGATGCATTTCCGCTCAGTTTTACCACGCAAGAGCATCTTTCACAGGACCCGGTCTATCATCTGACATTTCAGGTTGCCGATGCGGATTTGGATGTCGGCTCTCTGCTGGGTGAAAAAGTGACCGTTTCTGTTGAGCTTCCCGATTTGGGCGGCAGCCGTACTTTTTCAACCTATGTTGTTGCCGGGGGAGATGAAGGGCAGCATCAGGATCAATTTGTCTATCAGTTAGAGTTGCGGACCTGGCTATGGTTCTTAATGCAGAACCGCAACTGTCGGATCTTCCAGAACTGCAATGTTCTCGCCATTATCAAAGAAATTTTTTCCCGTTACAGTGTGGCAAATTACCGTATTGAAACAGAGACTGTCTATCCGGAAAAAGAGTATTGCGTACAGTTTGGTGAAAGTGACTTCAATTTTGTCAGCCGCCTGATGGAAGATGCCGGGATCTGGTATTACATCGATCACAGCGAAGGACAGGATGTTATGGTCATCACCGATCGCCAGCAATTCGCACCACTTCGCGACGGTTATGAAACCCTGAGTTTCTTACCGGACAGCGAAGAGCACCGGGCTATCCGTGAAGGTATCCAGCGCATCCGCCGGAACCGGCGGATCCACTCAAGTGAAGTGGTATTGCGTGACTTTGACTTTCTCAAACCCCGCCATTCATTACAAACACAGGCTGAAGAAAAACGCGCACATTTACAGGGCGTTCCGCTGGAATGGTATGACTATGCCGCCGGTTATGATGATGTGCAACAGGGGGAAATTATCGCCCGTCTGCGCCTGGAAGCTATCCGCTGTGAAAACCAGATATTGCAGGGTGAAAGTAATGCAACCGGTCTGAAAATCGGTCATTCGTTTGAACTGAACCAACACCCCGACTCAACCCGCAACCGGGGATTTAAATTACTCGGATGTGATTACACTTTCCTTCAGGACGGACCAGACAGCAGTAGTCGCGGACGCAGTGTGACCTGCCGGTTCCGGGCGCTGAATGATGATGAAATTTACCGCCCCGGATGCCTGACACCCCGCCCGCAATTGCCCGGAATTCAGAGTGCCACCGTTGTTGGTGCGCCGGATTCTGAAGTACATACCGATAAATATGCGCGTATCCGTGTGCATTTTCACTGGGATCGTTACAAAACCACCGAAGAAGACAGCTCCTGCTGGATACGGGTGGTACAGGCATGGGCAGGCAAAGGCTGGGGAGTGCTGGCGATGCCCCGTGTTGGTCAGGAAGTTCTGGTGACCTACATTGATGGCGACCTGGACAGACCAATGGTGACCGGCATTGTGTATAACGGCGAAAACCCGCCGCCGTATCAGTTACCGGAGCATATTAACTATTCAGGTCTGGTATCCCGTTCATTACGTAACGGTATGCCGCAACATGCCAGCCAGATTACCTTTGATGACAAGCGCTATAACGAGCGGGTGATGGTTCATGCCGAGCGGGACATGCAGCGCACGGTTGAGCGTAATTCCGCGTCAACGGTCGGACAGGACAGCTATGAAGTCGTGAAGCGCACGGTGACAGACTGGTTTAAAAATCACGTCTCTTATAAAGACAGCAATTTCTCTTTTACCGGTTTTAATTTTAGTGCCACCGGCGTGAGTGTCAGCCTGACCGGTCAGAGTGTCGGCATGACCGGATCCAGTGTCTCACTGACCGGTACCGGTACCTCATTTACCGGTGTCAGCACCTCATTTACCGGTATCAGCACGTCATTTACCGGGCGATCCACCTCATTTACCGGCAGCAGTGATTCCTCAACCGGCGTCAGTAGTTCACGCACAGGTTCCAGCTCCTCATTTACAGGAACAAGTAATTCAATGACCGGCAGCTCTCATAGCATGACCGGTATGAGCAGCAGCATGACCGGATGCAGCACATCCAAAACCGGAGAAAGCCACAGTTCCACCGGCAGCAGCGTTTCACACACGGGGACCAGTGTCAGTTGTACCGGAAGCAGTACATCGACTACAGGAGTCAGTGTCAGTACAACCGGCAGCAGCACCAGCACCACCGGCAGCAGTGTCAGCACCACCGGCAGTAGTGTCGGTACCACCGGCAGTAGTGTCAGTACCACCGGCAGCAGTGTATCGACAACAGGCAGCAGCGTTTCCGCAACCGGCAGCAGTGTTTCTGCAACCGGCAGTTCTGTCTCCACGACCGGAAGCTCTGTATCCAGCAAGGGTTCTGATATCAGTGTCACCGGATTCTCCTTCAGCTATACCGGCGTAGGGTATTCACAAACCGGTGTCGACCTGAAAACGGTCGGAATGCAGAGTAAAAATTAAAAGGAAGGCATGATGCGTATTATTCGTCCTCAGCAACTTGCTGTACTCAGAAACAGTTATCAGATTGGCAGGGAGTGCCGGTCAGGTATCAGTGTGGTCGCGGGCAGTTATTTATCTGCTCCCGACCATTTTGTGACTGAAGCACAGATTTGGCAGGCATGGAAGTCTGCCCCTCTTTCATTTCGTATGTTAGATACCGCTGAACCGAAACCGCACGCTGAATATATCCTTGCCGGACATGCCGGAACCGGTCAGCCTCTGACGGAACTGGATGTGGCGGTCAAAGTAGGATCACTCAGCCGTGCGTGGCGGATTGAGGGCGAATTGTTTACCCGGGCAGCGATGGATCATCCCCGGGCACCCGGCGGTAAAAGCTGCAAAGAGAACCCGTTGGGTAATGATCGCCGCAGTGGGCAGGAACCGCTTCTGACGGAGGCCCGGGCCGATGGACGGCCTGATCCTTATCAGTTTCTGGCCGCCCCGTCACCGGTTCCGCCGGATTTCTATGTCCGCCGCAAACATCTGGATGCTATTGCGCCGATCATGGCAGATAAGCAGTATCGGGAAAGCTGGTTTCCGGGATTACCGCCGTCCGTTGATCGCCGTTATTTTCAGATGGCTCCGCCGTCACAGTGGTTAGCCGCATCACAATGGCCGCGTGACATTCCCTTTGAATTACACGGATTCAGACCGGATAACAATGTGATTTCCGGGCATTTTCCGTCTGTCCGCGCCAGGGCGTTTATTCAGACAGAAGACGCAGCAGCTCTTGAAGAGATAACCTTAGAGAAAAAAACGTTATGGTTGTTACCGGATGACGACCTGTGCCTGATGATTTTTACCGGCAGCATCCCTGTTCCGCATTTATTTGCCACCCCCGCCGTCACACTGCTGACCGCGCTGGATACTGACGGTGCAGAGCGGGATTCCGGTCATTATCAACAGGTGTATAACCGGCGCAGTCAGAACGATACGGCTAACTTTGAATTTCTCCGTGACAGGGAACTGATGCCGGAGAATATGATGTTCAATGTGATCAGGGACATGGCAGAGCACCCTGATTCTCAGCGTTATAATGCCCGTCCGCTGACAAAGCAGGATGCAGATGAATTTTATCAGGATATCGAAAACGCCATCGCGCTCCATAAACAACATCAGCAACCGTATTTCGCCGCCCCGCAACCGGCAACGGCACAAACACCGGCGGTTCCGGATATAAACATATTGCGCAAACAAATAACCGGAACCTGGCAGGAAAATGAACCGGTTAGCGAACACCGGGATATTAACCATACCTCTTTTGCAAAAGCCGTATTGCAGGGAAAAACCTTTAAATACTGTAATTTCAGTCAGTGTGATTTCAGTGAGGCACAACTGCTGCAATGCGGCTTTGAGCACTGCAAATTTACCTCCTGCCTGTTTACTGATGCCGCCATAACCGATACACAACTTACCGGCGGCTGCTTTCAGCTTACCGACCTGAGCCGGAGCTGCTTTACCGGCACACTCTGGGAAAAAGTGACACTGGATGACTGTGTACTGAATAAAACTGTGCTGGCGAAATGCCGCTGGTCACAATGTCTGGTCAATGATACTCAGATTAACCATGCCGGTTTTACAGAGTGTGAGATTGATGGCGTCATGCTCTCTGCCGTCAGCCTTGCACATACTGTTTTCCGGCACAGCACACTGACATCCTGTATTGCCGATAAAAATGAAGCATCACATATACAGTTTACCGGCAGCACACTGACGAAGAGTTCGGTCACCGGCGGAAACTGGACAGAGAGTCAGTTTACCGGCAGCTCACTGGACAGTATCACCTCAGGTCAGGATGCGGATTTTTCCGGCAGCAGCTTCACGGATTGCCGTCTGAATAAGACCGGATTCAGTAATGCCGGATTACGCAACTGCCGCTTTACCCATTGTGAACTGACCGAAACCTGCGCCGACGGCAGTGACCTGACCGGTGCTGTTTTTACCGCCTGCGATATGGCAGGACTGCGTTTAAAAGATGCCATCGTTATTCACGCCTCTTTTATCAAAAGCAGCCTGCAACAGGCCATGTTGTATAACGCCGATCTCCGCGATACCACATTTAAGCAGTGCAACTTTGCCGGAGCAAACCTTGCCATGACCTACGCCAATTCCGGCACTCACTTCGATTTATGTTTGATGGACGGCGTCCATCTGCTGCCCCGCCGCTTCCGGCTGACGGCCTGACAGGAGTTCATGATGAACAAAACAGAAAAACACATCAGGTCATTACAGCCCGTAAAATCAATTGCCGGTAAGACGATCAGTAACCTGCAACTGAACAATGAAGCGCTTTCACAACTGCATTTTACTGACTGTCATTTCAGTTACCTGACATTAGACCGGATGCAGGCGCAGCAACTGCACTTTCACCGCTGTACATTTTCAGCTATTTCACTGAACCGGAGTCTGCTCAATACCTGCACATTCCATGAGTGTGAAATTGACACCATTATGCTGAAAGAGAGCGGTCTGCTGAATGTCTCATTTCAACAGACAAACCTGCGGTTACTGATGACAGAAAATTGTCAGGCAGAGCGCTGCCTGGTATCCGCCTGCACCATCAGTGACAGTGTATGGAAAAACGTCAATCTCAGTTACTGGTCAGCAAATGACTGCGAAATTACCGGCTGGTTTATGCAGGAGGGGCAGTTACAGGACAGTAACTGGTTCGGATGCACCATCGCGCAGTTTCATTGTACCGCTGCGGCAATCACCCGTCTGGTTGCAGGTAACAGTACACTCACAGACGGTCATTTTACCGGTAATACCTGTGACATCATGGTCTGGCAGGAATGCCGGCTGAACCGGACTGATCTGCGGGAAATTAATTTATCCTCTGCCGGATTTGCCAAATCCCGTCTGGAGCAGTGCCGTCTGGACGGCAGCAATCTGAATTACGCCCAATTTAATCAGGGGACTCTTCATGATTGTTCACTGACCGGTGCACAACTGACCTGCGCCCAATTTACGGATACCGGATTACATCAGTGCGATTTAAGTAACGCCATCCTGACATCCGCTAATTTTGTCCGCGCCTCACTCAATAACTGCATGCTGGATGATACCGGTCTGACACGGACGGATATGCGTTTCTGTCAGTTGAAAAATACACCTCTGCACACGGCACTTGTGCAAAAAACCCGTCTGCATGGTGCTGAAACCGGATTGATTAATCCGGGACAAAACACAGATGAACCCCTGCTGACCGCTATCGATTTATGGTATGCCCGCCACCAGCCGGGCATAAAAGACACTGCCGGGTTTTCCCGGTCAACACCAGGAGCCAGCCGCTATGTTTGAGACAACACATCATACTGATGCACCGGCCGTATCTGATATCCGCCATTTTCCGGAACCGGATATGCCCGCCATTACAGCCACCCGGATACTCACCGGCAACGCAGGCGTGCTCAGTTTGCAATCACATCCTTATCTCAGTGTCAGCATTGCCGCCGGATGCCTTATCGCACCGGAAGACGGCGATCTGGTCTGCGCCATGATACAGAGCGGACAGGCCTATGTACTGTCGGTTCTGGAACGTAAATCGGCCGGCACACCTCTGACGATCAGCACACAAAACAGTCCGCTGCACATCATTGCGCCGTCGCTGTCACTGGAAGGAAAGGAGTGCGTCACCATCAAAACCACCCGTTTTTCACTGATATCACACACATCAAAATGGGTAGCTCAGACACTCCGCCAGATAGCAGGCTCACTGTTTGTCAGTGCGGAGAATGCCCACAAAAAAGTGGAAAACCTTGATATCACACAAGCCGGTCACATTGCCATGCATGCTGAAAAAAGTATGGTTCTGGATAATGAAATCGGCGCTATCACATCACGTGCCGTCCTCAGGATCGATGGCGGCCAGGTTCATATGGGGTAATAACATGACAGCTGCAAATACCCGCGCAGGCGGAATAGCCTTTGCCGGATGCGAACCGATGATCCCTGTACCGGGTCCGAATACCGCACCGAATGCAACCGGTGTTCCTAATGTATTCAACTACTTCTGCTGTGGCGGCAACGAGCAGAATTTAATGTCTGTTCGTGTATCAACCATCTCTGCCGGAATTGTTATCGGGGCAACCGGGACAAACTCAGCTCAGATGAACCCGGTTCAGGGCTCAGGAAAATATTTTATCCAGGGGAGTCCGGCCACACGGTTAGGTGATATGAGCATGAGCAATAACTGCAATACCGCGGCAACACAAATTGCCCCGAGTCAGACAAAGTACTTTATCAATGCCTGAATTTTGCAGATGGACGCGCCATATTACCGTTGTAACCATCATGCTGGTTTGCAGCGGCTGCGCCCTGATCTGGCCGGAACCGCCGGAACCGCCACCGGCAGACCGGACTGTAAATTTGCGCATTGATGCAGCGCAAAGACTTAATACCGACAAAATGGGGCGCTCTTTCCCCGTCAAAGTCTGTGTTTTTGAAATAAAAAAAGATGACTGGCTGCCGCCCGGGCTTTACCGGAACGCGCCGTGTGAAGAGGTCGCCGCAGATAGTGTTGTAGTCAGTCAGGTGCAACATATTTTGTCGCCGGGTGAATCGCGCCTGTATTCATTTGAGATCCCCCGGGAGGCTGCCCGCTGGCTTATTGTTGCCGCCGAATTTCAGATCCCCGGTCAAAATAAAAATACTGTTCTGATCAATACAGAAGTTAATAAAAATTTAAATGTTGTTGCAGTGGTAAGTGAGCGCAGCCTGACACAAATGAATGCGCCCGTTTCAGGAAAGCCCTGAAAACCACTTTTTAGCGAAAAGCTGAGGACACTGATATGTTACTTAAACAGCGTGTAGCCTGGGTTGAAGGAATGCTGATGGAACCACAGCATTTTCAGCAGCAGGAGCGTTATCTCGAACACTTTACAGATATGCGTATCCGCAGTACAGATGCGCTGGCATGGGGATTCCATCAGATCCATATCGACAGCGGTTTACTCGATCAGGGTAAAATATCGCTGGTGCGCACCAAAGGGATATTTCCTGACGGCACTCCGTTCGATTTGGGTAATAATGATCCGCTGCCCATTCCGTTCGATCCCGGTCCGGATAGCCAGGGGCAGATAGTGTGTCTTTCTGTCCTGATGGACATGCCGGGCAATACCTTTATCGACCTGTCACAGGCAAAAAGTCACAGCCGTTTCAGTGTGCTCAATGCGGATGTCCGTGATCGCAATGCCGGTCTGGCCTCTGAGGGAACGCCGCTGGTGGCCACATTACAGTTAGGCTCTCTCCGGACACATCTGAACCTGAGAAGTGCAATCAGTGATGCGGAATCACTTCTGCCTGTCGCCCGTATTGTTGAGCGCACCCGTGACGGACGACTTATCCTGGATGATAAATTCCTGCCGCCGATGCTGGACTTCCGTGCCTTCGGCTGGCTTAAAAATGCCGTAACAGAGCTGCTCGGTTTAATGGTACAGCGGCTCGAAAGTGTTTACCGCCCGGATGTTCCGCTCACCACCGGCGGTCTGACTGAATTACTGGAACTACTGTTACTGCAAACACTCAGTGAATATCACCTGCGCCTGGCGCATCTGCTCGCGCAGCCGCAGGTTCATCCGGAGAGGCTGTTTTTCACACTTCTCGGTCTGCTCGGGCGGCTGAGTATTATCCCCGGAAAGGAAAATACATCACTCCACCAGCAATTTCATTATTCACACAATGAACCACAAAATGCGTATTTTTCCCTGTTCGCAGCCCTGCGGCGCGCATTGTCACTGGTCATTGAAGCACCGGCTATCGCACTGCCGTTTGTTGAGCGCGGGGATAATATTTATCTGTATCAAAACGATCCGCAGCTGCGCCTGGAAAAACTGATCTTTATCGTCAGCGCAGAACTTCCCGGTGACACAATGCGGACCACCTTCCCGGCTCAGACCAAACTGGCTCCGGTGGAAAAAATCGTCCAGCTTATCGATTTACAATTACCCGGTGTACGAATTACACCCATGCCGTCACCGCCACGGCACATCCCGTATTACCCGAACAGCATCTATTTTGAAGTGGATAATGCCGACCCGATGTACCGGGACATGCTGTCCGGAAGTGCAGCGGCGCTGAGTATTGTGGGGGATTTTCCGGGATTACGTTTTGAGGCATGGGGCTTACGTCAGGGGAGAGTAGGATGAATGAATTCGAACGCCAAATAAGAAATGCAATATCCACGGCCCGTACCGGCGTGAAACGGGCCGAACATTCAATAACCAACCCGTTATGGCAGGCTAAAAGTACCGTCGCGTCATTAGGTGCGATTATACCCGCCGGTATGCGGGGATCAGGAAACAGCCATTTTCCGGATGAGGAGATGCCGGGGATCCCCGCTGCAAATGAAGATCCGCCTGATACCGCTCTCCGCCATACCCGGGAATATGAAAAACATAATCCGATCCCGCCTCTGCGTCCGGCACAGCACCCGGCAGGCAGGCAGGGACGGCGCCCGGCAGAACAAAGCGGTGCCTTGTCCGGTATCTGGCATAACCCCTATATTTCAGCGGGGATGCCACTGCTTTTACAGGTCGAATGGTTCCGTAACGAGCCACAAACTGACTTTGTTTACGCGCGTCTGCAAATTGTGCGCAAACTGGAATTTTTCCGCAATGACCTGCGTAAACAAGGGTTTCCGCCGGAAGAAATTAATCATTTATCTTATCTTATCTGCACCTATACCGACGGGCTGTTCAATGACCTGCTGAAAGAGGAAACCACCGGCCTGAGCCTGCTGGTGGAATTTCATAAAGATGCCTGGGGCGGTGAGAACTGTTTTGAGCATCTGAAAAGCTATATTACCAACCCGTCAGACAACCGGGATATTCTTGAATTCTATTACTTTATTCTCTCGATGGGCTTTGAGGGAAAATACAGAATGCTGGAGCGTGGGCCGGTACTGTTAATGGATCTGCGCAATCATCTCAGCAACCTGCTTTATATGCAGAATACGACAGAGTACCTGTCAGATGTAACGGCTGAAACTGTCCGTCCGCAACGACGCCGGTTTATTACTGCGTTAAGGATATTAATATCCGGTCTGATTATTGCTGTTATTGCTTACGGTATTTCAGCCTGGTATCTCCATGAGCAGGCGCGTCAAATCCGTAACGATATACTCGCCTGGGTACCACCTGAGCCACGCAAAATTAATATCATGGAAACTCTGCCGAACCCGTTAACCCAAATTCTGAGTGAAGGCTGGCTCGAAGTCCGTAAAGATCCGCGCGGCTGGTTGCTTATCTTCACCTCTGACGGCGCCTTTCTGACCGGAAAATCGGAGTTAACAGAAGACTTTCTCAGCAAACGTAATATTGAACGCTTAGGTGCGGCACTGGCGCCGTGGCCCGGTGATTTGGAAGTCATCGGTCATACGGATGGCACACCATTCCGCAAAACATCGGTCAATAATAATCTGAAACTCTCGGAAAACCGCGCGGTCGTTGTGGCAGATATTCTGCGGACAAATACCACAATCAATGAGACACATAACCGGGAAATTACCGCGCTCGGCAGAGGGGAAAATGAGCCTATCGCAGATAACACAACGGATGATGGACGCAAACGTAACCGCCGTGTCGATATTTTATGGAAAATCGGTAAACGTGATGCAGAACAGGCAATGCAGGGCTATCAGGGAAGCGGCGCACCTGCAACGCTGACGGATGTGACCTATCCTTCTGCCGGTGATAATGATAACAGCGATTTGGCTGAATAACCGGCCATCCCGGCCGGATGAAGTAATTGTATACAAGGACGTATTATGATCAGACGATTTCTTATTCTCATCATCGCATTGATTGTCTGCTATGCCATTTGGTGGGTCGGTCCGATAGTGGCTATCGGGACGTTTTACCCGTTGGCGGGTGTATTAGTGCGTCAGATAATTATCGGTATTATTCTGTTCTGGGCACTGTGGCCGTTTATGGCCTTTTTCTTCAGCCGGATATTTCGTTTTCTCCGTACACCGCTGCCAAAACCCAGAAAGAAAATTATACAGCTTGATCGCGTTACCGCCCGCTTTACCGATGCAGTCCGGACACTGCAATTTATCTGTTTAGCCGGTAAAAAAACACGACAGCAGCGGATGAAAATTCATCTCAGCCGCGAATACATCAATGAAAAACCCTGGTTTGTAGTGATGGGTCCTCCCGGATGCGGCAAAACATCCGTTATCTATGACAGCGGCGAGCAGTTTTTACTGTCTGAACAATACGGGCTGGCACGTACCACTGATATCGGACCTACGCAAGATTGTAACTGGTGGCTGACCGAACGGGCGGTCTGGATCGATACGGCCGGAGAATGGGTACAGTTACACGGACAGAGTGATGACGCCGGATTTGCGCGGCAAAAACTGTTCTCACTCATCCGTAAACACCGCCGTTACCCGGGAATTGACGGGATCATTCTGTGTGCGGATGTCAGCACCCTTCTGTACGCGCCGCTGACTGAACGAAAATCACTGGCGGATACATTGCGTATCCGGATTTTGGAAATGGCATCCATATTTCAGTCTGATATACCGGTCTATTTATTGCTCAATAATATTGATCACCTTCCCGGCGGCGAAGCATTTCTGAATATAGTGGATGACAACCTGCTGAACGGGGGTCTGGGTATCAATCTGAAATGTACGGATGATCACCGCAATAATTTCATTGATGATGAAGACGCTTACCACGGATTACAGGTCAGAGTCAGTAACTACATACTCGAAATGCTGCACAATGTGCCCGATGACGGGTTACGCCACCAGTTGCTGCTTTTCATTGAATCTCTCGGTGCATTACGCAAACCGTTATTCTCCTTTCTGGAGCAGATTTTCCCGGCCTCTGTCACAGGGTACACCGGATGTCTGCGCCAGTTATGGCTGGGCAGTACCACATCACTGATGCCCCGCGAAACCTTGTATGACCCGGAGGCTGACGGGCTATTTGATGAGCGCCAGTCCGGTGCTATGTATCTCCCGGCACTCACTCAGGCAATCACTGAACGCGGTGTGTTACATACAGCCCGTTACCGGCCGCTGCGCAGTAAAATTTTTGCCGCAGGCCGCTACAGTCTTGCGGTGGTTAGTTTGCTGGCGTTACTTTTGCTGCTTTCATCACGTTATTTCTGGGAATCCGATTTTATCTCTTACGCGACGGCCCGTTTTGAGGAAACGAAACGCATTGTCCGGGATATCCCGGTGACCAGCCAAATCAACGACGATCTGATTGCTGCGTATGAGCAACTGGGTTACATCAATACCCAGTTTCTGGAGAGTTCTCCGCCCCTTATGACGCCCTATTTTGAACATACGCTGTTAAGTAATGCGATGGCGCAGACATACCGGCGTCACCTGTATAAAAGTTTCTGGCCGGCGGTTGAAAACTATATCGCCAATGAGCTGAAACAGGGCGCACTCAACGGCGATGCCGATGTGTATGACACGCTGAAAGTCTATCTGATGATGGTCTATCCGTCATACAGGGAACCGCAGGCGCTGGAAGACTGGTTTATGATCCGCTGGGATAACTATGCGGTACAGGGCTATACCGAGAGTGACCGCCGGTTGTTCCGTTATCATCTGCATGAATTATTCAGCGATACCTCATCTACCGCACCTGCGGCAAAAATGAACAGTGAGCTGCTCCGTATCGCCCGGGTCAATTCAATGAAAACACCGATACACCTTCGTGTTGTTAACCGCATCAAAGATAAACCGCTACCGGCATCCATCCGCAACATATCACTGGCAGATGCCGCCGGTCCCAGTGTGTCACTAATGCTTCGCCGCAAAAGTACCAATACCGTGACAGATACAGCCGTTCCGGGTTTCTATACCCGTGCCGGTTACAGAGATGTGTTTTTACCGCAGTTGCAGGAAGCCGCAACTGACATGATCCGCGAAGAAAACTGGGTATTACGTGACGGTCAGGAAAAACGCAATGACCCCGGCACACAGGAGGCAATACAGACACTCGCAGCCGAAGCACTGAATGCATATTTATCTGAATATGCAAATCAGTGGGATCGCTTCCTGGGTGATATCCGGGTACGTCCGATCAGTGATCTCGATGATGCCGCACAATTGGCACGACAGTTCTCTGAACCCTCATCCCCGCTGACAAATTTAGTGCAGTTTGCCATCAATGAAACCATGCTGAGCAGAGAAAGCAGGGAAGATGTATCCGGTTGGTTCGCGCAGCAGGAAAACCGCCTCACACAAACCCGGCGCTCACTGCTTGACGGGATCAGTAATGAACGGGCGACCGGAACAACACCGGAAAAAAATCTGGAAGCCCGTTTTGAAGCCCTGCACCGTTTGCGTCAGTCTGCTACCGCGGGCAGTAATGACCCGCTGTTCAGTGTTTCAGACCAGGTTTACAGTAAGCTGGCGACCGTCTCGGCATCTCTGCGGGCCGGGAAAATTTTACCGCAGAACAGTGAAATCAGCAGGCTACGCGATGATATGGCACGCCAGCCGGAACCGGTCCGCAGTGTCATGATGGATTTACTGTCCACCGGTGAACAACAGAGCCTGCAAAAAAGCAAAGAAAACCTGAGCCGCGGGGCCTCCTCTATTGCCTCTGATTCATGCAGAACGACCATCAGTGGCCGCTACCCGTTTAACCGGAATGCCCGTGAAGAGGCCGGAATAGGTGATTTCACGAGGATGTTCGGGCGCGGTGGTGCTATCCAGGTATTTTTTGATGAAAATCTTGCGGCATACGTCAATACCGGCACAGCGCCATGGCAAATTCATGCAGGCAGCCGGGGAGTGGTATCCGCCAGAACAGTGGTGTCATTTGAAAATGCGGCAAGGATCCGTGACGCTTTCTTTAATCCTGCCGGCGAAATGTCCATGTCCATGATAATCCGCCCGGTATCCCTGTCACCTTCAATTTTAGAAGCCGTTCTGGATATTGACGGACAAATTATCCGCTACAGCCACGGCTATCAGGAGCCGGTCAAAATTAACTGGCCGGGGCCCAAAGGCGGCATCTATGTACGATTGACATTTAAAACACAGGACGGACGGGTGGAAACCGTCAGTTTCGACGGACCCTGGGCGCTTTTCCGTATGTATGACGCCGGTAATCCTGTGCAACTAAGCAGTAACAGCCGTCAGCTCACTATCGCTATGAGTGCGGTGAAAGGATTCTTTATTGTCGAACTGAATTCAACAATGAAGGATTATCCGTTGTGGTCACGGGCGTTAAAACAGTTCTCCTGCCCGGGCAATATCTGACAGAGAAAAGGACAACCATTATGTTAGATCCGAAAAACTTACAATCGGTACTGAATTTTAGTACCGAATCAGGAAATGATGCCACATCAGAATTACAAAAACCGTTTATGGAAGGGATTGAAAAAATGAGCATGTCAGGATCAGACGCATCCCGATCCATACTAAAAAATGTTAATCAGTCCTGTAGTCAGATGATGCAGGAAATGAGCAAAATGTTTGACGGGTTACAGGACAATATCGATGCTCATCAAAAAATGCAGCAGGCAGAACGCCCTAAAGATTTTGATACTGCAATGAAAGATTTACGGACATCACTCTCATCCGGCTTCCCGGAAGAAATGAAAGCTATGTTCGATAAGTTACCCAAAATTTAAAACTCACTCAGTCAGAAAACCGGGGAATACCCGGTTTTTTTATGCCAATAACATCATCCGGAAAATATCCGTTTCAGATAGGGATTTACATTTAAATACGCTGTACATGCTACTCTCCTGCTGAAAATATTTTTTTTACATCACTTATATTAAGGATCCGTATGACATACCTTCGTACCGTTATTATCTCCGGTTTCATCGGCTTAGGTTTTACGTTTTCTGCCGCGTCAATTGCCGGCGAAAAAATAACAAACCCGCTGGAACAGTGCTATGAGTCGATTGGTGATGCCCCGAGGACAGAACTTGCCGGTTGCTTAACGGCAAAATTCAATACGGCTGATACTCAGTTGAAAAGTGTGGTGAAGCAGGAAAAAGATAACTTAGCATCACTGAAATCAGCAGGAAGCAAAAAAGCGATTAAGTCACTGAATGCATCACAAACAGCCTTTACCACATTCCGTGATACAGAATGTCAGCGCCGGTATGATGCAGCGCTTGGTGGCAGTGGTGCCGGTGATTTTATGAAAGCGTGTCAGGTTGAACTAACCGAATGGCGTATTCAGCAGCTTCAGGCCGAATAAATCTTACATAGGGTGAACCGGGTACTATTATTCTGTTCATCCTTATTATTTATTGTAACAATTATCTTATACCCTATCCTGAACCATCCCATTCATCTCTGATTTAATCATCTCATTAGAGCATATCCGAAATAAAATAAACACAATCAACCACTATGCAATATTTATTTCCGTTTCATAATTTCTAAACATATTTCAGACAAAATAAACATAATCTTTGTATATCCAGCTAAGTGAATTTACCTTATGGTATATAATTAACTCATTATAAATGTAATCAGAAGTCTCTTTAGTACTTTTTAAATTCTGTCCACCTTTCTTATATAAATTTATGGCCGGCCATAAATATTGGAGAATACCGGTATGAAGAATTTTATTCTAAAACGCAGTTTTCTTTCTGCATCCGTCATTATTGGATTAGGTATATCAACCCAGGCACATTCTGGCATCACCGGTCCATTCGGTCCGTTTAATGAAGTATTCAGCGGAATACCCATTGAGGTAAGTAATACAACCTCAGGTACTGAACTATGGATTGTTAATGATGAACGAGCGGCTGTTGATGAAAATTATGCATTATTTATTACAGATAATGGTGGAATCGACCTTGGTGATAACGGTAACCGGGAAGAAAAAATTCAGTATAATAATATTTTTGCATTCGCATCAAACAACAGTGATACCGCCTCAATTATATTAGGCTCAGGCAGTAGTACAGCCAGCCCTTATTTTAATGCGGATAGTGTCGGTGTTTATTCAAATCAGAATGGTATACAGGTTAATAACGGCAATCTTACACTAAAAAATAGTCATATCTCTGCACTGGAAACCGCAATAGTAATCGATAATTCTGCCGGTGGTCAAAGTAAGGTCGATCTTTCCGATATTACTATCAAATATACCCCCGAGGATTTCGATTATATCTTAAAAGAATATCTTTATACCACTACCCCTGTAGGGGGCACAGAAGGTCGTATTGGTCTGGATATTATCGGAAACAGCAGTGCCGATAAAACAAAACAAACAACGGTGACCGGAAAAAACATAACCATTAATAGTCGCTATCTTGCTTTAGTTATAGGTAAAGGCGCACAAGGTGATTTTAATAATTTAAATATCACCACAACAAAGACGGATCAGCCGACTATCGAAGCATCCGGTGAAAATACAACACTGAAAATTTCAGACAGCACTATTAATTCGTCATCAACAGGTGTTGAAGCCATCGGTACAGGTGATTCCGCTAAACAATCCGCAAAAGTAGTACTTAACCATTCCGTCATTAACCGTAACAGCAGTCGGTTTGGTTTACTGGCACGCAAAGGCGGAATAATAGAAGCAAATGATGTCGATATCAATTTAAAAGGCGGACCCGGCGGCAGTGCCGGATTTAGCTTCGCCGCCGTGGCCGTCCGCGACGAAGGCACGCTTGCTGAACTTAATAACGTCAGAATTAATGACTCTCTTGATAATTCCCCATCCGGGATGATTGGTATTTATGCTGACAGCGGAGCAAAAGTTAATGCAGACAATGTTAAATTAACCAGCAACTCAGCCGGAGGAGAAGGGATCCGGTTACATCAGGAAAAAACGGTCGTTAATTTAAAAAACAGCCAGTTTGATATAACCGGAAATAAAGCCTCTGCGGTTGGTATGCTATCCGGCACACTGAATGTTGAAAACTCTCTCATCAAAGCTACTGATTACATCATCAGTATTGGTAATGTTGAAGATCTTCCCGCAAATAATATCAATATTAAAAACTCGACCCTTGCCACAGATAATATGCTGCTGCGCGGTGGCCCGAATGTGGAAGTAAATTTCACCGCCGATAACAGCCAATTATCCGGGCGGATACAATCACAGGGTGGATTTCCGGGAAGCGGTCATTCAAGTATTACCCTCGCCAATAATAC
Organism: Morganella psychrotolerans; assembly: GCF_001676155.1. Classification (GTDB taxonomy): domain Bacteria; phylum Pseudomonadota; class Gammaproteobacteria; order Enterobacterales; family Enterobacteriaceae; genus Morganella; species Morganella psychrotolerans. Next base: position 2,051 of record NZ_LZEW01000034.1, on the reverse strand, counting down.
GACCTGGTCATTCGGGGCGCTTTCCACTATGAATGAACTGCATCTCGATAACAGTCTGGTCAGAATGCTGAAACCGGTTAATGACGCATTCAACCGGCTGGAGGTTGATACACTCACCTCAAAAAACGGGGTGATTGAATTGTGGACGGTCTTTGCCGGGGATGATTCAAAATCTGATCAGGTATTAGTCAATGAATCTGCTACTGGTCAGACCGGGCTGCGTTTCCGTAAAGCCGGTGGCGAAGGCGCATTAACAAAAAATGGGATACTGATTGTTGATGCCGCCGACAACAGTGGTTTCGGCGGTCCGAAAGCAACAACCACAACAGACGCTTTCCATATCGATGGTGGCTCAGATGGTTATCGTCAGGGCTACGGTACCATTGTATCGGGTGCATATGAATACACACTGACCCGCGGTGCCGATATAAGTAAAAATGAAAGTAATTGGTATCTGACTTCTCTCAAGAAAAAAGATGAAATTGTACCTCCTATTCTCCCGCCGAAAGTCATACGTCCGCCGGAAATCAGCATGTATTTTGCCAACGCACAGGCAGCACGGGACATGCAACGCCATAAGTGGCAGGACAGAGCTGGCTCCCGTATTAATGCAGATGATACTGATGGTTCACCGGTAGCCTGGGCGCGGATTGTTGCAGATACCAGCTCGTTTAAAGATGAGTTCGGTGACAAACGTAAAACAAATACACAGGTGCTGCATTTAGGCAGTGATGTTTACCGCCACAACTTCAGCAATAACAGCCGCATCACATTAGGTGCAATGGCACTCATCGGCAAGGCGTCCAGTAAAATAACCGTAAGCTCACAGGATGCAAAAGGGAACGTCTCCACACGCAACGGAAACGGTGATGTAAACAGTTATAATATAGGGACTTATGCAACCTGGCAGCAGGATCCGCAAAGTGCGGCCGGTGCGTACGTCGATACATGGTTGCTTCAGGGATGGAGCCGTAACGAAGTCAGCGGCAGCGGTCAGGACAAAGATAAATACAATTCAGGCAATCTCTCATTATCTGTCGAAGCCGGTTACAGCCAACCGATTTATGAAGCAGAGAATGTTCGCTGGACAGTGCAACCGCAAGCTCAGATTATCTGGTCTAAATCCTCAACCAGCGACTATACACGTAAGGCTAATAAGGACAAAGTGGTCTGGGATGATGAGTCACAGTTTACTACCCGTATTGGTGCGCGTCTGGCCGGGGATATCAAAGCTGAATCCGGTGTGATATTCCGTCCATTCACCGAGCTGAATTATTTGCGCTATCCGGACAGTCAGACAATACAGTTTGGCGCTGATCGCGCTAAAGATAAAATGCCGAAATCGGCTGTCGGGATGAGCTTAGGTTTACAGGCAAATATGAATGACAATATTTTAATCCGCGCTGAAGTTCAGGGCGAAAAAGGAAATATGGATTACAGCAACTTAGGTGGCCAGCTCGGGATCACCTATAAATGGTAATATAATGACATAATGATATAATGATATAATGATATAATGATATAATGATATAATGATATAATGATATAATGATATAATGATATAATGATATAATGATATAATGATATAATGATATAATGATATAATGATATAATGATATAATGATATAATGATATGGCACTCCGGTGCCATATTCTTTTATCTTCTCCGGACATTACTAACTGAATACTATACTTATCCATTCAATAAATTATCTGTTTTTATATCTGTCATTACCCCGCAGGTATTTAATTTACCGTCAGCAGCGCAAAATAGAAACCGTTGTTTCATTTATGGATAGTGTCGGGGTTCACTGCATCAGGTAAGGAGGAGGATAACCGGGGGATATCAGGCAGGTAAAAAATGGCGGTGGTGTTGTTTATTCAGTAATTTTATTGCATTCAGGCTGATTGTTGATTGCTTTTTCGCCCAAACGCAAAAAAGCCACCCAAAGGGTGGCTTCTCGGCTTAAATAATAACCTGGCGGTTCCCTACTCTCACATGGGGAGACCCCACACTACCATCGGCGCTACGGCGTTTCACTTCTGAGTTC
>NZ_LZEW01000033.1 GCF_001676155.1 Morganella psychrotolerans | reverse complement strand
CACCACATCTGGTTGCCAGAGTAAAATGGGAAAGCCTGGATAAAAGTAAATTATCACGAAGACCAGATTATGATGAGGTGGAGGCGTATGATCTCTGGAGTGCAGAGATAGATAAATTAAGTATATCTCATGAAATTACTGTACCAATCCCTGAATACGAAGAAAAGGTCTGTAGTTTAGATGTTCATTTTCTACCTTGTCACCAGGTAAAAGTGACAACATCCTGTGCCAGCTATGGTTCGCCGAATTACCCGATCAATGAACCCTTTAAGATGAAGGAGCCTGCGGTATGTCCAAAATAATTCAGTCAGTATGGGGACCGGCGGAGTTTCCGGAGAAAGGACGATTAAAATTATCCCGACTTCAGATAGAAAATAATTATAAATTACGGCAAAAAGAAAAAAAAACGTCTGCATGAAGATATAAACAGTAAACATCAGACCAGAATGTTACCACCTTGTTGTAAAACATTATATATTAGTTTCTTTTTTGATGGCACAAATAATAATAAACATAATGACCTTGATATTGCGAAGCCATTACATCCGACAAATATAGCCCGTTTGTTTGAGGCTACTTATGCTGATGAGAACAATACACAAATAAAAGAGAGAGAGTATTTTAAACATTATATTCCGGGTGTCGGAACGTCATTTCCCGAAATTCAGGAGTATGACTATTCAGGCCGCGGGCTGGCATTTGCGACCGGTGGTGAAAACCGTATTAACTGGGCATTATTAATGTTTGTTGATTCTCTTTGTGTTTCTGCGGGTGAGGAGAAACTGGAGCTTAAAGTCCTTCGTGAATCGCTCGACAGTATGAAAACCTGCTGGCCGATAGAGGGTAAAAACCGACGGCGACAGGCTATTAATACTTTACTGAGTAAAAATAATATAGCCGAAAAATTACAGGCAAAACCAAAGGCGGTGGCGGTTAAGCTGTATATTTATGGTTTTTCCCGTGGGGCGGCAGAAGCCCGTACCTTTACCAACTGGTTAACACAACTTTTTGATACCCCTGAAAATAGTACGTTACCGGCACAAACATTACTCAATATCCCGGTCAGTGTTGAGTTTTTAGGTATTCTGGATACGGTGCCGTCAGTGGGTATTGTGCATCTGGCACCGGGGTTTACCGGTCATTTTGACTGGGCATGCGGAACACAGCAGTTACCGGATGAAGCTGTTTTCCCGGGGTTCGTCCGCTGCTGCCGCCATTTTATTGCCGCACATGAACAGCGTTTATGTTTTCCGCTGGATACAGTACGCCGCCCGGCGGTGAAATCAGATGACGGGGAGGAGGCCTGTTATTATCCGGGGATTGCAAAAGAGGTTATCTATCCCGGTGTCCACTCGGATGTGGGCGGGGGATACCCTGCCAATGATCAGGGGAAAGCGCGCGAAGGTGACGCGTTTATTTTATCTCAGATTGTGTTACATGATATGTATTCAGAGGCATTTAAAGCCGGTGCACCATTGATGGTGATTGATATACAAGATATACCTGTTAATAACAATAAACCGATGGTTTATCCTATGGAGCCTAAAACAGATCGCTTATTCCGGATCAACCCCGAAATTATTTCCCGTTTTAATGCCTGGCGGACAACTCTGGGATTAGATAATACCGGTGATGCCCCGGTGGAATATGAAGTCTGTGATTTGTCACTCAGCTTAGAAAAGGCTGTTGACGTACAAATGGCATGGATGACGGCATGGCGGATTGATCGCTACGCAAATGGTACTTATGCGAATCAGCAGTTTTATAAAAATATTATGGATACCTCCGGGGAAACTAAACAGGAGTGGAGTGCGGATGATATTAAGAATAATAAAGCGGAATATGATGCGCTGATGAACCGTAAAAAAGCCCTGCGTAAACGAGCCGCGGAACTGGGCAGAGAAGGCGCCGGCGCACCGGTTTATGATGATAACGGTGAGGTGGTGATGTGGGAGGATGAAAATGGCGGGGAAGTTTATGCCAGCTTTACCTCCGATGAACTGGCCGGTCCGCCGGTATTTGAAAGTAAACGTGACGGAACACAAATCAGCGAAGCGGCAACTGAATTCAGACACGACTATTTTGATGAAATCAGAGAGCATAAGGGATGGTATGATTTTCCTGTGGATACATTATTGAAGTACCCGATGTATTTACTGAATTCTGATGATGAACGTATTGAATACGAAAAAATGAAGCAGGCAGCCGAGTCTATTTATAAAAAGAGAAAGGGCTTCCCGGTTATAAATAATGAAACACAGGCATTAATTTGTGCGCTATATGATGATCAAATCCATGATTCCCGTGCCTGGTTTATGCATTTTGAATTGGGTACCCGTGAACCATGGGCCGGTTATTTCCGTTACCGTATGATTTATGCAGGCAGTGAAACAAATAAATCATTAACACTCATCTCCTATGCGGGGCAATTAGTCGGCATTGCCACTTTAACCGGCGGGATTATTTATACGGTGAAACAACGGAACCTTAAAGGCATTCTCGGTGGTGTGGCCGGTACCTGGGGGGCGTTGGCACTGGAATATCAGGTTGTGGATATTGCAACAGGTATTGCGCTGCCCTTTATGGATAATGCGCCTGAATTATTACAACCATCAACTGACCACAGTTTTGTTGCACAAGCCACACAGGCACAGGCGCTGTTTAATAATACACAGGGTATTATTGATAACCTGACAAATATTATTAATCCCGACAGTATACTGAAAATAGCCTGAATACATTTTCCGGCTCTGTTTATTATTGTAAGCTCCGCTCCTGAAAAGGCGTAAATCTGTGAGATACCCACCGATATATCCGTCATTACCGGCGGTGAAACCTGTTAATTTTAAAGTATGGTTACGTTATATGGCTATTATTTCAGCCGGTACATTGCTGATAACAAATATAGTCTGGCCGGAAGGGAAGTCGACAAAAACAATATCATTCTGGTTTGTGGGATTAATCATTCCCATGAGCCTGATGTTACTGGCATTCGGTTTTTCTTTCTTTTTAAAAAAACTGACTGAGTATAATAATCATATCCTTACCGAGACATTCGGGAAAGATACTGAAAAATGGCAGGAATACCAATCTGCTTTCCTGCCGGTCAGAAAGGTTATTATTATCGGCAGCCTTGGTTACAATCAGTATCAATGGTCAGTGTTGCTGTCAGGCAAACCGCTTCCCCCCGCTCCGGTGTCGGAAAACGGGAAAATGAGACTGAACTGCCCTGTATTAGTCGGTAAACAGGAAAACCGGGAAAATATGCTGGCGAAATTACTGGCGAATGAACTATACCAATCACTTGGTCAGGAAGAAACGGTTTCCGTCTCCCGTATTTACTGGTCCGGTTCATTTGACAGTATGACCGCGTTTATCGCGCAACTCAGCAGCAAAGGTATTTCTGTTCCGCCGTCCGGTAAGGTGATTTTATCTGTTAATGAACTGGATGAGATTATTGATGATTTTTATAGAAAAACGTATACAGGAGGCTCTGTTTTATTCGCCGGTACAAACCTGAGTGATATAACAGACCAGACATTGGCTGAAACCGGTTTTCTTTGGTTAATTGATCCGGAACATACCTGCCGCGTATACCGATGTGAAGAAATGACCCTGAATGAGGATGATCCTGAAATAGTGGCAAATCAGGTAACAGGCTATGCCGGTTCTGATTCGCCCCCGGATATTACTCTGGCAATGGATGCAGCAGGTGCAGGTGTTTTTTTTATCAACAATACTTCATGGGAGCGAAAATATAATATCAGCCTATTATGGTGATATTACCGGGTCATCACCTTTCATAGCAATTACTCAGGCGCTGGCGCAGTCCGTAAGTAGAAATGGCAATACATGCGGGTGGATATCCGGTGCTTCCGGTAATAAATATATAGCAGGAGTTGTTAGTAAAAATGAAAACACCAAACATGAATAAACTTATTCCATCATCACACCTTTTTCTTGCTTATATATTTATCGTTACAGCATTGGTTTTTTTTAACGTCGGTAGTGTTTATATTTTTCGGTGATGATTTTTTGTCAGTCAGGTTTACCACTAAAGAAATTATATTGACTGCCATCAGTATCTGGCTGGCTTTAATTATGTTTTGTCCGTTTTTTATTTTAGGATGGAAAAAAGTTTCGCCGTTATTGGCTAAGCCATTTTTGAGAAATCAGGATCCGCTACCCTCGTTAGCAAAAGACCAAAACAGCTCTTTTGCTTCTGATATTATCCTGCAATACGGACGGCAGACATCCCGTACATTCAGGTATTTACTCATCACCGGCACCCCTGCCGCAGTTGAAAAACTTGCCCCCGGGCTTACCCGTGAACACTGGCAGGAAGCCGACGGTACATTACTTATATGGGGCGGGGATGTTTTATCTGTTACAGATGAGCCGCTTATCCGGACACTGAAACAGCTTCGCCGCCGCCGTCCGCTGGACGCAATTATCTGGGTCACCGAAAACGGCGTGTCAGAGACATTATCAGAAAGCTCACTGACAGCGTGCAGTATTAATGCAGCAGAGGCGGACAGCGCATGCCGCAGTTTCCATCAGTTATATAAAGCCCTGCGCTGGCAGGCACCTGTCTGGCTGTGGAGCCTCACGCCGGGAGAGAACCTGAGTGCGCCGGATACCCCGGCAGTATTGTGTATGCCGCAACAGGGCGTGACGCCGGAGATATTAACAACCGACTTGCGCCGGTTATTACCGGCGGTGACCACGCAGGGCGTTCAGTCTGTGCTGGCAAAACAGACGGATACCTGGCTGCTGATGCTGGCACGTTTTCTGCGGGCAGATGGCAGCCGTCAGCTATCTGCGGCACTGACACCGTTTTTTTCCGGTATCCGGGCGCTGCCTTTTGCCGGTATTGCATTCAGTACTGTGCCGGTTGCCCAAACCCGGTCTGTGCCGAATACCTGGTATCCGGACAGCCGCTGGCACAGTCTGCTGAATGCACAGAAAGCGCTTTCACCATCATTAAAGCCACAGGCAACCGGTATCAGCCGTAAACGTATTCTGCAATACAGTGCCGCCACCGTAATGGTTGTCTGGGGGGCGGGTATGGTGATGTCGTATCTGATGAACCGTCAGATGATAGAAGATACCCGGCAGCAGGTATCACTTGCCGCTGATACCCGCCAGTCTGATGCTGAGCGCCTGAAAGCACAGTTTGCGCTGCAACAGACTCTCGGATTGTTGTCACACCGCGCGGCGGCATCCGTTCCTGTCTGGCTGCGTTTCGGGCTGAGCAGTAATTCCGCATTACAGGTGCGGCTCTGGCCGGTTTACAGCAAAACGATTTTGCCTCTGTTACGTAATGCCGCGGGCGGGCATCTGGAAGCGCAATTACAGGCACTGGCTCAGTTACCGCCGGACAGCCCGGAGCGCACTGCCGCTGCTGCTCCGGCGTATCAGGCACTGAAAGCGTATCTGATGATGAGCCAGCCGGAACGGATGGACCCGGCCTTTTTTGCCGAAACCGTGCTGCATGTCTGGCCTCAGCATGAAGGTATGACTGACGGACAGTGGATGGCGCTGGGAAATGAGCTGCTGACATTCTATGCAAAACAGTTACCGGCACATCCGGAATGGGTGATTAAGCGTAATAAAACGCTGGTTTCGCGCACCCGGACTTTGCTTATCCGTGAAATGGGTCAGCGCAATGGTGAATCCGCGCTTTATGACAGCATTCTGCAACAGGCGAAAGATAACTTTGCCGATATGACACTGGATGAGATGGCGGGCGAAACGGACGCAAGCTTTTTATTCAGTACGGATGAAGTTGTTCCGGGTATTTTTACCCGGAAAGCCTGGGAGGACTCCGTTGAACCCGCGATTAATCAGGCAGTCAACGGGCGTCGTGAGGAGATAGACTGGGTATTGAGCGATAATCAGCAGACGATGGACAGTAATATTGACCCGGAGCAACTGAAACAGCGTCTGACAGAGCGTTATTTTGCTGATTTCTCCGGTGCCTGGCTGAATTTTCTGAACAGCCTGCAATGGCGCGGAACTGAAAATCTCTCTGATACTATCGATCAGCTTACATTGATGAGTGATATCCGTCAGTCGCCGGTAATAGCGCTGATGAATACGGTGGCGTATCAGGGAAAGACCGGGCGTCAGCAGGAAAAACTCAGTGATTCCTTTATGAACTCGGCAAAAGATTTGCTGAATAAAGAGTCGCAGCCGCTGATCAGCCAGAATATGGGCTTTACCGGCCCGCTGGAGCCGGTATTCGGACCGGTGCTGGCGTTTGTTGATCCGCAGCCCGCCGCACAGGGCAGTGATGCCATGAATCTGCAAACTTATCTGACCCGTATTACCCGTGTGCGTCTGAAGCTGCAACAGGTGGTTAATGCGCCTGATCCGCAGGCGATGTCACAGGCGCTGGCGCAGAGTGTGTTTGAAGGAAAAACCGTTGATCTCTCAGAAACGCGGGATTACGGCAGCCTGGCGGCTGCGGGGTTAGGTCAGGAGTGGAGCGGGTTCGGTGAGTCATTGCTGGTACAGCCGATGTCACAGGCCTGGCAGCAGTTGCTGACACCCACCGCGCAGGGCATTAACAGCCAGTGGCAGAATGCGGTGGTTAATGACTGGAATGCAGCATTCGGGGGGCGTTATCCGCTGAAAAATACCCGCAGTGATATCGCGCTGCCGTTGCTGGCGCAGTATCTGCGGGCAGACAGCGGGCGCATCCAGCGTTTTCTGGAAACCCGGCTTAAAGGGGTTCTGCATAAAGAGGGAACTCATTGGGTGCCGGACAGCACAAATGCACAAGGGCTGACATTTAACCCGGAATTTCTGAAAGCACTGGATACCCTGAGTTATATCTCCGATGTGGTGTTTGCCGAAGGGGAAGCCCGCCTGTACTTTGAGATGCGGCCGGGAACCTCCGACAGTGTGATGCAGACAGTACTGACCATTGATAAACAACCGCTGGTTTATGATAACCAGGTTCCGGACTGGCAGCGTTTTGTCTGGCCTGCCGACACGGTGGCGTCCGGTGCATCCCTGAGCTGGATGAGTACAAAAACCGGCACGCGCTTATACGGCGACCACCGGGGTGTCTGGGGATTTATCCGCTTACTGGAAAACGCCAATGTCTCTCCGTACGCCGGAAATACCAGCAGTTACCGTATTGTCTGGAAAACACAAAATGGTCAGTCACTGAATTATGTCCTGCGCACAGAAATGGGCGACGGACCGCTGGCATTATTAAAATTACGCAATTTTGTGTTACCGGATAAAATTTTCCTGGATGAGTAATGTTATATTTTAAATATGACAGAAATAATAAATCTTACTGAATGAATACTCATGGAATTATCATGAAAAAAATCGTCTTTATACTCCTGATATCACTATTAACGGCATGTGACCAATCGCCGGATATTATGCATGGCTTTAAATGGGGTCAAAGTATGGATGAGATCCGCAAGTCTGATTTAAAAGGGCTGGACTGTACACCGGCACCACAAGGCCGGGCATGTCATTCTTTTTCATCACCTGCTGAACAATCTCAGAAATATGCTTATTTCTTTGTGGTCATGCAGGATCAGGGACTTGCATCACTGATGATACTGAACCCCAAAAAATACAGTAATAAAGATGCGTTATTTGCAGAATATAATCGTCTGAATAATGAACTGAATACCGTATTCGGAACGGCAACCAGTGATATAAATAATGTTATTCAGGATGATTCGTTTTTTACCTGTTTATCCCGTAAATCCTGCGGTGAAATTTACAGTGAATATAACCGCGATGGTGTAACCGCACATATTTCCCCGGACAGTGATGGCCGGAGCGGATCTGTTTCATTGCTGATGGCAACGCAGAAAAAATAACGGAGTAATAGCAGAATCTCATGAATGTACTGAATACTTTATCTTCAGCTTGTTTTGCGGATAACCCGGATGAACCGGCGCGGATTGCCCAGCAGGAAATAGCCCGGTGGGATGCCTGGTTATTGCCTGTCAGTGCAGAGTCACCTGCGGGCAGCGACCCTGGTTATGACGATGATTTTGAACGGATGCGGGAGGAGGTGAATAAACTCTCCGGCGCAGACACCGAATTAATTTGTACGCTGGCAGAAAAACTGCTGATGACAGTATGCAAAGATGTGCGGGTTGCCACCTATTACCTCTGGGCGCGCCTGCATAAAGAGGGCGGAAAGGGCCTGGCTGATGCACTGGCGTTACTGGCCGGCATGCTTATTCAGTATCAGGATACACTCCTGCCTGAGCGGACCAACAGCCGGAAAGCCGCTATTGAGTGGCTTGCCGGGCAGAGGGTGCTGGACAGCCTGTCACTGTACCCGGAAGTGGAACGACAGGAATTTTCCCGTGCGGTTGCCTTACTGATATCGATTCAGCAGACATTGGATACCCGGGGTGATATCGGCGATCCTGAGCTTGGCCCGTTATACAGCGCGCTGGAAAAACGCCTCGCACTTTCCGGCGGTGCGGATTCAGTTGTGCCGCAAAATATCAGCAGCGAACCTGCCCGTAATGCCAATACCGCGGGGTTAGTGCCCGGAAGAGGCAGTCAGGTGCAATCCGGGCGTGAGTTGCTGGATCAGGCAAAATCACTGGCAATGTATCTGCGCAGCCAGTCCGATGGCTGGCTCGCCGGGCACCGGCTGATGAAAACAGTGCGCTGGGATACGCTGCATCAGTTGCCGCCTCAGAATCACCAGGGCTGCACCCGGTTGTCCCCGCCGCGTACTGAAGCCCGCGCACAGCTTAAACGTCTGTATCTTCAGCAAAGTTGGGGCGAGCTGACGGAACAGGCGGATCGCCTGTTTGCCGAGGGTGTGAATCATTTCTGGCTGGATGTTCAGTGGTATCTGTATCAGGCGCTGAGTAAATCACCTTCCCCCCGTGACGGCTGGGCTGATGTTATCAAAGCCGATTTAAAGCTGTTTCTGACACGTCTGCCGGGGCTGGAAATGCTTGCCTGGGAAGATGGTACGCCGTTTGCGGATGAAGTGACACTTGGCTGGATCAACCAGCAGATACTGGAGGAAAGCAATTTCCCGGCGGCAGGATTTCACCCGCCAACTGAGCAGACAGATGAACATTCCGTGCTTGCTCTGGAGCAGGAAGCGCTGGCACAGGCTGACAGTGAGGGCATTGAAGCCGCTCTCCGCTGGTTACAGAGCCGGCCGGATACCGGTTCGCCGCGTAACCAGTGGTTACTGCATCTGGTCATGGCAAGGGTGGCGGATCAGTTTGCCCGTTATGACCTGGCACTGAACCTGCTGCGGGACTTAGATTGCCGGGCTGCGGGTATCACACTCGCCTGCTGGGAGCCGCAGTATCTGTTTGAAATTAAAGCCCGTCAGTTACAGTTGCTGCGCGGCAAAAGCCAGCGCAGCGGTGCCGGAAAAGCAGGGACTTCGCCGGAAATGGAGGCATTACTGGCTGAATTGACCGCACTGGATCCTGTTCGTGCCGCAATTTTATATCCCTGATCATTATTCAACGGACTAAGGTAATTTATTGATGGACGATCTTACTCTCCGCTATTTTGATGCGGAAATGCGTTATTTACGTGAGGCAGCGAAAGAGTTTGCGCAGGCTCATCCGGATCGCGCCGCGATGCTTGATCTCGATAAAGCGGGTATTCCTGATCCGTTTGTGGAGCGACTGTTCGAAGGGTTTGCGTTTTCCATGGGGCGTCTGCGTCAGAAAGTTGATGATGATTTGCCTGAATTTACCGAAGGATTGGTCAGCCTGCTCTGGCCGCACTATTTACGCACTATTCCGTCATTATCTGTGGTTGAGCTGGCACCGGATATCCGGAAAATGAAAATGACAGAACAGATTATATCCGGGTTTGAAATCCTCTCCCGTCCGGTCGGTCCGAAAAAAACAGTCTGCCGTTACCGCACAACCCGCAGTCTGCCATTAAACCCGCTGTCCATATCTTCTGTTTATCTCACCACTGAGCCGGACGGGCGCTCGGTTATCCGCGTCAGCTTCCGTTGCAGCGACACCATTGACTGGACGCAGACAGATCTCAGCCGCCTGTCGTTTTATCTGGCAGGTGATATTCCGACGACCAGTGCGCTGCACCTGGCGCTGACCCGGCAGGTTGCCAAAATTTGTCTGCGTCTGCCGTCCGCACCAGACAGGATAACACTGCCACTCTGGTTCTCGCCCGGCGGTTTCGGTGAAGCAGACCGGCTGTGGCCGAAAGGTGATACGGCGTTCAGTGGCTATCAGCTGTTACTGGAGTATTTTTCGTTCCGCGAAAAATTTATGTTTGCAGAGCTGAACGGGCTGGAAGAGGTTACTTTTCCGGAGGATATCCACGAGTTTGAGATGGATATTATTTTAAATACCTTATGGGACAATGATTTATCACTAAATTCTGATAATTTGCGGCTGCATTGTGTGCCGGTAATTAACTTATTTGATATTGAAGCCGATCCGCTCACGATCAACGGAACGGAAAGTGAATATCTGTTGCGTCCCCGCCGTATCCAGGACGGACATACTGAAATCTATTCCGTGGACAGTGTTCATGGATCACTGCGTACGGATGAGGCGATTTATGTGCCGTTCACCAGTTTCCGTCATCGTGGTGGGATGCTGCGCCGCAGCGCACCGGAGCGCTATTACCATACCCGGGTCAAACGGGGTGTCACCGGTCTGCATGATACCTGGATTATCCTCGGCGGTGCTGCGCGGGAGAGTGACTCACTGCCGGAAACAGAGACGATTTCCCTGCAAATTACCGGAACAAACGGACAGTTGCCGCGTAAAGCGTTACAAAGCACGCTTCTGGACCGGACCGGAATGTCTATCCAGATCCCGCTGACTATCCGCAACCTTTGTAAACCTACCCTGCCGGTATATCCTCCGGCCGAAGATCGCTTTCACTGGCGGGTACTGAGCCACCTTGGTTCCGGCTTTCTGAATATGATGGATAACGCAGAAGTACTGCGGGGAACGCTTGCACTTTATGACTGGCGGGATGATGACATGAATCACCGCAAACTGGAGGCGATTGTGCAGGTTAACCATCACCTGATCGAGCGTTTTGAGAAAGGTTTTTTACAGCGCGGAATTGATATTGAAGTGACTGTGGACAGTAACGGGTTCAGCGGAGACGGCGATATTCATCTGTTTGGTGAAATGCTTAACCGGTTCTTTACGCTGTACAGCGATGTGCATTTATTTAATCAGCTGACACTGGTTGTGTTACCGACAGGAAAACGACTGAGATGGACAGAAAATCACAATCCTCAGCTGCCCCGCTGATTGACGCACTGGGGGACAGACTCCCGTATTATAATTTTTACCGTTTTTGTCAGTTACTGGAGCAATCCTGTCCGGACAGACCTCCGCTGGGCAGCTCACAGGATCCGGCAGATGACCCGGTCAGGTTCCGCCCGCACCCGGGAATGGGATTTCCGGTCACAGAATTGAAGGGACGGGATCCGGATGACCGCTACCGCAAAAGTAATGTCCCCGGCATCCGCACAACCTTTACCGGGCTGTACGGAATAACCTCACCGTTGCCGACACATTATCTGGATGATATCGCCCAATACCGTGACGGCACAGATTCTCTGACTGATTTCCTGGATATCTTCAATCACCGGCTGACAACCCAGTTTTACCGGGTCTGGCGCAAGTATTCCTATCCGGCGACATTTGGTGCCGGAGGCCGCGATGAAACCTCACAGTATCTGTTCGGACTGATCGGACTGGGGATCCCCGGCTGTGCTGAAAACAGCCCGGCGCCTCTCTCCCGGTTTCTGGCACTGTTGGGGACGATGCGTTTGCCGACCCGGACCGCTGAAGGTATTTGCTCACTGGTAAACCTGCTGGCACCGGAAACACAGGTTCAGGTTGTGGCGCATGATCCGCGGCGGATTCAGCTGGATAACCCGGTAACAATGTCATGCGCCCGCCCTCTGACACTGAAGCATAAACCGGTGATGGGGCGCAGTGCCACGGATGTTAACAGTCAGGTACTTGTCCGTCTGACAACAGAAAATGCCGATGAAGCAAAACAATGGTTACCGGACGGGCAGATTTATCAGGATTTTATGGCATTGCTGCACATTTATCTGGGTGCCAGAGTTAATGCCCGCCTGCAACTGAGTGTGCCGCGACATTTATTACCGGATGCCGCACTGAGTGTGCAACCAGGAAGTGGCGCACAAATCGGCAGAACGGCAGTAATGAAACCAAACAGTGGCACGGCATCACCAAAAGCGGTGAAAACCATGGTAACTATCGGGCTGGGTCGCTACCAGCGTTTAACACCTTACTATCAACAGAAAGAGGCTGATGAAAATGGCAATTACCGGTTCTGATCGCGTTACGTGTTTTATCCGTAAAACAGCTGCCGGGTCGCTGCTGTTTCCGGTTCTTTTTCTGGCAGGCTGCGGGTTAACACAGACCATCAGTGATGGCACTGTGGATATGACTAAATCTGTTTTTTATAAACAGGTAAAAGTGCTGCACTTAGATTTTACCGCCCGTAACGCGCTGAATACGGATGACGAAGGTGCTTCATTATCGGCGATTATCCGGGTTTACCAACTGAAAACGGAAGATGCATTTGCATCCGCTGATTATCCGTCACTCTTTGCCACAGACAGTGAGGTACTGACAGAAAGCCGCCTGGCACAAAAAGATGTACGGATAAGACCGGGTGAGTCCATTTCGCTGGATATGCCGATGGAAAAAGACGCGCAATTTGTGGCGGTTGCCGTGATGTTCCACGCACCGGATCAGATAGAAAACAGTTGGCGGGTGGTTATTGCGCGCGATGAACTGGAGCCTGATTCACCCCGTAAACTTGAACTGTCAGAAAACACACTGTCACTTATTCCGCTCAAGAGGTAAATCATGTCACAACCTTCACTCTATGAAATGGTGACCGGCTATTTTGCCGGCGGTCTGCCGGTGGACAGTGTCGCAGAAGATGAACAGGTGATCCTGTCTGTCCTGGATAATATCCGCCGTATTCTTAACTCGCGGGCAGGAACATTGAGCCATCTTCCGGATTATGGTTTGCCGGACATGAGCAAATTATTGCAGGGGCTTCCCGGCACCGCACATGGTCTGATGCAGGTTTTATCTGCCACATTGCTGAAATATGAACCGAGAATCAAATCTGTTTCGCTGGTCTTATTGCCACCCGGCGAATTTGGTTCACTGAGCTATGCACTGGAAGCGGAACTGCATGAACAGGGGCTGGTGCGCTACGGAACGGAATTTGTTCCTGACGGGCGGATAATGATCCACCATCTGAAAACACAACATTTTGTTTCCTGACGTATGTTATTCAAATCCTGATTAAACATGATTGAGGTTATTGTGAAAGCGCAGCTCATTTCTCTTCGCACAGGTGGCGATCCCCGGACATTAAGTGAATTCTCTGAACTGAAAAATGAAATGCATAAGCAGTTTCATCCGGCCAGACCGGATGTGGACTGGGAAGCTGCACAGGTACTCTGTCTGACTATTTTCACCCGCAATGGTGTCGATCTGCGTACTGCGGCATGGTATGCGTTGGTGCGTTTACATCAGGATGGCATCACCGGGCTGAATGACGGATTGCAACTGATTGCGCCACTGATTGAGCAACACTGGCAAACATTCTGGCCGCACCAGACTCATGCCCGTATTGAAATCCTTGCCGATTTCACGCGGCAGGCGATTGCCGGGCTGCGCGGTATTGCCCCCGCCTATAGTGACCTCCCCGCACTGTATCAGGCTGAATCATTGCTGGCACAACTCTGTCAGACACTGGAACGGCTTGAACTGAAGCACTTAACGCAATCTGAGAAATTGCATTCACTGGTATATACATTGGCGTATCAGCTCGAAAATGCAGATAGCACCAACAGTGCGGATGAGCCGTTTATTACCCCGGAGCCATCAGTCTCCCCCGTTATTCCTGTGCTGATAGCTGCGGCTTCCCATCAGGTTCCCTCACCGGCGCCGCTACGGGGGTTAAATCAGAATGATATCGCGCCGGCTATCCGGCAAAAAAGAATATTCCGTCGGGGGATCATTGTTGGTTTATTATCCGGCATTATTCTCAGTTCCGTTATTGTCAGTGCAACTGTTTTTCTGCAATCATCTCCTGTTGAACCACTGACAAGCGCGATGCCATATTTACCTGATTTTGATGCAACAACAGAAAATATACTGGCTCAGCATCTGGTCACGGATTCTGTATTTAATAATGAGGCACTGAATACGCTGGCAATACAGCTTCGTCAGAACGGCGCAGTTTCTCCCGTATGGTTTCAGTTATACGCAAAGCAGGTAACAGATTATTTATTACGTCATTACAGTGAAGAAAATGAGGTTAAAAATGTGGCGCAGGAGTGGCAAAAAACAATTGAAACTAATGCCGCACCTGAAAATAAACTGATCCCCTGGTCTGAAGGCATGGCGCAGCTTGATGCATTAAGTAAGCGGCTGGATACACTGGACAGCAAGCCCCGTAGCTATATTACCGGTTCAGAACTGAAATCTGTCATTTTTAATGCGCGACAATACTTCTATCGCGGAATACCTCTGGAAGAAGAGTTGCGGTTATTAGCATTAAAGCAACAGGAAGGGGCAGTATCTGAAGCAGAATATCAGAAAATTGATACACATTTTCAGCAATTACTTAATCGCTATGCGCTAATCCGTTTTTCCGGGAAGACGGATTGAAATGGTATTTATGTTTTTTTAATACCTTGCTGACAACACGAAAGAAGATAATACCGGTGATATACCGGCGAAATATGACATGTGCAAATTACTATTCAGTTAAAACGATGCTGCTGAAGCACTAATGATATAAGGAAGTTATTCATGGAAACGTTCGGCATAGTCACCCTGACAGTAGTTATTATCGCCATTTTTTTTACGCTGGCGATTTGCTACCCGTAAAACAGAAAATACGGGTGATATTACGTTTAAATCCGATTATGAAATTGATGACTATGAAGCCGAGATTAATTCGGCAGTATTTGAAGTGCGCCGCTGCCGGACACTGGTGGATAAAATCCAGCTCTGCCATCAGTTGACCCGCTTGTGTGAGGGGATTTTCGGTGATTATGAAGATAACGATGTTTACAACGAACTAAGTCAAACGCTGGATAAATCCTTTATTTTTAGGTATTCGGCGTTTATTACCCTTTATCCGGAGCCTCAGACAGAAACGGCACTGGAACGTATTTATCTGACCCAGACGAAACAACTTTGCCCGGAAAATATGATACGTCATCACTTTGATGGCTGTTATATTTCCGATGAAACGCCGGCAGAGATTAATATCGCCATCGATGATTTTTTTTTCGCTGATGGTCAATGTAGCTTACGATGGAGAAACAGGTTATTACATTGAGTCTGATGACGAAACACCGGCCGCGCTAACCAATACTATCCATAATATCACGCGGGATGACTTAATCGCATGGTTTGATGATGAGTTGGTTTTCCGTTCATTTTTAGCCGTCACGTTTTTAAATGCCTGCCGCGATAAGATTGAGGCAGAAGAGAAGGCAAAACTAAAAACAACAAATTCGGCGACGGTTAAAACAGGAAACAAAATAGTAAAATAAGATATGTGGCGATTTGCCTGCTTTTTCCGCCTGCACACTTTGGGAAATAAAAGATCACCGAAAACGTCGCTGAATTTAAGAAAGCCAGAAACAGCGCGGCGTTGCGGGAAAATTTTCTCAGGGGATAAAAAGGGGACACTGACCACCAGATGTAAAAAAGCCACTCGCTGAGGAGTAGCTTAATATACTGATTTTGAAGCTAAAATTTGGTGGCCCCTACTGGGTTTGAACCAGTGACCAAGCGATTATGAGTCGCCTGCTCTAACCACTGAGCTAAGGGGCCAAAGAGCGTAAGATTATACTGCCAGTTGTTGGCGGGGTCTAGCTTTTCTTGTCTATATGACTGTTTTATGAGCGGAATATTGACTGTGGTAAATAGTTTGTAATTATAAATTGAGTAAGCTGATTGTTCTTTGTCCGCAGGATAAAAAAAAGGCGCCGGATGAGCGGCGCCTGATACTTTACTGATGATTAACCGGATTACTCATCCAGGAAGCTGCGTAACACTTCAGAACGGCTCGGGTGGCGCAGTTTGCGCAGTGCCTTCGCTTCAATCTGACGGATACGTTCGCGGGTTACATCAAACTGTTTGCCCACTTCTTCCAGTGTGTGATCGGTATTCATATCAATACCAAAACGCATACGCAGAACTTTCGCTTCACGCGGTGTTAAACCGGCGAGTACTTCATGAGTTGCTGAGCGCAGGCTTTCAGACGTGGCTGAATCCAGCGGCAGCTCAAGAGTGGTATCTTCGATAAAGTCCCCTAAGTGCGAATCTTCATCATCACCAATCGGCGTCTCCATAGAGATTGGCTCTTTAGCGATTTTCAGCACTTTGCGGATTTTATCTTCCGGCATCAGCATCCGCTCAGCCAGTTCTTCCGGTGACGGCTCACGGCCCATCTCCTGAAGCATCTGACGGGAGATACGGTTGAGTTTGTTAATCGTCTCAATCATATGTACCGGGATGCGGATAGTACGGGCCTGGTCCGCGATAGAGCGGGTGATAGCCTGACGGATCCACCAGGTTGCATACGTTGAGAACTTGTAACCGCGACGGTATTCAAATTTATCAACTGCTTTCATCAGACCAATGTTCCCTTCCTGAATCAGATCCAGGAACTGCAGACCACGGTTGGTGTATTTTTTCGCGATGGAGATAACCAGACGTAAGTTCGCCTCGACCATCTCTTTTTTCGCACGGCGGGCTTTCGCTTCACCGATAGACATGCGGCGGTTGATATCTTTGACCTGTTCAATGGTCAGACCGGTTTCTTCTTCAATCATACGCAGGCGTTGCAGGCTGCGTTGGACTTCTTCCGCAACGTCCTGAAGTTTTTCAGACCACGGTTTGTTCATTGCAATAGCAGCGGTAAACCAGGTATCACTGGTTTCGTTGCCGGTGAACAGGGTAATAAAGTTTTTCTTCGGCATTTTGCTCTGCTCAACGCAGAGTTTCATGATAAAGCGTTCCTGCAGACGGACTCTGTCCATCATTTCCCGCATTTTGCTGACCAGATAGTCAAACTGTTTCGGGACTAAGCGGAACTCTTTAAATACATCAGAGAGCAGCTGAATCTCAGCATTAGAACTCGGATGGTCGCGGCCGTTAAGTTTGATTTGCTTACGTGTTTTCTCATGTTGCACACGCAGCGCGTCAAATTTCTGACGGGCAAGTTCAGGGTCGATACTGTTATCAGTTTCTTCCTCTTCTTCTTCCTCGTCTTCGTCTTCGTCAGTATCGTCTTTGTTGAGTTCTTCAGCCGGCAGCTCGGAACCAATATTGGTTGCGGTCGGTGCCAGATCTTCTTCAGCATTAGGATCAACAAAGCCGGTAATCAGATCAGAAAGACGAACTTCGCCCGCTTCAACACGGTCGTACTGATCAAGTAAATAAGTAATTGCTTCAGGGTATTCAGCAACAGAACACTGAACCTGATTGATGCCATCTTCGATGCGCTTGGCGATGTCAATTTCGCCTTCGCGGGTCAGCAGTTCCACGGTTCCCATTTCGCGCATATACATGCGCACCGGGTCAGTGGTCCGGCCAATCTCCGATTCCACACTTGAGAGAACCTGTGCAGCAGCTTCCGCTGCATCATCATCGGTGTCTGTTGAATTCTCGGCCAGTATCAGATCATCAGCATCAGGTGCTTCTTCCATTACCTGAATGCCCATATCATTGATCATCTGGATAATATCTTCGATTTGATCCGAATCGACGATATCTTCTGGCAGATGGTCATTGACTTCAGCATAGGTCAGATAGCCTTGTTCCTTACCACGGGTGACAAGAAGTTTCAGCTGTGACTGCGGGTTTTGCTCCATAAGACGGTATCCACACTTCTGAGTATTTAGGTTTGTGTTGGTCGGCAAAACAACTTAGCCAGCAACAATAACAGTCAAGGTTTCATTTCATCAGCCATGGCCCTTGGTGACATGGCATGCAGGATCTATTCCTGCTATCAGCGGCACTTAAGCCGTTATAATTGTCATTATATAATAATAATACTTATTGCCGGACCCGCACTAAAAGACTCACTTCTTTTCGCTCTTCCGGGGTCAGGCCTTCTGTCCGCTCTTTCGCGATCAGGAAGTTAAAACGGTCATTAAGGGCAGAAACAACCAGATGATTTAATGCATCTTTAAAGGTGTTTTCTGCGATCTCATCTATCTCTATATCGTTCCAGCTTGCCAGTTTTTCAAGCTGTGGCGCTAATTTATTATCGCGATAGCGCTCCAGCAACTGCCCGGTTGTCAGACCCGGTTGTGATAAACAGGTATCAATCAGTTCCCTGAATAATGAAAACCCGGCTATCTGGCTGGTATCAATGGATTCCAGCGGCGGCACAAACTGGGCAAACTGCGGATTTTGTACCAGCAGCGCTATCAGGATACGCATCGTGGTCGGTTTCAGTTTAGGTGCCTGATAACCTGTTTTTGACTCACTCTGCCGGATAACGGCTTGTTTTAACTGGGCAATATCCGGTAATCCGAGTAAATTACCCAGATCCTGTAATAAATAAGCCTGCTGTGCTTCTCCCGGAACCTGACTTATCAGCGGCATCGCCAGTGCATTTAGCTTACTGCGGCCTTCCGGGCTGCTCATATCCACCTGACGCAGCAGTGAATCAAATAAAAACTGCGATAGTGTATGGGCTTCATTATTCTGGCGTTGCTCAAAAGCCTCACGACCTTCACGGCGCACCAGTGAATCAGGGTCATCACCGTCAGGTAAAAACATAAAACGTAACTGCCGACCGTCGTTCAGATGGGGCAGGGCAGTTTCGAGTGCCCGCCAGGCAGCTTCGCGTCCGGCGCGGTCTCCGTCATAACAACAAATTATGGTATCAGTTGTGCGATAGAGCAACTGTATATGCTCGGATGTTGTCGATGTACCGAGTGATGCCACCGCATAATTAATACCAAACTGCGCAAGTGCAACCACATCCATATAGCCTTCAACCACAAGGATACGGGGCAGTTCGCGCTGACTTTGCTGTGCTTCATACAAACCGAATAACTGACGGCCTTTATGAAAAATATCTGTTTCCGGGGAGTTCAGATATTTAGGTATTGCGTCATCAAGAACACGTCCGCCAAATGCAATAACCCGTCCGCGGCGATCACGGATAGGAAACATCACGCGCTCGCGGAACCGGTCATAACAGCGACCGTTATCATTGACCACTAACATCCCGGCATCCAGCAACTGCTGGCGGTCATCATCAGTGCGCGCAAAACGTTTGAGGACATTATCCCACCCTGCGGGGGCGTAGCCGATAGCAAACCGGCTGATAATTTCCTGACTTAACCCTCTGCGATCCAGATATTCACGGGCGTGACCGGCATTTTGTGCCTGTAGCGCATGGCGGTAAAAGCTGTCGAGTTTCTCCATCAGCTGATAGAGATTCTGGCGCTGATGTTTTTCTATCGGACTGCTGCCGCTTCCCGTTTCATAAGGAACATCCAGCCCGTGCATTGCTGCTAACTCTTCGATTGCCTCGACAAAATCGAGACGATCATAATTAAGTAAAAAATCAATAGCATTGCCGTGGGCACCACAGCCGAAGCAGTGGTAGAACTGTTTATCGCTGCTGACTGTAAAAGAGGGGGTTTTTTCGTTGTGGAAAGGACAACACGCCTGATGATTTTTACCGTGCTTCTTCAGCGGCACCCTGGCATCGATCAAATCGATGATATCGGTTCTCGCTAATAAATCGTTGATAAATGTGCGTGGAATGCGCCCGGCCATAGCCCCTTTTCGTCCGTCTGATAACGATAATAAGCCGCGCTTCCTTCCGGAAACACGGCCATTAACTGCAACTACTGCAGTCTGACTAAGTTGCGGCGTTGGCCGCAGCGATTAGTACAGACGAGTGCGACGTGCGTTTTCGCGAGCCAGTTTCTTAGCATGACGCTTAACAGCGGATGCTTTAGCGCGTTTACGTACAGTCGTTGGTTTTTCATAAAACTCACGACGACGTACTTCTGCTAAGACGCCTGCTTTCTCGCAAGAGCGTTTGAAACGACGCAGTGCAACGTCAAATGGCTCGTTTTCACGTACTTTAATTACCGGCATGTGCCTCTACCTCAATAAAATAGGTCTGTACTGGCGTTATGCCAGTTGTCTTCAAAATGGTGCGGAATTTTACTTCAATGTGACCCACGTTGTAAAGCATTGTGGATAATCAGGCAGAGAAATTTCCGGGATATGTTCAGTCATACTGACAAAACAGGATCCACGCACCAGACAAGGGGTTTCATAGAGGAGAAAGAGTATAGCGGGTACGTAGTGATTTGTCAGCAACAGAAATCACTCCTGAGGGGAAAAGTATGTGGATAACTATAATTAACCTGTTAATAAACCATTTTCACTGAATAAAAATCAGCCGGGAACACCCCGTATTTCACCTTAATACCTGTCACTGTGCCATTATGGTGATACACTGACGCCTTTGCGGAGGCGGATGCATCGTTATGTACATTTATCGCCATGTTATCTGCCGCCAGTCCCGTCAGTTTTTGTTCCTGCGAGTTAAGCCCCATGCGAGTGTTAGGCATTGAAACATCCTGCGATGAAACCGGAATCGCAATTTATGATGATGAAGCCGGGTTACTGGCTAATCAGTTATACAGCCAGATAAAAGTTCATGCAGATTACGGCGGTGTTGTGCCGGAGCTGGCTTCCCGTGATCATATCCGCAAAACCGTGCCGCTGATTCAGGCCGCGCTGAAAGAAGCGAATTTATCGGCTGAGGATATTGATGCTGTGGCGTATACCGCAGGACCGGGGCTTGTCGGTGCACTGATGGTCGGAGCGACTGTCGGACGTGCACTTGCATTTTCCTGGGATGTTCCGGCAGTACCGGTGCACCATATGGAAGGGCATTTACTGGCACCGATGCTGGAAGAAAACCAGCCTGACTTTCCGTTTGTCGCGCTGCTTGTTTCCGGTGGTCATACACAGCTTATCAGTGTGACCGGTATCGGAGAATATACGCTCCTGGGTGAATCAATTGATGATGCCGCCGGGGAAGCGTTTGATAAAACAGCAAAATTACTGGGTCTGGATTATCCCGGTGGCCCGGCTCTTTCCCGTATGGCCTTACAGGGTACTCCCGGACGCTTTGTTTTTCCGCGCCCGATGACTGATCGCCCGGGACTGGATTTCAGTTTCTCGGGTCTGAAAACAGCTGCGGCTAATACTATTCATCAAAATGATGATTCCGATCAGACGAAGGCGGATATTGCGCGCGCGTTTGAAGATGCGGTAGTAGATACATTAATTATTAAATGCAAACGCGCACTGGTGCAGACCGGTTTTAAACGTCTGGTAATGGCAGGTGGTGTGAGTGCCAACCGCACGTTACGTGAGCGTATGGCGCAGACACTGACTAAACTGGGCGGAGAAGCATTCTACGCCCGCCCTGAGCTGTGCACGGATAACGGTGCGATGATTGCACTGGCCGGGATGATCCGCTTTAAAGGCGGTATGCGCAGCGGATTAGGTGTGACAGTGCGTCCGCGCTGGCCGCTGGCAGAACTGCCGCCGCTGGATAAGTAACAGAAACCAAAAAGGCGCATCAGCGCCTTTTTTAATCTTCTTTTTCCTGCTCTTTTACTTCCTGAATAATCTCTTTCTCTGTTTTCGCCCGCTTTTTCTTCAGCTTCTGCCAGATGCGGCTCTCTTGTCCGCGCCACAGGCGCTGAATATTGTCATGATGACGGATAAGCACCAGACAGGAAAGCATCGCGACAGGAAAAGTAAACTCCGGTTTGAACCACCAGACATAAAAGGGGGCAACCAGCGCACTGACAATCGCGCCCAGAGAGGAATAGCCGCTCAGCAGTACCGTCAGCAGCCAGGTTCCGGCTACCAGACCAGTCAGATCCCAGCCGATAGCGGCAATTGACCCGAATGCGGTTGCAACACCTTTCCCGCCTTTAAAGTGGAAAAATACCGGATAGATATGGCCTAAACAGGCGGCAATAGCGATAATACCGAGGTAGAAATAAGGTATATTCAGCAGGTAAGCAAACCAGACCGGCAGCATACCTTTAAGCACGTCGAAGATGAGAACACCGGCAGCAGCCAGTTTTCCGCCGATACGCAGGACATTGGTGGCGCCGGGATTTCCGGAGCCGTGAAGGCGCGGATCGGGCAGTCCCGCAAGACGGCAGATCAGGATCGCACCGGAAACAGATCCCAGCAGATAAGCGAAAATGATCATGGCAAGCGCGATTCCACTCATGCCTTCCTCCTGATTGACAGTAAATTGCAGTAATATAGTCTCCATGGATAATACGCATATTTCATGGGAAGTGATATCCGATGAGCATAAAAAAAACGGGGTAAATGCGGATGGATGTTGTTTTTATTAAGAAACTTGTTGTTTTCACAACAATTGGTGCTTACGACTGGGAACAGGGTATCACGCAGAAACTGGTGTTCGATATCGAAATGCATTGGGATAATAAACGCGCATCAAAGAGTGATGATGTAGAACATTGTCTTGATTACGCAAAGGTAAGTGGTGCAATTATGGATTATGTTCAGTCAAAAAGTTTCGCTCTGGTGGAACGTGTGGCGGAAGAGGTTGCCGGTCTGCTGCTTACCCGTTTTTGTACGCCGTGGGTACGGATTTGTGTGGCAAAACCGGGTGCGGTTGCTCAGGCGGATGAAGTCGGGGTTATAATTGAGCGCCGGCGTACAGTCTGAAACTGTCATTAAACTGTCATACGGTCGTAATATGCTGATGTCCGAATCCGGCAATTCCGTTTCCGGGGTTGCCTTGTTTTTTCTTTTGCACAGGGCCTGATATGGGTGACTTTACAACATTACTGCATGCGTTGATTCTCGGGGTTGTTGAAGGATTAACAGAGTTTCTGCCGGTGTCATCAACCGGTCACATGATCATTGTCGGTGAGTTACTCGGCTTTACGGGTGATAAAGAAAAAACCTTTGAAGTGGTTATTCAGCTCGGCTCAATTCTTGCGGTTATTTTCATGTTCTGGCGGCGGATGTTTGCCCTTATCGGTATTCATTTCGGGCAGGTTCCTCATGAGGGGCAGACTCAGGGGAAACTGAATTTACTTCACATTATTATTGCCATGGTGCCTGCCGTGGTGCTGGGATTATTACTGCGTGATCACATCAAAGCGCTGTTTAACCCGGTCAATGTCATGTATGCCCTGGTGGCGGGCGGTATCCTGCTGATTATCGCGGAAGTATTCAAACCGAAAAAAGCACAGTCTACCGGACTTGATGACATCAGTTACCGCCAGGCGTTTGCGATTGGTTGTTTCCAGTGTCTGGCACTGTGGCCGGGCTTTTCCCGCTCGGGCGCGACCATTTCCGGCGGTATGCTGACCGGGGTTAACCGGTACACGGCATCAGAATTTTCCTTTATTTTAGCTGTCCCGATGATGATGGGCGCAACGGCGCTGGATTTATACAAGAGCTGGAGCTTCCTGAGCAGTTCAGATATCCCGATGTTTGCTGTCGGTTTTCTCTCCGCATTTGTTGTCGCGCTGATAGCCATGAAGACGTTCCTGTCACTGATTAAGCGGATCTCCTTTATCCCGTTTGCTATTTACCGGTTTATTGTGGCGGCAGCCGTTTATGTGGTGTTTGTACACTAAATACACGGTGTTATCTTCTGCGCAGAAAAAATCCCGTTGACCTGCGCAAAGTCAAAGCGGGCAGACCGCAGATTTGCTACTAATATACTTAATAACGGATACATGCAGCCGGTGATAGCTCACCGGGCTGCATGTATAATATTTTATTTATGTTGACTGCCCGACACAGCGTGATCAGATGCTCTGCACCTGTCACGAGTCTGACCACAAAGCCGCGCCGGAGCCAATAAATCGAGCAGGAGCCAGGATTATGTGCAGCACATGCGGTTGCAGTGAAGGAAACGTGCAAATTGAAGGTCACAGCCACGACCATCACGACCATCACGACCATCACGACCATGAAAATCATTCCCGTCCCGTCATTATTCATCACCATCACTATCATCATAACGGGAATGTAAACCACTATTATTATGATGGACGGGAAGCCGCGCCGGATAATGAGCATGCAGCGCATGATGAACACCATCATGACCACGGGCACGATCATTCTCACGACCACAGCCATGCCCATGATCACAGCCACTCTCATGATCACGGTCACTCACATGATCACAACCATTCTCCTGAACATAGTCATGACCATGAGCACGGACATGAGCACACCGCCGCATTTGCGCCGGTAGTTGATGACGATAATATGCATTACGGCATGGGTGAAGCCGGAACTCACGCACCGGGTCTGAGCCAGAAACGAATGGTACAGATTGAGATGGGCGTGCTGGATAAAAATAATCAGATCGCTGCACATAACCGCGAACACCTGAAAGAGCAGGGAATTTTGGCACTAAATTTAGTCTCCAGCCCCGGTTCAGGTAAAACCACCTTACTGACCCGCACACTTAATTACCTGAAAGATAAAGTATCTTGCGCCGTGATTGAAGGCGATCAGCAGACCACCAATGACGCAGAGCGTATCCGCGCGACCGGCGTACCGGCAATTCAGGTCAATACCGGCAAAGGGTGTCACCTGGACGCTCAAATGGTGCATGATGCTATGCATCATCTGAAATTATCAGATAACAGCCTGTTATTTATAGAAAATGTAGGAAATCTTGTCTGTCCTGCCAGCTTTGATCTGGGCGAACAGCATAAAGTGGCGATCTTATCTGTCACGGAAGGTGAAGATAAGCCTCTGAAATACCCGCACATGTTTGCTGCCGCTGACCTGATGCTGATTAATAAAATCGATCTGCTGCCGTATGTTGACGTCAATATTGAAGCTTGCGTAAATGCAGCGCGCCGTGTTAATCCGGACATTGATGTGATTGTTCTTTCTGCCTCAACAGGCGAAGGCATGGATGAGTGGGTGACCTGGTTGCAAAACCGGCTGGGTGATATTGCACAGCAGCGCAGTACCGCCGCAGAATAAGGGATTTTTATGCGTTTTGTTGATGAATTCCGTGATCCGGCGCTGGCAGAGAAATTGCTGGCACAGATCCATGAGGAAATGGCGGAGTGGCCTCATCCTCTGAAACAGCCGTTGCAGATAATGGAAGTGTGCGGCGGTCATACTCACGCCATCTTTAAATTCGGGCTGGATAAATTACTGCCGGACTCCGTGGAATTTGTCCACGGACCGGGCTGCCCGGTGTGTGTATTACCCATGGGGCGCATTGATGCCTGTCTGGAAATTGCTGCCCGGCCGGATGTCGTCTTCTGTACATTCGGGGATGCCATGCGCGTTCCCGGACGCGGCGGTTCATTGCTGGATGCCCGTCGTCACGGCAGTGACATCAGAATTGTTTATTCGCCGCTGGATGCGCTGACCATCGCCCGTGATAATCCGGAAAAAGAGGTTGTCTTCTTCGGGCTGGGATTCGAAACTACCATGCCGGGCACCGCTGCAACATTGCAGCAGGCGAAAAAAGCCGGTCTTAAAAATTTCACCGTATTTTGCCAGCACATCACTATTATCCCGACATTGCGCACATTACTTGAGCAAAAAGATGTGTTTATCGACGGCTTTATCGCACCGGGGCATGTCAGCATGGTTATCGGCTGTACGCCGTATCAGCCATTGTGTGATGAATTTGCCAAACCGTTTGTTGTCACCGGTTTTGAACCGCTTGATTTACTTCATGCCATCTTAATGGTTATCCGCCAACTGAAAGTGCAGGCGCAGGATAACACCTCGCCGATGGCGGTCGAAAATCAATACAGCCGTATTGTGCCGGAGCAGGGTAATTTACTGGCACAAAAAGCGCTGGCAGACGTATTCGAACTGAAAGCCAACAGTGAATGGCGCGGGCTGGGCAATATTGCAGATTCCGGGGTGCAACTGAAACCGGCGTATCACGAATTTGATGCAGAACGCCGTTTTCAGCCGAAGCCGCAGTCCGTCGCCGATAATCCGCAGGCGCGGTGCGGTGATGTACTCACCGGACGCTGTAAACCGGTAGATTGCCCGCTGTTCGGCAATGCATGTTCGCCGGAAACGGCACTTGGTGCGCTGATGGTCTCTTCAGAAGGGGCATGCGCGGCTTATTATCAATATCGTCGCGGAGAATAAAATGAAACCCATTACTGAAATTACGTTAGCGCAGGGCAATGGCGGACAGGGAATGCAGCAGCTGATTGACTCGCTGTTTTTACAGGCCTTTTCTAACCCGTACCTGAATGAGAAAGAAGATCAGGCGCGGATCCCGCTGGCAGAATTACAGGCGGCAGGCGATCGTCTGGCGTTCAGTACTGACAGCTATGTGATTGATCCGATTATTTTTCCCGGTGGTAATATCGGCAAACTGGCCGTATGCGGCACGGCAAACGATCTTTCTGTCGGCGGTGCTGTTCCGCGTTATCTCTCCTGCGGATTTATTCTCGAAGAAGGGCTCTCTTTTGAGATACTGTCACAACTGGTCACCAGCATGGCAGAAACCGCAAAAGCGAACGGAATTCAGATAGTTACCGGTGATACTAAAGTGGTGCAACGGGGTGCTGCGGATAAAATCTTTATCAATACCGCCGGTATTGGCGTGATCCCGTCACAACTGAACTGGGCAGCAGCACAGTGTCGTCCGGGCGATAAAATTATTGTCAGCGGCACACTGGGCGATCATGGTGCCGCGATCCTTAATCTGCGTGAAAACCTCGGACTGGATGCGGATCTACAAAGTGACTGCGCAGTACTCGAACCCATGCTGGCACCTCTGCGTGCAATCAGCGGCGTCAGAGCCGTGCGGGATGCCACCCGTGGCGGCGTCACTGCGATCCTGCATGAATTTTCCGATGCCTCTCAGTACGGTATGAATATCGAAGAGCAGGCATTGCCGGTAAAAACCGCCGTGCGCGGTGTTTGCGAACTGCTGGGGCTTGAAGCACTCAATTTTGCCAACGAAGGTAAAGTCGTGATTGTGGTGGCTCCCGAAGCAGAAAATGCCGTGCTGGCAGCATTGCACGCAAGCCCGCTGGGGCAGGATGCCTGTACCATCGGGCAGGTAACAGAAGTGAAAAAAGTGAAAGTACAGGGGATATTCGGGGCAACCAGACTCCTGGATTTGCCGTATAATGAGCCCTTACCCCGCATCTGCTAATCTGCGTCATCCTTCGCTCCACAGCTGCGTTGGCTGCATAAAAATCCCCGGGTCACATACTTGTGTATGCTCCCCGGGGATTTTTATTTGCCGCCTTGCTGTGAAACGAATGATTTAGCAGATTGTCTTTTTGGTCTTTTTTCAGAGCCAAAGCGCATAAGGGAACAACCGGCAAAAATAAGGAAAGCGTAAAGTGCCATGGATGGCGCGATCCGAGCGAACAGGGATGTGTTTACAGCGTCTTTCCGGTTTGCCGGTTGTCCCTGCGTCCCCGATGGTCAGGTAATTCCCCCTTGTTTTTTCTCTGGGCAGAATATCTTTGAGCTTTATCATTCACCGCAAATATTTTTTAGCGCAACGCTTTATACAGGCGTATGATTTGCGGGTGGATCTGCGCTGTCAGATCCTACTGGTACGCACGTACCCTGATATTGCTTCCCGACGCTGTCGGGATTTTTTTGGTAAAAAAATGAACTGGTCTACATTTAAATCAACGTATCTTGTCAAGTTTTGGCAGCCGTTGCCTGCAGTGATCGCCGCCGGCATCTTATCCACATACTATTTTGGATTAACCGGTACATTTTGGGCGGTCACCGGAGAGTTTACGCGCTGGGGCGGACACATAATGCAACTGTTCGGCGCAGAACCGGAGAACTGGGGGTATTTTAAGGTAATCGGTTTGCAGGGCTCGCCCCTGGACAGAATCGACGGCATGATGGTCATCGGCATGTTTGCCGGGTGTATCGCCGCAGCCTTATGGGCAAATAATGTCAAAATCCGCCTTCCTCAGCACAAAATCCGCATCTGGCAGGCCATTATCGGCGGCATGATCGCCGGTTTCGGTGCCCGCCTGGCAATGGGTTGCAACCTCGCCGCTTTCTTTACCGGTATTCCGCAATTCTCTCTGCATGCCTGGTTTTTTGCGCTGGCAACCGCTGCCGGTTCCTATTTTGGCGCAAAATTCACACTGA
Organism: Morganella psychrotolerans; assembly: GCF_001676155.1. Taxonomy (GTDB): domain Bacteria; phylum Pseudomonadota; class Gammaproteobacteria; order Enterobacterales; family Enterobacteriaceae; genus Morganella; species Morganella psychrotolerans. The sequence continues at coordinate 123,254 of NZ_LZEW01000033.1, read as the reverse complement.
TGCCGATGTTCCGTATTCCGGTCAAACTGCAAAAAGTCAGTAAAGCATCCCCGCTGACACAGGATCTGCAACGGGCGAAGCGCCGTTTCCGCCTTGGTATGCTGATTTTCCTGCTGTGTGTCACCTGGTCGCTGTTCACCTTATTTGAATCACCAAAATTGGGTATCGCGATGCTATTCGGTATCGGTTTCGGATTATTGATTGAGCGGGCGCAAATCTGCTTTACCTCGGCATTTCGTGATGTCTGGATAACCGGGCGCACCCACATGGCAAAAGCAATTATCCTCGGGATGGCTGTCAGTGCTATCGGGATTTTCAGTTATGTGCAGTTAGGTGTTCAGCCAAAAATTTTCTGGGCAGGACCGAATGCCGTTATCGGCGGTCTGCTGTTCGGGTTTGGTATTGTCCTTGCCGGTGGTTGTGAAACCGGCTGGATGTACCGCGCGGTGGAAGGTCAGGTTCACTTCTGGTGGGTTGGTCTGGGTAATATCGCTGGTGCAACCATTCTTGCGTATTACTGGGATTCACTCGCACCTGCACTGGCAACAGATTACGACAAAGTCAATCTGCTGGATACGTTTGGTCCGATAGGCGGTCTGCTGGTTACTTACGGGTTGCTGGCCTTTGCCTTTATCTTATTACTGATGTGGGAAAAACGGTTCTTCCGCCGTAAAAATCAGGCTGAAACCACACCGGCTACCGCACACTAAGGAGCAATTAAAATGAGTATAAATACCACAACAATTGTACCGGATTACCGGCTGGATATGGTCGGCGAGCCGTGCCCGTATCCTGCGGTGGCAACACTGGAAGCCATGCCGTCACTGAAGCCCGGGGAAATTCTGGAAGTCGTAAGTGACTGCCCGCAGTCAATAAATAACATTCCTCTGGATGCGAAAAATCACGGCTATACCGTATTATCCATTCAGCAGGATGGTCCGACAATCCGCTATCTTATTCAGAAATAAGCCCTGCGCCAGGTACCGGTTTAACGCCGGTACCTGTCACTGTTTCAGCAATGCAATTGCAGCGGTAATGCGCGTCCCAACCGGGTAATCCGGTGCGGGTGGTGCCAGTTTCAGGGCAATCTGACGCAGTGGCTCAGCAATCACCATTGATAGCAGCAAGTCACTAACCTGTGCCGGGTCCGGCAGCGGTAAAAAATCCCGGTGGCGGGAAAGCCATTCCGTCAGTAATGCGCGCCCGCGCTCAATGCCACTCGTCTGATATCGTGCCAGCAGCGCCTCCCGTCCGGGAAATTCACTGCTCAGCAGGCAAAACAGACCAACCGCCTCAGCACTCAGAACTTTGTTGCTCATTACAGTCAGATGCTCCGCCAGTAATTGACAAAATTCTGTTTTATCTTTTGTATCCCGCGTAAACAGCGGCACAAATGTGTCAGTCCAGCCACGGACAATCTGTTCAATCAGGTCTTCTCTGTTCTCAACAAAACGATACAGCGTTTTCTTTGATACCCCTGCTTCTTTTGCAACCGCATCCATCGTGGTGGCTGTATAACCCTGTGATAACAGCAGGTTAAGCGAAGCTTTATGGATCTTTGCGATAAGTTCCTGTTCCGGTACAACCGGACGTCCCCGGCCTTTTGTTTTTGCGGCAGGTTCTGTAGCCATACGTGCGATCCTCAATTGACAAATACCCGTTTAGTGACGATATTAATTTAGAAACGAAATTCGTTTCCTAATTGTGGAGTATACGGTATGTCAGCAAAAAAACAAAATTTACCCTGGGCACTGAATGATATTAACGAATTATTATCCCCGGAACCATTGCGGATGGAAATGGGGCTGGATCGCAGCGATGACGGTTTACTGACTGTATCAGTCAGAACGGATCTGCATGGTTGCAAAGGTCGGATGCTGGCATGGTGGTTTACTTTTTTTGAAACCACACAACATATCCGCTGGTGGCACCCGCATGACCATGTAGCTCATCACGGCTGGGATTCTGTTTGGAAGAAAGGCGAAAATTATATCGGCGCAACTATCCGGGCAGTGGAATCACTCGGATCTATTCCGCCGGTCGGTGCAACGTTGAAATTTAATGATGCTGCGGATTTTTTTGATGCGGAAAAGCTGGCCGCTGCCCGGGCAGATAATCAGTTTTCTGCCGCAATTTGTGCGCATATCGGGTTCGGGGATGATGTGAAAACGGATAAGCAGGGTTACCCTCTTGACGGCAAAATGTTGCACATAACGTATGACACAGAATTTGGTTGTGTGCTGCGTAGCCGGTTTTTACTGGGTGCATCACTGAAAGAACCACTGACAGAATTGCCGGATGAAATCGGTTTCGGATTGATGAAACACTGCTATAACGAATTTACGTATCTGTCCCGCTTTTTGCCGTCTATTTATTACGGTGAGCACGGAAATGATGAAAAAGCACCATTGCCATGGGCATAATAAATAATAAATAACAAAAAACAGCGGGAGCGCCACAAGCGGGGCTCCCGTTTCAGTCAAATCAGCGTTCGGCTTCGCCGCCGAGCGCATCAATGGTATTGCTGATAAGGGCACTCAGTTCGCCGGTCATCAGGATAAAATCAGCATCAAAACGCTGGGCGAAATCTTCGCGATCGATATCTTCGTTTTTATCTTTCAGATCGTCACTGAATTTCAGGCGCTTAATGGAGCCGTCATCAGAGATAAGGAATTGTATCCGCTCTTCCCAGTCAAGTGCCAGCTTGGTCACACATTTACCGGCCTCGATACAGGTGGCGATTTCATCTGAAACCAAATCCTGTTTTTTACAGCGGATTACGCCGCCATCTTCCAGAATAGCTTTCAGCTCAGCTTCATCCATCAGCACAAAACCGGTTGGTAAATCCCCTGAGCGCACCCATTCGGTTAAGGTCAGTTCAATCGGATCTTTAGTGGTCAACGGGATTACAGGCAACGATCCCAGTGCTTTACGCAGCAGTGCCAGGTTATCTTCCGCCCGTTTGGCGCTGGCGGCATCGACAATAATAAGGTCGCGCTCTGTGTCAATCCAGATAGTGGTCTGACTGAAACGGCTGAATGCGCGTGGCAGTAAGGCGTGAACCACTTCATCTTTCAGGGAGTCTTTTTCGGTTTTTTTCAGTTTCCGGTGCTGCTCATGCTCCAGTCTTTCGATTTTTGCCTGTAATTCCTGCTTGATCACAGTAGATGGCAGCATTTTCTCTTCTTTACGGGTACAGATAAGGATCTGTTTACCGGCAGAATGAGTCAGCGCTTCACTCCGGGAGCCCATCGGCGATACCCAGCCGGTTTTCATCATGTCCTGACTGCCGCATGGTGTGAAAGCCGAGTGCTCCAGCTGCTTTTCCAGTTCATCAGCAGACAGCGGGAACGGGGAGCTAAGGCGGTAAACCAGTATATTTTTAAACCACATCTGACAGTCCTGTTTTATGGCGCGGAGTCATTGCGCGGTGACGATAGCATCCGGCTATGATACCGGATCTTGCCGGTTTGCTCACCCTTATTCATTCAAACTGCAGGTTCGTTGGCGGTACTCAGCCAGCCGGGTCACATACTTGTGTATGCTCCCCGTCTATCTTCTCTTGCCGCCTTCCTGCATCTTGAATGATGTTGGGTATATACCCTTATTCATTCAAGCTGCATGACGTCGGGCATATGCAGGGGCTTGATTATCAGCCCGTCGCCTTGCATTATCTTATAATGATATCCGGAACATAAATTCTTAGCGCAAGGGGGCAATATGCGGATCGGAATTGATTTGGGTGGCACCAAGATTGAAGTGATCGCACTGAGTGAGCAGGGACAGGAACTGTTCCGCAAGCGCGTGGATACGCCGCGTTTTGATTATCAGCAGACATTGCTGGCGATTGCCGGGCTGGTGAATGATGCCGAAACCGCAACGGGTGAAAAGGGCTCTGTCGGTATTGGTATTCCCGGGACGCTGTCGCCGGTAACGGGACGGGTAAAAAATGCCAATTCGGTCTGGCTGAACGGGCAGCCGTTTGATGCTGACCTGAGAGAATTACTGAAACGGGAAGTGCGGGTTGCCAATGATGCAAATTGTCTGGCTGTTTCAGAGGCGGTCGATGGCGCCGGAGCCGGTTTTCCTGTGGTGTTCGCGGTCATTATTGGGACAGGGTGCGGGGCAGGGATTGCGTTGAATGAACAGGTTCACTGTGGCGGAAACGGTGTTGCCGGTGAGTGGGGACATAACCCGCTGCCGTGGCAGAATGAGAGTGACCGTCAGTTTAAAGGTGTGACAGATTGCTATTGCGGCAAGCCCGGTTGTACTGAATTGTTTATCTCAGGCACGGGTTTTATGGCGGATTATGCGGCGCTGAGTGGGGAAACCTGTAAGGGGGCGGAGATTATCCGTCGTTTATCTCAGGGGGATCTGATTGCAGAGCAGGCGATGGCAAATTATGAGCAGCGCCTTGCCAAAGCCCTGGGGCAGGCTGTAAATATGCTGGATCCGGATGTAATTGTACTGGGCGGCGGGATGAGTAATGTGGATCGTCTGTATCAGACGGTGCCTGCGCTGATACGTTCATGGGTATTCGGCGGGGAATGTGACACGCCGATCCGCAAAGCGGTACACGGAGACTCAAGTGGTGTTCGTGGTGCTGCCTGGTTGTGGCCGAAAGCCTGAAAAAAAGCCCGCACAGGCGGGCAAGGTATATTCGACACGATAACATACCCTTATTCATTCAAACTGCAGGTTCGTTGGCCGCACTCAGATAGCCGGGTCACATACAAGTGTATGCTCCCCGTCTATCTTCCCTTGCCGCCTGCCTGCATCTTGAATGACGTTGGGTATATACCCTTATTCATTCAAACTGCAGGTTCGTTGGCTACGCTCAACCTGCCTGCATCCTGAATGACGTTGGGTACAGAAGGTAACGACGGCGCTTTATGACAGGTAAAGCGCCTGATGATTCCGGGACAGTGACAGTAAAAGTCACTGTAAAAACAAAGAGTGATTAGTTAAAGATTTTAAAGCGGCTTTCATCATCCATAAATGCTTTTTCACCGGCTTCCTGTGCAACAGAACCGAAGACTAATTGTGCGCGCAGTTTCCAGCTTTCCGGCAGATCCCATGCTTTACGCACCTGCTCGTCGATAATCGGGTTGTAATGTTGCAGTGATGCGCCGATGTTTTCTTCAGATAATGCAGTCCAGACAGCGAACTGTGCAATACCACTGGCTTGTTCAGACCAGACAGGGAAATTGTCAGCATACAGTGCGAATTGTTCCTGTAATCCTTTTACAACGGATTGGTCTTCAAAGAACAAAACAGTACCGGCACCGGACAGAAATGCATTATCGATTTTGCTTTCAGTCGCTGCGAAGGCATCCGCAGGAACGATGGCGCGCAGGGAATCTTTTACAATATTCCACAGCTTTTTGTGGTTTTCACCGAACAGAACCACTACGCGTGATGATTGTGAGTTAAATGCAGTCGGGCTGTGTTTAACGGCATCTTTGATGAGTGTAGTGACACGATCCTGAGAAACAGGCAGGTCATTACCAAGGCTGTAGATTGTTCTGCGTTTTTTAATTAACTCGATAAATGAATTAGACATGTTGCTCTCCGTTGAAATTTTTTGTCGGAAAAACCGGTTTCCGCTTTCTTGTTACTTCATGTTCAATAGCATATAAGCAATGAATCAAAAAACATACCGAAAATATTTAACATGATGTTTCAAAAAATTAGGTCGATATAAAAAAACACAATAAATTTCAATTGATTGTTATCGTTTTTACGCTGTTTTTTTAGATGTCATTCAGGCGTTACTCTGTATTCCGGTGATAATTTACTGATCCCCAGTCCGTTCATTTTTCTGACAGAGATCTGTACCGCAATGCGTTCTTTCATGGCGTCTATGTGGCTGATAACGCCGATTGTCTTACCGGACGCATTCAGGTTATCCAGGGCATCAAGTGCAATATCCAGTGTTTCCTGGTCTAGTGTGCCGAACCCTTCATCAAGGAAAAGGGACTCAATTTGTGTTTTATGACTGACCAGATCTGACAACGCGAGAGCCAGCGCAAGGCTGACCAGAAACGTTTCCCCGCCGGAGAGGGTTTTGGTGTCACGTTGTGCATCGGCCTGCCAGGTATCGGTAACCTGAAGCTCCAGGCTTTCTCCTGACTTACGTTGCAACACATAACGTCCGTGCAATTTATCCAGTCGCTTATTTGCCAGGTGAATCAGATAATCCAGCGTCAGCCCCTGGGCAAAACGGCTGAATTTTGTGCCTTCAGCGGAACCAATCAAAAGGTTCAGCCGACTCCAGTCGGTGTATTCCTGCTGACTTTGTGCAATCAGATTAAGCAGACCGCCCTGCTGAACGCGCTGAGTATTATCGGTACTGAGCTGCCCCTGTAGTTCGCCCTCACGGACACTGATAGCCCGCAGTTGCTGTGCCAGAAGTGTCTCTTTTTCATTAAGTTGTTCCGGTGTCAGTTCCCGGTGTGTTTCCGGCTGATTTTCCAGATGCCGGGCCTGACGGGACTGGCTGTCGCTCAGGCTTGTGGCGGCTTTCAATTGTGCCAGATTCAGTTCATTTTCCAGCGTTTCCAGGCGGAGGTTGTCTTTTTCACTCAGCAGTGCGGCGAGGAAATCAGTTTCATCTGTAAACGGGCTGTCTGTCAGGTGCTGCTGAAAACGGATCTGTTCTTTTTCCTGTTGAGCCTGTGCATCCAGGCGCTGCTGTTGCATGCGTTTTTCCTCTCCCTGTAAGCCGGAGAGCCTGTTTTGTAATTTTTCCCGTTTTTGTGCCAGCGTAGTCAGCAGCGTTTCCTGTGTCTGCCGCTGGATATGCATTCGTTGTAATTCGGTACTGATAATTTTGTCACCAAATAAATGCCGGCGCTTTTCTGACATAAGCTGATGTTGTTTGCTGATTTCATTCAGCGCGACAGACTGCTCAGCCAGGTGGCGGGTCAGTTTGGCTGAAAGCGCATCCAGGTTTTGTTGTTGTGCCGTCAGTTCAGCCAATTGTTGGGTACTTTGCCGGATATGCTGTTCATTTGCGGTGAATTGCTCACTATCCTGCTGACATTGTGCCAGCCAGACATCCGTTCGTTCCGGGGCAGGGACGGTATAGCCGAAGGCGGTGACGGCGTGTGTCAGTGTCTCTTCCAGTAACTGTTGTTGCTGCCGGAGTTGTGCAAGCTGCACATTATATTCAGTATATTGTTGCAGCAGGTATTGCTGTTCCCGCTCCGTGGTTTGTCTGGTTTGTAACAGGCGTTCGCAGTCAGCTTCTGCGGTTTGTAATGTGTTCTGATGCTGTAAAATCTGTGTTTCCAGCGCGAGACGTTTTTCCAGTTCCTGCTGTTTTTGCTGATATAGTTCATCAGATTGTAGTATGACGCCGGGCAGATCCTCAGGTGATGTCTGTAAAGCGGTAAATCCGCCACCGGTACAGGCTGCCTGCCATTGAGCGGTCAGCTGTGTAAGGCTGTGTTCTGTCTCCTGCAAGGCGCGGGAGAGGGTGTCACGTTGTGTTTGTGTCAGCGCCAGCAAATTTTGTTTTGCTGCCAGCGCCTGTTCAGCTTGCCGGACATCGCGCGTCAGTGCATCCAGACGCTGTGTTGTGTCATCAGGTGTTATCTGCTGATAATCTGTCACCGCCGGGTGGTTGGTACTGCCGCACAACGGGCATGGTTCTCCGGATTGCAACCGCTGACGCTCCGCATCCAGACGGATGATAGTCTGCTCCAGTTGCAGTCGTGCTGTCAGGTCACGCAGGTGCTGTTGTTTCTCTGCCAGAACAGGGGCTTGTTGTGCGCACCAGTCGGTAAGGGCAGTAATATCGTGTTGTGTTTGTTCTCTGTCCCGCAGCGTGTTTTCTTTGTTCCGGGTCAGCAGGGCTGTCTGTGGTGATAACTGCGACAATTTTTGCAGCCACTGTTGCTGCTCACCTGCCTGTTTCAGCTGTAACCGGAGTGTATCTGTTCCGGCTGCCAGTTGTGCATCCTGCAACTGTGTTTGCAGTGTTATCAGTTGTGAGCGCAGCGGTGCGGTAGTCTGCTGTTTTACTGTGTAGTTATCTGATAATTGGCTGAGTGTGGCGATCAGTGTTTTCTGTTGTTGTTCGTTAGCCCGTTGTTTCTCAGAAATAAGGCGTATTTGTTCACTGTTTTTATACCTGTCCTGCAACTGATGCTGCCATTGTGCTATTGCTGCCGGAAGCGTTTCTCTCTGATGGTTTTCATTGTGCCAGAGCAGGTTGCGTTCGTGTGTACTGCGTATCAGTGCCAGCTTTTCCTGTAACTGAATCGTTTGAGATTGCAGTTCCTGCTGTTCAGTCTGTGAGTTCTGATGTTGCTGTTGCTGTGTACTCAGTTGGTTACTGAGCAGCTGTAATTGATTATCCAGCGGACGAATTTCATTTTCTGCCAGTGTTTCCAGTTCCTGGCAGTGCAGGCGATGCGCATTTAATGCAGTTTGTTGTGTTTCATACTGTGCGCCCAGGGCCGAAAGTTCCGGGATTACCGTTTCCGTTATTTGCTGCAACTCCTGTAAACGGGCATCCAGTTGTGCGTTCATTTCCCTGCTGCGTATCAGTGCGTCCCTTGCGGGGCGCAGTTTTTCTGCCGGTCGCCCTCTGTGTAATACAATGAGCTGTGGCTGTGCGTCCTGAACCTGTTGCATGACAGCGGCATGCTGTTGTTGGTGCTGTGTGGTTTCTGTATTAAGCTCATTTTTTTGCTGCCACCAGCGGAGTACAGTTTGTATCTCCGTTTGCAGATTACGCTGTGTTTTTTTCTTCCGTTTGCAGAGAATCAAGTTCATCGCGACACTGCTGATATTGTTCAGGTGTCAGCAGACGGATGGCCGATGCCTGTGCTTCCAGCCTGTCCAGTTCATGGCGGGCTTCTTTGTGTTGTTCAAATACCTGGCGGGAGATAATCCGGTAGATTTCAGTCCCGGTTAGTTCTTCGAGTAAATCAGCCCGTTCATTATCATCAGCATTTAAAAAAGCGGCAAAATTTCCCTGTGATAACAGAACAGAACGGGTAAAACGGGCAAAGTCCAGCCCGGTTATCTGAATGATGGTTTCCCGCACCTGTGTCAGTTTATCGGACAATATTTTTCCGGTGGCGCACTCTGCCACTTCTGCTTTCGGTGCCTGGAGGTTGCCGTCAGCTTTATCTCTGGCGCGGCGCTGGCTCCAGAAGGCGCGGTAGGCTTTCCCTTTTACAGAAAATTCGACCTCAGCAAGACATTCTGCGGTATGGCGTGTCATCACATCATTGTGGGATGCGGACGTTTCCACCCGGGGAGTCCTGTGATAAAGCGCAAGGCAGATAGCATCAAGCAGTGTTGTTTTTCCGGCACCGGTAGGGCCGGTAATGGCAAATAAACCGTTACTGGCGAAAGGCTCTGCTGTGAAATCAATTTTCCATTCGCCCTGAAGGGAATTAATATTTTTGAAACGTAATGTCAGGATTTTCATTCGCTTTTTACCTTCTGATCCTCACTGACCTGCTGACAGACCTGCCGGAAAAGCGTGGTCAGGCGGGGAATAGCGTCTTCTTCAGTATCACTGAGCGCCAGTCGGCGCGCAAAAACCTCTTCTGTGGTGAGCTCATTCAGGGTTTCTTTGAGAATATCACTCTCCTGCCACTGTTGTTTGCGGCGCTCCCGGCGCAGAAGTACCACTTCTGCGGCGTAAGGTTCAGTCAGTGCCTGAATGCGTTTCTGTATATCCGGCAGATAATCCCGCCCGGCAATTTCGATATCCAGCCAGACCGGTTGTATTTTTTCATCCCGCAAAGGAAATTGTGACAGCGCGCGGCTGATAGTATCAAGATCGCCTTTCAGGCAGACCATCGGCTGAAAACAGGGAACCGTAACCGGCTCAATATTGGTGATTTGTGTGTCATTTAAGGTCAGCAGAAAGACACTTTTTTCCTGCCCTGTTTCATCAAAACTCAGCGGAACCGGTGAGCCACTGTAGCGGACAGTGCCGCTGTCACCGATATTCTGAGCGCGGTGAATATGACCGAGTGCAATATAATCAGCAGGCGGAAATGCCCCTGCCGGAAATGCTTCCAGGGTGCCGATGTAAATATCCCGGACTGAATCTGTGGTTTTGGCTCCCACGGTGGTCAGATGCCCGGTCATAATGATCGGGACATCAGCACTCAGTTCTGTACGTTTTGCCATAGCTTTGTCATAAAGTGACTGATAATAAAGCTGTATCGCGTTCAGCAGTGCCTGCTGTTTTTCACTTTCTGATTGTCCTGCCTGACTCAGCAGAATATCGCGGGGACGCAGAAACGGAATTGCACAGACAATCGCACCGGGTCGTTTTTGCTTGTTATACAGTACGATAAGATCCTGCTCCGGATCAGGGCGGGCGACGACATTCACATTCAGGCAGGCAAGTAATTCACGGGACTCATTAAGTGTTGCCACCGCATCATGATTACCGGCAAGTACAATCAGATGACAACCGGTACGTTGCAGTTTTGCGACAAATTGATTATAGAGTTCCCGGGCGTAGCTCGGTGGTGAGGCGGTATCAAAAATATCACCGGCAATAATAAGCGCATCAACCTGTTGTTTTTCAATCAGGTTGATCAACCAGTCTGAAAACTGCTGATGCTCATGCAGCCGGTTTTTGGTGTAAAAATATTGCCCCAGATGCCAGTCTGATGTGTGAATTATCTTCATTAATTATTGATCCCTGTCCGGAAAACGACCCGTGTGTGCAGTTTGCTGCCCACGGAAAACAGAGTATAACGGAAATCCGTCTGCAAAAAGAGATGCTGGACATTTATCCAGCTTTTTTCGATACCCCTCGCATTTTTTGTGTAATGTGTCATTTTGGGGACATCACCTGTGCGGTACAGTCAGACGTATCGGACGATATTCATAAATCTGTCACAAAAGTGACGCATAATCGCGGCACTGTCTGATGAAATGAAATTAACGGTAAACAGGGGTAGTCATGGCAAGACGGATTTTAGTCGTTGAAGATGAAGCACCTATCCGTGAAATGGTCTGTTTTGTGCTGGAACAGAACGGGTATCAGCCAATTGAGGCTGATGATTATGACGCGACAATTGCCCGTCTGGTCGAGCCGTTTCCGGATATGGTGCTGCTTGACTGGATGATCCCGGGCGGCACCGGTATCCAGATTATCAAATATATGAAGCGTGATAATCAGCTGCGCGATATACCGGTAATGATGCTGACCGCCCGCGGAGAAGAGGAAGATCGCGTGAAGGGGCTGGAAACCGGCGCGGATGATTATCTGACTAAGCCGTTCTCACCAAAAGAGTTGGTTGCCAGGGTTAAAGCTATTCTCCGCCGTATTTCCCCGATGGCGGCAGATGATCTCATCGCTATGAACGGGCTGACACTCGATCCCGCCTCTCACCGCGTGACAAGTAATGATAATCCGCTGGATATGGGGCCGACAGAATTTAAATTGCTGCACTTTTTTATGACACACCCGGAGCGGGTTTACAGCCGGGAGCAATTGCTGAACTATGTCTGGGGTGAAAATGTTTATGTTGAGGATCGTACTGTGGATGTGCATATCCGCCGGTTGCGTAAGGCACTGGAAACAGGCGGTCACGACAAAATGATACAGACTGTCCGTGGTACGGGTTACCGTTTTTCCGTGCGTTACTGATTATAAACCGCAAGAGGATTGCGCGTGCTAGAGCGTCTTTCGTGGAAAAAAATTGTGCTGGAATTACTGGTTTTCTGCCTGCCGGCACTTATTTTGTCGCTTTTTTTCGGATTTACCGGTTGGTTTCTTGCCGCAGCGTTATTTGCGGTAACACTCTGGCATGGATATAACTTACTGAAATTATCGGACTGGCTGTGGCTGGATCGCAGTGTGTTGCCACCGCCCGGACGTAGCAGCTGGGAGCCGATTTTTTACGGTATTTATCAGCTGCAGCAACGTAACCGCAAGCGCCGCCGGGAACTCGCCACATTAATTAAACGTTTTCGCAGTGGTGCAGAATCGCTGCCTGATGCGGTAGTGATGATGACAGAAGACGGCAATATCTTCTGGTGTAACCGTCATGCTCAGAATTTATTAGGTTTCCGCTGGCCGGATGATAACGGGCAGCACATCTTTAACCTCCTGCGTTATCCGGATTTCAGCCGTTACCTTACACACGGTGATTTTTCCCTGCCGCTGACCCTGGAACTGAATAACGGCACCATGGTGGAGCTGCGCATCATGCCGTATGCTGAGGGACAGATACTGATGGTGGCGCGTGATGTAACAGAAAAACGCCGCCTCGAAAATTCCCGCCGTGACTTTTTTGCCAATGTCAGCCATGAGTTGCGCACTCCGCTGACTGTTTTACAGGGCTATCTTGAGATGCTGGCTGATCAGGATTTTGATAACCCGATGAATAAAAAGGCCATTATAACCATGCAGGCACAAACCCGCCGTATGGACGGAATGGTGAAGCAGTTATTGCAGTTGTCAAAAATTGAGGTGGCGGTTAAAACAGAGTTTGATCAGCCTGCAGATATTCCCGGAATGCTGATGATGCTGCAACAGGAAGCGCAGACGCTGAGTCACGGACTGCATGATATCCGCTTTGATACAGATGAAAAACTGAAGATTTTCGGTGATGAGGATGAACTGCGCAGCGCCATGTCGAATCTGGTGTATAACGCCGTGAATCATACTCCGGAGCATACCCGGATTGATGTCAGCTGGGCGGTACGTAACGGAAATGCTGTTTTCAGTGTTAAAGATAATGGTCCGGGAATTCCGGCGGAGCATTTGTCCCGTCTGACAGAACGTTTTTACCGGGTGGATAAATCCCGTTCCCGGCAGACCGGCGGTTCGGGGCTGGGGCTGGCGATTGTCAAACATGCGTTACAGCATCATCACAGCCATCTGGATATTGTCAGTAAACCCGGACAGGGTGCGGAGTTCAGTTTTACTATCCCGGCTAAATTTATCGTTAAATCCTCTCACTGAAAGCGGCTCCGGCCGTTTAGTGCTGTAATTGGTGTAATATTCAGCATATATTAACCTGCTGTTTAAATTTTAAACAAATCATATAGTGTTTATTGAAGCTTACATAACAGCAATCGCTGCTTTGGAAATAGAGTGCGGCAGAAAGTTCTGGTTTTAGCTTTGACTCTTGCCTTTTTCCGCTATAAACGCTCTACTTGTAGTGCGTTATTGGCTAATATCACTGTTTTTTAATTATAATCACTATAGTTATTTATTTTAAATGAATAATGTTTTGCTAATGATTTGTTAAACCAGCAGGAGATATCGTCAGTGGCAAATCAGGGGGTTGGATTTTATTTTCCGATATTTTCATTAAATAGTTAACATTAAACTAACAATAACAGACAAAAATAATATGGCGCATCGTTTAACTTCGAGAGATATTTTAGCCTTAGGTTTTATGACCTTTGCGCTCTTTGTCGGGGCAGGGAATATTATATTTCCGCCAATGGTCGGATTACAGGCCGGTGAAATGGTCTGGACGGCAGCAGCCGGCTTTCTGATAACCGGCGTCGGCTTACCGGTACTGACTGTAGTTGCACTGGCAAAGGTCGGTGGAGGCGTTGAGGCGCTCAGTTCGCCTGTGGGGAAATATGCCGGGCTGTTGCTGGCATTTGTAGCGTATATGTCTGTCGGTCCGCTTTTTGCGACACCACGCACAGCAACCGTATCTTATAAAATCGGGATCGCGCCGCTGGTCGGCGGGGAATCTGATATTTCACTGCTTATCTACAGCCTTGTCTATTTTGCCTGTGTGATCGGCATTTCATTGTATCCGGGTAAATTGCTGGACAGCGTCGGGCACGTACTTGCACCGGTAAAAATGCTGGCGCTGGCAATCCTGGGTATTGCGGCTGTGATGTGGCCTGCCGGTGACCCGATTATGGCAACGCCGGAATACAAAGAAATGGCGTTTTCCAACGGATTTATCAATGGTTATCTGACCATGGATACTCTGGGTGCGATGGTTTTCGGTATTGTGATAGTGAATGCCGCACGTTCGCGCGGAGTGGAAAACTCCTCTCTTCTGACCCGTTACACCATGTGGGCGGGGCTGATTGCCGGTGTTCTGCTGACCTTGGTTTATCTGGCACTGTTTAAGTTAGGGGAAAACAGCGGGTCAATTATCCCGAATCCGGCAGATGGCGCAGAAATTTTACATGAGTATGTGCAGTATACCTTCGGCAACTACGGCAGTTTCTTCCTTGCGGTACTGATTTTTGTCGCCTGTATGGTAACGGCGATTGGCCTGACCTGTGCCTGTGCGGAGTTCTTCAGTCGTTATCTGCCCATTTCGTACCGGCCACTGGTGTTGATCCTCGGCGGTTTCTCTATGGTGATTTCAAACCTGGGACTGAGCAAACTGATTGCATTTTCCTATCCGGTACTGGTATCGATTTATCCACCATGTATTGTGCTGATTTTACTCAGCTTCACATTGAGATTCTGGAAGAAACCGGGCCGTGTGGTTGCACCTGCGATGCTGGTCAGCGTGATTGTCGGCACGATGGGCGCACTGAATGCGACCAAGATATTCAACCCTTATATACCGTCATGGATTGAGTCATTGCCGTTTTATAAATATGATCTGGCATGGCTTGCGCCGACACTCGCAGTACTGGTTGTGTCCATTGTGATTGACCGGGTGATGGGTGCGGAGCCGGAGACGGTTCAGAAACACGCCTGACAAAATGATGACTTACAGAAAATACTCTGCTCCGGCGGAGTATTTTTTTATCCGAATTTAGGGCATAAAAAAACCAGCCCTGAGGCTGGTTTTTTGTATCTTTTAACTGCCGGAAATTACAGCTTGCCGGAGTTCTTTTTCAGGTAGTCAGCAACGCCTTTCGGAGACGCGCTCATACCTTCCTGACCTTTTTCCCACTGTGCAGGGCACACTTCGCCATGCTCTTCGTGGAACTGCAGCGCATCGACCATACGGATCATTTCATCAACGTTACGGCCCAGCGGCAGGTCATTGATAACCTGGTGGCGGACAACACCATTTTTGTCGACCAGGAAAGAGCCGCGCAGTGCAACACCCGCTTCAGGATGTTCAACACCGTAAGCTTTCATGATGTCGTGTTTGATATCTGCAACCATCGGGTACTGAACCTGACCGATACCACCCGCATCGATAGCGGTGTTACGCCATGCGTTATGAACAAACTCTGAGTCCATAGATATGCCGACCACTTCCACACCACGTTTTTTGAACTCTTCATAGCGGTGATCAAATGCGATCAGCTCTGAAGGACAAACGAAGGTGAAGTCCATTGGCCAGAAAAAGATAACAGCCGGGCGGCCGTTCAGGTGTTTTTTCAGATTAAAATTATCAACAATCTCACCGTTACCAAGAACGGCTGCAGCTGTAAAATCGGGGGCTTGACGGGTTACCAGAACCATAATTTACTCCTGTAAGATTAATAGAGTATGGCAAAAAACAGCAGATAGAATAAGGAATTTGAGACAGGTATTAAAGTGCATAATACCGATTAATATAATAGGTTTTACCTATCAATACTTCCTTGTTCTATCTGTTACCTAAATAAGATAGAGCTATTTGGGTAAAGTTCAAGTGCTAATTGTGTGAATGAACGTAAAAACCGTTACTGTGATGTAGAGGACTTTGTTACAGACTCCATCATTTGTGGATAGAAGCGGAAGAAAATATCCTCAAGAGACTGATAGTTATTAATAAAATCGTAATCGGTCTCTTTGAGTGCCGCCAGTTTCGGGCGACGGCGTGCCATACCTGCCAGCACTTGTCCGATATACGGCACTTCCTGATAGCGGATTAGCCAGCGCTGCGGCCACATAAATTCATTCATTTCCTGAAATTTCAGCGGTGTAAAAGCGAGCTGCGGCTCAATAACGGTACGGACATGCTGTGTGAAATCAGTGAGTGGGATGCCCGGTACAATGTCAGACCAGTGGCGTGACAGAAAGTGATCCCAGACAACATCCAGGGTTATCGGCGCATAGCGGCGCAATTCCGGTCTGAACAATTGCCGGGCTTCTCTGACCAGCGGGTGGGAATCTGTCAGTGTGTCCACCCTGCGGTGCAGGCGGATCCCTTGTGCTACCGCAGCACTGTACTGATCTTCCGGTGCACCGCGGACAAAATCAGCCATCAGATTACCGAGAAGACTACTATTTGCCAGTGAGGCAAGGTGAAGATGAGCGAGAAAATTCATATACCGCAACCTCTTATTCTGTCATCCGACGGGTTATTTCTTGCACCCCGGCCTTGCTGGCACTAGACTGTTGCGCCTGTTTTTCATTTTTAAGACACAATGAAGAAGCCGAGATTTTATGCGTGTTGCCGATTTTACTTTTGAACTGCCGGACGAACTGATTGCCCGTTACCCGCAAGCGGAGCGGAGCAAGTGTCGTTTGTTATCACTCGATGGCGTCAGTGGTGAACTGAACCACGGTATCTTCACCGATGTGCTCGATAAACTCAATCCCGGTGATCTGCTGGTATTTAATGATACCCGTGTAATACCTGCCAGGATGTTTGGCCGTAAAGCCTCCGGCGGAAAGATTGAAGTGCTGGTGGAGCGGATGCTGGATGATCATCGCGTTCTGGCGCATGTCCGCGCATCCAAAGCCCCGAAGCCCGGCACAGAGCTGCTGCTGGGTGACGATGAAAGCGTGAAAGCGACAATGACAGTGCGCCATGATGCGCTGTTTGAAATCCGGTTTGATGATGAGCGGGATGTACTGACTATTCTGAATCAGATTGGTCATATACCGCTGCCGCCTTATATTGACCGCCCGGATGAAGCCTCTGATCGCGAGTTATACCAGACTGTGTATAATGACCGCCCGGGAGCCGTGGCAGCACCGACAGCCGGACTGCACTTTGATGAACCACTGCTGGCGGCACTGCGCGAAAAAGGCGTGGAAATGGCATTTGTCACGCTGCATGTCGGCGCAGGCACATTCCAGCCGGTCCGTGTGGATAAGATAGAAGAACACATCATGCATTCCGAATATGCGGAAGTGCCGCAGAATGTAGTTGATGCTGTGCTGGCGTGTAAGGCGCGGGGTAATAAAGTGGTCGCGGTCGGTACGACCTCGGTGCGCTCGCTGGAAAGTGCGGCGAAAGCCTCACCGGATGCACTGATTGCACCGTTCTTTGATGACACGCAGATCTTTATTTATCCGGGGTATGAATATCAGGTGGTTGATGCCCTGATAACCAATTTCCATCTGCCGGAATCAACTCTGATCATGCTGGTATCTGCTTTTGCCGGTTATCAGCACACGATGCAGGCGTATGATGCGGCGATACAGGAACGTTACCGGTTCTTCAGCTACGGGGATGCGATGTTTATCAGCCGCGACCCGCAGGCGAAATTTGAAAAAGTCGGTCACGACGACTGATATACTGTACATTTGTACTATACGTGACGTGCAACATACATCCGGTAGATTTCAGCGACTGCTGACTGACTGCCGAAAATTACACACCATCAGACTGTTTTTCTGATGCCGGAGGTTTTGTGAAATATGAACTGCAAACGACAGACGGCCGTGCGCGCCGTGGTCGCTTAATTTTTGATCGTGGCGTTGTTGAAACGCCGGCGTTTATGCCGGTGGGTACATACGGCACAGTGAAAGGGATGACACCGGAAGAAGTAAAAGAAACCGGTGCGCAAATTTTATTAGGTAATACTTTCCACCTGTGGCTGCGTCCCGGTCAGGAAGTTATGAAACTGCACGGCGATCTTCATGACTTTATGCAGTGGAAAGGTCCGATTCTGACTGACTCCGGCGGTTTCCAGGTCTTCAGCCTGGGTGCGACGCGTAAAATTAAAGAAGAAGGCGTTCATTTCCGTAATCCGATCAACGGGGAAAAAATCTTCTTAAGTCCTGAGAAATCGATGGAAATTCAGTACGATCTCGGGTCTGATATCGTGATGATTTTCGATGAGTGCACACCGTACCCGGCTGATTGGGATTATGCGAAGCAATCCATGGAAATGTCTCTGCGCTGGGCACAACGCAGCCGTCAGCGCTTTGATGAACTGGAAAATCCGAATGCATTGTTTGGTATTATCCAGGGCAGCGTTTACGAAGATTTACGTGATGTCTCCGTGAAAGGGCTGGTGGAAATCGGTTTTGATGGGTACGCTGTCGGCGGTCTGGCTGTCGGCGAGCCGAAAGAAGATATGCACCGTATTCTTGAGCACGTCTGTCCGCAGATACCGGAAGACAAACCACGCTACTTAATGGGCGTGGGTAAGCCGGAAGATCTGGTTGAAGGCGTGCGCCGTGGTATAGATATGTTTGATTGCGTGATGCCGACCCGTAACGCCCGTAACGGACATTTGTTTGTGACGGACGGTGTGGTTAAAATCCGTAATGCCAGGTATAAATCTGATGTATCCACGCTGGATGCAGAATGTGATTGTTATACCTGCCGCAATTATACGCGTGCTTACCTGCATCATTTGGATCGTTGTAATGAAATCCTTGGCGCACGCTTAAATACCATTCATAATCTACGCTACTATCAGCGTTTGATGGCGGGTATCAGACAGGCTATCGAAGAGGGTCGTCTGGAAGCATTTGCCGCTGAATTTTACCAGCGGATCGGGAAACCCGTTCCGCCGTTAAGTGCGTGATTTCCCCGAAACGGGATCACCTGACGATGCATAACATAGGCGATGTATCGTCAGCAGGTTTATCTGCCTGATAATTATGTGAATAACAAGAGGATAGTTTGATGAGTTTTTTCATTTCTGACGCAGTAGCATCGACAGGTGCGGCAGCTTCACAGGGCAGCCCGATGTCCCTGATTATCATGCTGGTCGTGTTTGTCCTGATTTTCTACTTCATGATCCTGCGCCCGCAGCAAAAGCGCTCCAAATCGCACAAGAGCTTAATGGACTCTATCGCCAAAGGCGATGAAGTGTTAACTACCGGTGGTCTGATCGGTCGTGTGGCTAAAGTGTCTGACACCGGCTACATCGTTCTGGAACTGAACGAAACAACTGAAGTAACCATCAAACGTGATTTCGTCGCAGCAGTTTTACCGAAAGGTACGCTGAAAGCGCTGTAATCTTTTATCTCTGATTTTCCCGAAGGGACTGCCGTGTTAAACCGTTATCCTTTGTGGAAGTATCTGATGCTGATCGCTGCGATCCTCATCGGTTTGCTTTATGCACTTCCAAACCTGTATGGTGAGGATCCGGCTGTTCAAATCACTGGCGCGCGGGGAACCGCCGCCAATGAACAGACCCTGGATCAGGTCCGAACCATCTTAGAAAAAGACCAAATTGCGAGTAAATCGATTGCACTGGAAAATGGTGTAATTCTTGCCCGTTTCTCAAATCCGGATATTCAGTTACGTGCCCGCGAAGAGCTGATGAAAGGCTTAGGTGAACAATACGTTGTTGCACTTAACCTGGCAGCCGCGACACCGAAATGGCTGAGCGCCGTCGGTGGTGAGCCTATGAAACTGGGTCTCGACCTGCGTGGTGGTGTTCACTTCCTGATGGAAGTGGATATGGAAACCGCGCTGGGTAAACTGCAGGAGCAGAATCTCGACAGTGTCCGTTCGATGCTGCGTGAGAACAATATTCCGTTTGCCTCTATCCGTAAAGCGGCTGATTACGGCGTGGATGTCCGCTTCCGTGATGATGAATCACGTTCTGAAGCCAGTTCTGTTTTATCAAAACGCCTGCGTGATCTCGTCTTTAAAAACGGACCTGATAATACGCTGAGTGCCGTGATGAGCGGTGAGCGCCTGAGTGAAGCGCGCAGCTATGCTGTCATGCAGAATATCACTATCCTGCGTAACCGTGTGAACCAGCTGGGTGTTGCTGAGCCGTTAGTTCAGCGCCAGGGTGCGGATCGCATCGTGGTCGAATTACCGGGTATTCAGGATACCGCCCGTGCGAAAGAAATTCTCGGGGCGACTGCCACACTGGAATTCCGTCTGGTAAACAGTACGGTGGATCCGGCGGCGATTGAAGCCGGTCGTATTCCGGGTGACAGTGAAGTGAAATACACCCGTGACGGGCGTGCGGTTGCAATGTACAAACGTGTGATTCTGA
This sequence comes from Morganella psychrotolerans, assembly GCF_001676155.1. GTDB lineage: Bacteria > Pseudomonadota > Gammaproteobacteria > Enterobacterales > Enterobacteriaceae > Morganella > Morganella psychrotolerans. The sequence goes on along the minus strand of NZ_LZEW01000033.1, from coordinate 103,187 downwards.
CCGGTGACCATATTACGGACTCCACTTCTCAGAGTGATGAATACGGACAGCCGCAGGTCAGCATCTCGCTGGACAGTGCCGGTGGTAACACCATGTCCAATTTCACCAAGGATAATCTGTATAAGCCGATGGCAACGTTGTTTGTTGAATACAAAGACAGCGGACGCAAAGATGCCAACGGGCGATCTATCCTTGAGAAAAGTGAAGAAGTCATCAATATCGCGAATATTCAGTCCCGCTTAGGGTCGAGTTTCCGTATCACCGGGATTGATGACGGTAACGAAGCGCGTCAGTTATCACTGTTACTGCGTGCAGGTGCTCTGATTGCGCCGATTCAGATTGTGGAAGAGCGGACTATCGGCCCGACCTTAGGCCTGCAAAATATCGAGCAGGGTCTGGAAGCGTGTCTGTGGGGGCTGATGGCCTCAATTTGCTTCATGGTGATTTACTACCGCAAATTTGGTCTGATCGCGAGTAGCGCGTTAATGGCAAACCTTGTCCTGATTGTAGGGGTGATGTCGCTGTTACCGGGTGCGACGCTGACCATGCCGGGGATTGCGGGGATCGTCTTAACCCTTGCCGTTGCCGTCGATGCGAACGTACTGATAAATGAACGTATCAAAGAGGAACTGCGCAACGGACGCTCTGTCCAGCAGGCTATCCACGAAGGGTACAAAGGCGCGTTCTCAAGTATTATCGACGCAAACTTAACCACACTGATTACGGCGGTTATTCTCTACGCAGTCGGTACCGGTTCGATTAAAGGGTTTGCGATTACGACAGCCATTGGTGTGGCAACCTCCATGTTTACAGCAATTATCGGAACACGCGCCATCGTGAACCTGCTGTATGGCGGTAAACGTATTAATAAGCTGTCTATTTAAGGAGCACGTTGTGGCACAGGATTATACTGTTGAACAATTAAACCATGGTCGCAGAGTCTATGACTTTATGCGCTGGGACAACGTGGCATTTACGATATCGGCTCTGCTGCTGATTGCATCAATTGCAATTATCGGCGTGAAAGGGTTCAACTGGGGTCTGGATTTCACCGGGGGGACGGTCATTGAGGTTAATTTCACTCAGCCGGCTGATCTCGATAAAATCCGTGAAACAGTCGCTCAGGCTGGTTTCAAAGATCCGCTGATTCAGAACTTTGGCAGCAGCCGCGATATTATGGTGCGTCTGCCTCCTGCAGAAGGGACAGCAGGACAGGAACTCGGTAAAACAATTATCAATGTCATTAATACAAACATTGATGAAGGCGCGGTTGTTAAGCGTATCGAGTTTGTCGGCCCGAGCGTGGGTGCGGAACTGGCTCAGACCGGTGCGATGGCACTGATCGCCGCTCTCATTTGTATCCTTCTTTATGTGGGGATGCGCTTTGAGTGGCGTCTGGCGATGGGTGCGGTTATCGCACTGGCGCATGACGTTATCATCACGCTGGGTATCTTGTCGCTGTTTCATATTGAGGTGGATCTGACCATTGTGGCATCGTTGATGTCGGTTATCGGTTACTCCCTGAATGACAGTATCGTGGTATCTGACCGTATCCGTGAGAATTTCCGTAAAATTCGCCGTGGTACGTCTTATGAAATTATGAACGTCTCGTTAACTCAGACATTAAGCCGTACGATCATGACATCAGCAACAACACTGTTAGTGGTTCTGATGCTCTATATCTTCGGTGGTGCGATGCTGGAAGGCTTCTCACTGGTGATGTTGATCGGGGTTTCTATCGGTACGATTTCATCAATCTATGTTGCATCGGCACTTGCCCTGAAACTGGGGATGAAGCGCGAGCATCTGATTATCCAGAAAGTCGAAAAAGAAGGCGCAGATCAGGAATCCCTGCTGCCGTAACTTCTGTCGCAAAAAATAGAAAACACCCTGTATGTGTATGCATGCAGGGTGTTTTTTATATATAAACAGGGTAAACTACCGTAACAGTTCATTGACCCGCAGGATAATTTATGCATTGCCCATTTTGTTCCGCCGTTGATACAAAAGTCATCGACTCCCGTCTGGTGGGTGATGGTTCTCAGGTACGCCGCCGCCGTCAGTGCCTGGAATGTCACGAACGTTTTACGACATTTGAAATCGCCGAACTGGTGATGCCGCGCATCATTAAAAGTGATGACAGCCGCGAGCCTTTCGATGAAGAAAAATTGCGCAGGGGAATGCAGAAAGCCCTGGAAAAGCGCCCTGTCAGCTCTGACAATATTGAAGATTCCCTCAGCCACATCAAATCACAGCTACGCGCTACGGGCGAGCGGGAAGTCTCTGCTAAGTTTGTCGGCGAACTGGTGATGGGTGAGCTGAAAAAACTCGATAAAGTGGCTTATATCCGTTTTGCGTCTGTTTACCGCAGTTTTGAGGATATCCGTGAGTTTGGCGAAGAGATCGCGCGGTTACAGGACTGAAAATATGATGCAATCTGATGAGTTTTATATGGCGCGGGCGCTTGAATTAGCGGCGCTCGGGCGTTTTACCACGGCACCGAATCCGAATGTCGGGTGTGTGATTGTCCGCGATGGTGAGATTGTTGGCGAAGGGTATCATCAGCGTGCCGGAGAGGCACACGCAGAGGTGCATGCGCTGCGCATGGCGGGTGAAACGCCCGTGGTGCGACCGCTTATGTCACACTGGAGCCGTGCAGTCATCACGGTCGTACGCCGCCGTGTGCCCAGGCTCTGGTTAATGCGGGCATTTGTCGTGTGGTGGCTGCCATGCAGGATCCGAATCCGCAGGTTGCCGGGCGCGGGCTGTATAAATTGCGTGAAGCCGGAATTGAGGTCAGTCACGGCGTATTGATGCAGGAAGCGGAAGCGCTGAACAAGGGCTTTTTTAAGCTGATGCGTACCGGTTTTCCGTATATTCAGCTGAAAATGGCGGCATCTGTTGACGGCAAAACGGCACTGGCAAATGGTAAGAGTCAGTGGATCACCTCGAAAGCCGCGCGGCAGGATGTGCAGCAGTTCCGCGCGCAGGCAGGGGCGATTCTGTCGACCAGCGCCACGGTACTGGCAGACGATCCCGGTCTGACGGTCCGTTATGATGATTTCCCTGCAGCATTACAAAAAGCGTATCCGCAGGAAGATATCCGCCAGCCGGTACGGATTATTACAGATAGTCGCCAGCGCGTAACAGCACAGCACCGCGTAACACAATTGCCGGGTAGTTGCTGGCTGGCGCGGACACAGTCTCAGCCGGATGAGTGGCAGGGTAATGTGGAAGAGATTATTCTGCCGGAGAACGGCACCGGGGTTGACCTCGTGCTGCTGATGATGCAACTCGGCAAGCGCGGTATTAATACTGTCTGGACAGAGTGCGGATCGCATCTGGCAGGGGCATTACTGAAAGCCGGGCTGGCAGATGAAATTGTATTATATCTGGCACCGAAAATTCTGGGCAGCGGTGCGCAGGATCTCTTTACCCTGCCGCCGCTCACCCATCTGCGGGATGCACCGGAGTTCAGAATTGACGATGTTACGCAGGTGGGACCGGATATCCGCCTGCGGTTGATCCCTGTATATTAATCACTGAATTTACGCCGGAATTTAATTTTTATACCGGAGTTTGAAAAACACAGGCGCGGTAGTGCAAAGAATGTGGTAAAATCCGCGCCCCACAGTATGAAACTCGTAAGAAGGAAAGGCTATGAACGTCATTAAAGGTGTTGTCAGTGCGCCCGGTGCGCGTATCGCTATCGCAGTCGCCCGCTTTAACAACTTCATCAACGACAGCCTGTTAGACGGCGCGGTTGATGCCCTTGAGCGAATCGGTCAGGTCTCCTCTGAGAATATTACAACGGTCTGGGTACCGGGTGCTTATGAACTGCCGCTGGCAGTCAAAACACTGGCTGAAACCGGAAAATACGATGCCATTATTGCACTGGGAACCGTGATCCGCGGTGGTACAGCGCATTTTGAATATGTCGCCGGTGAATGCAGCTCCGGATTATCGGCTGTCGCCATGAACAGTGCGATTCCGGTAACGTTCGGGGTTCTGACCACCGAAAGTATCGAACAGGCCATTGAACGTGCGGGAACCAAAGCCGGTAACAAGGGAGCGGAAGCTGCCATGACCGCGCTGGAAATGATCAATGTGATTAAAGCCATCAAAGGCTGAATTTAGATTTAAGTCAAGGGGATATGTGTGAAACCAGCAGCTCGTCGTCGTGCTCGTGAATGTGCCGTTCAGGCGCTTTATTCGTGGCAGTTATCCGGCAATAATATTGCGGATGTCGAAGTGGAATTTCTGTCAGAGCAGGATGTCAAAGACGTTGATGTCGCCTATTTTCGTGAGCTGCTTTTCGGCGCAGCAACGAATGCAGTGCGTCTTGATGCACTGATGGCACCGTTCCTTTCCCGTCAGCTTGAGGAATTAGGTCAGGTCGAAAGAGCCGTTTTACGCCTGGCGATGTATGAATTAAGCTACCGTGAAGATGTCCCTTATAAAGTGGTTATCAATGAAGCTATCGAGCTGGCAAAAGTGTTCGGCGCGGAAGACAGCCACAAATTTGTGAATGGCGTGCTGGATAAAGCAGCACCCAATGCCCGTAGTAAAAAGTGATCATCTGACGCTTTCATGAACGGACATACATGAACTGATATAAAGAAGGCCGGTAAAACCGGCCTTTTGTCTTTTATCTGACCGTGGAATTTCTGATTATGGCCTGTGGTGAATTTGATCTCATCCGACGTTTTTTTGACCGGCAGCACTATTACCGCCGGGACGTCGAGCTGGGGATTGGCGATGACTGCGCACTGATGTCAGTGGCGGAAAAACAGCAGCTTGCTGTCAGTACCGATACCCTGGTCAGCGGCATTCATTTTCTGCCTTCTGTCTCTGCCCGCGACCTGGCGTGGAAATCCCTTGCTGTGAATTTAAGTGATCTCGCCGCCGTTGGCGCTGATCCGGCATGGGTTTCACTTGCGCTGACATTACCCACCGTTGATGAAGACTGGCTGGGCGAATTCAGTGACAGCTTCTTTGAGCAGCTTAATTATTATGGCATGCAACTGATTGGCGGCGATACCACGCGCGGACCGATGAGTCTGACCCTGACTGTTCATGGTCTGGTGCCTGCCGGACGCGCCCTGAAACGTGCGGGTGCGCGTAACGGTGACTGGATCTATGTGACCGGTACTCTGGGTGACAGTGCCGCCGGGCTGGCTATTTTGCTGGAGCAATTACAGGTGACAGATCCGGCTGCCCGCGAGTTTTTCCTGAAACGCCATCTGCGCCCGCAACCCCGGATTTTGCAGGGACAGGCATTACGTAACCTGGCAACATCGGCGATTGATCTCTCAGACGGATTGATTTCTGACCTTGGTCACATTCTCAAAGCCAGTCGCTGCGGGGCAAAAATCGATTTGGATATGCTGCCGTTGTCGCCTGAAATGAAAGCGAATGTTGACCCGGAACAGGCACTGACCTGGGCACTGTCAGGCGGGGAAGATTATGAACTTTGTTTCACTATCCCAGAGATAAACCGGGGCGCGCTGGAAATGGCACTGGCTCATACGGGGGCGCCGTTCCGCTGCATTGGTCAGATGAAACCGGAAAGTGACGGGATACGCTATTTCAGTCAGGGCAAAGAAGTAACGCCATCACTGAAAGGGTTTGATCATTTTGCTGAGAAAGTGACGGCGGAATAATATAAAACGCGGTATACCGATAGTTACCTATAGTTATCAAAACCAAAAAACCTGCGAAAGCAGGTTTTTTGGTTTCAACTAACTGCTACTAATCAGGCTTTCGCCAGATAGGCTTCAATTGATTGCTGAATATGCTCAGCATCCAGCCCCATATCGCGGCGGATCTCTTCCTGATCGCCCTGCGGAACGTAGATATCAGGTAGTCCGATATTCAGCACCGGCACCGGTTTGCGCTGTGCCATCAGAAATTCATTCACACCACTGCCCGCGCCACCCATAACCGCATTTTCTTCAATGGTAACGAGTGTGCCATGGCGTGCTGCCATTTCCAGGATCAATGCTTCATCCAGCGGTTTGACAAAACGCATATCAACGACAGTTGCATTCAGGTTTTCAGCGGCCTTCAGGGCTTCTTCCAGCAATGTACCGAATACCAGAATAGCTGTTTTTTCACCTTCACGGCGGACAACACCTTTGCCGATTTCAAGCTCGGTAAAAGGTTGCAGAGTCGCACCACAGCCACTGCCGCGCGGATAGCGGACAGCAACCGGACCTTTACTGTAGTGATGACCGGTGTGCAGCATCTGGCGGCACTCGTTTTCATCGCTCGGGGTCATTATGACCATATTTGGCAGTGTGCGCAGGAAAGAGAGATCAAACGCGCCCTGGTGAGTAGGACCATCGTTGCCGACAATCCCTGCACGATCGATAGCAAACAGCACCGGCAGCTTCTGAATCGCCACATCATGAATAACCTGGTCATACGCGCGTTGCAGGAAGCTGGAGTAAATTGCCACCACCGGTTTGTAGCCACCGATAGCAAGACCTGCCGCAAATGTGACGGCGTGCTGCTCGGCAATCGCCACATCAAAATATTGTTCCGGGAAGGATTTGGAAAAGCGCACCATGCCTGAGCCTTCACGCATGGCAGGGGTGATCGCCATCAGTTTCGGGTCGTGCTCTGCTTCTTCACATAACCAGTCCCCGAATATTTTGGAAAAACCCGGTTTTGAGGATTTGCTTTTCGGCAGTGCGCCGGTTGACGGATCAAACTGCGGCACAGCATGCCAGCTGATTGGATCTTTCTCGGCGGGTTCATAACCACGACCTTTCTTGGTCATAATATGCAGAAATTGCGGCCCTTTCAGGTCGCGCATATTTTTCAGGGTCTGGATAAGTGACACCACATCATGACCATCGACCGGGCCGATGTAATTAAAGCCCAGCTCTTCAAAGAAGGTGCTCGGAACAACCATTCCTTTAATGTGTTCTTCCGTTTTTTTTCAGCAGATCTTTGATAGGCGGCAGACCGGAGAAGACTTTCTTTCCGCCTTCACGCAGCGTGGTGTAGAGCTTGCCGGAGAGCAGTTGCGCCAGATGATTATTCAGTGCGCCGACATTTTCGGAAATCGACATCTCATTATCATTGAGAATAACCAGCATGTCGGATTTGATATCCCCGCCGTGATTCATTGCTTCAAATGCCATACCTGCCGTAATCGCACCGTCACCAATCACACAAACGGTTTTGCGGTTGCGGTTTTCGCGGGCAGCCGCAACAGCCATCCCGACACCGGCACTGATCGAGGTCGAAGAGTGCCCGACACTCAGCACATCATATTCGCTCTCTTCCCGCCACGGGAACGCATGCAGCCCGTTTTTATGGCGGATAGTGTCAATGCGGTCGCGCCGCCCGGTCAGAATTTTATGCGGATATGCCTGATGACCGACATCCCAGATCAGATTATCAAACGGCGTCTGATAAACATAATGGAGTGCCACAGTCAGTTCAATCGTGCCCAGACCGGATGCAAAGTGCCCGCTGGAACGGCTGACACTGTTTAACAGATACTGGCGGAGTTCGTCACAGAGCTTGGGTAAAGTCTCTTTCGGTAACAGACGCAAATCATCAGGCGTCTCAACGAGTGCCAAAGTCGGATATTTAGCGATATCAATACTCATGTAATGCTCACTAATTCTTATTAAAGTTTCTGAAAATGCCGGAACGTACCAGCAGTATTAGCTGTTGCGTTCAATCACAAAGTTAGCAAGTTCACGCAGGGTTGCTGTGTTGTAATGATGTTCTTCAAGTTGTGAAAGCGCAGTCAGTGACTCTTTATAAAGCGCCTGTGCTTTATTCTGAGCCTCTTTTAAACCAAGCAGTGACGGATAGGTACTCTTTCCGTGAGCGGCATCACTACCCTGGCTTTTTCCGATAACATCGGTATGACCGATGACATCGAGGATGTCATCCTGAACCTGAAACGCCAGACCGATAGCCCGGGCGTAAGTATCAAGAGCCGGTAATACAGTATAGCCTGCTTCACCGGCGCTCATAGCACCCATGCGGACAGACGCACGGATTAAAGCACCGGTCTTGTGGTTATGTATTTGTTCCAGCGCATAAATATCGACATTTTTACCTTCGGCTGCCAGATCAAGCGCCTGTCCGCCGCACATTCCGCCTAAACCGGCAGCATCTGCCAGTTCAGCAATCATTGCAAGACGATCAGCAGGACGGACATCGGGCATCGGGCGGCGGGCGAGAACAGAGAATGCCAGGGTTTGCAGTGCATCGCCTGCCAGAATGGCATTAGCCTCACCGAAAGCAACATGGCAGGTCGGTTTACCACGGCGCAGAGTATCATCATCCATTGCCGGTAAATCGTCGTGGATCAAAGAATACGCATGGATACACTCGATGGCCGCTGCCGGTGCATCCAGGTTTTCGGTGGTAACACCAAACATCTCTCCCACCGCATACACCAGGAAAGGGCGCAGGCGTTTTCCGCCGAGCAGTGCGCCGTAGTGCATGGCTTTTCCCATGTCTGTTGCGGCGAAAGGCAATGTGGTCAGAATATCGTCGAGGACACTGTCAATGTGCTCCCTGGTATGCGCCAGTTGAGTGCGGAATGTGTCGGGTGTTTGTTCAGGCATGATTATTCTCATTCACACAGGTTGCAGCCGGAAACCGGGTTGTCAGTCTTCATCAGATGAAAAGTCGCTCAGCGGCGTATTTTCATCATCATTAAGCAGGATTTGCACCCGCTGTTCCGCCGCCATCAGGGTTTTCTGGCTGGTGCGGGTCAGTGCGATACCGCGCTCAAATTCACCGAGTGCCTCTTCAAGCGGCAGATTACCGGCTTCCAGGCGGGTGACAATCCCCTCAAGCGCATCAAGTGAGGCTTCAAAGGTCAGAGCGTCTGTTTTTGCAGCAGATGTTTTCTTTGTCATAGTCTGTTTTTCGCTGATGTTACATTTATGTCGCAAATAAATTCCAGTTTACACTTTCCGGTGAAAATTGTGGCCCTCATTTACGATTTTTACGGGGCAGATCGGGATATAGTGATATACTGCCGCCTTTCAAATTCATCAACGGAGATTGCCGTTTATCTGATACCGGCCGCTCTGTCCCTTGCAAATCAATATGATAGCCATTAAACCGTTATGAAGTTTATCATTAAATTATTTCCTGAAATTACCATCAAAAGCCAGAGTGTACGCCTGCGCTTTATTAAAATTCTGAACAGTAATATCCGCAATGTGCTGAAAGATATTGCAGACGATGTGGCTGTTGTCCGTCACTGGGATTTTATTGAAGTCCGCGTGAAGAAAGAAGAGCTGGGCGAAGGGGTTGCTGACCGCCTGACCCGCATTCCGGGCATCCACCATATTTTACAGGTGGAAGATCGCGCATTTACAGACCTGCACAATATTTATGAACAGGCTTTTGAGATGTATGGCGCGTCACTGGAAAACAAAACATTTTGTGTTCGTGTGAAGCGCCGGGGCAAACATCCGTTTACCTCCAGTGAGGTTGAGCGTTATGTCGGCGGTGGTCTGAACCAGCATATTGCATCAGCAAAAGTGAAACTGACCCATCCGGATGTCACTGTGAATCTGGAAGTGGAAGACGATAAGCTGATCCTGGTGGTTCGTCGTCTGGAAGGTATCGGCGGTTTCCCTATCGGGACACAGGAAGAGGTATTGTCGCTGATTTCCGGCGGGTACGATTCCGGGGTTTCCAGCTACATGCTGATGCGCCGTGGCTGTCGTGTGCATTACTGCTTCTTTAATTTAGGCGGTGCCGCACATGAAACGGGCGTGAAACAGGTGGCTTATTACCTGTGGAACCGTTTCGGCAGCTCGCATAAAGTCCGTTTTGTGGCGGTGAATTTCGAGCCGGTCGTGGCAGAGATTCTGGAAAACGTAGATGACGGTCAGATGGGCGTGGTACTCAAACGCATGATGGTGCGCGCGGCATCTGCTGTGGCACAGCGCTACGGCGTGCAGGCGATTGTTACCGGTGAGGCACTGGGGCAGGTATCCAGCCAGACCTTAACCAATCTGCGCATGATTGATAACGCGACAGACACCCTGGTGCTGCGTCCGCTTATCTCTCATGATAAAGAAACCATTATTAATGTTGCCCGCGAAATCGGTACGGAAGATTTTGCCCGCGTCATGCCGGAATTCTGTGGCGTTATCTCGAAAAACCCGACAGTCAAAGCCATTAAAGAAAAAAATCGAAGCGGAAGAAGAAAAATTCAACTTTGCGATCCTTAATGATGTTGTCGCTGCCGCGCAAAATATTGATATCCGGGAAATTACAAAAAATCCGCCGCAGCAGGTAACAGAAGTTGAGATGGTTTCAGTGCTGTCTGCCGCTGACGTGGTTCTGGATATCCGCTCGCCGGAGGAACAAGAGTCACATCCGCTGGTAATTGAGGGCGTGGATGTCAGATTACTGCCATTCTATAAACTCAGCTCACAGTTTGGTGATTTACCAAAAGAGACAGATTACCTGTTGTACTGTGACCGGGGTGTGATGAGCCGCCTGCAGGCACTTTATTTGCTGGAGCAGGGTTTCACGAATGTGAAAGTATATCGTCCCTGAACCGTGAATAAATGAAATATCTGACCCTGTGCGTGAAAACACGGGGTTTTTTATACCCTTATTCATTCAAACTGCAGGTGTGTTGGCCGCACTCAGCTAACCGGGTCACATACTTGTGTATGCTCCCCGGCTATCTTCCCTTGCCGCCTGCCTGCATCTTGAATGACGTTGGGTATAACTATGTAAATAATCATTTTCAGAATAAAATGATACTCGTTTATGCATAAGCATATTATGTTCTTTCGACATGCGATATTTTTTTACTGACCAGGGATCCGGGATGAAAAACGCTATACAGCAGACGTCGTTCAGCCGTTATATTTATCTTTTTATTATTATCATGGCCATTTTACAGGGCGTTGTTCTGTATGCGGCGACGGATTATACGCTGCGAAATTATATCGGGTTGCCTGCTCCTGTTGTTTATCTGCCGATGTTACTGGCAATATTTGTGCCGTCAGTGAGCAGCTATCTGGTCACGAGCCTGAAATCAGCACTGTTTTATCTCTTTCTTGCATGTGCTGTTCTGCTTATTGTCTGGATTAACTTCTGGTACGGCGGAGAGGCAAAATTAGCAAGTGAGTCTAATTCATTCACTGCAATAGTGATGCTGACCCTGCTGTTTTTCTTTCTGCTGCCGTGGCTGCAATTACGCCTGAGTACCGGGGTTCGCAATCCTGACTATCTCAGCTTAATTAACAGTTATATCCGGAACGCGGTATTAGGTGTCCTTGCCTGTGTGATTGGTGGGATCGTTGCCGGGATCATTAAACTGGCCGGTTTTTTGTTTGGCATTGTGAATCTCACCTATCTCAGTGAAATATTTGATAATGCACTGATTTACTGGGTTGGTTTTTGTCTGGGTTTTAATATCAGCCTGGTCTTTATGCGCTCAGCCTTTGATTTTCAGGCAGGAAAAATCGCCGGTTATGTTGCCCGGGTTCTGTTACCGGTACTGAATATTATTGCTGTGATATTTATTGCAGGGCTTATATTCTCTGCCGGTACAGGGGCACGGATAGGCGGGCTGGATTCATTTACCATGCTTTGGTTCCTGATCCTGAATATTATTCTGCTGAATCTGGTGTATGGTGCAGGCCCGGAGCCATTCCGTTTCCGGAGCTGGCTGAATCATTTTGTGTTGTTCAGTATCGTGTTACTGAATATTTTCTCTGTACTGTCGCTGTACGGGATCCTTACGCGCGTCAATCAATACAGCTGGAGCATGAGCCGGTTGTATGCATTTACCCTTGCGCTGTTTTTAACCGCGATTATCCTCGCATACAGCATTGCTGTACTCAGCCGCCGCAGTAACTGGGCTGGATTATTAGGCACTATCAATAAAGCAGGGATATTAGTTTTGATTGCCGGAATACTGGTGATCAGCAGCCCGCTGGCTGATTTTAACCGTATTTCAGTGAACAGCCTGATGACGGCAATCGGTGACGGAAAAATCAAGATAAATTCTGATCTGAAATACCGGCTTGAATCCCTGGGTCGTCGTGGTGAAGCAGCGCTTGCCACACTGGAGGCTTCCCCGAAATACAGTACGGAACTGGAGCGTTCGCCTTATGAGCAAAGCGAAACCGTTACCCTGAAAGAAGTTCTGCTTATTGCCAAAAACAGCCCGGCACTGCCGGACAGCTGGTGGACGGGTAAGCCTGATTTCCCGGACAGTTGGTACTGTAAGCAGGAAAAAACAGAATCTGAGTGCCTCGGATTTATGGCAGATGTGAATAAAGACGGGGAAAATGATGTGGTTGTCTGTTATTACGAGCCGCGGATATCTTCGTTTTCCTGCTATGTCTGGCAGAGGATAACCGTGGTGACGGAAGAAGGGACAGAAACGGATGAGTGGCAGCGGGTGGATTCGCAGGAGAGTAAATTTATGTCTTCAGAAGTGCGGAAAAATAACTGGGATGCACTCAAAGAAGGGCGTTTTTCACTGAAACCGAAAGAGTGGCAGCAGATAGAGACATACTGATTTTATTTCAGACAGTAAAACGCCCGGCAGGATAAATGCCGGGCGTTTGTTATTTTAATCAGTGATCACCCGATATCGGTTAAGTAGGATCCTGATAGTTCCAAATCCCCGGAGGCAGAACCAGTTCGCCGGCAACACGCGCCGCTGTTTCCTGTCCGCACAGGCGCTCAATCAGGCGCAACGCGAAATCAATCGCGGTCGCAGGTCCCTGGCTGGTCAGCAGATTTACCCGCTCATCAAAATAAACGCGTTGGTTAATCCACTGATTTGCAGGAATTTTATCCTGTAATGCAGGGTAGCCGGTCATATTGCCGAGGGGAAACAGTTGGTGAGTCACCAGGATAACGGAGGGTGCCGCACAGATGGCCGCCACAATTTTCTCTTCACACTGCATCCGGCGGATTTTTTCAATCACCAGCGGGCTGTCCCGCAGGTTTTCCGCCCCTTTTAATCCGCCCGGCAGCACAATGGCATCAAATGGCTCATCGGCAACACGCACCAGCGGCAGGTCTGCCTGTAAGCGAATCCCCCGTGAGCCGGTGATAAGGCAACCGCCATCATTATTGGCACTGGCCAGTGTTACCTGAATTCCAGCCCGGATGAGTAAATCAGCCGTGGTGACGGTTTCAATTTCTTCGCAGCCGTCAGCGAGACAAATGAGAACTGAAGGGGGCATTGTGTTCCTCTTTCTGTTTTACGAGGCTGTAAACGTGAATGTTTTCCGGCAGTAAGATTCCGTGATAACGGGCGCGCTGCAACAGATAGCCGGTAATATAATCAATTTCAGTATAGCGGCCATAGAGAATATCCTGGCGCATTGATGAACTGCTGTCTGCTGTTTTTTCAATTACATGCAGGATATATTCATAGATATCAGTACTGTCGGTATGAATACCTTCCCGCTGCATCACAAGGGCGACTTCATCACACAGTTCGCGGATCTGTGGCAGATGCGCCATCAGCCCGCCATTTTTGCAGTCATAGATGACTGTCAGCGGGGAAATAACACAATTCACCGCCAGTTTTTGCCAACTGGCAGCATCAATTTCGTTATGCCAGGCAACGTCAGGCAAGGCATCATGCAGAATATCAGCCAGATAACCGTAGTTACGGGCGCGATCATTGACCGGACCAATGTGGGTCATGCCACGGCGGGTGTGATGAAGTAAGCCATTTTCTTCAAATGCACCATGAGAGGTGACACCGGTCAGCAGTGGATTGGTTACCCGGGATAATTCACGGGCAACGCCCATGCCGTTATGAAGTAACAGCACAGGGCAGGATTCGGGGATTTGCGGCAATAACTGGTTGACAGCCTCTGAAGCCTGCCAGGCTTTCAGACAAACCAGCAGTAATTCGGTTTCAGCCAGGAATTCCGGGTCATTCGTGGTAAATTGACCGTAGAAAGGTTCTCCGTTAAGAGAATCAATATTTACATTCAGATAGGGTTGGGGAATGCGCAGCCATCCCTGCACCTCATGATTGCCGGACAGTGCAGCAAGCCAGAGTTTCCCGATTGCGCCACAACCCAGTACTGTTATTTTCATAAGGACTCCGGACAGTGAAAAAGATGTGAGCAACATCACTGAATAGTACCACTTTTATATCGGTGCTGCCTTAGTAAATACAGCGGTAAATATAGTGCTTTTGTTGGTTTGATAAACCCGGTATTATGCCGGTCAGTTGAATATAGGGAGATCATACAATGCCATCATTTGATATTGTTTCTGAAGTTGAATTACATGAAGTGCGTAACGCCGTGGAAAATGCGCAGCGTGAAGTGACCAGTCGCTTTGATTTTCGTAATGTGAGCGCCACAATTGAACTCAATGAAAAAAAATAACAGTGTTAAAGTGACCAGTGAGTCCGATTTCCAGGTTAACCAATTGATTGATATTGTTCGCGAAAAACTGGCAAAGCGCGGAATTGAAGGCGCATCCCTGACAGTTCCGGATGAATTGGAACACAGCGGAAAAATGTACAGTGTGGAAGCCACATTGCTGCAGGGTATTGATACAGTGCTGGCGAAAAAAATCGTCAAACTGATTAAAGACAGTAAGCTGAAAGTTCAGACGCAGATTCAGGGCGAAGAAGTCCGTGTTACGGGGAAAGCCCGTGATGATTTGCAGGCTGTTATGGCGCTGGTGCGTGGAGGAAAATTGGGGCAGCCGTTCCAGTTTAAAAATTTCCGCGATTAAGCATTGCCCGGCAACCCGTTTTACAGGTTGCCGGTTTTTGATTATCCCTGTAGCACGGCTTCCAGTTGGCTGCGGTTCGATAATTTTGTGTCAGTCTTGATATACGCTGCCCGTTCCTCTTCAATAATCACCACATCACTGACCCCGGGTTGCCCGCGCAATATATCTGCGATTAATTGATAATTAGTATCATTTTTGGGTAAGTCCAGCCGAATGCTGCTGACATACGGCGGTTGACGCAGTGTAATACTGACTGCCAGCCAGATAAGTGTCAGAACAAGCCCGCCGCCGAACACAGCGAAAGCACCGTTTATGTTATACAGCAACCCGCCGAGGCTGCCGCCGAGCGCAACGCCGAGAAACTGACTGGTGGAGTAGATCCCCATTGCCGTACCTTTATATCCGGCGGGGGCTTCTTTACTGATAAGGGAGGGTAAAATAGCTTCCATCACATTGAATGCAATAAAGAAAATTTGCAGCCCGAGATAAAGTAACCAAAGGTTTTTCCCGGCCAGCAAAAAGGTGACTTCTGCCAGCATCATCATCACGACACAACAGATAAACACCTGCTTCATTTTCCGGTATTTTTCTGCGTAAATAATGAACGGCAGGACGGAAACAAAGGCAATCAGCATGGTATAGAGATAGGCTTTCCAGTGTAATGCACGATCAAGTCCCGCATCGCTCATGACCAGCGGAAGAGCAACAAAGGTTGCCATCAGCAGAGTATGGAGTGCCAGGATCCCGAAATTCAGCCGTGTGAGTTGTTTATCAAGCAAGACCTGCTTTATTGCACCTTTAACAATAGCGGTTTCGCGGTTTTTCCGGTGCTCCGGATTATCCGGCACAACATACAGCGTGACGATAATGCCGAGAAACGCGAGCAGGGCAACGCCCTGAAATAATCCGCTCAGACCGACGATATCCGCGAGGATCGGTCCCAGAACCAGCGCAACAGCAAAGGTGATACCGATACTTATCCCGATAAAAGCCATCGCTTTTGTGCGGTTTTGCTCGCGGGTAACATCAGAAAGAAGAGCCATTACAGCCGCAGAAATAGCCCCCGCGCCTTGCAGGGCACGACCGGCAATGATGCCGTAAATAGAATCACTGAATGCGGCGACAAGGCTGCCGGCAATAAAAATAATCAGCCCGGCGATTATCAGCGGCTTGCGTCCGATCCTGTCTGAGAGCAGACCGAAAGGGATTTGAAAGATAGCCTGAGTCAGACCATAAACACCAATAGCAAAGCCTGTCAGGGTGCTGGTGGCATCTTTAAGATCAAGACCGAAAGTGGTGATAACGGGGAGTACCATGAACATGCCGAGCATGCGCAAAGAAAATACCGAGCCTAACCCCCAGGTCGCACGACGCTCGGACGGGGTCATTTTATTATCGTTCATGGAGTAACCTCAAAAAGACAGACACCACATTCTAATGAGATTTGCGGTTTTTGCTAAACACAAAATGGCAGGGGAACCCTGCCATTTTGTTATTACAGAGAACGGGTATTAGCGGACGTAAGCCAGCAGAGTCTCATTAGCGACACCCGGGTCCACTGACATCATGACACTGAGTGACGTAATGGCGACGATGGAGAATACAAACAGCTTACGCGCCCACAGGCGATCGTTAGTTGTTTTATAGCCCGACAGCGCCATTCCCAGCCACCACACACTGACTGCCGCCGCGACAATCAGGTATTTATATCCCGCGTAACCACTGATGGCGAGCATCAGAGTGGCAAACATAAAGGCGATGATGTACAGGATAATGTGGTTTTTCGCCACAGAGATACCTTTAATCACCGGCAATACAGGGATATTGGCCGCCTGGTAATCTTTGAAACGGAAGATGGCAATTGCATACGAATGCGGCATCTGCCATAAACTGAAGATTAACAACAGGATAAGCGCACCGGTATCAAACTGCCCCGTCACTGCACAGTAACCGATGACCGGCGGAGCGGCACCGGATAAGCTACCGACCAGCGTACCGTAAACGGATTTGCGTTTCATATAGAGGCTGTAAACCCCGACATAAATAACAAACCCGACAACCGCAATCAGCATAGCAACCGCATTGGCAGCGACCAAAAGCAGCACCATACCGGCAATACCCAGTACAGAGGCATATACCAGACTGACTTTAGGGTCAATCAACCCCCTGACCAGAGGGCGGTTTTTAGTGCGCTCCATGACCGAATCAATATCGCGGTCAATATAATTGTTAAATACACAACCGGAGGCCACGACCAGTGAAACACCGAGCAATGTTGCCATGAACAGAGGGTAATCAATATCGCCTTTGGAGGCGAGCAGGAATCCCCCTATCACGGAAATCAGGTTTCCGAAAATAATTCCCGGCTTGGTGACCTGCAGGTATTGCTTAATCATATAGGCAACCTTTAATCAACCATCATATTGATGTTCAGGTTGTACATAATCCACAGCGAACCAATTACCACGATACCGATAATGAGGAGAGTGAACAGGAACGCAATCAGGTTCCAGCGCTCTTCAGAGGCGGTATTCATGTGTAAGAAGCACACCAGGTGAACCAAAATCTGTACAACGGCGCTAATGACGACGGTCGCCAGAATCACGGATGGTGATGCTGTGCCCTCGATAACCATGTAAAACGGCACTACTGTCAGAATGACGGACAGAATAAAGCCAATCAGATAAGTTTTCACACTACCGTGGCTTGCACCGGTATTTGCTGTATTTGAATGACCCATTACAGTGCCCCCAACAGATAAACAACGGTGAACACACAAATCCAGACAACGTCCAGGAAGTGCCAGAACAGGCTCAGGCAGCTCAGGCGCGTCTTGTTCACTTCCGTGAGTCCGCGGCGGCTGTTCTGGATAATCATGATAATTATCCAGATAAGACCGGCGGTAACGTGAATACCGTGTGTTGCGACCAGGGTGAAGAAGCCGGACAGGAAGCCGCTGCGATCAGGACCATAACCTTCACTGATTAATTCATGGAATTCATAGATTTCCATTGCCACGAAACCGAGGCCGAGCAGGAAAGTAACGAATAACCACAGATTAACCTGACTGACCTTGTTACGGTTCATCGCCAGCATGGCAAAACCATAGGTAATACTGCTGAATAACAGCAGGAAGGTTTCAACCAGAACGAACGGCAGATTAAAGATATCTTTGCCGGCCGGGCCGCCCGCAGTACCGTCTTTCAGTACCACGTAGATGGCGAAAAGACTCGCAAACAGAATAAGGTCACTCATCAGGTAGATCCAGAATCCGAAGACTTTGGTCGCGCCTGCATCGTGATGCCCATGATCATCATGGGCGTTATTATGTTGAGTCAGGGTATTAGTTGACATTATCCGCACCTGCCTTGCTCAGTTGTTCGTAGTGGGCGTTCTCGATTTTTTTCGACTTCCGCCACAGGAACATAGTAATCCACATCTTCATCGAAGCTTTTTACAATCCAGGTCACGATCATACCGGCGAAACCGACAATCGCGAGCCACCAGATATGCCAGATCATGGCGAAACCAAAGATCAGGCTGAAACCGGCGATAATCACACCTGCTGCCGTATTTTTCGGCATATGGACATCTTCATATTTTGCAGGGCGTTTGTAAGCGGTACCTTTTTCTTTCATGTCCCACCATTCATCGCGGGACTGAACATCCGGAACTTGCGCAAAGTTATAGAACGGCGGTGGTGATGATGTCGCCCACTCCAGTGTACGTCCGCCCCAAGGGTCACCGGTCAGGTCACGGTTCAGGTCACGATCACGGATACTGACGTAGAACTGAATAACCTGGCACAGAATACCGACACCGATAATCGCCACACCAACGGCTGCAATAACCAGCATGGTATGGAATACCGGGTCAATGTTCTGGCTGATGCGACGGGTCATTCCCATAAAGCCCAGCACGTAGACCGGCATAAAGGCAACGAAGAAACCGATGAACCAGCACCAGAATGCGCGGACACCCCATTTTTCGTTCAGCGTGAAACCGAAGGCTTTAGGGAACCAGTAAGCCGTACCGGCAAAGCATCCGAAGACCACACCGCCGATAATCACGTTATGGAAGTGTGCAATCAGGAACAGGCTGTTATGAAGTACAAAGTTTGCACCCGGCACTGCCAGCAGAACCCCGGTCATACCACCGACAGAGAAGGTGATAATGAAGCCGATAGTCCAGAGCATAGGTGTTTTCAGTTCAATGCGGCCCTGATACATGGTGAACAGCCAGTTAAATATCTTCACGCCTGTCGGAATGGAGATAATCATCGTGGCAATACCAAAGAAGGCATTGACGTTTGCACCGGAACCCATGGTAAAGAAGTGATGCAGCCAGACGATAAAAGAAAGCACGGTAATCGCGATGGTTGCCCACACCAGTGAGGTGTAGCCGAACAGACGTTTTTTCGAGAATGTCGCAGTGACTTCAGAGAAGACCCCGAATACCGGCAGAACCAGGATATACACTTCCGGGTGACCCCATGCCCACACCAGATTGATGTACATCATCATGTTGCCGCCCATATCGTTGGTAAAGAAATGGGTGCCCATGTAACGGTCAAGCGTCAGGCCGGTTAAGGTAACAGTCAGAATCGGGAATGCAGCGATAATCAGGATGTTGGTACAGAATGCCGCCCAGGTAAAGACCGGCATTTTCATCATCGACATACCCGGTGCGCGCATACGCAGCACGGTGGCAAAGAAGTTAACCCCGGTCAGCAATGTACCTATACCGGAAATCTGAAGACTCCACAGCCAGTAATCCACCCCGACACCCGGGTTATATTCAAGCCCGGATAATGGCGGATAAGCCAGCCAGCCGGTCTGTGCGAACTCACCGACACCCAGTGAAATATTCACTAACAGGACGCCGACGACAAAGAACCAGAAACTCAGGGAGTTCAGGAACGGGAAGGCAACATCACGCGCACCAATCTGCAGTGGCACAACCAGGTTCATCAGACCAACAACAAATGGCGTAGCCACAAAGAAGATCATGATAACGCCGTGAGCGGTAAATATTTGATCGTAATGCTCAGGCGGAAGGAACCCAGCTTCACCGGCGGAAGAAAGTGCCTGCTGGGCGCGCATCATAATGGCGTCCGCGAAACCACGGATTAACATCACCAGTGACACGATGATGTACATAATACCAATTCTTTTATGGTCAACAGTCGTTAACCATCCGGTCCATAACCACGTCCATTTACGGAAGTAGGTGATTAAACCGAGGACTGCAAGACCACCTAATACGATACCGAGTAACGTCACAACGACAATCGGTTCATGCAGGGGAACTGCATCCAGTGTTAATTTTCCGAACATGCTTTACCCCTTATTCCCGGTATGAGTTGCCGCAGGCATATGACCGCCATGCTCATCTGCACTCATATCCATCATTGAATGGCTTTCGCCTTCCTGCATTTTCGCGCTGCCATGACCGGCATGACCAAATTTGTTAATGGTGTCCACAAACAGGTTTGGCTTGACGGTTGAGAAGTAGGCGACCGGGTTATTAACGCTCGGTTTTGCTAATGCATTGAACGCGTCAGTGGTGTTCAGGGTATCCGGTGAAGCTTTCACTTTGGCAACCCATTCATCAAAGGCTTCGCGTGTCGGGGTGGCGGTTGCGGTAAATTTCATGTCAGAGAAACCATGACCGCTGTAACTCGCGGAAATCCCCTTATACACACCCGGTTCATCAGCAATAAGATGCAGTTTGGTTTGCATGCCGGCCATTGCGTAAATCTGGCCGCCTAACTGCGGAATGAAAAATGAATTCATTACAGAGTCAGAGGTGATTTTGAAATTGACAGGAACACCGACCGGGAATGCAATCTCATTCACAGTGGCAATACCTTGATCCGGATAGATAAATAACCATTTCCAATCCATAGAAATAACCTGAATAGTGACAGGTTTCTGATCACTGACCAGGGGTTTGTAAGGATCCAGTTCGTGGGTGGTTTTCCACGTAATTGTTCCCAGAATCAGAATGATAATGATTGGAACGGTCCAGACGACAAGTTCAATTTTGTTTGAATGTGCCCAGTTAGGACGGTAAGTTGCTTTTTTTGCTTCCCGGTAGCGCATGGCAAAAACAATTGTCATGATAATGACCGGAATGACCACAATAAGCATCAGACCAATTGCAGTTAAGATCAGCGTTTTCTGCTGCGCTCCGATAGTGCCTTTTGGATCCATCAACACCATGTCGCACCCGCCTGATAAAAGCGTGGCTGCGAGCAGCATGACTATCCCGATACTCTTTTTGTAGTTCATAAGCTCATCCAACGACCCCAAAAATAAAGGTGCTCAGTACTATTGTCGTTTCATCAGTCCGCACATATTACGGCAAGGTAGGATTAGTGTAAATATATGTAATAGAATTACATCAGTTGTTGGCTCTTTATGTTAAAAGGATCACAAGTAGGTAATTCTTTGTGTAAAAGTAAAATAAAAAACTTACTTTTAACAAACACGGGACAAGTTGATGTTTAAGCTTAGATTAGGGAGTGCAATACCGAAAGGAGATGACACTAATTATTACACTTTATATGACAGATTAGTGAAAATTTTCTATTCAGAAACAAGTTTTTAGTAAGAATACGGGGGCTTTTTTCCCCCGTGGTC
This sequence comes from Morganella psychrotolerans, assembly GCF_001676155.1. Taxonomy (GTDB): domain Bacteria; phylum Pseudomonadota; class Gammaproteobacteria; order Enterobacterales; family Enterobacteriaceae; genus Morganella; species Morganella psychrotolerans. The sequence goes on along the minus strand of NZ_LZEW01000033.1, from coordinate 81,801 downwards.
TGAAAATATGATCTAGAAGTTATATTTAATACTATAAACTATTGCCTGCTGATAGAAATCTTCACCTAATTTATTATCAGCATAGCGGTACTGGATACCGGTCGTGACAGACGGAACCGGTGTCCACCACAAGGCGAGCGCCCCATTGATACCATTTCGTCCGCCATTGCCGTAACGTTCGTTGCGGTTAAATTCCATTTCATGCCAGTTGGTGACACTGAATTTTTCATTCCACAGATTGAAGTCATATCCGGCAACCCAGCCAAGTACATAGCCGTTGTTACCACTGTAAAACGTTTGATCAACATAGTGGAGTGCCGCGAATGGCTTGAGCCATAAACCGTGGAAATCGGTGTTGTACCCGATCCCGTAGAGTGTATTTACTTCATGGAAATTGCCGCCGTTACCCGGCAGGGAATAGGTGCCGTAAACATGTCCGTAGGCGTTAAAACCGCTGTCACCCAGATAGAAGCGACCCGTGGTTTTGAACGTGTAGCGTTGATTATCACCGGCATCAGAATCTGTTTTACTGTTAAACGGGTTTTCCAGATCGAAGAAGCCGTAAAGTTCGCCCCAGGAGTAACCGGCACCGCCTTCAAGTTCCAGGTAAGCAAAGTCGTCTTTATGCGAACTGTTTCCGCTCTTATGCGTCGTGTGCGAAGTCCAGTCCAGGTAGTTCATACTGACGTTTGCAAATCCCCATTGATACTCAGCCTGCGCAGAAAACGCGGCGGTTGCAGCGATGATGGCCGCAATAGTCGTTTTTTTTCATAATTTGTCAGCTATTTATTTTGTAGTTAAAGAGTTAAGAAGTCAGAAATAACAACGGAGAATATAGGGTGAAGAGGTGAAAAGGAGAACCCAGGATGTGATGCATTTGTGGTTTTGAATGTAATTTCAGGAAATAAATTATATTAAATGTGATTAATATCTAAAAAATGACAATAAAAAAGCCAGTCTAAACTGGCTTTATAAACTATTGATTGAATTTTTTCCGGTATTAGTAACAGCCTCAGGTCAGCTTATCCCGGCGAAGTGCGCAATAATCAAGCAGCCCGCCCAGGAATAAACCGGCAATCCCGATATTCAGTCCGTAAATAAATATGTCACCTTTCAGTGTGTCGGGAATGAATTCAGGGGTGAGACTGAAGACACCGGTAAGCAGCAGGATCAGGCTTGCTGTAAACAGGGTGGCGGTGATCCCGAGTAATGAGAGAGCCAGGCGGTAACCGGCACGGAAATGGCGTCGTGGCAGGAATTGTTCTGTTTCCTGGGTGTAGCGTAGCGTCTGCCTGCATAGTAACAGCAACAGCAATCCCGGAACGGCGGCAACGACGGTGAACATATAGAACCAGCTCCAGCCGTAGAACTCAACCATCCATCCGGCGAATGGTCCGGTATACACGCGCCCGACGGCTGAGAGCGCTGACAACAGGGCAAATTGTGTCGCTGAGAATGACCGGTTGCACAGTGTCATCAGCAGCGCCACAAAGGCGGCAGTTCCCATCCCGCCACAAATATTTTCGATGAATACAACGGCACCCATCATATAAATATTTTGTGGTGTAACGGTCAGTACCCAATAGCCGAGATTCGAAAATCCCTGAATGATCCCGAAAAACATCAGTGATTTAAACAGGCTCCAGCGCTGCATCAGATAACCGCCGTACAGCGCGCCGATAATTGTTGCTGCCAGACCCAGGGTTTTATTGATAAGCCCGACTTCATCAGGGCCGAACCCGGCACCGCGGATCAAAAATGGCGTACTGAGTGTTAATGCAAATGCATCCCCCATTTTATAGAGGACGATCAGCAGTAACAGCAGCCAGGTATTATTACGGCCAAAAAACTCAGCCAGCGGATCACGCACTGCTTCCCGCAGTGTCCGTGGTGGCGGAGCGCCTGTTTCCGGCTCTTTTGCCATCAGGGTGGCAAATACCCCGACAAGCATAATGGCCGCCATCAGCAGATACATATTCTGCCAGCCGGTGTAGCGGTGTGCTATCAGCAGCGCCAGCCCGCCGGAAACCAGCATCGCCAGCCGGTAACCTAATGTTGATATTGCAGCCCCGGTGCCGCGCTCTTTGGCGGAAAGCAGATCCGTTTTATAGGCATCGAAAATAATATCCTGCGATGCGGAACAGAACGCAACAACAGCGGCAGCAGCAGCCAGCCACCAGAGGTGCTCTGACGGCTTCATCATGCTCATCGCGATAATACTGATGATCAACATGATCTGTGTGGTCAGCATCCAGCCGCGGCGGCGTCCGAGAAACGGCAACTGGTAGCGATCCATAAAGGGCGCCCACAGAAATTTGAAGACATACGCCTGGCTGACCAGCGAGAAAAATCCGATCGTTTTAATATCGACATTTTCGATCGTTATCCAGGCCTGGAGTGTTCCGCCGGTCAGTGCCAGCGGCAACCCGGAAGCAAACCCGAGCAATAAAAGAATACGGGCATTCCGCTGACTGTAAGTCGCCCAAATACTCCGGAACATTATTATCCTTACGCATCACCGGCGGTGACACTCTTTGTTATTAAAAGAAAAGCGATATGTATCAAAAGAAAAACACTATAGGCAGAAAAACAACCGGGCAGCCCTGTACCTGAAAGTGCAGGGCTGTTCGGACAAATTAATAGCGGGCGTTTTGTTTGATGAACTGACTGATTTGTGTATCTTGTGCCATGTCGGCAACAATATCACTGAGCGCACGGTTAAAGGCATCGGTCACTTTTGCATTGCTGGCGCTGAACGGTCCCTGCACATTGTAGCTGGTGCGGAATGTTCTGCTTTTTGTACTGTTATTTTGCGCGGTGGCGAGTACGGTAACCTCAATGTTAGCGGTAATGTTATGGCGGACACTGCCTTCCTGAACATTCGCCTTAAAGGTATTTATCGCTATCTGAACGTTTGCTGTCGCCGGAGTACCAATCATAAATCCGCGTGCAACCATTTGTTTTTCCAGTGCTTCCTGCAACAGGAAACGCAGGTCGCGTGACGGGCGCAACTGTGCGAGCTGACCGTTGCGACTGAATTCAGCCAGTATCTGAGACGAGCGCTTATCGACACCGGTAATTGAGATGGTTGTTGCGCCGAGTGTCGGATCCGCCGGTGGTAATTTCATCACAGGCTCGATGGATAAGGTGTTCGACGGTGCCTGACAACCAGCTAATAATATCAGCGCGAACAGCGGAAAGAGGTATTTTTTCAACATAATATGAATCCGTTATAAGTTGTTGAAGTCAGTCACAGCACCGGATTGTCGTCGGGGGGGTGTGAGTGTTCAGGTTAACGCATGATGATAATCGGCTTTATCGCGGATTGGTATGGATTTTGATAAAAAACTCACTACACTGGGCATTCACCGCAAGTATATATTGACCTGAAGGATAGCTATGTCGGCATCATTTCCTGCTGTGATGCAGCAACGCATCACTGAAAAACTGAATTTGGCACTGACGCCTCATCATATAGATGTGATGAATGAAAGTGGTCAGCATAATGTCCCTGCCGGATCTGAAACTCACTTTAAAGTCGTGGTGGTCAGTGATGTCTTTGATGGCATGCGCCTGGTCGGGCGTCACCGCCACCTTTATACATTGTTGGCAGATGAGCTTTCAGGCGGGGTTCACGCCCTGGCGCTGCATACTTACACGCCGGATGAATGGAACCGTGCTCAGGGAAGTGTGGAGGCGTCGCCGCGCTGTCATGGTGGCGGTCAGTGAGCCGCTGATTGTACAAAAAACCGGCTCATCGCACAAATTTTGATATAAAAAGAATGAATTTCAGGCTCTTTTGCCTGCGCTCCTCGACGCGGAGTGTCTGCATCGCTATAATGTCGCGTCTGAAATTCCGTATGGTTTCGGGACGCTTCTGAATATAAGGGAACTCGGTTTTTAAATGCGACCACCCCGGTTCATTATCGTTTCACGCGGGCAAAGTGCCGTGCGTGGGATCTGGAGTTGACCGAGCAATAGACTTTTTTGAGGTAATAAGATGCAAGTTTCTGTTGAAACGACTGAAGGCCTTGGGCGTCGTGTATTAATCACCGTTCCTGCCGCCGAAATTGACAAAGCAGTAAATAAAGAATTAGCTGAAATCGCCAAGAAAGCACGTATTGACGGCTTCCGTAAAGGCAAAGTGCCACAGAACATCATCAAGCAGCGTTATGGCGCGATGGCTGTTCAGGATGCACTCGGCGAGATGATGTCACGTAACTTCGTCAGCGCTATCATCGAAAACAAAATCAACCCTGTCGGCGCACCGGACTACAAAGTAGACGAGCCGTATCAGGAAGGTCAGGACTTCAAATATACTGTTGAATTTGAAGTGTTCCCTGAAGTTGAGCTGAAAGGTCTGGAAACAATCGAAGTTGAAAAACCGGTTGTTACCGTCAAAGATGCTGACATCGATGGCATGGTTGAAACTCTGCGCAAGCAGCAGGCTGAATGGAAAGTGATTGAAGATGCAGCGAAAGCTGATGATCGCATCACTATCGATTTCGCAGGTACTGTTGACGGCGAAGCGTTTGACGGTGGTAAATCCTCTGATTTCGTTCTGGTCATGGGTCAGAACCGTATGATCCCGGGCTTTGAAGACGGTGTTGTCGGTCATAAAGCCGGTGAAGAATTCGAAATCGATGTGACTTTCCCTGAAGATTACCACGCTGAAAACCTGAAAGGGAAAGCAGCGAAGTTTGCTATCACACTGAAAAAAGTGGAAGAGCGCGAACTGCCGGAAATGACTGAAGAGTTTATTAAGCGCTTCGGTATCGGCGACGGTTCTCTGGATGGTCTGAAAGCAGAAATCCGTAAAAACATGGAGCGCGAGCTGAAAAATGCTGTGCGCAACCGTGTTAAAACTCAGGTTATCGACGGTCTGCTGAAAGCAAACGAAATCGATGTACCGAAAGCGGCTGTTGATACTGAAATCGAAGAACTGCGTAAGCAGGCAGCACAGCGTTTTGGTGGTTCAGAGCAACAAGCGATGGAACTGCCGCGTGAACTGTTCGAAGAACAGGCTAAACGCCGCGTGATGGTTGGCCTGCTGTTAGGCGAAGTCATCTCTCTAACGAACTGAAAGCCGAAGACGATCGCGTTAATATGCTGATTGAAGAAATGGCTTCTGCGTATGAAGATCCGTCAGAAGTTGTAGAATACTACAACAAAAACAATCAGATGATGGAAGGTATCCGCAATCTGGCACTGGAAGAGCAGGCAATTGAAACTGTTCTGGCGAAAGCGAAAGTGACAGATAAAGAAACCGGCTTTACTGAACTGATGAACCAGGTTCAGGCAGCAGGTTAATCCTCTCTCTGTAAACAGCACGTTGCTGTTTATCTGATCAAAACCGCAGACAATATGCATTGTCTGCGGTTTTTTCGTTATTTATGACAATATTCCTTGAAAAAAGCCGGGGTTATCCCCCATATTTGCCATATCAGGTAATTACCGGGCGGGATATGCCGATTATATGGCCGAATCACCGATAGCACATGGTCATCTTACCGGATCTCAAGTAAAATAGACCTATTCGGCAGGCACCAATAAAATTCAATCAGGAGATGGACATGTCATATCACGACAATCAGGATACTTTCGCACCCAACATGGCGCTGGTGCCAATGGTTATCGAGCAGACAGCACGCGGTGAACGCTCCTATGATATCTATTCACGCTTATTAAAAGACCGTATTATCTTTTTAACCGGTCAGGTTGAAGATCATATGGCAAACCTGGTCGTGGCACAATTACTCTTCCTGGAAGCTGAAAACCCGGAAAAAGACATCAGTCTTTACATTAATTCACCGGGTGGGGTTATCACCGCCGGGATGTCAATTTATGACACCATGCAGTTTATCAAACCACAGGTCAGCACAATTTGTGTGGGCCAGGCCTGCTCTATGGGCTCCTTCTTACTGACAGCGGGTGAGCCGGGCAAACGTTATTGCCTGCCTAACTCCCGTGTCATGATCCACCAGCCGCTGGGTGGCTATCAGGGACAAGCTACTGATATTGAAATTCATGCTCAGGAAATTCTGAAAGTGAAAGCGCGCATGAATGAATTATTAGCCCATCACACCGGTAAATCCGTTGAGGAAATTCAGCGTGATACCGAGCGTGATCGCTTCCTGTCCGCTAAAGAAGCACAGGAATACGGCTTGGTTGACCATATTTACACACGCCGATAACAGGTAACGCAGGCGTTGCCCGTATCCTGCCCACAGGCAGGGTACTGCGGTGTCGTGACATTTTTTGCGGCTCACCAATGATGAGCTGTACTGATTAAGTGAGGTTTACTGATGACAGACAAACGCAAAGACGGTTCAGGAAAGCTGCTGTACTGCTCTTTCTGCGGGAAAAGTCAGCATGAGGTTAAGAAACTGATTGCCGGCCCGTCAGTGTATATCTGTGACGAATGCGTTGATTTATGCAATGACATTATTCGTGAAGAAATTAAAGACCTGATCCCGGCACAGCGCGGTGATCGCAATGAATTGCCGACACCGCATGAAATTCGTCAGCACCTTGATGACTATGTTATCGGTCAGGAACTGGCGAAAAAAGTGCTGGCGGTTGCGGTATACAATCACTACAAACGTTTACGCAACGGCGATAAAACAGCCGAAGGCGTAGAGCTGGGTAAAAGTAATATTCTGCTTATCGGACCAACCGGCAGCGGTAAAACATTACTGGCAGAAACCCTGGCGCGTTACCTGGATGTTCCGTTTACCATGGCGGACGCCACCACACTGACCGAAGCCGGTTATGTGGGCGAAGATGTTGAAAATATCATTCAGAAGCTTTTACAGAAATGCGACTATGATGTAGAGAAAGCACAGCGCGGTATCGTGTATATTGATGAAATTGATAAGATTTCCCGTAAATCTGATAACCCGTCAATTACCCGTGATGTGTCCGGCGAAGGTGTTCAGCAGGCTCTGCTGAAACTGGTCGAAGGAACTATCGCGGCAGTACCACCGCAGGGCGGACGTAAGCATCCGCAGCAGGAGTTTTTACAGGTTGATACCTCGAAAATTCTGTTCATCTGTGGCGGGGCATTTGCCGGTCTTGATAAAGTAGTGGGACAGCGTCTGAACACCCGTTCAGGTATCGGTTTCGGTGCTGAAGTGCGTGGTGATAAAGATAAAGCAACTGAAGGCGAATTACTGGCACAAGTGGAGCCGGGCGATCTGATTAAATTTGGTCTGATCCCTGAATTCATTGGTCGTCTGCCGGTAGTGGCAACACTCGGTGAGCTGAATGAAGACGCATTGATCCAGATTTTACAGGAACCAAAAAACGCGTTAACGAAACAGTATCAGGCACTTTTTAATATTGAAGGTGTCGAACTGGAGTTCCGCCGCGAAGCCCTGACTGCCATCGCGGAAAAAGCGATGAAACGTAAAACAGGCGCCCGTGGTCTGCGTTCTATCGTTGAAGCGGCATTACTGAATACGATGTACGATTTGCCGTCAATGGAAAACGTTGAAAAAGTTGTTATCGATGAAAATGTGATCACGAATCAAACAGAACCTATGCTGATTTACCGTAAACCTGAAGCACAGGTTTCCGGCGAGTAACGAAAAGTTAGCGGATTTGTTATCAATATTATAAAAATGAGGGGATTTTCCCTCATTTCGCTTTTCTTACTAAATAAAGTATTGAATGTAAGAAATGCATCCCCATATATTGATCATTCTATGGAGTGGAACCTGTAAAAAACGTGTTTCACGACGTTCCTAACAAGGCGTAAGCTAAACGAAGAGAGTGCTCTATGAATCCTGAGCGTGCTGAACGCATTGAAATCCCGGTACTGCCTTTACGCGATGTGGTGGTTTATCCCCACATGGTTATTCCTTTATTTGTCGGGCGCGAAAAGTCCATCCACTGTCTGGAAACAGCCATGGATATGGATAAAAAAGTGCTGTTAGTCGCCCAGAAAGAAGCGTCAACGGACGAACCGGGCGTCAATGATTTATTCTCAGTCGGGACAGTCGCATCGGTATTACAGATGCTGAAACTGCCGGACGGCACTGTGAAAGTGCTGGTGGAAGGTCTGCAACGTGCGCATATCAAAACATTAAGCGACAACGGTGATTTCTTCTCAGCCCAGGCTGAACTGATGGAATCTCCGGTTGTGGACGAGCGTGAACAGGAAGTTCTGTTACGCACTGCGACCAATCAGTTTGAAGGCTACATCAAACTGAATAAAAAAAATTCCGCCGGAAGTCCTGACTTCTTTGCACAGTATCGAGGATGTCGCCAAACTGGCTGACACTATTGCCTCCCACATGACATTGAAATTACAGGATAAACAATCTGTATTGGAAATGCCGGATGTGGTTGAGCGCCTCGAATATCTGATGGCGATGATGGAATCGGAAATCGACCTGTTACAGGTGGAAAAACGTATCCGTAACCGCGTCAAAAAACAGATGGAAAAAAGCCAGCGCGAGTACTATCTCAACGAGCAGATGAAAGCTATCCAGAAAGAGCTGGGTGAGATGGACGACGCACCGGATGAAGCTGAAGCGCTGAAACGTAAGATTGAAGAAGCGCAGATGCCGAAAGAGGCAAAAGAAAAAGCCGAAGCCGAGCTGCAAAAACTGAAAATGATGTCCCCGATGTCTGCAGAAGCGACAGTTGTCCGCAGCTACATCGACTGGATGATTCAGGTTCCGTGGGTTAAGCGCAGCAAAGTTAAAAAAGATTTGCTGAAAGCTCAGGAAATTCTCGATTGCGACCATTATGGTCTGGATCGGGTTAAAGAGCGGATCCTTGAATACCTCGCGGTCCAAAGCCGTGTCAGTAAAATTAAAGGGCCTATCCTGTGCCTGGTCGGACCGCCGGGGGTGGGTAAAACCTCTCTGGGGCAATCTATTGCCCGCGCAACCGGACGTAAATATGTCCGTATGGCGCTGGGTGGCGTGCGTGATGAAGCGGAAATCCGTGGTCACCGCCGCACTTACATCGGCTCTATGCCGGGTAAATTAATCCAGAAAATGGCAAAAGTCGGCGTAAAAAACCCGCTGTTCCTGCTGGATGAGATCGATAAAATGTCTTCAGACATGCGCGGTGATCCTGCGTCCGCACTGCTTGAGGTGCTGGATCCTGAACAAAATATCGCGTTTAACGATCACTACCTGGAAGTGGATTACGACCTGTCTGATGTTATGTTTGTGGCAACATCAAACTCCATGAACATTCCTGCGCCGTTACTGGATCGTATGGAAGTTATCCGTTTGTCCGGTTATACGGAAGATGAAAAACTCAACATCGCGATTCGCCATCTTCTGCCTAAGCAGACAGAACGCAACGCGCTGAAGAAAACAGAACTGACTATCGATGACAGTGCGATCCTCGGGATCATCCGTTACTACACCCGTGAAGCGGGCGTGCGCGGACTGGAGCGTGAAATCTCCAAACTGTGCCGTAAAGCCGTGAAACAGTTGTTAATGGACAAAACCCTCAAGCACATCGAAATTAACCAGGAAAACCTGAAAGAGTACCTGGGTGTGCAGAAAGTGGACTACGGTCGTGCTGACACGGAAAACCGTGTGGGTCAGGTTACCGGTCTTGCGTGGACAGAAGTCGGCGGGGATCTGCTGACTATCGAAACCGCAGCGGTTCCGGGTAAAGGGAAGCTCTCCTATACCGGTTCACTGGGTGAAGTCATGCAGGAGTCTATCCAGGCGGCATTAACCGTTGTCCGCGCCCGCGCTGATAAATTAGGGATCAACAACGATTTCTATGAAAAACGCGATATTCACGTCCACGTTCCTGAAGGGGCAACCCCGAAAGACGGACCGAGTGCCGGTGTGGCGATGTGTACCGCGCTGGTCTCTGCGCTGACGGGTAACCCTGTACGTGCGGATGTGGCAATGACCGGGGAAATCACTCTGCGTGGTCTGGTGTTACCTATCGGCGGACTGAAAGAAAAATTGCTGGCAGCACATCGCGGCGGGATTAAAACGGTCCTTATTCCGGAAGAAAACCGCCGTGACCTGGAAGAAATTCCGGACAATGTGAAAGCTGATCTGGATATTCATCCGGTTAAAACAATAGATGAAGTTCTTTCACTTGCACTGCTGAATCCTGTTTCAGGTATGGAAGTTGTAAGTAAAAACGCGTAGCAAATAGTGACCTGCATCAAGAAATAAAGATAAATTAAGGGCTGACAGATACTTTCGGACTTGTCAGCCTTTTTTTTATCCCGCTAATTTAGCGAACATTCTTACGAAACTTGCGCAGTTTACAATCTTGCCAAGAAGAGTAAGGCTTGATATAACGGCTGTGGCTGTCAGGAACATACTTCGTTGATCCGGGCAGAAAATTCTGAAAGGGGATGATAATAGTGAATAAGTCACAATTGGTCGATAAAATTGCTGCGGATGCTGATATTTCAAAAGCTGCGGCCGGACGCGCGTTAGATGCAATTATTAGTTCTGTAACTGATACCCTTAAAGTGGGTGATGATGTTGCACTGGTTGGTTTCGGTACTTTCACTGTCCGTGAGCGCGCAGCGCGCACAGGCCGTAACCCGCAGACCGGTAAAGAGATCAAAATTGCTGCGGCAAAAGTACCTGCTTTCCGTGCAGGAAAAGGTCTGAAAGACGCAGTAAACAGCTGAGTACTGACTCAGGCTCCGGGACAATTTAGTCCTGAGGGCTTAAAAACAGTGCAAAGGTAAGCAGGAAGCGCATCAGAGTGATGCGCTTTTTTTTGTTTTAGGGCATAATTTACCCTGACCTGATTTTTATTTTACCAAAAGCGGAGTTTGGATTTCTTATGATGGAAAATCTACGCACAGCGGCGAATAACCCTGTGATAAAAATTATCTTCGCCATCATTATCCTGTCATTTATTCTGACAGGTGTCGGTGGTTACCTCGTCAGCGGTTCTAATTATGCTGCCAAAGTGAATGATACTGAAATATCATCACAGCAATTAGAACGCGCCTTCCAGGAAGAGCGTAATCGCCAGCAGGCTCAGCTGGGTGACATGTTCTCGCAGTTAGTCAGTACTGAACAGGGCGTGAAACAAATTCGCACCCAGGCATTGAATCAGTTAATTGATACTATTTTGCTTGAACAGTATGCGATGAAATTAGGTATCACTGTCAGTGATAACCAAATTATTAATGCTATCCGTGAAGAACCCGGATTCGCGGTTGACGGACAGTTCAGCCAGCAGGCGTATGATACGTTCCTTGCCCGTAACAGTATAACCGGCGAAAGCTATGCGAATTATCTGCGCAAACAGATGATCCAGGGGCAACTGGTACAGCCTTTTGTCCGTGACTCTTTTGTGCTCGACAACGAAGTCACTAATGCCGCCGCTATTTTACTGCAGGCGCGTACTATCCGTCAGGCAACGCTGACGCTCTCTGCTGCTCAGGCAAAACAGAGCACCACTGACGAAGAGTTACAGGCTTACTACGCGAAAAACAAAAATAATTTTATCGCCCCTCAGGCGATAAAAATCAGCTTTGTTGAGTTGGATGCCGCAAATATCCAGGATAATACCGGGGTAAGTGAGCAGCAGATTCAGGATTATTACGATAAAAACACAGCACGCTTTACGGCGCCCGGCAAAGGTGAATACAGTCAGATTACTGTTGCAACGCAAGATGATGCCAACGCCATTCTGGATGCACTGAAAAGTGGCGCTGATTTCAGTACGCTGGCTAAAGAAAAATCAACCGATAAACTGACTGCACGTAACGGCGGTGTTATCGGCTGGATGGAAGATGCTGCATTAGTGCCTGAAATTAAATCGGCTAACCTGAAAAGTGCGGGACAGGTTTCAGAGATTGTGAAGCTGGATAATGGCTATGCTATTTTCCGTCTGGATGTGTATGAGCCGGAAACACTCAAACCACTGGCTGCGGTGAAAGATGAAGTCACTGCTCTGGTAAAAGGTGAAGCAGCAAGTAAAGCCTTCTTTGATTTACAGCAAAAAGCCAGTGAAGCGGCAGCAAATGATAATGAATCTCTGGTCGGTGTTGAGCAGGCCACAGGTGTTAAAGCTGTGCAGACAGATTGGTTCGCGCTGAGCAAACTGCCTGATGCGGTTAATTATCCGGAACTGCTGAAAGCCTTATCTGATAACCTGCTGTTTGATGAAAAAGGCTCATCCGGCGCTAACTCTGACATCATTACCGTATCCGGTGACCGTGCCTTTGTTATCCGTGTTGATGCGTATCGCCCGGAAGCTGTTGAACCGTTTGAGAAGGTCAGAGGGGAGATTGAAGCCCTGGTTAAACGCAGCAAGGCAGAAGCCGCTCTGAATGCGCAGGCAGATACATTAATTGCCGCACTGAAAGAAGGCAAAGGTGATGCTGCACTAGCCGCCGCCGGTGTGAAATTTGGTGAAGCGCAAACTATCCAGCGCCTTAACCCGACAGATCCTGTGATTAACGCAGCGTTTACTCAGGCTCATCCTGTTGACGGTAAACCGACATACAGCCGCACAATTGATGCACAGGGTAATATTGTGCTGGTACAGCTGGATAAAGTCATTGCCGGTAATGCAACAGATAAGGAAAAAACGGAACTGCGCGAGGTATTACGTCAGCAAATGGCATCAACGGAGCTTGAATCATTACTGATCAACCTGCGTTTGAATGCTGATATTGATGTGAAAAGTATGGACTAGCATTTCAGAGCGTATACCGTAAATTATAAAGCCAGTTAACCCGCGGGGTTACTGGCTTTTTTGTTATCAGAGGATTGCATAACGCTTATGCTGGCGGCTCTGGCTGTCCGGTAATCTAAGAATATTCTGGTATGGGTAATTAAGGTCTGCTATAGAATACATTGTCATATAAACCAAGCTAAATTTCCTGTAATGTTAAATTACGTTTCCCTGTCAGAAATATATAAAAATATTATTTTATAGTTATTGCTCTATTTTTAATTAGAAAAAGAAAGGAATCAATATTAGTGAATAATAAAATAAACTTAATGATTATTATTTCCTCGGTGATGATGCTAAGCAGTTGTACATCGGGTGAAGTGGCTTCCTTCTTAGAAACCACGAATAAGGTGCTTTCCGGTGGCAAAAGCAATGAAATAGATATGGGATTTAAACCCTCAAAGCCAGATCCTAAAAAAGAGGCAGAATACGAAGAAAACAGAAAGAAATTTAAAGAAAAAAGAGAACGCTGGGTTGGTAAATCTGCTGATGATCTTGTCAGTAGTTGGGGCGCACCGGATAAGACATACCAAAGAACAGACGGAGGTAAGCAATATACATGGGAATGGAGACAAAAAGACACGCCCGGCCTGTATGCTATGTCCATTGAATGTAATACCGAGTTTATTTCCAATAACAAAGGTATTATTAAATCATGGGATTACTCAGGATGCTTTCCTCATCTCAAGCCGTATTATTACTAGTTCTTGTATTAAGTAATCTATCATCAGATTTATCGTTAACTGTTAAAAAATGACATTATAATAATGGTGCTGTATTTTTTGTTACCATAAAATCCTTTGTTTTAAATGGGCAGGTTAGCTAGTCAAAACCGCCCATTAATTTCCACCGAAAAAAACAGATATGTATATTAATACTTAAATTCAGTGAATCCGGTATTCGTGCGGCTTATGTACTCGCATGTCTGTATTGGCGTGAAGAATGTGGACTAAATTTTTTCGATACGGATCGAAAAACTGAATGTCATTTACATTCAGGAAAAGGCGACGCTCGTAGCCTTTCGCATTTCTCTCCCAAAAATTCCCCGGCGTTAAAAAATTTTGCGACACTCCGTTTTGTGCTAAACACCAAAAGGAGATATCAGCATGAAAACGAAATGGACCTCAGCATTACTCTTAACATCAGCACTGTTAACCGGCGGTATGTTCAGTACATCCGTACTCGCGCAGTCAGCGCAAACGGAGAACGCTCAGACTCAGCAGGTTGTGACTCAGGATACTGACAGCAGCCGGATCAGTATCAATACCGCATCTGCGGAAGAACTGGCGCAGAATCTCAGTGGGATCGGACCGAAAAAAGCACAGAGTATTATCGAGTATCGTACTGATCACGGGCCATTTACGTCCGCCGAGCAACTGATGGAAGTTAAGGGGATCGGTGAACGTATTTTTAGTATAAATAGCGATAAGATAGAGTTATAACATCTGCAGATGTTTACTCTTTTTCCCTCCCTCGTCTGTTGCGGGGGAGGGAAAGAAAAATCCGGTTCAGCGGGCTGGTGTGTTTTTCAAACCGGAAATGTATGAAACCGGAAATGTATTAAAGGGAGAGATATTATGAGCACCAAAATTAAAGTGCTTGGCTACCATATTGATGCCTTCGGACATGTTAACAATGCGCGTTATCTGGAGTTTCTGGAAGCGGCACGCTGGGACTGGCTGGAAAGCTATGATGCTTACCGCTGGTTTAAGCAGATGGATATCGCGGTTGTTGTGGTTAATATTAATATCAATTACCGGCTGCCGGTGCATCTGGGGGAGCGCCTGATTATTGACAGTTACCTGCAACACTCAGGGCAGAAGAGCGGCGTTCTCAAACAGATAGTGACCCGGCAGGAAGATAAACAGGTTGTGGCAGATGCCGAAGTGACCTTTGTCTTTATTAATTTAAAAACAGGCAAAGCCCTTCCGATTGAAGGCGAGATCCGCGATAAATTTGAACTGCTGACCGCGCCGGAGTAATTAGCCCGGCAGAACGAACAGATAATCCGCCCGGTCATTATGACCGGGCGGATTATCGAAGAACCGGTTCAGTCAGGAAAGCCCGGTGAGTTTTTTCATCGAGGACATGACGGCATCGCGGTTGGCAAGGTAATGTGCTAATCCGTTTTGTCGCAGATGACAGGCGGCACATTCACCACAGCCATCGCCCTGAATGCCGTTATAGCAGGTCAGTGTTTCCCTGCGGACAGTATCCAGTTGCCCGTAATACTCCGCCAGCGCCCAGGTTTGGGCTTTATCAAGCCACATCAGCGGTGTTTCAAAACGGATTTCACGGGCAATACCCAGGTTTACCGCATGGTTAAGTGCTTTGACAAATTCATCACGGCAGTCCGGATAGCCGGAAAAATCCGTTTCACAGACACCGGTGATAATCGCTTCAGCACTGACCTGGTACGCATAAATCGCTGTCAGGGTGAGAAACAGGATATTACGACCGGGAACAAACGTATTCGGAATATCACTTTTTTCACTTTCACTGAACCCGGGAACCGGAATATTATCGCGGGTCAGGCTGCTGACGGCGAGTTCACTTAATAAGGTGACATCCAGAACCTTGTGCGCTGCTGCGCCCAGTTTCAGGCTCAGCCTGCGGGCAACCTCTATTTCCTGACTGTGACGCTGACCGTAGTCAAACGTCACACAATGCACTTCGTCATAATTGCGGAGCGCCTGAATCAGGCAGGTAGTGGAATCCTGACCACCACTGAATACGACAACAGCACGTTTCATCTGTAACCCTCACAATAAAAAAGATTGGGTATATGGTAACGGCTGCATCACCATTTGGGTAGTGTTGCAAGTGCGTCGGTCAGATCGCCGATATTGTCTGCCACCCACTGCGGATTGTAATAGGTGTCCGGATAGCGCTCGCCGCTGTCACAAATCAGGGTAACGATAGAGCCGCTCTGCTGCTCTGCATGCATTTGTGCCGCCAGTTGCAGCGCACCCCAGACATTGGTGCCGGTTGATGCGCCGACTCTGCGTCCGAGCAGTTTTTCCAGCCAGTAAAGTGTGGCGATACTGCATTTGTCGCTGACTTTCATCACATCATCAATAACGCCGGGAATAAATGAAGGCTCTGCACGCGGACGACCGATCCCCTCTATTTTACTGCCGGTTTCACAGCGTAAATGTGAGCATTTCTGGTGATAACAGTCATGGAATACAGAGTTTTCAGGGTCAACGACAATTAATTTTGTATTGTGTCCCTGATAGCGGATAAAACGTCCCAGTGTGGCAGAAGTACCGCCGGTACCTGCACTCATCACCAGATACTGTGGCACAGGGTGTGCTTCCCGTGACATCTGACGGAAAATGCTTTCAGCAATATTGTTGTTGCCGCGCCAGTCAGTTGCCCGCTCGGCGTAGGTAAACTGATCCATATAATGACCGCCGGTTTCACGGGCAAGGCGCTCGGATTCGGCATAAATTTGTGCGCTGTTATCGACAAAATGACATTGTCCGCCGTAGAACTCAATTTGTTCCACTTTGCGCCGGGCAGTGCAGCGCGGCATCACGGCGATAAACGGCAGACCGAGCAGGCGGGCAAAATAGGCTTCAGATACGGCAGTGCTGCCGGATGAGGCTTCGATAACCGTTGTACCTTCACGTATCCAGCCGTTACACAGCCCGTATAAAAAAAGTGACCGTGCCAGGCGGTGTTTCAGACTACCGGTCGGGTGCGTACTTTCATCCTTGAGGTATAATGAAACCCCCGGGAAGACGGGTAATTCCACCGGGATCAGGTGGGTATCCGCGCTGCGTTGATAATCGGCCTGAATAGCATTAATGGCGAATGTCGTCCATTGGGTTGTCATACATTATCTCCTCACTGTCAGTTGCTTAATCTTAGCAATTCTGTGAGAGAAAAGGCTTTTTCTATTTTCTTTATCATGCATGATATGGAGAAATATATTCTCCCGGGTGAGCAAATGATAGATAAAATAGACCGTAAGTTACTGCAACTCTTGCAGGAAGATGCCTCGTTATCACTGAATACGCTGGCAGAGGCGGTTAATCTGACCTCTACACCGTGCTGGAAACGTCTGAAAAGGCTGGAAGATGATGGCTATATCCGCAAGCGGGTGGCGCTGCTGGACCCGGAGAAGCTCGGGCTGGGGCTGACCGTGATTGTGATGATAAAAACTCAGTGTCACAGCAGCGAGTGGTATACTGAATTTGTTGAATTTGTTCAGCAAATGCCGGAAGTGGTGGAGTTTTACCGTATGGCCGGGGAGTTTGATTATATGTTGCAGGTCGAAGTGGTGGACATGAAACGCTTTGATCATTTTTATAAAAGGCTGGTTACCGGTGTACCCGGTTTAATTGATGTGACTTCCAATTTTGCGATGGAGCGCATAAAGTACACCACCGCGTTGCCTATCCCTGAGAAAGGTGCCGCGGATTAACGATTAACTTCAGATACTATACCCAACGTCATTCAAGATGCAGCCAATGAACCTGCAGTTTGAATGAATAAGGGTATATACGGGATCCCGTGAGATTATTTTCCCAACTAAAATGGTATTTCCTCAGTGAATGGCGGCGCTATACAGGGGCTGTTTTTTTTTCTGATCCTTATCGCCGTTTTACAGGTTTTGCCACCGCGTTTTGTCGGTATTATTGTCGATGGCGTAACAAAAAAAACACTGACGATGCCGACGTTGTGGGGCTGGATAGGCATTATGCTGCTTATCGCGCTGGTTATTTATGTCCTGCGCTATATCTGGCGTGTCTGGCTGTTTGGGGCATCGTATAAACTGGCGGTGCGCTTACGGCAGGATTTTTATCAGCAGTTCAGCCGCCAGTCTCCGGCCTTTTATCATCACTACCGGACGGGTGACCTGATCGCCCGCAGTACCAATGATGTTGATAAAGTGGTGTTTGCCGCAGGCGAAGGCGTCCTGACACTGGTGGACTCCCTGGTCATGGGCTGCGTGGTGCTGCTGGTGATGAGTATTGAAATCAGCTGGCAGCTTACACTGCTGTCTTTGCTGCCGATGCCGCTGATGGCGCTGGCGATAAAACGCTACGGACAGCAGCTCCATCACCGTTTTAAAACGGCGCAGGGTGCATTTTCATCTCTGAATAACCAGGCGCAGGAAAGTCTCAGCAGTATCCGTATGATCAAAGCATTTGGTCTTGAAGCACATCAGTCAGCTCAATTTGAATCTGTTGCCGCCGAGGCGGGACGAAAGAATATGCATGTGGCTGAGGTGGATGCGCGGTTTGACCCTACCATTATTATGGCGATAGGCATGTCAAACCTGCTGGCGGTTGCAGGCGGCAGCTATATGGTGATGCAGGGCACGCTGACCCTCGGGGAACTGACCAGCTTTATTATGTATCTCGGGCTGATGATTTGGCCGATGCTGGCACTGGCATGGATGTTTAATATTGTTGAGCGCGGCAGTGCCGCTTACAGCCGCATCCAGGTTCTGCTGGAAACCCCGCCGGTACTGGCTGACGGAACAGAGGCGCTGCAACCGGAGCGCAGTGAGCTGGCCGTTGCAATTACTGAATTTTGTTACCCGGATACCACGCGACCGGTACTGAATGATATCCGTTTTACGTTGAAACCCGGTCAGTTACTGGGGTTGTGCGGGCCGACGGGCTGCGGGAAATCCACGTTGCTGGCACTTATTCAGCGCCATTATGATGTGACGCAGGGCGATATCTGCTTTCAGGGTAAGCCACTTAATTCACTGATTTTTTCAGACTGGCACAGCCGGCTTGCTGTGGTGAATCAAACACCGTTTCTGTTCTCCGATACAATTGCGAATAATATTGCCCTCGGACGCCCGCAGGCAACCCGTGAGGAGATTGAGCACGTGGCGCGTCTGGCGAATGTGCATGATGATATTGAACGCCTGCCGCAGGGCTATGAAACAGAGGTTGGTGAGCGGGGTGTTATGCTGTCGGGCGGACAAAAACAACGGATTTCGATTGCCCGCGCTTTGCTGCTGGATACCGAAATTCTTATCCTGGATGATGCACTTTCTGCCGTTGACGGACAGACCGAGTATCTTATCCTGCAAAATTTACGTCAGTGGGGCGAAGGACGGACAGTGATTATCAGCGCACACCGGCTTTCCGCGCTGACAGAGGCAGACAATATTCTGGTTTTACAGCAAGGCAGCATTACCGCACAAGGGCGTCACCAGGCGCTGATTAACCAGAACGGATGGTATAGCGAAATGTATCATTATCAGCAGTTAGAGGCCGCGCTCGATGAATGATCAGACACCGAAAAACCTGTGGCCGTCACTGAAACGTCTGCTCGGGTACGGACGAAATTACCGCCGTCCGATGCTGACGGCTATCCTGATGCTGTGGCTTACCGCGATTGCTGAAGTCACGGCGCCGGTACTTGTCAGTTATTTTATTGATAATATGGTGGCTAAGGATCAGATAGTGCTCTCTGTGACACTGCTGCTGATTGCCGGGTTTATCGTGCTTCAGATTGCGGCATCGCTGCTTCACTATTTTCAGCTTATCTATTTTAATCAGGCCGCCGTCGGTGTGGTGCAGACATTGCGGGCTGATGTCATGAATGCCGCTTTGCGCCAGCCATTGAGTGCGTTTGATACTCAGCCTGTCGGTCAGCTTATCTCGCGTGTAACAAATGACACTGAGATGATTAAAGACTTGTTCGTCAATGTGTTACCGACACTGTTCCGCAGTGTGGCGCTGATTATTGTTATGCTGATTGCCATGTATTCTCTGGAGTGGCGGATGGCGCTGGTGGCAACGGCGATGTTTCCTGTCGTGCTGTTGGTTATGTGGATTTATCAGCGTCTGAGTACGCCGATTATCCGCCGGATCCGTGTTTATCTGGCTGATATTAATGACGGGTTTCATGAAATCATCAGTGGTATGACGGTTATTCAGCAATTCCGCCAGCAGGCACGTTTCGGAGAGCGGATGTTTGCCGCAAACCGCCGTCACTATGACATGAGGATGGCAGCACTGCGCCTTGACGGTATTTTGTTGCGTCCGTTACTCAGCCTCGTTTCTGCCGTTATTCTCTGCGGGATGATGTTGCTGTTTGGTGTTGAGGGAACCGGTGTTATCGGCGTTGGGGTGCTGTATGCCTTTATTACGTATCTGGGGCGGCTGAATGAGCCGCTGATCACCCTGACATCCCAGCAATCCGTGTTACAGCAGGCGGTTATTTCCGGCGAGCGTGTTTTTGAGCTGATGGACAGTCCGCAACAGAAATACGGTACGGATAATGAGCCACTGGCGACCGGGCGCATTGATATTTCGCATCTGACCTTTGCGTATCAGCCCGGAAAACCGGTGTTGCGTGATATCAGTATGCAGGTGGCGGAGCACAGTTTTGTGGCATTTGTCGGGCATACCGGAAGCGGGAAAAGTACGCTGGCAAATCTTCTGATGGGGTATTACCCGTGGCAGGCAGGCGAGATAAGCCTGGACGGACGTCCGCTTGAACAGTTATCTCACAGTGTTATCCGCCAGGGTATTGCGATGGTACAGCAGGACCCGGTTATTCTCGCTGCATCATTTCGGGACAATGTTACCCTCGGGCGGGATATTGATGATGCCCGTATCCGGCAGGTGCTGGAGACAGTACAGCTTGGTGAGCATGTTTCACGGCTTGAAAACGGACTGGATACGGTATTGGGCGAGCAGGGTAAAACATTATCAGATGGTCAGAAACAGTTACTCGCTATGGCGCGCGTACTGGTACAGACACCGAAAATATTAATTCTCGATGAAGCGACAGCAAATATTGATTCCGGCACTGAGCAGGCAATTCAGAAGGCCCTGCAACGGATCCGCCGGGAAACCACATTGGTGGTGATCGCACACCGCCTCTCCACTATTGTGGATGCGGATACCATTTATGTGCTCAACCGTGGCGAAATGGCGGAGTCCGGCGCGCATCAGACATTACTGGCGGAAAAAGGCCGGTATTATCAGATGTATCAGTTACAGCAGGTCGGGGAATCACTGAATACACCTGAAGAGGATAGTATCGCTGCACTATAATTGTGAAATCAGTCACATAAACAGCGTGTTTTGCCATAAGTTGGTGCAATTCTCTTCCTGCCGGAAAGGCGTCTGAATAAACAGACGCCTTTTTTTTATTGTAATCTCATGATTTTTTTTATCGTTATTTTTAATTTTTCACACTGGCATTACTTTTGCAGTTTTCCGTGAGGGATGAACATCACCTGAAACGGAGAATGTAATGAAACAGATAACCGCAATTATAAAACCTTTTAAGCTGGATGATGTAAGAGATGCACTGAATACAGAAGGAATTCAGGGGTTGACCGTACAGGAAGTAAGAGGTGCGGGAAGGCAGAAGGGGCATACAGAGTTATATCGCGGGGCAGAATACAGCGTGGATTTTCTGCCTAAAGTGCAGATTATGCTTGTTGTGCCGGATAAAGATCTGGAGCGCATTATTGATGTAATTTGCCGGACGGCATACACCGGGAGTATCGGAGACGGAAAGGTATTCGTTTCGGAAATATCACAGGCGGTGCGGATCCGTACCGGCGAACAAAATGATGACGCACTCTAAACCGCGCAGAGGTGATACAGATGACAATGAAACAAGGGATCATTTACAGGGGCCTCACCGGCGCAATATCTGCCATGCTTCCTGTCTTCGGTTACAGTGAAACCGCAGGCGCCGATCGCGCGGATAACGGTTTTATGCTGATTTCAGCTGCATTGGTTTATTTTATGACACTTCCGGGGATCGCTTTATTTTATGGCGGACTGGTTCGCCGTGAAAATGTCCTTTCAGTTATGACCCAGGTTATCGTCAGCTTTTCACTGGTTTTGCTGCTGTGGGTTTTCTATGGCTACAGCATGGCATTTTCCGGAGGAAATGGTTTTACCGGTTATCTTTCATACGCCTTTCTCAGCGGGATAACAATTGAGAGTACCAGCGGCAGCATAAGCCTGCTGACGCATGTACTTTTTCAGGGTTCATTTGCGGCAATCACAGTCGCACTTATTACCGGCGCACTGGCTGAGCGCATCAGGTTCACTGCGTTTTTACTCTTTGTGGTGATATGGTTTTCACTGGCCTATGTTCCGATGGCTCATATGGTCTGGGGCGGAGGCTGGCTGGCAGAAAAAGGGGCACTGGATTTTGCCGGCGGGACGGTTGTTCATATTAATGCGGCAGTTGCGGGGTTAGTTGGTGCTTACTTATTAGGACCGCGGCTGGCACGGGGAAAATCGGCGGCAAAACCACACAGCCTGCCGATGGTCTTTACCGGCACCGCGATTTTGTATGTCGGCTGGTTCGGGTTTAATGCCGGATCGGCCGGTAAAGCGGACGGCACGGCTGCGCTGGCATTTATCAATACGGTTCTTGCTGTTGCCGGCGGCGTGCTTGCCTGGGTTGTGGCCGAATGGAGTATCCGGGGTAAGCCCTCACTTCTCGGCGCCTGCTCCGGTTGTATCGGCGGGTTGGTCGGGATCACGCCTGCCGCAGGAACGGTCGGGGTATGCGGGGCGATAGTTATCGGGCTGGTCAGCGGTGTTGCCGGGTATTGGGGAGTGACCGTCCTGAAGCGCCGGCTGAAAGTGGATGATGTCTGTGATGTGTTCGGTATCCATGGTGTCTGCGGGATTATTGGCTGCCTGCTGACGGGGGTTTTTACCGCAGAGGCTCTGGGCGGCACCGGTTATGCAGAGGGGGTGACGATGCTCAGACAGCTTTGGGTACAGACTGAAAGTATCGTTGTGACAGTTATCTGGAGCGGAGTGATTGCTTACATCGCATTTAAACTTGCCGCACTGACAGTCGGGCTTCGTTGTACTGCTGATGATGAAATCAGCGGGCTGGATATCAGCTCTCACGGAGAGCGGGCGTATAACCGGTCGTAAGTTATAAAAAACAGGCCCCCGCTCATGATGTGATGCGGGGGCTTTTTTGTAGCAGCGGAGTCACTGTCTGTCAGCTTCGCAATCTCAGAACGCCTTCCTGAACAGTTGATGCGACCAACTCACCCGCCTGATTATAAAAATGTCCGCGGACAAATCCGCGCCCGCCGGAAGCAGTCGGACTTTCTACGGCGTACAGCAGCCATTCATCCAGCCGGAACGGGCGGTGATACCACATAGAATGATCGAGGGTGGCAATCTGAATTTCCGGCTGCATAAAACCATAACCATGTGGTTGCAGAGCGGTCGGCAGAAAATTGTAATCTGAGGCGTAGCCGAGCAGATATTGATGAACAGCCGGATCGGCAGGCATCGCACCATTTGTTTTAAGCCAGGTATAACGCTCAGGCGGACTTTCCGGGTTATTAAACGGACTGTAAAAGCGTATCGGACGCCATTCGATAGGCTGTTCGCGCAGAAACAGTGCCTGCATTTTTGGTGGCAGGTTTGCCGCGATTTTTTTGGCAATGTCGGACTCGGATGGTAATCCTTCCGGACCCGGAACGTCCGGCATGGTGTTCTGATGCGCGAAGCTGCTCTCTTCCCCCTGGAAAGAGGCGGTCATATAGAAAATTGGCTCGCCGTTCTGAATCGCACGAACCCGGCGGGCGCTGAAGCTTTTACCGTCACGCAGGTTTTCCACATCATAGATAATGGGTTTGTGACTGTCACCAGGGCGTAAAAAATAGCTGTGAAATGAGTGGACACAACGCTCTGCAGGAACAGTTTGTCCCGCAGCGTACAGTGCCTGACCGGCAACCTGTCCGCCAAAGACCTGCGGCAGACCGAGATCTTCACTTTGTCCCCGGAATAACCCGTCTTCCAGTTTTTCGAGGGCCATCAGGTTTATCAGGTTTTCTAATGCCAGGCTCATAGTTACCCTTATTAAGTATTTTCAACAGGAATCCGTCATTCTAATCGCTGAATGTACAATTGAAAAATGATAAACCATCATTGTGTGCGGTTTCAGAACAGTCAGGATTGCTCAGCCTGCGACCATACGGCACCGGGGTGGGTAAAAATACGGCGGTCAGCACCGGGCGCCTTGCTATTTCATCGCTGATCCCTGATAATGACCCCGCCTCATTATTGAGGGTTCCTATGGGGGCTTTGTTGGTTCTCCCGCAACATGAACTTGTTAACCAGGTCAGATCCGGAAGGAAGCAGCCATAGCAGGGGAATTGTGTGCCGGGATGTCGCTGGCAAGGCCCCCACCCATTTCTGCCATCTGCCCTTATCTTCGTTATCTCCCTGTTTATTCTGTTACGACTATTCTGTCGGCGGGTATTGTTGCGTGTGTTTGTTCAGGCACATATTACAGACTTATATACCCTTATTCATTCAAACTGCAGGTGCGTTAGCTGCACAACGCCCGCCGGGTCACATACTGATGTATGCTCCCCGTCTGTCTTCCCTTGCCGCCTTCCTGCATCTTGAATGATGTTGGGTATACATAACCCGGCGTTATCCCTGTTTAGCGCAAACAGGTACAAACCTGAGATAGCCCCCGTCAGTGTTCTGCCGCAATTAAAGTGAAACAGGCTATTTGTCCCGGGTTGAATGATATGTCTCTCATCAGAAAATAGCATGATAAGATCAATTTATTATACTTGATTCAACTCACTGGATGAGTAAAAAGAATAAATACACTTTCTGCTATTATATAAACACAGTGTTCTATTCAATAACTTTGGGAAGGAATAAGTCAGGAAATATACATTTTTCTTATAAAGTGTATATTTATCGTAATATAAAAAATGAACAACGCGGGAAAGATGAGATAAACGGATGAGTATGATCGGAGCCAAAGTCAGTAGTGTCTTTGGCTCTGGATCACTAAAATAAGACTATTACTTTATAGGTCGCCGGCTACAAGACCGAATTAACGTACGAATTTCCAGACAGATGGCGGAATTTTATCGTACAATTTATTCATGGTTAATTCTGCCAGACGATGGTCGGCGGCTGAATAAAAAAGCTCCAGTTCATCATCAGTCAGTTCATACTTGTTCTTCTCAATAACACGTTCCAGTGTTTCGATAGAAGTGCACTTGCGTAAGCGCATCAGATAGTCTGTTTTAGTCATCATAATATTATCTTCTTGCTGGTTTATTGTTGCGCAATGTATTGATATTTAAGTTTATATTCCCTTAATGAACAAGATGTCCCTCGCTGGTGAGCATACAGCTTACAAGCGACGCCATCTTCTTCCATTCCTCAATATCATTAAATGAAACTTCCATACACCCGAAAAGCGCATAGGTTTCATCGATATATTCATCGATAAATGAAATGAGGTCCTTATTTTGAGTATGTTTTATCTTAAAACTCCAGACTACGTCAGCAATGTAGCCTAATAATTCATTTAGTTTTAAGTTTGAATCAGATGTTAAATCATTAACCCAATAACTATTGCTTCTGATGAGTGTGTGTATGCCATCGTGGCAGAGTTCATCACACAGATACTTCAGTACCGCAATATCGTAATTTCGTGGCGTATACTCGTCCATAATCACCTCCTGGATGTAGCCGAGAATGATAAGGCGCTGAAAAACGTTAAATAATAATTAACACGTGAGTAAGTTATTACGTTATCGTCGTCGGTATATTTAAATATAGTCAGCCTTTATTTATAAATAAAGGTAATGTAAAGTTTGACGCTATTTGAAACAGTAGGTCACACAGACTCTGATTAAGTGTTAAATCCATTTCAGTTAATGAACATGGTGTTCTGAAAAAAAGATGCGGATAAAGAGATCTGAGATAACCTTGCCTGTAATATAACACTATTTATGCTGATGTCACTAGCTAAAATACAAAAAAATGCAAAGGTAAATGCAGAATAAATGCACTAATACGTAAGTTGTAATTACACAGGTACTTAAATTTACTGATTTTTTTTATGGATGGCTGATACTAAATATAATTTAGCATGACAAAACATTACATTATCCGTAATGTTATAATTTACATTTATCAATTGTTTATTTAAGTTCCGATGACACAAATTTAAAAATATTCATAATGATAACGAAATAAAAAAAAGGTCACTAATGTGACCTTTTTACGTTTAAGCAGGATTAAAATCCGTCGGGGCTATTACTCTTCTGAGTCACTGCATGAGCATGCTCAATGTCTTCATTCTTGCTGCCAAAGCGGCGACGAATCACCACATAGAAAACAGGAACGAAGAAGATAGCCAGTGAGGTTGCGGCAATCATACCACCGAATACCCCTGTACCTACGGCGTTCTGTGCACCGGAACCGGCACCGTTACTCAGGACTAACGGAATAACCCCGAGCATAAAGGCCAGCGATGTCATCAGAATCGGACGCAGACGCATTTTGACAGCTTCCAGCGTGGCTTCGATAAGCCCTTTGCCTTCTTTCTCCATCAGGTCTTTGGCGAACTCAACAATCAGTATGGCGTTCTTCGCCGATAGCCCGATCGTTGTCAGTAAGCCGACCTTAAAGTAAACGTCGTTATCCAGTCCGCGCATGTGGGTCAGTAACAGAGCACCAATTACCCCGAGTGGAACAACTAACATAACAGAGAACGGCACAGACCAGCTTTCATACAAGGCTGCCAGGCAGAGGAAGACCACGATGAGTGAGATGGTGTACAGAGCAGGTGCCTGGTTACCGGAAAGTTTCTCCTGGTAAGACATACCCGTCCACTCAACACCAAAGCCCTGTGGTAACTCTTTTGCCATGCTTTCCATCAGCGCCATTGCATCACCACTACTTTTACCCGGTGCCGCACTCCCCTGGATTTGCATCGCAGGTAAGCCGTTATACCGTTCTAAGCGTGGTGAACCAAATGTCCACGGATCTTTCTTTGTATCGATAAAGGCGGAGAACGGTACCATTTGCCCGACATTATTGCGGACATACTGCTCAGCAATATTCTTCGGCTGCATACGGAACGGTGCATCGGCCTGAACAAAGACTTTCTTCACACGACCACGGTCGATGAAGTCGTTGACATAAGTACCACCGAACATGGTGCTCAGTGCGGCATTGATAGTACTGATATCAACACCGAGTGCTTCCGCTTTCTGCTGATCGATATGGATACGATACTGTGAGGTATCTTCCATCCCGTTCGGACGAACCTGAACCAGCATATCCGGATGTTCACCTGCCATTTTCAGCAGTTGGTTACGGGCGGCGGTCAGCGCAACGTGACCCTGGTTTGCGTTATCCATCAGTTCGAGATCGAAACCACTGGATGAACCCAGTTCCACAATCGGCGGAATATTAACGGCGAAAATCATGGCGGAGGATTGGCCGTAGAAGTGCTGGTTAGCACGATCAACAATCGCTTCCACTTTATCTTCTTTGGCTTTACGTTCATCCCAGTTTTTCAGAACGACGAATGCCAGACCCATATTCTGTCCCTGACCCGCGAAGCCGAAGCCGTTAACGGTAAAGACAGATTCCACCACTTTTTTCTCTGTTTCCAGATAGTATTTACTGACATCACTGAGCACAGTCTGTGTCTGCTCCTGGGTTGATCCCGGTGGTAACTGAACCATCGAGAGCAGAACCCCCTGATCTTCTTCCGGCAGGAAGGAGGTCGGCAGGCGGGTGAACATAACGATCATGGCCGCTACCAGCAGTACATAGATAACCAGATAACGACCTGTACCACGCAGCATACGGCCTACGCTGTCAGTGTA
Organism: Morganella psychrotolerans; assembly: GCF_001676155.1. Taxonomy (GTDB): domain Bacteria; phylum Pseudomonadota; class Gammaproteobacteria; order Enterobacterales; family Enterobacteriaceae; genus Morganella; species Morganella psychrotolerans. The sequence continues at coordinate 54,458 of NZ_LZEW01000033.1, read as the reverse complement.
ATGGTTAGTCTGTTTCTCAAATATGCGGTTAAACCAGCCGAAGAACCCGGTTTGTGAACCGTGGCTGCCTTTGGCGACAGGTTTAAGCATGGTGGCACACAGTGCCGGTGTCAGAATCATCGCAACGAAAACGGAGAGAACCATTGCCGCAACAATCGTGACGGAGAACTGACGATAAATAGCCCCGGTTGACCCGCCGAAGAAGGCCATCGGGATAAATACCGCAGATAACACCATCGCGATACCGACCAGTGCACTCTGAATCTGTACCATTGATATTTTTGTGGCTTCTTTCGGCGGAAGCCCGGTTTCCTGCATTACACGCTCAACGTTTTCAACCACAACGATGGCGTCATCCACAAGAAGACCGATGGCCAGCACCATCGCAAACATCGTCAGGGTATTTATTGAATACCCGAACGCGGCAAGGGTGGCGAATGTCCCCAAAAGAACAACCGGTACGGCAATCGTCGGGATCAGTGTGGCGCGGAAATTCTGTAAGAACAGATACATCACCACGAACACCAGCATAATTGCTTCAGCCAGCGTTTTTACCACTTCAAAAATAGAGATCTTAACGAAAGGCGTTGTATCGTACGGATAAACCAGCTCCAGGCCTGCCGGGAAAAACTCGGACATTTCAGTCAGGGAATCACGTACGGCTTTGGCGGTATCCAGGGCGTTAGCCCCGGTTGCCAGTTTGATACCGATACCTGATGCCGGTTTCCCGTTATAGCGTGCGATAATACCGTAGTTTTCCGCGCCCAGCTCAACATAAGCCACATCTTTCAGGCGGACGACTGAACCATCGGTATTAACCCGCATCATGATTTCCTGAAACTGCTCAGGTGTATTCAGACGGGTCTGCGCGATAATTGAGGTGTTCAGACGCTGGTTTGCAACCGGCGGTGTTCCCCCTAACTGACCGGCAGCAACCTGGTTATTCTGGACTTTAATGGCATTGATGACATCCAGTGTGCTCAGGTTGTATTTGATCAGTTTGTCCGGATCAAGCCACACACGCATTGCATACTGTGTACCGAAGAGCTGAGTTTCACCCACCCCGGTAACACGGCTTATCGGGTCTTTTATATTTGATCCGACGTAGTCTGCAATATCGTCCTGCGTCATATCTCCGTTTTCAGAAACAAAGCCGGCAACCAATAAGAAGGAACTGGTTGATTTCTCAACGGTAATACCCTGCTGCTGCACTTCCTGCGGCAGTAAAGGCATGGCCAGTTGCAGTTTGTTCTGCACCTGAACCTGTGCGATATCCGGGTTGGCGTCAGCGTCAAAGGTCAGCGAGATATTCATGTTACCCGCTGAGTCACTTGTTGAAGACATGTACACCATTTTGTCGATACCGTTCATGTTCTGCTCGATAACCTGGGTTACCGTATTCTGAACTGTCTCGGCATCTGCACCCGGATAGGTTGCAGAAATTGAAATTGTCGGTGGTGCAACAGAAGGGTACTGTGCCACCGGCAGTTTCATGATCGCCAACAGACCTGCAAGCATGGCAATAATCGCTATTACCCATGCAAATATCGGTCTTTCAATAAAAAAACTTTGGCATGAATCACTGACTCCTTATTGGGACTTCTGAGCAGATTCAGTATTTTTTGGCGCAGCCGCCGGCTGTGCATCTGAACCTGCTTCAGTTGCCTTAACGACAGTGCCGGGCTTGATTTTCTGGAAGCCTTCGGTCACAACGCGTTCACCGTTACTTACACCAGAGGTCACCAGCCAGTTGTTACCGTATGCCTGACCAACAGTGACCGGGCGGACTTCAACTTCATTTTTGGCATTGACGACGTTAACAACGGCACCGCCTTTCGCTGTACGGATAACTCCTTCCTGCGGAATAAGGATGGCATCAGGGCGCACACCTTCGTCCACGCGGGCACGGACAAACATACCCGGCAGCAGAGATTCAGACGGATTAGGGAACACCGCCCGCATCGTGATTGAGCCGGTGGTTTCATCGACAGTCACATCGGAGAATTCCAGATACCCTTTATGGGTATAATCTTTGTTCTCAGCAGTCACAAGGCTGACCGCAATCTTGCCTTGCTCTTTATTGACAGCACCACTGGCAATTTCCTGCTTCAGACGCAGGTAATCATCACTGGACTGGGTCACATCGACATAAATCGGGTCGATTTGCTGAACCAGTGTCAGCGCCTGAGCTTGTCCTGAGGACACTAATGCGCCTTCTGTCACAGTGGATTTACCGGAAAGCCCGGCAATCGGTGATGTGACTTTGGTGTAGTTCAGGTTTATCTGAGCAGTCTGAACAGAAGCCTGTCCTGCCTGAACAGCAGCCTGAGCCTGCGCGAGAGTTGATACTGCCGTATCATATTCCTGGCGGCTGATATAGTTAGTACCCAGCAACGATTTATAGCGGTTCACTGTCAGGCGGGCCAGCTCTGCATTGGCTTTGGCTTTGGCCAGTTCAGCCTGAGCGCTGCTGAGTGTTGCCCTGAAAGGGGCCGGATCGATCTGATAGAGCGATTCGCCCTCTTTGACGTCACTTCCTTCTTTATAATTGCGTTTTAAAATAATGCCGCCGACCTGCGGACGGACTTCGGCAACGCGGTAAGCTGAAGTTCGGCCCGGAAGCTCGGTACTCACGGTCAGTGGTCCGGCTTTCAGTGTGACGACTTTAACGTCCGGCGGTGGCATTTCGCCCCCTTTTTGTTGCTCTTCACCACAGCCGGACAGCAGAATACTTCCGGACAGGACGAACAGCGCCAGAGGTAGAACGCCTCTGTTTTTTCGCATAGTAAACCTCTATAAAATGTCGATATTTCAACCAGTGAAATAGGGTTGCTTCACTCTTAATTCAGCGTGCTATAATACAAACATACACGAATGTATGTAAATTAACTTCAGGTGATACTGACCGTACATGGCACGAAAAACTAAACAACAGGCCCTGGAAACCCGCCAGCAGATTATTGATGCCGCATTAATCGCCTTCAGTGAGCAAGGCGTTTCGTCGACGTCATTAGTGGATATTGCAAAACAAGCGGGTGTCACCCGTGGCGCGATCTATTGGCACTTCAAAAATAAAGTGGATCTGTTTACTGAAGTCTGTGCAATAACTGATACAAAAATTGGATTGATTGAACAAGAGTATCGGGCAAAACACCCGGATAATCCACTTTTAGTGTTTAAGAAAATATTAATTTACATTTTAAAATCAGCCGCATTGGATCCGAAAATGCGGGCCATTATGAGTATGTCATTTCACAAATGTGAATTCACCGGTGAAATGAGTGAGCTTATTGCTATTCGTCAGAATTTATACGCAGCAGAATATTCCAGAATTGAAGTGTATTTGATCGAAAGTGTCGCGCAGGGGTTCCTGCCCGCCACTCTTGACCTGCGCCGTGCCGCCATTATGTTGCGGGGAATGATAACCGGGCTGTTAGAAAACTGGCTCTTTTCCAATGAGAGTTTTAATATTGTCGGACAGGCTGAATATTTGGTTGACGGTTATCTGGATATGCTGATGCTCAGTAATAATATGCAACTACCGCCGGCAGACGCCTGACACCTATTTTCCGAACAATCTGACTCAAGGATCTCATGTATGAAGCCTGTATTAATTATTGCCAATGGTGCTGCGTATGGCAGTGAATCTCTGTTTAATGCACTACGTCTGGCTATTGCGATTAAAGAACAAGACGGTCAGGTGCCGATGAATGTCTTTCTGATGTCTGATGCCGTTGTCGCCGGGTTACGCGGGCAGCAGCCGAAAGAGGGATATAATCTGAAACAGATGCTGGAGATATTGCTGGCGCAGCAGGTGGAGATTAAACTGTGCAAGACCTGTACCGATGCCCGCGGAATGACAGACCTTCCTCTGGTTGACGGTGTGCAGATTGGCACACTCGGTGAACTGGCACAGTGGTCACTGGATGCTGAAAAAATTATTACGTTTTAATTATTATATACCCAACGTCATTCAGGATGCAGTCAACCAACCTGCGGTTTGAGTGAAAAAGTGGATACAAACTGAAACAGAACGCCGGGGCAGGTACAGGTGAATATTACTATGAAGCGAGTCAGTCGCATCCCGGCGTCCGGTTTATCCCTGATGCTTTTTTTCCGTATATTCACCTGTTCTTTACTGATGCTGTCAGTGCTGTGGCAGAGTGCCGCTCTTGCGACAGCACAGGATATTCCGGACCGCAATACTATTCAGACTGAACTGAGTGCGCTGAATAACCGCAAAGACCAGACCGCAAATGACAAGCTTGCGGTTCAGGATCTGGAACGCGCCCTGGTTTTTTATGACAATCTCGATTCCCTGAAAGATAAATCACAGCAACTGAAAAAACAGGTGGATGAAGCCCCGCGTCTGTCTGAACAAGTCTCACAGAAATTAACGCAGATAAAATCATTAACGGATGAAGGGCTGGCGGAGTATAAAGTCAGTATTGAGAACCTGCCCCTGGCTCAGCTTGAGCAGAAGCTGAACAGCACACTTGAAGCCTTACAGACGGCACAAAATAATCTCTCTTCTTATAACAGTGACCTGATAGCACTTCAGACCCAGCCTGAACGCGCACAAAACATTATGTATGCCAATGTGCAGCGTCTTCAGCAAATCCGCGCGCTGCTTAATGACTCTCAGGCGGCACAAAAAGTGCTGCGCCCGACGGAGATCGAAGCCCTCCAGATAGAGCAATATACCTTACAGCAGCAGATTGATTACCAGAAACGGGCATTACAGTCGAACACCCTGTTGCAGAATGTATTACAACTCCAGCGTGATTATGTGGTGGAGCGCATTAAGCAACTGGAAGGGTATATTGATGTCATTCAGGAAACGGTCAGTGGCAAGCGTCTGGATTATTCGGAAGAGGCGGCTAAGGAAGCGCAGAGCTCGGATGACAGCCAGCGCAATATTCAGGATGATCCGCTGGTCCTGCGTGAAATTGCACTAAATCATGATTTAAGTGAAAAATTAGTCGCCGCAACCCGCAATAATAATCAGCTTGTGCAGCGGAGTATTAAAGTCAAAAGTATTCTGGATCGCGCACTGCAATCAGAACGGAACCTGAAAGAACAGATAACCGTTTTGCGCGGCAGTTTGCTGCTCTCCCGCATTTTATTTAAAGAACAAATCGACCTGCCGCAGGATTTACTGATTAAGGATTTACCTGACCGGATAGCAGACCTGCGTCTGGAGCAGTTTGAAATTAATCAGCAGCGCGACAAGCTCTATCAGCCGGACAGTTTTGCAGATACCCTGATTGCTGATTATGCCAAAACCCATGATATGCCGGCATCTGAAGCCGGGCAGCGGGCGCAAAAACATGCCCTGGTGCAGGTGGTGTCAGTCCGCCAGGATCTGCTTGATCAGCTCAACACCCAGATGGGTAATCAGATCTCACAGGCGATTAACCTGCAACTGGATCAGACTCAGCTGGTGACTGTTGTCGCCTCACTGGAAAAAACCCTGGCGCAGCAAATTTTCTGGGTGAACAGTAACAAACCGGTGAATCTTGCGTGGTTTCAGTCTTTTCCGGGGGCGGCGAAACAGGAACTGACTTCGCTGGATCTGAACTGGTCACTGCAAAGCCTCGGTAACGGGTTTATTGATTCCCTCTATATTACAATTCCGTTGATGATTATTGCGCTGCTCCTGCGTTTCGGCTCAAAGAATATCGATACCCGGCTCAGTGAAATCAACGCCAATGTCGGACGGCTGAAAAAAGACAGACAGATATATACGCCGATGGCGCTGGGATTGGTGCTGATTAAAACACTGCCATCCTCATTATTTGTCATTGCATTCGGCTACTTCTGCCTGAAAACAGGCAGTGCGGACTCTGCCCTGATGTGGACAATCTCCCGCCAGCTTGCGTTTTTCTGGGTATTGTTTGAGTGGAGCTACCGGATAATGAAGCCGGACGGTATTGCCGTTACACACTTTGGCATTGATGCGGAACTTTGCCGTACCGGGCGCAGGCGTCTGATTCGTCTTGCGCTGCCACTGCTGCCGATTATGTTATGGGCGGCATACGGAATGGAATATCCGCTGCGTCTGGTGGATGACGTGATAGGTCAGCTGGTGGTGCCGATAGCGCTGGTCTTTGTGTTTGCCTTCACATTACCGTTTTGTATTGAAATCTGGCGGGAGAAGGGCTCACATCTGGTGCGCGCCTTTCTGCTGACGCTGCTGACATTTTCCCCGCTGGTGCTGGTGGTTCTGGTCGGGCTGGGTTATTACTACACCGCGCTGCGTTTGAGCAGCCGCTGGATTGACAGCCTGTATCTGCTGCTTATCTGGTATATCGTGTATCACTCAAGCCTGCGCGGGCTGGCACTGGCGGCGCGAAGGCTGACATATCAGCGGGCCCTTGCCCGCCGTCAGAAACAGATATCACAACATAAAGAACAGAATGAGAGTGATGATATTCCGGAAGTCATAGTGGAGGAGCCGCCGATGTCAATGGAGCTCATTAATCAACAATCTCTGCGTATGACATCCATGGTGCTGTTTATTGTTTTCGCCGCCGCGTTTTATGGTATCTGGTCTGATTTTATTACTATTTTTTCTTTCTTTGACAGCTTTACTCTCTGGCATTCGAATGTTGATACCGCGCTGGGAAATGTCGTGGAAGCAGTAACCCTCGGGGATCTTATACTGTCGGTGCTGATTGTTGTCGTGTCCTGGATAATGATGCGCAACCTGCCCGGACTGCTGGAAGTGCTGGTTCTTTCGCGGCTCTCTCTGCGCCAGGGAACATCGTATGCGATAACTACAATTATGACATATATGATAGTAGGGATAGGGACTATTGCAGCCTTTGGTATGCTGGGAGTATCGTGGGGAAAATTACAATGGCTGGCAGCGGCCTTAACTTTTGGTCTGAGCTTCGGGTTACAGGAAATTTTCGCCAACTTTGTGTCGGGGATAATTATTCTGTTTGAGCGTCCGATCCGTATCGGGGATACCGTGACTATCGGTACATTCTCCGGGACGGTGAATAAAATCCGCATTCGTGCAACCACGGTGATTGATTTTGACCGCAAAGAAGTGATTATTCCAAACAAAGCCTTTATGACCGAGCGCCTGACCAACTGGTCACTCTCAGACACCGTCACCCGTATCGTTATCAGTGTGGGCGTGGCTTACGGCTCTGATCTGGATAAAGTCAGGGAGGTGTTACTGAAAGCGGCGACAGATAACCCGAAAGTGATGACCGACCCGGCACCGGGTGCCTATTTCATGACATTTGGTGCAAGCAGCCTGGATCATGAATTACGGTTTTATGTCCGCACCATCGGCGATCGCGGGGCGACTATGGATGAAGTGAACCGGGCGATTGACCAGATGTGCCGTGAAAATGATATTAATATCGCGTTCAATCAGCTGGAAGTATATCTCCACGATCAGAACAGCGGAAAAGAAGTGCAGGTACAGGGACCAGATAACGGGGTTCAGCCTGCCTGACCACCGGGCGCATTGCGCTGTTTTGTTTCATAATCCTGCCGGACAATCTCTAATGCCGCCAGAACCGTCTCTGCCGGTATCTGGTGGCTTTCCAGTAAACAGATGAGGTCAACAGCCAGTTTTACCTCATCGGGTGCGTTGTCCAGACTCATAGGTTCTCTGTATTATTTAGAGTATATCCCCGTATTCATCCAAACTGCAGGTTCGTTGGCTGCATCCTGAATGACGTTGGGTATATTGTATGATTAAAATTCAAGCCCGTCGCGGCGCTCAATCTGTTTTTCGATTCGCTGTAATGCCTGACGGCAGCGTACCAGCCGCCCGGAAAGGGCCGCCAGCTCTTTCTGTATTTTCTGCTGTTCGGCAAATGACGGCGCGCTCCCGAGTTCCAGCTCACGGTCATTTGTCATCTGTGCCAGCCGGCGCTCGTAATCCTGATGCTGCGCCAGGCGCTGATACAAATCTACCTGACTGTCGCGCTGTGTATAATGCTGTTCTTTCTTACGCAGGGACTGTGTGGCGGCTTCGCGGTTCAGCGCTGCTATCTGGGCAACAATTTTCTCAGCCAGAAAGCGCACCTGATCCGGACGGTTTTCATCCACACATTGTGTCAGTTGGTTAACATGGCGCTGTAGTTCATCCATATTCTGGCGCAGTGTTTTATTGCGGGCAGAAAATAAATTGTCATCGAACCGGCGCTGGGCCAGCTCCTGGTCAGCAATCGGCGCAATCTGTGCTTCCAGCGCGGCTATTTTCTCCTGCAAGGCCAGTAAAAGCTGTCTGGTGTTCATTTTCTGCCTCAGTGAAATGTGCCCGGGATCATAGTTACAGCCACATTTTTAGTTCTGTTTGACATAAAACAACAAATAATCGTCAAAGTTACGGGATACGGTTGCAATTTTCCCCTGATTTGCATAGATTCTGATGTTTCGTGTTCTCTATACTGGCACCTATTATGAGCGCAACTGCTGAACAACTGCAATTTATTAAAGAAAGTATCCGGGCTATCCCTGACTATCCTAAGGAAGGGGTTTTGTTCCGCGACATCACCACATTACTGGATAATCCGCAAGCGTACCGGATGACCATCGATTTGTTAGTCGAGCATTTCGAGAATAAAGGGATCACTAAAGTCGTGGGTACTGAAGCCCGCGGATTCTTATTCGGCGCACCGGTTGCGTTACGTTTAGGCGTCGGCTTTGTCCCTGTCCGTAAAAAAGGGAAATTACCCTGCGAAACCCTCAGTGAAACATACGATCTGGAATACGGCACCGATACCCTGGAGATGCATAAAGACAGCATCAAAGCAGGTGATCATGTGTTAGTTGTGGACGATCTGCTGGCAACCGGCGGTACTGTTAACGCAACTATCCGTCTGATCCGCCGTCTGGGTGGTTCTGTCCATGAAGCCGCCTTTATTATCGGTCTGCCTGATCTCGGTGGTGCTGCGCGCCTTGAAGCCGAAGATGTCCACAGTTTCTGCCTGCTGGAATATGCCGGCGACTGAGTCTCTCCTGCATTAAACGCAAACTCAGCCTCGCCCATAATGGTGAGGCTGTGGTAGCATGATGCAAAATCATGTTCACTCTCTGCGGAATCCATGAGCTATCAAGTCCTTGCCCGTAAGTGGCGACCACAAATATTTTCACAGGTTATTGGTCAGCAGCATGTTCTGACAGCGCTCGCTAACGGGCTGGAACATCAGCGGCTTCACCATGCCTATCTTTTTTCCGGTACCCGGGGTATCGGGAAAACCACACTTGCGCGTCTGTTTGCCAAAGGGCTTAACTGTGAGCAGGGTATTACGGCAACGCCGTGCGGAAAATGCCAGAATTGCCTGGAAATTGAACAGGGGCGGTTTGTTGATCTGATTGAGATTGATGCCGCGTCACGCACAAAAGTGGAAGATACCCGCGAATTGCTGGATAACGTCCAGTACGCCCCCGCACGCGGGCGTTTTAAAGTCTATCTTATCGATGAAGTTCACATGCTTTCCCGCCACAGCTTCAACGCGTTATTAAAAACGCTGGAAGAGCCGCCGGAGCATGTGAAATTTCTGTTGGCAACAACCGACCCGCAGAAACTGCCGGTTACTATCCTTTCCCGCTGCTTACAGTTTCACCTGAAAGCATTGGATGTGGATCAAATCAGTCAGCAGCTTGATACTATTCTGACCGCTGAGAAAATTGAAAATGACGCGCGCGCCCGACTGTTACTGGCACGCGCCGCTGATGGCAGCATGCGTGATGCGCTCAGTCTGGCAGACCAGGCGATTGCACTGGGTGCCGGAAAAGTAACCGCAGATATTGTCAGTCAGATGCTCGGTACGCTTGATGACGAACAACCTCTGACTATCCTGGAAGCCCTGGTGAAAGGCGACGGTGTGCAGGTGATGGATGGCGTGAATGACGCTGCCTCACGGGGTGCGGACTGGGAAAATCTGCTGGTGGAGATGCTGGCGGCACTGCATAAAACGGCCATGCTGCAATTGCTGCCGGTGCAGGAAAATACCGCCGATGTCACGCAAGAGCGCCTGCGTATTCTGGCGCGGGCAGTGGCACCTGCGGATCTGCAACTTTATTATCAGACGCTGTTAGTCGGACGTAAAGAACTGGCGTACGCGCCGGATCGGCGGATGGGCGTGGAGATGGCGCTGTTGCGCGCACTTGCATTCCATCCGCGTAATATTATTGATGAAGTGATTAGTGCGCCGTCAGTGGCACCGGTTTCACTGCCGGGTCAGCCGCGTGCATCTAAGCCGGTCACGCCTGCTGCTTCACAAAGTGTTGCATCACAGAATGAAACGTTCTCTGCTGAGATGGAAAACAGCCCGACGGCTCAGCTGCTGAAAGCGCGTGATGTTCTGAACCGGCAGGAGCCTCCGCCGTCAAAAAAGTCTGAGCCGGTTGCCTTAACTGATAAGGTTAAACCGGCGAACTCAGCACTGGCGCGACTCGCGGCCGTCGCTGAAAATCGTCCGGCGCGGGCAGTGTCCGCACCGAAATCAAAAACACCGGATAAACCACAGGCTTATCAGTGGCGCGCGCAAACACAGGATGTGATTGAAGAAAAAACACCGGTTGCGCGCCCGAAAGATATCAAAAAAGCCCTTGAGCATGAAAAAACACCGGAAGTTGCTGAGAAATTAGCGGTTATATCCCGTGAGCGGGATGCCTGGGCGGCGGATACAGACAAAATGCCGCTGCCGAAACTGGTGCAGCAACTGGCGCTGAATGCCTTTAAAGAGCAGACAGATGAAAATACTATTTGTCTGCATCTGCGTTCATCACAGCGCCACCTGAATTCAAAATCATCACACAGTGTGCTGAGTGATGCACTGAGTGAACTTTATGGTAAAGTTATTAATCTCACTATCTGTGAAGATGATGATTTAAGCATGAAAACGCCGCTGGAATGGCGGCAGGCCATCTATGAAGAGATGCTGGCGCAGGCGCGTCAGTCTATTGTGACGGATAAAACGATTCAGACGCTGCTGACCTTTTTTTGATGCGGATCTGGATGAAGAGAGTATCCGGCCTGTTTAACCACCTTGTGCCGGAAGGCACAATTGAATCAAAGAGAGAAAACTATGTTTGGTAAAGGCGGTTTGGGCAATCTCATGAAGCAAGCCCAGCAAATGCAGGACAAAATGCAGCAAATGCAGGAAGAGATTGCCACTATTGAAGTCACTGGTGAATCCGGTGCAGGTATGGTTAAAGTCACCATCAACGGCGCGCACAACTGCCGCCGTGTTGAAATCGATCCAAGCCTGATGGAAGACGATAAAGAAATGCTCGAAGATCTGATTGCTGCTGCATTTAATGATGCTGCGCGTCGTATCGACGAAACACAGAAAGAAAAAATGGCATCAGTGTCCAGCGGTATGCAACTGCCGCCGGGCTTTAAGATGCCGTTCTGATGCAAACCAGCCCGCTCCTTGAGTCTTTGATGGATGCACTGCGCTGTTTGCCGGGCGTTGGCCCGAAATCTGCGCAGCGTATGGCATTTCAGATGTTACAGCGCGACCGCAGTGGCGGAATGCGTCTGGCACAGGCGCTGACCCGCGCGATGTCGGAAATTGGTCATTGTCAGGACTGCCGGACATTCACCGAGCAGGAACAATGCACAATTTGCGCCAACCCGCGCCGTCAGCAGACGGGGCTTATCTGTGTGGTGGAAAGTCCGGCGGATATTCATGCCATTGAGCAAACCGGACAGTTCTCCGGGCGCTACTTTGTGCTGATGGGACATCTGTCCCCGCTGGACGGCATCGGACCGGCAGATATCGGGCTGGACATACTGGAAGCGCGGCTGTCGCGGGAAACACTCAATGAAGTGATCCTTGCGACTAACCCGACAGTGGAAGGTGAGGCGACTGCCAACTATATCGCTGAAATGTGTGAACAATTTGGTATCTCAGCCAGCCGTATCGCACATGGCGTACCGGTTGGTGGTGAGCTGGAAATGGTGGATGGCACAACCTTATCCCACTCTCTCGCCGGGCGTCAGAAAATTCGTTTTAACAACGATTACTGATTAGTCGTCGCGTTTTCCCGGACAGACGGCTTATGCCGTCTGTCCTCTTTTCTCAGGTTTCTCATAAAAAATACACCTTTCACCTTGAAAATCCCATGACTGACCCCACCTGATCTCTATACCATTTTTTCGTTTATGATGTCAGCGTGAGGTTATTAATGAGTCTGCAAGAACAAGAAACCCGTGGTTTTCAGTCAGAAGTAAAACAGCTTCTGCAATTAATGATCCACTCTCTCTATTCCAATAAAGAAATTTTCCTGCGCGAGCTTATCTCAAACGCATCTGATGCGGCGGATAAACTGCGTTTTCGTGCGTTATCCGATAACACGCTGTATGGAAATGACGGTGATTTGCATGTGCGTCTTTCTGTGGACAAAGAAAAGCGCACACTGACTATCAGTGATAACGGTATCGGGATGACCCGCGACGAAGTTATTGATAATCTGGGGACTATCGCCAAATCCGGGACCAAATCATTCCTGGAATCCCTTGGATCTGATGCGGCAAAAGACAGCCAGCTGATTGGTCAGTTCGGGGTCGGTTTCTATTCGGCATTTATTGTTGCGGATAAAGTGACGGTTGTTACCCGCGCCGCCGGTGTGCCAAGTGACCAGGCTGTTTTCTGGGAATCTGAAGGCGAAGGGGATTACTCCATCGCCAAAACCCATAAAGATACACGCGGCACCGCTATCACCCTGCATTTCCGCGAAGGCGAAGATGAGTACCTTGATGACTGGCGTCTGCGTTCGGTTATCGGCAAATATTCTGACCATATTGCACTGCCGGTTGAAATCGAAAGTAAAAATGAAGAAGACGGCACCGTGATATGGGAAAAAATCAATAAAGCTCAGGCACTGTGGACGCGCAATAAAAACGACATCAGTGATGAAGAATATAATGAGTTTTATAAGCATCTGTCTCACGACTTTGCCGACCCGCTGACGTGGGCGCATAACCGTGTGGAAGGTAAGCAGGAATATACCAGCCTGCTTTACATCCCGTCTGTCGCTCCTTTTGATCTGTGGCAGCGTGACCAGCGTCGCGGGTTGAGCCTGTATGTTCAGCGCGTCTTTATTATGGACGATGCCGAACAGTTTATGCCGAATTATCTGCGCTTTGTGCGCGGACTGGTGGACTCGAACGACCTGCCGCTGAATGTGTCCCGCGAAATTTTACAAGACAGTGCCGTCACCCGCAGCCTGCGTACCGCGCTGACTAAACGTGTTTTACAGATGCTTGAAAAAATTGCGGCAAATGATGCTGAAAAATATCAGGCATTCTGGCAGCAGTTTGGTCTGGTACTTAAAGAAGGTCCGGGCGAAGACAGCAGCAATGCGGAGCTTATCGCCAAACTTCTGCGTTTTGCGACCACAAAAGAAGAGAGTTCCGCGCAAACCGTTTCGTTGGCGGACTATGTTTCCCGCATGACGGAAGGTCAGGACAAGATTTATTACATTACGGCAGACAGCTATGCCGCAGCAAAAAACAGCCCGCACCTGGAATTGTTCCGCAAAAAAGGTATCGAGGTACTGCTGCTCTCTGATCGTATTGATGAGTGGATGATGAATTACCTGAATGAATTTGACGGTAAATCATTCCAGTCAGTCAGTAAAGCCGATGAATCTCTGGATAAACTGGCAGATGATGAAGATACTGCCGCTAAAGAAGAGACAGATAAAGAGCTGGCACCGTTTATTGAGCGCGTAAAAGCCCTGCTGGGTGAGCGGGTGAAAGAGGTAAAACTTACTCACCGTCTGACCTCAACACCGGCTATCGTGACAACCGATGCCAGTGATATGAGCACGCAGATGGCGAAATTATTTGCTGCTGCGGGTCAGGAAGCGCCTGAAGTGAAATATAACTTTGAGCTGAATCCGGAGCACCCTCTGGTTAAACGCGCCGCAGAACAGCAGGATGAAAGTCGTTTTGCAGATTGGATCAATTTGCTGATGGATCAGGCGCTGTTTGTTGAGCGCGGCACACTGGAAGATCCGAACGAATTTGTTTCCCGGATGAATAGCCTGTTATTAGGCTAAAATGAGATTCATTTCCGGTGTGTGTGTGTAATCACGCATAACCTACTTAAAAACCACATGATTTCCTGATAATCATGTGGTTTTTTCTTTTATAAAAATGAAAACAGGCAGGGGAGTTACCCCTGTTTTCTTGAGTCTATGCCCTGACAAATGGTATGGTAGCTTGTTTTCATCCGAATTATAAAAAAGCAACCAGCAAGGGGTTTACGCAATGCGTATTATTCTGCTCGGCGCACCGGGCGCCGGTAAAGGAACGCAGGCTCAATTTATCATGGAAAAATACGGGATCCCTCAGATCTCGACGGGTGACATGCTGCGTGCAGCAGTGAAATCCGGCAGTGAATTGGGTCTTCAGGCAAAAGAATTGATGGACAATGGTAAGTTAGTGACTGATGCATTAGTTATCGCACTGGTCAAAGAGCGTATCAAACAAGATGATTGCCGAAATGGCTTTTTGTTGGATGGGTTCCCGCGTACCATTCCACAGGCTGATGCAATGAAAGACGCCGGTATTTCAGTTGATTTCGTTCTGGAATTTGCTGTACCGGATGAAATTATTGTTGACCGTATTATCGGTCGCCGTGTGCATTCCGGCTCAGGCCGTGTTTATCATGTCAGATACAATCCGCCGAAAGTGGAAAATAAAGATGATGTGACCGGCGATGAACTGACTATCCGTAAAGATGATCAGGAAGAAACCGTACGCAAGCGTCTGGTGGAATACCATCAGCTGACCGCGCCATTAATTGCGTATTACCAGAAAGATGCACAGGCAGGCGATGTAAAATATACCTGCATTGACGGCACCCGTCCGGTAAATGAAGTCAGTCAGGAATTAGCGCGTATTTTAGGTTAATACGCCCTGCATTTCTGCCAGGCAGCCGTATGGCTGCCTTTTTTTATTCCGGAAGCACATACATCAGTATGTGACCGGGGGAAAAAGAGCAGCCAACGCCCCTGTAGGTTGAAAGATAAAAGAATGGTATTCAAAATCATTCAGTTTGCAGGAAGGCGGCAAGCGAGAGAATCCCCCGGGAGCATACATCAGTATGTGACCGGGGGTGAAAGAGAGCAGCCAACGCCCCTGCAGACTGAAGGATGAAGAATATGGCAGAAAAGAATAAGAATCATTTATAATATTGCACTACCCTGATAACCCTAATTACAATCAGTAGCTGACAGGATTTTCTGACAATGAATCAACATAAACGTGGTGTTTTACTGGTCAATCTGGGCACACCGGATGCACCGGATACGGCGTCGGTTAAACGTTATCTGAAACAGTTTCTCAGTGATCCGCGTGTGGTGGATATGTCTGCGCTGCTCTGGCAATGTATTTTGCGGGGTGTTGTGTTGCCGTTCCGCTCACCCCGTGTGGCAAAGCTTTATCAGTCTGTGTGGATGGATGAAGGCTCACCCTTGCTGGTTTACAGCCGCCGGCAGCAGGCGGCGCTGGCAAAAGCCCTGCCGGATACCCCTGTGGAGCTGGGCATGAGCTATGGCTCTCCTTCTCTTGAATCGGCGGTTGAAGCATTACTGGCACAGGGTGTTACGCACTTTGATGTGCTGCCGCTGTACCCGCAGTATTCCTGCTCAACCACCGGCGCTGTATTTGACGGGCTGGCGACTATTTTTAAGCGCTACAGAACATTACCGTCACTGAATTTTATCCGCAGTTATGCAACACATCCGCTCTATATTGAGGCGCTGGCGCAATCGGCTGAAGCGTCTTTTGCCGAACACGGTGAGCCGGACAGACTGATTTTGTCTTATCATGGTATTCCTGTGCGTTATGCAAAGACGGGGGATATTTATCCTGCTGAATGTGAAGCGACAACCGCATTACTGCGTAAACGTCTGAATTTCCCAGCTGAGCATATTATGCATACTTATCAGTCCCGCTTTGGCAGAGAGCCGTGGCTGGCACCTTATACGGATAAAACAATGCAGTCATTGCCCGGCGAAGGTGTTAAATCTGTTCAGGTGATGTGTCCGGGATTTTCGGCTGACTGCCTTGAAACGTTAGAGGAAATAAAGGAACAGAATAAAGCTTTCTTTTTAACTGCCGGAGGTGATGAATATCATTATATCCGGTCTCTTAATGACAATGATATCCATATAAAACTATTAGGCACTCTTGTTGGCTAGTTTTTTACATTGTAATAAGGATTAGTCTGAGATATACCTCTGTAATGCGTAGAATTTTAAGGAATTAATGTTAAAATTAAGATTGTGACAATTAATTTATCTTAAAATGACAGATACTTTTGTTCGTTTTGAGTGAAATGGCGTATTTCATAGCAGAAATGACGGGTGGCGCGGATATGATGAGTACAAGGGAACCAGCGAATCTGAATGATGATGAGATTGATATTATCGATCTCATTAAACTGCTTTATCGCTATAAAATTTTTATTATTATAGTGACACTGCTGTTTACGGTCGCCGGGTTTGGTTTGTCAAAACTTATGCCGCAAAAATGGACAAGCACGGCTGAAATTGCCGCCGTTGATGTCCGTGATATGCCATTATTAGATAAGCTGCGCCTGCAAATGGGGGCGCTGAATGTGTCTGCGGTATCTGACCTGCCTGCTGCATTTAATGTACTCGGTGCTGTCTGGCAGTCACCGGATATTCAGCAGAGTTTTTTACAGTCAACGGGCAATCTGACAACATCCGGTACATTCGGTTTTCAGGGAAAAGAGGCCAATTTACTGATGCCGGCAACAGCCAAAGTCTCTTTCACGGCGAATAACCCGCAAACTGCGCAGCGCATACTATCAGACTATCTGGATTATACCCGCGACTATAGTCGTACAGTGCTGCAAACCCGGTTACAGGAAAATCTGGATGCTGCGCTGGATAAGGGAAAAAGTGAATACCGTGTTGCATTTATACAGGTTGAGCATGAGCGCAATCAGACACTTGCCTACCTGAATATGGCCGGAAAAATAGCCGGAAACAGTCTGGTTGTTCCACCACAAAATACGGTGTCTGATCCGGTAGCTGCCTACAGTGCGTTAGGGCGTCCGGCTATTTCTGAAATAGAAAATGCATTGAAAAACATGGATTTGTCTAAAGTGAATGCAGGGCTTCGGGACAAGGCTTATGTTTTACGGGCGATTAATAATGCGGATACCCGCACGCTGGATTTTATACCGTTTTCCGTGAAGGAAGCACCTGCTCTGCCGGTCGTAAAAGACGGACCGGGGGTTAAAATGTATATCCTGGCTTCTGCATTTTTAGGTTTTATTCTCTCTGTTCTGGCCATTTTTTTCATGGAATATGTTTGTTAACCGGAAAAAATCAGCGTAATTTCCGGTTGAGCGGGCATTCATGTGTCTGCCCGCTCACATTCCTGTCAGCTTATGATAAAATGCGCTATCTTTTTCTGGCGCCATTAAATCACTATGAAATTCCCCGGTAGACGTAAATCCAAACACTATTTTCCTGTCAGCCTGCGTGATCCGCTGTTACAGCCTATCCAAATGATGATGGATGATGAAAATACCCGTTCTTATGTTGTGGGTATCGATCAGACACTCGTGGATATAGAAGCTAATGTAGATGATGATTTCATCAACCGTTATCAGTTGAGCCGCGGGCATTCTCTGGTTATCGAAGATGATACGGCAGAAGCGCTTTACCGGGAGTTGATTGAAAAGTCACTGATTACCCACGAGTTTGCAGGGGGAACTATCGGTAACACATTACATAACTACTCTGTTTTAGCGGATGACCGTTCTGTATTGCTGGGCACGATGTGCAGTAATATCCGGATCGGCAGTTATGCTTATTATTACTTGTGTAATACATCCAGCCGGATGGATCTGAATTATTTGCAGGGCGTTGATGGTCCTATAGGGCGCTGTTTTACCCTGATTAGTGAAAATGGCGAGCGGACATTTGCTATCAGCCCCGGGCTGATGAATCAATTGCGTCCGGAAAATATTCCAGAAGATATTATTGCTGAGGCGTCAGCCCTGGTACTGACCGCGTATCTGGTTCGCTGTAAGCCGGGCGAGCCGATGCCGGATGCCACCATGAAAGCCATCGAATATGCAAAGAAACATAATGTTCCGGTTGTTTTGACACTGGGTACAAAACATGTGATTGCGGAAGATCCGCAGTGGTGGTGTGATTTCCTCGCAGACAATGTGTCAGTGTTGGCAATGAATGAGGAAGAAGCGCTGGCGCTGACCGGGCTTGCCGATCCTCTTCTGGCGTCAGACAAAGCACTCGACTGGGTCGATTTGGTGCTCTGTACCGCAGGTCCGGCGGGTTTATATATGGCCGGATATTCTGAGAATGAATTTAAACGCGAAACAACACATCCGTTATTACCGGGCGGACTGGCTGAATTTAACCGTTATGAATTCAGTCGTGCAATGCGTAAAAAAGATTGCACAGAGCCATCACGGGTTTATTCCCATATTGAACCCTATATGGGCGGGCCGGAAAAAATAATGAATACTAACGGTGCCGGAGATGGTGCATTATCTGCATTGCTTCATGATATTACGGCAAATAGCTATCACCGGATGAATATTCCTAATTCTGCTAAACATCAGCGCCGCTATCTGACGTATTCTTCTTTAGCTCAGGTATGCCGGTATGCTAACCGGGTAAGCTATCAGGTACTTATTCAGCATTCACCGCGTCTGACTAAAGGATTACCGGAACGGGAAGACAGCCTGGAAGAGTCTTACTGGGAACGGTAATATATTTAAATACCGGATATACCCTTATTCATTCAAACTGCAGGTTCGTTGGCTGCACTCAATCAGCCGGGTCACATACTTGTGTATGCTCCCCGTCTGTTTTCCCTTGCCGCCTTCCTGCATCTTGAATGACGTTGGGTATAAATAATATTGGATTCAGATAAACAGCCTGTTTTTATAACAGGCTGTTTTATTTTATATTGAAGGTGTTAATACTTGGTGTCGCTATAATAAATAATAAGCCTTGTTTTAAGGTTGGTTTAATTGCCATTACTCAATATTTGAACTACATTAACATCGATTTAAATATGAATGGTAATTATGGCAAGGAATAAATTCAAGGAATGAATGATGATATTTAATTATAAAGATTATACAGCGCAGGAATCAATAGATTTAATGATAACTGCTAAAAAAAATTGCTATGTATGATAACTTACATACACAGATTGGTTTTTTTCCTATAGGGAAAGTAATTACACATTTACTTGAGCCATTATCTAATGCATTTAACTGGATGCCAAGTAAAATGGACGTGGGTATTCCTGCCGGATGGCGGGAATTAAAACCAGCCGAACTTAATTTACCAAATAGTGCCGTGGACCGCTTTGGTTATTATAAAGTAACCAGTCCGGTTACCGGTAAAATTTTTCCATCTCAGGGTTTGCAATCGCATATTTTAGGTGAATTTGATGATCATAACCAGCTGACAAAGATCACGCTATCCTGGACCGGAACAAATGACCTTGTTGATATGATTGACTATACTCAAATAAACAACGGAAATATTGCAAAGCATCTTGAGCCTTTGCTGGAAGCGGTTAAAGATCTGGCGATTAAAAATAATCTGGCACCTGAAGATATTATCATTACCGGTAATAGCCTGGGGGGTGGTATGGTTAATATTAATGCTGCGGCGAAAGAAACCCTGGCAGGTGGTTTTTTTTAAGGATTCAAATTATATTGCGTTTGCCAGTCCGAATATTCATGATGATGGTACTGTATTGAATATCGGATTTGAAAATGATGGTGTATTTCGTATTACAGGAGATGCAACCTCATTTATCGGCGCTATTTTAGATATGAAGCCGCTTTTTGTTAATGCGGATAAAGATTATAACTCTACACTTAATAACATTATATCTTTTGATGACCCTCATTCCCTTTCTCTGGTCGGCGGTGGCAGCTATCTGAGTAAGAGTATACTGAATGTTCCGATCAGCTGGACGCCGCATGTTATGAATATGGTGACAGATAGCTGGGAGCGAATTGCTGCATCTAAATTTTATCCGTTACTGAATAAAGACAGTGTTGTTATTGTGGATAATTTATCTCAGTTGATGCGCCATACCAAATGGGTGGGGGATATTTATCAGAACACCGGGCACTACGGTAAACCGGCATTTATATTAGGCAATGAATACGGCAATATGCTCAAAGGCAATGATGCCGGTGATTATATTTCTGCCGGTGGCGGTAATGATAAAATTAAACCGGGTTTAGGTGCCGATGTTATTGACGGAGGAACCGGAACAGATACCCTGATGTTGCATGGATTCGCCAGAGACTGGGATATTTACAACGTGGATAATTTTGTATATTTCCGCGCGAAAGATGGTACCGGAATGAAAAAAACAGAGTCCATTGAAAAAGTGGAATTCGCCAAAGAATGTTATAAAACCTTTGATGTAAATGATCAAAATCTGAGCTATGAATCTGGTTTTATTTTCAAAACCAAAGAGACAGTACAATATAAAAATGCGGTTATCGGCACAGACGGTGACGATGATTTAACCGGCAGTGTGGTATTTGGTCTTGGAGGTAATAATACGCTTCATGCACTGAAAATTGCCAGCTTATTAGTCGGCGGGGAAGGCAATGATATTCTTCTCGGCAATGACGGTAATGATGAGTTATACGGGGGGGAAGGTAATGACTTCCTGTATGGCGGCAAAGGTAATGACATCTTGTTTGGTGGTATCGGTAATGATATTTTCCACTTTGATAAAAACAGTGGCGGAAAAACCGATATTATGGATTTAAATCAGTACGCACATGATAAAGATACCGTTCAGTTCACCTCTGATATGTTTAAAGATGTCTGCGATGTACTGCTCCACGCCCGTGATGTAAAAGGGAATGTTGTTATCAGTGATGCACAAAATACCATTACTATTCATGATTACTCGATTGACTTACTGATTCAGAATCAGGTACTGAGTGTTGTTTAAATATCTATAATTTTAATATCATGAATAAGCCGGTTAATTATTACCGGCTTTTTTTAATATAAACGTCTTTTCATAAAAAGAAAATAACATTATTGTGTAATTACTTTCTTGATGTTCCCGGAGGAATTATGCCTGATGCAGGTCAGTATACAATTGCCATTTTATTAAGTCTGTTTAACGTTATTAATTTCAGAGAGAAAATATTTAAACTAAATGTATCAATAAGATTTATTTTGGTTTTTATTATTTCATGTTTAGTTATTACACTTTACTGTGTGATGACTAATTTTTTTTATAAAAAAATATACCCGTTAATTTTTTTATTTATGCCGGATAAAAATTACAATATTGCTGTCATCTCATGTAGTGCTATTAATTTGTTTGTACTATGGGTATATCATTCAATAAAAACAAGCAAAGAGACATCATGAGATTATTTATCGCAATCTAATGCCTGGTTCTGTTCTGTATGGGGCGCGGTTCATTAAGTGCCGGAAAGAGTACACAGAAAACACAGAAAAACGGAATATCCGGTCATATTATCACCAGCGTGCTGATGGATACTAATAATCAGCCTGCATAAGTGGTATTATTCGTTTATTATCATATGGATATAATAATTAATCACTAAAATCCTGCTTCGGCAGGATTTTTTTTTGGGCGCTGCGCGGCAGAAAATAGTGCTGTTTTGAGCATGATTTTTTCATATGCGCATTTTCCTATACCATATACGACAATAATTTGGTAAATGAATTAATTAATAACGATAAAAATGAGTAAGGAAATTATGATGTCAGACAACACCGCGCTTGTTCCGCTGAAAATAGTGGCTTCAGGTGTTGCGCTACCGGCTGACCGGGTTTTATCGACCGACCTGGATAAACGTTTCAACAAGCGCAGCGGGTATGTGGAAAAACGGGCCGGGATCCGCTGGCGCTATCATGCCACCCATTCAGACAGCCAGGCTGTACTGGCGGCGCAAGCGCTGCATCATGCACTGGCACAGCAGAACATTGACCCGGGCTCTGTGGATGCCCTGATTTGTGCATCCGCCATTCCGGTTCAGGCGCTGCCGTGCAGTGCCGCACATATTCTTGCCTGCTCATCATTGACGCCGGGAATTGCTTGTTTTGATGTTAACGCCAGTTGTGTCAGTTATTTATCTGCATTACAGGTCGCCGGGGGATTGCTGGCAACAAATCAATATCAGCGCATAGCCATTGTCTCAGCCGACCTTGCGTCACGGGGTATTGACTGGACGCATGAAGAGTCATCCCTGATTTTCGGCGACGGTGCTGCCTGCACCATTGTTGAGAAAGGCGACGGGTGCAGCGGTATTCTCTCGTTTCGCCTGGAAACCTACCCCGAAGGGCTGGATCTGTGTGAGATCCGCGCCGGTGGCACCCGCTGTAATCCCCGGACCGGTATGGAAGAGGATGACTTTCTGTTCCATATGAAAGGTAAGCCGTTGTTCCGTCTGGCATCGTCACTGATCGAAGATTTTATGGATCGCGTGCTGTCACCGACGGGTATTGCTCTGTCACAGATTGATACCGTGGTGCCGCATCAGGCGAGCCATCTGTCGCTGGAACACATGCGCAAACGGCTGGGGATCACCGATAAACAGCTTGTGGATATTTATGCCACCCGGGGAAACCAGGTGGCGGCATCGATTCCGTCAGCGCTGCATGAAGCCATTATTACCGGGCGATTTTACGGAAAATCCGCTGTACTACTGGTTGGCACAGCCGCGGGGCTGGCACTCTCTGCAATGGTACTGGTGCCGTGAGAATTTTAGTGACGGGGGCAACCAGCGGGCTGGGACGCAACGCAGCAGACATGTTGCTGCGGGAAGGGTATGAAGTTGTCGCCTGCGGGCGTGATACGGCAGCGGGTGCAGCACTGACGGTTGCCGGTGCGGTTTTCCGCCCCGCTGATCTGCGCACACTGACCCCGGAAGCAGCCACGGCTCTGATGGCGGATTGTCAGGCAGTCTGGCACTGCGCGGCACTTTCCGCCCCCTGGGGGGATAAGGCAGAATTTGAGGCGGTGAACCTGACCGCGACCCGGATACTGGCTCAGGCGGCAGCGGACGCCGGTATTGTGCGGTTTGTGCATATTTCGACCCCGGCAATTTATTTTAACTTTACGCACCAGCAAGATATCCGGGAATCGGTGGTGAATCACCGGTTTGCCAATGAGTATGCGCGGACTAAATATCTGGCGGAGCAGGCGATTGCTGACATTGTGGCGTCTTACCCGGCAACTATTTTTGTGATTCTGCGTCCGCGCGGGCTATTCGGACCTCATGACCGGGTATTGCTGCCGCGCCTGATGGCACAGGTTCGTGCGCGTAACGGCAGACTGATCCTTCCCGGCGGCGGAAAGAATGCGTTTGATCTGACCTATGTGGAAAATGTGGTGCATGCCATGTCGCTGGCGACTACGCAGCCGGTAAAAAGCGGCTCAGTTTATAATATTACCAATCAGGATCCGCAACCGCTTATCACCACGCTACGCGCACTGTTTGCACTGACCGGCGCACAGTGCCGGGTGAAATCTGCACCTTATCCGCTGTTGTATGGTCTGGCGTTTTGTCTGGAAAAATTAGCGGGATCGGGAAAAGAGCCGCTGTTGACACGCTACAGCCTGGGCGCGGCATATTTCACTATGACACTTAATAATGAGCGTGCGCAGAATGAGCTGGGATATTATCCGCGTTACACGATGGCGGAAGGAATAGCCCGCACCGCGCACTGGCTGAATAATGAAAAGCAGGGTGAGTTATGATGAAAATCCGGGTTTTTGAAGCCGGTTACTGCACCCATCCGGGCTGTGTGGCGCTCAAAGGGGCGAGCATGAAAGCCTGTAAATTTCCGGCGCGGGCATGGCTGATTGAGGGGCATGGTCAGCGCTGGTTGTTTGATACCGGTTACGCTGACCATTTTTATGACCATACCCGGCGCGGCGTGATCCGCCTTTACCGCACGGTAACACCGGTTTATTTTGATGCCAAAGATGCGCTGGTTTCTCAGCTGAAATCTGATGGTATAACGCCTGCTGATATATCGGGTCTTATCATTTCTCATTTCCATGGCGATCATATTGCCGGGCTGCGCGATTTTCCCGGCGTACCTATGGTTTGTTCCGGCGACGGCTGGGCGAAAACCCGCCATCTGACAGGTTTTTCCGCTCTGCGCAAAGCCTTTGTGCGCGGGCTTATCCCGGATGATTTTGAAACACGTACCCGGTTTTATGAACAGTTTGAGCAGGTGGCACTTCCGGCTGAACTGGCTGTTCTCGGGGACGGGTATGCGGTTAACCGTGAAAAAACGCTGCTGGCGGTGCCGCTGCCGGGACACGCTGCGGGGCATATCGGGTTATGCGTGGCAACAGATGACGGCTGGGTTCTGCTGGCAGGTGATGCGGCATGGTCACCTGCAAATTACCGCGAATTACGCGGTCCGATGGCGGTTGCCAATCTGATTATGGATGACAGCCGTGCTTATTATGAGACGCTGAATAAATTGCATCAGATAGATAACCGGCAGATCCCGATACAGCTTTGTCATGAAGGTGACTTGTGAGCCTGCTGAAAACCCTGTGGTATTACCACAGGGCGCGAAAGCAGCATTTCCGGGATCGCGGCGCACTGGAGCGCCATCAGCAACACATGTTGTCGCGTTTTATCCGCCGCGTTCTGTGCCGCAGCCCCTATTTTTCACCCTATTGCGCTTTACCGTTGGCACAGTGGCCGGAGATGGATAAAGCACTGATGATGAAGTATTTTGATCAGATGAATACCGCCGGTCTGAAAGTGGATGAACTGCTGGAATGTGCGCGGCGAAGTGAATCCTCGCGGGACTTTTCGCCGATGGTCGGGCGGTTCAGTGTCGGGCTGTCATCAGGGACTTCCGGACGGCGTGGTGTGTTTGTCGTCAGCCCGCAGGAGCAGGCGGTCTGGGCGGGAACCATGCTGGCCAAAATGCTGCCGGACGGTTTATTTGCCGGTGAGCGTGTCGCATTATTTCTGCGGGCGAACAATAATCTCTATGAAAGTGTGAACAGCCGGTGGCTCTCTTTCCGGTTTTATGACCTGCTGGGGGATTTTGAGGACAATCTGAATGCGCTGGTGGCGTATCAGCCCTCCATTATTGTGGCTCCGGCGCAGGTTCTGGCAGAGATTGCGCGGCGAAAAATAAAAGGTGAGTGCTCACTGTCACCGAAGCGGGTAATTTCAGTGGCGGAAGTGCTTGAATCGGATGGTAAAGTATTGTTAAAACAGGTATTTGATGATGTCGGGGAAGTCTACCAGGCAACGGAAGGATTTCTTGGCTGTACATGTGAGCATGGCACTCTGCATCTGAATGAGGCTTTTTTGTATATTGAGAAAGAGTGGCTGGATGAGCGCCGCTTTTCGCCGGTGATCACGGATTTTACCCGCAAAACGCAGCCAATTGTCCGCTACCGGCTGGATGATGTGTTAGTTATCCGTGACACGCCGTGTCCGTGCGGAGATGTGCAAACCGCTATTGAGCGCATTGAAGGGCGTTGTGATGATCAATTATTGCTGACTGATGTGCAAAACAAACCCGTCAGGTTGTTTGCGGATGCCTGTAACCGCATAATTTGTAACACATTACCGGCAAAAACGGATTTCCGTCTGCATCAGAAAGGGCGGGTGTTCAGTTTGTCTGCGCAGTGCAGCAACGCAGAGCTTCAGGCATGTCAGCAAGCACTTACCCGCTATTTTGAACAGCAGGGCGCGGATACCTCCGGGTTGCAGTGGCAGTTATTGACTGAATTACCTTCTGTGACAATGTCAGTCAAGCGGCGGCGGATCACGCGGGAGCCTGAATGAGCAGCTCTCAGGGAATTGCTCACCGGTTTTTTTATCTGTTGGCGGGCTGGGGAACGGTGGGGGTGATTTATTCTCTGACCGGCGATATACATGCAACGGCACACATGATTACGCCAGGAATTATTGATAAAGTAATCATGTATAACCCACATGCAGTCTGGGTTTATCTCTCTTTTTTTCTGTTTATCCCCTGCGGGTATTTATTATCATTACCCGGGAAAGCTAACCTGCTGATGTGGCAGATGATATTATGTGCGGTACTGTCCGGAACTGTGTATCTGTTGTATCCCACCACCGCAGATTTTCCGGGCGATACCGGGAGCGGGCTGACACAATACCTGCTGACAGCGCTGCTTGTGGCTGATACCCCGCAAAATATGCTGCCGTCCCTGCATGTCTCTCTGACGCTGATTACACTGGCGGCCTTATGGCAAAAAGGGGCGCATTATGGCAATGCGCTGTGGCTGGTGTGGGCGCTGGTGATTATTCTTTCTGTTTTGTACCTTAAACGGCATCTGTTTATTGATGTATTTGCCGGGGCAATCTGCGCCACGGTTGCCATAATGAGTGTACGGATGTTCAAAATGCCGCACAGGATCAATCTCAATGAATGAATTAACCTTTCCGGTTATTTTTATGGTGATGATAGTGATCGCGGAAGCGGCGGTGATCGCCCGCAAAAGCCCTGCGTCATTCCGCTGGCGTGATGTGGTGTTCAATCTCAATTCCGGACATATCATGCTGTGGCTGTTTCGCGGGCTGGAGTTGTTCTGCTACGGGTTTGTGGTAACTCACTTCTCCGCCGGGCTGACTGACACCTGGCCTGCGTGGGCGGTTTGGTTGTTTGCACTGATCGCATGGGATTTTGGTTTTTACTGGCTGCACAGGTTGCACCATAAATATCGTCTGTTATGGGCGGTACATGTGGTTCACCATCAGGGGGAGCACTTTAATCTCTCTCTGGGGGTGCGAAATTCCTGGTACTCTTCTCTGACATCGGTTCCGTTTTTTTTGCTGCTTGCCTTTGCAGGCGTGCCGCTCAGTGTCTTTATGGCTGTTTCGGTGCTGCATTATACTATCCAGTTTTTCAATCACA
This sequence comes from Morganella psychrotolerans, assembly GCF_001676155.1. Classification (GTDB taxonomy): domain Bacteria; phylum Pseudomonadota; class Gammaproteobacteria; order Enterobacterales; family Enterobacteriaceae; genus Morganella; species Morganella psychrotolerans. The sequence continues at coordinate 27,503 of NZ_LZEW01000033.1, read as the reverse complement.
GCGGATTGATCCCGCGCCTGGCGTGGCTTGAGAAAATCATGGTTACGCCGCATCACCACCGGGTTCATCATGTTAAAGACGGCGGTTTTGCCAATCGCAATTTCGGTGGCAGTTTTATTCTCTGGGATAAACTGTTCGGGACATTTTCAGAATCCCCCGGGATACCACACCGCTACGGAATTGGTGGTGAGGCAGCAACAGAAAACCCGCTGATTGACAGCAACCGTCCGTTTTTACGGGTGTTCGGGATAAAAAATAAACCGCGACAGATTCGCTCTGCACAATACCATATCCGCGATGCGTTTTTAGTGAGCGGAACGCTGCTGCTTTTTGTACTGGTGATCGGCTATATTTATCGTTACGGCTACGGATACAGCGGCACCACGGCGGTACAGGCCGCACTGTTTGTTCTGCTTGCTGCCGGTACGGTGGCATTGTCCGGGCTGGCTGCGGGGCAGCAATGGGGGCGGGTAAGCTGGTTTGTGGTGGCAACATTCATATTACTGCTGATTATTGCTGTGGGCTGGCTGACACCGTTCTGGCTGATGTCCGGGGGACTCTTGTGGCTGCACAGTCTGCTGTTGCTTACGGGGGCGGGGACAGCACCGGCGGGGGAACCGGATGCACAATCCTGAACCATTGCCGCCGCTGGGATTTAAGTCACAGGACGATCTGGCTTTTCATCGTGCTCTGCAACAGGCGGCAAATCAGTATCTTCAAAACAATTCTGAGCACCGTTTTGCGGACAAGCGGGCGTATCTGAAAAGCGGGTTATTGCTTCTTGCCTGCCTGAGCAGCTACGGACTGATGCTGATATCAGGCGGCGGCATTGTATTTTTTATTTGTTACCCGCTATTTATCTTTTTTGCTCTGTTACTGGCGATTAATGTGGTTCACGATGCGTCACATAATGCGGTATTGCGTAGTGCTGCGGCAAACCGCATCCTCAATTTCTGGATAACGCTGCCGCTGGGACTGGATCCGGACTGCTGGCGCGTGCGGCATATTGTTTTCCATCATGCTCATATTAACGTCCGTTATTACGACCTTGATATCGAAGAGAATTTTCTTCTCAGACAGACCCCCTATCAGCGCTGGTATCCGTTTATGCGCTGGCAGCATGTGTACTGGCCGCTGATTGCCGCAATGACATTTCCGGCACTGATCTGGGGATATGACTGGTTTGATCGCTTTAATCTTACGCGCGTAACACCTGAAATGCGCCATCAGGGCGGACGGGGAACGGGGCTGTTTTTGCTGAGTAAGGGGCTGCATCTGATAGTGGCACTGCTTATTCCTTACTGGCTTTTATCATCGGCCGGGATAGGTTTTGGTACTTTTCTGCTGGTTTATCTGCTGAGTCAGATGCTGGCATCACTGGTCTTTGTTGTCTTGATCCTGGGAACACACTGGGCAAAAGCCACGTTTTATACTGCACCGGATTCCGGGCGCATGACGCACGGCTTTTATACCCATACCTTTTCCACAACCTATGACTGGCAGACAACCCCGCGCACGCTGACTTACTGGCTCGGCGGACTGAACCTGCATCTGACACACCACCTTTTCCCGAATTGGCACCACCGTCACTATCCTGCGCTGGCAGAGATTATCAGACAGACAGCAGCGCAATTTGGTATGGATTATCACTGTATCTCAGCGCGGGAACTGTTCCGTTATCAGCAACAGTTTCTCAAGCGGATGGGGGCGGGAGAGAAAACGGAAAGATAAAAAAGCCCGGACTGTGCCGGGCTGGTAGTGTCTGTCTTATTTATGCAGATGGCTGCGGCGTGCTGTCCGCCGGTGTTTTCGGTTCCGGCGTCACTTCCGGCGCTTTGCGCAGCATTTCATGCAGTGAACGGCCTTCCTCTTCTTCTTCCTGACGTTTTTCCGTCACCGGATTAACCACCACAGGGCAGCCGAACTCATGATCTGTCTGGTCTTCAACCAGCAGACTGCTCATTGCACGGGCAATTTCAAACTCACCGATAACCACACGGTTTGCGCCGCGCTCCATAATATACGTGCGTTCATCGTCATAATGCGCACGGACAATAATCGTCATATGATCGTTCAGGGCGCGGGCTTTTGCCACAATCTCACCGGCCTCATAGCCATTCGGAATGGTCAGCAGCAGTGAGCGTGCGCAATCCACACGCGCCAGTTCCAGCACATCAGGTGAAACCGCATTGCCCATCACGGACGCAAAACCGCGTTCTGCCAGTTCTTCAAAGCGGGCGCGGGTATCTTCAATTACAACAACCGGATAGCCTTTATTGTGCAGTTTTTCTGCCAGCATTGAACCGACCCGGCCATAACCGACAATGATAGTATGACCGCAGATATTGACCGGAACCTGGGTCACTTCATCCAGTGTTTCTTCTTCCTGTTGTTCTTGCGGTGTTTCCGTTTTTTCAAGGTAACGGTCAAGCAGGGTGAATAAAATCGGATTGAGCATAATCGAGACTATCGCCCCGGCTAAAATCAGGTCATTGGCCTGGCGGTTGAGGACTTCCAGCACCACGCCCATTCCGGCCAGGATAAAGGCAAACTCACCGATTTGTGCCAGACTCACCGCAACTGTCAGCGCGGTTCGCCGGTTATGTCCGAACAATCGCACAAGCAGCATTGCCGCCGCTGACTTACCGACAATAATGATCGCCAGAACACCTAAAATACCCAGCGGATGATTAATCAGTACCATCGGGTCAAACAGCATCCCGACGGAGACAAAGAACAGAACGGCGAATGCATCACGCAGCGGCAGGGTATCCTGTGCGGCGCGGTGGCTCAGTTCCGACTCGTTGAGCACCATACCGGCGAAGAACGCGCCCAGAGCAAATGAGGCCTCAAAGAGTGTAACGGCCGCGTAGGCTATCCCCAGCGCCAGTACCAGTACCGCCAGCGTGAACAGCTCACGGGAACCGGTTGCGGCGGTTCTGGCGAGTAACCAGGGAATAGCACGGCGACCGATGAAAATCATAATCAGAATGAAGGCGACCACTTTACCGATGGTCACGGCGAGGCTCAGCAGCAACTCAGAACTGCTGGCGCTGGCTTCCGGATTATTGATGATGGACGCTGCCGCCGGTAACAGGACCAGGGTCAGCACCATCGCCAGGTCTTCCACAATCAGCCAGCCGATAGCTATCTGACCGCGCTGACTGTCAATAAGCTGCCGCTCTTCCAGGGCTCGCAGCAGCACAACCGTACTTGCGGTAGATAAGCTCAGACCAAAGACAATACCGGTAAACAGCCCCCAGTCAAACAGACTGGCAAGACCCAGCCCCAGAATAGTGGCTACCGCTATCTGACAAATTGCGCCGGGGATTGCGATATTTTTAACCGCCAGCAGATCTTTGAGGGAAAAATGAAGCCCGACGCCGAACATCAGCAAAATAATACCAATCTCAGCAAGTTCCGGGGCCAGAGACGCATCGGCAACAAATCCCGGTGTAAAAGGTCCGGCCAGCACACCCGCTGCCAGATAACCCACTAACGGCGAAATTTTTAACCGCTGAGCTAACATACCAAATAAATAAGCGAGAACGAGACCACCAACAATTGTTGTAATGAGAGGCGTTGAGTGCACTTTTTCATTCTCCTTTTGATTCGCAATGTGAATAAATGTGGATATATTATAAATATAGTACATGTTTTTGTGACATAAATCGCGTTAAAAATATAAGTAATTATGTAAAAACCGGCTGTTAGTAGCAGATACCATTCAGCTTTGCCTGTTTTCAGCTTATTATGCTCTTTATGCTGCCGGTCTTATCTTGGATTTGCTGTGTTTTTATTTTTTATTTTTTGTTTATTAACAATGTCTTTATGATGTTTAGTTACCTTTTGACATGTAAATAGCCATAATATGTAAATTGTCAGGGAAAGGATGGGTCTTGTCGGCGTATTTATACGGGTATTGCAAAAGTAATGCGTAGGTCGGTATAAAATAAATGCGATTCCCGGTATGGGGTAATTACACGTTTTCTATGATTTATTATTGATATTTAAGGTTTTTTAAGACGCTGATGCCGGCATTGTGACGATATACTAAATGATAGAATATTGAGTGATGTCTCACTTTTTTTGTCGGATTTGTCAGAACAGGTATTAAAAATTGTGAATTTTAATCATACTTTCGGCAGGGATCGGCATGCCTCCCGGCTATTTGCCGTTATCATCATTCAGAACATGGGGAACGACCATGACATTTGCATTTAAAACCACCATCAGTGCTCTGGCGGTTTCTGTGGCACTTTTTCCGGCACTTGCCGGTGCGTGGGAAAAAGATAAAACCTATGATATTACGATTTTGCATACAAATGACCATCACGGGCACTTTTGGCAGAATGACCACGGTGAATACGGACTTTCCGCTCAGAAAACGCTGGTGGACGGCATCCGTAAAGAAGTGGAAGAGAAGGGCGGCTCTGTTCTGCTGCTCTCCGGCGGGGATATTAATACCGGCGTACCGGAATCTGATCTGCAAAATGCCGAGCCGGATTTTAAAGGTATGAATCTGGTGGGTTATGATGCGATGGCGCTGGGTAACCATGAATTCGATAATCCGCTGGCAACCCTGCGGACTCAGGAAAAATGGGCAAACTTTCCGTTCCTCTCTGCCAATATTTATCAGAAAAGTACCGGCGAACGTTTATTTAAGCCGTATGCGCTGTTTGATAAACAAAGTATAAAAATAGCCGTTATCGGCTTAACAACGGATGATACCGCCAAAATCGGTAATCCGGGCAATTTCCCTGATACTGAATTCCGTATTCCGGCAGAAGAAGCCAGAAAAGTGGTTGAGAGCCTGCGCGAAACAGAAAAGCCTGACATTATCATCGCCGCCACTCATATGGGACATTATGATGATGCCAATCATGGCTCCAATGCCCCGGGGGATGTGGAAATGGCACGCAGCCTGCCAGCCGGGTATCTGGATATGATTGTCGGCGGGCACTCTCAGGACCCGGTCTGTATGCAGCCGGAAAATAAAAACTATAAAATTGCGGATTATGTACCCGGTACGCCATGTGCGCCGGATAAGCAGAACGGCACCTGGATTGTACAGGCTCATGAGTGGGGGAAATATGTCGGTCGTGCGGATTTTCAGTTCCGCAACGGGGAATTCACACTCAAACACTATCAGCTCATTCCTGTGAATCTTAAAAAGAAAGTCACGAAAGACGATGGCACATCAGAACGCATTTATTACACCAGTGAAATTACTGAAAGCCCGGAAATGCTGAAACTGCTGACGCCGTATCAGGAAAAAGGCGACGAACAGCTTAGTGTTAAAGTCGGGTCGGTGGACGCTAAACTGGAAGGCGATCGCAGTAAAGTGCGTTTTGAGCAGACTAATATGGCGCACCTGATGCTGGCCGCGCAGAAAGAGCGTGCTGGTGCCGATTTTGCCATTATGAGCGGCGGCGGTGTGCGTGATTCTATTGATGCGGGTGAGATCACGTACAAAAATGTATTGAAAGTTCAGCCGTTTGCGAATGAACTGGTGTATGTCGATTTTAAAGGATCAGAAGTACTGCCGTATTTACAGGCGGTTGCAAATATGAAACCGGACTCTGGTGCGTATGCGCAGTTTTATAATGTCGGGCTGACACTGAATAAAGACGAAACAATCAGTGATGTGACTATCGATGGTAAACCGGTCTACCCGGAGAAAACCTATCGTATGGCGACGCTGAACTTTAATGCTATCGGCGGGGATGGTTATCCGAAAATTGATACACATCCGGGATATGTCAGTACGGGTTTTGTCGATGCAGAAGTGCTGAAAGGTTATATTGAAGCTCATTCACCGCTGAAAGCGGCAGATTATGAGCCAAAGGGCGAAATCGTTTATAAAAACAAATAGCTGATTTCAGATACAATACAATACCGGAGATATTCCCGGTATTGTATTTAGTATCAGTCCCGCTTTGCCACCGGCGCAAACTTTCCGTCCAGCACGTTTGCCAGATCCTGCGGGGCCAGTTCAATATCCAGACCGCGCTTGCCGCCGGACACAAAAATAGTGGCAAACTCCTGAGCGCCTTCATCAATCAGGGTCGGCAGGCGTTTTTTCTGTCCCAGCGGGCTTATTCCGCCGAGCAGATAACCGGTCACTTTCTGGGCATTTACCGGATCTGCCATTTCAGCTTTTTTCGCCCCCAATGCTTTGGCAACCGCTTTTAAATCAAGCTGTTCTGATACCGGCGTGACAGCGACGGCGAGATGTTTATTATCCCCGTTCAGTGCCACCAGCAGGGTTTTATATACCTGACCGGCATCAAGATTGAGTTTGCGGACCGCTTCATCACCGAAGTTATGGTCATTCGGATCGTGCTCATAGGGATGCAGCGTAAATGCAATCCGGTTTTTTTCCAGGAGTTTTACAGCCGGTGTCATAGTATTTCCTTGCTGATAATTCAGACGGCAGAGTCACAAGGTCTGCCAGTTTAGCACAAAATTGACGGCAGATTATGCTCGCCATACAGATGCAGCGCACCCACCGCCACCACATAATTTCCGGGCGGCAGTTGGTTCAGGCGGGTTTTCCACGCGTCATTGCGGCTTATCATCAGATGCTGATAAGTCAGCTCACTGAAGGTTTCCGGCAGCGGCTGAGCCATTTTTTCCGGATGGTAATCCAGCCACCAGCCGAGCATAATTTGCAGGGCGCGGGCATTGTCATGCCAATAGGTCAGTGTATCTTCCAGCAGGCTCATGCCTTCATCCGGAAAATTGAGCAGCATCTGCATCTGAGATTGCGTGCCTTCCAGTTCAAACACCGGGATATTTTGTCCGTGCGCCGCGTTCAGCATCTGATAATCAATTCCGTAATGCGGACGCAGCCCGAGGTTTTGTGCCTGGGTGGATTGCAGGATCAGCGCGATTTGCCAGGCGGGCAGGGTATCGAGTGTTTCTGAGGGCTGCCGTTGCTCTTCACAATAGCGGCGATAATCATCCCGCAATCCCTCTGGTAAGCGCTCACTTACGGGGCGGCGTATATACTCCGGGTCCTGCCCGGGAAATGACGGCGCAGGTTGTGTGATATCGGCTTCCACAATCAGACCATCGGCATGCGCAATTTTTTTCAGCAGCGGACCGGGCAGCGGAGACATATTTTCCGATCCCATATGTATCGTGCCGACCAAGTGGAGTGCAATGCCCCCGGGCAGCGTGATATCAACGGCGGGCCAGGTATAAATCCCCTGCGGATCTGACGAAAGCAGGTATTCTTTCAGCCGGTGGAACAGTTTTTTCATGACGACTCCTGTCGTGACTCATTCCCTTAGTTGACTGCAATCGTAACAAATTTTCAACCCTGATTAATAATATATGATTAATTAGTAAGAAAAAAATAAGGGAGCGAATTATTCGCTCCCTTATTAGTTTGCACCCAACGTCATTCAGGATGCAGGCAGGCGGCAAGCTGAGTGCAGCCAACGAACCTGCGGTTTGAATGAATAAGGGTATCGTTATTAATCTTTAGGTTTAAACCTCAGCAGCCGGTTAGCATTACTGACCACGGTAATCGAAGAGAGTGCCATTGCCGCACCTGCAACCACCGGGTTGAGCAGTGTGCCGGTGAACGGAAAGAGTATTCCTGCCGCGATCGGTATCCCCAGCGAGTTATACACAAAAGCACCCAGCAGGTTCTGCTTCATATTGCGCAGTGTCCCTTTTGAGATAGCCACGGCATCTGCCACACCATGCAAGCTGTGGCGCATCAGGGTTATTGCGGCAGTTTCGATGGCGATATCACTGCCGCCGCCCATGGCGATCCCCACATCCGCACGCGCCAGCGCGGGTGCATCATTAATGCCATCCCCGACCATTGCCACTCTCTGCCCGGCTTGCTGCAATTTTTCAATTGCGGCTGATTTGCCGTCCGGCAGCACACCGGCGATTACATCATCAATACCTGCTTCTTTTGCGATAGCCCGGGCGGTGATTTCATTATCCCCGGTCAGCATGACCAGGCGATATCCCTGCTTACGGAGCCGCGCGAGAGCGCTGATGCTGTCTTCCCGCAGCGGATCACGGATGGACAGAACAGCGGCAATTTTGCCGTCTGCCGCCAGCATCACCGGCGTCACGCCTTTACCGGCCTGTGACTGAACCAAGGCATCGGCTTGTGCGGTGGTCGCGATATTCTGCGCATTCATCAGGGCATGGTTACCAAGCAGGAGTGTCCGGCCTTCTGACTCCCCGCTGATCCCCATTCCGGCGAGCGTACGGAACTGTGTGACAGACGGCACTGAGAGATCTTTTGCCCGTGCGGTAATAGCGCGCGCCAGCGGGTGATTAGAACCGCTTTCCAGAGCTGCCGCCCAGCGCAGTACATCCTCTTCACTGTAACCATTAAAAATATGAATATCAGTAACCTGCGGCATTCCCTCGGTCAGAGTCCCGGTTTTATCGAAAACGATAGTATCCAGGTTACTGGCCTGTTGCAGTGCATCCGCATCCCGTACCAGTACACCAAACTCAGCCGCACGTCCGACACCGGAGATTATCGACATCGGTGTTGCCAGACCCAGCGCACACGGACAGGCGATAATCAGCACCGTGGTAATAATGACCAGTGCATAGGTTATTTGCGGCGCAGGACCAAAGACATACCAGATGGCACCGGCGATCAGGGCGATCACCACCACAACCGGCACAAACACCGCTGAGATTTTATCGGCTAACTGACCAATCTCCGGTTTACTGCTCTGTGCCTGACGCACCAGTTTTATGATGCGCGCCAGTGTGGTTTTGCTGCCGACAGCCGCAGCACGGAACAGTACGGTACCATCCTGCACGGTTGTTCCGGCTGAAACCGAATCACCAATGGTTTTTTGCTGCGGGATGGGCTCCCCGGTCAGCATGGCTTCATCCATCCACACTTCGCCCTGTGTTATCTCACCATCGACCGGCACCCGGTCACCGGTGGTCAGACGCAGGATCATACCCGGCTGAATCTCTGCCAGCGGCAGATCTTTCTCACCTTCAGGCGTTACAACCCGTGCGGTCGGCGGAGTCAGATCCAAAAGCCGCTCCAGTGCTTTTGATGAGCGCTGGCGGGCGCGCTGTTCCAGCATGTGACCCAGGTTTATCAGACCGACTATCATGGCACTGGCTTCGTAATAAAGATGACGCGCCTGTGGCGGAAAGACATCCGGCCACAGATTGACAGTAATAGAGTAAAGCCACGCGGCACCGGTGCCGAGCGCGACTAAGGTATCCATCGTCGCACTGCGGTTTTTCAGTGATTGCCATGCGCTGCGGTAGAAATGCCCGCCTGCGGTGACCATCACCGCCAGGGTCAGCACACCGATGGTGAGCCAGATCCCGTTGTTGGCGGGCGTCAGCATCATGTTGTCGCCGATCATGCCCCAGATCATCACCGGAACACCCACTGCCAGTGCGACAACGGCCTGCCAGCGGAAGCGTTTCATGTTTGCTGTCGCCACTTCCTGCTGACGCTCACGGCGCTTTATATCATCCTGAATCAGCTCTGCGCCGTAACCGGCTTTCTCCACTGCCGCGACAAGCGCATCAGGTGAAGCGTGTCCGGTGACCAGCGCGCTGCGCTCTGCCAGATTAACGCGGACGTTTTCCACGCCGTCCACACTGAGCAGGGCTTTATTCACTTTACTGACACAACTGGCACAGGTCATGCCGTCGAGCAGAAACGACAGGCTTTCATCGTCATCTGCAATATCCGCCATTACCGGGGTGTTGTCCGGGGTGGCAGGAATGTCGCAATGTGCCGCTGATACCGTCTCATCCGAAGATGTGACCGGTGTCAGCGGTTCAGTTTTTGGGTGCTGGTTTTCTCCTGCCACCGCTGCCTGAAAACCGGCGGCTTCCACCGCACTTATCAGAATCTGCGCATCTGCGCTGCCATACACTTTGGCTTCTTTGGTATCCACAACAGCGGCGGCGACACCGTCAACGGCTTCTAATGCACTTTGCGTTTTCGCAGCACATTTCATACAATTGAGCCCTGAAAGCTGCAAAATTGTACCGGGATGCTCTGCCACCTGTGCTTCATAGCCGGCATCTTCGATTGCGCTGATAAGCGATTGCGGATCGGCATCACCGGTGACTTTTGCAAATTCAAGGGTGACAACGGCGGATTCAACATCCGGACGGGCGTCCAGCACTTTTTTTTACACTGCCGACGCAATGCATACAGGTGAGTCCCTGTAATGCAAGAATAGTCGTATTAGCCATCTTTTTTTCCTTAACTGTTTCGCATCATCACCCCGCAGTAAACCCGGGGGGTGACAGAGAAAAAATTCCGTTCGGGGGAATGGGAATTTTGATTTAAGATGATGGTAAACCTTCCTTCAAGGGTAAGGTCAAGGAGAAGTTATGAATATCAGTGATATTGCACAAAAAACGGGTTTAACGCCAAAAGCTATCCGTTTTTACGAAGATAAATCTTTGATAACACCCCCGGATCGGGGTGAGAACGGCTACCGCTATTTCAGTGAACGCCACCTGGATGAGCTGACATTGTTGCGTCAGGCGAAAGAAGTGGGCTTTACGCTTGATGAGTGCCGCGAACTGCTGGCACTGTTTCGTAATCCGAACCGCCATGCGGCAGATGTGAAATCTGCCACACTGAGTAAAGCGAAGCAGATTGAAAAAACCATTACGGAGCTGAGTGCTATCCGTGACCGCCTGCTGGTGCTGGCGGAATCCTGTCCGGGCGACGACAGCGCAGACTGCCCGATTATTGAACATCTTTCAGGGGGCTGCCGCCACAGTAAACCCGCCTGTCATAAGTAATATTTTCCTCAGTGCGTCTGCCGGTCCCGGCGGGCGCCTTTTTCATCTGAAACAGTTAAGTTTTGCTTACTTCTGCCGATAACAGATAAAACCCCGGCGTTTTTTACAATCCGGTGCCACGCCGGATGACTCGGGGTTCTCTGCCCGGAACGGGCGGTGAATATCGTGCGGGATAAGTAAGCTGAATTGACTAAATTACCGGTATTACCGATATTGCTCTGCCGCATTGTCTGTTGCATAGCCTTGCCCGCGATATTTCTCTGTCGGGCAGCGATTGCCGCACCATTTCCTTCCGTGCCTGACAATCCGGGCGTTGATGCCTCGCGCCGGGCATTGCAGGACACCACGCACCAGGTAAATGACCTGCTGGAACAGCAGGCTTATCAGCAACTTAATAAATCTCATAATACCAAACCGGCGGCGGAATCTGTTCTGCAACTCGCCGGGAATGACCACTGTCTGCCGGTGACCGGTGTGTATCTTTCCGGGATTACGCTGTTATCACAGGCGGATCTCTCTTCGCTCTCTCCACTGCCTGCGCAGTGTATCCGCAGCCGGGATATCAATATCCTGGTTGCAGAGCTGATGGAGCGTTACCTGGCGAAAGGTTATATCACTGCGCGTATCCGGTTTTTGCCGGTCAATACGTACCAGGAAATCGGGATCGGCGTAACCGAGGGCATTATTGAGCGGATCGACGGCGCAGACGGCGGGATTAATACCGCGATGCTGTTTCCGTCACTGACCGGAAAACCGCTGAAAATAACCGAACTGGAGCAGGGGCTGGATCAGGCAAACCGCCTGCGATCCAATCATGTCACGATGGATATTCTTCCCGGAAAGCTGCCGGGCGGCTCGGTTGTGCATCTGAATAATCAGCGCGGCACACCTTTGTCCCTCTCTCTTACGGCTGATAACTACGGGCAGAAAAGTACCGGGCGGCGTCAGATGCGCGCCACAGCATCAGCAGACAGTCCGGCGGAGTTATCGGACTTTCTCAGCCTGAGTGGCGCAACCACGACAGATGACCGGAAAAACCGCTACAGCCGTTCCGGGATGCTGTTCTATTCCGTTCCGTACGGCGCGCTGACCGTCAGCACTTACGCCAGCATGTCCGGTTACCGGATAGACCAGGCTTTGCGTTATAACCGGGTCATTTTACACGGAGACAGCGCGCAGGCTGCGCTGCGGGCAGACTATGCCATTTTCCGCAACCAGACCCGGATTGATTCTCTGATGGCGCAAATCACATACAAACGCAGCCGCAATTATATAAACGACACACTGATTGGCGTCAGCAGCCCGTCCCTGAGCATCGCGGAAGCCGGTTACACCGGGCTGCTTATGGTGCCGGGCGGTGTTATCAGCACTACGCTTTCGGCGGAGAAAGGCACGACACTGTTTGGTGCCGATACCCGGCAAACCTTACCGGGGTCTGATCCGCAATATACCAAAGGTAAATTTTCGCTCAATTATATTCAGGGCTTTTCGTTGTCGGGTGATGCGTACCTGCTCAGCAGCAATCTGACCGGTCAGTACACTCAGGACAACCTTCCGGGTGTGGAGTGGCTGACACTGTCAGGCAGCAATGCTGTCAGGGGCTTTGGCGACGGCTCGTTATCGGCGGATAAAGGGGGGTACTGGCAAAACACCCTTTCCCGCCGTTTTGTCCGGCAGGGCGTCGCTTTGACGCCGCGTGCCGGTGTGGACTACGGACGGGTGATGGCTCAGACCGGACATGCGGGATGGCAATCTGCCACCGGGGTTTCTGCGGGCATCAATTTCAGTTACGGCGGAGCACTGCTGGATGCGGAAATCAGTCGTGCCCGTACAACTGCCGCGGCAATGCCTGCGCAGGATACGTTATTTTCCCTGCGTCTCGGATATCAGTTCTGATCACATTCGTCTGTTGTTGGATGGTAAGGAAATAATATGAAAAAAGAACGGTTTAAACTCTCTTCTTCCGGAAAAATCGCCGCGTGGATGGCGCTGGCGTTTGTCACCTTTAACTGCAATGCTGTGGGTATTGTGGCGGATACGGGTCTGAACGGACCCGGGGTTTCTCAGGTAAACGGAACAGATATTATTAATATTGTGGCACCGAATAATAACGGACTGTCACATAACCAATATCGTGATTTTAATGTGGATAATCAGGGGGCGGTCTTTAATAACGCCCTGAACGGCGGGCAGTCACAGCTTGCAGGACATCTGGAGGCAAACAATCACCTGAACGGGCAGGCGGCCGGGGTTATCCTCAATGAAGTGATCAGCCGCAATCCGTCTCTGCTGCTGGGGCAGCAGGAAGTATTCGGCATGGCGGCGGATCTGATCCTTGCGAACCCGAACGGGATCAGTTGCCAGGGCTGCGGATTTATTAATACCAACAACGCGGCGCTGGTGGTCGGTAATCCGTTGATTGACAAAGGGATGATCAATGCCTACAGCACGCTGGATAATTATAATCAGCTGACGATCGGCAACAAAGGGATCGCCACCGGGCAGGTGTTGGATCTGGTTGCGCCCGCTATTAATGCAGACGGAGCGATCCGCGCCGGTACGCTGAATGCGATCACCGGTAACAATATTGTCTCCGCCGATATGCAGACGATTACTGCCGGGAAAAATGCCGTACCGCTGGACAGTTACTATCTGGGCGGAATGCGGGCAGGACGTATCCGCCTGGTGAACACCGCGCAGGGCAGTGGTGTGAAACTCTCCGGAACAATTGATGCGGTGAATGGTTTTGATGCGCAGGCACAAGGCGCGCTGACACTCACGGCAGCACAGGTAACCGGCGGGGATATCAATCTGAACGGCGGTTCGCTGCGTACAGAAGGTCTGTTGCGCCGTGACCATCATCAGACAGAGAATAAACACAGCGGGCAGACACTCACAACCACCACAAACCAGGCGCGCTATACCCGCACCACGCTGGACGGCAAAAATATCACCTTAGTGGCAGCACAGGATGCGCGACTGACCGGGACTGATGTGACCGGGCAGAATGTCACTATTCAGGGCGCGGACGTCACTCTGGACAGCGACCAGGTCGCGCAATCAGAAAGCCGGACCCATAATCAGTGGAAAATGTCCTGGGAGAATAACGAAACCCGCAAAGATGAAAGTGTAAATCAGCAAACCACGGCGGTTCGTGCCGCCGGTGATATCCGTATTACCGCTAAAACCGGTGATATTGTGATGAAAGGGGCAACCGCAGACGCGGGCAATCATCTGAGTGCTGATGCAGCGGGCAGTATTCATCTTCAGGGCGTGAAAAACACCCGTACACAAACCGTGTCCGGCAATAAACGTAATGAATCGGCAAAACTGCACAGTGGCACATGGGCAGATGTGACCTCCCGTGAGCAGCTTGTCAGAACGCAGCTGAGTGCGGGCGGAAACCTCGGACTGAATGCGGGCAGTGATATCAATGCACAGGCAGCAAAGGCACAGGCCGGGCAGGATATGATCCTGAACAGCCGCAATGACCTGCGCATCGGCACGCAAACCGCCACGCAACATGAGGGACACACCAGTAATATCACCTCCTGGGGCGGGATAGGCGGCGGGCAGCGTAAAAACACGGCAACCACAGAAGAAGCGGCTCAGGGATCTGAATTTACCGCAGGCGGTAAACTTCTGCTTTCCGGCGGGAACGCCGTGGTGGTGACCGGCAGTAAAGTAAAAGGCACACAGGACAGTCTGGTACAGACCGGGCGCGGTAATCTGGTGATAGAGAACGGTGTCAGCCGGACGGCACAACATATTGATAACCGTAATGGCGGCGCATTTAATATCACCAGCAGCACGCTGCGCGAAAACAGTGAAGATACCCGCATTGTGCGCAGTGAGCTGAAATCAGATGCAGATCTGCGGCTGGCAGGGAAAAATGATATCACTATCACCGGCAGTCTGATTGAAAGTGCGGGCGCACTTCACATTGATACCCTTGGTGATATTAATGTCCGTGCGGCGCAGGCAAAAAAACAGTCTGACAAAACAGAGACTGAACTGAAAATCAGCGGCTATGCCAAAGAGCAGGAAGATAAACAGTACCGCGCCGGGCTGGATATCCGCCATACCACCGACTCTGAAAAACAGGAAACAGTTCAGAATCAGGGAAGTGAACTGAAAGGCGGCAGTGTTACCGCGACTGCCGGGAACGATATCACTCTGACGGGCTCATCTCTGACAACGACACAAGGTGATGCTGCGCTTTCGGCGGAGAATATTCACCTGAATGCGGCGGACAACAGCGACACCCGTACTCAGCAGAAAAAGGAAACGCACGGCGGGGTTTATCTCACGGGCGGAGCCGATAAAATCGGCGGCGGACTGAGTGTGGGTCATACTGACACCCGACAGGAGCAGGAGAAGCATCAGGCTGTAACATCCGGCACGCAGGTGCAGGGTGATTTAACTCTGACCGCTAAAAATACCATTACACAGGAAGGTGCGGCACACACAGTCGGCGGAAAATACACCGAAACGGGTGATACCGTTGTGCATCAGGCCGCGCACAACAGTGATAAAACCACTGAAACCACCAAAGGCGGGGAAGGTAATCTCGGTATTTCTCTTGATTACAGTAAGATTTCCCGTCCGCTGGTGAATGCCGGTGAAAAAGTGGCAGAAGGAAATATCGCTGCCGCCGCAGACAGCACAAGTGCGGTCGGGCTGCCGGATATTGGTGTGGATCTGAGTGGCAAAGGTGAAAACCGTCAAACCGTTACGCAGAACAGCAAAGCGGTGACCACCACGATTCAGTCCGGATCCACGCAGATTAAGGCGGGGAATAGTGTCCGCGATGAAGGCACGCAATATCGTGCAGATAACGGCGGTATTGTGATCGATACCGGCGATTATCTGTCAGCCGCAGCGGCAGATAGCCATCAGGAGTCTGCCAATGTTGCTGAAGGCTCCGGCAGCCTGCGTGTTGCGACCTCCACCGGACAGGATATTTCTGTCAGTGCAGAAGGTCGCGGACGTAACCACGCCACCACGGAAAGCAGCAGCAACGCAGTAACCGGTTCACTCTCTGCAAAAGAGGGTATTACTATTAACGCCGGGCGCGATATCACGTTGCAGGGCGGTACATTGCGCAGTGATGAAAGCAATGTTGCGCTGCGGGCGGGGGATAATCTGACACTGGATCAGGCTAATGACACCCACAGCAAAACAGTTAACGGATTTGATGCCAATGCGAAGGTAAATGTTGAATCAGTTAATCTGAAAAATGCGGGCGGCGGTCTTGGCGGCGGACGTGAAGTATATAACGAAACCGGCACAACGGCGAAAACCGGGCTTATCGATGGCAGCAAAGGTGTTGTTCTGCAAGCCGGAAATGACCTGACACTCAAAGGTGCTGATCTGAGCAGTGACGGGGATATCACGGTAAAAAGCGGGCACCGGACCGATCTCAACAGTGCTGAAAGCACAAATACGGTTACCGGTCACAAGTGGAACGCGGGTGTGCAGGGCAGCGGCGGTAACACCGATACCGGCAGTAAACTCGGCGGCGGTGGTGACTTCGCTGTCAGTAAACAGGCAGAGAATCAAACTGATCAGCGCGGCGGCAGTATCCGCAGCGGGGGAACCGCGTCTGTTTCCGCAGACGGTATGCGCGGTGATGCTCTGCATCTGAAAGGGACTCAGATTGATGCACAAAATACCGCACTGACAGCAAGGGATGGCGGGATTGTCATTGAATCAGCCCAAAAAACCACAGACAAAGCCAACTGGAATGCGGGCGCAAACCTGAACATCGGCACCAGCCGCAGTAAGGAAAACCCGGAAACCGGCTCGCGGCATAATGTCAGCGCCGGGCTGAAAGGCGGGATCGATAACAGTCAGACCGTGACACAGAAAAATGCGTCAGTTGAAAGCAAAAACCTGACACTGAACAGCCGGAACGACACTCAGATCCTCGGGGGAAATGTTACGGCGGATAATGTCAGCGGGCGTGTCGGCGGGGATCTGGTGATAGAGAGCCGGACCAATACGCAGGCAGTCACAAAGATGGATGTTGATCTTTCTCTCAATAATACGAATGAGGAGAGCAGCAGCACAACGGCAAAACTGGCGAATGCCGGAACACCGGTGTATGCGGATAAAATCAAAGCAAGCCTAGAAAGCGGATTGGACAGTGCCGCTGATTCTGTCAGAGACAGCGCCGGTTCCGGCGCAGGCGTTGTGGCGGATAAAGTAAAATCCGGACTGACGGCACCTGCCGGAACCAGCGGAAAGATCAAAGGTGCGTTTGAAACCCGCTCAGTTGAGCAGGTGAGACAACAATCCGGACTGACAGCCCGGGAGCAGGGCACTCTGCGCACCGGCGGCAGTACGGTTCTCACCGGGGCTGCAATTGGCGGAATAGCGGATGTGGCAAACGGGCGGACAGAAACCCGCTCAGTGGCGGTAAAAAACACCGGCACCCGTGTTCACGGCGAATTGCCGCTCAATGCCGGGCAGGCAATCAGTGCGGTCAAAGACGGATTGCTGAACGGGAAATCCCCTGTAGGCATTTCGGTCACGGATGAGCATAGCAGCGTGGAAAGTCGGGTGAAATAATCCCGTCTTTGCTCTGTAAAACCAAACGGCTCTTCGCTATTAAGGAAGAGCCGTTTTTTTTAATATAACAGTGATTATTTATTTGTGTTAATTAAATAACTAACTGATGTATATAATTTTATTTTCTTATAATAAGTTATAAGAAAGCATATTGTTTAAGGAAAAGTGAAATTTTTATAACAAGAGATATCAGGTGATATCTGTGTATACTGTGTTTATAAATTGTACGTAATGAGGCGCTAATATGAAGAATGAAAAATCATCACTACAAGCCAGCGCCATAATGCCAAAACTTATTCCAACCGCCGGGTTTAACCGGAATCTGAACTTGCCGTCTGAGAATAATGAACAAACAAAGCAGTTTTTGATAGCGGGTGCTCAGGATTTTATATTACCCGGATATCCGGCAGAGAACGGATATCGCTTTGTTAAGTCAATAAAAAAAACATCACTACAGATTGATTACTGACGGAGATACTCCTGAAACGGTTTACGTGGTTGAACTTCGTTTCAGAAATGACATTGTTGCCGGCAAAACAACGTGTACGCAAATCAAAGTCTGGCGTACTACAGCAGACAAACACCGGCTTGCAGTGGCTGACCTGCCAAGGCACTTTTTCAGTTGGCTACTGGAAACCTATCATATTGTTATTACAGATGAAGAACAAACCGGAGATGGTCGTCGTTTTTGGGAAGTTATGATCTCCTGGGCACAGGGAGCAGGTTTTTATGTCTATGTTTCAGATGGCGGGAAGCAGGACAGACCGTTATTTATTATTCACGATACAGAATCATTTTTTGAATACTGGAGTGACTTTTGTTGGGGACATGATCCTGATATTCATACACACAGACTAATTATTATCAGTAAAACAGAAATCAGATAGTTATGTTTTTTTATTTGTTTCATATTCTGCATTCCCTCTCCCGATCAATTCCTCTGCTAAAAAAAATAACCTGAGATTTTAACCAAAACAGTCATCCGTAATTAAAACGTAATTTAGTGAATTACACCATGTTTTGCGAATAAAGCAGTGGTTGACTTTGCATTATGCGATCTACGTAAAAGAAAATTTAGTTGGTAATGGATAGCGTAAGCGCAATTCATAACGCAATGGAAGGTCTTTTCTATGAAACGTAGTATTTTATCTCTGGCTGTGGGTGTTGCTCTGGTGATTACTGATGCATCTGCATGTACCACTATTTTTGTCGGGGCGGACGCCTCTTCAGATGGCGCACAATATATTGCCCGTAATGAAGATATGAACCCGGCAAACCCGAAAGTGTTGCAGGTGAATCAGGAAAAAGTAAATAAAGAAACAGAGTTTAAAACGAATTTAAATAAATTCACGTATACCCTGCCGGAAAAAGCAATGCGCTATACCACTATTCCGGAGTGGAATGATAAAGGCCAGTTCCGTTTCAGTTCTAACGGGTTTAATGATGCCGGTGTCGGGATCAGTGCTACAGAAACCATTTTTGCCAACGACGCATCTTTAAAAATTGACCCGTATCTTGAAGACACCGGGATTATTGAAGATGCTATTCCGGATGTGGTATTACCGTATGTTTCCTCAGCAAAAGAAGGGATCATGCGTTTAGGTAAAATCATTGAAGAAAAAGGCGCAGGTGAAGGGTTTGGTGTCGCCTTTATTGATAAAGACGGGATCTGGTATTTAGAAACCGGTAGTGGTCATCAGTGGATGGCGGCTAAAATTCCTGCGAATACCTATTATGTAACGGCAAACCAGGGTCGTCTGGAAAAGTTTGATATCAATGATAAAGATAATTACCTTTCATCACCGACACTGATTTCCTTTGCAGAGAAAAACGGATTATATGATCCGAAGAAAGACGGCGAATTTAATTTCAAAAAAAGCGTATACAAAAGATAATGCGAAAAGCGACGGTTATTATAACTATCCCCGCGTATTAGTCTTACAGAAGATGTATAACCCTGAAACTAAAACCGATTTTAAAGATGTAAAATCTAACGATCTCCCGGTCTTTTTAAAACCGGCTAAAAAACTGGGTCTGGAAGATATTAAAAACGGGCTGCGCAATCATTATGAAAATGTAGGTACATCACCTTACGCAACCACCTATCCGGATACAACAAAACGACCTATTTCTGTCTTCAGAACTCAGCATTCCCATATTTTACAGGTGCGAAAAGACTTACCAAAAGAGATTGGTAATGTCCGCTATATTGCATTCGGTATGCCGACACTCTCTGTTTATGTCCCGGTCTATTACGGACCAGACAGCTATGTGGAAGCTTATACAATAGGGTCACCGGAAACCGATAATCTCTCAGCGCACTGGAAATTCCGTAAATTACAGACACTGGCAATGATCGATTTTAATAAATATTCGAAAATTGTGCAGGCGGAATACAGTAAACAGGAAGCTCAGTTTGCCAAAGAACAGCAGGCAATGGAAAAAGAGTATCTGAGTATCTACAAAACGGATCCGGCAAAAGCGAAACAGTTATTGCAGGGTTTCCAGAACAAAGTAATGCAGGATGCGTTAAATACCACTGATAAGCTGACTAATATTATTCTTCAGGACCTGACTAATTCAGTGAATGAGCGCTACCGTTTTAAAGGTGCCTAAAATACGCGTCATCCTTCGCTCTGTGGCTGTGTTGGCTTTGTTCAGCTACCCCGGTCACATACTGATGTATGCTCCCGGGGATATCTTCACTTCGCCGCCTTGCCACAAAACGAATGATTTAGCGTAATGTCTGAATAAGTTAGTGTGCGTCATCCTTTGCTCTGCAACGGCGTTGGCTGCATTCAGGGTATCGGGTCACTGTATTTTTGATCAGTAAAAAAACGGCCTCTGTTTTCACAGAGGCCGTTCAGATATGACAAAGATACTGCTGCGTTACCGGCTGACGGCTCTGACGGTCAGCGTAATGCCATCAACAGCGATCACTTCCACTTCTGTACCGGCAGGAAGCGGGGTGACACTGTGAATACGCCAGCTGCCGTCCGCGAGGCGGATGCGGCTGAAACCATCTTCAGTATCGGTCAGCAGATGTGAGCGCAGACCGATAAGCTTATGGTTCACCTGGTTTGGTGTTGTGCTGTCGGGCCGCTGGCGGCGGCGCTGCCAGTTACGCCAGAGCACCGCACAGACCACTGTCATTGCGGCAAAAATAATACCCTGCCACTCCCAGCTCAGACCCGGCACCAGCCAGACCAGCAGCGCGACAACTAACGCAGCCACACCGCTCCACAACAAGTAACCGCCGGTTCCCAGCATCTCCAGGATCAGGAGAATACCGCCGAAACAGAGCCAGAACCACATTGCCTGCGATGCGATCAGTTCAATCATGCAGATTTACCCTGACTGTTTTTATCTTTTGATACATTAAACATTTCAGCCACGCCGCCGATAGCACCCATCAGGTTGCTGGCTTCAAGTGGCATCATGATCACTTTGCTGTTGTCAGCAGAACCGATTTTAGCCAGTGCATCGGTATATTTCTGGGCGATAAAGTAGTTAATTGCCTGCATATCACCATTTGAAATTGCATCAGAAACCATCTGAGTTGCACGGGCTTCCGCTTCTGCACCACGCTCACGGGCTTCTGCTTCCAGGAACGCAGACTGGCGTAAACCTTCCGCCTTGAGGATCTGAGATTGTTTCTCACCCTCTGCTTTCAGGATGGCCGCCTGACGGATACCTTCCGCTTCCAGGATATCAGCACGCTTGGTACGCTCTGCTTTCATCTGGGCGTTCATCGCTGAAATCAGTTCTTTCGGCGGACGCACGTCACGGATTTCGATACGGGTGATTTTAATCCCCCACGGGTTAGTTGCTTCATCAACAATATGCAGCAGGCGGGAGTTGATAGAATCACGCTGAGACAGCATTTCATCCAGTTCCATCGAGCCAAGCACGGTACGGAAGTTGGTCATGGTCAGGTTGATGATAGCTAAATTCAGGTTACTGACTTCATAAGCCGCGCGAACCGGGTCAACAACCTGAATAAAGCAGACTGCATCGATAGTTACGTTGGCGTTATCGCGGGAAATAACTTCCTGTGACGGAATATCAAGTACCTGTTCCATCATGTTGATTTTACGACCAACGCGATCCATAAACGGGACAATAATGTGCAGACCCGGCTGCAATGTTTTAGTGTAACGACCGAAACGCTCAACCGTCCATTGAAAGCCCTGCGGAACGGTTTTGACGCCCGTTGCTACGATAATAACGGCGATTAAAATAATAATCGGGACAAAACCCAGCGAGAACAAATCCATGAGCCAAAATCCTTATCAGTAATGAGTCAGTTAAATAATTTATTCGCGTATACCCTTATTCATTCAAACTGCAGGTTCGTTGGCCGCACTCAGCCAGCCGGGTTACATACTGATGTATGCTTCCCGTCTATCTTCCCTTGCCGCCTGCCTGCATCTTGAATGACGTTGGGTATAGTATAATTAGTAGAGTAATGAGTATAGCTTACGGCGATAAGATGCGGCAGTACTATCCGCCGTGCCCATTGCCGCCATAATATCCATCATCGTTTTACGCACACGACCTTCCGCCGCACCCAAATCGCGTTTCAGGAAGCTGAATAACAGTGGCAGAGCTTCATCATTACGATGAACTTCATGCAGCTTCAGCGCCAGTTGTACCGCGAGTTCCGCATTTTCAGCATCTGCGGCAAATGCCGTTTGCAGCTCCTGAATTTCAGGGGTATCCGCTGCTTGTTTTTGTAATTCAATTTGAGATAAGAAACTATGATAGCGCGTATCCTGATCCTGAATCGGGACAGACTTCAATACTTTTTCAGCTTCTTCCGAAAGATTAACTTCCAGTAATGTCTGCACCAGCAGCAACGTGATCTCACTGTTGCGTTCATCAAGCTGATGCGCATCACGCAGCAGCGGTAAAGCCGCCTGAAAATCACCCGCTTCAATCAGTTCGATTGCTTGTCCTGCTTTTATTTCTGATTCATTTGGCAGGAATTTAGCTAAAAATGTGCGGATGGTTTCTTCACTCTGTGGTCCTTCAAACCCGTCAACGGGTTGCCCTTCACGGAACAAATAGGTTGTCGGCACCGCGCGCAGACCAAACTGGGATGCAATCATCTGTTCGGTATCGCAGTTCACTCTGGCGAGGATCATCATTCCGGCATATTCAGCAGCGATTTTTTCCAGAGTGACACCCAGCTCCTGACATTGCGGTGATTGCGGGGAATGGAAGAAAAAAACAACCGGCACCTGCATGGAGGCGTCAATAACCTGGCGTAAGTTGCTTTCGTTAACATCAGTGCTGTGTGTGTTATTCGCGTTTGATAACATATTCATTCTCTTAATAAATTGGCGGACTTAAAGTTAACATCTGGGCGCTGCGCTGCATTTCAAGCGGCGGGCGGTCTTTTATTCAGTATTTTATCCATCAGCCGTTGTGGCAATAAACGTTTAAGCCACATAACAATGACAGTCAGCCCTGTTACAGGATAGCGCATTTTCGGATTGCGGTGCTCCAGGGCATGAATAACTTTGTTGACCACATCTTCCGGTTTTCCGGTAAAAAGACGTGCAATTCCCGGATTTTTGATCGGTTTATCCTGCTGAGTTTGTGTGACATTGTCGGTAAAGCGCGTGGCTATGGGGCCCGGTTCAATCAGACTGACACAAATGCCGGTGCCGGTAAGCTCCATGCGCAACGCATCAGACCAGGCTTCCAGGGCATATTTACTGGCGGCGTATGCGCCGCGTCCGGGGGTGGATATCAGCCCCATAACAGAACTGGTCTGGATTATCCGGCCTTCTCCTGCGTGTTTCATCGCGGGCAGCAGCAGACAGGTTAACTGATGCGTGCCGAACAGATTAGCGGAAAATTGTCTTTCCAGGTCAGTGCGGCTGATAGTCTCTATCTGACCGTATAATCCGAAGCCGGCGTTATTAAATAAACCATACAAACGATTGTTTGTTAATGTCAGCACAGTTTGTGCCGCGCGGGCAACACTTTCCGGGGAGTCCAGATCCAACGCCACCGGCTCAAACCCGAGGCGGGTCATTTCGGCTAAATCCGCCGGTTTGCGGCAGGCGGCAAGGACGCGGTATCCCCGTAGTTTCAGTGTTTTAGCGGCACACAGCCCGATTCCGCTGGAGCATCCGGTGATCAAAACGGCTTTTTGCATTTCTTTACCTGCTTAACTGCTTATATACTCTAAACAAATCATTTAGGATAATCCGGCAACCCTAGTGTAAATAAGGCAGTAATGTTTTATCCATCCAGTCTGTAATATAGGGCTGCGCCGTTTCATTCGGGTGTATGCCGTCATCCTGTATCCATTGTGGATTTGTCACGACGGCTTCCATATAAAACGGGATAAGCGGGATGGCATTGTCCGCGGCAAGTGCCGGATAAATCGCCGAAAACCGCTCGGTGTAGCGCTTGCCATAATTCGGCGGGATGCGGATCTGCATCAGTAACGGTTTCGCCCCGGAGGCATTTACAGTATTAATAATGGTCTGAAGGTCGTCACGGGTTTGTGCGACCGGCAGACCGCGCAGACCGTCGTTGGCACCCAGTTCAATCAATACCCATTGCGGCTTGTGTTGTTCCAGCAGTGCGGGCAGGCGGGCAAGCCCCTGTGCGGCGGTATTGCCGCTGATACTGCCGTTTATCAGTGTGATGCCGTTCCCGGCCTGTTGCCAGCGTTGCCCCAGTTGTGTCGCCCACGCCTGTTCGGCGGGCAGACGATAACCGGCACTCAGGCTGTCACCCAGAATCAGTAACGTTCCGGCGGCAAAGACATTCCCGCTGAACAGCAGCAGAAAAAGGAAACAGAGATGGCGTTGGAGCGTATTCTTGAAGTTCATCATCTTATTAAGCGCGTCGGTCAGGATGAAAATGAGATCACTATATTGCAGGGTGTTGAATTGGTTGTCGAGTCTCAGGATACACTTGCGCTGGTCGGCGAGTCCGGTTCGGGGAAATCGACCCTGCTCGGGATCATCGCAGGGCTTGATGACGGCACGTCCGGAGAGGTAAATCTTCTGGGGCATTCTTTGCCTGAACTGGATGAAGAAGCTCGGGCAAAACTGCGCGCGCAGGATGTCGGGTTTGTTTTTCAGTCCTTTATGCTGATCCCCACACTGAACGCACTGGAAAATGTGCAATTGCCTGCATTGTTGCGCGGCGAATCAGAATCTGCTTCGCGGGAAAATGCCGTGCGTCTGCTCACACAACTGGGTCTTGAGAAACGTCTGAAACACATGCCCGCGCAACTCTCCGGCGGCGAACAGCAGCGCGTTGCGATTGCCCGCGCCTTTTCCACGCGCCCGAAAATTCTTTTTGCCGATGAACCAACCGGTAACCTTGATCGCCAGACCGGCGAAAAAATTGCCGATTTACTCTTTTCCCTGAACCGTGACCACGGCACCACACTGATTTTAGTCACTCATGATCTGACCCTGGCGTCACGCTGTCAGCGGCGGTTAAAACTCGCTGACGGCAAACTGGAGGAACTGGCATGATCTGGCGCTGGTTCTGGCGGGAGTGGCGCACGCCGTCTCTGCTGGTGGTCTGGCTCTCTCTGACCCTGGCGGTGGCATGTGTGCTGGCGCTCGGGCGGGCAGGGGATCGCATTAATCAAAGTGTTAATTATCAGAGCCGTGATTATTTAGCGGGTGATTTAGTGCTGCGCGGCTCTCATCCGCCGGAAACAGCCTGGCTTGTCGCCGCACAGACAAACGGTCTGCGCCTGAGTCAGCAGATGAGTTTTAACACCATGGTGTTTGCCAATGATGTGCCGCAACTGGTGTATGTCAAAGCCGCAGATGATGCTTATCCTCTTTACGGCGAATTAGAAACTGATCCGCCGGGGCTGAAACCGCAGCCCGGTGAGATCCTGATAGCACCGCGTCTGGCGGAACTGCTTTCGGTGAAACCGGGCGATAAGCTGGAAGTCGGGGATACGGATCTGAAAATAGCCGGTTTTTTGATCCAGGAGCCGGACAGCGGGTTTAATCCGTTTCAGATGGCACCCCGCGTCCTTATTCATTTAAATGATGTGAACGCAACCGGCGCGGTACAGCCCGGCAGCCGCCTGACGTACCGTGATATGTTTGCCGGTGAACCGGATGCGGTGACTGCGTTTCAGGCAAAATTTAAAGATACTCTGCGTATCGATCAGCGCTGGGTGACACTGGATCAGGAAGGCGGGGCGCTGGCGAAATCGATTGATCGTGCACAGCAGTTCCTGGTGCTCTCCTCCCTGCTGACGCTGTTACTGGCGATTGCGGCTGTTGCCGTGGCAATGTCGCACTATTGCCGCAGCCGCCACACATTGATTGCTGTGCTCAAAACACTCGGCGCAGGTCGCCGTGAGCTGCGCTACTGGGTTATCGGACAATGGGCGGTACTGATGGCGGCGGCAATGGTTGCAGGGTCGCTGCTCGGGCTGGTGTTTGATGTTGTGCTGATGAGCCTGCTCGCACCGTTGTTGCCGAAAGAACTGCCTGCTCCGGGCTGGTGGCCGTGGATCTGGGCGCTGCTGACACTGCTGGCGATCACTGTGCTGGTCGGCGCGCGTCCGTACCGTCAACTGATGCTGACGCAGCCGACGCGTGTGCTGCGCAATGATGTTATCTCCCCTGTCTGGCCGCTGCGCTGGTATCTGCCGCTGGTGGCGCTGATTGTTGCGGGTGGGCTGGCTGTGCTGACAAACGCCTCTGTGCTGCTCTGGGCGGTGTTATCGGGAGTGGTGCTGATCGCGGCTCTGCTTGCGGTGGTGGGTTACGGCGGTTTATGGCTGCTGGCGAAAATTCCGTTCCGGCAATTAAGCCTGCAACTGGCTATCCGGCGTTTACTGCGCCAGCCGGGGCAGACGTTGGTACAGACCGGCGCATTTGCGCTCTCTTTTATGCTGCTGGGATTACTGGTGATGGTGCGCGGGGATCTGATCGGGCGCTGGCAGCAACAATTGCCGCCGGACACACCCAATTATTTCCTTGTGAATATGACGCAGGCACAAATTGAACCGGTCAATCAGTTGCTTGCAAAACATAATGTAACGCCGACAGAATATTACCCGGTTGTGCTGGCGCGGTTGTCCGGTATCAACGGCGAAACTGCGCTGGCATGGGCGGATGCGCGCGATCCCGGCAATAATACTGTCCGCCGTGAACTGAGCCTCACCTGGCACGATAAATTACCGCCGATGAATGAACTGGCGGACGGCACCTGGCCGCCGAAGCCCGGGGAAGTCTCCATTGAAATGGAAGTGGTGAAACAGCTCGGGCTGAAAGTGGGCGATACCCTGACGTTTGTCGGTGATACACAGCCATTCACCGCCACGGTCAGCAGTATCCGTCAGGTGGACTGGGAGAGTATGCGCCCGAATTTCTTCTTTATTTTCAATCAGTCATCTTTACAAAATCAGTCGGCGATGTGGCTGACCAGTTTTCATTATGAAGGTAATGACGGGTTAATTACGGCAATGAATCGTCAGTATCCGTCCATCAGTATTTTTGATACCGGCGCGATGCTCAAACAGATCCAGACTATTTTGGCGCAGGTCAGCCGTGCGCTGGAAGCGATGGTTGTGTTGGTACTGATTTGCGGCGTCCTGCTGTTGCTGGCGCAAATCCAGGTCGGGATGAATCAGCGCAGAACGGAACTGGTGGTATACCGCACACTGGGAGCCGGAAAACGCCTGTTGCGGCGCACACTGTGGTGTGAATTTGCCCTGCTGGGCGCGATGGCGGGTGTTGTCGCGGCATTGGGGGCTGAAATCGCCCTGTGGCAGTTACAGACCCGGGTGTTTGATTTTCCGTGGCAGCCGCAGTGGCCGCTGTGGATTGCTCTGCCGCTGATTGGCGGTTTCCTGCTTTCGCTGTGTGGCAGTGTGCTGGGGATCCGATTATTAGGCGATTCACAGCAATACCGCAGTTTGCAAAGTTAACAAAGGCGCATCTGATGACAACAGAGATAATTACCGGCGGCTGTTTGTGCGGGCATATTCGTTAACATAATCCGTCCCCTATTATTCTGATAGTGTGACTCGCGGACAGGTAAATTTGCCTTAAGTAAAATATACTTATCTCTCATTTGATGCGCAAAGGAAGCGGTGTATGCAATGGTGGTCCGGGCTTGTTCTGATT
>NZ_LZEW01000032.1 GCF_001676155.1 Morganella psychrotolerans | reverse complement strand
ACAGAATTTGCCTGGCGGCACTAGCGCGGTGGTCCCACCTGACCCCATGCCGAACTCAGAAGTGAAACGCCGTAGCGCCGATGGTAGTGTGGGGTCTCCCCATGTGAGAGTAGGGAACCGCCAGGTTATTATTTAAGCCAAGAAGCCACCCTTTGGGTGGCTTTTTTGCGTTTGGGCGAAAAAGTAATCAACAATCAGCCTGACTGTAATAAATTCACTGAATAAACAACACTACCGCTATTTTTTACCTGCCTGATATCCCCCGGTTATCCTCCTCCTGACCTGATGCAGTAAACCCCGATACTATCCATGAATGAAACAACGGTTTCTATTTTGCGCCGCTGGCGGTAAATTAAATGTCCATAATAAAAACCGTATAGTGCTGCATTCCCGGTTGTATCACCGAGATGAGCAACGCAGAGGAAATAACTGTATACCCCGCCGGATGTATGGGAATGGAAGTAAGGCTAGCTGCTCCATTTCCGGGGCCACACATGATAAATACACTGTATGTGATAGTGTTTTTCCGGAAAGGGTATTGCTTTCGTCCCGGGGGCGTATTTATTCGGACTCTGAAAGTCTGCCCTTCATCTATTTCTTTATGATTTATATAGTTATACCCGCGGTATATGCACTGTATCCTCCCGCTCAAAAGTGATTTTCCTAACGCCCTTTTTTTTTAATACGAATATTTACTGAATAACCTCTGTGCTTGTCTGATCTTTTAAATGGTCTGATATGTGGGAAACTGATAAATTATATACTGTCTTCTTCTACACATTTCCTTGTAGTCTTCTGAACCGGTATTTTATCGTACGGACTCTGTTATATTGATAACTCACAAATCAATGCTATGTACGGGCTGTAACCGTGCGAAAAATTGTAAAATGTCGGCACAATATCGCATAGATCACTGGCAGTGACGTCCACTGTAATCCTCTGTTAAATATATAATAAAACTATGCCTGAAAGTATATTGATCAATCACTAAGAATAAGTGTATATATTATTAATGTTAATTTTCGGATAATTATAATTTTATTAAGATGGTGCAGGTGAGATATCACTATATGCATCTTTGTATTATATTGGTACATGATTATTCTTCATGATAAAGATGCGGGTTAAATATTTTGTTGTATATTGTAAATATATGGAATTTTATGGATATTAGAATGCGCCATATAATGATCTATCTTTTTAAGAATAGAGTAAATAATGAATTTTATATTAATTTTTAATTTTTTTATATTATACGCGATTAGTAAAAATATATTATTTATATGATTAATATCGCTGTGTTTAAGTTATATATTTGCAGGTTATGAAAACCACATCATCATTAATAATTGTTATATTATGTTTGTGTATTTTTGACGGAAAATTATGATTTTTATCATGATGAATTACCAAATATCCCGTTTGACCTGATAGCCATGTCTGGTGGAATTTTGTTCTAATTTTTGTTTGTTAGCAGGAAATAACTTATAGAATATGGAATAACATAATGATGAAAAGAACAGTACTGGCAACCGCTATTTGTAGTGGATTAACATTGAATACAGCATCAGCTGCCATAACATATGTATATGATAAAGTTATTGAAAATGATACTGTTTATGATAATCAGGTTGGTATTAATCCTAATCAGAACCCGAATGCTCCCATAGATAATGGTGCTCAGGATATCCGGAAAGGCGGGAAATCAGTTAACAGCTGGGTTTTTGATCGAGGAACAGTGACTGTTTTCAATGGTGGTATCCTTGATAAAGCCAAAGTGGGTGCACCAAGAACAGCTGATGAGTTGAATAATACCAGCAGACAAAATTTATATTTGCCATCATCCTATGACGGGCAGGTTGATATCACGGATGGTGGTCTGGTAACCGATTCTCAGATTATGGGTAAAGGAAACATTAATGTACACGAAGGCGGAACAGCCAATAATACCTCAGTCAATCAAATGGGGGTCTTACGGTTTAATGTCGGTGGGAAAAGTACAGGTGCACTGAATGTCGGACAACAAGCTTTTGTTATCATCGATAATGATAACTTTTACGATTCCGATGATAATACATTAATTGAAAAAATGAATCTCTCCGGTAATCTTTATATTCAGGATATGTCGACGGAAAGAAACAATGATTTATTTGGTTTTGAGTGGGAAGGCCGTGATGTTGAGGTTGATGCTGCCAGTGATTTCCAGGTTGCCAATATTGATAATCTTAACCTTAATAATGGTTCAGTTAGCTTAAAGCCTAAAATAGATAATAAAAATGTAATTTTTAACCAATTAGTTGTCAAGGATCTCAGTGGTCAGGGGGCATTTTCATTTCATTCGCAAATTGCCGATGATGTTAGTGATAAACTGGTTGTGACAAATAATGCAACCGGTGATTTTAAAGTCAATGTCTATGATACCGGTAAAGATATTGTTGATCCTGATGAGACAGTCGAGCTAATTGAAATTAATAAAGGGGATGCTGAATTCAAACTGGCCGGAAATACTGGTGTAGTCGATCTGGGACTTTATAAATACCGTTTAATCAAAGGTGTAAAAAGTAACGGAAAATCAACCTGGTATTTAGCTACTAAGGCCGACCATATACCATATCCGGATATCGACCCGGATGGTGAGACACAGGCCGAACCTGAAATAGATAAAGACGATAAATATGTTCAGGAAATTGATACTGAAACCGGTAAAGATGTCAGTCATGATACCGGCACTCCAGCTCTCCGGGACTCTTTGTCCAATAGTGCGTTGGCGGGGTTGAGTATGGCCTCTGTAAATCGTCACATTTTACATAGTGAAAATTTATTCGGTCCGTCACGTCGTCATATCACAGATACACAGTCAGATAAAAAATACGGAATGTGGATGAATTACCGCTATGATAAATCAAAATTCAGCGATAATCGCGGTGTTGCATTTAAAAATAGCATGAATCTCGTGGAAATAGGATATGACAAATTAAATCAGGCTCGTTTTGGTGAAATTGCATTTGGTTTATTTACCAGTACCGGAAAAACAAAAACGACATTTGATTATGTTACCGGGCAGGGAAATACGGATAGCTTTGCTATCGGCGGATATACCCACTGGCAATATCAGGATTGGTATGTTGATGGCATGCTGAAAGGTTCGCATTTTAAAAATAGTCTGCATACACAAAGCAGTGGCGGCGGAGCAGTTAATGGTTCTTTTAAACAGAATGCGCTGACTGTTAGTTCTGAAACCGGAAAAAAATTACAGATTACGCCTGAGGTATCATTAACACCTTATGGGCGGATGAGTTACAGCCGGTTTAGTCAGGCAAAATACCCGTTATCCAACGGTATGGATATTCATGAGTTTAACAGTGATAGCGCTGTCGGTGAGGTAGGTTCACGGTTGACTATGGATACTCATATTAATGATATAAAGGTTAAACCGTTTATTAATGTAGGTGTCTCCCGTGAATTTGTTAAAAACAATAAAGTGGCACTGAATAATAAAGTATTTTCTAATGGTAACGAGTCTGTAACCGGGAAATATCAGATGGGGGCAACGGTTGCTTTAACGCCGGATACAATGCTTTCCGCAAGTCTGGGTTATAGCCATGGTGACAAAATGGAATCACCTGTCAGCGCATATATCGGATTAAAAGTCAGTTTTTGATTTTTTATTCGTATGCTAAATTTTGCCATACCGTTTTTGGTATGGCTTTTTTGGTTATTGCATCAGTGAAGAATTTTTTCCTGCCGTGGACGGGCTGAATCCGGCACACCAAATATTTTGTCAAATGCCCAATTGAAGAAAAAGGTATAGATCGGAATAAAAATAATTAATGCGAAATCCAGTAAGAATGCCTGTAATAAACTGACGGATAACCACCACGCAATTAACGGAATAAGAAATACCACGAGTGTCAGCTGAAATAATACAGCGTGTACCAGCCTGCGGCGCAATGTCCGCGTACGCGATATCTGACGTGATTCCCAATATTCAAACAGGCTGTTAAAAATAAAATTCCAGCTCACTGCGATAGTGGTAATAACCAGTGCCAGCGGGCCGGTAACACCTGCTGAATTACCGGAGAGCAGCGCCAGTCCCAGAGATGAAATTATCCAGCCAATCACTTCATAGGCGGCAATAAAGACCATTTTCCGTTTTAAACCCTGCATACTTTTTGTGTCCTGTTTCTTTTGCTGTGTGAACCGGGAAGCAAATTAAATCAATAGAGATGATAAATAAAGTCAGCTACTATCAGTTTTTCTGACAGAGGGAGGGCGTATGCCTTTTACCAGTGATAATTTACAGCTCTTTCTTACCGTGCTTGAGAAGGGATCGTTTTCAGCGGCAGCACGGGCATTGCACCGGGTGCCTTCTGCGGTCAGTATGGCTATCGGTAATCTGGAAGCTGAGCTGGGATTTGCGCTATTTGACCGGGATGGCAGGGCGCCGGTGCCGACAGAAAATGCGGTCGCACTCGCACCTTATGCAAAAGAAATTACAGATAAACTTCATCAGTTGAATGTGTTTACCCGCGAACTGACGCAGGGAGTGGAGAGCACGCTCGCCATTGGTGTGGCAACGGATGTGAACCCGCAGTGTTTGTTTGCGGCACTGCAAATACTTAATCAGCGCTACCCTCTGATGAAAACAGAGCTTCTCTCTGCTCCGCAGGATGATATTTTGCCTTTGTTGCATCAGGGGCGTATTCAGCTGGCATTGGTGTTTGGCGGATTATATGTGGATCCGCGCGAGCAGTTCCACTGTATCGGTCATGAATCTCTTGTGGCAACAATTTCAGCCTCTCATCCGTCGCTTTCTTTACAGCCATCTGTTTATATTGAAGATTTGGTGCAAACCCGGCAGGTTATTATTGCCAGTCATCATCATACTCTCAGTGATATCAGAACTCAGGTTGCGACAAAAACCTGGCAGACAGATAACTTTGCGATGGCGCTCGGGTTGGTAAAGGCAGGGATCGGTTGGGGTAATTTGCCTGAATCGTTGATTCAGACAGAACTGGCGGCAGGCACACTGCGGGTGCTGTCATTCCGCAATACCCGTAACGGGCTGGTGCTTCCGGTACATATTGTCAGCCTGAAAGGGGACGTGCTTAAACGCGGTGCACAAGATTGCATCGGGTTGCTGACGGAAAGCCATGTGTGTCCGGGAAATTAGTTGCTATGATAATAAGATAAATCAGCCCACAGGAGCACATATGTTTGAAATCCGTGATTTACAGGTGATTCAGGGTGGTAAAACATTATGGGAGAGCCTCTCTTTCCGGCTGAATGCAGGTGAGCGTTTTGGTATTTCAGCGCCGAGTGGTTTCGGAAAAACGACGCTGGGGCGGATACTCGCGCAGTGGCAAAAACCACACTCCGGTGAATTGTTGCTTGACGGAAAGCCGGTCCCGACGTCCGGCTATTGTCCTGTTCAACTGGTGCCGCAACATCCGGAGAAGTGCTTTAATCCTTACCGCACCACCGGCGCCGGGCTGTATGATGCATGGAAACCGGATGCACAATGGCTGGACAAACTGTGTATTGAGCCGGAGTGGCTCTTGCGCCGCCCGAATGAATTATCCGGCGGTGAGCTGGCGCGTATTGCGCTATTGCGTGCGTTAGATCCGCGTACCCGGTTTTTGGTTGCAGATGAAGTGACCGCGCAGTTGGATGCACATATTCAGGCACAGATCTGGCAGGTTCTGATAGATGAATCACAGCGACGTCCGCTTGGGTTGGTTGTGTTCAGCCACAATAAAGCGCTGCTTGAGAAAGTGTGTACCTCTCTGTGGATTGTCAGTGAATCGCCCCGTCCGCCGGTAACCCGCGATCCCGCACCGGATGCTTTCATTACAGGGGATATCCGGGGATAAATGGAAGTTAGTACTCACCAACTATCTGTCCCCGTCAGAGCAGGGTATTTTCTCTCAGGCGGTGGACAGGATGATCCGATGACTCGCCTTAATGATACTGATATCTGGTTCCGTTCTTATTCTTATATTGTGCCGCCCGATACCCTGAGTCAGTACAAAATTTCCCCTGATATCCCGCCGATTGATACCACGGCTTTCATACTCGTCGCAAAGAATTGCTGTTCCTGCCCCGCGTACGATTATTTTGGCTCTTATTGGTAGTCTCCGGAGGGGGGGAGCCGCCTGAGTGGCTGGTTCGCAGGTTTGCAAGCACTGACAAACTTCCGGCTTACAAACCCTGACTGACACCAAGAGGTCACAATAGTGTCACGTTAATGTCATCTGAGCAGCCTAAGCTTCCCTGCGTTGATAACCGACGACTTTATTTAATGACAAGGATCCTGCTGATGCTTCATGCGATGATTAAAACACGGGTTGCTGTTGCCGTTCTGGCTCTGTTAACAGGTTCTGCACTGCCGGCAGTTGCGGCAGGAAATTCAGATACCATTGTGGCGCAGGATCGCGCTGCCAAGGGAAATATTACGGAGTTTGGTGGTGCTCGCCGCCTGACATCCGATCAGACTGACGCATTGAAAGCGGCTATCGGTCAGACCAAAGCAAAAAATGTGATTTTGTTTATCGGTGACGGTATGGGGGATTCTGAAATTACAGTTGCCCGTAACTATGCCGAAGGCGCGGGTGGTGTGTTTAAAGGGATTGATGCCCTGCCGCTGACCGGGCAGTACACCACGTACGCGCTGGATAAAAAAACACAGAAACCTAATTATGTTACAGATTCAGCCGCATCAGCAACCGCCTGGGCGTCCGGTGTCAAAACCTATAATGGTGCGCTGGGTATTGATGTTTATGGCAAACCTCACACCACTATTCTCGAACTGGCAAAGAAAAACGGCAAAGCGACCGGCAACGTCACAACCTCTGAAATTCAGGATGCCACACCTGCTGCACTCATCTCTCATATCAGCCAGCGTAAATGCTATGGTCCGGAAGAAACAGCGGAACGCTGCACGCCGGAAGCACTGGAAAACGGCGGATTGGGATCAATTAGTGAACAGTTACTGAATGCCCGTGCCGATGTTACGCTGGGTGGTGGTGCGAAAAGTTTCGGTCAAACCGCCAAAGCAGGTGAGTATTCAGGAAAAACCCTGGAAGAACAGGCGGTTATTCGTGGATATCACATCGTGAAAGACGCGAAATCCCTGGCGGAAGTAAAAGCAGCAAATCAGGATAAACCGGTACTGGGATTATTCAGTGACGGCAATATGACCGTTGCCTGGGAAGGTCCGAAAGCCTCTTATCGCGGGAATCTGGATAAGGCGGTTGTTGAGTGTAAACCAAACTCAAAACTGGATCCGAATGCCCCGACACTCGCTCAGATGACAGAAAAAGCAATCAATCTGCTGGAAAGCCATGAGAACGGCTTCTTCTTACAGGTTGAGAGTGCGTCAATCGATAAACAGGATCATGCGGCAAATGCCTGTGGTCAGATTGGTGAGACTGTTGCGCTGGATGAAGCCGTACAAATTGGTATGGAATATGCGAAGAAGCACGGTGATACATTGGTGATTGTGACCGCTGACCATGCGCATTCCAGCCAGATTATTGAAGCCGATGTAGTATCACCCGGCCTGACTCAGGCGCTGATGACGAAAGACGGCAGTGTGATGGCAGTGAACTACGGCAACTCAGAATCAGATTCGCAGGAGCATACCGGCTCGCAGCTGCGTATAGCAGCATTTGGACCGGGGGCGGCGAATGTGGTCGGTTTAACGGATCAGACTGATTTATTTTTCACCATGCGTGAAGCAATGGAACTGAAGTAACTGTATACCCTTATTCATTCAAACTACAGGTTCGTTGGCCGCATCCTGAATGACGTTGGGTATATATAACCTGATATTCACAATTTTCTGCTCTGATTTTTTTTATATTGATTGTTTTGCTGATTTCAGCAGTGGCTGCCACCGGTACTATGTGCCGGTGGCTTTTTTGTTATTGTTTGTAACACGATGATTTTTGAAATATATTTTGCATAAGATATACTATTCTGATGTCCCGGCTCCGGGGCGGTACTCTTTATTCCGTAAAACCCTGTGTTTTATGCGATTTTTTCTGATAGCGGCGGCGTGTTTTTTGTCATTATCACATGGTGACTTTGCCATCGTGTGATATACCGTTTATCTGATCGTTATAACGGGAACACTATGCTGACATTACTCCATCTTCTTTCATCAGTGGCTTTGCTGGTCTGGGGAACGCACATTGTGCGCACCGGGATCATGCGGGTTTTCGGCGCGGATTTACGGCGGCTGCTGGAAAAAAGTATCCGGAAAACATCGCGGGCATTTCTCGCCGGACTGGGGGTAACAGCTCTGGTTCAGAGCAGTAATGCCACGGCGCTGCTGGTTATCTCTTTTGTGGCGCAGGGCATGATCGCACTGCCGCCCGCACTGGTGATTATGTTGGGGGCAGATGTTGGTACTGCACTGATGGCGCGGGTACTGACGTTTGATCTCTCCTGGCTGTCTCCGCTGCTGATCCTCGCAGGTGTCAGTACGTTTCTCAGCCAGAAAAAAAGCCGTACCGGGCAACTGGGGCGCGTGGGAATAGGGCTGGGGCTGATTATTCTTGCCCTGCAACTGATTGTTTCCTCAGCAGAACCTATCACACAGGCGTCAGCGGTTCAGGCAATTTTTATCTCTCTCAGCGGTGACGCTGTTTTGGCACTGCTGGTGGGCGCACTGTTTGCGATGGTAAGTTATTCCAGCCTTGCCGCCGTGCTGTTAACTGCCACACTGAGCGCTACCGGGCTGGTGCCGCTGCATATCAGTCTGGCGATAGTCATAGGCTCAAACCTCGGCAGCGGGTTTCTTGCTATGCTGAGCAGCCGCGGACAGAATGCGGTTGCCCGCCAGGTGGTGCTTGGCAGTATGCTGTTCAAGCTTATTGGTTGTGCCCTGGTGCTGCCGTGGATACAGCCTTTGTCAGTCCGGATAGCGCAGTACAATTTACCGGCGGCAGAAGTGGTGATTTATTTCCACGTTGTCTATAACTTTGTCCGCTGTGTCCTGATGCTGGCACTGGTTAAACCAATGGCCCGGTTCTGTCGGCTGTTAATAGCAGAACCGCCGGTGGATACGCAGAGTATCGCTCCGCGTTATCTGGATCAGAGCGCGCTGGACACTCCCTCACTTGCGCTGGCGAATTCAGTGCGGGAAACGCTGCGGCTGGGTGATGTTATTGAGCAGATGTTGCAGCGCTTTGACAGTCAGTTGTCGGGAAAAAGTGAACAAAAACGGCTGATTAATCAGTTGGAAGATGAAGCTGAGCTGCTGCACAGCAGTATAAAATTGTATCTGGCTCAATTACAGCAGGCTGATTTGGGAGAGAGTGATTCCCGCCGCTGGGCCGAAGTCATTGATACGGCAATGAGTTTACAGCAGTCTTCATCGATTATTGCGCGTATGGCACACGATGTTGCGAACCAGACTGCCGATCCGCAGCGGATTTTCTCGAAGGATGGTTACGGTGAGCTGACCACCATGATGTCGCGGCTGCAAAATAACCTCAATCTGGCCATGTCAGTGTTTGTGTCCGGGGATGTGGATAACGCGCGACGCCTGCGCCGGGCAAAACACCGCTTCCGTTTGCTGAATCAGCGCTACTCATTTGCGCATGTGGAGCGCCTGCATGTCAACAATATGCAGAGTATGAGCAGCAGCCGTTTACATATCGGATTGCTGGGGGATATGAAGCGTCTGAACTCTCTGTTTTGCTCAGTGGCGTATCATGTGCTGGAAGGTGTTGCCGATACAAGAAGCGAGACAGCAAATGATGATACGTCTCATGAGACAGCCGGAACACCCTGAAATTCAGATAATAATGTCTGTTTAATTTATAGACATACAGTTTATATACCCAACGTCATTCAAGGTGCATGCAGCCAACGAACCTGCAATTTGAA
Source organism: Morganella psychrotolerans (assembly GCF_001676155.1). GTDB lineage: Bacteria > Pseudomonadota > Gammaproteobacteria > Enterobacterales > Enterobacteriaceae > Morganella > Morganella psychrotolerans. Next base: position 155,828 of record NZ_LZEW01000032.1, on the reverse strand, counting down.
TGAATAAGGGTATAGGCATATGATTTATAGGTATATAATTATATGCCTTTTTTGCGTTTTAAGACTGAAAAGGCTTGCAACATCCGGCAGGTTATTTATGATAACGGGAATTGTTCTCATTTACGTTATCGTGAAGGGTGGGTGTCATGCAAATCAAAAACTCGCTTTCATCATTTTTCTGGCAGCACATTACCGGTGTCGGTGGCGTGATGCTGGCACTGGTGCCGGTCTTGCTGTTTCTGTCGCCGGGACATGAAGAGGACGCAGCACGTATTGCGTTGGTGGTCGTCATGTTGCTGACAATGCCGATGTTATATAATCGCGTATTGCGTCATTTCCTGCTGATACCGGCAGGAATTGCATTTGTTCTGGGAAGTCTGCTCTGGTTTGAGCATCTGAGGATATAGCCGGGGGAGATAACAAAATTGAATCAGAGTACGCGGGGCGCGTAATGAATGTGTGATAACAGTGGTGCGAAGGGGGGGACTTGAACCCCCACGTCCGTAAGAACACTAACACCTGAAGCTAGCGCGTCTACCAATTCCGCCACCCTCGCAGTACTGTCATTCACTATGCTGTCGTTTGTTGTTCAAGCCATCCTGATTGGTGCGAAGAGGGGGACTTGAACCCCCACGTCCGTAAGAACACTAACACCTGAAGCTAGCGCGTCTACCAATTCCGCCATCCTCGCAAACCAGAACTATCTTGTACCGATAGCATGGAGGCGGATTTTAGCGGTTTTATCCGCGCCGTCAATATTTTTTTGCTGAACCTGAAGACTTCGCGTAATTATTAGGCATTTGTCGCAATATAGACTTTGAATTTTCCGGTTTGCGCCAGAACATGATGCTGACCAAACGTGCTGTCCAGCAGTGCCGGGTACGGTAAAAAAGCATTTGCCACGATACAGATTTTCCCGCCACGGTTTAAGCGCGCTTTAGCGCCGGTAATCAGCTGCTGTGCTGCATTGTAACTGGTATTCAACCCGTCATGGAACGGCGGATTAGAGACTATCCAGTCATATTTTCCGCTGAGGTCAGAATAGACATTACTGGCAATAACGTCACCTTCCAATTGGTTACGGGTGAGCGTTTCACGGCTTGCGGCGAGAGCGGCGGCAGACACATCACTGAGTGTCAGTACCAGACCCGGGTTACGTTTTGCCAGTACAGCGGCAATAACGCCACTGCCGCAGGCGATATCAAGCAATTTTCCGCTCAGCGGACGGGTCAGCGCGTTTGTCAGCAGCGCACTGCCGTTATCAAAATTATCCTGGCTGAATACGCCCGGCAGTGTGGCAATGTTTGCATCACCGACCTGATATTCTTTCAGCCAGTCAGTCAGCGTAAACTGAGCTGCAGTTGTCAGTTCGCCATAATAAAGACCACAACGACGCGCGCTGTCTACTTTATGCAGGGGGACAAATGCTTCAGTCATTTTTTCAGCACTGCGCACACCACTGCGGTTTTCCCCGACAATAAACACATGGCTGCCGACCGGCAGACAGGAGAAAATTTGTGTCAGCTGAAATAAGGCTTCCTGCTTGCTCTTTGGCCAGAAATAGATCAGGGTATCGCAGCGTGCCGCTGCTTCAGGGCTGACAGTCAGTTCAAACGCGCTGTTATCACCAAGTTGCGGGTGCATCGCCTGCCACTGATGATATTGTGTGGTACTGGCATACACTGATTTTGCAGTAAGCTGAGCTGCAATAAGATCCTGAATGTCCCCGGCAAGCAGGACATGGCTCTCGGTAAATTCTTCTGCGTGGCGTAAAATAACTTCACTGGCCGGGGTAAGCATGGACATCCGTTAACTCCTGTAAATCATGATTTGACAGCATTGGCGCATGCAGCGCGCTTTGCTAATATACGGTCGTTTGGTCTTTCAGGGATACATTATGACGCGACGAGACAGAATGCTGGCTCAGATGGGGATAACCCAATGGACGCTGCGGCAACCACAGCGCCTGAAAGGGGAGCTGTCAGTACAGATCCCGGCTTCGGCACGCCTGCTGATCATAACCGATGAGCAGACAGATCTCACCTGTGATTTATTCAGCGATATATTTCGTTGTCTGAATATCACGGCAGATGATGTTTATTGCATCGCGCCTGAGAATATACAGAGCATTCCGGAACAGACATCCTGCCTGTGCTGGTTACCGGGCGTTGATGCAGACTTGCCGGATACGTTTCCTTTATTACACACTCCGTCTCTTGCAAATCTGTATCAGGATGTGCAGGCGAAACGCGGGTTATGGACACAAATTTATCAATATGATCAAAATATTACCGCTGCTTCCTGATGATTTCGATGCGGCGTTCCGCATTGAACAGGCGGCACATAGCTATCCCTGGAGTGAAAGTACGTTCAAAAGCAATCAGGGCGAACGTTACCACAATCTCAGGCTGGAAGCTGATGGTGAACTGGCGGGATTTGCCGTTAACCAGACGGTTCTTGATGAAGCCACGCTGTTTAATATCGCGGTAGCACCTGAGCATCAGGGGAAAGGCTATGGTCGTCAGTTGCTGATGAAAGTGATTGAGGATTTGACAGAAAAAGGCATTGTCACTCTCTGGCTTGAGGTCAGAGCGTCAAACAGTCCGGCGATTGCACTGTATGAATCTCTGGGTTTCAATGAAGTATCAGTGCGGAAAAATTATTACCCGGCGAAGCAAGGCAAAGAGGATGCCCTGATTATGGCGCTTTTTCTTGATATCGGGATGTAATACGGTAATAAGTCAGATAAATCGGCGGTTTTTCATCCCTTTCAGCAATTTTTTTGCGTGTTACCGTGATGAGATACATTCATCACGGGTGCGCCTCACCATGTTTATTCATAAAATTATTACACCGATGTTTATCAAACGCTTTCAGTGCGTTGGTTCTGAGTGTCTTTCTCATTGCTGTCAGGATTGGCTTATCACTATTGATAAAAAAACCTATAAAAAATATCACAGCTCTGAAAGTATTGAAATTAAACAGATTTCACAAGATCATGTGATTAAATCTGAGAACGGCGACGATTATGCGTTTATCCGTCTGACAGACGAAAAAAAAATGCCCGTTCCTGACCGAAAAACGGTTGTGCAATATTTACAGCAAACTGGGTCCGTCTGCGATGAGTCGCACCTGCCGCGTTTATCCGCGCAGTGAGGTTAAATATCAGAATGCAACCTTTAAGCGGCTGTCCCTCTCCTGCCCGGAAGTGGTACGGCAACTGCTGTTTTCTGCCGATGCAATGCAACTGACGGAAGAAGATCAGTATCTGAAAGAAGCCACGCAGGATGACGCGCTGACAGATCCGCAATATCTGATGTACCTCTGGTGCCTGAATCTGGTTCAGGTGCAGTCATCTGAATTTGAAGATAATCTCTATGCGGTCATGCAGCTACTGATCTTTATCGACAAACTGGATTATGAGATTGAAGCCAATTTTGATCGTATTCAGGGCGTGTATGAATTTTTACTCTCGGCTATTGAAAACGGGGACTTGATGGCAGAGCGCAGAGCGTTGCCGCACCCTGTCACTTTTCAGGTCGCCGTTCTGGGTGTTTACGGCAAATTTATTCCGCAGTTGTCCCGCAGCGGTACTCTTTTGCTTTCGACCTATGTTAATACGCTAAATAAGCTGGAACTGGATGAAAATCAGACGGCTGAGCGTACTGAAGCGAATATGGCACGGCTTCTGACCGGATGGAAAACCCTGATGCAGGACTCCTGTCTGAGTGAACCTCACACGTTGCGCAATCTTTTTTTCTTATCTGTTGTATCACAGTCAGTTTCCTCATGTGGCAAATTTCAGCGAAAAAGTCGCGGGTGAAAAAAATGCACTGTCGCACTTCAGTTTGCTGGTAATGGATTACTTTTATCTGCGTACAAACCTGTCGGCTCTGGTGGCAACAGAAAAATGTACGGTAGCGGAAACGGATGTGCAATTACTGGTGAGTGCCTATTTTTCATTGAAAATGCATATGAAAGGCATTAATACGGATTTACTGGCTCTGATGGAAACGTGTCAGATGAGTGATGCACTGGCGTGTATCTGCTTGCTGGATGGCTGAGCTTGTCGCCTGCGTGTATCCCGAATTATTCAGAGTATAAAGCGGCAATCAGAAGCTTTTGTTGTCTCAGGGGGCAAACCGGGCGAAAATAAGTACCATAATGAGAAATCAGAGGTGAAAACCAGTGTGTTTTTACCTCACAGCCCCAGAAGAACAATCTGATGTCGAATAATACGATTTTACAGGAAGTGTCCAGGCGCCGCACCTTTGCGATTATTTCGCACCCCGATGCCGGTAAAACAACCATTACCGAAAAAGTCCTGCTGTTCGGACACGCTATCCAGAGAGCCGGTACAGTCAAAGGCCGCGGCTCTAATCAGCATGCAAAATCTGACTGGATGGAAATGGAAAAACAGCGCGGTATTTCCATCACCACGTCAGTGATGCAATTTCCGTATCAGGATGCGCTGGTAAACCTGCTGGACACCCCGGGACACGAAGACTTCTCCGAAGATACGTACCGCACACTGACCGCGGTAGACTGCTGTCTGATGGTGATTGATGCGGCAAAAGGGGTCGAAGACCGCACCCGTAAACTGATGGAAGTTACGCGTCTGCGTGATACGCCGATCCTGACGTTTATGAACAAGCTTGACCGTGAAATCCGTGACCCGATGGAGTTACTGGATGAAGTGGAGAATGAGCTGAAAATAGCCTGTTCACCCATCACCTGGCCGATTGGCTGCGGTAAGCAGTTTAAAGGGGTTTATCACCTGTACCGCGACGAAACCTATCTGTATCAGAGCGGGCTGGGGCACACTATCCAGGACGTCCGTATCGTTAAAGGACTTAACTCTCCGGAACTGGATGCCGCCGTCGGTGAAGACTTTGCAGGTCAGTTGCGCGATGAGCTGGAACTGGTACAGGGTGCATCAAATGAATTTGATGAAGAACTGTTCCTTGCCGGTGAACTGACGCCGGTCTTTTTTGGTACGGCACTGGGTAACTTTGGTGTCGATCACATGCTGGATGGTCTGGTGTCATGGGCGCCGACGCCAATGCCGCGTCAGACTGATGTCCGCGAAGTGATTGCACAGGAAGATAAATTTACCGGGTTTGTGTTTAAAATCCAGGCGAATATGGATCCGAAGCACCGCGACCGTGTTGCATTCCTGCGTATCGTTTCCGGTATCTACGAGAAAGGCATGAAACTGCATCAGGTGCGTCTGAAGAAAGACGTGGTGATCGCAGATGCGCTGACGTTTATGGCCGGTGACCGTGCGCATGTGGAAACGGCTTTCCCGGGCGACATCATCGGGCTGCATAACCACGGAACCATTCAGATCGGGGATACATTCACCCAGGGTGAAATCCTCAAATTCACCGGTATTCCGAACTTCGCTCCGGAACTGTTCCGCCGCATCCGTCTGCGTGATCCGCTGAAACAGAAACAGCTTCTGAAAGGGCTGGTTCAGTTATCTGAAGAGGGTGCAGTTCAGGTCTTCCGTCCGCTGACAAATAACGATCTTATCGTTGGTGCGGTGGGTGTGCTTCAGTTTGATGTCGTGGTATCGCGCCTCAAAAGCGAGTACAACGTGGAAGCCATTTATGAGGCGGTCAATGTCTCAACGGCGCGCTGGGTTGAATGTAATGATGTGAAGAAACTGGAAGAATTCAAACGCAAGAATGAGCTGCATCTGGCGCTTGATGGCGGTGATAACCTCTCTTATATTGCCCCGACTATGGTAAACCTGAATCTCACCCGGGAACGTTATCCGGATGTGAGTTTCCATAAAACCCGCGAACACTGATAAACGCGCCTCCGGGCGCGTTTTTTTTATATCTCAGTACTCCGGATATCACATTTTTATCGAATACGGACATTCATTATTCGTGTTATTGTGAAGTCATTATTGTGAAAAGGAGAGCGACATGAAAACGCGTCTGAATATGAAATCACTGAGTATCCTGCTGGTCAGCGGCGCATTATTCAGTACTTATGCCACAGCAGATGACTCTCTGACCCAAAAAGCCGGACAGACATGGAACAATGCATCTCAGTCCGTTGAATCCTTTGGTAAAAAGGCAGAGCAAAAACTCGACAGTACGGTTAAAGATGCCTCTCTGCTGGTGGATGACAGCACTATTACAGCAAAAATCCGCGGGCAGTTATTAAATGCATCCGGTATTGACAGTAATGATATTGCAGTGAAAACCATCAACGGGACTGTTTATCTTTCCGGTTTCGTGACGACAGACGCACAACGTGTACAGATTATTGATATTGCAAGAAATGTACCGGGTGTCCGTGCTGTTGAAGTCAGTATCGGCCAGTATAAATAACGCTCTGTCTGATTTTAGCTGACGACGATTATGGGAACCTATATTCCGGTTACACCGGGAAAAATTGCACCGCTGGCGTGGTTACCAGATCCGCTGCTGGCGACCGGGAAACTGGCGCTGGTTTGTGAAGGCGGCGGTCAGCGCGGTATTTTTACCGCCGGTGTGCTGGACGAATTTCTGAAAGCCGGGTTTAATCCGTTTGATCTGCTGCTGGGCACGTCTGCCGGGGCACAGAATCTTTCTGCTTATATTTGCGGACAGCGAGGTTACGCCCGTCACGTTATTACCCGTTACACCACAGATAAGCAATTCTTTAATCCGCTGCGGTTTATCCGTGGCGGACATCTGATCGACCTCGACTGGCTGATTTCCGCCACATCCGATGAGAGCCCTCTTGATATCACTCATGCGTTGCAACGTTTTGAGCAGGGGCAGGAATTTTATATGTGCGCCAGCCGGGCAGATAATCTGGATGCAACCTATTTCAGTCCTCTTGAGGCCGACTGGCTGGATATCATCAAAGCCTCCAGTGCTATTCCGGGATTTTACCGCGAGGGCGTAGAGATTAACGGTGTCACTTATCATGATGGCGGGATCAGTGATGCGGTTCCGGTTATTGAGGCGTGGCGGCGCGGTGCGACCCGTATTGTGGTGATCCGGACAGTGCCGTCACAGCTCTATTACACCCCTGAATGGGTGAAACGGATGGAGCGCTGGCTGGAAAAAAGTAATCTGAAGCACATGGTGGCGATGATGAAACAGCATGCGATCAGCTATTACCGGACACAAAAATTTATTGAATCACCGCCTGATGGCGTTGAAATTGTTGAAATATATCCGCGTTCACCACTGGCAAGCAGCGCCCTGGGCAGCCGGGTGAGTACACTGATGCAGGATTACCGGCTGGGACGGCGCAGCGGACGCTATTTCCTCGCGACCCTCGGGGAGCGCTGGGCATCACATCAGCCGGCGCACACATCAGTACTGCGGGTTCCGGTTGCATCCAATGATAATGACGTTTTGTTGCCGGAAACGGACGGTTCCGCTGCCATCTTGCATTCGCCGCATGAATTATTGGATTAAGAGGCCGCAATGTTATTTATTGATACACATTGCCATTTTGACTTCCCTTTTTTCACGGATGATTTACCCCGCCATAAAGCCAATGCGGCACAGGCCGGACTGACAGATATCATTATTCCGTCAGTCAGTCACTGGAATGTTGAAACGGTCACCACACTGTGCCGGACATCCGGGGACGAGCTTCCCCGTCTGCACGCCGCGCTGGGGCTGCATCCGCTCTATATTGCCGAACACACGCAGGCACATCTGGAGCAGCTTGAAACCCTGATAACGCAGGCTGGCACAGAATGTGTTGCTGTTGGTGAGATAGGTCTGGATCGGTATATGGCGTCACCGCAGTGGGAAAAGCAGCTTGAGTTTTTTATTGCGCAATTACAGTTAGCTGTGCGCGCAGATCGCCCTGTGATACTCCATTCACGTAAAACCCATGACACACTTGCCGGCATTTTAAGACGCCATCCGGTACCCCGGCGGGGCGTGGTTCATGGTTTTTCCGGCAGTTTTGCCCAGGCTGAAGCATTTGTAAAGCTGGGGTATTATATTGGTGTGGGCGGGACGATAACATACGAACGTGCACAAAAAACCCGTAAAGCCATCGCACAGCTTCCGTTGTCCTCGTTACTGCTGGAAACGGATGCGCCTGATATGCCGCTCAGTGGATTTCAGGGTGAACCAAACCGCCCGGAACGGATTGTCAGCACTTTTCAGGTACTTTGTTCACTGCGGACAGAGTCACCGGATGAGATTGCTGCTCAGATTTATCATAACAGCCGCAGGCTTTTTTCTTTGTAACTCTCTATTTCGGACTGCTGAATCAATTTTACCGGTATTTTATTCTGCCCGGTTACACCTGTTATGTGTCAAAATACACAAAATAACGGATATGTGTGAGCAGGTATTATTTCACCTCCTTTTTTTGATTAAATTTCCGGCAATTATTTACCTCTCCGGGCTATTTTCAGATAAAAACAGTTGAATAATGTGATTGTCATCATATTTTTGTATTTTTTGTTACTTTTTTCAGTCGTTATTTGTGACGTATGTTGGTTGTTCGCCGGAGTGACCGGGTATAATCAGCGCCACACGGCCTTATTTTTTGAACTGCATGCAAAATCAGGCTATTAATCTACACTATCGTGAACAGGGATACTTCCATGCAACTCCTCATGAGTCTGGTCGGGATGGCAGCGCTGATTTTTATCGCAGTACTGTTTTCCAGTGATCGCCGGGCAATTAAACTCCGTACTGTCGTTGGTGCATTTATTATTCAGGTGCTGATCGGGGCATTAGTCCTTTATGTTCCGATGGGCCGGAAAATTCTTCTCGGCATGTCTGACGGTGTTGCCAGTGTTATCGGCTACGGGCAGAAAGGGATGGATTTCATTTTCGGTGGTCTGGTTTCACCTAAAATGTTTGAGGTGTTCGGTGGTGGCGGGTTTGTTTTCGCACTGCGTGTTCTGCCGGTTATTGTCTTCTTCTCTTCTCTGATCGCGGTGTTGTACTACCTCGGTATCATGCAGCTTGTTATTAAAGTTCTCGGTGGCGGCTTACAGAAAATTCTGGGCACTTCCCGGACTGAATCCATGTCTGCAACAGCCAATATCTTTGTCGGACAGACAGAAGCGCCGCTGGTGGTTCGTCCGTATATTGCCGGTATGACCAACTCTGAACTGTTTGCGGTAATGTGTGGTGGTCTGGCATCCGTCGCCGGTTCTGTTCTGGCAGGTTACGCACAGATGGGCGTACCGCTTGAGTATCTGATTGCCGCTTCCTTTATGGCAGCTCCCGGCGGATTATTATTTGCCAAGCTGATAGTGCCGGAAACGGAAGGATACGACGACAAAGCGGAAGCTATTCTGGAATCTGAAGAAGAGCGCCCTGCAAATATCATTGATGCAGCGGCAAGTGGTGCATCTGCCGGTATGCAGTTAGCCCTGAACGTGGGTGCGATGTTGCTGGCCTTTATTGCCCTGATTGCGTTACTGAACGGGATCCTCAGTGGTGTCGGCGGCTGGTTTGACTATCCGCAACTGTCACTGGAGTTAATCCTGGGCTGGTTGTTCTCGCCAATCGCATTCCTCATCGGTGTGCCGTGGAGCGAAGCAATGACCGCCGGTTCCTTCATCGGTCAGAAAGTGGTGGTGAATGAGTTCGTTGCCTTTATGAACTTCGGTGAATATATGAAGCCGGATGCACAGGTGATCGCCGCAGGTCTGCAACCATTGTCAGATCACACCAAAGCAATTATCTCCTTTGCCTTGTGTGGTTTCGCAAACCTTTCTTCCGTGGCTATCCTGCTGGGTGGTCTGGGCGGTATGGCGCCGACGCGCCGTAAAGATGTGGCCCGTTTAGGTATGAAAGCCGTGATGGCAGGGACACTCTCTAACCTAATGAGTGCAACCATTGCCGGTTTCTTCCTCGCGCTGTAATTGATTTATCCGCACAGGTGATGTTTATTCACCTGTGCTTTATACCCTTATTCATTCAAACTTTCCGCACACTGATTCAGTGTACTTGCCTTTCTGTCTCTCCCTGTTTACCCGTCACCTGCGCTATACTGTTCAACGAATATGCACGGCTGTTTTGTGTATATCGCCCTATTGGTGTGATTTTTATCACATAATTATATGTATTGATGTAAATGCTGTTATGTAAACGTGATGAAAGGCACGTATTATAGCGCCAAGACATGCTCCAATAAGGCATGGATACCATGTAATGGATTCGGTGACCGTCTTATAACCGTCACCTGTATTACAGCGCGGTGAGAAGGATCTCAGCGTTACCGTTATCGCAAGAGAGGCAACGTCTTCACGGAACCAAGTCCCGCTCGCCAACACATTTTGCATCATTCAGACATTGTGTCTGTCCGCAAACGGAACAGACCGGTACCGTTGGAGAGTTTTATGACCGATTTAACCGCTGCAGCGCAGCATGCGCTGTCCTTAATGGATTTAACCACCCTGAATGACGACGATACTGATGCGAAAGTAACCGCACTGTGTCATCAGGCGAAAAGCCCGGCAGGACAGACTGCGGCTGTTTGTATTTATCCCCGCTTTATTCCGCTGGCGCGTAAAGTTCTGCGTGAGCAGGGCACACCGGAAGTCCGTATCGCAACAGTGACTAACTTTCCGCACGGCAATGATGATATTGATATTGCTCTGGCTGAAACCAATGCTGCTATTGCTTACGGCGCAGATGATGTGGATGTCGTGTTCCCGTACCGCGCACTGATGGCAGGCAACACTCAGGTCGGTTTTGATCTGGTGAAAGCTTGTAAAGACGCATGTGCAAAACATCCCGGCGTACTGCTGAAAGTGATTATCGAAAGTGGCGAGCTTAAAGATCCGGCGTTAATTCGTCAGGCATCTGAAATCTCAATCAAAGCCGGTGCCGACTTCATTAAAACCTCCACAGGTAAAGTGCCGGTTAATGCCACACCTGAAACCGCAGAAATCATGATGACCGTGATCCGCGATATGGGTGTCGGTAAAACCGTTGGTTTCAAACCTGCCGGAGGTGTGCGTACTGCTGAAGAAGCGGCGCAATATCTGGCAATGGCTGATCGCATTATGGGTAAAGGCTGGACAGACTCCCGCCATTTCCGTTTTGGCGCATCCAGCCTGTTAGCCAGCCTGCTCAATGCACTGGGCTACGCTGACGCCAAATCTGACAGCAAGTATTAATCACTCTTACCGGACAGCATTTGCTGTCCGTTTTTTTGATTAACGTCCGGCGGTGAACCGCCGGTACGTATCCGGTATTAAGGAGATAACTGTGTTTCTGGCTCAGGAAATTATTCGTAAAAAACGGGATGGACACCCACTGTCAGATGAAGAAATTCGTTTCTTTATCAACGGGGTCCGCGATAATTCCGTCTCGGAAGGACAAATTGCTGCGCTGGCAATGACCATTTATTTCCATGATATGAACCCGCAGGAGCGTGTTTCTCTGACGCTGGCGATGCGGGACTCCGGCTCTGTTCTGGATTGGAAAAGCCTTGATTTACCGGGTCCGGTTGTGGATAAACACTCCACAGGCGGTGTCGGGGATGTGACTTCCCTGATGTTAGGTCCGATGGTTGCTGCCTGTGGCGGATTCATTCCGATGATCTCCGGTCGCGGACTGGGTCATACCGGGGGCACCCTCGATAAACTGGAAGCGATTCCGGGATTTGATATTTTTCCCGATGATGAAACCTTTCGTCGTATCATTAAAGAAACCGGTGTTGCTATTATCGGTCAGACAAATTCATTAGCACCGGCAGATAAACGTTTTTATGCCACCCGCGATATTACGGCGACAGTTGACTCCATTGCGCTTATCACCGCCTCGATCCTCGGCAAGAAATTAGCTGAAGGTCTGGATGCATTGGTGATGGATGTGAAAGTCGGCTCCGGTGCATTTATGCCGACATACGAATTATCAGAGCAGTTGGCACAGGCGATCGCTCAGGTCGCTAATGGTGCGGGCTGCCGGACAACGGCACTACTGACGGATATGAACCAGGTGCTGGCATCCAGTGCGGGAAATGCGGTTGAAGTGCGTGAAGCGGTCCGTTTCCTGACCGGCGAATACCGAAATCCGCGTCTTTATGAAGTGACTATGGCGCTGTGTGCTGAGATGCTGGTTTCCGGCGGATTAGCAGACGATCGCACACACGCGGAAGAAAAATTACAGCGCGTACTGGATAATGGTAAGGCTGCGGAAGTCTTTGCCCGGATGGTGGCAGCGCAGCGCGGCCCGTCTGATTTCATTGAGCGTTATTCGCACTATTTGCCATCGGCAGTCCTCAGTAAACCGGTCTATGCTGAAACAGAAGGTGTTGTGACCGCTATGGATACCCGCGCACTGGGAATGGCGGTGGTATCATTAGGCGGCGGACGGCGAAAAGCCAGTGATCCGATTGATTACAGTGTCGGGTTAAGCGACATTGCGGCAATAAATACCGTTGCGGATGGTCAGACACCACTGGCAATGATCCATGCAAACAGTGAAAGAGAGTGGCATGAAGCGGCTCAGACCGTACGTCAGGCCATTACACTCAGTGAGCATCCGGTCGCGGACACCCCGCTGATTTACCGCAGAATCAGCGGATAGAACGATTTTGTTATTCACGTGGAGCCTGCATTCTGACGTGATCTGTCACAGGAGAAAATTATGAAACGTACGTTTATTATGGTACTGGATTCATTCGGTATCGGCGCGGCACATGATGCTGCTGATTTTGGTGATACCGGTGCTGACACGTTAGGTCATATCGCACAGGTTTGCGCCCGTGGTGATGCTGATAAAGGGCGTAAAGGTCCGTTGCATCTGCCGAACCTGTCCCGTCTGGGATTGGGTAAAGCGGCGGAGGAATCCACCGGTACGTTCCCGGAAGGTCTGGATAAAAATGCAGACATTATCGGCGCTTACGCGTATGCGGGTGAACTCTCTTCCGGCAAAGATACGCCGTCAGGTCACTGGGAAATTGCCGGTGTGCCGGTTCTGTTTGACTGGGGCTATTTTAAAGATGAAGAAAACAGCTTCCCGCCGGAATTACTGGATAAACTGGTTAAGCGTGCCAATTTACCGGGCTGGCTCGGAAACTGCCATTCATCCGGCACCGTGATCCTCGATAAACTCGGTGAAGAGCATATGAAAACCGGTAAGCCGATTTTCTATACCTCCGCAGACTCCGTATTCCAGATTGCCTGTCATGAAGACACCTATGGTCTGGAAAAACTGTATGAACTGTGTGAAATTGCCCGTGAAGAGCTGACGGCGGGTGATTATAATATTGGTCGTGTTATTGCCCGTCCGTTTACGGGTGAAAAAGCCGGTTCATTTGAACGTACCGGTAACCGCCATGATTATGCGGTAGAGCCACCGGCTGCGACCATGCTGCAAAAGCTGGTGGAAGAAAAGCAGGGTGAAGTTGTTTCTATCGGGAAAATTGCGGATATCTACGCCCATGTCGGTATCACGAAGAAAATCAAAGCGACCGGTATTGATGCATTATTCGATGCATCCCTGGAAGAAATGAAGCTGGCGGGTGACAACACGATTGTGTTCACCAACTTTGTGGATTTTGACTCTTCTTATGGTCATCGCCGTGATGTTGCGGGTTATGCAGCGGCACTGGAACTGTTCGACCGCCGCCTGCCGGAAATGCTGAAGCTGGTTAAAGAAGACGATATTCTGATCTTCACCGCTGACCACGGCTGTGATCCGACCTGGCCGGGAACGGATCATACGCGTGAGCATATCCCTGTTCTGATTTACGGACCAAAAGTAAAACCGGGTTCTCTGGGATATCGCGAAACCTTTGCTGATATCGGGCAGACTGTCGCGTCTTATTTTAATTTATCCCCGATGGATTATGGTAAAAACATGCTGTAATGTGTCACCTCTTTCGGGCAGGCAGCGGTTGCCTGCCCTTTCCCTTTGCGATTTACTGAAAGGAATTTCTTATGGCTACCCCTCACATTAATGCTGAATTGGGTGATTTTGCAGATGTTGTTCTGATGCCGGGCGATCCGCTGCGGGCGAAATATATCGCAGAAAACTTTTTAGACGACATTAAACAAGTTAATGATGTGCGTGGCATGCTGGGTTTCACCGGAACGTATAAAGGCCGCCGTATTTCAGTAATGGGTCACGGAATGGGGATCCCATCCTGCTCTATTTATGCAAAAGAGCTCATTACTGAATTTGGCGTAAAAACCATTATCCGTGTTGGTTCATGCGGGGCAATCAGCCCTGATGTTAAACTGCGCGATGTGGTTATTGCCATGGGCGCAAGTACGGATTCCAAGGTAAATCGCCTGCGTTTTAAAGATAATGACTTTGCCGCAATCGCCGATTTTGGTCTGGTGCGCAATGCGGTTGATGCAGCAGAAAAGGCGGGTATTCCTGCGCGTGTGGGGAATATTTTCTCTGCTGATTTATTCTATACGCCGGATCCGCAGATGTTTGATGTAATGGAAAAATACGGTATTTTAGGCGTGGAAATGGAAGCTGCCGGTATTTACGGTGTTGCCGCTGAGTTTGGTGCGAAAGCACTGACTATCTGCACTGTTTCTGACCATATCCGTACCGGTGATAATCTGCCTTCAGATGAGCGTCAGACTTCATTTAATGAAATGATTACGATTGCACTGGAATCAGTATTACTGGGCGATAAACAGTAATTTATTTTCGTCATCATAATAAAAACCTCTGCCGGTATTATTCCCCCGCAGAGGTTTTTTTTATTAATTGTCTGCGCAGAGATAGAGTATCTTTATCTCAGAGCTTCCGTCACTCAGTAATAAAGAACGTATTTCATTACTTTTTAGCTTTGACGCTAACAGAATAGTAAAACAGATCATAATAGTTACTGTGATTACCGTTGTATCTGTTTTAGTCAGTTTTATATTTTTAACGAAAGAACGTAATAATGAAGGTTTCATAATAATAGGGCCATAAGTTAATTGTTTTATTTACAGAGTCAGATAATAAAAATAAGGTGCCTAATTTACTGCTACCTGTAACAGAGAGAAACGGGGGGATTTCTCCCCCCTCAGCATTAATTACCTTTATGAGGTGATTGTGTCTGAACCAGGATATTACCGTCACTCACTGACAACGAAAAATAGCCGGTGTTATTGAGTGAAAATGTAATACAAAGAATTAAAGTCATTGTAATTACAGTTGAATCTTTAACGGGTAGTCTGGTCATTTCTCTTGACTCCTAAAAGTGAAGGAGGCAAAATCCCTATTGTTCAGGTAGGGATCCAGCCTCGGTTTATGTTGAAAAACGTAACCGGGGCTTTCTTCTGACCGGAACAGGGAGTATATAACCTGATCCGGACAGAATCAGGCACCCGCGAAGAGAATAGCAGAGAGATTTGATGAGGGTGAACGTTAATTTAGGTCATAATGTAGATATATATCACATAACAAATCACTGTCATATGTAAATACAACCATTGTTACTTTTATATTTTAGATTAAATAATAAAAAAGCCTCTGTTAAGAGGCTCTGTATATTATGGCGGTGTCAGCATAAATACTTTTTCATTCTCTCCGCTGTAGCGGGATAATGCCTGATTAAGGTCGTCTGTCGTTATATTTTTAATTAACGCTTCTTCCTGAATTATTCGGATGAAATTATTATCATCACCGGCAATTTGTGCCAGAGATTCAGTCCAGAATGCGGCACTCTGATAAACCTGCTGTTTTTCCAGTAACCAGTTTGCTCTGGCCTCTTTCAGCGCGTCTTCCGGAACGCCCTGTGATTTAAGGGTGTTAAGGACGTGACGGCTCAGTGTGGTCATTTCAGATGCGCGCTGAGGGTCGGTTGTGAAGTTCAGCCTGGCGCTGTAATACGGTGCCGGGAGTTTTGCCAGCATGGATGAAAAACTCAGGGCATAAATTCCGCCTGCCTGTTCACGTAATGCGCCGCGTAATTGACGGCTGATAACACTGTCGAGCAGTTGCAGCACCAGCGTTTCTTTCTGTGACCATTGTGCCGGTGCGGCATACTGAATGCTGACCATGGTTTTATCTGAACTGGCAATCGGGTAAGTGCGGCTGAGTGGTTCCATCTTTGGTGCGATTTTCGGATCACGCCATTGCAGGCGCTGCGTGGACGCGGGAAGGGCAGCTATCCATTTTTCGACAGACTGTTTAATCTGCTTTTTATCAGCAGCGCCACTGATAACCAGTGTCATATCCTGTACCGGGCTGAGCAGAAGATGGTTATTATTCTGCAATTGCGCAGCAGTGAAGTGACGCCATCCGCCATTTTCATTGATAACCAGACGCCCGCCGTTGGTATGACTTTCCTGATTGATAGCATCAAGGAACCGGTGTTCAACCGGCGTATTGTTCAGGCTTTCCAGCGTCGCCTGCTGATTGCGCAGCAGTTTTTCACCGCTGAACTGTGGCCGGGTTATTTTCAGGTGCAGCAGTTTCAGCAGTGTGTCCAGCTCTTCCGGCGGGGCTTCGCCACGGAAACCGTGGTTCAGTAATTCACTGTACGGACGCAGTGTCAGGCTGTGTTGTTTGCTGAACAGCGCCAGCTCCCGCGCACTTAAATCCCCATAACCGCTGCTTTCCGGCAGTTTCAGCGCCCATTCGGTTAACCCCTCCTGACCTGTCGGTTCGAGTGAGCGACCACCCGGAATACGCAGGTTTATCTGAATATTATCTTTCAGGGTTTTATCCTGATGCACAATAATGCGCATCCCGTTAGATAACTGCCAGGATTCGGTTGCCGGCAGCGGCAGTGATTGTTCTTGTACGATAGTGCCGGGCGCTGTCGGCGTAACATTCAGCGCCACCTGACGTACTGTCAGTGTGAAAGGACCGGGCGCGGATTTACGGATTTGCTGCCAGCGCTCTGTGAATGCTTTTTCGTTAAACTGAGATTTCTCACTATCCGGACCGATGACTGCCAGGCGGGGTGAGGATGCCTGCAGGAACCCTGCGACATGGTTTTTCAGTGTGTCCGGTGTGACCGGTTTAATCAGTTCCCATGTAGTGGTGAGTTGCTGGCGCTTGTCCTGCACCGGCATCCGGTACTCCAGAGCGGTCGTGATATTATCAGCAAGATAATCATTACCGTAGCGGGACTCCCCGGCGGCCTGCTGACTGAGTTTTGCCAGCAGATTCTGTCTTGCATCATCCAGCTCTGCCTGTGTAACCGGCTGAGTTGCCAGGCGCTGAATTTCAGTCCACAGCAGAGAGATACCGGTGAGGTAATCTTTGTTCTGCGGATGAATAATCATCAGTTGCTGGAGGCGTTTTTTATCCAGCATGGCGCCCTGCGGGTTAATACTGGCTGAAGGTAATTGCCCGTTATCCACCAGTGCAGTCAGACGCTGATTGAGGATAGCGACCCAGAGGTTATCCAGTAAATCATCATATTGTCCCCGGCGGGTATCAAGCGGTGCGCGGATATCCCGTTGCAGCGCAAACTGCATAATTCGCTGACCCTGCTCTTTATCAAAGACCGGTTTTACCAGCAGATCCGGTTGCGGGGCAAAGTGCTGCCACGCGGAGTCGTCCTGTGCGGCATTGGTTTGCGCGGGCTGATTAAAATAGGTTTTTGTCAGTTCACTGACATCGTGATGGTTAAATTGCCCGATAACCACCAGGCTCATACGCTGCGGCTGATACCAGGTCTGATAATAGTCCTTTGCGGTACTGACCGGGGCATTACGGATAATATCCAACAATCCGATAGGGTCACGCTGTGCATAGCGGCTGCCTGCGTAGCGAAGTTGCTCCAGCGCATTGTTAATACGAAAGCCTATCCCCTGACGCAGACGCCACTCTTCAATAATAACCGGGCGCTCTTTATCAAAGGCAACCGGGTCGAATGTCATGCCCTGCGCCCAGTCGGCAAGCACCTGTAAGCCGGTTTCAACCTGTGCCGGTGTTGCCTGTGGTAATGACAATTTATAGACAGTGGAATTAAGGCTGGTGGCGGCGTTCACATGGCTGCCAAGATTAAGCCCCTGTTTTTCAAGCTGTTTAAAACTCTGTGTGTCAGGAAAGTGGGTGGTGCCTTTGAACGCCATGTGCTCGGTAAAATGCGCCAGACCGCGCTGTTCTTCTGTTTCCTGCAATGATCCGCTTTCTACCAGCAGGCGCAGTTCAACACCGGGCTGCGCCCTTGAAAGCAGATACACATTCATGCCGTTCGCCAGGCGGATATGCTGTAAATCGCTGCGTTGTGCAAGCGGGCGGTTATCCGCTCCGCTATTATTAACCACAGCACAGCCGGTAAGGGTCAGTGCCACACCTGCCATAATAAATTTATAACGCATAACTGACTCCTGATGTGCGGGTTGCGGCAGGGGCGCTGAGTATGATCACCTGATCGGCCTCCTGCTGAAGAAAACGCTGGTGGCTGACCAGTAAAATAGTGCTGTCAGGCAGGCGCTGTCTGAGCAGACGGATCATGCGGATGGCATAGTCATCATCTAAAGCGGAAGTCACTTCATCGAGCAGCATCAGCCGGGGTTTATTCAGTAACAGGCGGGCAAACAGCAGGCGCTGTTGTTCTCCGCCGGACAGACGCTGACGCCAGTCCGTATCAACATCGAGCTGTGGCTGTAGTTTTTCCAGCCCGACGGCAGCCAGCACATCATGGTAAGACGCTGTTGTGAATTGTGCCGCCGGCAGCGGATAGGCAAGCAGAGATTGCAGAGTGCCTGATGGCAGATAAACCGATTGCGGAACCCACAGCACATCCTGCTCACGGCGGATTGAACCCCGGTAATATGGCCAGTGCCCGCTCAGGGTGCGCAAAAGGGTGGATTTCCCCAGACCGGAGCGTCCGCTGATAATGGCAAATTCACCTGCGCGCAGTGACAGAGAGATATCCTGCAACAGCAGGGTATTGTCCTGAAGCAGAATATCAGTGGTAGCTTCCAGCCGTACAGAGGCGTGATTTGTCTGCGTGATATCAGATGTTGTGTCATTGTCCAGCAGACGGACAAAATGATACAAACGGGTCACGGTTGCCTGCCAGGCGGCAATCTCTTTATAGGAAAAAATAAACCAGCCGAGCGATGTGGCAACACTGCTGAATGCCTGGCGCAGCTGCATCAGCCCGCCCAGCATCAGTTCACCGGCAAGAAATTTCGGCAGTGCAAACAGGATCGGCGCAAGTGCGGTAACCTGCTGATAACCCACCGTATAGAATGACAGATTCCGCTCACAGCGGATCAGTTGATTCCAGTTTGCCGCGATGCGGGCAAAGCGTGACAGCAATTGTTGTTTATCCTGGTTTTCGCCCCGCTGACCTGCGATGGCATCACCATGCTGTTTACGGGTGATCAGCGCCGCACGGTAATCCGCTTCGCGCTGCTGTTTTTCCATATTCAGTTTGCGCAGCGGACCGCCGATAAGCTGTGTCAGCGCGATCCCCACCAGGGTATAAGCGATACAGGCCCAGAACATATAACCGTCTATCCGCCAGTCATGACCGGCAACAGACAGCAAAATGCTGCCGGAAAGCTGCCAGAGAATAGCGGCAAAAGAGACCAGGGTCAGCAGCGAGTGCAGAAAGGTAATCAGCAGGCTGAGTGTGGACTCCACCAGCAACCGCACATCTTCAGCGATACGCTGATCCGGGTTATCCGGCTCCTGTGCGGTAAGACGCAGCAGATAGTGACGGCTCTGTGGCGACAACCAGCGGCTGAGGATCTGCTCTGTCATGCCTTCCCGCCAGCGGATAGCCAGTTTTTGCCGGAAATAAGTGCCGAGCACCACCACGAGTATCAGCCCGCTGACCAGGATCACAAAGAATTTGATTAGCTGATACAGCGCTGCGCCGTCCAGCTTTTGCAGTGCATTATAGAAATCCCCGTTCCACTGGTTCATGCGGATATTGAACCAGACGGAAGAGAGCGTCAGCCCGAGGGAGAGTAACAGTAAGAACCAGCAAAACAGGGCAGCGCGCTGCCCCCAGAACGGTTTTACCAACCAGAAAAAATGTTTTATTGTTTTCATTTATTATTCATAAAGTTAAGAGACATTGCTCACATGCTCAGATTAAAAATCGTAATTCATCTGTAACCAGAACTGACGGCCCGGATCGTAGGCAATCACTCTGTTTCCGCCGTAGATAAAGGTATCGGCGACATTTTTATTATTCAGTACGTTGTTGATTTCAACAGATACCGATGCGCCATAAGCAAACTCAGGTTTCCAGTTCACGCGGGTATCCCAGGTGAATTTAGAGGCAAAGTTTTCTTTCTGATACACACGTAATTCGCCGTATTCCGGATCACGGATAACTTCGTTTTCATGACGGACTGCCTGGCTGCGTGCGCCCCACCATTGCAGGCGGTTATATAAAGAAACGCCGTAGTTATCCCAGTCGCTGGTCAGCTCAACATTAAGTTTCAGCGGTGAATTGAAGTTACTTGCCGGCAGGTCGCTGACATCAATGACCTTGCCGCCGTACATAACTTTGTCGGAGTTAATCGCCGAGCCCGGTTCAAAGAACGCGTAACCCTGGTCAGACGGGAAGTTGCTTTTGGTCTGCTGCCAGACAACGGAAGAAGAGAAAACATGAGATGCCTGCGCCCATTCCCACGGCTGACTGTTGCTGACGGCAAGTGTGACTGAGTCGTGCTTGCTGCGTCCGGCGTTATCAAAGGTGCGGATCTTTCCTTTGTCGCTGTATTTGTCCGGACCGGTTAAGTCAGTGTATTTTGTCCGGCTGCGCACTTCGTCATAGCCTTCGCGGTGAACATAGGTCAGACGCCAGGTGGTGCTGAGAATTTCCTGCTGAAGACCGAGTGAAATCTCGTCGTTATACGGGGTTTTCAGTGAATCCAGACCTTCGTAATCATTTGTGGTTTCCCATGACGGCGGCATGTCCATAAAGCCGCACATATAGCATTTTTCCAGCCCGGCATTCTGTGCGCCGTAAAGTGCATACGTCAGCATAGAGCGACCGTAATAGCGGTTGGCACCGGCAATCAGCAGCGTATTTTTATTACCGAAAAGGTCATAGGTTGCGGCTAAACGCGGGGCAATATTGGTGCTTTGCACAAAATCATCACGATCAACACGAACACCCGGACGCAGTGTCAGGCGGCCGATCTCAATATTGTCATCGGCAAACAGGGAATAGTTGTTATAACTGACAGATGCGGTGCCCGGCAGGAAACGGTGAATATTCATCACCGGATCATCAATTCCCATCTCCGCGTAACTGACTCTGTCTTCACTGGTGTGATAATGCGCTTTATCACGGATGTAGCGGCCTTTGGTATAGGTGGTTTCCATTCCCACTGTCGGGCGGTGTGTCATTCCCCAACCTTCTGATTGCAGGAAACGGGCAACAGCTTTGGTGGTGATATTGTCCTGCTCTGTCCGCAGGTCGCCCAGTCCGCCTATTTTCGTGTTGTAAATCGTATCCTTATCTTTAATTTTGTCTTTTAACTCATAAAAATTATCTTCATCATTTATCCGGTCATCTTTCAGTTTTTGATAGCCTAAGGTGAATTCCAGATCCGCCAGGCTGGTCTGGTGTTTCAGGACGCTGGTGAATCCTAACCCTTTGTGGTTATTGTCATAACCGGAGTTGGCGATGTTTGAGGCAAACAGACGGGATTTATAATCGGAATAATTCATGGAGATATCCGCGGTTGTCACCGGGGAAATGTCCATCGCATATTTTACAAACAGGTTATCGGATGTGCGCTTCTGGTTGCGTTTGCGTTTATCGAATTCATAACCAATGGTTTCTTCGCCTTCCATTACCGCCATCAGCACTGAGGTATTGGCCGGAATGTCGGAAGTACGGCGGGACGCTGAAACGGTCAGACCGCTGTTTTCAGTTACACCCACTTCAAACCAGCCACCGAAATCCTGCTTGTTATATTCATTCTGGAAACGTGCCGGGTTACTGATGTCATTCTTGGATGAATCAATCGGCTGCGAGGAGTCTTCAAACAGGGTGTTCCAGGAGGAGCGGGTGGTGCGGTAATACACATGTCCGCTGTTTTCCCCGTTCCAGCGGCGGCTGGTTACATCCACGCTGCCGCCGGTAAATCCGCCGAATTCCACCGGGATATTGTTGTCATAAACCGTCACGCTGTCGATCAGGCGGCTGTCGATATACAGTCCCTGGTCACCGGTATCCACGCGGGTGGAGGTTTCACCGAGGGTATTTTTTGCCGGGTCAAAATCGTTGTTAAAACTGATGCCGTCGAGCTTATAGGCATTCTGGAAACTGGATGCGCCATGAATAGAAATACGCGCCGGTTTGATCTCACCCTGGTTCAGTGAGGAGCTGTCGTTTCCGGCAAACTGTACCGCAGGGTTTGTGCGCAGCAGTTCCGTCACGTTGCCGTCGCCGGTGCTGCGCTGGCGGATTTCTTCTGATGTAATATATTGCGGAGCCGACATCACATCGGTTGCCGGATGATACGCAATTTCACCCTGTACGCGGGTTTCCGGAATAAGAATGGTATCCCCGCCGGTGGTCAGCGGGCGGATAACAAAACTGTTTCCGGTTTGCACCATGGTCAGACCGGAGCCTGCGAGCAGAGTCTGGATTGCCGTTTGTGGTGAATAGCTGCCGTGCAGTGCCGGTGCGCGCAAGGCGTTTAACTGACCGGCATCATAGAGTAATTGGATCTGCCCCTGTTTTGCGATGCTGTTCAGTGAGCTGGTGAGCGGCTGCTCCGGCAGATCCAGCGTGATATCGGCCACTGCCAATGGTGTCACCGCCAGCCCGAGTGCCAGCACAATGGCTGAGCGCAGCGCTTTTGCGGTGTATGGTGAAGATTTTATTGTCATTGTTATTATTTCCGAATATGCCATAGGTATCCCCTATGACAGAAGACGCGGAAATGATAACTATCCTCACCTGCGAATCGTTCTTTTTTTCATTTATTTTTATTTTTCTTAATAATCAACAGGGTGCCATTTGGCTGTTCTGCCACACTAACAGGCAGAACCTGCGGCAGGGCAGTAAAAAAGGATTCGGCATCGTCAATATTGACCCGCCCGGAGACGCGCAGGTCTGCGGCATTCGCAGCAAGTGAAATGGTGCGGTTGTGATAAGGCGCGAGGCGGGAAACCACGTCGCGAAGAGGGGTGTCTGTCAGGCTGATTTGCCCGTTACGCCATTCTCCGGACTGCTCCGGCGGAATATGGCTAATGACCGGTTTACGCCCGGCAGCCGCACTGACCGCTTCATCACCGGCTTTCAGATAAACCGGGGTGTCTTCTGCGGCATCGCGCAGAGCAACAATGCCGCGGGCAACGGATACGGTGATTTCAGTGCCCTGTTTGCGGACATCAAATTCGGTGCCGACAACGGTTATCTCCCGCCCGTCCGCCTGAATAATGAATGGCCGCCACGGATTGGGTTTTACCTGAAAAAAAGCATTGCCACGGACAAGTGTGATGCGCCGGTGTGTCTGCTCATAAGCAATATCGGCCTCACTGTCACGGTTGAGAAAGATCCGGCTGCCATCCGGTAATATCATGGATTTACTGTCTGATGTGGTGGCGAGTGTCAGGTTATCCATCAGCAGCGCAGGTAACTGGCTGTAAGGCAGAAACAGCATGATCAGGATAAAAAAACCGGCAAGGGTGTGACGCAGCGGGCGCAAAACGGAAAAGGTGCGGGCAGGCTTTGGTGCGGGAACGGACGGGCGCGGCAGAGAGGACATATCACTCCACATCTGCGCCATTTCATCAAACGCCTGCTGATTTTCCGGGGATGCCGCCAGCCATGAGCGCAGCTCATTTTGCTGATGCGCGTTCATGCTCTGACTGTGCCAGCGCGTGAACCACAGCGCGGCGGCATCATCCCGTTCGTCCTGCTCCTGCGCGGTATCTGCCATTATCCGTCCTTCTGTTCTCCGGCGTTCATGGCACGCTTGCATTGCAGCAGGGCGCGGGCGATATGTTTTTCCACCATACTGACTGAGATATCCATTTGTTCCGCAATATCACTTTGTGAAAGTCCGTCAAAGCGGTAAAGCACAAACGCTTCACGCTGGCGGGGCGGTAATTCGTTTAACACCTGATATAGCCGCGTCAGGCGCTGCTGATGTTCGAGCTGTACCTGCGGATCTGCATTATCCTGTGCAATATCAACCGTATGTGAATCATCCCATTCACTGACCTGATCGCGGCCTTTGCGCTGGCTGTGACGCCAGTGATCGACCAGTACATTGTTGGCGATTTTAAACAAGAATGCCCGGGTTTCCTGCACAGAGGTGTTTCCGCCGCCTTTAAGCCAGCGGGCGAATACATCCTGCGACAGATCCCGTGCATCCTGACTATTGCCCAGCCGCTTGTGGAAGAAGCGGACAAGCTGATGGTAGGTTGAGTGATAGGCGCCGGCGATCAGCCTGCTTACCGATTTTTCAGTTGTCATTTCTCTGGTGTATATCAACGTCATTGTAAATGAAGGGATCATTACGCACGGCTTGGAAAAATCCAAAAATCTTATTGTTGTTATTAGAATTATTATTAATAATAAAAAGGAATATCATTTGCATTATCATTATGCCTGTAATTTTATAAATTGAAATACGTAAATAACGATTAAAAAAAGTGAGCTGAGTGATGTTGAATGTGGCTGCATCCTGTTATCAAAACAGGCGATATCCGATAGGTGGTATGGTTGCGAGTCTGGGGGTTCATGCGCTTTTGCCGGTGCTGTTTCTGGGCTGGCTGACATTCTCTTCTGATGAGCAGAAAGGAATGCTGCCCCCGGCGTTTGAACTGACGGCGGGGATATATCAGCTGGAAAGCGCACCGCCGGAAAAAGTGGAAGGTATAAAACAGGTAATGTCACAACCGGCACCACAGCCGGTTACTGAGCCGGAGCGCGAGGCGCTGACAGATAAACTGGTGCAGTCTGACCGGGGAACCTGGACACGAAAAGCAGAAAAACCTAAGAAAAAAGCAGAGAAAAAGCCGCTTACTGTCGTGAAAACACCGGAAACACAAAGTCCTTCACCTGTGATGGCGGAGAGCACATCAGCACCGCGTCAGGGAGACAGTTCCGCCAGCCGTGCTGATTTTACCAGCTATGCACCACAAGCCGTCAGCGGAAGCGCCGGTTGGGAAAGTGCGGTTCATACACATCTGGCGAAATACAAACGCTACCCGCGGGCACTGTTGCGCTATAAATCCACCGGGGTTTCTCATGTGAAAGTTACCCTGAATATGCAGGGCAATGTTCTCTCGGCTGAGCTGGTTAATTCTTCCGGTACAACACTGCTGGACAAAGAAGCCCTTGCCACTGTTCAGCGGGCAGCACCGTTCCCGTTACCGCCACACGAACGCATCCGCGACGGACATATTGAGATCGTTACCCCGATTGGTTTTTACCTGTAACCAGCAGACAATTCCCGAAATAGCGTAATTATAATTAGGAATTGTCTGTATTTTTCATTTTTCCCCTGTTTTTTCTCTTCTTACATCGTCTTTTCTTCATCAATCTTTCGGTTTTTCTATGGGTTTTCTTAATTAATCTAAATGAGTTTTAGTTACTCATATCGTAACTGTACCGGTAAAGCCTGTATGCATCTGAATAAAGTGCAATGGCGGCAGAACTAACCGGAGCTAAATACCCTTTAATAATTAAATTAATTTATATATAAGGTGGTAAATAATCCAAAGGTGAATATAAAAAAGAGTGTGTTACACTGCGGGAAAGCGTCAGTTTATGTTCATGGGATATCTGCGCCAACCGGTCATTATGTTGATTTAACTCAGTGGGAAATCAGCGATTTTTAGTCTGTATTTGTGTAAGGTGTTACCCGTTGTTTCAGGGCGAAACTATCCGGAAAATATGTAACATTGTTATTATTCGGCGGACATGTTGAATAAAAGAATTTAATATATAAGAAATTTAATTTTTGCGATGATTCATTAATATGCATCATTTTCAGACTGAGCTTCAGAGGTATACACTCTGTTCTCTGACAGATTAATTTCCATATGGGTAATTTCGCTTAATTCCGGATTAATTAAAAATTATTAATTTTAGTTAGGTAAGGATAAAAAATGATCAAGAAGTCGATTTTTGCACGAACACTCGTTTCTCTGCTGCTGGGCACAGCAATCAGTGCTTCTGCACTGGCTGCGACAGAAAACACCGGTCATACATTACGGCTGGCTATCGGCGCAGAGCCGACCGAAGGGTTTGACCCGATGCTCGGCTGGAGCCACGGCAGTTATTTATTACTGCACAGCCCGTTACTGAAACAAAAGGCCGATCTTTCCTGGCACAGCTATATGCTGGACAACTATACCCACAGTGATGACGGAAAAGAGTGGACGCTGACGCTGAAAAAAGACCTGAAATTCTCGGATGGCTCTCCGCTTGCCGCGAAAGACGTGGTCTTTACCTATAATAATGCGGCAGCAAGCGGTGGCAAAATCGATATGGGGAACTTCGCCAAAGCCGAAGAAATTAACCCGCAAACCGTCAAAATTACTCTTTCCGCCCCGCAAAGTACGTTTATTAATGTCTTAGGCTCTCTTGGTATTGTTTCCGCCGATAAATACGATGCAAAACAATATGCTCAGAAACCAATAGGTGCGGGTCCGTACCGTCTGGTCAGCTTCCAGCCGGGTCAGCAACTGATTGTTGAAGCCAACCCATACTATGCCGGACCGAAAAATGACTTTAATAAACTGATTTTTGTTTTCCTGGATGAAGATGCCGCCTTTGCCGCAGCACAAAGCCGCCAGCTTGAAGTTGTCCGTATTCCGCCGGTGATAGCAGCGACCGCCGGGGATGTTAAGGGCATGAAGCTGGTTGAACGCGCCAGTGTGGAGAACCGGGGTATTGTGTTCCCTATCCCGAAAGCGGGTGAAAAAGATGCGCAGGGCAATCCAATCGGAAACGATATCACCTCTGATGTGGCTGTCCGTAAAGCAATTAACTATGCGATTGACCGCAAATTGCTGGCGGAACAGGTGATGGAGGGCTATGCCGTTCCTGCCTTTACCGGGGTTCACGGGTTGCCGTGGAATAATCCGGACGCTGCATTTAAAGATGGTGATGCGGAAAAAGCAAAACAGATTCTGGAAGATGCCGGCTGGAAACTGAACAAAGACGGTCTGCGTGAAAAGGACGGAAAAGTCGCGAAGCTGACTCTGTGGTACACCAGCGGAGACACCACCCGCCGTGATCTGGCGCAGGCGCTGCGTGCATTCCTGAAACCTGTCGGAATCGAACTGGATTTACAATCCGGCAGTTGGGAAACGGTTGAACGCCATATGCATTCGAACCCGACACTGTTCGGCTGGGGCAGCCTGGATCCGATGGAATTAGTCCATCATTACAGCAGCAAGGCCGCCGGTGTGGAGTTCTACAACCCGGGCTACTATAAAAATCCGCAGGTGGATGCCATCCTGGAAAAAGCCATGAGTGCCGCCGATCAGGAACATGCGATCCCTGTCTGGCAGCAGGTGGACTGGAACGGTAAAACCGGTACCGGGATTAAAGGTGACGCCGCCTGGGCATGGTTGCTCAATGTTCAGCATACCTATGTTGTGAATAATTGTGTGGAACTGGGTACAGGCGCGCCGGAAATACACGGCTCGTGGTCACTGTTAAACAGCGTGGATGACTGGGCCTGGACCTGTAAATAATGCGCAGTGCACTATTTCTTTTTGTGCGGTTTGTTTGTCTGCTGACGGTGACAGCTGCGGGGGTGTTTATCCTCCTCAGCTATTCACCGATAGATCCGATCAGAGCCTATATCGGAAACGATTTATTGCACGTACCACCGGAGCAATACCCGGTGATCGCCGCCCGCTGGGGGCTGGATCAACCGCTGTGGCAGCGTTTTTGGATCTGGTTTTCACAGATGATCAGAGGCGATCTCGGGTATTCGATGCTGTATAACGCGCCGGTGTCTGAGGTGATTTCAGCAAGGCTGGGTCCGTCACTGGCGCTGCTTATCAGTGCCTGGTTTTTCTCCGGTATTGCCGGGCTGCTGATGGGGCTGGTGGCAGGGCGATATCTGAATCGCTGGCCGGATAAAATTATTTCAGCACTATCCTATCTGTTGGCGTCGATCCCGACATTCTGGATAGGGCTGCTGTTACTGTCCCTGTTTGCAGTTTCGCTGCAATGGGCACCGGTCTGCTGCGCCTGGCCGATGGGCGAAGATGCTGACAGTGCAACATTCGGACAGAAGGTTCACCATCTGATCCTGCCGGTACTGGCGCTGGGGTTGCTCGGTGTCGGAAATATCGCTCTGCATACGCGGGCAAAAGTGGCGGAAGTGATGAGCACTGAATTTATCCACTACGCAAAAGCGCAGGGGGATAAAGGCTGGCCGATGATTAAATTTCATGTGCTGCGCCACGCGATTACACCGGCGCTCTGTTTACAGTTTGCGTCTGTCGGGGAATTACTGAGCGGCTCCCTGCTGGCGGAAAAGGTGTTTGCCTATCCGGGACTCGGGCAGGCGACAATAGATGCGGGGTTGCGGGGTGATATCCCGTTACTGATGGGCATTGTGATGTTTTGCGCTATCCTGATTTTTATGGGCAACAGCACAGCCGATATTCTGCTGCGCCGTATTAACCGGGGGGTTATCCGCGAATCATGACCTATAACCCGAACCGTGCACTGCTAAGACTGATCGGCACATTACTGATGCTTGTCCTGCTGGGCGTGTACGCCATCTGGATAACGCATCTTGATATTGATATGGATTTCCTGGCGCGGCGTCAGGCGCCGTCTGCCGCTCACTGGTTTGGCACAGACAGCCTGGGGCGCGACCTGTGGGATCGCACCTTTCAGGGGATGGCGACCAGCCTGCAAATAGGGCTGATTTCCGCCATGACCAGCGGAATGGTGGCGCTGATCATGGCGGGGCTGTCCACGGTGAACAAGGGAACGGATTATCTGGTCCGTGGTGTGATTGATGCCCTGCTGGCACTGCCGCACCTGTTGTTACTGATTTTAATCTGTTTCACGCTGGGCGGCGGAAAAGCAGGGGTTATCTGGGCGATAGCCCTGACACACTGGCCGAAACTGACCCTGATCCTGCGCTCGGAGATTTTACGGGTACGGGAAACAGATTATGTGATGCTGGCACAGCGCATGGGAAATTCGCGCCTGTATTGCTGGCGTCATCATTATCTGCCAATGTTATTACCGCAGTGGATTGTCGGCACATTACTGATGTTCCCGCACTCTGTACTGCACAGTGCAGCGCTCAGTTTTCTGGGCTTTGGTCTGGCGCCGCATGAGGCATCACTGGGCATTTTGTTATCAGATGCGCTGCGTTATCTCAGTACCGGTTCCTGGTGGCTGGCGTTCTTCCCGGGATTTGTGCTGGTCGGGTTGGTCTTACTGTTTGACCAGTTTGCAAAAGCGTTACAACAGCTCTGGCTGAGGATCGCATAATGCTGAAATTTGACCAGCTTGCTATTGATGTCGCACAGTTTAACTGGCTGAGAAAAAAACGCTGGCAGCCGCTGCTGAAAGATATCTCCCTGACTATTCATCCGGGAGAGCTGGTGGCACTGATTGGCAGCAGCGGTGAAGGTAAAAGCCTGTTACTGCAAAGTGCGCTGGGATTGCTGCCGGATAATATGCGCTGCCGTGGTGCCATTTCTCTGGCAGGGGAAACGCTGACAGAAGCGACAAAACAGCGCCACCGCGGAAATACCCTGTGTTATGTGCCGCAGGGGGTCAGTGCGCTGAACCCGCTGGTGCGGGTTGGTCCGCAGCTTGAACGCGCGGCAACACTAAGCGGAATGCACGTAAAAATGCATGATGTGGCGCGTCAGCTGCAACGTTATAACCTGCGTCCGGAGCTGACGGATGCATTTCCGAACCGGCTGTCCGGCGGAATGGCAAAGCGGGTGCTGACCTGTGGCGCAACACTGACCGGCGCACAGTATATTTTAGCGGATGAAATAACGTCCTGGTTGGATGATGAACACGCAGGGCAATTGCTCGCGCACCTGAAAGTATTGTGCGGGGACGGGCGTGGAGTGTTGTGGGTCACGCATGACCTGGCAATGGCGGCGCGTTTTGCCGACAGAATAGCGGTTCTGCGTCACGGGGTTTTACAGGAAACGCTGACCTCACAGGCATTGCTCAGCGGAGAAGGCAGTCCCTGGCTGCAATCCTTATGGGATGCATTACCGGAGCACCGTTTTCTCAATGGTGCAAAACAGAACCGGCAGTGGCACCAATAATAATGACCGGCGATCCGGATGCAATAATATGTTTTATTTTATCCGGATATGAGTATTGCTATTTTATTCGCTGAAAATCAGCGTAACGTAAAATTTTACATTTAAATACAGTAACAAATATTTATTCTCTTATATGCGGTCACGGAAGCGCCGTATAATCTGAAAAGGAATCAAAACCTCGTTTTCTTATAAGGAGAACAGCGGTGAATGATTTATTTTTATTATTAATTAATTAGTTACATATTTCACTATCTGTATTTCCGGTTGTGCGTACGCGCATGCCCGGCGGTCAGTGATGTGTTACGCCTGAAAGGTAAGGTGTCTTTATTTCAGGCGGATATTCACTGAAACAAAAAACGGAAACTACGGTGATACGGAGAAATCAATCATTCCGCTCCCGTGTTTTTAAATGCTGGTTTCAAGATCCTGTTTTCAATCCATTGTGGAGGCACTATGCAATTAACCCCGAGAGAAGTTGAAAAACTAATGATTTATACCCTGGCCGATGTCGCACAGCGACGCCGGGACCGGGGCGTAAAACTTAATTACCCGGAAGCTGTCGCGATTATTACGGTAACAGCTCTGGAAGGCGCCCGGGATGGCAAAACAGTGGAAGATGTGATGAAGGAAGCTGCCACGGTTCTGACCAGAGCCGATGTAATGGAAGGCGTTGATGATTTGATCCCGAATGTTCAGGTTGAGGCCATTTTTACAGACGGCAGCCGCCTGGTCACTGTTCATAACCCAATCAAGTAAACGCATAAGAAAGGTGAGGTTTCTGATTATGAGCAATACAAAACAACCGACGCCATTAGGCGGTGTCATTTTTGCGGATACCCCGATTGAATTTAATACCGGCAAACCGGAAACAAAAATTAAGGTTCGCAATACCGGTGATCGTCCTATCCAGATAGGCTCACATTTTCACTTTTTTGAAGTCAACCATGCTCTGGAATTTGATCGCGAAGCGGCTTACGGCAAGCGCCTGAATATTTCATCAACGACGGCTATCCGTTTTGAACCGGGCGATGAAACCGAAGTATCACTGATTCCTTACGGCGGCAAACAGACGGTTTACGGGTTTAACAACCTGGTGGACGGTTGGACCGGAACAAATGTGAACAGCAGCGAACGTCCGGCAAAAGTGATTGCACTGAACAATGCGGTTGCCCGGGGTTTCAGCCATAAAGCGCAAGAGAAAAAGTAATTCTCCGTACTTATGATTTCCCGGCTGTGATGCGAAGGCATCCTGAATAGAAAAGGAACATGTTATGCCACAGATCTCCAGACAAGAATATTGCGGTCTGTTCGGACCGACCACAGGGGATAAAATCCGCCTGGGTGATACCGATCTCTATATCGAAATTGAAAAAGACTTACGCGGCTACGGCGAAGAATCTGTCTATGGCGGGGGAAAATCCCTGCGTGACGGGATGGGCGCAAACAACACCCTGACCAGTGACAATGGTGTACTCGATCTGGTTATCACTAACGTGACAATTGTTGATGCCAAATTAGGTGTTATCAAAGCAGACGTTGGTGTGAAAGACGGCAAAATCGTCGGTATCGGCAAGAGCGGAAACCCGAATCTCCAGGACGGTATTACCCCGGGCATGGTTGCCGGTGTATCGACAGATGCCATCTCCGGTGAGCATTTGATCCTGACGGCGGCGGGTATTGATACGCACATCCACCTGATTTCACCACAGCAGGCGTATGCAGCACTGTCCAACGGCGTCACCACCTTCTTCGGCGGTGGTATCGGGCCGACAGACGGCACCAACGGGACAACCGTTACCGCCGGGCCGTGGAATATCCGCGCCATGCTGCGTTCACTGGAAGGTCTGCCGGTCAACGTCGGGATGCTTGGTAAAGGTAACTCTTTTGCCCGTGATCCGCTGGTTGAGCAGATTATTGCCGGTGTTGCCGGTCTGAAAGTTCACGAAGACTGGGGTGCGACATCCAACTCGCTGCGCCATGCCCTGCGTGTAGCTGATGACTATGATATCCAGGTCTCCGTCCACACTGACAGCCTGAACGAAGGCGGCTATGTGGAAGATACCATTGAAGCCTTTGAA
The DNA here is from genome assembly GCF_001676155.1 of Morganella psychrotolerans. Lineage (GTDB taxonomy): Bacteria > Pseudomonadota > Gammaproteobacteria > Enterobacterales > Enterobacteriaceae > Morganella > Morganella psychrotolerans. The sequence goes on along the minus strand of NZ_LZEW01000032.1, from coordinate 123,619 downwards.
GGCCGTACTATCCACACTTACCACACTGAAGGCGCAGGCGGCGGTCACGCACCTGACATCATCAAAGTGGTCAGCCAGCCGAACGTGCTGCCGAGCTCAACGAACCCGACACTGCCGTACGGGGTCAACAGCCAGGCAGAATTGTTCGACATGATTATGGTCTGTCATAACCTGAACCCGAACGTGCCTGCGGATGTCTCTTTTGCCGAAAGCCGTGTGCGCCCGGAAACTATCGCTGCAGAAAACGTCCTGCACGATATGGGGGCAATCTCCATGTTCTCCAGTGACTCTCAGGCGATGGGGCGCGTTGGCGAAAACTGGCTGCGTATTGTCCAGACGGCAAATGCGATGAAAGCATCGCGCGGCAAACTGCCGGAAGATGCAGCGGGGAATGATAACTTCCGCGTACTGCGCTATGTGGCAAAAATTACTATCAACCCGGCGATCGCGCAGGGGATCAGTCATGTGCTCGGATCAATTGAAGTGGGCAAAATGGCGGATCTGGTGCTGTGGGATCCGCGTTTCTTTGGCGCCAAACCAAAACTGGTTATCAAAGGCGGCATGATCAACTGGGCGGCAATGGGTGATCCGAATGCGTCTCTGCCGACACCACAGCCGGTCTTCTATCGTCCGATGTTTGGTGCGATGGGTAAAACATTACAGGATACCTGTGTGACCTTTGTATCTCAGGCGGCGCTGGATGATGGTGTGAAAGAGAAAGCGGGTCTGGAGCGTCAGGTTATGGCGGTTCAGGGATGCCGGACAACCACTAAACGTGACCTGGTCCGTAACGGTGAAATGCCGGATATTGAAGTGGATCCGGAAACCTTCGCCGTGAAAGTGAACGGGGAGCATGCAACCTGTCAGCCGATTTCGGTGGCAGCGATGAACCAGCGTTATTTCTTTGGTTAACAACGTCCGGGTTAATAACGTCCGGGCTGATTGACACCCCGGCGGGCAGATATCTGCCTGCCGGGCATAATAAAAAGGTAATTCCATGATCCTCATTGAGCACATTCTCGGTAACGTCAGAAAAGAGACGGCGTGGGCTGAAAAAGCAAATGATATGACGGTGGATATGCTGATCCTTGATCAGCGGGAAGCCCAGAAAAGTCGTTGTCGTAAACATACCCAAAACGGGCTGGATCTCGGGATCGCATTAGATCGCAATGTCCTGCTGTCTGACGGCGACGTTATCTATACCGATGATGCAACAAATACCATGGTGGTGGTTCAGATTGACCTGCGCGATGTGATGGTTATTGATCTTCAGCGTCTGCAGGGCAGTACGCCGTCAGAGCAAATCCGTATCAGTTTCGAACTGGGACATGCGCTCGGCAACCAGCACTGGAAAGCCGTGATTAAAGAAAACAAAGTCTATGTTCCGCTGACCGTCAGTGAAAAAGTGATGGAGTCGGTCATGCGCACTCATAACTTCGGCAATGACACATTTGCATTTGTAAAAGGCGAAACCATTCTGCCGATCCTGACAAATTCAGAATCCCGTCTGCTGTTCGGCGGCGCGGAAGAAACGGATACCCATGTGCATGTGGCACATCATCCGCGTCACGATCACGGACATTCGCACAGCCATGACCACGGTGACGGAAACAGTCACGATCATAGCCATGATCATAATAACGATCATGGTCACGGGCATGAGCACGATCATGACCATAAGCACTGATCAATCAGACGGAGGGTAAGTAAGATGAAAGCGTCTGATCTTATCCGGATCATGCAATTCGGTGATTCTGCACTTCCTGTCGGTGCCTTTACCTTCTCAAACGGGGTGGAATCGGCGATCCATACAGGCGTTGTGCACAATGCAGAAACGCTGAAAGGCTTTGTCCGCACAGCACTGAAACAAGCAGCAAACGGTGACGGCATTGCCGTTGTCGCGGCACACCGCGCAGTAATGGCAGAAGATAATGAGGCCGTTATGCAGGTGGACCGGGCGGTAAATAACCGCAAACTGAATGAAGAAGCCCGCCTGATGGCAACGCGGATGGGTAAAAAACTGGCAGAAATATCTATCCATATTTTTGATAATCCGACCATTTCCTGGTGGCTGGCACAGATTAAAAGCGGCGCCACGCCCGGAACGTTGCCTGTGACTCAGGCAATGGTAATGGCTGTACAGGGAATTGGTGAGCGTGAAGTGGTGGTGATGCACCAGTACGGAATTGCGATGACTATCCTCAGCGCGGCAATGCGCCTGATGCGGATCACGCACTTTGAAACACAGCACATTTTATTCGAACTGAACAACGACATTGAGGCGTTCTGTGATATCGCGGCCTGCGGAGACATTGAACAGATGTCCTCGTATGTGCCGGTCATTGATGTCCTTGCAGCGGTTCATACCAAATCTTTTGTCCGCCTGTTTATGAACTGACAGGCGGCTGACTTATTTTTTAGGGAGTTATTCATGAAAAAAATGACACGGATCGGAATCGGTGGCCCGGTAGGATCAGGTAAAACAGCCATTATTGAAGTGATCACCCCGATCCTCATTGAACGCGGGATCAAACCCTTAATCATTACCAACGACATCGTGACCACGGAAGATGCAAAACAGGTAAAACGCACACTGAAAGGGATCCTCGACGAAGAAAAAAATCCTTGGTGTGGAAACCGGTGCCTGCCCACACACTGCGGTGCGCGAAGATCCGAGCATGAACATTGCCGCTGTGGAAGATATGGAAGAGCGCTTCCCGGACAGTGACGTCATCATGATTGAGAGCGGCGGTGACAACCTGACACTGACCTTCAGCCCGGCACTGGCAGATTTCTACATCTATGTTATCGACGTGGCGGAAGGCGAGAAAATTCCGCGCAAAAATGGTCCGGGACTGGTGCAGGCAGATATCCTCGTCATCAATAAAATCGACCTCGCGCCGTATGTCGGCGCAAGCCTGGATGTGATGGAAAGCGACACTAAAGTGGTGCGTGGTAACCGTCCTTATATTCTGACCAACTGCAAAACCGGTGAGGGCATTGTTGAGCTGGTGGATATGATCATGGATAAATTCCTGTTTACACATCAGGTGGCAGGAGCAAAAGCATGACACAACTGAGGGCTGAGATTACCGGGACGCCAACACGTCTGCGGGCTCATCTCTTAGGGGAAAAGGCGCCGGAAATGGCGCCTTACCAGGATGAGCCGAAGCAAATGCAAAGTGGTGCGATCGGAAAGAGCGGTTATCTGAAACTGCGGTTTGCCAAACGGGAATACCGCAGCGAACTGGCGGAAATGGAACGCCGGGTGCCGTCTCTGGTTCAGCGGGCGCTGTACTGGGACGAACTGATGCCGCAAATGCCGTGCGTAACCATGATTTCAACCTCCGGTTGCCTGTTACAGGGCGACCGGCAGGCGCTGGATCTGATTGTGGAAGAGGGCGCGTGTGCGCATGTCACTACGCAATCTGCGACCAAAATCCACATGATGGAAGCGAACTACGCCACCCAATATCAGAATGTGGTGGTGGAAGCGGGCGGCTATCTGGAGTTTCTGCCGGATCCGATTATTCCGCACCGTACGGCGCGTTTTATTACAGACACGCACATTACGATTGATCCGACGGCAACCCTTCTCTATTCCGAGATCCTGATGTCCGGGCGGAAATATCACCATCCTGATGAGCAGTTCGGGTTTGATATTTTCTCCTCAAAGATCCGCGCGCAAGATCCCGCCGGAAAAGAGTTATTCGTTGAGAAATATGTTCTGGAGCCTAAAAAAGAGCCGCTGAATGTCGTGGGTGTGATGGGCGGGTTTGACGTGTTCGGTAATGTGATTTTACTGACCCCGAAAGAGCATCATGCCCGGATCCTTGAGCGTCTGGAAGCGCGTTATAACACAGATGAAGAGGTCGCGTTCGGGGCAACACAATTACCCAATGAATGCGGACTGGTGTTTAAAGTGCTGGGCGTGGACAGCCCGAAAACCAAAGAAGCGGTTCGTTACTTCTGGCAGATAGCCCGGGAAGAGATCCTCGGGATAACATTGCAAAAGCCGTTCCTGTGGCGCTGATGCGCCATGTGATGATAGCGGCGGTTACTCAGGGGATTGATTGTGCCGGTCATAATCAATCCCTTTGTATGGTTCACTTTCGGGAGCAAAACGATGGCAGATTCAACAATCAGCCTGAACGGCTGGAATAAACTGGCAGGCTCCAATCCTGTCATCCATTTTATTGATATCACGTTGCGTGGTTGCGCGCAGGTGATGTTTCAGAATAACCCGCTGACCGGATTATTCTTTTTTGCGGCCATTTTTACCGGCGCTTACAGTGAAGGTCTTCCGGCGGTCGCCTGGGGCTGTCTGCTGGGGACAGTGGTATCGACGCTGACGGCATATATCAGCAAACTGGATACCGGATCACTGAGCGCCGGGCTGTATGGCTACAACGGCTGTCTGGTCGGGGTGGCACTGCCGACTTTTCTGGAAAATACCCCGTTTATGTGGGCATCCATCGTCCTCGGCAGCATTGTCGCGGTGATCGCGACTATCTCCCTGACGGATTTCCTGAAAAACTGGAAAGTCGCGGCACTCACCGCGCCCTTTGTGCTGGTGACCTGGACTATCCTGCTGGCAAGTTACAGTTTCTTCGGCATCAAAGGCGTCAGCCTGCCGGAACCTGCACTGCCTGCGCAATATGTGGCTCCCGTTGATGGTATTCCGTACTCTGATCTTCTCCCGGACATCTTCCGTGGCGTATCGGAAGTATTTCTGCTGAGCAGTATTACTGTCGGCGTACTGTTTGTTATCGGGCTCGCGGTAAGCTCTCTGTGGGCGGCGGTATTTGCTGTACTGGGATCGTTACTGGCCTTTGGCGTTGCTTCCTTCCTGAAAGCAGATTTCGGCAGTGTTCACACCGGGCTTTACTCTTTCAGTGCCGTATTAACGGCGATCGCACTGGGATCGACCTTTAATAAACCCAGTTTCAAAGTGCTGGTCTATACCATCGTTGGTGTGATTTTTACGGTCTTTGTGCAGGGAGCGCTGGACGTGGTATTAACACCGTTCGGGATCCCGACACTGACGATGCCGTTTGTCCTGGCATCCTGGCTGTTTCTTGTGCCTAATCAGGATATTATGCCGGAACACCGTCAGTAATAGGGGAGAGATATGCTGATTAATAAATTGATGGCAGGGGTACGCGGATTACTGAATCTGAGAGTGATCCTATCATTACTGCTGCTGGCTGACGGAGTAATGATCCTGTCGCCGGTTCTGTTTTCCTACACCGGTGATATCGCCTGGAAGGATGGTGGCTTCACCGCGTGGCTGCAATCCCTCGGGTTTATGAAGCTGCTGGATATTCCCCGCTTTATGATGGGGTTACTGCTGGTGCTGCTGTCACTGCTGATGCTGACCGGGGCGCGTATCGCGTGGCTGTTCTCTCTGTTTATTCTGCTGATCATGGCGCTGATGGATCTGGGACTGGCGCGTGAGTATTCCGGACAGGGCTATTTCTCTCTGGCACTTTTGATTGCCAACGGCTGCCTGTGGCGGAAATTCCCGCTTCACAGTCTGACCAGCGCCGGGGTTGTCGCGATAAGCAGCATTATCCTGCTGGTGGTCTATTCTGTGTTCGGCACACTGTATCTCGGTAACGAGTTCCAGCCGCATGTGACGGATATCTCCTCGGCGTTCTATTTTGCCCTGGTCTGTATGACAACGGTCGGGTTCGGGGACATTATCCCGATAAGCACTGAAGCGCGGATGTTTACCCTGACGGTGGTTGTTTTCGGGATCACTATCTTTACCACATCCATTGTCTACATTGTGGGTGTTGTTCTGCGCGGCACGCGTGAGATTGTCAAAAAGAGGTTGTTACACATGAAAGAGCACTATGTTGTCATCGGCGCGAACCCGCTGGCGGTCAATCTTTATAAAGGACTGAAAAAACGCGGCCTGGAAGCGGTTGTTATCTGTACGGCTGATCAGAAAGCCAATTTCCCGGACGGCACGATTGCCGTGATCGGTGACGGCGCGGATGCCGCTACACTGGGCAGCGCCAATGTGAAAGATGCGCGCTGTGTTATGGCGGTCAGTGACAGTGATGCGGACAACACATTCACTCTGCTGGCAGTGAAACAGCTTGCCGGGGAAGGGGTGAAAACAGTGACCATTGTGAATCAGGAAGAGAACCGCGGAAAAATGCGCCTGCTGCATGCGGACATGTCATTTTCCCTGTCACAACTCGGCAGTGAAGTGCTGATGAAAATGCTGTGCGGTGAAAATATTGATAACAATGTGATGGCTGATATTTTATTAGCCAAAACGCCGTAAGCAGACCTGCCGGTGAAACATAAAAATATTAACCTGAGCCACGGGATTTCCCGGGCTCAGTCATTCTTCTATACCCGGTTTAAGCAACTGCACGGCATGCGTATCGCGCTGGCCTTTACACTGACGTTTCTGGTGTTCCGGGAAATGCACAGCGATAAACTCGATTACATCATCATGACGCTCATTTCTATCCTGATGCCGATGCCGTACTGGGGAAATGTGCTGATCCGCTCGATGCAGCGCACCCTCGGGACGATTATCGGATCACTTGCCGGGATGTTGCTGCTGTATACAGAAACCCACTCTTTCCCGCTGATGCTGGCGCTGGCGACAGTCGCGATGTTTATCTGCGGGTTGATAGCGCTGGGTAAAAATATGTATGTCGGGATGCTTATCGGCATGACCATCAGTATTGTTGCCACCGCCCCGGTCGGAGATATGGACTCTGCACTTATCCGCTCGGCACAGACGGTCGGCGGCTCTGTCCTGGCGCTGCTTTTCTCGGCTATCCTGCCGCTGAAAGGCTTTGTTTTCTGGCGCATGAATATCAGTAAAATTCTGCATGATACGGCACGGCTTTATGATGAGCACATTATGAAACTGACCGTAACAGACCCGGATAAGTGGGATAATCAGCTTAAAGACACATTGTCCGGATTGCTTGCCTGTAACACTTATATTGCTCCATCAGCAAAGGAAACCCATGTTCCGGCGGCGACATTTTCTGCCATTCACGGGCGGATCAGGCGGCTGGTGGCGATCCTCGAACTGCTGACAGATACATTCAGCAAAAATTATTTCAGCCATGCACTGAATACAGAAAATCCGTACATTGTGCAGCTACAGAAAAGCAACAGTGCAATAATGAAGATCCTCGCGGATATTTTTGTGCAGGGGAAAGATAATGATAAACTTGCACACCTTCAGGCGCTGCGGGCGACCACACATGAGCTGCATCAGAAAATTAATGCACAGCCGGAAAGTAACACATCAGACGCTATGATGGTCGGGATGAGTGTGGAAGTGATCAAGCTGCTTGATGAAGTGTGTGGTCTGGTACAGATTGATATTTCAAAGCAGATACTTAAATAAGGTTTTTTATGTTGAATGTGATCCTCAGTATTTCCGCAGGATCGGTACTCGGCGGCCTGGGGCGCTGGGTGCTGAGTAATAAATTTAACCCGGTTCTGGCGATGATGCCGCTGGGGACGTATCTTGCGAACATTATCGCCGGTTACATTATCGGGCTGGCGGTGGCCTTTTTCGCCTCACACCCGACTCTGCCCGCCGAATGGCGGCTGTTTATTGTCACCGGGTTTTGCGGCGCGCTGTCTACATTCTCCACCTTCTCGCTGGAAATCGTCCAGGCGTTCCAGGCCGGGCGCATTCATCACGGCATGGCAGAGATTGTGCTGCATGTGGCAAGCTCCCTGCTGATGACTTACCTCGGCCTGCTCACCTGGCAGATGTTACAGCAGCGGTAGCGGGGGGCGGGCAAATGACCATAAGTAATCTCTTTGCTGATTTTACTTATTGTCAGCTGATTGTCATTGCTTTTAACGTACAGAGGAGCGCCGGCTGTTTCTCAATAAGACACAGCATCTTTAGTGCAATCCCTGACGGAATACGGCGCTGTTGCTCCCAGCTACGGACAAGATCAATACTTGAACCGATCGCGTCAGCAAACTCTGATTGTTTTAATCCTGCATGTTGCCGGATAGCTTTAACATCCGGAACCGGATGTTTATGTATATTCTCTGGTGCAGGAATAATATGGCCTGCTTCAATAGCTACCATTTCCTCCATGCTACTGATCAAATCATTGAAAAGTTTCTTATCCATAATGAATCTCTCCTGCCGGAAGTGTGGGAAGTTAGTTATATAAACTTAATCCAGTTTTTGAGAAAACGATCTGAGTATGGCCTTTTCATGACTATCCAAATCATCTTTTATACTTTTAGGGTAGATAAGCAGAAGATACAGCCTTTCATATGCAGGGCGCGGATAATAAATAATCCTCAAGCCACCCCGCTTGCCGGTTCCCTTCTGATACCAGCGAATTTTTTTTACATCCGCCGGTCTGGCTAATCGTATTTCCCTGTTTGTAGCTTTCCAAAAGATAGCTTTGCAGTTCCCGGAATTCATCATCAGTCATTAGTTCCTGACGAATACTGCTGAATATTGTCGTTTCGATAAATACCAGGTAATTCATTGCGCCACTCCTCATATCAGTATGGGGAGTGTAGTGACAGAGTATAAACTAACGCCAGGTAAATTAGTACCCTGTACTAATTTTATTATCCCTGTCATATAAACAGACAGGGACTAATTAAAAAAATGAATGGAGTCAGATAAATCATTTCTGCCCGTTATCTTTCTTATCTTCCGGTTTCTTCTCCGGTGTCTCTTCATCATTTTTCAGATTGGCGGTCAGGAGATAGAGTGACTGCTGCCAGCGGCTTGGTGTCAGTTGCAACAGGTTATTGGCCAGCACAAAACCAATCGCCAGCGCCAGCAGTAACATCACGCGCAGCAGGTTGGTGGTATTATCCACCTGCGTGGATTCTGTCGCCAGGCGGTGGGTGTCGATAGTCAGGCGCAAAAAGCCTTTCGGCCCGTTTTTCCCGGGAATGGTGGCGACAATCTGATGATTGAAATAGCTGCCTGCTTTCTGTCCGTCCAGCGCCAGCCGGTCGCGTACCGTAATATTTTCGCCGGTTGTGGCTATCTGAACCCCGTCATCCTGATACACTGTGGCATCCAGAATACGGCTGTTTGTCGTCAGTTGCGCTAAATTTGCCGTGATCTGTTTCTTATTGAGGACTTTCCCGTTATCGTCTATAGCATCGGAAAGGTTAAATGCCACTTGTTGTGCCAGCGAATAGGCCAGTTCATTAAACTGTTCCATAGACGATTGCTGATGCACGCGGCTGAAATAGGAAACGCCCTGTAACAGGCAGACCATCAGGGCGAGACAAATCAGAATAATGGCTGTCTTATGCAGCCGGAATGTTAACTTCGTTTTGGCCATTTTTTATCCGTTTTTCTGTTGTCGTCATCATATTGCCAGAAGCGATGCTGTCAGGATAGCCGGAAACCCACATTTTTGTCCGCTACCATCATGAATATTATCAGAGATTATAGGAGTATCTGTTGATGTCGACGAGTCTGACCTACTGTTATTTGCCGAATGAAATCCATAAGTGGCCGGGTCTCCCGCTCTCTCTGAGCGGCGACGAAGTGATGCCGCTGGACTACCGGGCGGGTGACAGCGGCTGGCTGTTATACGGCCGCGGGCTGGATAAAGCGCGGATTAGCGATTTCCAGCATCGTCTGGGCGCGGCTATCGTGGTGGTGTCATCATGGCGGATTGATGATTATCAGGTGGTGCGGATAGCGGGCAGTCTGAGCGGGCGCATTAAGCGTGTGGCGGATGAATTTCAGATGGATGTCGTACCATTAGGCAATATCCCGAAACTGCGCTCACCGGGCTTACTGATGATGGACATGGACTCCACGGCAATTCAGATTGAATGTATTGATGAAATCGCCCGTCTTGCGGGAGTCGGTGATGAAGTCGCCGGTGTTACAGAAAGAGCCATGCTGGGTGAGCTGGATTTCAGCGAAAGCCTGAAAGCGCGTGTCGGCCTGCTTGCCGGCGCGGATGCCAACATCTTACAGCAGGTTCTGGATAATCTGCCGCTGATGCCCGGGCTGACCAGTCTGGTGCGAAAACTCCAGGCAATGGACTGGCATGTGGCTATTGCCTCCGGCGGATTCACCTTTTATGCCAATCACCTGAAAGACTCTCTGCGCCTGATTGCGGTGTATGCCAATCAGCTGGAGGTTAAAGACGGCAAACTGACCGGTAAAGTGAAAGGTCCTGTAGTAGATGCAAAATACAAAGCTCAGGCGCTGCTCAAACTGGCGGCGTTTCTTAATATTCCGGTTGAGCAGACAGTGGCGATTGGCGATGGTGCTAATGATTTGAAAATGCTTAAAAAAGCAGGTCTTGGTATTGCATTTCACGCCAAACCGAAAGTCTATGCGCGGGCAAAAGTGGCTATTCGTCACGCCGATTTAATGGGGGTGATGTGTACCCTGAGCGGCGGGCTGAAACACGAAGAACGTTAATTAATCAGTTATTACGGGGTCACGAGTGGCAAAACCAGCAAAACGCGCCTTTGTCTGTAATGAATGCGGGGCAGATTATCCCCGCTGGCAGGGGCAGTGCACCGCGTGTCAGGCGTGGAATACTATCACAGAAATCCGGCTGGCGGCCGCGTCGTCGTCTTCTGCGGCGCGGGCAGAGCGCCTCAGTGGTTATGCGGGGCAGGGCGGGATCAGTAAAGTTCAGAAGCTGTCTGACATCAGCCTGGAAGAGTTGCCGCGTTTCTCAACCGGCTTCAAAGAATTTGACCGCGTACTGGGCGGTGGTGTGGTGCCCGGCAGTGCGATTCTGATCGGCGGGAACCCCGGTGCCGGAAAAAGTACCCTGCTGTTACAGACCATGTGCCAGCTCGCCTCACAAATGAAAACCCTGTATATCACCGGGGAAGAGTCCTTACAGCAGGTCGCCATGCGCGCGCATCGTCTCGCGCTGCCGATGGACAATCTCAATATGCTGTCAGAAACAGCGATTGAACAAATTTGCCTGATTGCAGACCAGGAACAGCCTAAGCTGATGGTGATCGACTCCATTCAGGTGATGCACATGGCAGATATCCAGTCGTCACCCGGCAGTGTGGCGCAGGTGCGTGAAACCGCCGCTTACCTGACGCGCTTTGCCAAAACCCGGGGTGTGGCGATTATCATGGTGGGTCATGTGACCAAAGACGGTTCACTGGCGGGACCTAAAGTGCTGGAGCACTGTATTGACTGCTCGGTGATGCTCGACGGTGAGTCAGATTCACGTTTTCGCACATTGCGCAGCCACAAAAACCGCTTTGGTGCGGTGAATGAGCTGGGTGTTTTTGCGATGACTGAACAGGGGCTGCGTGAGGTGAGTAATCCCTCCGCCATTTTCCTGAGCCGGGGCGATGAAATTACTTCCGGCAGCTCGGTGATGGTGGTCTGGGAAGGAACACGTCCGCTGCTGGTGGAAATTCAGGCGCTGGTGGATCACTCGATGATGTCAAACCCGCGCCGCGTGGCTGTGGGTCTGGAGCAAAACCGGCTGGCTATCCTGCTGGCGGTATTACACCGCCACGGCGGGTTGCAGATGTCTGATCAGGATGTCTTCGTCAATGTGGTCGGTGGGGTGAAAGTAACAGAAACCAGTGCGGATCTGGCATTGCTGCTCTCGCTGGTGTCAAGTTTTCGCAATCGTCCTATCCCGCGGGATGTGGTCATTTTCGGGGAAGTCGGGCTGGCAGGGGAAATCCGACCGGTGCCGAGCGGACAGGAACGTATTGCTGAAGCCGCCAAACACGGGTTTAAACGGGCGATTGTGCCGGGCGCCAACTGCCCGAAAAACCCGCCTGCGGGCATGCAGGTCTTCGGCGTGAAAAAACTGGCAGATGCATTATCCGTTCTGGATGAGCTGGAATAGAGAGGCGTGAATGACTGATTTTTCCTATCTGAAGCACGCCATTAAACAGGCGGGTCTGACACTGCAACAACTGGCAGATCAGTGCGGTGTGACCAAAGGCTATCTCAGCCAACTGATCAATAACAAAATCAAAAGCCCGGGCGGACAGAAAATGGCCGACCTGCACAGTGCGCTGGGGCTGGATTATCCGCTGCAAAAAAAACGTGTCGGCGTGGTGTTTGGTAAATTTTACCCGCTGCACACCGGACATATCTATCTTATCCAGCGGGCATGCAGTCAGGTGGATGAGCTGCATGTGATCCTCTGTCATGATGAACCACGCGATAAAGCCTTGTTTATCAACAGTTCCATGTCACAGCAACCGACAGTCAGTGATCGCCTGCGCTGGTTGTTGCAGACGTTTAAATATCAGAAAAATATCCGCATCCACTCCTTTGATGAACATGCTTATGACCCGTATCCTCATGGCTGGGAGCACTGGAGTCAGGGGGTGTGTCAGTTTATGCAGGAGAAAGGGATTGCCCCTGATTTTATTTATTCAGGTGAAAAAGCCGATGTTCCGCGCTACCGCGAATCGTTTGGTATTGAAACGGTACTGATCGATCCGGAACGCAGCTTTATGAATATCAGCGGACGCCAGATCCGCCAGGCGCCTTTCCGCTACTGGGATTACATCCCGACAGAGGTTAAACCTTTCTTTGTGCGCACGGTTGCAGTGCTCGGCGGGGAATCCAGCGGAAAATCCACCCTTGTCAACAAGCTGGCAAATATGTTTAACACCACCAGTGCATGGGAATACGGGCGTGATTATGTTTTCTCCCATCTGGGCGGGGATGAAATGGCGCTGCAATATTCAGATTATGACAAAATTGCATTGGGTCAGGCACAATATATTGATTTTGCAGTTAAATATGCAAATAAAGTCGCATTTGTGGATACGGATTTTGTGACTACTCAGGCATTTTGCCGGCGCTATGAAGGCAAAGATCATCCGTTTGTTCAGGCGCTGATTGCCGAGTACCGTTTTGATCTGGTTATTCTGCTGGAAAATAACACGCCGTGGGTTGCAGATGGCTTACGCAGTCTGGGCAGTGATAATGACCGCATGGCGTTTCAGACACTGCTTATCGGGATGCTCAGAGATAACGGTATCAAATTTGTCCATGTGACTTCTTCTGATTATGACACCCGTTTTCTGGAGTGTGTGGAGCTGGTACAGCGCCTGCTTATGCTGGATACCCCGGAAGTCCGGATGGTGACCGGACGAATAGTTGATGCAGATAACAGTTTTACACCAATGTTGATTTTTTTTATCTGATTTTCGTGCAGGATTTTTTTTCCCCGTCTATACTGAAATCATAAGGACAAAACACATCGTCCGACAGAATTCAGGGTCACAAAGGGAGGAAAGATGAAGAGTAAAGGATCCCTTTACTGATTGCGCGACGCAGTTGAATTATCACGCGCTGAATGTTGTAGAAAGCGGTAAACGTAAGTGTTAAGTAGTTAGTGAATCAGCTTTTTTTGCACCATGAATATCAGGTTTAACGTAATACCCGTTACAAAGTAGTAAACATCTTTAAATTATCCAACCCCGATGCCGCGCAATTTTTACTGCGCGGCATTTTCAATAGTGATACCGGCACGCCGTAATCTCAATTTATTAAGCACTGTGCATTATCAGGTGACCGCATCAGATATGCAGTTTCTTCCGCAGTTTCTGTTTTTTATCCATACATAAAAAAGCCGCGCCATTTTCATGGTACGGCTTTTCTGAGAACATCCCGTTACTTGGTCATACGCTTGTACTTCATCCGGTGTGGCTGAAGTGCGGCTTCGCCGAGTGTCCGTTTTTTGTAGTCTTCGTATTCGCTGAAGTTACCTTCAAAGAATTCCACTTTTCCTTCATCCTGATAATCGATGATGTGAGTGGCGATACGGTCAAGGAACCAACGGTCATGGGAAATAACCATGGCGCAGCCCGGGAACTCCAGCAGGGCATTTTCCAGCGCCCGCAGGGTTTCGATATCCAGGTCATTGGTTGGTTCATCGAGCAGCAACATGTTTCCGCCGACCTGCAACAGCTTCGCCAGATGCAGACGACCACGTTCACCGCCGGATAACTCACCCACGCGTTTGCCCTGGTCAACACCCTTGAAGTTAAAGCGTCCGACGTAGGCACGGCTCGGGATCTCCGTTGTGCCGACACGCATGATATCCTGCCCGCCGGATACTTCTTCCCAGACGGTTTTCTTATCATCCATGGAATCACGGAACTGATCGACAGACGCGATAGTCACAGTATCACCCAGTGAGATAGTGCCGGAATCCGGTTGTTCCTGACCGCTTATCATGCGGAACAGCGTCGATTTACCCGCGCCGTTTGGTCCGATAATCCCGACAATCGCACCTTTCGGCAGAGAGAAACTCAGGTTATCGATCAGGGTGCGGTCATCGTAAGATTTACTCAGATTTTCCACTTCCAGCACTTTGTCACCCAGACGCGGACCAGGCGGAATAAAGAGTTCGTTAGTCTCGTTGCGTTTCTGGTATTCGACACTGTTCAGTTCATCAAAGCGGGCCAGACGCGCCTTACCTTTGGACTGACGGCCTTTCGGATTTTGACGGATCCACTCCAGCTCTTTCTCGATAGATTTACGGCGGGCAGCCTCAGATGAAGCTTCCTGTGCCAGGCGCGCATCTTTCTGCTCCAGCCAACTGGAGTAGTTACCTTCCCACGGAATACCTTCACCGCGGTCCAGTTCCAGGATCCAGCCTGCGACATTATCCAGGAAGTAACGGTCATGGGTAATCGCCACGACAGTACCTTCATAGTCATGCAGGAAGCGCTCCAGCCAACCAACAGATTCAGCATCCAGGTGGTTAGTCGGTTCATCCAGCAGCAGCATGTCCGGTTTTTCCAGCAGCAGACGGCAGATTGCCACACGGCGGCGTTCACCCCCGGACAGATTGGCAATTTTGGAGTCCCATGGCGCTAAACGCAGGGCATCTGCCGCACGTTCCAGCTGGTTATCCAGGTTATGACCATCATGTGACTGAATAATGGCTTCCAGCTCACCCTGCTCTTTGGCAAGCTTGTCGAAATCCGCATCAGGATCTGCATACAGGGCGTACACTTCATCCAGACGGGTCAGCGCATGTTTTACTTCTCCGACCGCTTCTTCAACTGCTTCACGGACAGTATGTTCAAGATTCAGTTTCGGTTCCTGCGGCAGGTAACCGATTTTCAGTCCCGGCTGCGGGCGGGCTTCGCCCTCAATGTCGGTATCGACACCGGCCATGATGCGCAGCAGAGTTGATTTACCGGCACCGTTCAGGCCGAGAACACCAATTTTTGCACCGGGGAAGAAACTCAGTGAAATATTTTTCAGTATATGACGCTTCGGTGGCACGATTTTGCCGACGCGGTGCATCGAATAGACGTATTGAGCCAATGTGTATACCTTTTTGAAAAATAAGTAAATTATTTAATAGTTTATGATATATAGGGCATCTGTGGGGCATTATGATTTCTGAGGCGGGATTTTAGCATGGTTCGGTGTACTTCTCATCGTCAGTCAGTGTTATTCAGGTCACGCTGTGACGATCCCGCGTTTACCGTAAAAAAAAAAGACGACCGGAGTCGTCTAAGTATGTTCACGATTTATATAGTTTTATAGGTAGTATTTTGGACACCGGTTACCGGCGCAATGACCCGGTCGATTACCCATATCCGAAATTATTTAACATATGTGACGTTAGGAATTATTCCTACTATATATCAAAAACAGTCTCTGTGCCAGATGATCACGCTGCCATAGAGATAATATACCATTTTTTATCATAACGAGAATGCATAATAAGAATAATCAGAAGTATATTCTGTAACCGTCGGGTAAATGAACATACAACTCCTGGTTTCGGTTTTTTTATCATTTCGTGTTTGTTTTCTGTTTCTGATAACTAAAATTACGCACCTGTGTAATATTATTCGGCAGCAAGGTATTATTTATTTAATACATTCCCTGCACTTACTGTATTTTTTATGGTCAAACGGCTGAGAGAATGCCTGAGCAGGTAACCGGTAATTAAGGAGACGGGAAGATGACGAGGAAAAGTGTATGGCCGGGCGTGGCAGCCCTTGGTGTGCTGATGTTTTCAGTACCGGCATTCGCGGACTCGCTGGGTGAACAGCGCATACGCTATCAGGCTGTCAAGACCGCCTGGGATACCAATGATATGGCAGAGGTTGAACGCCTGATGCCGATGCTGAAAGAGTATCCGCTTTATCCGTATCTGGAATACCGCGAACTGACACAGGATATGAGCCTGCTGACCAGCAATCAGGTCAATGCATTTACAGCGACTCATCCTAATCTGCCCTCTGCGGCAAGCCTGAAAAATAAATTTATCAGCGAGCTGGCGAAACGTAATGACTGGCAGGGGCTGGTCAGTTTCAGCACCACGGTGCCGAAGCCGGTCGGCGCGAAGTGTGATTATTATTATGCGAACTGGCAGACCGGTAACCGGCAGGTTGCGCTGGACGGAGCAAAATCTGTCTGGCTGTCCGGTAACTCTCTGCCGGCAAACTGCGACAAATTATTTGATGTCTGGGAGCAGACCGGCGGGCTGACACCGGAACGGGTGCTTGAGCGTATCAGCCTGGCACTGAAGTCCGGCAATACGTCCATGGTCAGTTATCTGGCAAAACGATTACCACCGAAATATCAGACTATCAGTAACGGATTGATTGATCTGCAAAAAAATCCTGCGTCTGTTGTGACGTTTGCACAAATCAACCCGACTGATTTTACGCGCCAGGCAACTATCTCTGCTTTTTCGGCCTATGCCCGCAAATCACCTGATGCAGCCCGTATGAATCTGAGCGGTGTGGCACGCGCCCAGAAAATGAATGACAGTGAGCGTCAGCAACTGAAAGATGCGATCGCGTGGCAATACATGGGCGATGCAACAACAGAACAGGCGGCGTGGCGTGATGATGTTATTCAGGAGACGGATTCTGTCACATTGCGTGAGCGCCGGGTGCGTCTGGCACTGGGAAATGCCGATGATCGTGATTTAGACCGCTGGCTGACCCGGTTACCGGCGGAGGCTCAGCAAAAAGAAGAGTGGCAATACTGGCGTGCTATTCTGCTGGAAAAAGGCGGAAATAAAGCAGCCGCAGATGCCATCCTGGAGAAAATCACACAAGGGCGCGGTTTCTATCCGATGGTGGCGGCTCAGCATCTGGGCAAACCTTATGTCATGCTGATTAATGCCGCAGATAAACCAGACTACACCATCAACAACCAGGCGGAAGTGCGGCGCGTCAGTGAGTTGCTGTACTGGCAGCTGGAAGGGCAGGCGCGTACTGAATGGCTGAATCTGGTGGATAGCCAGCCACCTGCGCGTAAAGCTCAGCTGGCGCGTTATGCGCTCGAACAGGGCTGGGCGGATCTGAGTGTTCTGGCAACAATTAACGGCAAGCTGTGGGATCATCTGGAAGAACGTTTTCCGCTGGCGTGGCTGAGTGAGTTTGATGAATTCACTCAGAATAAAAGCATCACCAAAAGTTACGCGATGGCAATAGCGCGTCAGGAAAGTGCCTGGAACCCGCAGGCGCGTTCACCGGTCGGCGCGACGGGTCTGATGCAACTGATGCCGGCAACAGCAAGCCATACAGTAAAACAGAGCGGAATTACCGATTACAGCAATACCAGCCAGTTGGTAAACCCGCGTAAAAATATCGAGATTGGTACAGCATATCTGGACAGTGTCTACAGCCAGTTTGGTCAGAACCGGATCCTGGCGAGTGCCGCCTATAACGCGGGTCCGTCCAGAGTTAACCGCTGGCTGAGTAACAGTGGCGGACGACTGGATGCGGTGGCATTTGTGGAGACTATCCCGTTTGCAGAAACCCGGGGTTATGTGAAAAATGTGCTGGCATTTGATATTTTTTATCAAAACTTCCTGAAAGGTCAGACACCTGCGGATGTTCTTACACCTTCTGAAAAATCAATGCGTTATTGATCGTTTTTCTGCCCGGTACAGCAGGAGACAGTTGTACCGGGCATGTGTTATCCTGTCTGTACTAGTTAATGAGTATATTTTGTACTCCCGGTCAATATGGGGTAACACATGACAGCGGTTCACCTTCAGGACAGCGCGTCCGACGAGAACAGTGACTGGCAGCGCTTTGTCCGGTTATTGGGTAACGCATATTCGCAGGATATTGAATCCCATATTTTTCAGCTTCTTTTTACGCCAGATGAACGCACCGCTCTCGGCACCCGCGTCCGTATTGTGGAAGAACTGCTGCGCGGTAAAATGAGCCAGCGCGAGCTGAAAAATGAATTAGGTGTGGGGATTGCCACTATCACCCGCGGCTCCAACAGCCTGAAATATGCACCGGAAACAGTTAAAGCCTGGCTGGAACAGGAACTGATGACAAAAAAAGGGTGAGCAATCATCTTTTATTCTCCCGCCGGTAGTGCGTCGGGATCTTGAACGATGCAAACAGCAATTTTGAGATAAGTCAGCGTGAAGGTGAAATCGCGTATTGGGCCGGTGTCCCGTATCGGGGACAAGGGCTGGCACAGGAAGAGTAGCTTGCACAACTGTTATAAAGGTGTGAAAAAAGTCAAAGGTGTGAAAAAGTCGCCGGGCCGGTTGTCGCCGGTCCGGTTTTTTTATCTTTCTTCTTTGGTATTCAGTGATTTGTAGATTTCGTGCTGGATAGGGACGAGAGCCAGGATGGTTGCCTGCTCATACACGCTGGTGCGGGTAAGTGCGCCGCCGGTGAAGAAACCAATCGCGCCGCCTTTTTGTTTAATATCTTCCACGCCGGTCAGATCCGCCATTTCATCGCCCAGTTCACGGCCTTCGCGGATCCCCGCCAGAATTTTCTCCGGCAGCATCAGGCTGGCTGAACGGGATTCGCCCCGCAATTGCTGGTGTTCAATGACAATCCAGGCAAAGGTCATATCGCCGTCAATACCGGCTTCAACGCCGACCCAGAAATCTGCTTCCGGTCTTACCTGGCGGGCAGCATTTACACGCTGACGGGCTCCGGTACGGGTTTCGGTATTCCCGATGGGTTGCTGTGGCACACTGCTGTCCACATTCACATCTTCAATATCAAAATTTCCGTTCCCTAAAACCACTTCAAAAGCGGCACGAATTGCCTGAATTTTAGCCGGGTTAGTCGTCGCTGCGATAATATGAAACATGATAATTAAACTACCCACGTTATTTTGTTTGGCGCAGTATAGCGAATATTGGCGGCTTTCCGCAGTATTTTTTACCCCCCGCATGGCGGGCGGCACCGCCGGGACGATCTGTTTGCGGGATAAAGCGTGATCCTGTGAATACTTTTACGGTATGGTATCGGGGTAATCAGACTTCCACACAGCAAGAGCAGAGATTGATAGTTATGACACAGGTATTTCTTGTCCGTCACGGTGAAACCGAATGGAATGTTCAGCGCCGTATCCAGGGGCATTCCGACAGCCCGTTAACGCAAAGTGGTATTGATCAGGCCGGTCAGGTTGCCGCGCGTCTGAAAAATGAAGGGATCACGCATATTATCGCCAGTGATCTGGGTCGCACACAACAGACTGCGCAACTGATAGCAGATGCCTGCGGCTGTGATGTGATTGCAGATCCACGTCTGCGTGAGCTGAATATGGGGATTCTGGAAAAACGTCAGATCCATACCCTGAACGCTGAAGAAGAGGGCTGGCGTCAGAGCCTGCTCAACGGCGCAGAAGAAGGACGTATTCCTCAGGGAGAATCTCTCACTGAGCTGGAAAGCCGGATGCGTGCTGCTCTGGAAAGCACCCTTGAACTGCCGGAAGGCAGCCGGGTTCTGCTGGTCAGTCACGGTATAGCGCTGGGTTGTCTGATTGGCTCGGTGATGGGGCTGGCACCTTACGCGGAGCGTCGTCTGCGTCTGCGCAACTGTTCATTGTCTGTACTGGAATACCAGGAAAGCCCGTGGCTGGCAGATGGCTGGGTGGTGGAAACTGCGGGGGATACCACGCATCTTACCCTTCCGGCACTGGATGAAGTGCAACGCTGAACAGACAGATAATATAACTGATGCCGCTCCCGGAGGAACAGATACCGCCCGGGGCGGCATGTGTTCAGCGGAGTCAGGGGGCAATTACTGCGGATCGTGCCTGACAGGAATATAATATTTAAACTCTTCAATATGGTTACGCGGATCAGCTTCATCGATATCCGTTGCATTCACAACATCCGTATCTTTTCTCAGCTTGTAACGCTCAATATCATAGCCTCTGCGGCGGGTGATCCCCAGGCGCGGCACGCATTGCCCGTAAATCGTGAAGAGAAACTCCTGCATTGCACCACGGTAAGGAATGCCGTTGAATGTAAAGCAGAGATATTCACCGCCCGGCATCTCCAGCTCACGAAGATTTTCCTGTGTGGTGAATGCGGCAGACTCTTTATCCACAGCCGTGGTATAGCTGACGCTCTGCTCATCTTCTTTATCCGGATTGCGGGACGTGCTGTACAACCCGTAAACATAGTCCGGAATCGTTTTTGTCGCAGAAATATAGCGCAGCCAGAACTCCTGACGCATGCGTGTACAGGCGGTAGCCCAGTCTTCCAGACGATGGGAGCAGCTATTTTCTATCCCTATAACAGTACGAGGCGGGAATGTGACAAATTCATACTCCGGCATAGGGACATCGTTGAGCAAAATAGCAGAACAAATACCGTCAGAGCACCATTCGTCAAGACGGCGATACAGCGCGGGTGTTTTATTAAACTGTTTCTTGAATGCACGGGTGAACGTTTGTTGTGAGTCAAAACGATACTGAAGTGCGATATCTAAAATCGGACGTGAGGTCAGGCGCAGGGCAATAGCTGCGCGTGACAGGCGACGGGCGCGGATATAAGCCCCGATAGCTTCGCCGGTAACATCCTTGAACATACGTTGTAAATGCCACTTGGAGTAGCCTGCCTTCGCTGCAACGTGGTCGAGAGAAAGTGGCTGATCTAAGTGCTCATCTAACCAACGGAGTAAATCGCGAATGATGCTGGTCTGATCCATACATCTCCCTTATTGGATTGATGACGTTAGGAAATTATACTCGTCATACTTCAGAATGCCCGGGTGTTGACTACGCTCAGCTACCCTACATGCATTCCGAATTATTCATAGTATATATAACGGATTAATATTCTAACCTGAGTAATTATCAGTGGGATAATCATTTACTCATTATTACTTTTGGCCGGAGAATATTTTAAGAGTGCTGTGACTATCATAAAACGGCAATATGAATTATCTTTGAAATCATACATTTTTCAAATGATTTTCTCGGACTATCAAAAATTATGAATCAGACGAATAAGTCACTACTGGGTATTATCACAGCTATTTCATTGAGTACGTTATCCTTTTTGAGTCATGCCGAAGAAATTGGCTCGGTGGACACCGTGTTTAAAATATTTGGTCCTGACCACAAAATTGTGGTGGAAGCGTTTGATGACCCGGATGTGGAAAATATCACCTGCTACCTGAGCCGTGCGAAAACAGGCGGATTTAAAGGCGGGCTGGGGCTGGCTGAAGATACCTCAGATGCCGCAATTTCCTGTCAGCAGGTCGGGCCGGTCACGGTCAGTGATAAAGTGAAAAAAGGTAAGAAAGACAAAGGACAGGTTGTTTTCCAGAAAAGAACATCTATCGTATTCAAGAAGTTACAGGTTGTACGTTTCTATGATGAATCACGTCACGCACTGGTCTATCTGACCTACTCAGATAAAGTTGTTGACGGCTCACCAAAGAATGCGCTGAGTGCCGTACCGATTATGCCGTGGAATAACTAATTTATTCCATTACTTATATACCCAACGTCATTCAGGATGCAGCCAACGAACCTGCATTTTGAATGAATAAGGGTATAGCAGACGTAACAAAGCCCGGTGTCGTGGCACGGCACCGAGGCTGATATTACGTTACTGCTGTGGCAGAAGATTACTCTTCGAGATCACCACAGAACCGGTAACCTTCGCCGTGGATAGTGGCGATAATTTCCGGGGTATCCGGTGTGGATTCGAAATGCTTACGGATACGGCGGATGGTGACATCCACAGTTCTGTCATGCGGTTTCAGTTCACGGCCGGTCATTTTTTTCAGCAATTCAGCACGGGTCTGAATTTTGCCCGGGTTTTCGCAGAAGTGCAGCATGGCACGGAACTCACTGCGCGGGAGCTTATACTGCTCACCGGTCGGCCCGATTAATGAACGACTGTTAATATCCAGTTCCCAGCCATTAAACTTGTAACTTTCCACACTGCGGCGCTCTTCACTGCCACCGGACAGATTCATGGTCCGGGAGAGTAAGTTGCGTGCACGGATAGTCAGTTCGCGCGGATTAAACGGCTTGGTAATATAGTCATCAGCACCAATTTCCAGACCGAGAATTTTATCGACTTCATTATCACGGCCGGTTAAGAACATTAATGCCACATTTGCCTGTTCACGGAGCTCGCGCGCCAATAACAGACCATTTTTTCCCGGGAGGTTGATGTCCATGATAACCAAATTGATATCATGGTCTGACAGTACATTATGCATCTCTGCACCGTCAGTGGCTTCATGTACAACATAACCCTCTGCTTCGAAAATACTTTTCAGAGTGTTACGTGTGACGATCTCATCTTCAACAATTAAAATATGCGGGGTTTGCATAATAGTCGCTACCTAAATCACTTAGAATTATAAGAAATTGGATTATCTGCCCGGGTTTTCTGTGTCGGTGTAGTTTTGGTTATGTCTGACACGAAACCTGTGAACAGAAAAAAAATCTGGTTCAGACCGCGTTTTTACAATCACTCAATTCAGAAAGTAAAGAATTGAAACGATTCGTACCAATATTAGTCTATTAACACCAATATAACAGCAACCCATTCATTTACCATCTGGAAAACTAACCTTTGTTGATACATATCAAAATCAATTGTAGCACGTTAACACATTCTTCAATTGTTAATTGCCGGTTTTAATGATTGTCAAATAAATAAAGATACAATGTTAAGCATTATATCTGACTTGTCTGATTATTGTACATTTTTCTCCCGGGTAAACAGCGAAAAATGAAACCTGCGCAAGAAAAGTTAAAAAAAAACAAAAAAGTCAGGATTACGTGAAATTAAATACCGGGATATGTGTTAATGGCAGTGCGAATTTACCAGAATCTCTTTTTAATATGTTATGTGACAGGCCCCTGATAGTCTGATTTTCCGGGTTATTTTGAAGAATAATTTGACATCAACCGGCCTTTCCTTTAACCGTAATAGGGTAAACCAGATAAAGGACGGACAGGAACTCAATGCGTAATCACAGCCTGAACATGATTATTATTACGACCACCACCACCATTACCACCGGCGGTGCGGGCTGACGCATATCTGAATCACGAAAAAAGCCCGCACAAAAAATTGTGCGGGCTTTTTTTTTTGGACTAAAAACGGCAGGAGCAGGTGACACATGCGTGTACTTAAATTTGGCGGCACATCCGTGGCAAACGCGGAACGTATGCTTAACATCGCGGGAATTGCAGAGGAAAAACTCGCACAGGGACAAGTTGCACTGGTGCTTTCCGCACCGGCAAAAATAACTAATTATTTAGTGGCGATGGTAGAGCAGACCGTCAGCGGCCAGGACGCACACACGCTGGTACATGACGCAGAAGCTATTCTGAACGGCATTCTGGACGGGCTGAACGCCACTGTTTCCGGGTTTGAGTATGCACGTCTGAAGGGGGAAACTGAGCAGGAAATCAGCCGCATCAAACAGGTTTTGCACGGGGTATCCCTGCTGGGGCAGTGTCCGGACAGTATCAATGCCAATATGATTAGCTGCGGTGAGCGGTTTTCCATTGCGGTTATGGCATCACTGCTGAAAGCCCGCGGGCACAAAGTGACGGTTATTGACCCGGTGATGAGTCTGCTGGCGGTCGGTGCATATCTTGAATCGACAGTTGATATCAATGAATCCACTAAACGCATAGCGGCGCTGAATATCCCGGCTGATCATATTGTGCTGATGGCGGGTTTCACGGCAGGGAATGAACAGGGTGAGCTGGTTGTGCTGGGGCGCAACGGTTCTGATTATTCTGCTGCGGTGCTGGCGGCCTGTTTGCGTGCCAAATGCTGTGAGATCTGGACAGATGTGGATGGCGTTTATACCTGCGACCCGCGCTTTGTTCCGGATGCCCGGCTGCTGAAAGGGATGTCTTATCAGGAAGCGATGGAGCTGTCTTATTTCGGGGCGAAAGTGCTGCATCCCCGCACTATTGCGCCGATCGCGCAATTTCAGATCCCGTGCCTGATTAAAAATACCCTTAACCCGCAAGCGCCCGGCACACTGATTGGTGATGGTCAGCGCGATGACAGCACGCCGGTGAAAGGGATCACTAATCTCAATAATATGGCGATGTTTAATGTCTCCGGTCCCGGGATGAAAGGCATGGTCGGAATGGCGGCACGGGTGTTTACTGTGATGTCGCGGCGCAATATCTCCATTGTTCTGATCACGCAGTCTTCGTCGGAGTACAGCATCAGTTTTTGTGTGACTCAGAAAGACAAAGCCCGTACTCAGCAGGCGCTGGAAGAGGAGTTTTATCTTGAGCTGAAAGAGGGCGTGCTGGAGCCCCTGGATGTGCTGAATAACCTGGCGATTGTCTCTGTGGTCGGGGATGGTATGCGCACCCTCAAGGGGATTTCTGCCCGTTTCTTCTCGGCACTGACCCGCGCCAATATCAATATTATTGCGATCGCCCAGGGCTCTTCCGAGCGTTCGATTTCTGCGGTGGTGGATAACGATCTTGCCGCATCCGGCGTCCGCCTTTGTCACCAGATGCTGTTTAATACGGATCGCATTGTGGAAGTGTTTGTTATCGGCACCGGCGGGGTCGGCAGTGCGCTGCTGGAGCAAATCCACCGCCAGCAATCGTGGCTGAAAGCCCGCAATATTGACCTGCGGGTCTGTGGTATCGCCAACTCGAAAGCCATGCTGACAAATATGCGCGGTATTGATTTACAGGACTGGCGTCCGGCGCTGGCGCAAGCGAAAGAGCCGTTCAGCCTCAGTCGCTTGATCCGGCTGGAAAAAGAGTATCATTTTCTCAATCCGGTGATTGTGGATTGTACGTCAAATGAGGAAATCGCTCTCCAGTATTCAGCTTTCCTGAAAGACGGATTTAATGTGGTCACGCCGAACAAAAAAGCCAACACATTATCCATGGATTACTACCACGAATTACGCCGTGCGGCGGCACAATCAAAGCGTCAGTTCCGTTATGACACCAACGTCGGCGCAGGACTGCCGGTTATCGAAAACCTTCAGAACCTACTGAGTGCAGGGGATGAACTGGTGCAGTTCAACGGCATTCTTTCCGGTTCACTCTCTTTTATCTTCGGGATGCTCGATGAGGGAATGTCGCTTTCAGGCGCAACGGCTATCGCCAAAACAAAAGGCTTTACGGAGCCGGATCCCCGTGACGACCTCTCCGGCATGGATATCGCGCGTAAGTTGCTGATCCTCGCCCGCGAAACCGGTCTTGCACTTGAGCTTTCTGATATTCAGGTGGAGTCAGTTCTGCCGCCGGACTTTGATGCCACAGGTGATGTGGATACGTTTATGGCCAATCTGCCCTCGCTTGATGCCGCCTTTGCTGACCGTGTGGCGAAAGCAGCAGAAGCAGGACGTGTTTTGCGCTATGTTGGCGTGATTGATAACGGCTGTTGTCAGGTGAAAATCATGGATGTTGATGGTAACGATCCGCTGTATAAAGTGAAAAACGGCGAGAACGCCCTGGCATTTTACACCCGCTATTATCAGCCGATCCCGCTGGTCTTGCGCGGCTACGGTGCGGGTAATGATGTGACAGCCGCCGGGATTTTTGCAGATGTGTTGCGCACAATGTCATGGAAACTGGGAGTGTAACGGGTGATTAAAATTTATGCACCGGCGTCAATCGGGAATGTAAGTGTGGGGTTCGATGTGCTGGGTGCGGCAGTGTCTCCGGTCAGCGGAGAACTGCTTGGTGACTGTGTGTCTGTTGCAAAAGCCACGCAGTTTTCACTGACAAACAGCGGGCGGTTTGTCAAAAAGCTGCCCGATAACCCGAAACACAATATCGTTTACCAGTGCTGGGAGCGGTATTGTGAGGTACTCGGGGATGTATTGCCTGTGGCGATGACGCTGGAAAAAAATATGCCGATTGGCTCCGGGCTTGGCTCCAGCGCCTGTTCGGTTGTTGCGGCACTGGTTGCGCTGAATGATTACGCCGGCAAGCCGCTGGATGATATGACGCTGCTGCGCCTGATGGGCGAGATGGAAGGGCGCATCTCCGGCAGTGTGCATTATGACAATGTCGCGCCGTGCTTCCTGGGTGGTTTACAGCTCAATATTGAAACGCCGGACAGTGTCAGTCAGGCGGTGCCGTGTTTTGACAGTTGGTACTGGGTGATGGCGTATCCGGGCATTAAAGTCTCCACGGCGCAGGCACGGGCGATTTTACCGGCGGCATATTCCAGGTCTGATATTGTGGATCACGGGCGCAACCTGGCGGGGTTTATCCACGCCTGTCACACCGGGCAGGCGGATTTGGCGGCATCTATGATCCGTGATGTGGTTGCTGAGCCGTACCGCCGGCAGTTATTACCGAATTTTGATGCTGTGCGCGCACAGGTCATGTCCTGCGGCGCGAAAGCCTGCGGGATCTCCGGCTCCGGGCCGACACTGTTTGCTGTTTGTGACAACAAAGCGGCGGCAGAGCAGGCCGCAGATGTGTTTACCACGCACTATCTGCAAAACAGCGAAGGGTTTGTTCATCTGTGCCGCCTGGATCTCGCGGGCGCACGACAAGTGAGTGCATAAGGTTAAAAATGGAACTGTACAATTTAAAAGACGAAAGCGAAAAAGTCAGTTTTGCGCAGGCAGTAAAACAAGGTCTGGGGCGTGGTCAGGGGCTGTTTTTCCCGCGTGACCTGCCGTTCTTTGATTCTGAGGCGATGGATAACCTGCTGGCAATGGATTTTGTCAGCCGCAGTGTGGTTATCCTGCATGCACTGATTGGTGATGAAATTCCCCGGGCAGAGCTGGATACGCGTGTCCGCGCCGCGTTTGCTTTCCCGGCACCGCTGAAACCGGTGGAAAGTGATGTGAGCTGCCTGGAACTGTTTCATGGCCCGACCCTGGCGTTTAAAGATTTCGGCGGGCGCTTTATGGCGCAGGCGCTGGCAGCGGTTGCCGGAGATAAACCCGTTACTATTCTGACGGCAACCTCCGGTGATACCGGGGCGGCTGTCGCACATGCCTTTTATGGTCTGAAAAATGTGCAGGTGGTTATCCTTTATCCGCAGGGGAAAATCAGCCCGTTACAGGAAAAACTGTTCTGCACATTGGGTAAAAATATTCATACGGTAGCTGTACAGGATGATTTCGATGCCTGTCAGGCGCTGGTAAAACAGGCGTTTGATGATGAAGAGCTGAAACAGGTGCTGCATCTCAATTCGGCGAACTCGATTAACATCAGCCGTCTGCTGGCGCAGATTTGCTATTACTTTGAAGCGGTGGCACAGGCTCCGGCAGAAAAACGCGGCGAACTGGTCTTTTCTGTCCCGAGCGGAAATTTCGGCGACCTGACCGCAGGGGTTCTGGCGAAAGCAATGGGCTTGCCGGTGAAGCGTTTTATCGCCGCCACCAATGCCAATGACACGGTGCCGCGCTATCTGGCAGACGGACAGTGGAAACCGGCGGTGACTGTTGCCACGCTGTCTAATGCGATGGATGTCAGCCAGCCGAATAACTGGCCGCGGATTGAAGCGCTGTTTGCGCGTCAGGGTTGGTCATTGCGTGATTTGCGTTCCGGTGCGGTAAATGATGATGAAACCCGGGAAACAATGCGCGAACTGATGGGGAAAGGCTATATATCTGAACCGCATGCCGCTATTGCGTATCGCTTGCTGCGTAAAGATTTACAGCCCGGGGAGTACGGTATTTTCCTCGGCACGGCACATCCGGCAAAATTCCTGGAGAGCGTGGAAGCCATTCTTGAGCAAAAATTGCCGTTACCGGCAGAGCTGGCGGAGCGGGCAGATCTGCCGCTGCTGTCTGCGGTATTACCGGCAGATTTTGCAGCACTGCGTGACTATTTAATGAAGACAGTGAAGCCGTAATTTTTTTTTTACCGGTAAAAAAACAGCCGCGCAGGTAATTATCAGCGCGGCTGTTTTTATTAATTTGCATGCCGGAATCGATAATCACTGTTCCGAACGGGTAAACACCAGCTCCCGCTCTGTGGACTGACTTTCATCAAAACGGTAGCCATCCAGGTCAAAATCAGGCAACTGAGACGGCTGCGTCAGGCGGTTCTGAATAATAAAGCGGCTCATCAGCCCGCGCGCTTTTTTTGCATAGAAACTGATCACTTTGTATTTGCCGTTTTTCTCATCGAGAAAGACCGGTTTAATCATGACGGCATCCAGTTTCTTCAGATTCACGGCTTTGAAATACTCATCAGATGCCAGGTTCACCAGGACATTATCACCCTGTGCCGCCAGCGCCTGATTGAGATTCTCTGTGATGATATCCCCCCAGAACGTATAGAGATTATTTCCGCGCGGATTGACCAGCTTTGTGCCCATTTCCAGGCGGTACGGACGCATTAAATCCAGCGGGCGCAGCACACCGTAAAGCCCCGAAAGCATCCGCAGATGCTGCTGGGCAAAATCAAAATCTGCCTCACTGAAGGTATCAGCCTGCATACCGGTGTAGACATCCCCTTTAAAGGCAAGGATCGCCTGGCGCGCATTTTCCGGCGTGAAATCCGGCTGCCATTCCCCGAAACGGGCGGCGTTCAGACCGGCGAGTTTATCGCTGATATGCATCAGAGA
The DNA here is from genome assembly GCF_001676155.1 of Morganella psychrotolerans. Taxonomy (GTDB): domain Bacteria; phylum Pseudomonadota; class Gammaproteobacteria; order Enterobacterales; family Enterobacteriaceae; genus Morganella; species Morganella psychrotolerans. The sequence goes on along the minus strand of NZ_LZEW01000032.1, from coordinate 94,835 downwards.
GCCGATATCCGCCGGGGTCAGTTTGCGGCAGGTTTGCATCAGTTCTTCTGATTGTGCGAGCAACTCCGGCTGTGTATAGCGCTGTGTGGTCAGCGGGCTGTCATAGTCGAGTGTTTTGGCAGGGGAAATCGTCAGCAGCATAATAGTCGGCTCCGGTCTGTTTTCATCATTATGTGGTCTACTCTATCAAAAAAAATGCGGCAACGGGCAAATCACAGCAATAGCCGGAAAGGGGATCTGTGTGGATTAGATGAAATTATCATAATTACAGCAGGTTAGATAAAAACAGCCACTGATGATGCGGATTTTCCTTGCTTGCGCAGCAGCCTGACCGTGATATTATCAAACGCAGTTGCGGCATATTGCCATCTATACCCGTCATACTTCAGGATGCACCGGCTTTGCTTGTCGCCTACATGCATTCCGAATTATGCAGAGTATCTTCTGACATAAGATGAGAGACGAAAATGACCGATAAATTGACTTCCCTGCGTAATCTGACCACGGTCGTGGCCGATACCGGTGACATTGCAGCAATGAAGCTTTACAAGCCTCAGGATGCCACCACTAACCCTTCTCTGATCCTCAACGCAGCGCAAATCCCTGAATACCGTCAATTAATTGATGAAGCGGTAACCTGGGCGCGCGGGCAGAGTGATTCACGCGAACAGCAGATTATCGATGCCGGTGATAAGCTGGCGGTAAATATCGGTCTGGAAATTCTCAAACTGATCCCGGGTCGTATCTCAACAGAAGTGGATGCCCGTCTCTCTTATGACACTAAGGCGAGTATCGCCAAAGCAAAACGTCTGATCAAACTGTATAACGATGCAGGTATCAGCAATGACCGTATCCTTATCAAGCTTGCCTCTACCTGGCAGGGTATCCGCGCGGCAGAACAGCTGGAAAAAGAAGGTATCAACTGTAACCTGACACTGCTGTTCTCCTTTGCACAGGCGCGCGCCTGTGCAGAAGCGGGTGTGTATCTGATCTCCCCGTTTGTCGGTCGTATCCTTGACTGGTACAAAGCCAACGGTGACAAAAAAGAATTTGCTCCGGCAGAAGATCCGGGTGTCATTTCTGTCACTGAGATCTACAATTTCTACAAAGAGCACGGCTACAAAACCGTGGTTATGGGTGCAAGCTTCCGTAACTCAGGCGAAATCCTGGAACTGGCCGGTTGTGACCGTCTGACCATCGCACCTGCACTGCTCAAAGAGCTGTCAGAAGCGACCGGGGCTGTTGAGCGCAAACTGGAGTACAAAGGTGACGTTAAAGCGCCCCCTGCGCCACTGACTGAAGCTGAATTTTACTGGGCTCATCACAGTGATCCTATGGCGACTGAGAAACTGGCGGACGGTATCCGTAAGTTTGCAGTAGACCAGGGTAAACTGGAAAAAATGATCGCCGATCTGCTGTAATGTTTGATTAACAGCATGATTGTGAGAGGCAGCCGGTTGGCTGCCTTTTTTGTTTCCGGCACCAATGCTATGCTGGCGCCGGAGTCAAAATGACGCAGAGGTAATTATGAATAATGTGTTGCGCATCGGCCTTGTCTCGGTTTCTGACCGCGCATCCGGTGGTATTTATGAAGACAAAGGTATCCCGGCTTTACAGGCGTGGCTGGCGAAAACTATCACCACGCCCTTTCAGACAGAAACCCGCCTGATCCCGGATGAAGAAACCATGATAAGCCAGACACTGTGTGAGCTGGTGGATGAATTCGGTTGCCATCTGGTGCTGACAACCGGTGGCACGGGACCGGCCCGGCGTGATGTCACTCCTGATGCAACACTGGCAGTCGCCGATCGCGAAATGCCGGGATTTGGTGAACAAATGCGCCAGATCAGCCTGAAATTTGTGCCGACGGCGATCCTATCCCGTCAGGTAGGCGTGATCCGCAATCAGTCTCTGATCCTCAATCTGCCCGGTCAGCCGAAAGCCATTGCAGAAACCCTGGAAGGGCTGAAAGATGAAAGCGGAAACGTCACCGTTGCCGGTATTTTCGCCAGTGTACCGTATTGTATACAGCTTCTGGATGGTCCCTATATTGAAACTGACCCTCAGGTTGTCGCGGTATTCCGTCCTAAATCAGCCATAAAGCCACAGTAATTCAGGGTATTCAGCATAAAATAAAAAAACGTTCCCCTGAGCACCTTTCTTGTCCTATGATGCGGTTACCTACTTATGTAAAGTAAAAATAACAGCAATGTAAAGACAGGAAAGGTGAACTCATGGCTCAAACGGCTCTCCGGACGCTGAACCGGCAGGATTACAAAACGCTCTCTCTTGCAGCTCTGGGCGGCGCACTCGAATTCTACGATTTCATCATCTTTATCTTTTTTGCGGTTACCATCGGGCAACTATTCTTTCCGCCGGACATTCCCGGCTGGCTGGTTCAATTACAAACCTTCGGGATTTTTGCAGCCGGTTATCTGGTGCGCCCATTGGGCGGCATTGTGATGGCACACTTCGGCGACCTCGTCGGGCGTAAAAAAATGTTCTCTCTCAGTATTCTGCTGATGGCGGTACCGACGCTCTGTATCGGTCTGCTGCCGACCTATGAAACTATTGGTATTGCCGCTCCGGTACTGCTTCTGCTGATGCGGATTATGCAGGGTGCGGCTATCGGCGGGGAAGTGCCGGGGGCGTGGGTGTTTGTCTCCGAACACGTACCAAAGCACCGCATTGGTATTGCCTGCGGCACGCTGACCGCCGGGCTTACAGTCGGGATCCTCCTCGGCTCTCTGGTGGCGATGATGATAGCGACGCAGCTTACGGACGCGCAGCAACTGAGCTGGGGCTGGCGTGTACCCTTTTTCCTCGGCGGTATCTTTGGTTTTGTCGCACTCTATTTACGCCGTTGGTTAGCGGAAACCCCGGTTTTTCAGGAAATGCAGAAACAGAAAGCGTTAGCGAAAGAATTGCCACTGAAAACCGTGATTGCGGATCACCGGGAAGCGATAGTTATCTCAATGCTGCTGACGTGGTTGCTGTCTGCCGGTGTGGTGGTGGTGATCCTGCTGACGCCTGCATATTTACAGACAGAATTCGGGCTGGCAAAAGCGGTGGTGTCGGTCGCGAATATGACCGCGATCCTTGCGTTATGCGCCGGTTGCCTGGTTGCAGGATTCTTATGTGACAAATTGGGTGCCGCGATTGTTTTTATCGGCGGCAGTATTCTGCTGGCGGTGTGTACCGGCTATTTTTATCTGACGGCGGGTTACCCGGGGACACCACTGTCACTGACCTACGGGCTTGCCGGGTTCAGTGTCGGTGTCGTGGGCGCGGTGCCGTTTGTCCTGGTAAACAGCTATCCGGCTGAAATCCGCTTCAGCGGAATTTCATTTTCCTATAATGTTTCCTATGCCATTTTTGGCGGACTGACGCCGATCGTGGTGACTCTCTTTCTGAAATGGACGCCTCTTGCACCTGCTTATTATATGGCGGGATTGTCACTGATTGGTTTATTAACGGGGCTTTATATGCGCAAAGCCACAGTATACCGGCGGATGGTGGTGCTTAGTTCCTGATATTTATACCCTTATTCATTCAAACTGCAGGTTCGTTGGCTGCGCTCAGCCAGCCGGGTCACATACTTGTGTATGCTCCCCGTCTACCTTCCCTTGCCGCCTTCCTGCATCTTGAATGACGTTGGGTATAGACACTTATTCATTCAAACTGCAGGTTCGTTGGCGGCGTGAAACCAGCTGGGTCACATACTGATGTATGCTCCCCGGCGGTCGGAGCTTGTCGCCTACAGGCATCCCGAATTATTCAGCGTATATGTTGCAATGACAGCACTGTTATTGCGGAATTTTTCAGCAATTGATCATTTTCTTTTAAATAATCTGTTTTTTTTTCTGTTTTACCCTTGATGAATGCATTTATGACCCCATCTAGTTGTCATCGGAAACTGAATCTCAGTTGAATTTCTTTTAGCGTTGCGGATGTCCTGTACCGTCGGGGGAGAATCCGGGTCAGGATGGCGAAAATTTTTTCTTGAAAAGTGAAAATCGAACCTCATATATATCGTAACGTAAGACAGAACAGAATTATTCGGAGGCGTTTAAATGGGTAAAATTATTGGTATCGACTTAGGTACAACTAACTCTTGTGTTGCTGTTATGGATGGCAACAAAGCGCGTGTACTGGAGAATGCGGAAGGCGATCGCACAACACCGTCAATCATTGCGTATACCGCCGATGGCGAAATTTTAGTCGGACAGCCGGCAAAACGCCAGGCCGTGACTAACCCGCAAAATACACTGTTTGCTATCAAACGACTGATCGGTCGTCGCTTTAATGAAGAAGAAGTCAGCCGTGACATGAATATCATGCCGTACAAAATTGTCGGCGCAGATAACGGTGACGCATGGGTGGAAGCGAAAGGCCAGAAAATGGCACCACCACAGATTTCAGCTGAAGTGCTGAAAAAAATGAAGAAAACCGCTGAAGACTATCTCGGCGAGCCGGTAACTGAAGCAGTTATCACCGTTCCTGCCTACTTTAATGATGCGCAGCGTCAGGCAACAAAAGACGCAGGGCGAATTGCAGGTCTGGATGTAAAACGTATCATCAACGAACCAACTGCGGCAGCGCTGGCTTATGGCCTTGACCGTGAAGTCGGTAACCGCACTATCGCGGTATTTGACCTTGGTGGTGGTACATTCGATATCTCTATCATCGAAATCGATGAAGTTGATGGCGAAAAAACCTATGAAGTGCTGGCAACGAACGGCGACACTCACTTAGGTGGTGAAGACTTCGACAGCCGCATGATCAACTATCTGGTTGAAGAATTTAAGAAAGAGCAGGGTATCGACCTGCGTAATGACCCGCTGGCAATGCAGCGTCTGAAAGAAGCTGCCGAGAAAGCAAAAATTGAGCTTTCTTCCGCTCAGCAGACCGACGTTAACCTGCCATACATCACGGCGGACGCGTCTGGTCCTAAACACATGAACATTAAAGTGACCCGTGCAAAACTGGAGTCACTGGTTGAAGACCTGGTTAAGCGCTGCATGGAGCCGGTCAAAGTTGCATTGAAGGATGCCGGACTGTCTGTTGGTGACATCCAGGATGTTATCCTGGTTGGTGGTCAGACCCGTATGCCGATGGTTCAGAAAACCGTAGCAGATTTCTTCGGTAAAGAGCCACGTAAAGACGTGAACCCGGACGAAGCTGTTGCTGTTGGTGCGGCAGTTCAGGGTGGTGTGTTAGGCGGCGAAGTGAAAGATGTTCTGCTGCTGGATGTCACCCCGCTGTCACTGGGTATCGAAACTATGGGTGGTGTGATGACGGCGCTTATAGCCAAAAATACCACTATCCCGACCAAACACAGCCAGGTGTTCTCCACAGCGGAAGACAACCAGTCTGCGGTGACTATCCATGTGTTGCAGGGTGAGCGTAAACGTTCCGGTGACAACAAATCACTGGGTCAGTTTAACTTAGACGGTATTCAGCCGGCACCACGCGGTATGCCGCAGGTTGAAGTTACATTTGATATTGATGCGGATGGTATCCTGCATGTGTCTGCTAAAGATAAAAACAGCGGACGTGAGCAGAACATCACCATCAAAGCCTCTTCCGGTCTGAATGAAGAAGAGATCCAGCAAATGGTTCGTGATGCTGAAGCTAACGCAGAAGCTGACCGTAAGTTTGAAGAGCTGGTACAGGTTCGCAACCAGGCAGATCAACTGGTTCACGCAACCCGTAAACAGATTGAAGAAGCAGGCGACAAACTGCCGGGCGACGATAAAGTAAAAATCGAGCAGGCAGTGAGTGAGCTGGAAATCGCAAGCAAAGGCGAAGATAAAGCGGCTATCGAAGAGAAAACGAAAGCGCTGATCGAGGCTTCTGCCAAGCTGATGGAAATGGCTCAGCAGCAGGCTCAGGCAGGTGCAGCTGGTGCTGATGCTGCGCAGGATGCCGGTCAGAATGATGATGTTGTCGACGCTGAATTCGAAGAAGTTGATGATAGCAAAGACAAAAAATAAGGCCCTTAGCGGGCGCGGTGATGGACAAGATTAATCACTGAAAACCCACACGGGCGTTGAGGAAACTCTGCGCCCGTGTGCGTGTGTGTTAAGGGACAAAACGGATGGCAAAAAAAGATTACTACGAGGTGTTGGGCGTCTCTAAATCAGCAGATGAAAAAGAGATTAAAAAAAGCCTATAAACGCCTTGCGATGAAATATCACCCTGACCGTAATCAGGGCGATAAAGGCGCAGAAGATCAATTCAAAGAAGTTAAAGAAGCTTACGAAATTCTCATCGACAGCCAGAAGCGTGCAGCGTATGACCAGTATGGTCATGCAGCATTTGAACAAGGCGGTATGGGCGGAGGCGGACAAGGCGGCGGTTTCGGCGGTGCAGATTTCGGTGATATTTTTGGTGACGTCTTCGGTGATATTTTTGGTGGCGGACGCCGTCAGCAACGTGCATCGCGCGGGGCAGACCTGCGTTACAGCATAGAGCTGACACTGGAAGAAGCGGTTCGTGGTGTGACCAAAGAGATCCGTATTCCGACGCTGGAAACCTGTGATAAATGCCACGGCAGCGGCGCGAAAGAAGGCACTGATCCACAGACGTGTCCGACCTGTCATGGTATGGGCCAGGTGCAGATGCGCCAGGGGTTCTTTGCGGTTCAGCAGGCGTGTCCGACGTGTCAGGGACGCGGTCAGATTATCAAAGATCCGTGCAGCAAATGCCATGGTCATGGTCGTGTTGAGCGCTATAAAACCTTGTCAGTCAAAATTCCGGCAGGGATGGACAGCGGTGACCGTATCCGTCTGACCGGTGAAGGTGAAGCAGGCGAAATGGGGGCACCGGCGGGCGATCTGTACGTTGAAGTCCACGTTCGTCAGCATAATATCTTTGAGCGTGAAGGCAGCAACCTCTATTGCGAAGTGCCGATTGGTTTTTCCGTTGCAGCACTGGGCGGTGAAATTGAAGTACCGACACTGGACGGGCGCGTTAAGCTCAAAATACCGGCTGAAACCCAGACCGGTAAGCAGTTCCGCATGAAAGGCAAAGGTGTCAGACCTGCGCGCGGCGGAATGCAGGGCGACCTGATGTGCCGTGTTGTGGTCGAAACCCCGGTTAAACTGAGCGAAAAACAGAAAGAACTGTTACGTGAGTTCGGTGAGTCGGTGGAAGGCCAGAGTGGTCACAACAACAGCCCGAAAGCGAAACGCTTCCTTGACGGGGTGAAAAAATTCTTTGATGACCTGACGAAGTAAGTCAGCTTCATATAAGAACTGAACCGGCCGGAATACTCTTTCCGGCCGGTTTTTTTGTGCGCTTTATAAAAGTTGTTTTATCCCGTTCCGTTATTGTTTCTCATGTGATCATCATGATGATCACAAAATGAATAGTATTGCGCAGTCACCTGCAATCACAGGAGAGTGAGCGCTAGCTTCCCAGCTTTGTCACAATAACTCCCGCCACAATGATACAGGCGGCAACTATCCGCGCCTGTGTCAGCCGTTCTTTCAGGAAAAAGGCGGAGAGCAGCAAGGCAAACAGTACACTGGTTTCCCGCAATGAGGCGACAAGCATAATGGAAGCCTGCCCCATTGCCCAAATTACAATGCCGTAACTGAATATCTGCAATATGCCGCCGGTAAGCCCGGGCTTACTGTAGCGCAAAAAATTCCGTGTAAAATTATGCCGGTAGCGGGCAAACCCTAATATCAGCATCACCAGCCCGTTTAATGCAAACAGCCAGAAAATATAGGTCAGGGGGTCTGAACTGCTGCGCGCCCCGAAACCATCGGAAAGCGTATAACAGGCGGTAAAAAAAAGCCGTGATAATGGCATAAACCAGCCCTGCGCGGGCATGTGACGGTGAGCGGCGGTTGAAAGCAAGCAGAATAACACCAGATACAATCAGCATAATACCGGCGAATGAGAGCCATGCCAGATGTTCACCAAATAGAGTGACAGCAAAAAGGGTGGTCAGTAAAGGCGCACACCCGCGCGAGACAGGGTAAATCTGGCTGAGATCCCCGCGCGCATAAGCCCGGCTCAGGCAGACTGCATAACCGATATGAAACAGCGCGGAGAGCGCCAGCCACTTCAGCGCGGCGGCGTCAGGTAACCCGATCAGGAACAGCACGGGAACAGACACCAGACCTGAATAAATCGTCATGACGGCGATGCCGAGAAACCTGTCCTGACCAAATTTTATAACTGCATTCCAGCTTGCGTGGAAAAAAGCGGCAAACAGAACGGCAATAAACAGCGTGACGGACATAAAATAACCTGTTTTATTCAGAGTAGGAGCAATTTGATACTAAAATATCAACCAATATGATGAATAAAAAGGTATTCATCACTATCATTAAGTGTTTATTTAATGTTAATTAATATTTTTATTTAAGATTATTCTGTGATGTAAACACTATTTAGATCGAAAAAACCGATGTTTAAGTGATGAATAAACTACTTTTTTCGAGTTGATGATTCGCATAGTATTAACGTCAATAGTATTGATGTCGATAGTATTATTGTCGACAGTGTAAACGGAGTTAAATTATGAAAGCAATTATCCGACAGTTTTTAAGACTTGAAGCCGCAGGTGGCATACTGCTGATTATTGCAGCTCTGGTTGCATTAATAATGGCAAATACATCGCTGTCGGTAGTGTATCAGCAGTTTCTTGATATTCCGGTTGCCGTGAAATTTTCTGCACTGGAAATTGATAAGCCCTTGTTATTATGGATTAATGATGCCCTGATGGCGATATTTTTCCTTGTCGTCGGGCTGGAAGTTAAGCGGGAGCTGATGGTCGGCTCTCTGGCCGGTCGTGATAAAGCGATGTTTCCGGCGATTGCCGCACTTGGTGGTATGGTTGCCCCTGCGCTGGTGTATCTTTTGTTCAACGGGAGTGATCCCGCAGCCAGTCAGGGTTGGGCAATACCTGCGGCAACCGATATCGCTTTTGCACTCGGCGTTATGGCGCTGCTGGGCAAGCGGGTGCCGACAGAACTGAAAGTCTTTCTGCTGGCGCTGGCAATTATTGATGACCTCGGCGTCATTGTGATTATTGCCTTATTTTATACAAAAACAGTATCGCTTACGGCGTTACTGCTGGCGGCATTAATGGTTGTGGTGCTGTGCCTGATGAACTGGCGCAATGTTAACAATACAGCGGCTTACATGGTTGCGGGGCTGATATTATGGGTCTGCATTCTGAAGTCCGGTGTCCACGCCACACTGGCGGGGGTGATTGTCGGGTTCCTTATCCCGCTGCGCAGTAAAGATGGAGTACACTCTCCGTCTGAAGAGCTGGAGCATGTTATGCATCCGTGGGTGGCGTATCTTATCCTGCCACTGTTTGCGTTTGCGAATGCAGGCGTCAATGTACAGGGTATTTCAATGGATGCGTTGATGGGGACATTGCCGCTGGGAATACTGCTCGGGTTATTTATCGGTAAACCGCTGGGGATTTTCACGGCGTGTCTGATTTCGGTAAAACTGGGCTTTGCAAAATTGCCGGAGAGGATTACTCTTAACCATATATTTGCGGTATCAGTGTTGTGCGGGATCGGTTTTACTATGTCAATCTTTATCGCGGGGCTGGCATTTGACGGACTACCGGAAGCGTTTAACACCTACTCTAAGCTGGGAATTCTGATTGGTTCCACAATGGCGGCGGTCACCGGGTTATTTTTACTTCATTCTGTGTTACCGAAGAAAACCGTCCGGCAGTAATGAATTATTCACCGGCCTCCCGGCCGGTGAATACAACAGAATTTCCGAGTTAACCATCATAAAAAGATAAGGTACGTGTCGGGAAAAACTATGCGCGTCTCCCATTTAAACTACAATCACCTCTATTATTTCTGGCATGTCTGCAAAGAAGGCTCTGTGGTGGGGGCGGCAGAAGCCCTTTACCTGACACCGCAGACAATCACCGGACAAATCAAAGCGCTGGAAGAGCGTCTGGATGGCAAACTGTTTAAACGACAGGGCCGGGGACTCGTCCCGTCAGAGCTGGGGCAGTTGGTGTTCCGCTATGCGGATAAAATGTTTATGCTGAGCCAGGAAATGCTGGATATTGTCACCTACAGCCGGGAATCTAATCTGTTGTTTGATGTTGGCGTCGCTGATGCTCTGTCAAAACGACTGGTCAGTAAAGTTCTGGAAACGGCGGTTGTGGAGCAGGAACAAATTCATCTGCGCTGCTTTGAATCTACCCATGAAATGCTGCTCGAACAGCTCAGCCAGCATAAACTGGATATGATTTTGTCTGATTGTCCGGTGGATTCCACTCAGCAGGAAGGGTTATTTTCAGTCAAGCTGGGTGAATGCAGTATGAGCTTTTTCTGCCGTCAGCCCGCACCACAGAAGCCTTTTCCCGCCTGTCTGGAAGAGCGCCGCCTGCTGGTACCCGGCAGGCGTTCCATGCTGGGGCGTCAGTTGCTGACATGGATACGCAATAAAAATCTGGAAGTGGAAATTTTGGGCGAGTTTGATGATGCCGCGCTGATGAAAGCCTTCGGCATGTATCACAATGCCATTTTTGTGGCGCCATCACTCTATACCAACGGAATTTTTGCTGACAGTGACATTGTGGAACTGGGCACGGTGGATACCATCAAAGAAGAGTATTACGTGATTTTTGCAGAGCGGATGATCCAACACCCGGCAGTTCAGCGGGTCTGTAATAAGGATTTCTCTGCACTGTTCAGCGGTTCACAGTCTGTTGAGACGGGTGTTTTGCTCGATTAGACAAAAAAAAGACATAAAAAAACCGGCAAAAGCCGGTTTTTTTATGTCTGCATACAGATTACATTGCTTTGATCTGAGCAGCCAGGTTTGCCTTATGACGGGCAGCCTTGTTTTTGTGGATCAGGCCTTTAGCAGCGTGACGATCCACAAGTGGTTGCATATCATTAAATGCTTTCTGAGCAGCTTCTTTATCGCCGGTGGCGATAGCAGCGTAAACCTTCTTGATAAAGGTACGCACCATCGAACGACGACCAGCGTTATGCTGACGACGTTTTTCAGATTGAATGGCGCGTTTCTTAGCTGATTTGATATTAGCCAAGGTCCAACTCCCAAATATATTCTTCGAGGACAATACAAAGGTGGAGGAATATGCCTGCTCAACTTTATTTTGTCAATGGATTTGTGCAAATAAGCGTCGTTGTACAGCGACGCAAATGTACGTTGTGATGGGCGGGGATTTTATCAGTTTACTCTGCGGGAATACAGTCTTTCCCCCGAAAAAAGTCACGCGACAGACAACATTCTGATGAAAAAAGTATTTTTCGGTATCCCGGGAGGCGGATGTATCGCTTTTCATACAGAGAATTCGCGATTCAACAGTAATAGTGGGTTAACCTCACGCGGCGGACAAGGTATAATCAGGCTAATTTTGACTGTATTGAGCCTGCTATGGAGCTAATTCGCGGTACTCATAATATTCGCGCGCGACATCACGGATGCGTGCTGACTATTGGTAATTTTGATGGTGTTCATCGCGGGCATCAGGCATTACTGTCACATCTGGCACAAGAAGGCCAACGTCTGGGGCTGCCGTCGGTCGTCATGATCTTCGAGCCGCAGCCGCCGGAATTTTTTGCGCCTGATAAAGCACCGGCACGCCTGACCCGCCTGCGCGATAAGGTAAAATATCTTGCACACTACGGTGCGGACTACTTATTGTGTGTTAAATTCAATAAACAGTTTGCCTCGCTGACGCCGGAAGCCTTTATCTCACACCTGCTGGTTGAGCAACTGGGTGTGAAATTTCTGGTGGTCGGGGACGATTTCCGCTTCGGAAAAAACCGGCAGGGTGATTTTGCCGGGTTATGTGAAGCGGGTAAACGCTTTGGTTTTACCGTGCGCAGCACAGAAAGTTTCTGTGATAACGGCACGCGGATCAGCAGTACGGCTATCCGCCGTGCGCTGGAATGTGATGATTTAGCGCAGGCCGAAGCGCTGCTCGGGCATCCGTACCGTATCAGCGGGCGGGTGGTTCACGGCAACGAACTCGGGCGCACAATCGGGTTTCCGACCGCCAATATTCCCCTGAAACGCCTGACCGCACCGGTCAGCGGTGTTTATGCGGTGGATGTTTACGGTCTCGGACCGAAACCCCTTCCGGGTGTGGCTAATATCGGCTCCCGTCCGACAGTGCAGGGTAAAGAGCGACAACTGGAAGTACATCTGATTGATGTTGCCATGGATTTATACGGGCAGCATCCGGATGTTGTATTACGCAAAAAATTACGAAATGAACAGCGGTTTGCCTCGCTTGATGAGCTGAAAGCGCAAATCGCACAGGATGAAATTGCGGCAAGGGAATTCTTACAATTGCATCCCTCGTTATGTGTTTAACGGAATAATAGTGGAACTGAGAAACTGATGAGTGACTATAAAAATACCCTGAATCTTCCGGAAACAGGATTCCCGATGCGCGGGGACTTAGCAAAGCGCGAACCTGATATGCTGAAACGCTGGTACAAAGACAGTTTGTATCAGGCAATCCGTAAAGCCAAAACAGGTAAAAAAACCTTTATTTTGCATGACGGCCCTCCGTATGCAAACGGCAGCATTCATATTGGTCACTCAGTAAATAAAATTCTCAAAGACATTATTATTAAATCCAAAGGCATGTCAGGGTTTGACTCCCCGTATATTCCGGGCTGGGACTGCCATGGCTTACCGATTGAACATAAAGTAGAACAGCTTATCGGCAAACCGGGCGACAAAGTCTCCCCGGCTGAGTTCCGTGCTGCCTGTCGTGAATACGCGAAAGAGCAGATCGAAGGTCAGAAAGCTGACTTTATCCGCTTAGGTGTGCTGGGCGACTGGGATCATCCGTATCTGACGATGGATTTCAAAACAGAAGCCCATATTATCCGCGCACTGGCAAAAGTGATTGCCAATGGTCATCTGGTGAAAGGGGCAAAACCGGTTCACTGGTGTACTTCGTGCGCCTCTTCTCTGGCAGAAGCGGAAGTCGAATATTACGACAAAACCTCACCATCGATTGATGTGCGCTTCCCGGCAGTTGATGCAGATGCTGTCTGCGCCAAATTCGGTGTGAGAAACGAAGGTCTGCCGCTGTCACTGGTTATCTGGACCACCACGCCGTGGACATTACCGGCGAACCGCGCTATTTCACTGAATCCGGAATTTGATTATCAGTTAGTCCGTATTAATGACGAACTGGTTATCCTGGCAGCTGAGCTGGTTGAAAGCGTCATGAAACGCGCCGGTATCACAAGCTGGACTGTATTGGCAGATTGCAAAGGCAGTGACCTGGAACTGCTGCGCTTTAATCATCCGTTTATGGGCTTTGATGTTCCGGCTATTCTGGGCGACCACGTTACACTGGAAGCGGGTACCGGGGCGGTTCATACTGCGCCCGGCCATGGTCCTGATGACTATGTTATCGGTCAGAAATACGGTCTGGAAACGGCCAATCCGGTTGGTCCGAACGGCTGTTATGTGAACGGAACGTATCCGTCACTCGATGGCGTGTTTGTACTGAAAGCCAATGACATTATCCTTGATCTTCTGAAAGAGAAGGGTGCGCTGTTGCACAGCGAAAATATTTCTCACAGTTATCCGTGCTGCTGGCGTCACAAAACGCCGGTTATCTTCCGTGCCACGCCGCAGTGGTTTATCGGAATGGATATCAATGGGTTGCGTTCACAGTCACTGAGTGAAATCAAAGGCGTGAAGTGGATCCCGGGCTGGGGTGAAGCGCGTATTACCGCAATGGTGGAAAACCGCCCTGACTGGTGTATCTCCCGTCAGCGCACATGGGGCACACCAATGTCCCTGTTCGTTCATAAAGAGACTCAGGAGCTGCATCCGCGCACATTAGAGCTGATGGAAGCGGTTGCCAAACGTGTGGAAGAGCACGGAATCCAGGCATGGTGGGATCTTGACCCGCGTGACCTGCTGGGCGATGACGCTGATATCTATGAAAAAGTGCCGGATACCCTGGATGTCTGGTTTGACTCAGGATCAACACATTCCTCTGTGATTGATGTGCGCCCTGAATTCCATGGCAATTCTGCGGATATCTATCTGGAAGGATCGGATCAGCACCGCGGCTGGTTTATGTCTTCACTGATGTTGTCTACTGCGATGAAAGGCAAAGCGCCTTACCGCGAAGTACTGACTCACGGCTTCACCGTCGATGGTCAGGGACGCAAAATGTCTAAATCCCTGGGGAATACAGTAAGCCCGCAGGATGTGATGAACAAGCTGGGCGGGGATATCCTGCGTCTGTGGGTGGCATCAACGGACTACTCCGGTGAAATTGCCGTTTCAGATGAAATTCTGAAGCGCTCTGCTGACTCTTACCGCCGTATCCGTAATACTGCGCGTTTCCTGCTGGCAAACCTTAATGGTTTCAATCCGGAAACCGACATGGTGAAACCGGAAGAGATGATTGTGGCAGACCGCTGGGCGGTGGGTCGTGCGCTTGCAGCTCAGAACGATATGCTTAAATCATATGAAGCGTATGATTTTCATGAAGTTGTTCAGCGTCTGATGCAGTTCTGCTCGGTTGAAATGGGTTCATTCTATCTGGATATCATCAAAGACCGTCAGTACACTGCGAAAAGTGACGGACTGGCGCGCCGCAGCTGCCAGACCGCGCTGTACCACATTGTTGAGGCACTGGTGCGCTGGATGGCACCGGTCATGTCCTTCACGGCAGATGAAATCTGGAATGTGATGCCGGGCAAACGTGCGCAGTATGTCTTTACCGAAGAGTGGTATGACGGTCTGTTTGGTCTGAACGACCATGAAAGCATGAATGATGATTACTGGGCAACGCCGCTGGCGGTGCGCGGCGAAGTCAATAAAGTGCTGGAGCAGGCGCGTGCGGACAAACTGATCGGCGGTTCACTTGAAGCGGCAGTAACACTGTATGCAGATGATGCATTAGCTGCGAAACTCAATACCCTGGATAACGAGCTGCGCTTTGTGTTGCTGACCTCTCAGGCAGATGTGAAACCATTGTCTGATGCACCTGAAAGTGCCGTAAACAGTGAGCTGGACGGTCTGCGCATCGGCTTTAATAAAGCGGCAGGCAGTAAATGTCCGCGCTGCTGGCATTACACCACTGATATTGGTCAGGACAGTGCACATCCGGAACTGTGCGGTCGCTGTGTCACTAACGTAGCCGGAAACGGTGAAGAACGTAAGTTTGCCTGATAAATGAAAAAAACACTGTGTTCGACCGGATTGCGCTGGTTATGGCTCTCTGTACTGGTTCTGGTGCTGGATATCATCTCGAAGCAGCTCGTATTATCGAATTTCGGGCTGCATGAATCCTCACCGCTGATCCCGTACTTTAATTTGACCTATGTTCGCAATTATGGTGCCGCATTCAGCTTCCTCGCCTCACAGGGCGGGTGGCAGCGCTGGTTCTTCACAGTCGTGGCAATCGGTATTTCCGTCACCTTGTTAGTGATGATGTACCGCACCAGTGCGCGCAATAAAATCAGCAATATTGCCTACGCACTGATTATCGGCGGGGCTATCGGTAATTTACTCGATCGCCTGATGCACGGTTTTGTGGTGGATTACATCGATTTTTATGTCGGTGACTGGCACTGGCCGACATTCAACCTGGCGGACTCCTGGATTATCATCGGGGCGGGGCTGATTATCATCGAAAGCTTTATTCCGGATGGTAAGAAGCACGCTGAACCGGTAGATAAGCCGGAAGACAAACCGGAAAGCAAAACACCATCATCTGATTGATTAAGAAAATATCCGCCTTCCGGCGGATATTTTTTATCTGATATAAAGACAAAGAGCGATAATAATGCAGGCAGAAAAACATCACAGCGTATTACTGGATTTCACCTTAAAGCTGGCGGATGGCTCCGTTGCAGACTCCACTGAAGCACAGGGTAAGCCGGCACTGTTTCGCCTGGGTGACGGTAGTTTGTCACCGGAACTCGAACTGGAGCTGCTCGGATTGTCGGCCGGGGATAAAAAAACCTTCACGCTGCCCGGTGAGACTATTTTCGGCAAGCCAAGTCCGGAGCTTATTCAATTTTTCTCCCCGTCTGATTTTACAGAGACAGGCTTACCTGAAATCGGCACAATTATGCTGTTTGGTGCCATGAACGGCAGTGAAATGCCGGGACTTGTCAAATCTGTCTCGGATGAGTCTGTTGAAGTCGATTTCAATCATCCTCTTTCCGGGCAGGACATCACGTTTGACATTGTTGTCCGTGAAGTCACTGAATAATTCGTATATACCCAACGTCATTCAGGATGCTGCCAACGAATCTGTGGTTTGAATGAGTAATGAATAAAGGTTATATACCCAACGTCATTCAAGATGCAGGAAGGCGGCAAGGGAAGACAGACGGGGAGCATACACTAGTATGTGACCCGGCGGGCTGAGTGTAGCCAACGCACCTGCAGCTTGAATGAATAAGGGTATAGCAACAATTAGCATTACGGTCAGAGTAGCCGCTCTGGTATAGTATTGCGTAAATGTTGATTTTTTGTTTTATTACCCGTCAGGGTGATGTTCCGGAGGCTGAACGTGCGTATTTTACTGGCAAACCCACGGGGTTTTTGTGCGGGGGTTGACCGTGCTATCAGTATTGTGGACAGGGCACTTGAACTGTATGGCGCACCTATTTATGTCCGCCATGAAGTCGTGCATAACCGTTATGTGGTGAATGATCTGCGTGAGCGCGGGGCGATTTTTATTGAAGAAATCGCGGAAGTGCCGGATGGCGCTATCCTTATCTTCTCCGCACACGGTGTGTCGCAGGCGATCCGCCAGGAAGCCCGCTCCCGCAACCTCACTATGCTGTTTGATGCCACTTGTCCGCTGGTAACGAAAGTTCATATGGAAGTTGCCCGCGCCAGCCGTAAAGGCAAAGAAGCGATTCTTATCGGCCACGCCGGACACCCGGAAGTGGAAGGGACAATGGGGCAGTACAGTAACCCGGAAGGCGGCATGTATCTGGTGGAATCCCCGGAAGATGTGTGGAAATTGCAGGTCAAAGATGAGGAGAATCTCAGCTTTATGACGCAAACCACATTGTCCGTTGATGATACCTCTGAAATTATTGATGCCCTGAATGCCCGTTTTCCGAAGATTATCGGACCGCGCAAAGATGATATCTGCTACGCAACCACTAACCGCCAGGAAGCGGTGCGCGATCTGGCCGGAAAAGCCGATCTGGTGCTGGTGGTGGGCTCAAAAAACTCGTCAAACTCCAACCGCCTTGCCGAACTGGCTGAGCGGGTCGGAAAACCATCCTACCTGATTGATTCCGCAGATGATATTTCACCTGACTGGCTGAAGGGTGTGGACACTATCGGGCTGACCGCAGGCGCTTCTGCGCCGGATGTCCTGGTACAACAGGTGATCCGTCGTTTGCAGGAACTGGGTGCAGATGATGTCCGGCAACTGGAAGGCCGCGAAGAGAACATTATCTTTGAGGTACCGAAAGAGTTGCGGGTAGATATTAAAGAAGTCTGATACGACGAAGCAGAACGCAGGTTCTGCTTTTTTTTGCCTGAAACCGGGGAAATACAGTTTTACTGATAATCCGCGGGCAATATTGTGATTTTCTGATGATAACAGCAGGTAACTGGTAATGATCACAGACTCCCGCTAATCTGCCGGTACACAGATAAAAACTGAGGATAACAACATGAGTAAATTACGGGTAGCGGTTGTCGGTGCCGGAGGCCGCATGGGACGGCAGTTAATTCAGGCGATTGCACAGAGTGATGATGTGGTGTTGGGCGCGGCATTTGAGCGCGAAGGATCATCACTTACCGGGACAGATGCCGGTGAACTGGCGGGGATCGGACATAACGGGATCACGCTGACCGCTGACCTGAACAGTCAGAAGGATAACTTTGATGTCCTTATCGATTTCACCCGCCCGGAAGGCACACTGGCACATCTGGCATTTTGTGCGACATATGGCAAAGGCATGATTATCGGTACCACCGGTTTTGATGATGCAGGAAAAGCCGCTATTGTGCAGGCAGCAGAGCAGATCCCTGTCGTTTTTGCGGCAAATTTCAGTGTTGGTGTCAATTTAGTCCTGAAACTGTTAGAAAAAGCAGCCAAAGTGATGGGCGACTATACCGATATCGAAATCATTGAAGCACATCACCGCCATAAGGTGGATGCACCATCCGGCACAGCACTTGCGATGGGAGAATCAATAGCCGGTGCGCTGGGACGTGATCTGAAAGATTGCGCGGTGTATTGCCGTGAAGGCTATACCGGGGAGCGCGGGCGTCACAGTATTGGTTTTGCAACTGTCCGTGCCGGCGATATCGTGGGTGAGCACACCGCTATGTTTGCAGATATTGGTGAGCGCGTAGAGATTAGCCACAAGGCATCCAGTCGGATGACCTTTGCAAATGGCGCAGTAAAGGCATCTGTTTGGTTAAGTGATAAAAAATCAGGGTTATTTAATATGAAAGATGTACTTAATCTTGATGATTTATAATTAATCCTATTTTTATTTTATTGATAAATCAGCAATTAATTTAAAATAATTGCTGATATTGCTTTTTTATTTATTTTTATAGTTAGATTGGTATATAAAGCAGATATCCTCTGTTATTGTCTTTTTTTTTATACCTGTTTCTGCCCTTTGTTATCTTTTTCCTTCCCTTTCTTCGTTTTTTCATTAATGTCATACAAAATTCAGCTTAAACCCTCTGATAAGATAATGTTATTGTCATCATCGCTGATTTTTTTGTCATGATGATTAAAAGTCGATAAAAAAACATTTTTTTTTCTGGACAACTGCCCATTGGATCTTTAGAATGCGCCCAATTTGCCGAAATTTGATTAAAAGTGCATTCCGGCATTGCTTTATAGCCCGATTATGAATTAATATGCATTAAATGTGATTTATTATTCTTCCGGAGGGTGTTTTGTTTAAGTCAGCGATCCTGGTTCTGCAAGACGGAACCACATTTCACGGGCGCGCTATCGGCGCTGAGGGAACCGTCACCGGTGAAGTTGTTTTTAATACCTCGATGACGGGGTATCAGGAAATTCTTACCGACCCCTCTTATTCCCGCCAGATAGTCACTCTCACTTATCCCCATATCGGCAATACCGGCACTAACAGTGCTGATGAAGAATCCTCAGGTGTTTATGCTCAGGGTCTGGTAATCCGCGACCTGCCGCTGATCACCAGCAATTTCCGCAGTGAAGAGAACCTGTCTGATTACCTGAAACGCCACAATGTGGTGGCCATTGCTGATATCGACACCCGTAAACTGACCCGTCTACTGCGCGAAAAAGGCGCACAGAACGGCTGTATTATTGCCGGAGAACACCCGGACGCCGCACTGGCGCTGGCGAACGCACAGGGTTTCAGTGGTCTGAACGGACTGGATTTGGCGAAAGAAGTTACAACCCGTCAGCCGTACACCTGGACTCAGGGTTCATGGACATTGGAAGGTGGTCTGCCTGCGGATAAAAACACAGATGAACTGCCGTTTCATGTTGTGGCATACGATTTCGGAGCTAAACGCAATATTCTGCGGATGTTGGTGGACAGAGGTTGCCGACTGACCGTTGTCCCGGCACAGACCCCGGCGGAAGAGGTGCTGAAAATGGCACCGGACGGTATTTTCCTCTCCAACGGTCCGGGTGACCCGGCACCGTGTGACTATGCTATTGACGCTATCCGCAGCTTCTTAGAAACCGATACTCCGCTGTTCGGCATCTGTCTGGGACACCAGTTACTGGCGCTCGCCAGTGGTGCAAAAACCATCAAAATGAAATTTGGTCACCACGGCGGTAACCATCCGGTCAAAGATCTTGAAAAGAGTGTGGTGATGATCACCGCGCAAAACCACGGTTTTGCCGTAGATGAAGCAACATTGCCCGATACGCTGCGTGTGACACATAAATCACTGTTTGACGGCACATTGCAGGGCATTCACCGCAATGATAAACCGGCATTCAGCTTCCAGGGACATCCGGAAGCCAGCCCCGGCCCGCATGATGCCGCACCGCTGTTCGACCACTTTATTGAGTTGATGAAAAACGCCCGTCACTAATCAGGAGCAGGAAAAATGGCAAAACGTACTGATATTAAAAGCATCCTGATTTTAGGCGCTGGTCCGATTGTTATCGGTCAGGCGTGTGAATTTGACTACTCCGGCGCGCAGGCATGTAAAGCGCTGCGCGAAGAAGGCTACCGTGTTGTGCTGGTGAACTCCAATCCGGCGACCATTATGACTGACCCTGAAATGGCGGACGCGACATATATCGAACCTATCCATTGGGAAGTCGTGCGCAAAATTATCGAGAAAGAGCGCCCTGATGCGGTGCTGCCGACCATGGGCGGACAGACGGCACTGAACTGTGCGCTGGAACTGGAACGTCATGGTGTGCTGGCGGAGTTTGGCGTCGAAATGATTGGCGCTACTGCCGATGCGATTGATAAAGCAGAAGATCGCCGCCGTTTTGACATCGCAATGAAAAAAATCGGGCTGGACACTGCGCGCTCCGGTATCGCACACACGATGGAAGAAGCCTTCGCGGTGACTGATGAAGTTGGTTTTCCGTGCATTATCCGCCCGTCATTTACGATGGGCGGCACCGGCGGCGGTATTGCTTACAACCGTGAAGAATTTGAAGAAATCTGTACGCGCGGACTGGATCTCTCTCCTACCAATGAATTGCTGATTGATGAATCACTGATTGGCTGGAAAGAGTATGAAATGGAAGTGGTGCGCGATAAAAACGATAACTGCATTATCGTCTGTGCCATTGAAAATTTTGATGCGATGGGGATTCATACCGGCGACTCCATCACGGTAGCACCGGCGCAGACACTGACAGATAAAGAATATCAAATCATGCGCGATGCCTCGATGGCGGTGCTGCGTGAGATTGGTGTTGAAACCGGCGGCTCAAATGTTCAGTTTTCGGTAAACCCGAAAAACGGACGTTTAATTGTTATCGAGATGAACCCGCGTGTTTCCCGCTCGTCGGCGCTGGCATCAAAAGCGACCGGTTTCCCGATTGCAAAAATCGCGGCAAAACTGGCGGTTGGTTATACTCTCGATGAATTGTCGAATGACATTACCGGCGGGCTGACACCGGCGTCGTTTGAGCCTTCCATCGACTATGTTGTGACAAAAATCCCGCGCTTTAATTTTGAAAAATTTGCCGGTACCAATGACCGTCTTACCACCCAGATGAAATCTGTCGGTGAAGTGATGGCAATCGGGCGCACGTTTCAGGAATCGCTGCAAAAAGCCCTGCGTGGTCTGGAAGTCGGTGCTGCCGGGTTTGATCCGAAAGTGAATCCGGATGAGCCGGATGCACTGACAAAAATTCGCCGCGAACTGAAAGAAGCGGGCGCTGAGCGTATCTGGTATATCGCGGATGCCTTCCGTGCCGGGCTGTCTGTCGATGGTGTCTTTAATCTGACCAATATTGACCGCTGGTTCCTGGTACAAATCGAAGAACTGGTGCGCCTGGAAGAGCAGGTGGCAGAAGTGGGTGTTAACGGGCTGACGCCGGAATTTCTGCGTCACCTGAAACGCAAAGGCTTTGCGGATGCCCGCCTGGCAACGCTGGTCGGTGTCGCGGAAACTGAAATCCGCAAACTGCGTGACAGCTATCAGCTCTGGCCGGTGTACAAGCGTGTAGACACCTGCGCGGCAGAATTTGCAACAGATACGGCCTATCTTTACTCGACTTATGAAGAAGAGTGCGAAGCACAGCCGAATGATGATAAACCGAAAATCATGATCCTCGGCGGCGGACCTAACCGGATCGGTCAGGGAATTGAATTTGACTACTGCTGTGTCCACGCCGCCATGGCGCTGCGCGAAGACGGCTATGAAACTATCATGGTGAACTGCAACCCGGAAACCGTTTCCACGGACTATGACACCTCGGACCGTCTCTATTTTGAGCCGGTAACCCTGGAAGATGTGCTGGAAATTGTACGGGTTGAAAAACCGGCCGGTGTGATTGTTCAGTACGGCGGACAAACTCCGCTGAAACTGGCGCGCAGCCTTGAAGCGGCAGGTGTGCCGGTTATCGGTACCAGTCCGGATGCGATTGACCGCGCTGAAGACCGTGAGCGTTTTCAGCAGGCGGTGGTTCGCTTAGGGCTGAAGCAGCCGGCGAATGCGACCGTTTCCAATATTGAGCAGGCAGTTGAACGTGCAAAAGAGATTGGTTATCCGCTGGTGGTGCGTCCTTCTTATGTGCTGGGCGGGCGGGCGATGGAAATCGTCTATGATGAAACCGACCTGCGTCGTTACTTTCAGAACGCAGTGAGTGTGTCAAATGATGCACCGGTGCTGCTCGACCGCTTCCTGGATGATGCGATTGAAGTCGATGTGGATGCTATCTGTGACGGTGAACAGGTGTTGATTGGCGGTATTATGGAGCATATCGAGCAGGCGGGTGTTCACTCAGGTGACTCTGCATGCTCTTTACCGGCTTACACACTGAGTCAGGAGATTCAGGATGTAATGCGCGACCAGGTCAGAAAGTTGGCGATGGAACTGCGTGTGCGCGGGCTGATGAATACTCAGTTTGCGGTAAAAGATAACGAAGTTTATCTGATAGAAGTAAACCCGCGTGCGGCGCGTACTGTCCCGTTTGTCTCAAAAGCCACCGGTGTGCCGCTGGCAAAAGTAGCAGCACGCGTAATGGCAGGACAAACACTGGCACAGCAGGGCGTAACAAAAGAAGTTATCCCGCCATACTATTCGGTTAAAGAAGTGGTTCTGCCGTTTAATAAATTCCAGGGTGTTGACCCGATTTTAGGACCGGAAATGCGCTCAACGGGTGAAGTGATGGGCGTGGGGCGCACCTTTGCGGAAGCCTTTGCCAAAGCAATGCTCGGCAGTTCCTCATCCCTGAAAAAGAAAGGTCGTGCGCTGCTCTCTGTCCGCGAAGGGGATAAAGCTCGGGTGGTAGATCTTGCGGCGAAGTTGCTGAAACAGGGCTTTGAACTGGATGCGACTCACGGCACGGCAATTGTGCTGGGCGAAGCGGGCATTAATCCGCGCCTGGTTAACAAAGTGCATGAAGGGCGCCCGCATATTCAGGACAGAATTAAAAACGGCGAATACGATTACATCGTGAATACAACGGAAGGTCGTCAGGCAATTGAAGACTCTAAAGTTATCCGCCGCAGTGCCCTGAGATACAAAGTGCATTATGACACCACGATGAACGGTGGTTTTGCCACAACCTTGTCACTGAATATGGATCCGACAGACAGGGTTATTTCAGTACAGGAAATGCACCGCCAGATTAAAAATAAATAAAGTGATTAAGTGAAATAAGAAACCCGCCACCGGCGGGTTTCTTATTTTATATGCGTATAATTAAACTCTATTATATTAAATCTAAATTAGTCTGTTAATTATCTATTTTGCTTTTTTTTTATGTTTATATTCTGTTTATTTTTATTTGTTATAAACAGAGATATATTCTATTGAAATTCATTCCTCTCCCTATCAGGATAATTACATGAAAAAAAGTTTATTAGCGTTAATTATTGCACCCTTATTTGTTCACGCAGCAGATACAGGAAATAAGGTAACAGAAGTCAGATTTAATTCGCTGTACCATGATTACCCTGTAAGATTTTTGGAGAAAAAATCAGATGGTGATCGTGCGGCAGGCGTTTCTGAATTACGCCAGACGATTGACTATCTGGGGCAAAATATCAGAGAAAATAACGAATTTCTGGGTGGACTACAGGATGAGATTACCCGAAATCAGCGAATCGCTATGGATGAGTCTGGTAAACTGGATGATAAAATTACATCAATCGGTGAGTTGGTCGATAATACCCATCAGCAAATAAAGACATTTATGGTAGATATCACTGAGAACCAGGTTCCTGAATATGTGAACAGTGTTCTGCCCGGGCTGGTCGGAAACGAGATTGACTATCGTGTCTCAACCGCAATAGAACAGCAGGTTTCTGTATTTGAAGAAAAATTACCTGAATATGCCGGACATGTACTGCCGGAACTGGTAAAAAATGAGGTTGGCAGCCATGTATCTGTTGCACTGGAAAATCAGGTTTTACCCTTAGCGCAACGTACAGAATCATTAGAAGACAAAGCACAGCAGTTAGATATCCAACTGGATATTACCGCGCGAAAATCGCTGCATAATAATATGCTTATCGGCACCATTCCCGGTATGATTAAAGATGAAATGAATGAGTATGACGAGTATATGACCACTCAGATTGAGCCTCTGAAGCGTCAGGCCGATCAAACTGAGTTTGCTGTTCTGGAAGTGGAAAAAACAATAGAATCAGCAAAAGTGGTTACAGCCGTAATTATGGATGCCACAACCAGTCTGGAAGCAGACGTTGATGCGCTGAATACCCGGGTTAGTAATGCATCTAAAAAAAGCAAATATCACAAGTAACGTAGCCACCGGGAACAGAAAAGATATTGATCAACATACAGTGAAAATCGAGAAAAATGCCCTCGATATGCTGAAAAATCGTCAGGACTTGCGTGGTCTGGAAAATGACCTGCGGGAAACCAATGAACGCCTTGATAATGGTCTTGCTGCTAATGCGGCATTGAATGGTTTATTCCAGCCATACGGTATCGGAAAACTGAATATCACGGCAGCGATGGGAGGATACAACTCCACCCAGGCAGTGGCTGTGGGAACCGGCTACCGGTTCAACGAGAACATCGCGATGAAAACGGGTGTTTCATACACCGGTTCAAACGATGTGATGTACAACATGGCAGTTAACCTTGAGTGGTAATGCTGTGTGATGGTGACTGAATAGTCATGTTCTTTATACCCTTATTCATTCAAACCGCAGGTTCGTTGGCTGTACTCAGCTAGCCGGGTCACATACTGATGTATGTTCACCGTCTATCTTCTCTTGCCGCCTTCCTGCATCTTGAATGATGTTGGGTATATACCTTTACTTATTCAAACCGCAGGTTCGTTTGCTGCATCCTGAATGACGTTGGGTATATATACTCCTCCTTTCAAATTGGCTTTTTGGGTTGTTTTTTAACAGGCAGGTAATAATTTATAAAAATGACAGGTCTTACTGCATTTGAAATAATTGTTCCTGCTATATTTGCCATGCTTTGGGAAGTATATCAATTATTGATATACTTCCCTTTTTTTATCGGGTAAATAAATGCTTGATGTTTTAATAAAATAAAATAAAAAGTCATCGATAAAAATATTATCAATGACTTTTAAATTATAATTAATAATGTAATTAATTAAATTCTTTTGGTTCTGGCCCTAAGCGCGTTCCGGTATCGAGCTGCTGAACAAGAGCAAGTTCTTCTTTCTCAAGCCGGAAATCAAAGACATTAAAATTTTCCTGAATTCGCATCGGGGTGACTGATTTCGGGATAACAATCAATCCGCGATCCAAATGCCAGCGGAGAGCTATCTGTGCCGGTGTTTTCTGGTATTTTGCTGCCAGCGACTGAATTATCTCTGTATCGAACACACCTTTGCCACCTTGTGCCAGCGGGCTCCAGGACTCTGTATGGATAGAGTGAGTCGCATTCCATGCCTGCAATTCACGCTGCTGTAAAAGCGGATGAAGCTCAATCTGATTAAGCACCGGTTTCACGCCGGTTTTATGGATAATGCGTTGCAGATGACCGACATCAAAGTTACATACGCCGATACTGCGGGTCAGTCCCGATTTTTGCAGCTCAATCAGTTGCTCCCAGGCACTGACATAGTGATCCGCAGCCGGAGCGGGCCAGTGGATAAGATAGAGATCCACATAATCGAGCTGTAATTTTTTCAGACTTTCTTCAAGTGCTTTACGGGCGTGCTGCTGATCACTGTTCCATAATTTTGTGGTGATAAACAGTTCATCACGGGGAACCGTTGTGGATTTCAGCGCGTCACCGACACCTTCTTCATTCTGATAAATCGCAGCGGTATCAATCAGGCGGTAGCCGGTTTCCAGCGCGGTGCTGACAGCAACGCCCACCTCATCGTTACCGGCTTTCCAGACACCTAATCCCAGCTGCGGCATTAAATGACCATCAGATAAGGTAATTAGTGCGGGTTTATTCATGTTACCTCCGGTAATAAATGTTAAAGATATTTCAGACGGCAGCGCGGTAGATCCGTTCACTGACTTGCGGAGTAATATCCTGCTGCTCACCTAATGCAGTCTGTCCGTGTTCGACAAGCTTTGCCACTAACTGCGGGATCTTGCAGTCATCTATCTGATAATCTGAAAAACGCGTTTTCACACCCATTTCTTCAAAAAAGACGCGGGTCGCTTCAATTGCGCACTCAATCCGGCTATCTTCTGAACCATCGGTCAGATGCCAGATACGCTCTGCATACTGCAATAATTTTTCCCGTTTGGTTTTGCGTTTTTCATGCAACAGTGCCGGTAATACAATCGCGAGCGTTTGCGCATGATCCAGCCCGTGTAGTGCGGTAATTTCATGCCCCAGCGCATGGGTTGCCCAATCCTGCGGCACACCGGCGCCGATCAGTCCACTCAGTGCCTGGGTCGCAGCCCACATCACATTTGCACGGCTGTCATAATCATCCGGGTTTGCCAACACTTTCGGACCTTCTTCTATCAGCGTCAGCAAAATACCTTCCGCAAACCTGTCCTGAATTTTTGCATTAACCGGGTAGGTCAGATATTGCTCCAGGGTGTGAATAAACGCATCAACCACGCCGTTTGCCGTCTGGCGCGGCGGCAGTGTAAAGGTGGTTTGCGGATCAAGTATCGCGCACTTCGGATGCACCAGCGGATTGCCGAATGATTGTTTATCCCCGGTTTCCCGGCGGCTGACCACAGAAAAACAGTTAGTTTCAGAGCCGGTTGCCGGCAGTGTCAGAACACAGGAAATGGGCAGTGCGCTGCGGATATCCTGCCCGCCGTTTGTGACGATTTTCCACGGGTCGCCCGGATAATCCACGGCAGCGGCAATAAATTTTGTGCCGTCAATGACCGAGCCGCCGCCGACTGCGAGCAGATAATTAATGTCATTTTCACGAATATACGCGACAGCTTTTATCAGCGTCTCGTAAGCGGGGTTCGGTTCAATCCCGGAGAACTCATGAATATCGTAACCATCCAGCGCCGTTATAACCTGCTCATAAACACCGTTACGTTTGATACTGCCGCCACCGTACAGCATAAGCACTTTTGCATCTTTCGGAATTTCACTGCTGAGTTTGGCGATTTGGCCTTTGCCGAAGCGGATTTTGGTCGGGGTATAAAGTGTGAAATTGTTCATTATTTCTCCGTGAATGATTGGGGAAAAACGGGGCGGATAACGACTATACTCAACGTCATTCGGGATGCAGCCAACGAACCTGCGGTTTGAATGAATAAGGGTATAAGTGTAGTGCAATTCAGCACAGATGCGATGATGAATCTGAATATGCCTTGTAAACCTTTGCTGACAAACAGGCAGAAAAAAAGCTCCCGCAGGAGCTTTCAAATCATTTCTTTTTCGCGCGCCGGTGGCGGCGGTTAAGCAGCGCACGGCGTCTGCGGTAATGCCGGATGAACAGATACACAGAGGCAAGAATACCGACAATCAGGAAAAAAACAGGGATCAGCAGCAGTGCTGTCATCACCAGTTTTTCATGGGCTTTTACAAACGGGATCTGGTTGAGCACATAACCAAATGTTGTAATGATGCCTACCCAGAGAAATCCACTGATCCAGTTAAAAAACTGAAACCGGCGGTTCGGCAGGGTGGATAACCCGGCGAGCAGCGGCAGCAGTGTGCGGACAAAACCGAGAAAACGACCAATCAGCAGGGCGTACAATCCGTGGCGGTTAAACAAAACTTCGGCTTTCTGGTGATAATTTTTCGGGATTTGCATCATCCAGCGCCTGACTGTTTTCGTATCACTCAGCCAGCGCCCCTGCACAAATCCGAGCCAACTGCCCAGACCGGCGGCGGCAGTCAGAATCGCCAGTGTCGGTAAAAAGTCCATCACACCTTTGGCTATCAGCGCCCCGGACAATATCAACAGGGTATCGCCGGGTAAAAAGGCGGTGGGTAATACGCCATTCTCCAGAACAATCACGACAAAGAGAATGGCATAAACCAGCCAGATAACATCGGGGTTGGAGAGGGCGGCGAAATCGTGCGACCAGAGCGCGCTCACAATCTCGGATAAACTATGCATGAGGTTTCCTGTAAAACGAGATCCGGAACAATAATACAGATAGTGTATCGCAAAAAAAGAACACTCGTTTGATTTGATCGGGTTTTTATTCTGATTCACTGACGGTATAAAGAGCATGAAAACCAGACCGTTTCGTCAGCAGACTGATGTAAACACTTAGCTTTCCGTGTGTAATTTTAACGGGAAATGGTTTTTTTTTTGGTAAACGGTAATGATAATTACTATCAAATCACTCAAGATTTGGTATGATCAGCGGGTTTCGTTTTTTGGGTAGCGATGAATAACATATTTTATTTTTTGCTTAAAAATAGTGCATAACAAAAGAGAGTTGAAGACCAACTGATGCGTAATCTGACCGTTTCTGTTCTATTGGCGTTAAGTTTAACCGGCAGTGCGTTTGCGGATAATACTGCCACACCACCAGCCACAACAGCAAACAGCCCGGCCACCACTGTCGGACAGTCTGCTCAGACATCTGCCACCGGTAATACCACAGGCGCTGCGGTTGAGCAACCGGCTGCATCAGGTACGGTTACAGACGTTTCTGTACCGGACACCACCGGCACTCTGACAGAATCTCCGTCAGACAATAACCGTGGTTTTGCCGCTGAACTGTCCGTTATTTCAATGTACCAGGGAGCGGACATTATCGTTAAAACGGTAATGATCGGCCTTATTATTGCATCAATAATTACCTGGGCACTTTTCTTTTCCAAAGGGTATAACCTTATCACATCCCGCCGCCGGCTCCGCCGTGAGGCTGAGGCGCTCAGAGGTGCACGCTCTCTGGATGAAGCCGCTGAAATTGCTGAAACTTTCGGAAAACTAAGTATTACCGGGATGTTGGTGAAGGATGCCGTGACAGAACGTACACTGTCCGAAAAAAGCCATGATCCTGCCGGTACCAAAGATCGTGTAATTTTCCGTCAGGAGCGCATTGTCGCCGCGGTTGTCCGCCACATGGGCAGAGGTAACGGTTATCTGGCCACCATTGGTGCAATCTCACCGTTCGTGGGTCTGTTCGGAACCGTCTGGGGGATCATGAACAGCTTTATCGGTATTGCGCACTCCCAGACCACAAACCTGGCAGTTGTTGCCCCGGGGATTGCAGAGGCTCTGCTGGCAACGGCGTTAGGCCTGGTTGCGGCAATTCCTGCGGTGGTTATTTATAACATTTTTGCCCGTATGATCTCGTCTTTCCGTGGCGACCTGGGTGACACGGCGGCTCACACAATTTTATGGCTGGGTCGTGACCTGGATCTGGCTGACAGCAAAGCAAGGTAATGACTGATGGCAATGCGTCTTAACGAAGACCTGGATGACAGCGGCGAATTGCATGAAATTAACGTCACACCATTTATTGATGTGATGTTAGTTCTGCTGATCATCTTTATGGTAGCGGCTCCGCTGGCAACAGTTGATATCAAAGTAAATCTGCCTGCGTCAACGGCAAAACCGCAGCCGCGTCCGGAAAAACCGGTGTTTTTGACAGTGAAAGCCGACAATCAGCTGCTGGTTGGTGAGCAGGAAGTTACAAAAGAGACACTGGCTCAGATTCTGGATCAGACCACGGAATCGAACAAAGAAACGACTATTTTCTTCCAGGCGGATAAAACCGTGGATTATGAAACCCTGATGGGCATTATGGATGCCTTACGCAAAGCGGGGTATCTGAAAGTCGGATTAGTCGGTATGGAGTCTGCAGATAAATAATGTAGCAATAACGCAGCTAAATGACTGAAAAGCCGCTGATGTCAGCGGCTTTTTTGTTGCCATTCATTGATGGCATCAATACGTCGGCGGGTCAGTTCTGTTTTAATGTCTGCCCCTTTAAAACCAGCATCGATAACCGGTTTGACTGCAACCTGCTGCGCGATAGTAAATGCATCAGATAGCAGTTGTCCCGGCAGATAATCATCAGCGTCGGGTGATATCCGGCTGCGGTAATCGGCTTCACCTGCCAGTGCTAGCTGCTTAATTCGTTCCGGTTTCCGCCAGGCATCCAGGTTGTCAAACAGCGCGATAATATCATCTGCACTAAGATGGCTGATGCGGTGAACGCAGTGATAAAAACGGCTTGAGAGCAGCGCCAGATCCCGCGCCGGGTTAGGTACCCGCACTCGTTCTGACAGTGCCTTAATTGCCGCAATACCTTCTTGTATACCCTGGTAACTCAGATACAGACATAATACCGCAAAGCGGATCTCTGTGCTGTCGGTGAGCACTGTTATCTGCTGCAACGCCTGTTCAGTCAGTGTGCCGTAATCTGTTTGTCCGTCAGACTCCCGGTAAAGTGCATCGAGTTCGGGAAACAGAACCGCAAGGGCTTTACAGCGGCGCAGTACAGAGAAATAGATCTCCGGATGTGTACTGTTCAGTGCTTTTTCTGTCTCTTTCCAGACCCGTTCAGCGGTGAGGTGAGTCAGTTCGCCCTGCTCAGTGATGGTCGTCATCAGTGACAGGGTTTCCGGCGCAATGGTAAAACCCAGCCCGGTAAAACGGGCAGCAAAGCGCGCGACGCGCAGAACACGCAACGGATCTTCTGTAAAAGCATCGGAGACATGACGCAAAATCCGGTTTCGCAGATCGTCTGCACCCCGGTATGGATCATATAGCGTGCCGTCAGCCGCTTGTGCAATAGCATTGATGGTCAGGTCACGGCGCTGTAAATCCTCTTCCAGCGTAACATCCGGCGCGCTGTAACAGGCAAAACCGGTATAACCGGCACCCGTTTTTCGTTCCGTGCGCGCCAGTGCGTACTCTTCCCGCGTTACCGGATGAAGAAATACCGGGAAATCCCGCCCGACCTGCTGATAGCCCTGTGCCAGCATTGTTTCCGGTGTCGTGCCGACCACAACCCAGTCTTTATCTGTAACAGGCTGTCCCAGCAGTGTATCGCGGACAGCTCCGCCGACCAGGTAAATTTCCACTATAACCTCCTGAACTGGTGCGGTTGCAGCATCAGTTCATCCAGCGATCTTTTTTCTTCCGGCGGGGAACCATGTGCGGCAGTAACAGACCCAGCAGCAGCCCGACACCGGCAACACCACCACCATACATAAACCATTGCAGTATAATATCGCGTTGCTTATCATCTAACTGGACACTGATGGCATCGAGTTTTTTCTTCGCGACCACGACCTGGTTACGCAGGCTGTCATTCTCTTTTTTCAGGTTATCGATGATGTCATCACTGGCGGCCACGCGGTTTTGTATATCGGCGGTTTTGTCATTCCAGGTTCCGTCGATATTGGCGAGTTTTCCGCGCAGTGTTTTTATTTCATCTTCCATTGCCGGAACACGCTCTTTCAGGCTTGGCGTGGCACTCAGCATTTCTTTCGGCAGCCAGACATCGCGGTTTTTACTGTCGCGGACCTGGACAAAACCGGTTTCATTATTCACATTAATGACGGTGACTTTTTCACCCGAATTCAGTGAACCTGCGATACGATAACGGGCGCTGGGACCACTGTGAACATAAGTGGACAGATCATCAGACACATAGCGGGTTTCTTCAGCATATGCGGTCAGGCTGCCAAGGGCTGCAAATAACAAAGGTAATAAGGCGAGTTTTTTCATCGTCATAGACTTATCATTCGTTGGTTATGAAATAGCATACTAATGAGTTAAGTGTGCGGGTGCAAACGGTAAACAGCCATGAGAACATTCTTAACGACGGTATAAACAACGGCATAACGTCGATAAACAGCAAAAAATCCGGCGATTTTCGGCACGATAAAGGCACACCCATCATAAATGAACGAATAAAGTGAAGATAATCATCTGAGTGAGATTACGGGGCAGCTTATGAGCACTTACGAAACAGAACTTAAATTTGCAGTAAAACCGGAAGCTATTACCGCGGCGATCGCCGCACTGACGGTATTTCCCCATCAGCATTTCCGGGCTGTCCGTCTGACCAACCGCTATTTTGAAACCGCTGATGACACGCTGCGCGGGTGGGATATGGGCTTGCGGATCCGCGGTTGTGATACGGAATACGAAATGACACTGAAAACGGCGGGCAATGATCTCGGCGGGTTACATCAGCGTCCGGAATATAATATTCCGCTTTCCCTGCCGGAGCTTGATTTAGCAGCATTGCCGGCGGATGTCTGGCCGGTGCAAACGGATGTGACAGCCTTGCAATCTGCACTCAGCACGCGGTTTTCCACAGATTTTTCCCGTGAAAAGTGGCTGCTTACTGTTAATAACAGTCTGGTGGAGGCGGTGCTGGATCAGGGCAGTGTGGTGGCGGGTGATGCACAATCCCCTATCTGTGAATTTGAACTGGAGCTGAAAGAAGGGACAGTCGGGGATTTGTTGCTGGCGGCAAAAGTACTGACGCCACTGCCGGGCTTACGTCTCGCCGGGCGCAGTAAAGCCGCGCGTGGCTACTGGCTGGTGCAGGGTTCACCAAAACCGGTGCTGCCGCAATTGTTAACGCCACCTGATCCGCAGGCACCGGTTGCGGATGTGCTCACCGCGCTGATTAAACAATGGCAGAGCCTGGAAGAGGCGTGGTTGCTGGATACAGACAACGCACTGCCTGCATTGCAGCAGACAGTTGTGCAACTGATGAGTATGGCAGATATTTATCCGGGCGCCGTCCCTGATTTTGTCCGTGACAGCCCGCTGGCAGACATCGCTGCCGCACTTTCCGGGACAAAGGCAAACGCGTCGGATGTCTGTTTCAGTCCGGCATGGTTGCAGTGTAAACTGGCTTTCACACAATGGATTTTCGCACTATGGATGGCAGAGCCCGCCGCGTAATGCGCGGGCATATTGTCCTGTAACAGGAATCTGATGACAAAAGGAACATTGATGCTGCCGCTGACTCCGGTACTCCGGCAACAGGCTGAGCGGATCTCCGCCCGGCTTGATGCAAATCTGGCCCCGTATTCTGCACAGGAAGCGTGTGTTTTTGCGGGCAGTGACTTTGTGGCACAGCTGTGTATCTGCCATCCGGACTGGTTACAGGCACTAAGACACTTGCCGCCGCAGCCGGATGAATGGCAGGACTATGCCGCGCGGCTGGCGGATGCTATGGCGGATGTCACACAGGAAGAGGAAGTGATGCGGGTGCTGCGTTTGTTCCGTCATCAGATGCTGATGCGCATTGCATGGATGCAGATCCTGCGCCAGAGCGCGACCCACACAACATTACGCCAGCTGAGTGAGCTGGCGGAGGTTCTGATTATCGCCGCCCGCGACTGGCTGTATCAGCGCTGCTGCGCGGAGTGGGGAACGCCTTGTTCTGCTGACGGCGAAGCCATGCCGCTGCTGATCCTCGGCATGGGTAAGCTGGGTGGTGGTGAACTGAATTTCTCTTCAGATATCGATCTCATTTTTGCTTATCCCGAAAACGGCGTGACACAAGGTGGTCGCCGTGAGCTTGAAAATGCACAGTTTTTTACCCGGATGGGGCAAAAAATTATCAAAATGTTGGATCAACTGACAGCGGACGGCTTTGTTTACCGCGTGGATATGCGTCTGCGTCCGTTTGGTGACAGCGGACCACTGGTGTTCAGCTTCTCTGCACTGGAAGATTATTATCAGGAACAGGGGCGCGACTGGGAGCGTTACGCGATGGTAAAAGCGCGTATTCTCGGGCACGACGATCGCGGATACAGTGATGTGCTGCGTAAAATGCTGCGCCCGTTTGTTTACCGCCGCTATATTGATTTCAGTGTCATTCAGTCACTGCGCAACATGAAAAGCATGATCGGCAGAGAAGTCCGGCGGCGCGGGCTGAAAAATAATATCAAACTGGGTGCGGGCGGGATCAGGGAAATAGAGTTTATTACCCAGGTCTTTCAGTTGATCCGTGGCGGGCGGGAGCCGGGGCTACAGACACAATCGCTGGCGGCAGCACTGGCTGAAATTGCGCGCCTGGGGCTGCTCGGAGATGAACAGGTTGCATTGCTGCTGGATGCTTACGCGTATCTGCGGCGTCTGGAAAATTTGTTACAGGCAATTGGTGACAACCAGACTCAGACACTGCCGGATACGGAGTTGGATAAGGCCCGGCTGGCGCACGGAATGGATGCGCCGTCGTGGGCAGCGCTGGAAACCGTTCTGAATGAAAAAATGACCGGGGTGCATCATATTTTTACTGATTTGATTGGTGAAGATGATGAGGCAAGTGAGGATGAAGCCGGATTACAGCCCTTTATCGCCCTGTGGGAAAGTGAGCCGGAACTGACTGATATTACAGCCGCATTTTCTCTTGATGAGGTGCAATCGGCTCAGTTTCTTGCCGATTTACAACTCTTCCGCCGGGATCTGGGTAAGCGGACCATCGGGCCGCGCGGGCGTGATGTACTTGATCAACTGTTACCCAAACTGCTGGCAAAACTGGCACAACAGCCGGATGCTCAGGTTATTTTACAACGGCTGACCCCGCTGCTGCTCGGCATCGTCAGCCGCACGACCTACCTGGAGTTACTGCTGGAATCAGATGTGGTGCTGACCCACGTTGTGCGCCTGTGCGCGGCATCCCCGATGATTGCGGTACAACTGGCGCGCCACCCGCTGCTGCTGGATGAGCTGCTGGACCCTGCATCACTTTATCAGCCGCTGCCGCTGACGGCGTACCGTGATGAGCTGCGCCAGTACCTGATGCGGGTGCCGGAAGAGGATGAAGAACAGCAGCTTGAAGCGCTGCGTCAGTTTAAACAGGCGCAGTTATTGCGCATTGCAGCGGAAGATATCACGGGTGTACTGCCGGTCATGAAGGTCAGCGACCATCTGACCTATCTTGCGGAAGCTATGATTGATGCGGTGGTTCAGCAGGCGTGGATGCAGATGGTAAAACGCTACGGCGAGCCTGCACATCTGACCCGTAATGGTGACAAAGGGTTTGCTGTGATTGGCTATGGCAAACTGGGCGGCTGGGAGCTGGGTTACAGTTCCGATCTTGATTTAGTCTTTCTGCTGGATTGCCCGGAAGGCACGCAGACCACAGGCCCGCGTGAAATCGATGCCCGCCAGTTCTATCTGCGGCTGGCGCAGCGCATTATGCATTTATTCAGCACCCGTACATCCTCGGGTGTACTGTATGAAGTGGATGCCCGCCTGCGCCCGTCCGGTGAGGCAGGGATGCTGGTCAGTACCCCGCAGGCATTTGCGGACTATCAGAAAAACAGCGCCTGGACATGGGAACATCAGGCGCTGATCCGCGCCCGTCAGGTATATGGTGATGAGGCGATTGCCGCCGGGTTTGATGCTATCCGCCGCGAAATTTTGTGCCGCCCGCGCGATAATGCGCAACTGAAGCAGGATGTCCGTGAGATGCGTGAAAAAATGTATCAGCATCTGGGCGGGCGCGACAGCGCGGTATTTAATATTAAACTGGATCCGGGCGGGATAACCGACATTGAGTTTATCGCGCAATATCTGGTGTTGCGCTTTGCGCCGCAAACCCCGGCACTGACGCGCTGGTCTGATAATGTGCGGATTTTTGAACTGATGGCAAACTATGATGTGATGCCGGAAACCGATGCGCAGCAACTGACCACCGCCTACACCACAATGCGCGATACTCTGCATCATCTGGCGTTACAGGAAAAATCCGGCGTAGTGCCGCTGACAGAGTTTGCCGCACAGCGCCAATTTGTCCGCGACTGCTGGCAGCACTGGCTCGGGGAATAAGACCCGCACAGCGGCACAGAAATTGTGATACAGGGTTTTCTGTTCAGCGGCAGGTTTGTGATAATATCAGTAATAATTTCGTTATTTATAAGGTGGAGCAGGGGATGAAAGTAACACTCCCGGATTTTCAGAAGGCGGTTGTTTTAGTCGTCGGTGATGTGATGTTAGACCGCTACTGGCACGGACCGACCAGCCGGATCTCCCCGGAAGCACCGGTACCTGTGGTAAAAGTCACTGAGATTGAAGAGCGCCCGGGCGGCGCTGCCAACGTCGCTATGAATATTGCGTCACTGGGGGCAAATTCCCGCCTGGTCGGATTAACCGGAATCGATGATGCTGCCCGCGCTCTGACTGAGCGCCTCAATGAAGTGAATGTGCGCTGTGATTTTGTCGGGCTGCCGACACACCCGACCATCACCAAGCTGCGGGTGTTATCGCGTAATCAGCAACTGCTCCGTCTGGATTTCGAAGAAGGATTTGCGGATGTTGATCCGCAGCCGATGCTGGAGCGCATTGAACAGGCACTGCCGCACATTGGCGCTCTGGTACTGTCTGACTACGCAAAAGGCGCGCTTGCCCATGTGGAAGCAATGATCGCACTGGCGCGCAAATCAGGTGTTCCGGTCCTTATCGATCCTAAAGGGACAGATTTTGCCCGTTATCGCGGTGCAACCCTGCTG
Source organism: Morganella psychrotolerans (assembly GCF_001676155.1). Taxonomy (GTDB): domain Bacteria; phylum Pseudomonadota; class Gammaproteobacteria; order Enterobacterales; family Enterobacteriaceae; genus Morganella; species Morganella psychrotolerans. The sequence goes on along the minus strand of NZ_LZEW01000032.1, from coordinate 58,328 downwards.
ACACCAAATATGTCTGAATTTGAAGCGGTCGCCGGGAAATGCACGGATAATGCGGATATTGAAGAGAAAGGCCTGAAGGTTATCCGTGATTTTGATTTACAGGCACTGCTTATCACCCGCTCTGAGCAGGGAATGAGCCTGCTGCGTCAGGGAATGCCCGCATTACATCTGCCGACATTGGCGCAGGAAGTGTTTGATGTGACCGGTGCCGGTGATACGGTGATCGGCGTACTTGCGACCTCCCTGGCGGCCGGAAAAACTCTGGATGAATCCTGTGTGCTGGCAAATGCCGCCGCCGGTGTGGTGGTGGGTAAAATCGGTACCTCGACGGTATCTCCGGTTGAGCTGGAAAATGCCGTACGCGGACGCAGTGAAAACGGGTTTGGCGTAATGACCGAAAATGAGCTGCATCAGGCTGTTGCCGCGGCACGTCAGCGTGGTGAAAAAGTGGTGATGACCAACGGCTGTTTTGACATCCTGCACGCCGGACACGTTTCCTATCTGGCGAATGCGCGCAAACTGGGTGATCGCCTGATTGTGGCGGTGAACAGTGATGCCTCCACCAAACGCCTGAAAGGTGAAAGCCGCCCGGTCAATCCGCTGGATCAGCGAATGATTGTGCTCGGCGCGTTAGGTGCTGTGGATTGGGTGGTGCCGTTTGAAGAAGATACGCCGCAGCGCCTGATTGCCGCTGTGCTGCCGGATATTCTGGTGAAAGGCGGGGATTATCGCCCTGAAGAAATTGCCGGAAGTGAAGAAGTATGGGCTGCGGGCGGGGAAGTGAAAGTGCTCAATTTTGAAGATGGCATTTCCACCACCAATATTATTAACGCAATCAATAAGTCAAAGTAACTGGTTAATTAGACAGGAGGTACACGGGGTGTATCTCCTGTTCACATTATTCGCTACATTACTCGCCGTCTTTTGCTGACAGGCGGGTTTCTAATTCTGCCAGACGTTTTTCCATCTGAGACAGTTTCTCGCGGGTGCGTAATAACACCTGAGTCTGCACATCAAACTCTTCGCGGTTGACCACATCCAGCTTACCGAGCTGAGACTGCAAAATAGCCCGCATTTTTTTTATCGATATCTGCCCCGATTTCCCGCACACCTTTCGGCAGTGCGCTTTGCAACTGTGTGGCAATTTGTTCAATTTTTTTTCGGGTCAATCATGATTTTTCCTTTATGAGCCGGAGAGTCTTAATGCTGCAAATAGTAACCCGGTACGGAATTTTGAACCAGTCTGAGTTCTCATTTTGAGCTTCCCGCAAAAATAACCACTGGTCGGGCTTACCTGTTGGAGGTATAGTGATCCTGCTATCTCAGGGCGGGGTGAAAGTCCCCACCGGCGGTAAACATTCCATTGCGAATGAAGCCCGCGAGCGCTTCACCCCTCAGGTGAAGGTCAGCAGATCCGGTGTAATTCCGGGGCCGACGGTTAAAGTCCGGATGGGAGAGAAATCAGCATCAGCCGGGCATTATCTGCCCGTCCGATAGCATATCCGTATACTGATCCGTACAGGTAATTGCCTGCTATGGTTTATTTTATGGTATGCATGCAACTCCTAAGACTGCCCTGGTTCTGGTAATCATTTTTAATTACGATGAGGTTTATTTACCATGAATCAGACGCTACTTTCAGATTACGGTAATCCGATTGAACGTGCAGAACGAGCCATTGCAGCTATCCGTCAGGGACGGGGTGTTATGGTACTCGATGATGAAAACCGCGAAAACGAAGGCGATATGGTGTTTGCCGCCGAAACCATGACTGTTGAGCAGATGGCACTGACCATCCGTTACGGCAGTGGCATTGTCTGTCTTTGCCTGACTGACGAACGCCGTCAGCAGCTTGACCTGCCGATGATGGTGGAAAACAACTCCAGCCAGTTTAAAACCGGTTTTACAGTCACTATTGAAGCGGCACACGGTGTTACCACCGGGGTTTCCGCCGCTGACCGTATCACCACTATCCGCGCTGCTGTTGCCGATGGCGCAACACCTGCTGATCTGCATCGCCCGGGTCATGTGTTCCCGCTGCGTTCACAGAACGGTGGCGTATTAACCCGTCGCGGTCATACTGAGGCCTCGGTTGATTTGGCGACACTTGCAGGGCTGAAGCCGTACGGCGTGCTGTGTGAACTGACCAATGATGATGGCTCGATGGCGCGCGCGCCACAAGTGATCACCTTTGCGAAAGCACATGATATGCCGGTGGTAACAATTGATGATCTGGTGCAGTACCGCGGGCAGTTAATGGCGAAAGCGGTCTGAGCATCCGGTTATAACAGGGTCAGTAACTGAACATACTGAAATTTAATAAATGCCGCTGCTGACACAGCGGCATTTTTACGTCTGCTGACTATCATATTTTTTGAATGACTTCATCATGATTACCCCGCGTGATTGTTTGTTAAATGGCATACACTGATCTCAGTGAACAAATTTTATGCGAGGTTAACAATGAAACGATTACCGGCTCTGTTTGTGGGTCACGGCAGCCCGATGAATGTCCTGGAAACCAACCGTTATACTGAAACCTGGCGGCAACTGGGAGAGCAACTTCCGCGCCCGTCCGCTATTCTTGTGGTGTCGGCGCACTGGTATACACAGGGTTCATGGCTGACTTCCGCTTCACATCCGCGCACTATTCATGATTTTCGCGGGTTCCCGCAGGCCTTACAGGAAACACAATACCCGGCTCCGGGATCAGCGTCGCTGGTGGAACGTGTTAAAAATCTGCTGAATGAAGATAACATCGGCGAAGATAACGGCGAATGGGGACTTGATCACGGCAGTTGGGGGATTTTAATCAAAATGTTCCCGGATGCGGATATCCCGGTGGTTCAATTGAGTATCGACGGCAGCAAACCGGCACAATGGTATTATGATACCGGACGAAAACTGGCGGCATTGCGTGATGAAGGCGTGCTGGTGCTGGGCAGCGGAAACGTGGTGCACAGTCTGCGGGAACTGGACTGGCAGAATGCTCAGGCAGCCCCGTATCCGTGGGCGGAAAGCTTTAATACCTTTGTGCGGGATAATCTGGACAGCGATATCTTACCGCACCCGCTGATTAATGCGCTCGATCGGGAAGACGGCAAACGCGCGAACCCGTCGCCGGAGCACTTCCTGCCACTGCTGTATATTCTGGGAATGCGGGAAGGTGCCGAGCCGGTAACTGTGCTGGTTGACGGGATTGAATCTGCATCACTGAGCATGTTGTCAGTAAAAGTAGGCTGACAATTTTTTGCCATAAAAAATCCCGGGCGCATCAGATGCGCCCGGGATTTTTGCAATAATGCGCCGCTATTCGTCAGTCAATAATAATATGCGGATAGAAACGGGAAAGATCCTGCGTTATCAGTGCTCTGTCTTCACGGATACAGATACCGGCGGATTCATCATTCACCAGCCAACTGCCGATAAGCGTGTAGCTGTCACCGAACTTAGGCAGAGGATGGAACTGCTGAACAATCATCCCCTCTTCGCCGTACGGACCGTCAGCGGCTGCTATCTCTTTTCCGTTCTCAATAATCCGGATATTCGCCCCTTCGCGGGAGAACAGCGGCTTGATCACGTAGCTGTCCATCTCCGGGTACGGCTTATCCGTAAAATACGCCGGTAACAGATTCGGATGATCCGGGAACATTTCCCACAGCAGCGGCAACAGGGCTTTATTGGAGATAATACTCTTCCACGCAGGCTCCAGCCAGCGTATACCGGCATCTGTCAGCTTGGTTGAGAAAATCTCGCGCATCATAAACTCCCACGGGTAGAGTTTAAACATGTTGCTGATTATCTGATCCTGAAGATCAGTAAACTCGCCGCGATCGCCCAGCCCGATATCTTCGATAAACAGGAAATCAGTGGTGATCCCCGCTTCCTGTGCACAATCCTGTAAATACTGAATTGTCCCGCGATCTTCCACAGAATCCTGACAGCAGGCCATGTGCAGATAACGGAATCCGAACTCTTCGGCTAATACACCAAAGCGCTCAATCAGTTTTTCCTGGATGCCGTTAAACTGATCGGCATTTTCCGGCAGATTACCGGCGGCAATCTGATCTTCCAGCCAGATCCACTGGAAAAACGCGGACTCATACAGGGATGTCGGCGTATCGGCATTGTTTTCTAACAGCTTAGGCGGATTGATACCGTCGTAAGCCAGATCAAGACGTGAATAAAGAGAAGGCTGGCGGGTTGCCCATGACTCGCGTACCAGATCCCAGCAGTGTTTCGGGATCTGAAAACGGGCCATCAGTTCATCACTTTGTGTGACTTTATCCACCACCTGAAGACACATCTGATGCAGTTCGTTTGTCACTTCCTCGATTTCATCGATTTGTGCCAGAGAGAACTGATAGCAGGCATCTTCTGACCAGTACGGCTCGCCGTACATAGTATGAAAGTGAAAGCCGAATTCATCGGCTTTCTCACGCCAGTCCGGGCGCTCGCTAATCGGGACTCGTTTCATGACAAATCAGCCGCCCATTGAGCGTGAAGAAGAACTGCTGCCGGATGAGCGCTGCATTGAGTTTTGTTTGGCAACACTGTCACCAAATCCGCCACGGGTCGTGGTTGTGGTGGTAGCCGGTTTTGGCGCCATTGCTGTTTTTGGTACGGATACAGAGCGTCCGCCGGTTGCGGAGCCGTAGTTTTTACCGCCTGCGTCGACAAACTTACCGTTTGCCGGGCTTGCCGCATTACGTGAGGTAAACAGTGGCTGGGATGCAGCACCGCCGCCCATCATACGGCCCATCATGTAACCGGCCATCAGCGGCATCCAGAAACCACCGGAAGCCTGTGCAGGCTCTTGTTGCTGAGTCTGGTTATTATTTGCCAGCTCAGTAGGCACCTGAGCCTGAGTACACTGGGATTCACCGAACTCAGCCACGCAATCTTCGCGGGTTGCATATTTCGGGGCGGTTTTTACCGCTTCCTGAACGGCATTATTGTATGCAGTGGTACATTCACCGGCCTGTCCCGGGTTTGCTGTTGTGCACTGTTCTGCTGTGGTATAGAGCGCGACGGTTTCATCGGCTTCATCACAGGCAGCCAGCATCAGGACTGCACCAACTGCGGCAGCAACAGGGGCTAAGCGATATTGACGCCAGGTTTTACGGAAAGCGTCGCGGTTAATATTTTTTGTGCGTTTTATTGTCATTGTCGTTATATCCGGAAACGGTTTCATGAGAGGTAATTACTGACTAGGATAGGGGAAAACTGTGTGAAATTAAAGCAGTAATCTGTTTTTTGCGGGTGATGCAGATTAAATAAGATTAACAGAAAAGAAAGAAGCGTGGGTTAGGGTATTTTTTATGCCGGAAAAATATCACTCATGGTCATAATTCCCCGGTTCTCCGGATAAAACCTGATATTTTACCTGTTTGACAGATAAGTTATCGTTAACAGGAACAAAGCATAAAAAAACCCGCCGGTGAGCGGGTTTTTTTATGATTCAGATAAAAACGCTTAGTTGGCTGTTTTACCTGTCACGGAAGAGGGTGCCGTCGGAATGGATTTACCCAGAACCTGGTTAAGGCGCAGGACATCATCTTCATTCAGTGTACCGCGTGCCTGACCGATATAGAGCTGACTAATCAGATAATCATAACGGGCATTTGACAGACTTTTCTTCGCTTCATACAGTGTCGTAGTCGCGTTCAGCACATCAACAATAGTACGTGTACCCACCTGATAACCGGCTTCGGTTGCATTCAGGGAGCTTTCCGCAGAAGTAACAACCTGTTTGTAGGCGTTAACACTGCTGATAGACGCATTGATATTGTTGTATGACGAACGGGTTACCTGGACAACCTGACGCAGCATCGCTTCCAGCTTTTCACTGGCGGCGGTATAACCGTACTGAGCCTGATCTACCTGAGATGACACCATACCACCGGTATACAGCGGAATACTGACGTTTACGCCGATGGTGCTCTGACCCGCGTAATTATTCGCGTAATTATTCGGATAACCGCTGCCGCTGTAATCGTTGTTAGTTACACCGGTACCCGCGCTCAGTTCAACGGTCGGATAGTGGCCTGATTGCGCCATGCTGATTTGTTCTTTCGCCAGATCACGTCCCAGAGAGGCACTCAGCAGGTTCAGGTTACGTTCCTGCGCTTCTTTGAGCAGCACCTCGATAGCATCCGGTGAACTGGTTTTAAACCGGTTAACATCCAGAGACGCTAAATCGCTGTAATAAATTCCGCTCACCTGACGCAGTTGTTCAATCGTATTTTCAACATCATTACGACCGGACACTTCCTGTGCCAGAACACTGTCGTAGTTGGCACGGGCGTTCTGAACGTCAGTGATTGCCACCAGACCCACATTAAAGCGCTGTGTGGTCTGATCTAACTGACGGTAAACAGCTTCTTTCTGTGACTGCACATAAGAGAGCGTATCCAGTGCGCGCAGGACATTAAAATAGGCAACAGAGGTATCAACAATCAGCTGCTGCTGTGCGCTCTGGAACGTAATGTCACTGATCCCGGCTGTTTTTTCCTGCAAATCCAGCTGACGCCATTTGCTCATATCAAAAATGGTCTGAGTTAATTTCAGCTGCGCATTCAGTGTATTACTGTTTTGATTCCGGTTATCACGGTAACCGCTGCCGTATTCATAACCACCGCCTAAACCTAACTGCGGCAGTAACGGGCTGCGTGCTTCGTTAATTTTTTCAAAGGCCTGGTTACGTTCAGCTTGAGTTTGACGCAGGGTCGGGTTCGTCTCTTTCGCTTTTTGATAAACCTGGAGGAGGTCTTCAGCCTGAGTAACAGTACTGAAACCTGCCACACTCACAGCAATGAGAAGAGAAAGCAGTTTCTTCATTAGGATTCCTTTTGCACAGCGCTAATCTGTTAGTTGCTTCCCGGGAAGCTTCAAATGGCTTTAATTCTAGCAGAGTCAACTTACTATTAAAGGTAGCCGTTTGTGCCATCCGGGTTAAATTAGATTAATTTTACCTCATTGCCCGGAAAATTTCTTTATCTCAAATGATGAAAAACTCCTTTATCATAAAGAATTGATTACACAGCGGAGAAAATAATATGGTACATGAACCAAAATTACCTTTTTCTTTTGGTAACAAAGATGTGGAGATCCTCAGTAAAAAAACCGTATTTTCCGGTTTTTTTAAGATTAATGAGTATCGCTTCCGTCACCGGTTGTTTGACGGCGGCTGGAGCCCGGAAATCTGCCGTGAAGTATTTGAAAGAGGCAATGCAGGGGTGATCCTGCCGTATGATCCTGTGCGCGACGAAGTCATTCTGATTGAGCAAATCCGGCTCCCGGCAATAGAAAGCAGCAATACACCGTGGTTGCTGGAGGCGGTCGCGGGCATGATTGATAAACCCGGGGAATCAGCCGAAGAGGTTGTCCGGCGCGAAGCCATGGAAGAGGCCTCGGTGCATATCGGGCGGTGTACGTTTGCCCTGAGTTATTTATCCAGTCCGGGCGGTACCTCTGAGCGGATGTATGTGTATATCGGTGAAGCTGACAGTACCACTGCCGGAGGCGTGCATGGTCTGGCGCAGGAAAACGAAGATATCCGCGTGCATGTTGTCAGCCGTGAACAGGCGTATCAGTGGATTGAAAAAGGTGTGATCGATAACGCAGCAACTGTCATTGCAATTCAGTGGCTTACATTGCACTATGAACGTATACGTGCAACGTGGCGGGATAAATAACCCGGATTTTTTTTTTCTCAAACCGGGGAATTGTGTGCGGGATTGCAGATCTCTTCAGCTAAAACACGTTATTATTATGCGTTAGTTGTTAAAATAACAAGGACATCGATTGGAAATCCCGTTGCATTTGGCCGTAGCTGATGGCGCTGCGGTCAGAATTTTACAGATTACAGATACGCACCTTTTTGCCGGTGAAACTGAGACATTGTTAGGGATCAATACCCTGCACAGTTATCACGCCGTGCTCGATGCTATCGTAAAGCAGCAACTGCCGACCGACCTGGTTGTAGCGACCGGTGATCTGGTTCAGGATCAGAGCATCCGTGCCTATCAGCGGTTTACGCAGGGTGTTGCCTGTTTACCGGCGCCCTGCGTCTGGTTGCCGGGAAATCATGATTATCAGCCGTCAATGGCAAGGGAACTGGCGGATGCCGGTATTAACCCCGCCAAACATATTTTATTAGGTGAACAGTGGCAGGTGCTGCTGCTGGACAGTCAGGTGCAGGGCGTACCGCACGGCGAGCTCAGTGAGTATCAGCTTGCGTGGCTGGATGAGTGCCTGGCACAATATAGTGATCGCCATACGGTTGTGATGCTGCATCATCATCCGCTGGCATCCGGGTGTAACTGGCTTGATCAGCACAGTCTGCGTAATTCGCATGAGCTGGCTGATGTTCTGGTGAAATATCAGAATATTGATGCGATTTTGTGCGGACACATTCATCAGGATCTGGATATGATATGGAACGGTATGCGCGTGCTGGCAACACCGTCAACCTGTGTACAGTTTAAACCGCACTGCACCACCTTTACGCTCGATACTGTGGCACCGGGCTGGCGTTATCTGGAACTGACCACGGGTGAGTTTCCGGCACTGAAAACAACAGTGCACCGCCTGGATACTGACGAATTCAGCCCTGATCTGGGCTCGGAAGGTTACTGATGGCGACGCTCCTTTATCTGCACGGCTTTAACAGCTCTCCATTGTCAGAAAAAGGAATGATGCTGAAATCCTGGCTGGCAGAACATCACCCGGAGATCCGGATGGTTATCCCGCAACTTCCCTGCTATCCGGATGAGGCCGCCCTCTATCTGGAAAACCTGATGAGCTCTCTGGCCGGTGAAAATACCGGAATTGTCGGCTCTTCTCTGGGAGGTTATTTTGCGATCTGGTTATCGCAGACATTTGATGTTCCCGCAGTAGTAGTTAATCCGGCGGTTTATCCTTTTGAATTACTTCAGAATTATTTAGGGGAGAATGTTAACCCCTATACACATGAACGCTACACACTTGAACCCCGCCACATGCAGGATTTACGGGCTGTGTATATTGATTCACCTGAATCACCGGATTTGATCTGGTTATTACAGCAGACCGGCGACGAAGTACTTGATTACCGTCAGGCGGTCACGCATCTGGTGGCGTGTAAACAAACGATTGAATCCGGCGGAAGTCACGCCTTTACAGGTTTTCCTCAGTATTTTCCGCAGATAATTAATTTCCTCGGACTCGGCAATAACTGAAAACCATGTTTTAATTTCCCTGTGACTGGTATTATCGCCAGTATCACTCACGCATTTTGTTTATTTTTTAGCTAATAGCCGATAAGCCAATATGACGCAATCATCTTATAACGCAGAGGATATCGAAGTCCTCAGTGGTTTGGAGCCTGTCCGCCGCCGTCCGGGAATGTACACGGATACGACGCGGCCGAATCATCTGGCTCAGGAAGTTATCGACAACAGCGTCGATGAGGCTTTAGCCGGTCACGCTAAGTCCGTCGAGGTTATTTTACACAAAGACCAGTCGGTTGAAGTTACCGACAACGGGCGCGGAATGCCTGTGGATTTGCACCCGGAAGAAAAAGTCTCTGCGGTGGAACTCATCATGACCCGCCTGCATGCCGGGGGAAAGTTCTCCAATAAGAACTATCAGTTCTCCGGTGGTTTACACGGTGTTGGTATTTCCGTGGTCAATGCGTTGTCAAAACGCACCGAAGTGACTGTCCGCCGTGACGGACAGGTATATCAGATTGTCTTTGAAAATGGCGATAAAGTCAGCGAGCTGGCTGTGATCGGGCAGTGCGGCAAACGCAACACCGGAACCAGCGTCCATTTCTGGCCGGATGAACAGTTTTTTGACAGCCCGCGTTTCTCCGTTTCCCGTCTGACACATCTCCTGAAAGCCAAAGCCGTGTTGTGCCCGGGCGTTGAGATCCTTTTCAAAGATAATGTGAATGATACGCAGCAGCGCTGGTGCTATCAGGACGGCCTGACTGACTATCTGATGGAAAATGTGAACGGACTGGTCACATTACCGGAAGTGGCATTTACCGGAAAACATCATGGTGATAATGAAGCAGCGGACTGGGCATTGCTGTGGCTGCCGGAAGGCGGCGAGCTGCTGACCGAAAGTTACGTAAACCTTATCCCTACCCCGCTGGGCGGGACGCACGCGAATGGTCTTCGCCAGGGACTGCTGGACGGAATACGTGAGTTTTGCGAATTTCGCAATATTATGCCGCGTGGCGTGAAATTGTCTGCGGATGATATCTGGGAGCGCTGTGCCTATGTGCTGTCAGTAAAAATGCAGGATCCGCAGTTTGCCGGTCAGACCAAAGAACGGCTCTCCTCGCGCCAGTGCGCTGCGTTTGTCAGTGGTGTGGTGAAGGATGCATTCAGTCTGTGGCTTAACCAAAACGTTCAGGTGGCAGAGCAGCTTGCGGAAATGGCGATTGCCAGCGCGCAGCGGCGACTGCGTGCCTCTAAAAAAGTGGTGCGTAAAAAACTGACATCCGGACCGGCGCTGCCGGGCAAGCTGGCAGACTGTTCTTCCCAGGATATGAATCAGACCGAAATTTTCTTTGTGGAAGGGGATTCGGCAGGCGGCTCGGCGAAACAAGCCCGCGATCGCGAGTTTCAGGCGATCATGCCGCTGCGCGGTAAGATCCTCAATACCTGGGAAGTCTCTTCTGATGAAGTACTTGCCTCGCAGGAAGTACATGATATCTCAGTGGCGATCGGTATCGATCCGGACAGTGATGATTTAAGCACGCTGCGCTACGGTAAAATCTGTATTCTGGCGGATGCGGACTCCGATGGTCTGCATATTGCCACTTTACTGTGTGCGCTGTTTGTCCGTCATTTCCCTGCATTAGTCAAAGCCGGTCACATCTATATGGCTATGCCGCCACTTTACCGTATCGATCTCGGTAAAGAAGTACATTACGCGCTCGATGAGAACGAAAAAAAATGCCATTTTAGATAAATTAAGCCGCAAGCGCGGCAAACCAAATGTGCAGCGTTTTAAAGGCCTGGGTGAAATGAACCCGGGGCAGTTGCGTGAAACGACCTTAGATCCGAATACCCGGCGCCTGGTTCAGCTCACTATCAGTGAGGAGAATTTTCAGGAAACACTGTCGGTAATGGATATGCTGCTGGGTAAAAAACGTGCGGAAGATCGCCGTAACTGGTTGCAGGAAAAAGGCGATCGGGTGGAATTAGATGTGTAATGTTACCCCCGTGACAGCACAAAGGTCAGAGGAACAGAGTGAATGAGTGAAATAACTCAGGACGGAGTGGAGCGCCAGCCGCTCCATAGCTTTACGGAGAACGCTTACCTTAATTATTCCATGTACGTCATCATGGACAGGGCGCTCCCTTTTATCGGCGACGGCTTAAAACCGGTTCAGCGGCGCATTATTTATGCCATGTCTGAGCTGGGACTGGGCAATTCCGCCAAATATAAAAAATCGGCCCGTACTGTCGGTGACGTACTGGGTAAATACCATCCGCACGGAGACAGCGCCTGCTATGAAGCGATGGTGCTGATGGCGCAGCCGTTCTCTTACCGTTATCCGCTGGTTGACGGACAGGGGAACTGGGGTGCGCCGGATGATCCTAAATCCTTCGCCGCGATGCGTTATACCGAATCCCGCCTGTCAAAATATGCAGAAGTGCTGCTCAGTGAGCTGGGACACGGCACGGTAAACTGGGTGCCGAACTTTGACGGCACCATGCAGGAGCCGAAAATGTTACCGGCGCGCCTGCCGAACATTCTGCTGAATGGTACGACCGGGATTGCGGTCGGGATGGCGACGGATATTCCGCCGCATAATGTCCGTGAAGTGGCGAATGCGCTGCTGGCGCTGATTGATAAATCGTCCCTGACTCTTGATGAAGCCATGAGCTACATCCCGGGACCGGACTACCCGACCGACGCTGAAATTATCACCAGCCCGGATGATATCCGTAAGATGTATAAAACCGGGCGCGGATCAGTGCGTATGCGCGCGGTCTGGACTATCGAAGACGGTAATGCGGTGATCACTGCGCTGCCGCATCAGGTTTCCGGTGCAAAAATTCTTGAGCAGATAGCGTCTCAGATCCGGGCGAAAAAATTGCCGATGGTCGACGATCTGCGTGATGAATCAGATCATCAGAATCCGACCCGCCTGGTTATCATGCCGCGCAGTAACCGGATCGACTTGGATCAGGTGATGACTCACCTGTTTGCAACCACTGATCTGGAAAGAAGCTACCGCGTCAACATGAACATGATTGGTCTGGATAACCGCCCTGCGGTGAAAGGTCTGGTTGAGGTTCTGACTGAGTGGCTGACTTACCGGCGCGAAACGGTACGCCGCCGTCTGAATCACCGCCTGGAAAAAGTGCTGCGCCGCCTACATATTCTGGATGGTTTATTACTGGCCTACCTCAATCTTGATGAAGTGATTGAGATTATCCGCTCCGAAGATGAGCCAAAGCCGGTACTGATGGAACGTTTTGCACTGAGTGATACTCAGGCAGAAGCGATTCTTGAGCTGAAATTACGCCACTTAGCCAAACTCGAAGAGATGAAAATTCGTGGCGAGCAGGATGAATTAGCCAAAGAGCGCGACAAATTGCAGGCTATCCTCGGCTCTGAGCGGCGTATGAATACGCTGCTGAAAAAAGAGATCGAAGATGATGCGAAGCAGTATGGCGATGATCGTCGTTCTCCGCTGAATGAGCGCGAAGAAGCAAAAGCCATGAGTGAGCATGAAATTCTGCCGTCTGAGCCGGTCACCGTTGTGTTATCTCAGATGGGTTGGGTGCGCAGTGCTAAAGGGCATGATATCGATCCGTCCGGAATGAACTATAAGGCGGGAGATAATTTCCTGGGTGCCGCAAGAGGCATGAGTAATCAGCCGGTCGTGTTCCTGGACTCAACCGGGCGCAGCTATTCTCTTGATCCGCTGGAACTGGCCTCAGCGAGAGGTCAGGGTGAACCGCTGACGGGTAAACTGACACCGCCGCCGGGTGCCGTGTTTGAACAGGTTCTGATGAATAATGATACTCAGAAATACCTGATGGCATCGGATGCCGGTTATGGGTTTATCTGTACATTCAGTGATTTGGTGGCAAAAAATAAAGCCGGAAAATTACTGATAACCCTGCCGGATAATGCGAAAGCCATGACGCCGATAGAGGTGAATGACGAAGAGAACGATCTCCTGCTGTCTGTCTCACAGGAAGGGCGGATGCTGTTATTCCCTGTGGGTGACCTGCCGCAGTTATCTAAAGGTAAGGGGAATAAAATTATTTCCATTACTTCTGCGGCCGCCGCTACCGGTGAAGACGGGCTGGCGCATCTGTTTGTTATCCCGGCAGACGCAAGTGTGACGCTGCATTTCGGTAAGCGTAAGCTGGTTATGCGTCCGGAAGAGTTACAGAAATTCCGTGCTGAACGCGGACGTCGTGGTACCGCGTTACCGCGCGGGATGCAGAAAAAGATTGAGCGGGTTGAGATTGTTATTCCGGAGAAAAAAGCCTGATAACCGGACGTTGTCAGTTATCGCATTCACGGGGCAATGATGCCCCGGTTTTTCTGAACGGCCATTTTGCGGGGGACGCATGTTAGCCATTTTACGTATTATTATTGCTGTAATTTATTGTATTCTCGGGAGTATCGCGGGGATACTTATCTGTCTGACCAGTCCGCGTAATCCGAAACATGTGATGACCTTTTCTCACATGTACGGAAAACTGTCTTATGTCTTCGGGATCAAGGTTGTGTACCGTATCCCCGACAGTATCAAATCAGCCGGTACCTGTGTTTATGTGGCTAACCATCAGAACAACTATGACATGGCGACCATGTCAAACGCGGTACAGCCGCGTACGGTGACAGTCGGCAAGCGCAGCCTTATCTGGATCCCGTTCTTCGGGCAACTGTACTGGCTCTCCGGAAATATTTTGATTGACCGCACAAACCGCAGCAAAGCACACAACACGATAAGCCAGGTTGCGGATCAGATAAAAAAACGCAATATCTCGGTCTGGATGTTTCCTGAAGGCACCCGCAGCCGCGGACGCGGTATGTTGCCGTTTAAAACCGGTGCATTTCACGCGGCAATTGCTGCAGGCGTTCCTGTGATCCCTGTGTGTGTGTCTACAACAGAAGGGCGCATTAAACTGAACCGCCGGAATAATGGTGTGGTAATAGTGGAAATGCTGCCGCCGATTGATACATCAAAGTATACCCGCGAACAAGTCCGTGAATTAGCTGAAGATTGTCGTCAGATGATGATCACACGGGTCGCAGAGCTGGATCAGGAAGTGGCTGAAATGGATAAGAAAATGGGTATAAAGCATCACTGATATCCATAATTGTCCGACCGGGTGGAAAATACCGGTCTTATTATTTTACAACTTATCATAGATAAGTTTAGGAATTGCTCTTCATTCGCTATATCATACGCTTAACACTCCGTTGTTAAGCGTATGCACTTCATTAAGATATAACACGGATCAATCTGTCTGCTCACCGGCATACGGGCGCACTTCAACATTCGTAGTAACCATGAAAACGTTTTTCCCGGAGATGTTATGACACTGAGTCGGCGTCGGTTTATTCAAGCATCCGGCTTAGCTGCGTGTTTGGGATCACTGCCCCTGTCTGTCCGTGCTGCTGATGAAGGTGGCAGCCAGCCATTACCCGTTCCGCCATTATTGGAAAGTCGTAACGGACAGCCGTTATTTCTGACAATGCAGCGCACACACTGGTCGTTTAACGGCAAAAACCAGGCAACGGTCTGGGGATTTAATGGCCGATATCTCGGCCCTACTATCCGTGTTCGCAACGGCGACGATATCAAAATGATTTACAGTAACCGGCTTTCTGAGCCTGTTGCCGTTAATGTCAGTGGTCTGCTGGTGCCGGGTACGGTGTCCGGTGGTGCTGCCCGTCTGATCTCCCCGAATACAGAATGGTCGCCGGTGGTCCCGGTTCGTCAGCCTGCTGCTACCTGCTGGTATCACGCCAATACACCTAATCGTATGGCGCCGCATGTCTATAACGGACTGGCGGGGATGTGGATTGTGGATGATGAAGAGAGCCGCAGTTTACCTCTTCCGAAAGAGTACGGCGTGAATGATTTCCCGCTGATCATACAGGATAAGCGCCTGGATTCATTTGGTTCGCAAGAGTACCGCACAGATAACAATGAGATGTTTATCGGTGACCGCCTGATTGTTAACGGCGCGGAAGACCCGTATCTCGAAGTCTCAAAAGGCTGGATCCGGTTTCGCCTGGTTAATGCCGCCAATGCCCGCCGCTTTGAACTGAAACTCAGTGATGGTCGTCCGTTCTATATGGTTGCATCCGATCAGGGATTGCTGCCGTCACCGGTAGCGGTTGAGGTATTGAGCCTGTCCCCCGGAGAGCGGCGTGAAGTGCTGATAGACATGTCGAAAACAGAAACACTGACTATCACGGCGGGTGAATCAGCAACACTGACCGATCGCTTTAAAAGCTTGTTTGAGACATCAAATACGTTGGTAAATACCAATGTTCTGACGATAAAAGCCACCGGGCTGATTTCACTGGTAACCGATGATTTACCGGCAACGCTGATTAAGGACCCGACTGAAATTACAACGGGTGTCCGCAATCGTGATATTGCCCTCAGCATTTCACCGCCGGCAATCAACGGCGCAATGTGGGATATGAGCCGGGTGGATATCCGCACGCAGCAGGGTAACTGGGAGCGCTGGATTGTCACCACGGATACACCGCAGCCGTTCCATATCAGCGGTGTCCGTTTCAAAGTGATCAATCATGATGGGCAGTCACCGGCACCGCAGGATTATGGCTGGAAAGATACGGTCTGGATTAACGGACGCAGTGAGTTACTGGTGCAGATGATGCAACCGTCTTATTCACACTTCCCGTTCTTCTATTACAGCCAGTTCCTGGAACAGGCTGACCGGGGTGTTATCGGACAGTTGGAGGTTGAGGCTGTCAGCCAGTATTAACGTTTGTCAGTTACAGACGATTTGATAAAAAACCGCTGATTTTTCAGCGGTTTTTTTATGAATTCAGCGACCTAAAAGCCGTTTCTCTTCTTCCCGCAGCCAGCGGGAAAATGTTCCGGCAACCACATTAAAATGTGTAATTGCGGTATCTGGTTCCTCCGCCTGCCTGAGCAGAAAATTCAGTGCATGGCGTTTGTCCGGATATAAATCAGCGGCTTTTTCTGCCATCAGCATCAGTGGCAGCGGATAGGTGCATGATGTGTAATCCCGCCACAGAAGGGCGGTTGCCCGCAGGAGCCGTCTGGCGGTTTCCCGTTTTATCCGGCGGATCTCACCAAGCGGTGGTCTTTTCTCTAACTGCATAAGATTGGTGCGCACAAGCATAGGGAAATCCCCGTTTATGCCGTGAACAATTTCCCGGTTCAGTGATACCGGGGGCAGTTTAAGTGTCAGATCCTCGCCATAAACCGGCAGACAGAAATTTGCCAGCCAGTAAGACCAGACCGCCTGGTGTGCCGGTGAGGTGGCTTCAGTCAGCAGCCCGGTATCAAAACCAATTTTTGTCACACTGTGATGGCGGCTGGTTAATGCGGTATCCAGAGAAGTGAGTGCATATTTTTCAGCAGAGGTCAGCGACGAGTTCAGTACCAGGGTCAGATCCAGGTCTGACCGCCCGGGGACGGCGCGCCCTTCTGCCACACTGCCGTATACGTAAATACTGTGCAATGTCCCGGATAATGAGGAGCTCAGTGACTGCACCGCATCCTGTATGACAGCCTGAAATTCAGGCTGGAAAGTATGTTTCTTATTTATTGTCATTATTATCAGCTCATGGCAACCCGGACACCGAAACCAATCAGGACGACGCCAAGTACTTTATCAATATATTTCTGAATTCTTGCCAGTCCCCGGCGTACCGGCGCACTCTGGATAAGCAGTACCAGTGAGGGCCAGTAAATCACCGCCAGACCCATTACAATAGCAGCATACCAGAGTTTTTCACCAAAACCTGAATTGACATCCAGTACCTGTGTAAAAATTGCCAGGAAGAAAAGTGTCGCTTTCGGATTAAGAAGATTACAGAGAAATCCCTGCATAAAGGCTTTTTTAAAGGAAACACGCTGATGTGAATTCTCTTCTGTGTCAGGAGCATGCCCT
This sequence comes from Morganella psychrotolerans, assembly GCF_001676155.1. Taxonomy (GTDB): domain Bacteria; phylum Pseudomonadota; class Gammaproteobacteria; order Enterobacterales; family Enterobacteriaceae; genus Morganella; species Morganella psychrotolerans. Next base: position 41,175 of record NZ_LZEW01000032.1, on the reverse strand, counting down.
GCACGTGAAAGTAAGCTGTTGATACCTATCCAGATAAGATAGGCTGCACCGGCATATTTGAGGATAGTAAAAAGCCACGGTGTAGTGGTGATGATCACGGCCAGCCCTGCCACACAGTAGGTCATGTGAATAGCGATTGCGGCGAGTAAGCCCAGCGCGGTCATCATTGCGGCGGCCCGCTGATAGCGGGCGGCATTCTTCACTATCAGGAAAAAATCAGGACCCGGGGAGATCATTCCGAGCGCGGCGACAGTGGTCACCATCAGGGTGGCATCATACATGTGGGATATCCTTGCTGAAAAAGACCTGTACACAGAGTAAAAGTATGACTCACCTGCAAGTGTGAAGACAAATAAATTATTTGTATTGATGAAACACTGAATTCAGTCGACTGTATTGAGTTGTTTACGTATAGTGGCGACAAAATTTCTCTCAGCCCTAAGGTGAAATGAATGAACATTAGCTTGATCGCCGCATTAGCTATGGATCGGGTTATTGGCATGGAAAATGCGATGCCATGGACGTTGCCTGAAGATCTGGCATGGTTTAAACGTAACACGGTAAATAAGCCGGTGATCATGGGACGGGTAACCTATGAATCTATCGGACGTCCTCTGCCGGATCGCCTCAATATTGTTCTGAGCCGCACACCGGGCAATGATGACCGTGTTGTCTGGGCAACGTCTGTTGAAGAAGCACTGGCGATTGCACAGAAAGAAACTGACGGCGAAATCATGGTGATGGGTGGCGGTAAGGTTTACGGACAATTCCTGTCACTGGCAGACCGTATGTACTTAACGCATGTCGATGCTGAAGTCAGCGGTGATACGTATTTCCCGGACTATGAACCGGATGAATGGGATTCCACATTTATGGAATACCACGATGCGGACGAAGCCAACTCACACGGTTTCTGCTTTGAAATTCTTGAGCGCCGCAAGAGCTGATTAATCAGTTGATTCATATTTTTTGATAAATAATTTTAATAAAAAAGCAGAGCTCCGGCTCTGCTTTTCCATTTTAAGAGACAGGTAAAAGCGCTATTCGTCATCATCATCACGCGGAGAAAAAGACTCCTGCCAGAAATAGCAGCGATCTTCCCAGCGCAGCATCGTGAGCTGTCCGCCCCAGCAACATCCGGTATCCAGGGCATACACGTTACGTGGCGTACCTTTGCCTTCCAGAGATGCCCAGTGACCAAAAGCCACACTGTAATCTTCCGGTAATTTTGACGGCAGTGCAAACCAGGGCTTTAAGGGGGCGGATATCTGATCCGGCTTATCTTTGCACACCATATCCAGTTGCCCGTCCGGGAAACAATAACGCATCCGGGTCATTGCATTTGTGGAAAAACGCAGACGCGCCAGGCCTGTCAGTGACGGTGACCAGTCATTCGGTAAATCGCCGTACATAGCATTAATAAACAGCGGATAGGTATCACTGCTGAGTACCGCCTCCACTTCCCGCGCGCACATGGCGGCTGTTTCCAGATCCCACTGCGGCGTAATACCGGCATGTGCCATCACCAGTTTTTTATCATGATCAATTTGTAACAGGGGCTGGCGGCGCAGCCAGTTGATCAGTTCATCCAGATCCGGCGCACTGAGCAGGGTATTTAAATGATCACGCGGCTTATTGCGGCTGATACCTGCGAAGATCCCCAATAAATGAAGATCGTGGTTACCGAGCACCAGTTTCACACTGTCGCCTAAGCTTTTCACATAACGCAGAACACTGAGGGAGTCCGGACCACGGGCGACAAGGTCGCCGGTCAGCCACAGAGTGTCTGTTTGCGGATCAAAATGAGCCTGATCCAATAATGCGCGAAGTTCACGGTAACAGCCGTGAATATCGCCGATAAGGTAGGTTGCCATAACGGATTAATGAACAAAAGTTGCAATTGCGAGCCGGAAAACAGGAATTTCACTGATGAAATTCTCACCTTTGTGATCCACCATAGTGTAATAACCTTCCATGGTGCCCAGCGGTGTTTCCAGAACGGTTCCGCTGGTGTAACGATACTCTTCACCCGGCTCAATGACCGGTTGTTCACCAACAACGCCTTCCCCCTGAACTTCAGTCTGGCGGCCTTCGCTGTTGGTGATACGCCAGTAGCGGCTGATTAGCTGAACGGTATGACGACCCAGATTCCGGATAGAAACGGTATATGCGAAAACATAGCGCTCAGCATCCGGCTCAGACTGGCTTTCGATATAAACACTCTGAACCTGAATACAAATTTTCGGGCCGTTATTCATTATGGAACTCCCTATGAGGCGGGATTATCCGCCAGGTAATTAGCCATCAGACAATACTGCGCGACACTAATGTTTTCCGCGCGGGCTGTGTGATCAATTCCCAGCTCTGTCAGTGTATCAACAGTGAACAGATCACCCAGGCTGTTGCGGACCGTTTTACGGCGCTGGTTAAACGCTTGTGTGGCGACCCGGCTCAGCAGGGCAATATTTTTCAGCCCATAAGGGTTTTCACGGTGCGGAATAAGACGCACCACTGCGGAGTCCACTTTTGGTGCCGGACGGAACGCAGTTGGCGGAACGTCGAGTACCGGGATAACCTGGCAGTAATACTGCGCCATGACACTCAGGCGACCGTATGTTTTGCTGCCGGGACCCGCCACGAGGCGGTTAACCACTTCTCTTTGCAACATAAAATTCATGTCACTGATAGCATTGGTAAAGGTAAACAGGTGGAACATCAGCGGGGTGGAGATATTATAAGGCAGGTTGCCAAATATCCGCAGCGGCTGACCGCGTTCTTCTGCCAGTGCAGTAAAATCCACGGTCATTGCATCTTGCTGAATAATAGTCAGTTTACTTTGTAAAAACGGATGGGTTTCCAGACGTGCGGCCAAATCACGGTCAATTTCAATGACCGTCATTTTGTCCATGCGCTCGGCAACCGGCTCGGTTAATGCAGCCAGCCCGGGCCCGATTTCAACAATGGCCTGGCCGTGCTGTGGGTTAATCGATGCAACAATGCTGTCGATAATAAATTGATCGGTTAAGAAGTTCTGCCCGAAACGTTTGCGGGCAAAATGCCCCTGATGGACTCGTGTATTCATTGACTGTTTTTAATCATTGTAATGGCTAAATTTAATGCGGTAATAAAGCTTCCCACATCTGCATTTCCGGTGCCTGCCAGATCAAGAGCGGTGCCGTGATCAACTGACGTCCGGATAAACGGCAGCCCCAGCGTAATATTCACCGCGCGGCCGAATCCCTGATATTTTAGCACAGGAAGCCCCTGATCGTGATACATCGCGAGCACGGCATCTGCGCGATCCAGATATTTTGGCTGAAACAGGGTGTCAGCAGGCAGCGGACCTTCTAAATCAATACCCTGTGCCCGCAATTCATTGAGTGCAGGAATAATGGTATCAATCTCTTCATGCCCCATGTGACCGCCTTCACCTGCATGCGGGTTCAGACCACAGACGACGATGTGCGGGTGCGCAATACCAAATTTGGTACGCAGGTCATGATTGAGGATAGTGATCACTTCATGCAGACAGGTTCTGTCCACCGCACCCGGTACCTGCAAAATCGGCAGGTGGGTTGTTGCCAGCGCCACACGCATCTCTTCGGTGGCAAGCATCATTACAACACGCTTACAGGCGCTGCGGTCGGCAAAAAATTCGGTATGCCCGATAAACGCAATACCCGCGTCGTTGATAATGCCTTTATGAACGGGTCCTGTAATCAGTGCGCCGAATTCGCCCTGCAAACACCCGTCACAGGCTCGCGTCAATGTATCAGTTACATAGGCTGCGTTGGCGACATTGAGTTCACCGGCAACCACAGGGGCTTTCAGTGTGACTGGCAGGATCGTCAGTGTACCGGCACGCTGCGGCTGATGCGCGGTATCAGGTGAATAAGGTTCAAGTGTAAGCGGGAGCGACAGGTTTTGTGCGCGTTGCAGCAGTAATTGCGGGTCGGCACATACAACCAGTTTTACCGGCCAGTCGCGCTGTGCCAGCGCGACTGTCAGGTCAGGACCCACCCCGGCAGGTTCGCCGGGGGTAATAACAACGGGTTTCAGACTATTTGTTACTGCCATCTAAAATTTCCACATAAGCGCCAGCGCGCTGTTCCTGCATCCAGCTCTGTAACTCTTCGCTGAATTTGCGGTTAAACAGCATCCGGTAGGCACGATCTTTCTGAGCCGCTTCGGTTTTGTCCACATTGCGGGTATCTTCCAACTGGATAAGGTGCCAGCCGAAAGAGGAACGGACAGGCTGACTCAGGTCGCCTTTTTTCAGTTTCATTAATGCGTCACGGAAAGCCGGGTCGTAAACATCAGGCATTGACCAGCCTAACTCACCACCACGCAGGGCAGAGCCCGGATCTTCAGAGAATTGTTTTGCCGCATCCTCAAAGGATGTTTTGCCGCTTTTTACATCATTGGTTATCTGCTGTAATTTGCTGCGTGCCTGTTCATCCGTCATGATCGGTGATGGTTTGATCAGAATGTGACGGGCTTTAACTTCAGTCACCGAAATTGGCTGACTGTTTCCGCGCATATCATTCACGCGCAGAATATGGAAGCCGACACCGGAGCGGACAGGACCGACAATCTCACCTTTTTTAGCCGATTGCAGGCGCTCAACAAACAGACCCGGCAGTTCCTGTAAACGGCTCCAGCCCATGTTACCGCCTTTCAGTGCCTGAGGATCAGCGGAATAGGTGATAGCCAGTTTGCCGAAATCAGCACCTTTCTGCAGTTCGCTCATAATCACAGAGACTTTTTTCTTTGGCGGCATTCATCTGTGCATCTGTCGGATTTTCCGGCATCGGGATCAGAATATGGCTGATATTCAGCTCAGAATCTGCGGAGTTCTGTGCACTGATGAGGTTCGCTAACGCATCGACTTCCTGCGGTAAAATGACCACACGGCGGCGTACTTCGTTATTACGCACTTCCGCCATCATCATCTCTTTGCGGATTTCACTGCGGTATTTGTCATAGCTCATGCCATCACGTTTCAGACGTTCTTTCATCTGAGCGGAAGAGATGTTGTTCTGACGGGCGATATCTTCAATTGCACCATCAATAGCCTGTTCCGGGATGGTTATCTGCATCTGTCCTGCCATCTGCATCACGATATTATCCATGATGAGGCGTTCAAGAATTTGCTGACGCAGAGTTGCCTGATCCGGAACCTGCTGACCGGCATTTTTGGCATTGACGACAACAGTCTGAAGCATATTGTTTACATCACTCTCCAGAACAACGCCGTTATTCACCACAGCGGCAACTTTGTCCATCTGCTGCGGTGCGGCAAACGCGGTAGTGCTTGCCGTGAACATCAGGCCGAGAATGAGTGTTCTCCAGTTTTTCATATATATCCCATCATGTTTCGAGTAGCCGTGCTATCGCACGGCAGGTGAAAATAGTATCAACCGATATACCCTTATTCATTCAAACTGCAGGTTCGTTGGCGCAGGGAAGCCAGCCGGGTTACATACTGATGTATGCTCCCCGTCTATCTTCCCTTGCCGCCTGCCTGCATCCTGAATGACGTTGGGTAGGGTTAAAAGGCCGGAACATACGGCAGAATACCGCGTTCAAGCATTTTTTGACTACCCAGACTGTAATTGCTGCTCAGACCACGTAATTCGACATTAAACGTCCATTTGTTGTCGTATTCACTGGCTTCATTTTTCCAGCCGATGATTTTACGTTCATAACCGACGTTGGCTGCCCAGCAACAGGTATTGTACTGAAGCCCGACTAACTGGCTGGCCGGTTGCTGCTCTTTGGTATCATAATAATACTGTCCGACAAATGCCCATTGCTCCGCGACAGGCCAGCTTGCGACCACACCAATCTGTGAGATCCCTTTCTGGTTTGCCGGTAACGTTGTATTTTTACCTGAAATATTCTGGCGCATCGCCTGAATATAATCGCGATCCACATACCGGTAATTCAGCTGAATCAGACGCTCGGCATCATGACGGTACTCCATTGTGGCGTTGGACATCGCGACACTGCCCAGACGGCGGTCATACTGAAGGCCGGCTTTCATACCCCAGTTGTCGTTATAACGCCACATAGTGTCGCCCGCCCAGACCATTGAGCCGGTTTCATCTTTTTCATCTACAATGGTTTTTTTACTGTCACCGGTTCGCGGACGTTCAAAGTAATAGATTTGACCCACAGAAACATTAAAACGTTCAACTAATTCATCATCATAAATCCGGCTGGTTACTCCGGTCGTAACCTGATTGGCGGACGCGATGCGATCCAGGCCGCTGTACATACGGTCCCGGAATAGTCCGCTGTAACTTGATTGCAGTAATGTGGAGTCGAAGTTATTGATATTATCCTGGTTTTTATACGGGACATACAGGTACTGCACTCGGGGTTCTAACGTCTGGGTAAAGGCATCGTCAAAGAACGTCGGACGCTCAAAAATCATTTTTGCATCAGTTTTAAACTGCGGTAAAACCCGGGTAACCGTTTTATCCAGATCTTTATTGGCATCTATGTCAGGAATATCCTGATCATAATGGGTCGCCATCAGCTTGGCTTCAGTATTAAAACTTGCCCAGCCGTTAGACAGCGGCAGGTTGAGTGTCGGCTCGGCATGCAGTCGGGTAGCATCCGGTTTATTTGCGCCCACACTGGTAAAGCGGACTGCCTGACCGTATGCCCGGAAATCAAAGACCCCGAGGTCGCTTTTATAGTAGTTCAGATCTAACTGCGGCTCAGCACGATACGAGGTCGCATTGTCATTATTGGTCAGGATCTGGAACTGTTTGGTGGTTACTGTGGCGTTCCAGTTTGATTTACGGATGCCGACTGCTAATTTCTGCGTGGCATAGCCGTCAGTTGAGTTACCGTATGCGGAGGTAAAGTCAGTAAAATAGCGGGAATCACTGACCTTGGTGTAATCCGATGAGAACCACCAATCCTGTGCAAATGAACCACTGTGACCCCAGTAGAGTAACCAGCGATCATCAGACTCCCGTTTTGACCACTCTTCTTTTGGTGCGGCTTTTTTGTCATCACGGTATTGCTTGTCATCCATCAGGAAGTCAAACGCAAGCGTACCGCTGCCAAGACCGGTCAGGTAACGGAATTCGTTATCCATTTTCAGACCGCGCTTACTGAAGTAGTGCGGAGTGATAGTCGCATCGTAATTCGGTGCGATATTCCAGTAATACGGCAGGGTAAATTCCAGCCCTGACGATTTTGAATAGCTGCCGTTAGGGATAAGAAAACCGGAGCGGCGTTTATCCCCGATAGGCAATTGCAGATACGGGCTGTAAAAAACCGGGACATTGGCGATGCGGAAGCGGGCATTCCAGATTTCAGCCACTTGCTCATCCTGGTCGATAATGACTTCTGAGCCTTTAACACTCCAGCTGTCATTACCCGGCAGACAAGAGGTAAAAATTCCGTTGTCGAGGATGGTATAGCGGTTTTCACCGCGAAGCTTCATCTTATCCGCTTCACCACGGCCCTGACGACCGACCATCTGATAATTACCCTGATCAACATCAGCATCGTTATTATCGAGGTTCAGCCAGGCTTTAGGCCCTTTCAGGCGGATCTGCGGATCGGAATAATGCACATCACCGGTTGCGGTCGCGATGCGTACAGGTGCTGCGGTATCTTCACCGGTTTGTGTAACTTCCACTTCATCGGCTTTCAGATTCTGGTTACCTGAACGAATATTCACATCGCCGGCATATTTTACCGCGTGCGGATATTGTCCTGACATACCTGCCGCTTTGATGTTGACAGGGAAGTCCCCGGCTTTACCATCGACAATTGGTTCATCATAAACCGGGACGCCCAGCATACATTGCTCGGCAAGAGTGGCGTGCGCCGCCTGACTATATAATGCTGCCCAGATGATGGTGGCCAGCAGGGTTGGATAACTCTTCTTCATAAGTATGTCTGCAATTCCGTCCTCGGTAGCACAGTGCCCGAACGCCAAAAGCTTAATTTACACGGAAAAAGAGCGCAGGTGAAACGCGTTTTCGTGTCTAAATGGCGTTAGGCATCGTACAGAATGGGTAGTATGATAATGCAAAATTGCGTCAAGGGCATTGTCGAATTGAGGAGTATATGCACTATTTGGGAAAAATCATCGGAATTTTATTAGGCATGATGTCCGGCGCCGGTTTTTGGGGCGTTTTTCTCGGCTTTCTTATAGGTCATGCGATTGATAAAGTCCGCTCACAACAGCGAAACGGCTCCTTTACCAACAACCAGTCCCGGCAGGCGCTTTTTTTTTATCACCACATTTCAGATTTTAGGCCATCTGACCAAATCCAAAGGCCGGGTGACAGAGTCCGACATCTATCTCGCGACTGCGCTGATGGACAGAATGCAGTTGCACGGCGACTCGCGGACTCAGGCACAAAATGCCTTCCGTGAAGGAAAATCGGCAGGCTTTCCGTTGCGTGATGCACTGCGACAACTTCGCCGTGCCTGTTACGGACGTGCAGACCTGCTGCGCATGTTTCTTGAGATTCAGATCCAGGCTGCATTTGGTGACGGTGAATTACACCCTAACGAGCGTCAGGTTCTTCTGGTTATTGCGGAAGAGCTGGGTATTGCGCGCCATCAGTTTGAAACTGTGCTGGCAATGATGCAGGGGCAAATGCACCGGGGCGGACAGGGCGGATATCAGCAGTACTCTCAGCAGGGCTCTTATCGCACACAGGGTGCAGACCTTGCGGCCGCTTTCAGGGTGCTGGGTGTGCAGGAAAGCGACGACAGTACGGTTATCAAACGCGCTTACCGCAAGCTGATGAGTGAACACCATCCGGACAAACTGGTGGCGAAAGGTTTGCCACCGGAAATGATGGAACTGGCGAAAGAGAAAGCACAATCTATACAAGCCGCATATGATCTCATTAAAAAAGAGAAAGGCTTTAAATAGTGCTGCCTGTTTATGTTTTACAGGGTTAATAATAGTTATCAGTGAAGTGCCGGGCGGATCATATTCTTTTCATATAATTGCTATAAAATATAACTGCAGTTGAAAATCCACGTAAATATTTTATTAAATATGTTAAGGATATGATCCATGGCCAATACCCGTGTTCTTATCGGAGTAGCAGGGTTAGCAGTTTGCCTGATTCTTGCCTCACTGAATTCGGTGACCGTGTTATTTCATTAAAAATCAGCTTCACAGATAAAATTCAGCGGCGTTCCGTGCGCCGGATGCGTGATTGACAGCGCCTGCGCATGTAATTGCAGGCGGGGCGCTGACTCTCTTGCTTCATCATGCGCATAGAAGCGATCACCCAGTATAGGGTGTCCGATTGCCAGCATATGAACCCGTAACTGATGTGAGCGTCCGGTTACCGGGGACAGTTTCACCCTGGTTGCGTGCGGTTCATATTCCAGCACTTCATAGCCGGTCTGCGCTGATTTTCCGGTTTCAAAACACACCTTTTGTTTCGGGCGGTTCGGCCAGTCACAAATCAGGGGTAAATCCACTATTCCCGTTTTTTCCTCTATTTTCCCCCACACGCGGGCGAGATAGGTTTTCTTCGGCTCACGCTCACGGAATTGCCGTTTAAGCTCCCGTTCGGCGGCCTTGGTTAAGGCAACCACAATAATACCGCTGGTCGCCATATCCAGCCGGTGAACAGATTCTGCCTGTGGATAATCCCGCAGAACACGGGTCATCACACTGTCTTTATGTTCCGGCGCACGACCGGGCACGGAAAGCAGCCCGCTCGGTTTATTCACCACGATGATGTGCTCATCCTGAAAGAGAATATCCAGCCGGGGATCAGTTGGCGGATTATAGGGTTCCATTAACATGGGGTCACCAGATGAGAGGCGCCCGGCAGTCTGTTTCTGCCGGGCTGCGGGTTATTGATGTGAAACCACGATCAGGCGGATAGCATCGAGACGCCAGTTAGCTTCATCCAGGTGTGACAGGATCTGCTGACGCTCTTCTTCAATCGCATCAACTTCATCATCACGAATGTTCGGGTTCACGGATTTCAGTGCCAGCAGACGGTTATGCTCCAGTGTCAGATGCTGATCAGCCAGTACTTTTGCGGCATCAATGCATTCGCGTGCCTGACCGGCAATCACGTCTTCTGACTGACGCAGAACCTGATGAACATCACTTTGCACGGCATTGACAAATTTGCTGCCGGTATGGCGGTTCACTGCATTCAGCTGACGGTTAAAGCTTTCAAACTCCACCTGAGCGGCAAGATTGTTACCTTTAGCATCCATCAGCAGGCGAACCGGCGTTGGTGGCAGGAAACGGGTGAGCTGGAGATTTTTCGGTGCCTGAGCTTCCACCACATAGATAAGTTCAGTCAGCAGCGTGCCGACCGGCAGGGCTTTATTTTTCAGTACTGAAACCGCACAGCTGCCGGTATCGCCGGACAGAATAAGATCCAGCCCGTTGCGGATAATCGGGTGTTCCCAACTGATAAACTGGGTATCTTCGCGGGAAAGCGCCTGCTCACGTTTGAAGGTTACCGTACAGCCATCTTCCGGCAGACCCGGGAAATCCGGCACCAGCATGTGATCGGACGGCGTCAGGGCAATCATATTATCGCTGCGGTCATCCTGATTGATACCGACGATATCAAACAGATTCAGCGCAAAGGTAACCAGTTCAGTATCATCATCCTGCGCGGCTATTTGTGCGGCAATTTCATTTCCGGCTTCGCCGCCGTTGGAGTGCATTTCCAGCAGGCGGTCACGACCCTGTTCCAGTTGCACCTTCAGAACATCATGGGTTTTGCGGCATTCGGTAATGAAATCATCAAACCCGGTAAGATCCGTCGGGTTCGCCATCATGGTTATCAGCGTATCGTAATAGCGATCATAAATAGAACGACCGGTCGGGCAGGTGTATTCGAATGCATCCAGTCCCTCGTGGAACCAGCGTAACAGCACGGCCTGCGCGGTATGTTCAAGATACGGAATACTTATCTGAATATCCCGTTTCTGTCCGATGCGGTCGAGACGCCCGATACGCTGCTCCAGCAGATCAGGATTAAACGGCAGGTCAAACATCACTAACTGGTTGGCAAACTGAAAATTGCGGCCTTCAGAGCCAATCTCAGAGCAGAGCAGCACCTGCGCGCCATTTTCTTCGGAGGCAAACCAGGCTGCTGCCCGGTCACGCTCCAGCAATGACAGGTTTTCATGGAACACAGCGGCGTGAATACCTTCGCGCTCACGTAAGACCTGTTCGAGTTGCAGAGCAGTCGCCGCCTGGGCGCAAATCACCAGCACTTTTTCATTGCGGTTTGCCAGCAGGAAGCCGAGCAGCCATTCCACGCGCGGATCAAAGTTCCACCAGGTGGCGTTCTCGCCTTCAAATTCCTGATAAATCTGCTCCGGATAGAGCATTTCGCGCGCTTTGACTTCGGTTGTTTTTTTGCTGCCCATAATACCGGCGACTTTGATAGCCGTCTGATATTGTGCCGGTAACGGCATTTTAATGGCGTGCAGTTCACGACGCGGGAAGCCTTTCACCCCGTTGCGGGTGTTGCGGAACAATAAACGGCTGGTGCCGTGTCTGTCCATCAGCATCCGGGTCAGTTCCTTACGGGCATTATCGCCATCTTCGCTGTCGGTATTCGCGGCTTTAAGCAGCGGTTCAATATCCTGTTCGGCGATAAGGTCATGAATTGCATTTTGCTGATCTTTGGTCAGTGGGGCGCGCTCAAGCAGCACCGACACCGCATCGGCGACCGGCTGGTATTTTTGCTGTTCGGCAACAAAGGCCGGGAAATCATGGAAACGGTTCGGATCCAGCAGGCGCAGGCGCGCAAAGTGGCTCTCCATACCGAGTTGTTCCGGGGTGGCGGTCAGCAGCAGTACTGAAGGCGTAATTTCTGCCAGCGTTTCAATAACCTGATACTCACGGCTTGGCGACTCTTCGTGCCAGACCAGGTGATGAGCTTCATCCACTACCAGCATGTCCCAGCCCGCGTCACATAAATGCTCAAAGCGCGGTTTGCTTTTACGGACAAAATCCAGTGAGCAGAGCACCAGTTGTTCGGTATCAAACGGGTTATCGCTCTGGTTCAGCGCTTCGGTGTAGCGGCTGTCATCAAACAGCGAGAAGCGCAGATTAAAGCGGCGCAGCATTTCGACCAGCCACTGATACTGAAGACTTTCCGGTACGACGACGAGGATGCGTTCAGCACGTCCTGCCATCAGTTGCTGATGGATAATCATCCCGGCTTCGATGGTTTTACCCAGACCTACCTCATCTGCCAGCAGGACACGCGGCGCATGGCGCTTGCCCACTTCGTTGGCGATAAACAGCTGATGCGGAATAAGACTGGCGCGTATTCCGCGCAGACCGCTGGTGGCGCGGCGGTATTCTTCGCTCAGAAATTTACGTGCGCGGTAGCGCAGTGAAAAGCGATCCATCCGGTCAATCTGACCGGCAAACAGGCGATCCTGTGGCTTACTGAATGTCAGTTTACTGTCGAGAAAGACTTCGCGCAGACAGACATTTTCTTCGCCGGTATCAGTACGCTGACCAATATAGGTTAACAGTCCGTCGTTCTCTTCAACGGCGGTCACACTGAGCTGCCAGCCTTCATGACTGGTGACAGTATCCCCTTCGTTGAACATCACGCGGGTGATAGGCGCATCGGCAGAAGCATAAAGGCGATTTTCGCCGGTAGCGGGGAAAAGAAGGGTAATCATCCGGGCTTCGACAGATACAAGAGTACCTAATCCCAGCTCGCTTTCAGTATCGCTGATCCAGCGTTGACCAAGAGTAAACGGCATATTTTTGGGCTCGATTCTATTATTCAGGGCTAGTTTGATAAATGCTGTGAATATCATTACCGGCAGCGTTACGTAATTATCACGCTGACAGAAAAACACCGGTCAGTCAGGAACTCAGCATCTGCTGTCGTGCTCCGTCCCCGGTGTTAAAAGCAGTAAAGGGGCGCTATGTTAATCCATAAGATCCGCATCGTCACCTGTAAAATGGCAAAATTAAAACGGCATTAATAATTGCCCGGTTAACAGCGTGGTGAAGTCATCCTGCATAAACGGCAAAATGGCATCTGCAATCGGCATCAGTTGTTTATTGATATAGTGCTCATAGTCCACAGGTGCTGTCAGTATTTCCAGTGGCTGCGGTCCTGCGCGGGTAATGATATAGCTTATCCGCGCACCCCGCTGATACTGCTGCGGGCGTTTCATGCGGATATTATACTCATCTGCAATGCGCGCTGCTTTGACATGAGGCGGTACATTACGCTGATAATCTGCCAGCGGACGCCGCAGGCGTTTGCGGTAAACCAGCCGGTCATCATAACGTCCGGCAAGTGTGTCGCGCACATAATCACGGATAAATTGCTGATACGGCATTTTATCGAAAATCAGCCGGTAAAGTGTTTGCTGAAAATGCTGTGCCAGAGGTGTCCAGTCACTGCGCACGGTTTCCAGCCCGCGGAATACCAGGGTATCACCCGCCAGCCCTGCGTAACGTTTTTTGCTGCCCTGTTCTGTGCCGCGGATAGTCGGCATCAGAAAACGGCGGTAATGTGTTTCGTATTCAATTTCCAGGGCAGATGTCAGTCCGTATTCATCATTCAGATGATTACGCCACCAATGATTAATTTCATCCACCAACCGGCGGCCGATTTGCTCTGCATCGGCATCACTGTGCGTGCCTTTCAGCCAGACAAAGGTGGAATCGGTATCACCATAAATAACCTGATAGCCGAGCGACTCAATAATGGTGCGGGTTTTACGCATAATATCGTGCCCGCGCATCGTCACGGAAGAGGTCAGGCGCGGATCATAAAAACGGCATCCGACGGCACCGAGCACACCGCAGAAGGCATTCATAATAATTTTCAGTGCCTGTGACAGGGGTTTGTCGCCATGCAGTTTGGCGAGATCCCGCTCATGCCAGATGCGGCTGACAATATCCGGCAGACAGTGATGCTCACGGGAAAAACAAGCGCCTTTGAAGCCGGGAACGGCGGGCTCCGGCGCTGCAAGTCCTTCCACCATGCCGATGGGGTCAATCAGAAAGGTACAAATAATAGAGGGATACAGACTCTTGAAATCGAGCACTATAACCGAATCATACAGACCCGGAAGAGAGTCCATCACAAAGCCGCCCGGAACAGGTTCACCGGGTTTTTCACCGGGATCCGGTGCCACATAGCCTTTGCGGTGCATCGACGGCAGATAAAGATGGGTAAATGCCGCGACAGACCCGCCCATGCGATCCACTGCCAGTCCGGTGACGGCAGCGCGTGCCAGCAGGAATTCGGTCAGGTGCGTGTGTTCAAAAATCCGCATCACCAGGCGGCAATCCTGAAGATTATAACGCGCCAGTGCTGGTTTATCCTCACGAAAGCGCCGGTTGATTTCATCCATGCGGTCATAAGGGGTATCGCTGTCTTTGCCTTCGCCGAGCAGCGCCTGTGAAACCGCCTCCAGACTGAAAGAGGGAAATTGCCAGGTCGCCGCTTTCAGGGCATCAATGCCATCAATAATGAGTCGTCCGCGCGCACCGGCAAAAAATTGCCCCGGTTTGAAACCGTGCTCCCGCCATGACAGCGGCGTATTATGACGACCGAAGAGCAGCGGGATCTGATATTTTTCCGCATGCTGTTGTAAGACGCGCAGATCAAACTGGATCAGGCTCCAGCCGATAATCATGTCCGGGTCGTGCTCTGCCAGCCACTGATTCAGGCGGTGGAGTAAGTCCGGACGGCGCGGGACATATTCCAGGGTAAAATCCGGGTTGGTCAGTGGTGTGCCGTTTTCCGGACCGAGCATAAAAACAGTATCTGCGCCGCACCCGGACAGTCCGATCGAATAGAGATCCCCGAATTCGGTTGTTTCAATGTCCAGAGAGACAATTTTCAGTGCCGGGCGGTAATCCGGGTGTGGCTTCATCAGAACATGACCGCCGGGCTGTGGTTGGACCCAGACGGATGCCGTAATAAAGCGCTCCATTAAATAGCGCTCACAGGGGCGGATATCGGCTTCATAAAGATGAAGATTCATTTCACCCAGCTGTTTTTCCAGTTGTTGTAACTTCCGGTACTGACGGCAATAGACGGCACTGACTGCATCACGCTGAAAATCCCGCAGGGGGAGTTCCGTCAGTGTTGCACCCGGCGTGTTATCAATAAACGGGCGGCTTTCTGCCAGTTCGCGGTGCGGAACAAACCCGACCGCCTGCTGTACCGGCACAGAGACGTATCGCGGGCCATTATCTGTCGCCAGCCAGTAGCTGACTTCAATACCGCGCGGAGTGTCTGACCAGTGACGGGTCAGTATAAAACCGGCCTCCGCCGGTGTTTCCACCTGACGGGAGGGAGTGCTCTCCTGCCCTGCCATCACTGTTTATCCGTTCTGCTGAATAAAAAATAACTATAGCAGAGAGGTGTGATTATATACAGTATTTATGTGTGCAACTGACTACTTTCTGATACCGAGGATCGCCGCTGCCGGAACCTCTCCGCTGACCAGCGCAGCGGTGGAGCCGTCGTAGGCAATGTGTCCGTCATCGATAACCATTGCGCGCGATGCGATGCGGGCTGCGTCATCCGGATTGTGTGACACCATCAGCAGGGTAAGCTGACGGGTTTCACAAATAGTCTCCAGCAGTGCGAGCATTTCATTGCGCAGTGCCGGGTCTAGTGCGGAAAAAGGTTCATCCAACAAGAGTATGGGTTGTGAGCGCACCAGACACCGTACGAGTGCCACGCGCTGGCGCTGTCCGCCGGACAATTGAGAGGGCAGGCGGCTGAGCAGCGGAGTGAGGGAAACCTGCTCTGCAATGTGTGCCAGCTCTGTTTTCTGTTTTGTATTCAGTTTCATACCGGGATGAAAACCCAGGGCGATATTCTGCGCGGCAGTCAGGTGTGCAAACAGATTATTTTCCTGAAACAGCATGGAAACCGGACGCATTGCGGGCGGGGTACGGGTGTGATCGCCGCCGTTGAGGCGGATAGTCCCGCTTTGGGCAAACTGAAAACCGGCAACCAGTGATAACAGCGTACTTTTACCCGCGCCGCTGGGGCCGAGAATCGCCACTCTTTCACCGGCATCAACAGTAAAATCAAATTCCATCGTTTGTTGCTGATACGGGTAATGCACCCTGTTTAACTGGATCATGAACGTTTTCCCGGTAAGCGTTCCAGCAGGCTGAATAGCCCGAAACACAGTAATAATAAAAGGAGCGCGGTTACAGCGGCATCCGCATTGCGGTAAGCGCCAATTTGCTGATAAAGATAGAACGGCAATGTGCGGAAATCTTCATTACCAAACAGGGCGATGACCCCGAAATCCCCGACAGACAGTACGCTGGCGAAGGCGAGCGCCTGTGCCAGCGGATTGCGCAGGGCGCGCAGTTCAATTAGCCGCAGGCGGTTAAATCCTTCAATATTCAGTGAGGTGCAGAGCGGATTATAGCGTTCGGCCAAATCCCGCATCGGGTTATCCAGTACTTTCAGAGCATAAGGGATAGCCATCAGGGAATTAGTCAAAATCACTAATCCGTAGGGGAGCGCCCCTAAATCAGCGGTGCCGGTGATGTTATTGAGGATCAGGAAAAACCCGGTCGCCAGCACAATACCCGGCATGGCGAGGATCAGCAATCCGGAAAGCTCCATCGCCTGTCCGGCTCTGACTGCCCGGCGCAGACGCAGCTCACGGCTGCTCCATAGGAGCATCATGGTCAGCAGTACGCAGATAAGCCCGGAAGCCAGCGCAATTCCCAGAGAGGTAAAGAAAGCCCGCCAGAGTGCGGGTTGTTGTAATACCCGCAGGAGTCCGGGGTTCAGTCCGTCAGCAATAATCGCAAAGAACGGCGGCAGCAGAAACAGTAAAGCGCAGAGAATAATGGCACCGTCAGCCAGCTTACGCGGCAGAGTATCCTGCGGATTACGCCATTGCAGTGATTGGGTAAAGCCAACTGAAAAATGACCGGAGAGCCGCTGGCTGACCAGCACCAGCCCGATGCAGCAGGTAAGCTGAATAAGCGCAAGCAGTGCGGCGCGCCCGACATCAAAGTCATAATTCAGTGCCTGATAAATAGCCAGCTCAATCGTTGTTGCCGCCGGACCGCCACCGAGTGCAAGTACAGTAGCGAAGCTGGCAAAACAGAGCATAAAAATCAGTGCGGCGGTGGGCAGAAGTTGCCGGCGCAGATACGGCCACTCCACAATACGAAAATGCTGCCACTCATTCATATTCAGTTGCGCGGCAAGCTGGCGTTGCTCGGTGGCAATGCTGTCGAGCTGCTGATACAGCATACGGGTTGCGAGCGGCATATTAAAAAAAAAGATGCGCCAGCAAAATGCCCTGTAAGCCATAAGGTGTGAAAGAATAGTGCAGACCCAAAAAATCCGAAATATGCGCCAGCCAGCCGTTACGCCCGTAAACAGACAGAATACCGAATACCGCAACCAGTACCGGCAGCACCAGCGTCATGGCGCATAAACGCAGAAACTGAATCCGTCCCGGAAAGCGACGCCGCCACAATGCACGGGCAAGAAAAATCGCCGGGATCACGGAGAAAACGGCGGATAAAAACGCCTGCCAGAGCGTGAAGCGGACAACATGCCACAGATAGCTGTCATCGCGGATTTGCTGCCAGTCTGTCTCCGGGGCGTTAAACCACAGCGCACCAAAGGCGCTGACGGCGACCAGGATCAGAAGACCTGTCGCCAGCGCGCCCGGGATCAGATATGACGCAATTAACGGCTGACTGCGCTTTGCCATATACGGATCCACTGGTTGCGTTCTTTTGCGACGTCTTTTGCATCAAATTCCAGGGTTTTCACCGGTTTCGGCATTTTGTCATAAACCGGTGGCAGCGGGATATCAATCACCGGATACATCCAGTTGGTGGTCGGTAATGTGTTCTGGAAACCCGGTGTCAGCATAAACTGCATAAATTGCTCCGCCAGTTCAGGCTGTTTGGATGCAGAGAGAACACCTGCCATTTCCACCTGAAGATAATGCCCCTCGTCAAACAGTGCGGCGGCATAATTATCTTTTTTATCCGCCAGCATATGATAGCCAGGTGAAGAGGTGTAGCTCAGAACCAGGTCCGCTTCACCTTTGAGGAATAATCCGTAAGACTCACTCCAGCCTTTGGTGACCGTCAGTGTTTTCTTCGCCATTTTTTCCCATTGCGCTGCCACATCTGTGCCGTAGAGTTTTTCCATCCATAACAGCAAACCCAGACCCGGCGTGCTGGTGCGCGGATCCTGATAAATAATCGTGAGTTTCTGGTCACTGTTCAGTAATTCTTTCATGCTTTTCGGCGGGTTGGGCAGAGTGTCTTTGTTGTAGATAAAGGCAAACCAGCCGTAATCATAAGGGATAAACGTGTTGCTGTGCCATTCGACCGGCAGTACCAGTTTTGACTGGTCAACATGACTCTCTTTAAACAGCCCGGTGTCTTGTGCCGCCTGCATCAGGTTGTTATCCAGACCTAAAATAATATCAGCCTGTGATTTTTTTCCTTCCATGCGCAGACGGTTGAGTAATGTCACACCATCACTCAGCCCGACCAGTTTCAGTTCACAGCCGCACTGTGCTTCAAAGTTTTTCTTAATTTCCGGACCCGGTCCCCACTCCGCGACAAAAGAGTCATAAGTGTAGATAGTCAGAACCGGTTTACTGCTGTCAGCCGCAGCATGAAAAGAGAGAGAGAGAAGGACGGCAATACTGCCGGCAGCAAGATTTTTTGTCAGTTTACGTAACACTTTGCGCTCCTGTAAGAGAAGGATTGGCAAAGGATCTGAGTGCAGCATGGTGGCGACAGGCAGTTCTGTCAGCAAGTGGCGGCTCAAATCCCTACGCCGGTATTAACCGGATCAGGTTCCTCGGGTGTTATCTCAGCAGTGCGTATCCGAAGACCGCGCTGCACCCCGTTGAGATGGGAGTAGTGTAGTGTTTTTCCCGGGAAATACAATTGCGCGTCATCCTGCATCCTGTGGCTGTGTTGGCTTCACTCAGGAAACAGGGTCACATACTGGTGTATGCTCCCCGGTTTCTTTCGATTGCCGCCTTGCTACAGAACAAATGATTTAGCGCAGCGAGTTATCCTGCATTCTGTGGCTGTGTTGGCTGCGCTCAAAAAAACGGGTCACATACTGATGTATGCTCCCCGGTTTTTTTCGGTTGCCGCCTTGCCGCAGAACACATGATTTTGCGTAAAATTATACTTGGCTTCAGGGACGATTATTTAGCGTAATATTATATCCTGCCTCAGGATTAATGATTTAGTGCAGTATGTAATATTGTATTATTTCATTCGCTTAGATATTTATTTTCGGGTATATCGCCGGTGGTGAAACCGGTCGGAAAATCCCGTCTGATTTATACTGCTGTGCAGGCACCGGGGGCAGAGGTGCGGCGGGCTGAAGGATTTTGAGTATAGAGGTTTACCCCATGGTGGGAGTGTGAAACAATTGGTTATCTTTCAGTTTTTTGTTTCCGAGGTAGTCGAGTGATTGATGATGATGCTACCGCCCGAATGTCGGGATTGTAATTTGTAATAAGGAAGGCCAGGTTTTATGGGCCCGCCGCTATGGACAGCACTCGTGGCAGTTTCCTCAGGGAGGTATTAATCCCGGCGAATCACCGGAACAGGCCATGTACCGTGAGTTGTTTGAGGAAGTCGGTTTAACGCGTAAAGATGTGCGCATCCTGGCGGTGACGCGCAACTGGTTACGTTACAAATTACCCAAACGTTTGGTGCGTTGGGATACCAAACCGGTTTGTATCGGTCAGAAGCAGCGCTGGTTTTTACTGCAACTGCTCTGTGAAGACAAAGAGGTCAATGTTGCCTGTAGTAAATCGCCGGAATTTGATGGCTGGCGCTGGGTAACGTATTGGTATCCTGTTCGTCAGGTAGTCTCTTTTAAGCGTGATGTTTATCGTCGCGTGATGAAAGAGTTTTCTGCCATTGTAATGCCTGCCAACAGCGAAGCGACGGCTGTCCGGGCTCCGTTTCCCTATCGCCGCCGACGTCAGAATTAGGGAGAACAGATGCTGACGCGTTTACGTGAAGTGATTGAAAAAGTGGCAGCCGCCGCCGATCTCGCGGAAGCGCTGGAGCTGCTGGTTAAGGAAACCTGTCAGGCGATGGGAACAGATGTTTGTTCTATCTACCTGGCAGATAACCAGCATCACTGTTTTTATCTGATGGCAACGCAGGGACTGAAAAAGCCCCGTGGCCGTGCTGTCAGTCTCGCGTTTGGCGAAGGCGTGGTCGGTCATGTCGGTCGTCAGGCCGAGCTTATCAATATCGCGGATGTCCGCGAACATCCCGGTTTTAAATATCTCCCTCAGGTTAAAGAGGATAATCTGCGCGCCTTTCTCGGTGCGCCGGTTGTCTATCGCCGTCAGTTACTTGGCGTGCTGGTGGTTCAGCAGAAAGAGAAACGTCTGTTCAGTGAAACGGAAGAGTCTTTTATTGTCACACTGGCGATGCAGTTAGCGGTAATACTGGCACAGGCGCAAACCAAAGGGTTGTTCGGGCAATTCCGTCAGACGCGGATCCAGGCGATTCCGGTGTCATCCGGTATTGTGATGGCCTATGGCTGGGAGGATCGCTCTCAGCCGGTACTTGAGCTGGTATCTGAAGCGTCCGCGCTGGACAGCGCACAGGAACGGTTACGTCTCAGTAAAGCGCTGGAGGATGCTACGGCGGAATGCCGGCGTATCAGCAAGCGTTTTAATTCTGCTGCTCAGAAAGAGAGTGCCGCTATTTTTGATCTCTATTCTCATCTTCTTAATGATCCGCAACTGAAAAAAGGTCTGTTCAGTATTGTGGATCAGGGATTTGTGGCGGAATGGGCCGTGAAAACGGTGATCGAAAAATTTGCCGCTCAGTTTGCTGAATTACAGGACAGCTATATGCGGGAGCGGGCAACCGACCTGCGGGCGCTGGGGCAGCGGTTGCTGTTTCATCTCGATGATAACTTTACCGGCAGTAATCAGTGGCCGGAGCGCTTTGTGCTGGTGGCAGATGAATTGAGTGTCAGCCTGCTGGCTGAACTGCCGCAGGAGCAACTTGCCGGGGTTGTTGTGCGTGATGGCGCCACACACTCGCATTCCGCTATTCTGGTCAGAGCAATGGGGATCCCTGTCATTATGGGGGCCGATATCCAGCCCGAATTACTGCATAACCGGCTGCTGATTCTTGATGGTTACCGGGGTGTGGTGTATATCGAGCCGGAACCTCTGATAGCGCAGGAATTCCGCCAGATTATCGAACAGGAGCAGGTCATCAGCCAACTGGCTGAAGATGAACTGAGCCGCTCTGCCGCACTGAAAAGTGGTGAGCGTATTTCTGTGCAGCTCAATGCCGGGCTCAGCCTGAAGTATGAGCAAAAAATAGTTAAAAGCATCGACGGGATTGGTTTATACCGTACGGAAATTCCGTTTCTCGTGCATAATGGTTTTCCGTCGGAAGAGGAGCAAAAAGTCCGTTATCAGGATATGTTGCAACTCTTTGCCGGCAAGCCGGTTGTTTTGCGGACACTGGATATCGGGGCTGACAAGCAATTGCCGTATATGCCGATCAGCGAGGAAAATCCGTGTCTGGGCTGGCGTGGCATCCGCGTGATGCTGGATCAGCCGGAAATTTTTCTTATTCAGTTACGGGCGATGGTGCGGGCGAATATCGGGCTGAATAACCTGAAAGTGTTATTCCCGATGGTCTCCGGACTGGCGGAGGTGGAAGAGGCAATCCGGTTGTTGGATCGCGCCTGTGAAGAAGTCTCCGCACTGACCGGCGAAACCGTAAAACGACCGCCTGTCGGCGTTATGCTGGAAGTCCCGTCACTGCTGTTTATGTTGCCGGAACTAAAGCAATGTATTGATTTTATCTCTGTCGGCACGAATGATTTAACCCAGTATCTGCTGGCGGTCGACCGGAATAATACCCATGTTGCACCGCTGTATGACTCGCTCAATCCGGCAGTATTGCGTATGCTGAATTTTGTTCGGCAGGAAACATCCCGTCTGGGTCTTCCGGTTTCTGTCTGCGGAGAAATGGCGGCAAATCCGTTAGGTGCAATGATTCTGGTTGGTTTGGGTTATCGTCAGCTGAGTATGAACGGACGCAGTATTCCGCGAATTAAATATTTACTGCACCATCTTGATGCCGGGGCACTTAAACCGCTGCTTGCATCATTGCTGGATGCACATACGGCAGCTGAAATCCGTGAAAAAGCAGAGCTGTTTATTGAGAATCAGGGGCTGGCGCAGCTTATCCGCGGCAGTGTTTAACGGACAACAATGACGCACAGCGGCATCTTGTTCTGATAGTCCTTTTTACCGGTAAGCGGGAAGTCTTCTGCCTGCCGGGCAACCACTGTGTGAGGTACGATGAGTATTACTTATCTGGCATTTCCCGATATTGACCCTATCATTTTTTCCGTTGGTCCGCTGGCGCTGCGCTGGTACGGGCTGATGTATCTTGTGGGGTTTGTTTTTGCCATGTGGCTGGCAAACCGCAGGGCAGATAAACCGGGCAGCGGCTGGAAACGCAGTGAGGTTGAAACACTGTTATATGCCGGATTTGTCGGGGTTTTCCTCGGTGGTCGTATCGGCTATGTTCTGTTTTATAACTTCCCTCTGTTTATGGATAACCCGCTCTATCTGCTTAAAGTCTGGGACGGTGGTATGTCATTCCACGGCGGATTGGTGGGGGTGATTATTGCCATGTGGTGGTTTGCTCACCGCACAAAACGTAATTTCCTTCAGGTTTCTGATTTTATTGCACCGCTTATCCCGTTTGGTCTGGGTATGGGTCGTATCGGTAACTTTATCAATGGCGAATTGTGGGGGCGTGTCACGCTGGATACGCCGTGGGCGTTTCTGTTCCCGACATCCTATGGTGAGGATGTGAAACTGGCGGCGGCGGACCCGTCCCTGTTACCGGTGCTTGAACAGTACGGTGTACTGCCGCGCCACCCGTCACAGCTTTATGAAATGCTGCTTGAAGGGGTCGTGCTCTTTATTATTCTTAATGTGTTTGTCCGTAAATCCCGGCCAATGGGCAGTGTGTCAGGCCTGTTCCTGATAGGTTACGGTCTGTTCCGTATTATTGTTGAGTTCTTCCGCCAGCCGGATGCTCAACTCGGGTTATTCGGCGGGATCAGTATGGGACAAATTCTTTCTGTGCCGATGATAATCATTGGTGTGTTAATGATGATATGGGCGTTTAAGCGTCCTGATAACCAAAAGAAAAGTGAAGAGGTAAAATGAAACAGTATCTGGAACTAATGCAGAAGGTGCTTGATGAAGGCACGCCAAAAGATGATCGTACCGGCACCGGTACTTTATCCATCTTCGGGCATCAGATGCGTTTCAATTTACAGGATGGTTTCCCGATGGTAACCACCAAGCGCTGTCATATCCGCTCTATCATTCATGAACTTCTGTGGTTTTTACAAGGTGATACCAACACGCAATATCTGCGCGATAACGGTGTGACTATCTGGGATGAATGGGCGGATGAAAACGGTAACCTGGGGCCGGTGTACGGCAAACAATGGCGCGCATGGGGTGCGGCAGACGGCACTCAGATTGACCAGATCAAACGCGTTATTGAACAGCTGAAAAGCGATCCTGACTCCCGCCGTATTATTGTTTCGGCCTGGAATGTCGGTGAACTTGATCAGATGGCTCTGGCGCCGTGCCATGCATTTTTCCAGTTCTATGTGGCAGACGGTAAGTTATCCTGCCAGTTGTATCAGCGCTCTTGTGATGTTTTCCTGGGTCTGCCGTTTAATATCGCCAGCTATGCCTTGTTAGTACATATGATGGCGCAGCAGTGTGACCTGGAAGTCGGCGACTTTGTCTGGACCGGTGGTGATACCCATCTGTACAGCAACCACATGGAACAGACTCACCGGCAGTTAAGCCGTGAGCCGCGTGCATTACCGAAACTGATTATCAAACGTAAACCGGCATCTCTGTTTGATTATCACTTCGATGATTTTGAAATTGAAGGCTATGATCCGCATCCGGGAATTAAAGCACCGGTTGCTATCTGATTTCAGCGCACACAGCGCACAGCAAAATCCAAATTGTTAAAGAGCGGCGGTGTCCGCTCTTTTTTTTATCGTTTTTACCCCGCTGGCTCCACTGCTGTTTTCCCGTCAAAATATAATCTTCGGCACAACACGAAAAAAAGATGATCGTTTTCAGTGTATGGCTGTTATTTCTTCCTGTTGCATCGCATTTATTACCGCCTTCAGTACCGGATATCTGTAAACCCGTTATTTTTTCATCAGGATCAATCCGGGCAGATGCAACGATGCAGACAGAAAAAGGGATTTCACTGATGGAAATGATAATCGTGTTGTTTATTATGGCATTACCCGTAACTATGCTGGGTGTGTCATGGGAGAATTTCAGGGAAAAACGGCATCTGACAGAGACAGCGGCACTGTTTCATCAGTATCTCAGCAGCCATAAGCTGCGGGCGACGTACCTGAATGAAACCAGGCAAATTTCCATTGTTTTTGGTGATAACAGCGGCGCCTGTCATCAGGTTTCACCAGCTGTCTGTGACAGAGAAACAGACGGATTTACACCGCTGGAGGGGGTACGTATTGCCTCCGGCACGATAAATTCAGTGTTGTTCTGGGGAACCCGCCATACCGCATCCGCCGCCAGTTTTTTACTGGAGAACAGGCAAGGGCAGATAAAGCTGATTATTTCAGCCCCCGGGCGTATCCGGTTATGTACCCCGGGGCAGTTGTCCGGTATCCCGGCGTGTTGATAATGACTTTGTCATCAAGAGGCTCTCTTCTACTTGAGATGCTGGTCAGTATGGCTGTCAGTGCCATATTGCTGGTGACGATTACCCGGTTTTTTCCGGTTCTCTGCCGGGATGTAACGAATACATACCGGCAATATAAACTGGATAATATTATGCGCGAGACACTGTTACGGCTGGAAAAAGATCTCCGGCGGACAGGCTTTTGCCGGGGAACCTGTCAGGGCAGACCATTACAGATAGCGGCAAAAAAAGGAGAACCTGCAAACAGTTGCGTTATCGTCGCTTATGATCTTAACCATAACAGCCGCTGGGAGCGCAATACACGAAAAACCGGCGAGCATTTCGGGTATCGCCTGAACAAAAATGCACTGGAATGGAGCCGCAATGCGCTGAGCTGCCAGGAGCCCGGATGGGAAAAAGTGACAGATAACCGGCAGATTGTGGTGACGCGTTTTTCCGTTACGCCGGTCAGCCTTCATCAGCAAAGTGGTTTACAGTTATCATTAACACTGGCCGGCAAAGAAAAACCGGTGCTGCAACGAACCGGAGAAAGCCTGATTGCAACACCCAATTATCATCCGTAACAGTGTGGGTCGGCGCGAAAAAACAATGCAGGGCAGTGCGCTGATGATGATGATCATGCTTCTGCTGGGTATCGCCCTGATGTTGTTATCCGTCCTGCACCGGTTTTACCAGACTGAGTGGCGCAACGGACAGGATGAAATTGCCTTTTATCAGGCGGATGCCGGTGCGGCGTCCGCACTGGCGTGGGGAATGACACTACGCTGGTCCCGGAGTGAGTTTGTCAGAGAGCCGTTGTACTGCCGGACAGCGGCAGACCCGGCACTGAAGAGTTGTCTCCGGCGGCTGAAGGAAAATCGTTTTTTATTGCAGGGAAGTTCATTTTCGCCCTGGTTCAGACAAAATATATCTCATTATCAGCTTGTTACCGCAACAGTGCAGGGTAATGAAATGACACTGACAGCGCTGGCACAGGGATGGAGTGACTTTTGCCCTCCGGATCTTAAACCGGATTGTGGCGGGCACAGTGAGACAGGAGGACAAAATGAATGAGCGGGGTATGTCGTTACCGGAAGTGCTTATCTGTGCCTTTGTTTTTGCGGTATTGATGACCGGCTTATTGCGTTATCATCAGCTCCTGAACAGCGGAAAACACCGGCAGTATGATGATGTCAGAACAGTACGCCGGTTACATCAGCTGATGCGGTTTACCGCAGATCCCGGTACATTACAGCAGATGATGAAAATGCCGTTATCCTCCCGGCGGCAGTGGGAAAATAAACAGGAAAATGTGGCACAAGGCTGTGTTTCCGTTACTATCCGTTTAGTCTCTTCCGGAGAGCGTCAGTTAACCGCCAGCCGATGGCAATGCATGCAAGGGCAGAAAAATGTTTACGATTTATCACTCCAATGATTTGGATCTGCTGAAAGATGTTATCTGCCATATTATTGATACTGATAAGATTGCGGATCCATTCCGCCCGGAAACGGTTCTCGTGCAAAGTCCGGGAATGTCGCAGTGGTTACAGATTGCGCTGGCGGAAAAACTGGGTATTGCAGCAAATATTGATTTCCCGCTGCCCGCAACCTTTATCTGGGATATGTTTACCCGTGTATTGCCGGGTATCCCGAAAGAGAGTGCATTCAGTAAGGGGGCAATGACATGGAAACTGATGTCGCTGTTACCGCAGCGCCTTGACGATCCGGATTTTACCCCTCTGCGCCACTATCTTGATGATGATAACGATAAGCGCAAACTTCACCAGCTTTCAGGCCGTATTGCGGACTTATTTGACCAATATTTGGTTTACCGTCCTGACTGGCTGACAGCGTGGGAAGGCGACAAGCTGGTTGACGGACTGAGTCAGAACCAGACCTGGCAAAAATCGCTGTGGCAGGATTTACAGACACTGACGCGCACGCTGGATCAGCCTGAGTGGCATCGTGCGAATCTTTATCAGCGTTTTATTGATGTGCTGGATAAGGGCGATCCACAGGTTGTGGCAAATCTGCCTCCCCGTCTGTTTATCTGTGGTATTTCTGCATTACCGCCTGTTTATTTACAGGCACTGCGCGCACTCGGGCAGCATACCCACATTCATCTGATGTTTACCAATCCCTGCCAATATTACTGGGGCGATATTCAGAACCCGGCATCACTGCGCCGGATGCTGGCGCGTAAGCCGCAAAGCTATTGGGATAAGAAGGCTGTCAGTTGGTTTAAATCTGACGACGATGCGCCTTCACTTTTTAATTTTGAAGCCGATGGTGAGCAGAATATAGGTAATCCGCTGCTGGCGTCCTGGGGACGTTTAGGGCGGGATAATCTCTGGTTTCTGGAAGAGATTGAAGATGCCCATGTTATTAAAGCGTTTGTTGACTACACGCCGGATACATTACTGACCACTGTTCAGCAGGATATTCTTGATTTGGCGGACTACAGCCGTGTGGGTAAGACGAAAGAAGAGTTCTCGGTGAGTGAAGACCGGCGGATTCTTGCAGATAACGACCGCTCCCTGAGCTTCCACTCCTGTCATAGTCCTCAGCGGGAAGTGGAGGTTTTACAGGATTACTTACTGAATCTACTGGAGAATAATCCGCTGCTCACACCGCGTGACATTATTGTGATGGTGGCGGATATCGACAGTTACTCTCCGTATATTCAGGCGGTATTTGGTCATGGTAATGACAACCGCTACCTGCCATTTGCTATTTCTGACCGCAAAGCCCGTCAGGCACATCCTGTTTTACAAGCGGTATTAACTTTGCTGGAACTGCCGCAGAGCCGTTTCACATCAGAACATGTGCTCAGTCTGCTGGAAGTGCCTGCGATTGCACAACAGTTTGGTCTGGATGAAAGCGACCTGCCGCTGTTACGCCGCTGGGTCAGTGGTTCGGGCGTTCGCTGGGGGCTGGATGATGACAACATCGAATCTTTTTCATTGCCGGTTTTTGGTCAGAATACCTGGAAATTCGGGCTGGAACGTATGTTGCTCGGGTATGCTATGGCGCAGCAGGAAGGCACCTGGCGCGGGATACTCCCGTATGATGATGCATCCGGTATTGCCGCCGGAAGAGTCGGTCAGCTCGCGGCATTTATTGATACCCTGAGCCGGTGGCAGGAAATTCTGAGTGAAACCCGTACGCCGGTGCAATGGCGTGAAACCGGTGCTGAACTGCTTTCTGCTTTTTTTGCAACAACGCCGGATACCGAGCCTGTGCTCAGCATGGTACTGCAACAGTGGCAGCAGGTACTGGAGCAGGCAGTAAAAGCCTGTTATGACGATGAAGTGCCACTTTCCCTGATCCGTGACGAGCTGTCTCTGCGGCTGGATGATGAAAAAATCAGTCAGCGCTTTTTATCGGGTGCGATTAACTTTTGTACACTGATGCCGATGCGTTCGATCCCGTTTAAGGTTGTTTGTCTGTTGGGGATGAATGACGGTGTATATCCGCGCAATATTCCGCCGCTGGGTTTTGATTTGATGGCAGAGCAGGCACGTCGCGGCGACCGCAAGCGCCGGGATGATGACCGCTATCTTTTCCTTGAGGCTCTGGGCTCTGCAAAAGAACATTTATATATCAGTTATATCGGGCGTTCTATCCGCGATAACGAAGAGCGCAATCCATCGGTCTTAGTTAGTGAGTTACTGGAATATATCGGGTTAAATTTTTGCCTGAAAAAAGACCGTTCTGCAAATTTGGATATCAGCCGGAAAGCCATTGAGCACCATCTGACTGTCTGCCATTCCCGTGTTCCCTTTGCGGCGGAAAATTACCGGGAAGGTGCTGAATTTCAGAGCTTTTCGCCTCAGTGGCTGCCTGCGGCGCTGGGACAGGGACGGGCACAGGGGCCATTTAATGTGCCGGTTC
Organism: Morganella psychrotolerans; assembly: GCF_001676155.1. GTDB lineage: Bacteria > Pseudomonadota > Gammaproteobacteria > Enterobacterales > Enterobacteriaceae > Morganella > Morganella psychrotolerans. Next base: position 12,509 of record NZ_LZEW01000032.1, on the reverse strand, counting down.
CGGCTGAGTCTGTGACGGATATTACACTGGAGAAGCTTTTACGGTTTTATCGTCACCCGATCCGCGCCTTTTTTCAGCAGCGTCTGAAAGTCCATTTTGATATTGAAGATGTTGCACTGCCGGAAGAAGAGCCGTTCAGCGTTGATAACTTACAGCGCTACGGGTTTAACACTCAGTTGCTTGACGCGCTGGTGGACGGTGAGTCAGAAGAACAGGTTTTCACCACCCTGAAAGCCGCCGGGTCGTTACCTGCAGGGGCATTTGCACAGGTTTACTGGGAAGATCAGTTACAGGAAATGGATGTACTGGCGGAGACAGTCCGCCGGGAGCGGGCAGAATCAGAGAGTGAGCTGTTTCACTATGTTGTGGGACCTTATACATTAACCGGGCAATTAGCGGGTGTTCAGAATGACGGATTGCTGCGCTGGCGTGCCGCCGCACTGACTGCAGTTGACGGGCTGAGACTGTGGATTGAGCATCTGGTTTACAGCCTGAGTGACCGGCAGCAATTCAGCCGGTCGTTCGGGCGTAATGATAGCGCATGGATTTTTGAACCGCTGACAGCCGCACAGGCGCAACAGTATCTGCAACCATTACTGGATGTGTTTGCTCAGGGGCTTAATGAACCATTGCCTGTTTTTATTAAGAGTGGCTGGGCATGGCTGAGCACACTGGCAGATGAAAAAAGTGGTGAACTCTCTGATGATGAAGCACTCCAACATAAAGCCGCATCGCTGCTGCTACAGACATTGCAGGGTGGTTTTCAGTTTAATGGTGAAGCAGAGGATGACTATGTGGTTCGTGCATTCCGCCATTTTGATACAGAACTTCTCGGGGTGATTAAGCAGCTTTCGCAACAATTATTTTTGCCGATGTTCCATCATCAGAAAAACAGGGAGAATCAGGCTGATGCCTAAACAACTAGTGCAGTTTATCTTTACACTGCTTTTCTTTTTTACCGGCGCGAACGCACTTGCACAGAATGCATGGCAGGTTTTACCGGATGAGATAGAGAAAAGTGAGAATGACCCGCGTCAGTATCAGGCAATTACCCTGAAAAATGACATGACTGTTTTGCTGATTTCAGACAGTGCTGCCCGTAAATCGGCGGCAGCAATCAGCCTGGCGATAGGCAGTATGGATGAGCCGAAGAGCCAGGCAGGACTGGCGCATTATCTGGAGCACATGGTACTGATGGGATCAAAACGTTTCCCTGAACCCGGAAACTTCAGTGATTATCTTGCCAAACATGGCGGAAGCCATAATGCCAGTACGGGGTCAAATTACACTGACTTTTATTTTGAAGTTGAAAACAGTGCACTGAAAGGTGCTACCGAGCGCCTGGCTGATGCTCTGGCTGAGCCGCTGCTTGATCCGGTGAATGCAGATAAAGAGCGGAATGCGGTTAATGCAGAACTGACAATGGCGCGCTCCCGCGACGGGCACCGTATGTATCAGGTGCGGGCTGAAACCTGGAACCCCGCGCACCCGATCTCCCGTTTCTCCGGTGGTAATCTGGATACACTGAAAGATAAACCGGGCAGTATCCTGCATGAAGAATTACTCAAATTCTACAACACATACTATTCATCCAACCTGATGAAAGGTGTGCTGTACGGACCGGAATCCACAGAAGAGCTGGCTGTTCTTGCAAACAGTACATTCGGGACTATCCCGAACCGTAAGGCGTCAGTTCCGCAGATTACGGTGCCGCTTATTACCGCAGCCGAGCAACAAAAAATTATTCACTATGTTCCGGCTCAGCCTCAGAAATCTCTGGATTTTGAATTTGTCATTGACAATAACAACAAAGATTTCCGTAAACAAACAGATACTTACATCGCTTATTTGCTGGGTAACCGCAGTGAAGGGACATTAGCAAACTGGCTGATATCAAAAGGGTTAGCTGAGAATATCAGTGCATCTGCCTCTTCAGATCTGGCGCGGAATCAGGGTATTTTTATTATCTCTGTAGGGCTCACAGATGAAGGCATGTTAAAGCGTGATGAAATCACAGCCGCTGTATTTTCCTATCTGAACCTGATTAAAGAAAAAGGGATCAGTAAAGCCTATTTCGATGAGATAGCCCGGGTAAACGGACTGGCATTCCGTTACAACTCCATTGTCCGTGATATGGGCTATGTCGAGTCTCTGGCGAATACCATGATGGATTATCCGGTCAGTAATATCCTGAACGTCGGCTATCTCGCTGATGACTGGGATCCGGCTGCGATTAAAGCGCGGTTCAGTGATTTAACACCGGAAAAAGCCCGTATCTGGTACACCAGCCCGGATGAACCAAGCAATAAGAAAGCCTATTTTGTGGATGCGCCGTATCAGGTGGATAATGTAACCGCTGCGCAACTCGATAAATGGCGTAAGTCTGAACGTGATTTTCATTTCTCTCTGCCGGTATTGAACCCGTTCATTCCGGACAACTTTGATTTGATCAAAAAAGAGAAACAGGAAAAACCGGTACAACTGACAGATACAGCAAAATCACGTCTGTTCTACATGCCGAGCCAGTATTTTGCTGATGAACCGAAAGCGATTATTGCACTGGAACTGCGTAACAAAAATACCAGACGAACTGCGAAAGATTTCGTCACCAGCTCTGTGCTCAGCTATATCAGTGAACTGAAACTGAACCAGCTTCGTTATCAGGCCGGTGTGGCGGGAATGGGGATTAACATCAGTGATGATGATGGTCTGAATATCAGTGCGGATGGTTATTCTCAGCACTTACCTGAGCTTCTGACTACCGCAATCGGGCAGTATCAGACCTTTACACCGACAGCCGCTGAACTGGCGCAGGCAAAATCCTGGTATCGTGAGCAGGTCGCTGTCTCAAATAACGGCAAAGCGTATGAAATGGCAATGCGCCCGTTCAGCCGCCTGAAATATGTGCCGTATTTTGAGGAAAAAGATCGCCTCGCCGCACTTGAAACTATTACAGAAAAAGATGTGACTGAATTCCGTGATCGATTGATCCGTGAAGGTGCGTTACAGATGTTTATTTTTGGTAACGTTACAGCACCTCAGGCAGAACAGATTGCTGCGAAAGCACAGGCACAGCTTGGCTCGCAGGGAACGCAATGGTGGGTGGGTGATTACTATGTTATCGACAAAACCCTGAAACCGAATTTTGATGAGAAAGCGAACAGCACAGACAATGCGCTGGCAAATATCTTTATCCCGACAGGATATTCGCGCACTGAAGGCGCGGCTTTTTCTTCAGTATTATCAAAAATCCTGCACCCGTGGTTCTATGATCAGCTGAGGACACAGGAACAACTGGGTTATGCCCTGTTTGCCTTTAATCCGGGCTTTGGTCGTCAGTGGGGAATCGGTTTTCTGTTACAGAGCAATGAAAAAAATCCGGCGTATCTGTCACAGCGTTTTAATGATTTCTATGTGAAAACAGAAAAACGGTTACAGGCGCTGGACAATGCGGAGTTTGATAAATACCGCAGTGCTCTGCTGACTGAACTGACCCAGCCACCGGAAACCTTTATAGAAGAAGCATCCCGTTATTCGTTTGATTTCAAAAATAACTATTTTGACTTTAATACCCGCGCACAGACTATTGATGCGGTGAAAAAAAATGACAAAACAGGATGTGGTGACATTCTATGATAAAGCGGTTATGTCGAAAAACGGACTGGCACTTTATTCTCAGGTAACAGGAACCAGCGGTAAAGCGGATGATTATGCGAAGCCGGAAGGCTGGACAACCTATCCGTCAGTGACAGAGTTTCAGTCACTGCTACCTGTGAAAGAGGAAATCCGGTAAGTCTATGGCGGCTGAATCTTTAAATCCGGTCACAATACCGCTGCAGGGGCAGCGGTTAATTGAAGCGTCTGCGGGTACGGGAAAAACGTACACTATCGCCAGGCTCTATCTGCGTTTGTTGTTAGGGCTGGGGGAAGGTGCGTTCAGCCGTCCGCTGTCAGCGGAAGAGATTTTGGTGGTGACGTTCACAGAAGCGGCAACCAATGAGCTGCGCGGGCGTATCCGTGAGAATATTCATGCACTGCGGATCGCCTGTCTGCGTGATGAGCAGGAGCCGGATCATGCATTCGCCCCTTTGCTTGCCCTTATCCCGGATAAGCAAATGGCGGCTCAGCGGTTGTTACTTGCCGAGCGCCAGATGGATGAAGCCGCCATTTTTACCATTCACGGATTCTGTCAGCGGATGCTGACACATAATGCATTTGAGTCCGGCGTATTATTTGAACAAACACTGATTCAGGATGAACATCCTATCCGCAGACAAGCGTGTGCGGACTTTTGGCGGCGCCATTGTTATCCGCTGCCGGTTGAGCTGGCAAGAGCTGTTACTCAGCTCTGGTCTGGTCCTGATGCACTGTTACGGGATATCTACCCCTGGTTGCAGGGTGAAGAGCCACGGATAACCGATGCGCCGGAGTCAGATGAAACATTACTTTCCCGCCATCAGAAAATTATTACCGCCATTGATGAGGTAAAGCAGCAATGGCGGAAAAGTGATGTTGATTTTGTCAGTCTGATTCAGGATTCAGATCTGAACAAAAGCAGTTACCGTGCCAATCTGGTACCGGGATGGATTGCCGGTATCAATGCATGGGCAGAAGAGCGGGTAACCACTCACTATGCATTGCCGAAAAATCTTGAGCGTTTCAGTCAGGCTGTTTTGTGTGAGAAAACCAAAAAAGGCGGGACATCGCCGTCTCACCCTGTTTTTTCTGCCATAGAAACTCTGGCGGAACAGGCACTGACGCTGGAAGATGTGCTTTTCACCCGCGCGGTGTATGAAATTCGTCAGACAATTGCGCAGGAAAAACAGATACACGGTGAAATGGGGTTTGATGACCTGCTGACCCGGCTTGATGAGGCATTGCGCCGTGAAAATGGCGCACTGCTGGCGCAAACGCTGCGAAAACGTTTTCCGGTCGCCATGATTGATGAATTCCAGGATACAGACCCGCAGCAGTACCGGATCTTCCGGACAATTTATCAGGATGATGCCGCACACCGTGATGAAGATGTGCAGGCTGAACCCCGCGGATTGTTGTTTATCGGCGACCCGAAACAGGCCATTTATGCGTTCCGTGGCGCTGATATTTTTACCTATATCAAAGCCCGGCAGGATGTCAGCGCGCATTACACGCTGGGAACAAATTACCGCTCGGCAAAAACGATGGTGGACGGGGTAAATAAACTGTTTTTACAGGCAGATGAACCCTTCTGTTTTAAACAAATCCCGTTTCAGCCGGTGATGCCAGCCCCCGGGAGCGATGAACCGGCTTTTGTTATTGACGGAAAAATACAACCGGCGATGCAGTTCTGGTGGCAGAGCGCAGAGGGTGTCAGCAGTGGTGACTATGAGCGGACAATGGCAGTTGTGTGTGCCGGACAAATCCGTGACTGGTTACAACAGGGGCAGAGCGGCACTGCATTACTCGGGGGGGGTGACAAGCAGCGTCCGGTAAGTGCTGCCGATATCACGGTTCTTGTGCGCAGCCGCCGCGAAGCGCAACTGATAAAAGATGCGCTGAATCAGCTTGCCATCCCATCGGTCTTCCTCTCAAACCGGGACAGTGTTTTCGATACACCGGAAGCGCGTGAATTGCTGTGGCTGTTACAGGCGGTGCTGAGTCCGGAAAAAGAACGCTTGCTGCGCAGTTCGCTGGCATCAGGATTATTCGGTCTTAATGCCCCTGATATGGATGAGCTGAATCACGATGAAACAGCATGGGATGCGCTGGTGGATGAGTTCGCCGGTTATGGACAAGTCTGGCAGCAGCAGGGCGTGCTGCCGATGCTGCGGACGGTATTCAGTCAGCGCAAGGTGGCTGAAAATCTGCTTGCCGGTCAGGAGGGCGAGCGGCGGCTGACTGATATTATGCATATCGGCGAATTGCTTCAGGAAACATCGCAGACCCTGGAAAATGAACACGCGCTGGTGCGCTGGCTGGCACAACAGGTATTGCGTCCGGATGCGCAATCCGAAAGTCAGCAGATGCGCCTTGAAAGCGACCAGAACCTGGTGCAGATCTGTACTATTCATAAATCCAAAGGGCTGGAATATCCGCTGGTCTGGCTGCCGTTTATCTGTAATTTTCAGGCAGGCGGGCAGCGTCTTTATCATGATGAAACCACCTTTGAGCCATGCCTGACCCTTTCACCTGATGAAACTCAACTCGCACTGGCAGATAAAGAGCGCCTGGCGGAAGACCTGCGACTGCTTTATGTCGCGGTTACACGGGCGGTTTATCATTGCAGCCTGGGTGTCGCGCCTGTTATGAAAGGTAACCGCAAGAAAGCCGGGAACACGGATTTACATCACTGCGGACTGGGGTATCTGATACAAAATGGTCAGGCATGTGACAGTGAAACACTGTTCGGGCGGCTGACCGCGTTTTGTCAGGGAGATGACTCACTGGCTCTGACTCCGGTACAGGGGCAGACGTTCACGCCATGGGAGCCGCAAGTTTGCCCGCCGGTATCTCTGGCGGTGAAAGCTTTTACCCGGCACATCCGCGGGCAGTGGCGGGTTACCAGCTACAGTGGTCTGAGTTACGGCGCTGCATCCGGCGGCAATGCGTATACACAGGACAGACAGGAAGAGATGATGGCGATGATCCGCGCTCTCAGCCCGGACATGGATACAGAAACAGCAGGTGAAATACAGGTGGAAGCCGGATCTGAACTGACCGCTTTTACCTTTATGCGCGGCGCACAGGCGGGAACATTCCTTCACAGCCTGTTTGAAGCGCTTGAATTTGATAGTGAGCCCTCACTTGAGTGGCTGAATGACCAGTTATTATCATTTGGTTTTTCCGCACACTGGGCGCCGTTCCTGCAATCCTGGATTACTGAACTGCTGAATACCCCGCTTTGTGATGGTGGACCGGCTCTGAGACAAATTCCGGCACATCTGAAGCAGGATGAAATGCAATTTTTCCTGCCGATTGAAAGTGAGCTGAACGCGCACGGGCTGGATGCACTGATGAGAGCCTTTGATCCGCTGTCAGAACGGGCACGTCCGTTGGATTTCGCCACGGTGACCGGGATGCTGAAAGGCTTTATTGACCTGGTATTCTGTCATGACGGCAAATATTACATAGCGGACTATAAATCAAACTATCTCGGTGACAGCCCGGCGGACTACCAACCGGCGGCGCTGGCGGACGCGATGATTGAGCACCGCTATGACTTGCAGTATCAGCTTTATACCCTGGCATTGCACCGCTATTTACGCCACAGATTGCCGGATTATAACTATGATGTGCATTTCGGCGGCGTTTATTATTTATTTCTGCGCGGAATGACACCGGCGCATCCCGGTCAGGGAATTTATTTTTACCGGCCGGAACAGGTATTTACAGAACAGCTGGATGCGATGTTTAAAGGGGAGACAAGTAAATGAATGCTCACTTACAAACACTGTGTGCTGAACAGGTCCTGCGCCCTTTAGATTGTCAGTTCGCGGCTATGCTGGCAGAAGATGATGCGCCGCTGCTGCAATTAATTTTTGCACTGCTCAGTATGCAGACCGGCGCGGGGCATGTCTGTCTGCCGTTATCCCGCATTGCGTTGCTGATGGAGCAGGGCGGGCGGCACGCTGAATTATTACAGTCTGTCTGGCAGGCACTGGGTGAGCCGTCAGTTGCACAGATTGGATCTGTACTCAGCGTATCTGATGCAGTTAGTGATGGCTCACTTCCCGCACCTGTTGTGTTATCCGGCACTAATCTGTATCTGCACCGTATGTGGCAGTATGAATGTCAGGTGGCCGCGTATTTTTCACAGCCACAGCCGGTCACGCAGGACCCGGAAAGTATCCGCCCGTTACTGGATGCGCTGTTTGGTTCATCAATGCCGGAAACGGACTGGCAAAAAGTGGCAGCGGCAGTGGCGGTCAGCAGCAGGATTGCTGTTATCTCAGGCGGACCGGGAACCGGGAAAACGACAACGGTTGCCCGTATTCTGGCGGCACTGGTGCAATCTGCTCCCCGTCAGTTACTGATTGAACTGGCTGCCCCGACCGGCAAAGCGGCAGCGCGCCTGACTGAATCACTCGGTTCGGCAATTGAACAACTAACACTGACGGATGAGCAGCGCGCAATGATGCCGGAGCAGGCAAAAACCCTGCACCGTTTGCTGGGTGCACAGCCGGACAGCCGCCAGTTGCGCCATCATCATAAAAACCCGCTGCCGCTGGATATTCTGATTATTGATGAAGCATCCATGGTGGATTTACCGATGATGGCGGTACTGATCGACGCGTTGCCGCCGCAGGCAAGGCTGATTCTGCTGGGCGATAAAGACCAGCTCGCCTCTGTTGAAGCGGGGGCGGTTCTGGGGGATATCTGCCGTTTTGCCAAAGAGGGATATACGCCGGAAAGACGCATGGCTCTGGAAGCCATGACGGGCTGTATCCTGCCGGAAACGGCACCGGCTCACCCTGTAAATGTGCAGGATCACCTCTGTCTGCTGCGTAAAAGTTTCCGTTTTGATGAAAACTCCGGGATTGGTCAGCTGGCAGCCGCCGTAAACCAGGGGGATGCGCGGGAAACCATGACTATTCTGAACGGGCAGCGGCATGATGTCCGCTATGTACCGCTGGAGGATGAAAATGGCTATCCGCAGGTACTGACAGATACCATGACAGCTTATCTGCCGTTTCTTGCGCTGGTGAAAAAACGGGCAGAACCGGCGGTTGTTCTGCATGCCTTTAATCAGTTCCGGTTATTGTGTGCCCTGCGCGAAGGTCCGTTTGGCGTGGAAGGATTAAATGAGCGTATTGAACGGCTGTTGCATCAGCAGGGGCATATCCGGCGTCCCCTTATTCACCGGTTGCGCGGTTATCACGGAAAACCGGTGATGATCAACCGCAATGACAGCCCGCTCGGGCTGTTTAACGGGGATATCGGCATCATGCTCCGAGATGATAAAAATGAGCTTCGTGTGCATTTTCAGTTGCCGGACGGCACGATAAAAAGCATTCAGCCGAGCCGGTTACCGGCTCATGAAACGGCGTATGTGATGACAGTGCATAAATCCCAGGGATCTGAGTTTGCTCATACTGCGCTGGTGCTGCCGGTACAAATATCACCGCTGGTCAGCCGTGAGTTGCTGTATACCGCTCTGACGCGGGCAAAGCAGTTTCTGACCGTGTACAGCCGGGAAGAGTGTCTGCGCCGTGCGGTGAAAACCCCTACTCAGCGTTACAGCGGGCTGAGTGAGAGGTTACGATAAACAGCGATGACAGACAGCCGGTTATTTAAAATCCAGAATAAGAATCTTCGAGCGCCGCTGATAGTTATACATAGCCTGTTTTTTGACCGGCAGGTTTTCAATTTCTGCCGGTACAAACCCGCGTTCCTGAAACCAGTGAATACTGCGGGTGGTGAGAACAAACAGTTTTTCCAGCCCCGCCAGTTTTGCCTGCTGCGTTATCCGGTTGAGTAATTCTTCGCCCCGCGCAGAACTGCGGTAGTCAGGATGTACCGCCACACACGCCATTTCGCCGATTTTTTCTTCCGGGTAGGGATAGAGTGCGGCGCAGGCGATCGTGGTGTTATCGCGCTCAACAATCGTAAATTTATCGATTTCCATTTCCAGTTGTTCGCGTGAGCGGCGCACCAGAATGCCCTGTTGCTCCAACGGGCGGATAAGCTCAAGTATCCCGCCGATATCATTGATATTTGCTCTGCGGGTTTGCTCAGCACTTTCCATCACGACCTGGGTTCCGATCCCGTCACGGGAGAACAGTTCCTGGATAAGTGATCCGTCATCCTGATAACTCAGGAGATGGCTGCGTTTTACACCACGGCGGCAGGCTTTGATTGCCCCGCGCAGAAAACGGACAGTCCCTGAATAGTAATCACCACTGCCTTCCATTTCCTGCACATAGTGCTCGGCGTCATTCGGATGCATTTCGGAGATAATCGCGCCGTTATCGGCAACCACACCTTGTGCCGAGCAAAAGCCAATCAGTTTTTCGGCTTTGAGTTTAACGGCAATTTGTGTGGCAATTTCTTCGGAGGTCAGGTTAAAACTTTCGCCGGTGACAGAAACGGCGACAGGGCCGATCAGTATAATGCCGCCGTTATTCAGTTGCCGGTTGATAGCATCTTCATCAATCCGCCGGATGCGCCCGCTGTGACAGTAATCAACACCGTCATCAATACCAAGCGGCTGGGCTATCACAAAATTACCGCTGACCACATTAATATGCGCGCCTTGCAGCGGCGTATTATTCAGGCACATTGACAGGCGGGCGGTGATATCCAGCTGTAATTGCCCTGCGGCCTGTTTGACAAGCTCAAGTGTCCGCGCATCGGTCACACGGGTATTTTTGTGATAAACCGGCTCACACTGATGAGCCAGCAGATTTTTTTCAATTTGCGGGCGGGCGCCATAAACGACAATAAGGCGGATACCTAAGCTGTGCAGCAGGCCGATATCATTAACAATATTAGGAAAGTTTTCATGCTCGATGGCTTCGCCGCCCAGCATAACCACAAATGTTTTGCCATGATGGGCATTGATATAGGGAACTGACTGACGGAAACCGTCCACCAGTTCGATACTGCGCTCTTTCATAATACCCTCGCAAGTGAATTTTTATTCGTAATTTATGTATTTTTATTCTTTTTGTGAGGGAATAGCAAGCCTAAATTTTTGGTGGCAGAAAAGACGTGATCTGATTTTGTCTGAATTATCGCCATATAAGCCAAAAATCCATAATGACAGGGCGCAAATGATTAGATAAAGTGCCGTTTAAATTATTTAAGAATAAATCATTCTGTTTTCTTAATTTCGTTGGTTTTCCGGATATACGTTTCGGCAATATTGATGTGATTTACGCTATGGATATCTTTTCATGAGTCATTCTGAACACGATGCGTCACGCCGTCTGTTGCTCAAAGGTGCAGCGGCATTTTGTCTGCTGAGTATCAGCCCGTTCGGGTTTGCGGCTTCGTCGCAAATCGTGGCTGTGCGTATCTGGCCGGCATCCAGTTATACCCGTGTGACTATCGAGTCAGATAGTCCGCTGAAATATAAACAATTTACCCTGCAAAACCCGGAACGTGTTGTTATCGATCTGAAAAACGTACATCTCAACAGCGTGCTGAAAGGGTTGGATAAGCAGGTACAAAACCGTGATCCGCACCTGAAGCTTGTCCGTGTCGGACAAAATGATCCGCAGACCGTCCGCCTCGTATTTGAAGTGAAGCAGGCAATGAGTCCGCAGGTGCTGGAACTGACGCCGGTGGCTGAATTTAAAAACCGCCTTGTACTTGATTTTTATCCGAAAAATGGCAGCAGAGAAGAAGATGACCCGCTGCTGGCGCTGCTGGAAGATTACAACCGGGGTGACCTGGAAGAGAGCCTCCCGCGTGAAACACCGAAACCGGGCAAAGCGGGTAAAGACAGACCGATTGTGATTATGATCGACCCCGGTCATGGCGGGGAAGACCCGGGGGCTATCGGTAAATACAAAACGCGGGAAAAAGATGTGGTGCTGCAAATGGCGCGCCGCTTAAAGTCTCTTATTGATCGCGAGCCGGGTATGCGTGCCTATATGACGCGCAACGAGGATGTGTTTATCCCGCTGTCAGTCCGTGTGGCGAAAGCGCGCAAGATGCGGGCAGATCTCTTTGTCTCCATTCATGCCGATGCCTTTACCAACCGCTCTGCCAGGGGTTCATCCGTTTTTGCGCTGTCGACGCGCGGAGCAACCAGTAACACCGCAAAATTTCTGGCACAAACCCAGAATGATGCCGACAGAATTGGTGGCGTGAGCAAAAGCGGTGATAAATACCTCGATCAGACCATGTTTGATATGGTGCAGAGTGCGAGTATTAAAGACAGCCTTAAATTTGGCTCAGAAGTTCTCAAGCGGATGAACACCGTCAACAAACTGCATAAAAAAACAGTCGACCAGGCCGGGTTTGCGGTATTGAAAGCACCGGATATTCCGTCCATTCTGGTGGAAACAGCATTTATCAGTAACATCGAGGAAGAGCGTTTACTGAAAACGGCGAAATTCCAGCAGGAGATGGCAAATTCTGTTTTCCAGGGTATCAAAGCGTATTTTGCAAATGGTGGCGCAGTCGCGCGCAGAGATTAAAAGTAGTGTGTCACAAGGATGTGGCACTGATTATACTCGTCATACTTCAGGATGCCCGGGTGTTGACCGCACTCAGCCCGCCGGGTCACATACTGATGTATGCTCCCCGGCAGTCGGAGCTTGTCGCCTACAGGCATCCCGAATTATTTAGAGTATAGTAGGGGGTAATAAATTGAAAATATGGATTTTTTAGTAAATCAGGATAACGTCAGAATGGAATAGTATTCAGGAGATTTTGACAGATAATGTCGGTATAAGATTGGTTGCGGGGGCCGGATTTGAACCGACGACCTTCGGGTTATGAGCCCGACGAGCTACCAGACTGCTCCACCCCGCGTCCGAAAAGTTAATGATGATAAGTGTTGGTTGCGGGAGCCGGATTTG
>NZ_LZEW01000031.1 GCF_001676155.1 Morganella psychrotolerans | reverse complement strand
ATTGTCTGATAAATTGTTAAAGAGCGTTGCAAACATACGCTGCCGTTGCCGGTCTTCTGCGTTGTTGCGAGGCTGCGTATATTACGTTTTCAGCCCCTTCGAGTCAAGCGTTGTTTTTCAACTTTTTTTCGCTCTTCTCTACTGTCGGCGCGCTTGTCAGCGTGTTGTTCCGTGTCAGTGAGGGCGCATTATAGGGAGTTTCTGTCTGACCGCAAGGGGTAATTTATAAAAATATTCTGACTGCTGTTTAATGCAGCAAATCACCCTGTTATTGTTAGTTTTTTTCAGCGATTCAAACCCGAATTGCTGTAAAACCGGTAATAATTGCTGTGCAGACTCATCATTCCGCAGACAATAAGCAATACATTCTTCTGCTGTAGAGTAATGTGGCTTCTCATTATTATTAATTAGCCATTGCACACGACGGGCAATTGCCGCGCCGGAATCAACCAGCCGGGTGCCATCCGGTAATGCCGCTATCAGTTCTTCCGCAATTAACGGGAAATGAGTACATCCCAGCACGACGGTGTCCGGCGGTTCTTTCATTTTCAGCCAGGGTGCCAGGATTTCCGCCAGTACATCAGCAGGCACAGCATCACCATGTAGTTTGCGCTCCGCCAGTTCAACCAGTTCCGCAGAACCTAATAATGTTACCTGACATTCAGAGGCAAAGCGGTCAATAAGCTCCCGCGTATACGCCCGTTTGACAGTGGCTCTCGTTGCCAGCAACCCGACAACGCCATTGCGGGTCAGTTTCGCTGCCGGTTTCACGGCAGGCACCACGCCGACAACCGGGATATCAGACATTGCCCGCAGCGCAGGCAGTGTAATCGTACTCGCGGTATTGCAGGCGATAACAATGACCGCCAGCGGATGTTGCTTTGCGACCTGCTGTACAATGTTAGTCACGCGTTCAACAATAAAGGCTTCGGTTTTTTCACCATAAGGAAACGCTTCATTATCGAATGCATATATATAGTGGAGATCAGGAAGTAGTTTTCTTACTTCCTGATAAACAGATAAGCCGCCCATGCCGGAGTCAAACAGCAGCACTGTCGGGCGGGTTTTCAGATCAGAAGTTGTAGCTTCCGGTAAGGAAGTATTCACGGCCAGCGGTTCGATAGCCATACGCAGTCTCGTAGTCTTTATCAAGCAGGTTAGCTACTTTACCACGAATTGTAAGATGGTCAGTGATTGGATATGCAGCAGTGATATCAAAGAGGCTGACGCCGCCCATTGATACTGATTTATATCCGTTTGCTGCAGGATCATATACACCATAATCTTTATCTGTACGCTGTCCGATATAATGATATGTCAGTCCCATATCAATATTCTCTATGTTCCAATCCAATTGGTACTTGAGTTGCTGTCTTGCTCTGCGTTCCAGGCGTTCGTGCGTTTTTCCGTTTCTTGCATCTATATATTGATAAGAGAATGTATGATGGAAAATCCACGTATCCATTTCTCCTGTCAGCTCAGTACCTTTTATGACAGCCTCATCGATATTATGGTTTTGCCACGGAGCATACGACTCGCTCTGGATTAATTCCTCAATATCATTACGAAAAGCAGTCGCCCGCCAACTCAGAACCCCTGTATTTCCCTCAAATCCACCTTCCCACTGCTTACTTTTCTCTGGCTTCAGATTGGGGTTACTTCCCCATGCACTATAGAGCTGATTTAGTGTTGGTGCTTTAAATGCAGTTCCGTATCCGCCAATCAGACGATAGCCTTCTGCAAATTCCCAACCAATATTTGTTTGCCACGTAGAATTCCAGCCATAATCTGAATGATGATCAGATCGAACAGATGCCTCTGCGATAACCGGACCAATCCATTGCTGACCCGTCAAATACAGCCCGGTGTTATCAAAATAATCTTTATCTGCAGCTTCAAAATCACTGGATCCGTCTTTCATTTTTTGCCTCAGCCAGTCAACACCCCCGCTGACAGAACCATTTCCAACCTGAACGTTATTTCCCCACTGAACATTATATTGTTCAGTATCAGTAAGACGATTTCCTTTACCATATTGACCATACCGCGGGTCATAGTTGTAATCTTTAGTATGGTTAAAACTGTAATTCAGGAATGAAGAATAGATACCTTCGCTATACGAAATACCACCATCATATGTTCTGCTGTAAAGCTGACGGGTATCAACCAGTGCGCCGTCATATACAGAACTGTCATACGCTGTTCTGTTATCAAACCCATAGGCTCTGGCATATACATCAAAGTTATCGTTTAGCTGATGCCTGACCCCCAACCAAAGTGACTTATTCATGAATCCGTCACGATCCGGCTGAGGTACTCCACCAGTATTACCGTTAGCTTCTACATCAAAACCTTTTGTATAAAGATAACTTCCTGCCGCAGTGATTGTTGTTTTATCACCTATTTTTTTGTTGTGTTGAAGCATCATATTCCTGATAACCATGAGATCCCATGGTTGCATTCAGTGTTGTTCCTTCGGTTTTACGTTCAGTCAGAATGTTAATCACACCGCCGATAGCATCTGATCCATAAACAGCAGAACGCGGGCCTCTTATATATTCAATACTCTGCACCAGTGATAACGGAATTTGACTAATATCAGAGCTACCAGATACGTTCGCCTGGTTCAGCCGGACTCCATCAACCAAAATCATGACATGTCTGGCTTCTGTTCCCCTGACATACACTGAACTCGCCTGCCCCAGCCCCCCGCTCTGCGCCACATCCACCCCCGGTAATCTGCGCAGGACATCCACCACAGAATTTGACTGCCATTTGTCAATTTCTTCGCGGGTAACAACGGTGACAGGCGCTAATACAGAGGAAACCGGCTGCTGGAAGCGGTTTGCAGAAACAATTATTTGATCATCATTGGTGTTAGCAGAAACAGAAAAAGATAACGCAGAAAGAACGGCCAGTCCGGTGGCGGACAGCGCGCAAGGTAAAGTAATATTCATTTCCAAAGCACCCACATACATATAAAGAGGATGCCACCCGTAAGCTTTGTAGCGTAAGCATAACGGACGACAAATCTTCGGCAGGTCTTCGGACTCAGGTGGGTATTATTACCCGCAACCACTTCCCGTCTTACGACAGTGTCATTTCGTTGCTATTACCATTACCGCTGCGCGCCAGTTCCGGAATTTCACCGGATTCCCTTTTCATTCTTATGAAGAAACCGAGTTATCATGCTACGATCACGCTTCTGACGCTGTCCATAGCAAGGCTTCTGAAATGTCGGACAGAACACTTTAATTATTAAGACGCTAACATTTTTTGTGATCGGAAAACCGGGATTGATTCATGCAAAACACGTTACCCATTGAAAACTACGAAAAACAACTCTCAGAAAAGGCAAACCGTCTGCAAGACATGATGAGCCCTTTTCAGGCACCGGATGTGGACGTGTTTGCTTCCCCTGTCTCTCACTACCGGATGCGGGCTGAATTCCGCATCTGGCACGAAGAGGATGACCTCTGGCATATCATGTTTGATCCGCAGACCAAACAGCGCATCCGCATTGATACCTTTCCGACAGCCAGCCATCTGATCAACGACATGATGCAGGCTATTCTGCCGTTAATAAAAGAGACACATCTGCTACGCCATAGACTTTTTCAGATTGATTATCTGTCAACGCGAAGCAATAAAATTATTGTCTCCATGCTCTATCACAAAAAACTGGATGATAGCTGGACGGCAGCCGCGACCGTACTGCGGGCACAATTACAGACGCTGGGGTTTGATATCCAGCTGATTGGGCGGGCGTCAAAAACTAAAATCATGCTGGATAATGATTATGTGGATGAAGTGCTGCCGGTCGCAGGTAAAGAGATGATTTACCGCCAGGTCGAGAACAGCTTCACACAGCCGAATGCTGCGGTAAATATTCATATGCTCGAGTGGGCGCTCTCTGCCACGCAAGGTTCGCAGGGCGATTTACTGGAGCTTTACTGCGGCAACGGTAATTTCTCACTGGCACTGGCGCGCAACTTCCGTCGCGTACTGGCAACGGAAATTGCCAAGCCGTCTGTCGCCGCAGCGCAATATAATATAGAAGCCAACCATATTGATAATGTGCAGATTATCCGGATGTCTGCGGAAGATTTCACACAAGCAATGCAGGGCGCGCGTAAATTTCATCGTCTCGCGGATATCGACCTGACATCCTATGAATGTAATACGATTTTTGTCGATCCCCCGCGCAGCGGGCTGGATGAAGAAACCGTTAAACTGGTGCAGGGCTATGACCGTATTCTCTACATTTCCTGTAACCCGGAAACCTTGTGCGAGAATCTGGAGACACTGAGCCAGACCCACAGAATTGAGCGCCTCGCCCTGTTTGATCAATTTCCGTACACTCATCACATGGAAAGCGGTGTTTTATTGATCCGGCGCTGATCACTTGTTAATAGCCTTCCGATAAAGTTCTTGATTTATGGTCAAGAACTTTTTTTAGTTTATGAGTTTATTTCAATTATTCCCTGATGATATCTGGTCGGTCCTGTTTTTTTTTCTTCTTTTTCAGTACGATTCACTAAACAGAGTATTAACCGGCGTAATTTTCATCATAAAGAGGCATTTGAACTCTTTATATATCCATTCAACGAATGCTCTCTGTTTTTTCAACATTTCCGATACAAAAAATAACCCTGCCGCAATATATTAACAACCAGCCTAAACCAATTAAAGAAATCCGTTTGGGTATATAAATATTTAACAATTTACTGTGAGCCATTCCCGATATTAATTATTCCTTTGAACTTTAGGTCTTATTTTTATTTTCACTGACTTATACTCCGCTTAAAATAATTCCGCTACTTAATCAAAAGGTATTTTTATGTCTCTGAAGAAAATAACGTTAATTTCAGCCGCCCTGTTATTCAGTAGTTTTCAGGCAAGTGCACATAATGTCTGGATTGAAAAAGCCGATGGTGCTGAATATGTTGTCCGCTTTGGTCACAATCCAACTGAAAAATATCCTGAAAATAAGTTAAAACCTGTTCAGGCCGTTATGCAGGATGGTAAAACAGAAAGCATCAGTACAACATTTAAAGATGGCGAAGCGTACTTTGCCATGCCTGAAAATGCATCAATTATATTATTAGGTTACGACAATGGCGTCTGGAGTAAATTAAAGAACGGACGCACAGTTGAAAAAAAATAAAATTGAAGTGCCTGATGCAGAATTCAGTAAAAATCCGATTAAATTTAGCAAAAATATTGTTAAGTGGGATAGTAATGCCACTAAAACGTTCAACACACCTTATGAGCTGGTGCCGATGACCAAACCGGTTGCCGGTCAGGAATTTGAAATTAAAGCACTGAAAGATGGTCAGCCGCTGGAAGGTATGAAGATTGCTAAAAGTGAAGAAGATCCGGGTGTATTAACCAACAAAGATGGGCTGGCGAAATTCAAAGCTGAAAAAGGCGCGAACAAAGTGTATGCCGAATATAAACTGGATACACCGGATAACAAGGAATATGGATTCCAGCAGTTAGAATATGTCTTATCATTTGATGCAGAGTAATTAAACGTTATGAAGTCTATTTACTTATTTGTTGCCTTATTAATTAACGGGGTGCTGTTGGCAACAACAGCACAAGCTCACTCCATGCACGTTGTCGCGCAATTAGAAGGTAATGTGATCAGCGGGCAATCCTATTATTCAGATATGTCACCGGCAAAAGATACTTATGTCGGTATATATCTGAAAGGTCACCAGGATGATGAAATATCCGGTAAAACGGATGATAAAGGCTATTTCAAAATCGACGTACCCGCTACCGGCGAATATGTTTTATATGTTGAAGGCGATGAAGGACATAAAGTTGAAACTGATGTTCCGGTTATTTCAGCAACCAGCAGCAGTAGTGATTCATCTTCCGGCTATATTCAGATCCGCCAGGATATTGATCAGTTAAAGAATAAAATTTATCTGCAAAATATTTTAGGCGGTGTTGGTTATATTGTGGGTATTTTTGGTGTGATTGCCTTCTTCCGCGCCCGTGAACTCACCAAACAGGCTGCTAAAGCCGCATAACAGGAGGACTAACATGCATTTATCAGAAGGCGTATTACATCTTCCTGTTCTCGCCGGTGCCGGTCTGGTTGCGGCGGCCGGTGTCGCCATCGGCATTCGTCAGCTGGATACTTCGCGCTTGTCTCTGGCGGCCTTGTTCGGTGCGGCTTTCTTTGTTGCCGGCACTATTCATGTGCCTATCGGGGTCAGTAGTGTGCATCTGATCTTAAACGGGCTGGCAGGATTGTTTCTCGGCTGGGCGGTATTTCCCGCCTTTCTTATCGCGCTGGCGCTCCAGGTGCTGTTTTTTTCCTTCGGCGGCTTCGCAGTGCTCGGCGTAAACCTGTGTAATATCTCGATTCCGGCGCTGCTGGTCTATTATCTGTTCCGTAACTCAATGCATCCGGGTCTTAGCAGGGGTCGTCTTATCTATCTCGGGATCATGGCGGGTATGCTCGGAACACTGGGAACCGTGTGTCTGACCTCCCTGGCACTGGTGCTGGACAGCGGAAAATCGTACATCGATCTGGTCTGGCTGCTGTTTATCGGGCACCTGCCTATCTTTGTGACAGACTCCCTGATAAGTGTCGGGATCCTGCTGGCACTGGCAAAAATGCGTCCGGCATCACTGGCGGTCAATCAGACTGGTCAGCACAGCTATGGATAAGTGGCTTGCCCCGCACCGGCGTTTGCTTCTTGCTGTTCTCTGGGCATTTCTTCTCAGTGGCATCCGGCAGACCGACTGGCTGACAGCCGGTCTGTCCGGTGCCTTTGTGCTGTTTGTTATCTGCCGCCGCCATCAGTTAGGTCACTCACTGCTGACCGTTCTCAAGCTGAATATCTTTGTTTTATTCATCTGGCTGACGCTGCCGTGGAAAATCGAGAGTCAGGGAATTGTGCAATCTCCGGCAGGCATTTTTCTGGCGACGCAAATTACGCTGAAGATGAATGCGATTTTACTGTTTGTCTCCGCCATGCTGACCAACATGGCAGATATAGACCTCGCTTGTGCGGTAAAACGCTATCCTCTGCCGGATAAGCTCATCAAGCTGTTTATCCTGACAATCCGCTATATCGCTATTTTCAGTGAAACCAAACAACAGCTTGAAACCGCCATGAAAGCCCGGGGATTCAAAAAAGGGATGAACAAACGGACATTTATGATGCTGTCCCAGTTAGTCGCCCTGCTGCTTATCAAAGCCATGCATAAAGCGGAAACGACAGAAATGGCACTGAAAGCCCGTGGTTTCTATGCGCGTCCATCTTCAATTACGACAAAAAGGTGTGTTAATGACTCCCCAAAGCCCGTTAGTTCAGGTCAAAAACCTTGTTGTCCGTCGCAACACTGCGCCGATAATTCAGGATCTGAACTTTGACCTGAACGCCGGAGAACGATTGTTCCTGTGTGGTGATATCGGCAGCGGGAAATCCACCCTGTTACATACCCTGCTCGGCTTTATTCCGTTCAGTGGTGAAATCACTGTATTTGACCAGCGTCGTCAGTCAGAAGATGATTTTACAGAAATCCGCGGTCCGCTGGGATTATTGTTCCAGCATCCTGACGACCAGCTATTTGGTCCTGGCGTACTGGATGATGTGATGTTCGGCCCGCTGAATATGGGAATGACACCGGATGAAGCGCGTGAACGCGCCATCGCCTGCCTGGAAATGCTGGATATTATCCATCTGAAAGACCGGGCGGTGACGGAGATCTCAGGGGGCGAGAAAAACTTTACCGCGCTGGCAGGTGTACTTGCCATGTCGCCGTCAGTATTGCTGCTGGATGAACCGACTAATGGTCTGAATGAGAAGAATATTCAGCGGCTGGAAAATATTCTCCGCGAACTGAATCTGCCGATGATTGTCGCCTCCCATAACAGGCAGTTTACTGAGTCAATGGCACACAGGATAATCCCGTTTCCCTGCCGTCCCTGAAAACCTGATTCAGATAATCAAAAAGCCGATCAATATAAAATGATCGGCTTTTCTGTTTTCTTTGTTTTGTCTTTGTCGGCGACTATCAGCGACGGTTATTCGGTCACTTCATCCTGACCGGTTTCACGGCGCAGTTTCATCGCCCGGTACAACCACAGTGCGATAATCACAATAAACACGGCAGATAAATAGTTTGATCCGGCTTCCGGATACTCTACCCGCAGTAATGCATTATAACTGAACAACCCTAAGAAAAACGTACCCGTCACCAATTTCGGCATGCCTTCAGGCAGCATCTGGTTAAGGTAACGCTGATGGAAGCAATACACAGCCAGGCAAAGTGCAATGACCGGAAAAATCGAAAACTGAACCAATGAATTAAATAAAACTGAAAATGTACCGTGTACGGTGAGCCCGACAATAAACGCGAGCAATAAAGTTCCTTTGTCACGGCGGTACTGTTCCGTCATAGCATTCTCCCTGGTAGTGTTAAGTTAAAGGGCTGTCATCAGTGTCATCTGTTTTCTCTTGTTGGCGGCGATACCAGTAATACGCACCACGGGCAATCATCCGCAGTTGTAATACCAGCCGTACTTCCAGATGCGCACGCTTGTCAAAATCAATATCCAGTGCTTCCGCACCGGCACTGAAGACGATGGTTACCATCGACTCCGCCTGTAGTTCCGTAAACTGGCGTGGCATTTTGCTTTCCATTTCCAGATAGTCTGCCAGTTCAGCAATAAAATGCTGGATTTCCCGTGCAACAGCCGCACGAAACTCCGCAGATGTACCGGAGCGCTCACGTAATAGTAACCTGAAAGCGTTGGGGTTATTACCGATAAACTCCATAAATGTTGCAACTGATGTCCGGATCACACTACCGCCTTTTGCGATACGCTGACGTGCCTGGCGCATCAGTTGGCGCAGCATCAGCCCGCTTTCATCGACCATCGTCAGACCCAGTTCATCCACATCTTTGAAATGGCGGTAAAATGAGGTCGGTGCGATCCCGGCCTCACGGGCGACTTCGCGTAAGCTCAGACTGGTGAAGCTGCGTTCTGCGCTGAGCTGACTGAAGGCAGCTTCAATCAGAGCCCGGCGGGTTTTTTCTTTTTGTTTTGCTCTTACACCAATCACGTTACTCACAGAATTTTGGCTCTCAATTAATTCAGACAGATCAATATAGCAAACTTAGTGTTATTTACAGTGATGATTAGTTGATGGCGGCACAATTTCTTATGAAAAAATTCTTCAAACTGTGATGCATCAACCTTACATAATGTAGGCTGATTTATCTTCTGATGTTAAGATGATGTTATTAACTTATGTATAAACAGGTTATTTCTTATATGCAACAGAACCAGTTTGACGCAATTGTCATCGGCTCCGGTCCGGGCGGCGAAGGTGTGGCTATGGGGCTTGTAAAACAGGGAAAACGCGTTGCCGTTGTTGAGCGTTACAACAATGTCGGCGGCGGTTGTACCCATTGGGGCACCATTCCGTCCAAAGCGCTGCGCCACGCAGTCAGCCGTATTATCGAATTTAACCAGAATCCGCTGTACAGTGATAACTCCCGGATTCTGAAATCCTCTTTCTCTGACATTCTGGCACACGCCGGACGCGTGATAACCCAGCAAACCGGAATGCGCCGGGGCTTTTATGAGCGCAACGGCTGCACCATGTTCTACGGCGAAGCTGCATTTACAGACACCGGTGATATCCGTGTCCGTTACGCAGACGGCAGCTGTGATATTCTCAGCGCAACTCACACTATTATCGCCACCGGCTCCAGACCTTACTGCCCGCCGGATGTGGATTTTAATCATCCCCGTATCTATAACAGTGACACTATTCTCTCTCTGACACATGAGCCGCGCCATGTCATTATTTATGGCGCCGGTGTGATTGGCTGCGAATATGCCTCTGTTTTTCGCGGGTTAAGTGTAAAAGTGGATTTAATCAACACCCGCGACCGGTTGCTGGCGTTTCTTGACCAGGAGATGTCAGACGCACTGACTTATCATTTCTGGAACAATGGCGTGGTTATCCGCCAGAACGAGGAATATGAGCGGATTGAAGGCACGGATGACGGTGTGATTGTTCACTTCCGCTCCGGCAAAAAAGTAAAAGCAGACTGCCTGCTCTATGCTAACGGACGAACCGGGAATACGGATGGTCTGGGGCTGGAGCATATCGGGATCAGTGCCGACAGTCGCGGGCTTATCAGTGTTAATGATACCTATCAGACCAGTAATCCGGCGGTTTATGCAGTCGGGGATGTGATCGGCTATCCGAGCCTTGCCTCTGCGGCATATGATCAGGGGCGGATTGCTGCCCGCGCTATCACCCATGATGGTGATGCACCGCTGCATCTGATTGAAGATATCCCGACAGGCATTTATACCATCCCGGAAATCAGTTCCGTCGGTAAAACCGAGCAGCAACTGACTGCAATGAAAATTCCGTATGAAGTGGGACGGGCGCAGTTCAAACATCTGGCGCGGGCACAAATTGCCGGTCTGGATGTCGGCAGCCTGAAAATATTGTTCCACCGCGATACCCGCCAGATCCTCGGCATTCACTGCTTCGGCGAGCGGGCGGCAGAAATTATTCATATTGGTCAGGCAATTATGGAACAGAAAGGGGAAGGTAATACTCTCGATTATTTCGTGAATACCACCTTTAATTACCCGACCATGGCGGAAGCTTACCGTGTTGCCGCCCTTAACGGACTGAACCGGTTATTTTAAACCGGCGGTTCCTGCTGATAATACGCGCACATTTTTGCACGGATCGCTTCTGCCAGTTGGCTGTAACGGCTGCGCAGCGGCGAACCGGGACGATAAACCAGAATCACTTCACGGAAAGGCTCCGGCTCAGAGCAGGAGAGATAACACACACCGTCGCGTTTATGCTCCGGCGGAATAGCCAGATCCGGCAGTAAAGTAATCCCGCTGCCCGCCGCAACCATATTGCGAAGCGTTTCCATGCTTGTTGCCCGGAAATGGGTATCTTCTTTCGCGCCCGCCTGAAAACAAAATCCCATAGCCTGGTCGCGCAGACAGTGCCCGTCTTCCAGCATCAGCAATTTTTCACCCGCCAGCTCATGCATTTCCACATCCTGACGTGCCGCCCACGGATGATCATCATAAACCGCCAGTTTCATCGGCTCATTAAACAGCGGCTCTTCAATAAACGCGCCGGTTTCTTTGACTCTTGCCAAGATCGCGCAATCCAGCTTGCCACTGTCCAGTTGCGCCAGCAACTGTTGCGTTTGTGCTTCATGAAGATACATTTCAAGTTTCGGCCAGAGCCGGTGCAGTTCAGGAATAATATGCGGCAGCAGATACGGCGCAATCGTCGGGATCAGCCCGATATGCAGCGGACCTGCCATACTTTCACCCTGAAGTGATGCCATCTCTTCCAGGATTTTCACTTCACGCAGAATGGTCCGGGCCTGATCCACCAGCAACATTCCCTGCTGGGTAAACAAGACTTTGCGGCTGGTTCGCTCCAGCAGCATCACACCCAGCTCATCTTCCAGTTTTCTAATCTGTCCGCTCAGGGTCGGCTGACTGACGTGACATGCATCAGCCGCCCGGCGAAAGTGATTATGCTCTGAAAGTGCAACCAGATATTCCAAATCCCGGATATTCATGCCTGTCTCTCCGTCTGCGATTAATAGATAAAATCAATTGATATCCATCATAACGCAACTAAATTGTTAGTCGAGTCTAAATCGCAGTACCGGCAACGGATGGGAAAATACCTATTCAGTTTGCGGGGTATATCTCTTTATCTTGTTAGTTCTCATTAACTTATACGAGAGCACGACGGTTAATCCGGATATTGCAAGATAAGCACCGGCAAATGTCAGGTCATAAGCGACAAGATAACTGAGAATCAGTGGTGTTAATCCGCCGACAAATGTGGAAGCTAGATTATAACCCAGACTTAGTGTTGTGGTGTGCCCCTCACAAATACCGGCGATAACCGATGCCAGTGTACATGAAATACATGCTGCATTAATTGTCAGGATTAACTGAGCAAAAATAACCAGCCCGAAATATTCACTACCCAGTAAAAAAATAGATCGGTACAGAACACACAACCAGAGATGCAATACTGAATCTGAATATACTATTTACTGAACTGTATTTATCTGTTAACCAGCCACAAATAAGAATACAGAATAAATACAAACAAGATGAATATATTGTATAGCTATTTCTCAATACCTCTATCTGTATATGCTCACGTACCAGCGAATAAGACATATTATAGGAATAGAATACCGCAGAGCCGGGAACCGTCATCAGAAATATTAATAATGCCTGATAGCAGTTAACGCGTTTATTTTTTACCGGATGTACAGGCAAGGCAGGTAACCGGGTACGGAACCAAAAGCTCATCATTATATTCCCCAGCCCTACCAACAATGGAATACGCCAGCCTATAGTTTGCATCATCTCCGGCGCCAGTGTTTTTTCCAGCAAAAAAACCAGCCCGAGAGAAATAATAACACCTAAAACAGAGCTGGATACTATAAGTGATGATAGCCGTGCTTTCTCATTTTCTTTTGCATCACTGAATAAATACGTTATCAACGACGGATATTCACCACCAAAACTGAAAGATAAGGTCATCTGTAAAATTAATATCGCAACCGGGGTATAAACACCCAATAGATTAACCGGTAATAATGCCATACATAATGTTGCGGTTCCTGTAATCAGGCTGGTTAATATTAATGCTGACCTTTTACCGGACCTATCTGCATAACGCCCGATAATATAACCACCAATCGGGCGCGCTAAAAAACGCAGTGCAAATATTCCCCAGACCATTTCTGTCGCGGATTCATAACCCTGTTTCTCAAGCTCTGCACTAAGGTAAACGGAAATAGCGGCAAAAACCGCAATATCATAATACTCCAGTGCATTCCCTGCCGCGGCTCCCAGCCGGTATCTCCATTTCATTCCCTGCTTCCTTTATCCTGTTATACACGGGCTGCCTGGCAGCCCGTATCGTTATGTAATTATTTATTTTTTATACGAAACACGATTAAGGCAAACTCACCAGCGTATCCAAACAGGCAAGCGTAATACCATTCTCTTTCAGTGCATTAAATACGCCCCCGGAAGACGCATGGGGACATCCTAATTTTTCTTTTATACGCTGAATACGTTTATGCTCTGAGGCTTCAGAACACCCCTGAATGGCACTGATCTCTTTTATTTTACGATGGGATAATAACAATCTGATCGTTAAGATCTCTTTGCGGGTAAGGCGAATATTACCAAAACGCATATATTGGTGGATATCTAAAATATCGGTAGAATCTTTGTTAATTAACTTACTTTCATTATCGCCTTCATTAAATTCTGCTCTCAATGGCAATATTAGTGCTTCATTTTGCTGCCAGAGCCGGTTAGCATAATCTGATATTGTTGGTTTCCATTTATAAACATCCATCATATCTGAAACAGATAATTTACTTCCGGCATTAATGGATATTATTTCAAATACATCTCCATGCCTCGTACAAAAATCCGCTTTAAACTGATTATTTTTCCCTTTTTTTTAATACTGACTTATATTTATCTGAGTAATTATTCCAATATTGTATTCCGGCATTCAACCTGTCACTGATTAACAAATCCATATCATCCTCCCAGAATGTCAATAGCCACTCATAATCACTGGATAATACATTAACTGTTTTATCTCTGACATTCATCCTTGAATAATTAATACCAATATCATTCCAATCAAAATATTTAGCGAAATCATTTGTTAAATCCTTACAGATGCCTTCCATTGCAAAACTTTGAATATTCATATTATTCCTTATGTTAATAAATTTATTTTGAGTCCGGATATATTTATCATAAGAAAATAAAAATTAAAATACTCAATTTACCCGTATTTTAATTTTGATCACTTAATCTATCCTTTTAATGTCGATATTAACATCACTAATTAGCATGATATTTAATTCTTATTATATTAAATTTATTAATTGAGAAAAAACAAATATGAACAGACAACAAGATTGGCATCCCGCAGATATTATTGCAGCAATACGAAAAAGAGGCACAACACTGGCGGCATTATCACGTAATGCAGGATTAAGTGCATCAACACTGAGTAATGCCCTTGCACGGCGCTGGCCTAAGGGAGAGAAAATTATTGCGGATTTTCTGAATATATCGCCTGCTGAAATCTGGCCTTCGCGTTACCTGTATAAAATAAGCCGATGGTAATATACCCGTATTCATTCAAACCGCAGGTTCGTTGGCTGCACTCAGCCAGCCGGGTCACATACTTGTGTATGCTCCCCGCCTGTCTTCCCTTGCCGCCTACCTGCATCCTGAATGACGTTGGGTATAAACAAAAAATGCCCGAATTACATAATATTATGTGATTCGGGCAGAAAAACAGAAATTACACTAATCCTAAGCGGATTTTTGCCTCACTGATGGCAGCGGCAACTTGTGCCTGTGATACTCCGCCTTTTGCACAGCGCTTCGCCAGGCAGGATTGCAGAGAGAGAATGTCATACACATCCAGCTCAATCACCGGGCTGTATTTTTGCAGCTCCGAAAGTGGCATCTCTTCCAGTGCCAGACCTTTTGCTATCGCGCCAACCACCACTTCACCAACAATATGGTGCGCCTCACGGAACGGAATACCTTTTGCGACCAGGTAATCGGCCAGCTCGGTGGAATTTGCATAGCCCTGTTTGGCGGCTTCTTCGCAGCGCGGGCGTTTTACCTGAATATCTTCCAGCACTAATGCTGCCATATGCAGACAATCCAGCCAGGTGTCCAGTGCATCAAACAGCCCTTCTTTGTCTTCCTGCATATCTTTGTTATATGCCAGCGGCAGACCTTTCAGTGTCATCATCATGCCGCTCAGTGCGCCCTGCACCCGTCCGCATTTACCACGGATAAGCTCAAGGGCATCCGGGTTTTTTTTTCTGCGGCATCAGGGAAGATCCTGATGTCACGCGATCAGACAGCTCAATAAATGCCGCTTCACCACTGTTGAAGAAAATCATATCTTCCGCGAAACGGGAAAGATGAACCATACTGATGGCGGCATCACTCAGCAGTTCCAGCACATGATCGCGATCAGATACACTGTCGAGGCTGTTACGTGTCGCTCCGGCAAAACCCAGCCAGTCCGCAAGCTGATCCCGGTCGATGGCATACGCTGTTCCTGCCAGTGCGCCGGAGCCGAGCGGGCTGTAATCAAACCGCGTCAGTGCATCGCGTACACGGCTTTCATCCCGCGCCAGCATTTCACTGTACGCCAGACACCAGTGCGCAAATGTGACCGGCTGCGCGCGCTGTAAATGGGTGTAGCCCGGCATCACAGCATCCTGATTCTGTTCTGCGGTCAGTACCAGCGCCTGCTGAAACTCCTGCAATGCCGCTAAAATTTGCCCGACGGCCGCTTTGCACCACAGTTTTAAATCGGTTGCGACCTGATCATTACGGCTGCGCCCGGTGTGGAGTTTTTTCCCCAAATCGCCGACTTTGCCGATAAGTTTACCTTCCACCCAACTGTGGATATCTTCCGCATCACTGCTGAGAATGGCACGGGGATCCGCCTGTACTTCTGCCAGCAGCTCATTCAGCGCCTGCTCCAGCGCCGCCTGTTCCTGTACTGTCAGTACATTGACGGTCACCAGCGCTTTCGACCACGCGACCGAGCCGGTGATATCCTGCTCCGCCAGGCGATAATCGAATCTCAGTGAGTCGTTGAATTGTTTGAACCGTTGATCGGCTTCCTGACTGAAACGTCCGCCCCAGAGTGCCATGCTCTTTCCCTTTTATTTTTTGATATATCCCCTTATTCATTCAAACTACAGGTTCGTTGCCTGCATCCTGAATAACATCGGGTATAAATTATATGGATAGCAAAATATTGCCTGCACGTCCCTGTGCATAAAATCCCTGTTTTTACTGACTATTTCTGTTCTTTCAGCGCACGGATCCGTGAAGAGAGCGAGTACAGACGGATAAAGCCGCCCGCGTGGCTGTGGTCGTAAACCTCATCTTCGCCGAATGTCGCAAACTCTTCTGAATAAAGACTGTTCGCCGATTGCTTCTGAATCGCCGTGACCTGACCTTTATACAGTTTCAGTACCACTTCGCCGCTGACATCTGCCGCCAGCGAATCTGCCGCCGCCTGAATGGAGTGACGCAGAGGCGCAAACCAGCGTCCGTCATACACCACATAAGACATTTCCAGACCAATCTGCTGACGCCATTTAAAGCAATCACGGTCAAGGATAATTTCTTCAAGTCCGCGCAGCGCTGCCATCATAATGGTGCCCCCCGGGGTTTCATAACAACCACGGGATTTCATGCCCACCAGACGGTTTTCGATAATATCGATACGCCCGATACCGTGTTTTGCACCCAGTGTATTCAGTGCATCCAGGCAGTTAAACGGCGACAGCGCTTTGCCGTTCACGCCGGTCACTTCGCCCGCGTTGATAGTCACAGTCACCAGTTCCGGTTCATCCGGCGCATCCTGTGCATCAACTGTCCATACCCAGCAATCTTTATTCGATACATTCCACGGACTTTCCAGCACGCCGCCTTCGGTGGAGATATGCCAGGCATTCTCATCACGGCTGTAGATTTTTTCCAGTGATGCGGTAGTCGGGATATTGCGGACTTTCAGATAATCCAGCAGTGCTTCACGGGAACGCAAGTCCCACTCACGCCATGGCGCAACCACTTTCAGTTGCGGAGCCAGTGCGGTGTAAGTGCCTTCAAAACGCACCTGATCATTCCCTTTACCGGTCGCACCATGAGCAAGCGCATCCGCACCCAGTTTTAGTGCAAGCTCTACCTGGGCTTTGGCAATAATAGGACGTGCCATAGACGTACCCAGCAAATATTTACCCTCATACAGCGCACCGCTTTTCAGCACCGGATAAACATAGTCTTTGATAAATTCTTCACGCAGATCCGCCACATAGCAGGATGATGCGCCGGAGGCGAGCGCCTTTTCTTCCACGCCTTCCAGATCTTCCGCGCTCTGACCGATATTGGCGACAAATGCCACCACTTCGCAGTCATCATAATGCTCTTTCAGCCACGGAATAATGGCTGATGTATCCAGACCGCCGGAATAAGCCAGTACGATTTTTTTTAATGCCTGTTTTCTTTGCCTTTGTCATTACCCTGTCCTTTCAATAAGTGTTATCCGCCGCAGCGGAATAATCCTGCAAATCTGCCGATAATTCTGATTACGCGGAGATCCGCGTGCCGATGGCTTCGCCATCGAATAATTTGTGCAGTTGGTCTGCATGCCGCCAGGAGGCGATATCAACCGGATGCCCCAGTGTTTCTGCGGCTTCCAGCGCGGCATTCACTTTGACAATCATGCCATCCGTGATAATGCCGTCATCAATAAGTTTCTGAGCATGAACGCCATCCAGCGCGTTAATTTTCTGTCCTTTGCCATCAAGAATGCCGCTGACATCAGACAGCAGTACCAAATGCGCCCCGAGGGTTTTGGCAATAGCGGTTGCCGCCTGGTCTGCATTCACATTCATCAGCCGCCCGTCATCTGTGATCCCGATAGAGCTGATGATTGGCAGGAAACCGCCGCCCAGCAGGGTATTGAGTAGAACCGGATTACCCGGTTGTGCCAGCCCGACATGCCCGAGCTCATCATTGAGTTGCGTGACACTGACACTCTGACCATCCCCGAGACATAACCCGACGCCATTCAGCTGATAACGGGTTGCCCACGCCAGCAGAGTTTTGTTTGCCGTCCCCGCCAGCGCGCCGCAGATGATATCTATCTGATCCGCCGGGGTGACGCGCAGCCCCTGTTTTTTCACCACCGGTAACTGTAATTTCGCCATCAGCTCATCCACCACACAGCCGCCGCCGTGCACAATGACAAGTGCACGGTCATGTGATGCGCGATATGCCGCCAGTGCGGTAAATAAACGCCCGAGGGCTTCTTCGCTGTCCAGTAACACGCCGCCTAACTTGATGACTAAGGGTTCCATTTTCATTTTCCGTCAGATAATAAATAATATTGTAATAAAGACTGTGCTTACTGTGGCAGCAGAGACAGTGTTTCATTAAAGCCAAAACGAATATTCATGCACTGAACAGCTTGTGCCGCGGCACCTTTAAGCAGGTTATCTTCCGTACCGACCACAATCAAATGCTCACCCTGCACAGCAAAGCCCAGATCACAAAATGGCTGTCCGACCACGCCTTTCAGTGCCGGAACGCCCTTGTCATACAGACGTACTAACGGTTTATCGTCATACGCCTGATGGAACGCCTCACTGATTTGTGCCGCCGTTACACCGCTTTTCAGTTTGCAGGTGATGGTCGCCAGAATTCCCCGTTTAAAGTTGCCGAGATGCGGGGTGAAAATCACCTGAGTGCCCAGATGTGCGGCAATTTCCGGCTGATGCCGATGCGTAAACAATCCGTACGGTTGCAGACTCACTTCGCAGAAATTGCTGCCTAATGCCGCTTTCCGCCCTGCTCCGCTGACACCGCTGGTGGCATTAATCACCGGCCACTGAGTGAGATCTAACAGTTTGTTTTCCAGCAGCGGTTTCAGGGCTAACTGAGAGACGGTCGGATAACACCCCGGTACCGCAATCAGCTGCGCTGTACGGATTTTGTCACCTGCCCACTCCGCCAGTCCGTATACCGCTTGTGCCAATAACGCGGTATGTTTGTGTTCAAATCCGTAGTATTGTGGATAAAAATCATCCTGCTGAACGCGGTAAGCACCTGAAAGATCAAATACCACACATCCGGCAGCCAGGAAGATTGGCACAAGGTCATGACTGACTTCATGTGCGGTTGCCAGAAAAACCACATCGGCTTTTTGTGCCGCCGCCTGCGGGTCAGTTAACGGCTCAATTGGTAAATCCACCAAACCTTTGAGCTGCGGATGTAAGTCCGAAAAACATTTACCGGCATCCGCACTGTTGGCAGAAACCATCAGGCCGGTCAGTTCCGTCTGCGGGTGGCGTTGGATATACGCGGCAAGCTCTGCGCCGGTGTATCCGCTGGCCCCGATAATCAGCGTTTTCAACATAAGTCATCTTCACCTTGTACCTGAAACACAAACAATGTATTTTTATTCACATAAACTGCATTAATATTGATACTATCATGGATAAAGGCTGTCAACAGTGAATATTAAATTACCTGCATTTATTGAGATTTATCGTCAGCTGATTGCTGCCCCCTCCATCAGTTCAACAGAGTCTGAAGCGGATCAAAGCAACGAGACGGTTATTAATTTATTGGCTGCCTGGTTTGAAACCCTGGGATTTGATGTTGAAGTTCAGCCGGTGCCGGAAACACGGGGGAAATTCAATTTGTTAGCCAGCCTGGGTGACGGTGACGGCGGATTATTACTGTGCGGTCATACCGATACTGTGCCATTTGATGAGGGTCGCTGGAGCAAAGATCCCTTCACGCTGACAGAGCAGGACAACAAGCTTTACGGGCTGGGCACTGCGGATATGAAAGGGTTTTTCGCGTTTATCCTTGACGCAGTGCGTGATATTAACGTGCGTGATTTACAGCATCCTTTGTATATCCTCGCGACCGCGGATGAAGAGACAACAATGGCAGGAGCGCGCTATTTTGCAGCAAATGCGGCTATCCGCCCGTCTTTCGCCATTATCGGCGAGCCGACCTCGCTGCAACCGGTGCGCGCGCACAAAGGGCATCTTTCCAATGCTATCCGCATTACCGGGCAGTCCGGTCACTCCAGTGACCCTGATCGCGGGGTGAATGCAATTGAGCTGATGAATGAGTCGATCACGCATCTGATGGGTCTGCGTAATCAGCTGAAAGAAAAATTTAATAACCCGGCATTTGTTATTCCGTATCCGACCATGAATTTTGGTCATATTCACGGTGGTGATGCAGCAAACCGAATCTGTGGCTGCTGTGAATTACACATGGATATCCGTCCGCTGCCGGGTATGACACTCAGTGATATTGATGAGATGCTGAATGCAACACTCGAGCCGGTAAAACAGCGCTGGCCGGGGCGTCTTGCTATTGAGGCACTGCATGAGCCGATTCCGGGCTATGCCTGCCCGACAGATCATAAAATGGTCGGGGTGATTGAAAGCCTGCTCGGAGAAAAAGCACAGACAGTGAACTATTGCACTGAAGCGCCGTTTATTCAGGATCTCTGCCCGACACTGGTGCTCGGTCCCGGGTCAATTGAGCAGGCGCATCAGCCTGATGAGTTTCTCGACACCCGTTTTATTGAGCCAACCCGCGAATTGCTGACCCAACTCGTCACCCATTTCTGCCTGAAAACGGCTGAGTAACCTTCCTTGCGGACAGGGCTGCCTGTCCGCATCTTTATTCTGTCATGATCCCATCATGAATTTTCTTCATCATCTTATTGCGAAAACCTCACCCGCACTGTGTCAATTAATGGTTGACGTTTAACCAATTCATCCCTTAATCTACATCTAGACGTCTAAACGTATAGACATTCAAAAATAACGTACCGGAACATACGCCCAACGTCATTCAAGATGCAGTCAACAAATCTGCGTTCGAATGAATAAGGGTATATTTACCACGGACGGATGACATCGGGGGCAAAGATGAGTTTTTTACACGTTGACCAGCACGAGGCACTGAACCAAAATCTGGCAGAATTAGCCGGCCGCGTGGAAGTATCTTTTGAGTTTTTCCCCCCGGGCACACCGGAAATGGAAAACACACTGTGGCAGTCTATTGAGCGCCTCAGTGTTCTGAAACCTAAATTTGTCTCTGTGACTTACGGAGCAAATTCCGGCGAGCGCGACCGCACACACTCCGTGATCAAAGGGATCAAAGAAAAAACCGGGCTGATTGCCGTGCCGCATCTGACCTGTATTGATGCCACCCGCGATGAACTGAAAACCATCGCAAAAGATTACTGGGATAACGGCATCCGCCATATTGTGGCACTGCGCGGCGATTTGCCGGATAACAGCCGCAAACCGGATATGTATGCCGCCGACCTGGTCAATTTGTTAAAATCGGTCGCCGATTTTGATATTTCAGTCGCCGCTTACCCGGAAGTGCATCCGGAAGCACGCAGCGCGCAGGCAGACTTGATTAATCTCAAAAAGAAAATCGATGCCGGGGCAGACCGCGCTATCACGCAATTTTTCTTTGATGTCAGCACTTATCTGCGCTTTCGCGACCGCTGTGCCGCCGCAGGAATTGATGTGGAAATTGTTCCGGGGATACTGCCGGTATCCAATTTCAAACAGTTACAACGTTTTGCCGGTATGACCAACGTGCGCATTCCGGGCTGGCTCGGTAACATGTTTGAAGGGCTGGATGATGACCCGGAGTCACGCAAACTGGTTGGTGCATCGGTTGCGATGGAGATGGTGAAGATTCTCAGCCGCGAAGGCGTGAAAGATTTCCATTTTTACACCCTGAACCGCGCTGAGCTGACTTATGCAATCTGCCACACTTTAGGTGTCCGCCCTGCGGTAGCCTGTGTGGCATAAGAAAATCATTCACATCCTGAATAACTATACCCAACGTCATTCAGGATGCAGCCAACGAACCTGCAGTTTGAATGAATAAGGATATATAGCGATATCATTGGGTAACCAAGGATATCGTTAATTTATTTTGTATAGTTGATTTTTATTTCACCAGCCCAACTCAAACATCTGAGCATCATCATCGTTACAGCACATCTTACTGATTATCTCACCCAAGGCGCATTTACGTAAAATCACCTATTCACCTTCCTGCCAAACAAGCTGAAAAT
Organism: Morganella psychrotolerans; assembly: GCF_001676155.1. GTDB lineage: Bacteria > Pseudomonadota > Gammaproteobacteria > Enterobacterales > Enterobacteriaceae > Morganella > Morganella psychrotolerans. Next base: position 174,870 of record NZ_LZEW01000031.1, on the reverse strand, counting down.
ACGCAGTCATTTCATAAGAAAATTTGTCGTATTTCACTTTCTCTCAGTGTGACGGGCTCCGCCGCACAACATCCGCAGGTCAGAATCAATATGAAAAAATTAGTTTTAGTGTGTTTAATTGAAGCCGCATTGGCAGGGTATTCTGTAGGGGCAATAGCCGCAAATATACAGGACACTATAGTCGGGAAGGATAACAGCCAGACCATCAACAGCGGCGAAACTGCAACTGGTACTACTGTCGTACAAGGTGGCTCTTTATTTGTCGACGGCGGGACACTGGCAGGAACAACAACGGTAAAAAATGGTGCGGAAATCACCTTCGGACCGGAAAGTATTTCAGGCGGTTTACTTGTAATAGAAAAAGGCGCTGCTGCTGATATCTATAATAATGATTCAACTGATATCAATGTGACAACAAACAATCTGGTGAAATCCGGTGATGTATCGGTAAATCATCTCCGTCTGGCGGGTGAATTACAAATTGCACCTGTCTGGCACGTACCGGATGGATATGACGAAGATTCTGACGAAAGTATCTTTGCCCCTACCCCGGATAAATCAGGCAAACCATTAATAACGACAATTCAGACCCTGGAAATGCAGGGCGGACAAATAATCACGGCTCCGTATTATCCTGCCGCCCAGCCAAATCGCGTTGAGATCGGTAATTTATCCGGACAGGGTGATTTTCTGCTCACAACTGAACTGGCAAATGGCTGGGGTGACTTTATTAATATCAGCAAACACGCTACCGGTAATTTCGGTATTAATGTCAGGGACACCGGTTCAGATCCGGTAAAAGCAACTGATCTTAATATCGTTCACGTTAACAGCGGTGATGCGGCATTCCGTCTGACAAATAAAGACCAGACAGTTGAAGTCGGAACCTATCAGTACTCTCTGAAGAAAAAACAGGATGGTGAAAAAACCGACTGGTATTTACAGGGTAAACGCAAAGGCGATAAAGACACTGATACCGGTACTGATAACGGAAACGGCGACAACGGCACAACCGCACCGGTTCTGAGTTACAGCGCCAAAGGTGTTATGGCAATGGCTGCCGCACCGCGCCAGGTATTACAGGCAGAATCAGTTTCTCTGCAACAGCGTCTGGGGAATTACTACAGCAATCCGCAACATGGTTACGGGTTATGGACGCGCTACCTGCACGATGACACCCGCCTGAATGATAAACTCAACACCTCATTTAAAAACAAACTCGATGGCGTACAAATCGGGGTGGATAAACCATTGCGTCTGGATGACGCCACTGTGCTTGTCGGCGTATTCACAGGTTTCAGCCGGACAAAAGTCAGCACGGATAACTATGGCAGCGGAACAGTTGAAAGTTACCACGGCGGGCTCTATGCAACTTATCTGCATGACAATGGTTTCTATGCCGACGGAATGCTCAAAGGTAACCGCCTGGACAATGAAAACAACGGTCGGATGAAAAACGGCAGTTCTGCGCGCGGTGATTATCACCAGAACGCATTCACCGCGACAATCGAGAGCGGATTTAACTACGAAGTTGTTCCGGCACTGACAGTACAGCCTTACGGCAAACTGCAATATGCCCGTATCGGCAGTGCAGATTATGAACTGAATAACGGGATGCGTGCAGATGTTCACAGCGCAGACAGTTTGCAGGGTGAAGCGGGGACATTAATCAGCACATCATTTGATGTAAACAGTGCAGTACTGAAACCCTATGCCCGCCTGGCGATTGTCCATGAATTCACAAAAGAGAATGATGTGACAATTAACCGGACGAATACCGTCAGCAATGATTTCTCCGGCAGCACCGGTAAATACGGTTTAGGTCTGGATGCACAGATCACTCCACAGGCTGCATTTTATACAGAAATCAACTATCTGAACGGTAATAAAACTGAAACCCCTCTGCGTGCAGATGTCGGTTTCCGTGTGCGTTTCTGATTTTCTGATGTAAACAAAAATGCCGGGAAATTCATTTTTACAGGGAATAACCCGGCAGTAATATTATTTTGGATTACACCGGATCAGCCGGATATCCGGCAGCACTGAGTGCTGTGCGGAAAGTACTTTCTGCGATATTACTTTTTAATTTTCACTGTTCTTGTTGCCGGCTTAGTCTCTATCAGTGCCTGCCCATCCACATCTGATAATGCTTTTGTCACTGATTTAGCACAACCGCCGCAAGTCATGTTCGGTATAGTAAAACTAATCATTTTTCTCTCCTGATTATTCGTAATTTCATAATTAAGGTAAGGCTTACCAGCATAGTAAGGTCAACTGGTTTTTAATTAAGACGACGACCAAACCGGGTGCTCCGCGATGTATTCTTCTCAGTATTCATAACCGGTTCAGTTAAGCTTGTTATAATCGGGCAGTCCGGCTGATTATTACCGCTGCAATGTTGAGTCAGTTGCTCAAGTGTTTGAGCCATATCCTGTAGTTCTGTGATTTTCTTTTTTAATTCAGACAGGTGAGTAAGTGCCATCTCTTTGACATTTGCGCTGGTGCGGTCACTGTCGCGCCATAAGAGTAAAAGTGCAGAGATTTGATCTGTAGAAAAACCAAGATCGCGGGCACGACGGATAAGATGAAAACTTTCCACATCCGATAAACTATAACGCCGGTATCCTGAATCAGAGCGATTTGCTTTCGGAATTAAACCGGTCTGTTCGTAATAACGAATCATCTTTGCTGAGATATTAGCGAGTTTAGCCGCCTGACCGATATTCATAATGTCCCCCCAATAAATTATTAAGTCAGAGCCTAAGCTTTACCTTAAGGGTAAGGTCAAGATGTTTTTTAATTATTAATTCACCAGACATCCGATGTCTGGTGAATTTTACTATAATCAGATAATTACATTATATTTCTTGTGCGCGCGTTCCGGCTTTCCGTTTACGGACAATAACGTAAAAAACAGGTGTCAGTAACAATCCGAATAATGTTACCCCCAGCATGCCTGAGAATACGGCAATACCCATCGCCTGCCTCATTTCAGAGCCCGCACCGCTTGCAAAAACCAACGGAATAACGCCGGCAATAAAAGCAAATGATGTCATTAGTATCGGGCGTAACCGCAGATGCGCAGCTTCTGATACCGCAGCAACGGGATCAGCACCCTGCTTCTCCTGAGCAATAGCAAACTCCACAATTAATATTGCGTTCTTAGCGGCAAGACCAACAAGCACAATAAATGCAATTTGCGTAAAGACATTATTATCACCATTAAACAGCCATACACCGGCAATCGCTGAAAGCAATGCCATCGGCGCTATCAGTAAGACCGAGAAGGGTAAAGCCCAGCTGTTATATTGGGCAGCAAGGATCAGGAAGGCAAAGAAAACGGCCAGCGGGAAAATATATAATGCTGAATTTCCTGATAATTGTTCCTGATAAGTCAGATCTGTCCATTCATAGGTCATTCCTTCAGGCAATGTTTCACGCAGAATTTTTTCAATCGCGTCAGTTGCCTGACCGGAGGTATAACCGGGAGCTGAGTTCCCTGTAATATCGACTGACGGGAAGCCATTATAGTGAATAATACGGTCAGGTCCGGTTGTCCGCGTAATTTTAACTAATGTCCCGAGCGGGATCATATCGCCGTCTTTATTGCGCACCTTCAGTAACTGAATATTTTCAGAGTCCATTCTGAATAATGTATCCGCCTGAACAATCACGCGATACGTCCGGCCAAACCGGTTAAAATCATTCACATATAATGACCCGAGATTGATTTGCAGTGCATCAAAAATATCCGTTAATGTCACACCTTGCGATTTAGCTTTCACCCGGTCTATATCAACATCTATTTGCGGTGAGTTAGTCTGAAAGCTTGCCATCATTCCCGTAAGTTCAGGCGCCTGCATCGCTTTCATTAAAATCGTCTCCTGCACTTTTGCTAACGCATCAAATCCGAGATCTGCTCTGTCTTCTATCTGAACTTTAAAACCGCCCATAGAACCTAAACCGGGAACCGGAGGTGGCGGAAAAATACCGGCAAAACCGTCAGGTATCCCGCTGAATTTCCCCATCAACCTGCCTGCAATAGCATTAGCTGAAAGAGACGGGTCAGTGCGCTCGTCAAAAGGTTTAAGCATCGCAAACATTAATGCTGAATTAGGTATATTAACCGGACCATTCACAGATAAGCCGGGAAATGCAACCACATGCTCAACACCGGGTTCTTCAAGTGCAATACGGGACATTTCTTTAACCATATTCTCTGTTCTGTCGAGCGAAGAACCCGGCGGTAATTGTGCGACACCAATTAAATAATACTTATCCTGAGCAGGGACAAATCCATTTGGTACGACATTAAAGCCCAGCGCCGTCAGCCCGGCAAATCCCATATACAGAATGACGATAATGACACTGCCCCGGATACAACGGCAGACTAATTGAACATACTTTTCTGATAATTTATTAAAGAAGTGATTAAACCGGGCGAAAAAACCACCAAATAAACGATTAATAACCCGTGTTAACCAGTCTGCTTTTACATTTTTACTATGTGGTTTAAGTAATATTGCACACAGTGCCGGTGCTAACGTTAATGAGTTAATTGCAGATATTACTGTCGAGATAACAATCGTTAATGAAAACTGGCGATAAAACTCCCCCTGTAAACCTGATAAAAAGGCAGTGGGAATAAATACCGCAGCTAATACAGATGTTATTGCTAATATTGGCCCCGTAACTTCATTCATGGCTTTAAATGCAGCGTTTTCAGGTGTTAACCCCGCAGAAATATGCCTTTCTACATTTTCAACCACAACAATCGCATCATCAACCACTATCCCTATAGAAATAACCAGACCAAACAGAGATAAGGTATTTAAAGAAAAACCAAACAAATACATAAAAGCAAATGTACCGATTAATGAAACCGGTACAGCAACGAGGGGAATAATCGAGGCCCGCCAGCTTTGCAAAAATAACACAACAACCAACACGACCAGAATCGTTGCTTCGAGTAATGTAATTGCGACGGATTTTAATGACGCACTGACAAATACAGTAGGGTCATACGCTATTTTATAATCGATCCCGTCAATAAAATCAGTTTGTAAACGAGCCATTGTCGCCCGGACAGAAGCAGAAACATCTAACGCATTCGCACCTAGGCTCATAACAATTTGTAAACCAACGGCATTCTTTCCATCAAGGAGGCTGCGTAATGAATAATTATCAGCACCTAACTCTATTCGCGCGATATCTTTCAGATAAGTAACCTGACCATTTCCACCGGCTTTGATAATAATATTGCCGAATTGCTCTTCTGTTGTAAGTCTGCCGAGGGCATTAATACTTATCTGAAACGATGATGTGGTATCAGGCTGCTGTCCGACAGAGCCGGTGGCAACCTGAATATTTTGCTCACGAATCGCCTCCGTAACATCATTTGCGGTCAACCCCAGTGATGCAATTTTAGTCGGATCTATCCAGACCCGCATCGCATATTCCCCCTCGCCCCATACAACAGCGCTTGCAACGCCGGAAAGTTTGGCAATTTCATCGCGGACATTTAACATTGCATAGTTAGAAACAAAAAGTGAGTCGTAAACATCCTCAGGGGAATACATATGAACAACCATAAGGACATCCGGCGATGTTTTTTTCTGTCGTAACACCTATATTTCTGACCTCTTCAGGTAACCGGGGAAGAACTCTTGATACTAAATTCTGAACCTGAATCTGAGCAATATCAGGGTCAACATCTTGCTTAAATGAAATGGTTAACACCATTTTTCCGTCAGTCGACATCTGGGAACTCATATAGAGCATTCCTTCGACACCATTAACGGCTTGTTCTATTGGTGAAGCAACCGTATCTGCAATAACTTTTGGTGTTGCCCCCGGATAGCTTGCAACAACCTGAACCGTCGGTGGTGTGACTGCCGGATATTCACTCAGGGGTAATTTAAAAACGCTGAGAATACCGGCTATCAATATAAATACGGATAAAACAATGGCGAAAATTGGCCGCTGTATAAAGAAATGAGAGAACTTCATTATTGATTTCCCTCCGCTTCATTTAATACGCTATCGCTACTTTGTCCGATGTTATTATTCTCAGCCTCCGGTAAATACATCGGAACATTCTCCGGCATGACCTCCATTCCCGGTCTGACAAGGCCTTTAATAATGATCCTTTCACCTTTGACTAAACCACTCTTTATTACCCGAAGTCCATCAATCATCGCCCCCGGTTCGACTTGCCGGTATACCGCTTTATTACTATTATCAATCACCAGCACATAGCTTTGGCCCTGATTAAAACCAATAGCCTGGTCATCAATCAATATTGAAGATGTTTTAATACCAACAGGGAGTTGGACACGAATAAAAGAACCGGGTATTAATGTTCCATTTTTATTTTTAACTACCGCACGGGCTTTGACTGTGCCCGTAGTACGATCAATTTGGTTGCTCATAAAATCAAGCGAACCTGAATAAGGATAATTTTTTTTCCTCAGATACACTGATATTTACAGAAGGACGCTCTGTACCCTGATCTGTTCCGGATTCAGCCTGTATGGCTGACAGTTTATGAAAGGTTTTTTCATCAATATCAAAGTAGGCATATACAGGATCAATTGAGACAATCGTCGTTAATAACGTAGCCGTGTTAATATCACCGCCGGTAACAAGATTTCCTTCTGTAATAAGTGCCCTGTCAACCCGGCCTGTAATCGGTGCTTTAACCTGCGTGTAAGATAAATTTAATTTAGCCGCGTCAACAGCGGCTTTTGCTGATTTAACCTGAGCATTGCTTACAGTACGATTAGCCTGTGCATCATCGTAATCTTTACGGGAAACTACGCCTTTATCAATAAGCTTTTTGATTCGGTTATAATCACTATTCGCCCGTAAAGCGGATGCTTCAGCCTGACTTAACTGACCAATAGCGTTATCTAATGCGATTTGGAAAGGCTGAGGATCGATCAGGAACAACAGATCGCCTTTTTGAATAATCTGACCTTCCGGAATGCTGACGGAATTAATCCGACCTCCGACCCGGGGACGTAATTCCACTATTTTGGGTGCGGCCAGGTAGCCGGTAAACTCAGAAAAAGGAACAATATCCCGCTGGATAACTTCTGCGACAGGAACTTTCGCAAGCATGATATCACTCGTGCTTTCCGGCTTACTCTCATTTTTATTATCTTGTGCAGCCGCAATGTTACCCATTGCAATGGCGGCAAAGATAGTTGCATATACACCAATTTTCATTTTCATAAAAAACCTTGCCTGATCAAATAAATTAATAATTAATTTAAATACTGTTGAAGAAGATCTTTGCAAGGGTAAAGGTTACAGCCACTGTAAGGTCAACTGTTTTAATCAGGGTGCAGAGCCTGAACAGGTAAAATAAAAAAAACCATTGACCTTATATGTACTTTAAGGTTTTTAATGCACTTACAAAATGATATTACCTTCAAATAAAACAGGATCACAAATGAAAAAAAATCATTGCTGTATTAGTACTGGGATTATTTAGTTATCAGGGCATCGCCTCTGCAGTTGAATCCGTCAATCAAGATACAAACGGGCTAACCGAAAAAAAACAGGATATCACTTACCGGAACTGACAATAATACAGCGGCTAAAAACAATAATGCAGTACTAGCAAGAATAACATTTACAGGCGATTCCAACCTGGAATCGATAGAATACCTGGCTATTGAAAAGGCGAATCACCTTGGAGCAAGCCATTATAAAATCATCGGTGCGGGAGGGGAAACAAACCTGCGGGGCTATGTGATATTTTATAAATAACGTTCCTCTGCTCACAAGGAAATTAACTATGGATAATAATGCCTTACGTAAAAACATTGTAAATGACATTCTTATCTGGATTGAAAAAAAATGTAGATAAGCCACTTAATATTGAAACAATATCTGATAAAGCAGGTTACTCAAAATGGCATTTTCAGCGGATATTTAAAAATGTTGTCGGGGTTAGTTTAGGTGAGTATCTTTTAACAAGAAGACTACTGAAGGTATCATCTGATCTGAAAGAAACCGATGATAAAATCATGGATATCGCAGTCAGATATGGTTTTGACAGCCAGCAGGAATTAACCAGGTCATTTAAGCGAATACTGAAGTTAACACCAGGAAAGTATAGAAAAAACATATTATCAAGGTATATACCCAACGTCATTCAAGATGCAAAATAACGCTGAACCATGACCGGGAAATTAAACTAAATTACGGGTAAATTAAATACACAAAACACCCTGTGTGACCATTTTGTTTACCCGTCATAATAAAAAAAATGATACATGCATGTATCACAATAATTTATTTCATTATCACTCTACTTTCCTCTTGACCTTACAATGATGGTAAGGATTAGAATTATATCAGTACTATTTTTATCAAAAAAAACAACATTAAACCCCGGGTAATAAATAATGAAAATAGGTGATATGTCGAATTTATTTAATATTCCACGAGAAACGATTCGCTTCTATGAACGGGAAGGTTTGATGTTACCTCCGAACAGAAAGGATAATAACTACCGGAGTTATAGCAAAAATCATATTGAACGATTACGATTTATAAAAAAATTGCCGAAGCCTTAATATGTCCCATCGCGAGATTAAAAAAACTATTAAATCTCATTGATAACAATAAAGATGATTGTGCCTTAGTGGAAGAAGTTATTGTCAGTCACTTATCTGAAATACGAAAAAAATATTAAGCGGTTAAAGCAATTAGAAAAAGACCTTATCAACTTACAGGAACATAGTAATGAAATAGAGGCCAGTAATAAATGCGGAATAATAAAAAAATCTTTTATCTATAGATATTTAATCATTATAACGTTGTGCCGGATAACTAACGAAATTATCATAAAAAAAATGCCAGTCAGTTTAACTGACCGGCATTCCATGTAACAGGTATTCCCTGTTATCTTCCAAACACAAACATGAACTAACCGGTATTTCGCATTCCGGCAGCAATACCTGCGATAGTCACCATCAGCGCTTGTTCTACCTGCGGATCGGACTGTTCACATTCGCGTGAACGATGCAGAAGCTCTGCCTGGAGAACATTCAGCGGGTCCGTATAGACATTACGCAGTGCAATTGATTCGGCAATCCACGGCAGGTCAGCCATCAGACACTCATCTTTGGAGATGGTCAGGACACTCTTAATATCCTGTGATAACTGGTCACGTAATTTTTGACCCAGCGGCCACAAACGTGGCTCCACCAGACGCTGATCATAATATTCCGCCAGCCATAAATCGACTTTTGCAAACACCATTTCCAGCATCGCAACCCGGGTTTTAAAGAACGGCCACTGGTGATACATCTCTTCCAGTACGCGCTGATTACCTTCATCCACCGCGGTCTGCAATGCGGCACCCGCACCCAGCCAGGCCGGCAGCATCAGACGGTTTTGCGACCAGGCAAAAATCCACGGAATAGCACGGAGTGTTTCCACGCCACCGGTCGGACGGCGTTTTGCCGGACGCGAACCCAGCGGCAGTTTGCCCAGTTCCTGCTCCGGTGTTGCCGAGCGGAAGTACGGGACAAAATCCGGCTGCTCGCGAACATAGTCACGATACATGTCACAAGATACTTCTGAGAGCCTTTCCATAATCACAGCCCATTCCGGTTTTGGCTCCGGCGGCGGCAGAAGATTAGCTTCCAGGCTTGCGCTGGCATACATAGCCAGGCTGCTGATAGTGACCTGTGGCAAACCAAACTTAAAGCGGATCATTTCGCCCTGCTCAGTGACACGCAGTCCGCCCTTCAGGCTTCCCGGCGGCTGTGAAAGCAGTGCTGCGTGTGCAGGCGCGCCCCCGCGTCCGATAGTGCCCCCGCGTCCGTGGAACAGGGTGAGTGTTACCTCTTCACGTTCGCAGACTTTAATCAATGCATCCTGTGCGCGGTATTGTGCCCAGGACGCTGCCATCACACCGGCATCTTTGGCGGAATCCGAATAGCCAATCATCACCATCTGCTGGTCACTGATCAGATTACGATACCACTCAATGCTCATCAGGCGGGTTATCACGCTTTCCGCATTATTCAGGTCATCAAGCGTTTCAAACAGCGGCGCCACCGGTAATGTGACCGGACAACCCGACTCTTTAAGCAGAAGTTTGACCGCCAGTACATCAGATGGCACTTTCGCCATCGAAATAACATAGGATGCCACAGAGTTTTCCGGTGATTCGGCGATCACGCGGCAGGTATCAAACACTTCGCGGGTTTCGTTGCTGCACTGCCAGTTAAGCGGCACGAGCGGACGTTTGGATTGCAGCTCGCGCAGCAAGAATTCCTGTTTTTCCTCTTCCGGCCAGGCAGCATAATCGCCCAGTCCGAGGAATTGTGTCAGTTCAGAAAGCGCTTCTGTATGACGGGTGCTTTCCTGGCGCACATCAATACGCACCAGTTGCAGCCCGAAACAGCGGATGCGGCGCAGTGTATCCAGTAATTGTCCGTTAGCAATAATCTTCATGCCGCACTGCACAAGAGACTGATAGCACAGATACAGCGGCTCCCACAGCTCTTCGTTGTCTGTCATCAGGTTATCCGGCTCAATAGCCAGTTCCCCTGCCAGACGGCGCTCCAGGTAATCCTGTGTGCTTTTCAGACGGGCGCGCAATTGTTTGGTTATTACGCGGTACGGCTCTGCGGCATCCTCGCCTACACGCTCACGCAATGCAGGTGAGCACTCACTCATGGAAAGCTCGGAGACCAAAACCTGAATATCTTTATAGAAGAGATCTGCCGCTTTCCAGCGACTGAGCAACAGTACATGGCGGGTGATATCTGCCGTTACATTCGGGTTACCATCACGGTCACCGCCCATCCAGGATGTAAAGCGGATCGGCGTGGCTTCCACGGAAAGATTGTAATCCAGTGACGCTTCCAGCTGCTCGTTGAACTCACGCAGGAATGCCGGTACGCCTTCCCACAGGCTGTTTTCAACAACAGCAAAACCCCATTTCGCTTCATCAATCGGCGTAGGGCGATCTTTACGGATTTCATCCGTGTGCCATGCCTGAGCCACCAGTTGGCGCAGTCGGCGCATAATTCGGTCGTGCTCATAATCCGCCAAATCATCATGGTCCAGCTGGGCCAGGCAGGTATTCACCTCCACCAGCTTGTGAATCAATGTGCGGCGGGCAATTTCAGTCGGGTGCGCGGTCAGAACCAGCTCGATGGAAAGCGAATCAACGGCTTTACGCATCTCTTCATTGCTGAAATTTTTTGCTTTCAGTTGATCAAACAACGAGGCCAGCGCCACCGGGTTACTGGCGGCTTCGCCGTGCGGCGAAATGCTGTGATACTGCTCGGCAACGTTGGCTAAATTCAGGAACTGGTTGAATGCACGGGCGACCGGCAGCAGTTCATCATTGGATAAATTTTGCAGTGTCAGCAGCAATTTCTGACGCTGAATTTCATTACCGGTCTGTGATGCTTTGGATAACTTGCGGATGGATTCTACTTTTTCCAGAATATCTTCACCCTGCGCCTCTTTGATGGTATCTCCGAGAAGCTTGCCAAGCATACTGACGTTACTGCGCATTGCAGAATATTGTTGATTCATACGACCTCTGGCCCTTATTGACGGCAGAATCCTATGACCGCCGGTTGAGGAACCTTCATCCGGCAGTTATCGAGCCTGTACATCTTCGTGATTTTATACGGCGGATTAATTTTTATTTTGTGACGCCGTTCCCTTGCAATTATCTCTTGCCCTATATTCATATCAAAAAAAACAGGCTTTGAAAGGACTTTATCGGATTTAATTACACAGAAGATGTAATACGCAGTAAGGGCAGATGTCGCAATATCGGGTAAAACGCCGTCTGACCAGCATAATCAAAGGGAAACACTAAACCCGCAGACAGATATCGCGAATTAAGGCAAAAATAATAACGATTCAGCACACGAATAAATAATCAGAACCAAGGTAAAAAAATTCAGGAGGGAAAGGAGATCAGGAGGTTAGTCTGTGTGGCGGCGGCGCTTAAAATAATAACGGGATACAATTAATTCCGTTAATTGTATCCCGCAGGGTTCGTTTCTGTCCTGAAGCTGACATCCTGTCAGAGAAAGCACATCCGGTGCATATCCGTTTACCACAACATCCTGTCGTGGCCATCATCCGTGACGGTCATATGTCCGTTTTGAAACATCACCATGTGCTATTTATATCAAGACTAAACAGCAAATTTAATAAGACAATTCCCGTTATGGCAACAAATTGTCTTTTATTGTTCTTTTTCGGACTTCCTTTCGATATATGCCATCACAGTAACTGTGCCAGCCGGTTTAAATCTGACTGAATCGCACCGGCGGTAACATCACGCCCCGCACCCGGTCCGCGGATAACCAGCGGGTTATCGCGATACCAGCGGCTTTCAACAGCAAAAATATTATCTCCCGGCAACAGCGATGCCAGCGGATGATCCGGACGCACGGCTTCCACACCAACCCGCGCTTTGCCGTTTGCATCAAAACGCGCCACATAGCGCAGTACCATATCCATTTCACGGGCAGCTTCCAGGCGGCAAACCATCTGTTCATTCATTGCTGTCACATTTTCAAAGAAATGATCCGTATTGCCGCTTCGTGCCTCCTGCGGCACAAGCGATTCCACACGGACATCTTCCGGCTCAATTTCATATCCTGCTTCACGCGCCAGGATAATCAGTTTGCGCATAACATCCTGCCCGGACAAATCAATCCGTGGGTCCGGCTCTGTCAGACCCTGCTGCCACGCCTGCTCGACCAGCTCACTGAACGGCACTGAGCCGTCAAATTGCAGGAACAACCAGGAAAGCGTGCCGGAGAAGATCCCGCTGATCGCCAGAATACTGTCGCCGCTTTCATGCAGATCCCGTACACAGTGGTTGATCGGCAACCCCGCGCCCACTGTTGCGTTATACAGCCAGTGACGCCCGGTTTTACGGAATGCATCGCGGATCTGCCGGTATTCCCGGGTTTTGGCTGCCCCGGCAATTTTATTGGCACTGATAACATGAAAACCGTATGCCGCAAAATCGGCGTAACTGTCTGCCAGTGTCTGACTTGCGGTTAAGTCGATAATAACGAGGTCATCAAACGGATGGTTGCGCATCCACAGATACAGCGACTCTTCATCGGCAAAAGGTTCGGCTTCTTCATTGAAGAACGCCAGCGCACGGCTCGGATCCAGCCCGTCATAGCTGAGTAACGCCCGGCTGCTGTCCGCAACACCTGCCAGGATAAATTCAAACCCGCTGCGGGCAGAAAGATTGCGCTGCTCGCGTGCAAACAATTCCAGCCAGCGGCTGCCGATATTGCCTTTACCAAAGACCATCAGGCCAATCTGTTTCTCTGCGCGGAACAGACTCTGATGTAATCCCTGGATAACATGTCCGGTCTGACGGGTACGCAGAATAGCCACCAGGCTGATACCGTCTTCTGCCTGCCAGATAAATTCCACCGGCTGGTCTTTGAGCTGCTGATAAAAACGGTGATAGTGCAGCAGATTTTTGCAGACACCCGCGCCGACCAGCGCCACCAGCGCAAATCCGTCCCGCAGAGTCAGCGTGCCGGGTAATCCTGCGCTCTCCAGCACATGCAGTGCGCTGTCCGCAATTTCTGATGTATAGCTGAGCTGAATAAGATTATCGTCATTATGTAACCCGACAGCCAGCGGGCGGATCTGGCTGCGTTTAAGCAGCAGATCAATACTTTTATAACGCGTTTTGGCATTTTCCCCGGCGGGCAGACGGATATCAATAAGACAGACATCATCATGATTCGTCACGATTTTCGCACCGGTTCCGGAGGCCAGCACGCGTTCAATTTTTGTCGAGCCCTGCTCCGGCTGATAACTGCACCGCAACTGGAGGTCGATATCACTGGCAGAGACAGGTTGCAGCGTACGGGTATGCAGCACCGGGGCGGCAAGGCGCGCCAGTTCACTGGCTTCATCGAGGCGCAGCAGCGGCAGCAGACAGGCATCTTTGACTTTGCGCGGGTCTGAGCTGTAAACACCCGCCACATCACTCCAGATAGTGACTTTTTTCACGCCCGCCAGCGCACCAACCTGAGTTGCAGAATAGTCACTACCGTTACGACCAAGCAGTACTGTTTCACCCTGCCGGTTACGGGAGATAAACCCGGTTACCACCAGCCGCTTGCCCGGATGGCGCGCCATCAGTTCCGCCAGCAGCGGCTGTGACTGTGCCGCATCCACCTCGGGCTGTGCCGCGCGCTCTGCGCAAAGGAATGTCCGCGCATCCAGCCATTGTGCCGCCATGCCCTGCTCTTGTAATACCTGCGCCATCAGCCGGGCTGACCAGACTTCACCGTGACCGACAACTTCGGCATAAACCGCATCTGTCAGCGGATTGTCCAGCAGTGCTGCCAGCCGGTTAATATCATCCGTAAACTGAAATATCAGTACGTTTGCCTGAACTTCAGGCAGCAAGTCACAGATAAGGGAGGTCTGATAGCGGTGTAAGGTTTCCTGTGCCTGATGAGCAGCAAGGCGATCACTCTGGCTCAGTTTTACCCAGTTAATCAGCTGATTAGTTGTGCTGCCCGCTGCGGACACCACCATCAAATCATCCGGTTCACTGTAGTTCGCCATAATATTCGCCACGCGCAGATAGCATGTTGCATCTGCCAGGCTGCTGCCGCCGAATTTATGTAACTGACGCCCTTTTTCTGACTCATCAATCGCCAAAGCACTCATGGTTACCCTTACCCCTTAGTCACTGACTGAAATGCGTGCTCCAGGGCCGCAGTCAAATCACCGCTGTCCTCGATCCCCGCAGAAATACGTAATAATGTATCTGAAATTCCCGCAGCCTTGCGTGCCTGCTCCGGCATACCTGCGTGTGTCATGGTCGCCGCGTGGGAAATCAGCGTTTCCACGCCACCTAATGACTCTGCTAGTGTAAAGAGAGACAGGTGAGATAAAAAGCGGGAAATGGTGGCTTTATCCCCATTAATGTCAAAACTGAGCATTGCACCGAATCCTTTCTGCTGTTTTGCTGCCAGTGCATGCCCGGGATGTGTCTCCAGTCCCGGATAATATATCTTTTTCACCATCGGCTGTTGTGCCAGGCAAGCTACAATGGCACGGGCATTTTCCTCCTGCAACCGGATACGCGGAACCAATGTGCGTATTCCGCGCAACAGCAGATAACTATCAAACGCGCCGAGCGTAACGCCGATATTATTCGCCCACCAGCTCAGTGTTTCGGTATACGCTTCTGACGCGGCAATCACCACACCTGCCACCACATCAGAATGTCCGTTCAGATATTTTGTGCAGGAGTGAATAACAAAATCCGCCCCCAGCGCCAGCGGCTGCTGTAACACCGGGCTCAGAAACGTATTATCTGCCGCAACCAGTGCACCCGCCTGATGCGCTTTTTCACTGACCGCCGCAATATCCGTTATCCGCAGCAACGGATTACCCGGCGTTTCAATCAATACCAGTTTTGGTTTTTCCGCCAGTGCAGCACTAAGCGCGGCATCATCATTCATATCCGTAAAACGGACAGAAAAATGCCCGTGCTGCTGACAACTGTCCAGCAACCGGTAAGTACCGCCGTAACAGTCATGAGGTGCGACAATCACATCGCCCGGTGACAAAAAAACGGTAAACAGCAGGTGCAGCGCTGACATGCCGCTGCTGGTCACGACTGCCCCGGCTCCCCCTTCCAGCTCTGCCAGTGTGCGCCCGGTAATATCCCGTCCGGGATTGCCACGGCGCGAATAGTCATGCTCACGCGGGCAGTCAAATTCCGGAAAATTATAGGTTGATGAGAGATAAACCGGCGGCACAACACAGCCAAACTGGTGCTCCTCATTAAGTCCGTTATGTATTGCCGCAGTGGCAGGTTTGCGCGTCATACCGCTGTTCCTCTCAATAACCTGAATGAGATATCAGCATATCCTCAGCTTATTTAGACGTCAATATGTCTGGACATCTATGCTGCTTTACGGTTAGATATACAAGTGGGATAATAACAGAATAATAATGTCATCAGTCTGGTGCGATCCCGTACCCGGCTCCTCCTAAACTGACTAATATAGCAAGGTAATTCATGGCTGAATGGAATGGCGAATATATCAGCCCTTATGCTGAGCATGGCAAAAAAAGTGAGCAGGTAAAGAAGATCACAGTTTCTATTCCGTTGAAAGTACTGAAGATTTTAACGGATGAGCGTACGCGCCGCCAGGTGAATAACCTGCGCCATGCCACCAATAGTGAACTGTTATGTGAAGCATTCCTGCATGCTTTTACCGGACAACCGCTGCCGGATGATGATGACCTGCGTAAAGAGCGCAGTGATGAAATCCCGGAAGTGGCGAAAGAGATTATGCGCCAGCATGGGGTTGACCCGGATACGTGGGAATATTGAGTTTTATCCGCGTGTTACGTGTTACAACAACTAAAAGAATGACATAAAAAAAACGCCCTGTGAAATATTTTCATTCAGGGCGTTTTTTATCAGATTCAGCGCGCAAATCTGCGCTGTATCATTATTTCTTCGCAGCAGGAACGCTGAAACGTTTGTTAAAGCGATCAACACGGCCGCCGCTTGCAACATCACGCTGTTTGCCGGTGTAGAACGGGTGACATTCGCCACAGACGTCCAGGTTGAAGTCGTGTCCTGCAGTTGAGTTAACTTTCATTACGTTGCCGCAAGAACAGGTTGCAGTGACTTCTGCGTAATTAGGGTGAATACCTTTTTTCATGGGAAAACCTCAGTTAAGGCCGCATCGCCATCCGGACATTGTTGCCGGACACCATACGTCGTGTTGATGATAAATTGTCGCTGGTATTTTAATTACCAAAGGCGGCGGATCATACAGAATATCCGGGAACCATGCAATGAAATCCGACGGCTTTTCGTGGTATTCTGAATGTGATACGGCCTATAAAATAGTCGTGTTTTCCGGGGTATACACTAAAATCCGGTTATTATTCAGTCGCTTTTGCGCTTTTTCCGGCTGTTGTGCTTTTGCGCGCGCAGCCCTGTTGCCTATTGTGGAAATTATCATGACAGTCGTCCGGGTCATCTTGCCAGTCCCTCTGACACAAACGTTTGATTATTTATTGCCTGATAACCTGCCCTGTCCTGTGGCGGGTGCGCGGGTCATTGTGCCGTTCGGCAGGCAAAAACAGGCAGTCGGAATTGTTGCGGAACTGGCAGAGAGCAGCACTTTCAGCCCGGAAAAACTCAAAGCGGTCACAGAGTGTCCGGACGATGACACCTTGTTTCCGGGCGATTTATGGCCGCTGCTGAACTGGGCAGCACAGTATTATCATTATCCGTTAGGCGAAGTGCTGTTTCACGCCATGCCTATCCTGCTGCGCCAGGGCAAAGAAGCGGCATTCACACCGCTGTGGCGCTGGGAAGTCACCCCGGAAGGGGCAGAGATTGATATCCATACTCTGAAGCGCTCCCCGAAACAACAGCAGGCGCTGGCCTGCCTGCGCCGCCAGCCGGTTTACCGCCATCAGACCGGCGAATATGAATTAAGCGACAGCGCGTTACAGGGGCTGAAAAAGAAAGCCCTGATCGCACTCAATGATGTACAACCGGAAGCAAAAGACTGGCGGCCGGATTTTGCCGTCACCGGCGAGCGCCTGAAACTCAATACTGAGCAGGCAACCGCAGTCGGCGCTATCCGCGCGGAGCAGCATCAGTTTTCGCCGTGGCTGCTGGATGGCGTGACCGGTTCCGGCAAAACGGAAGTTTATCTGAGCGTACTGGAAAATGTGCTGGCAGAAGGTCATCAGGCACTGGTTCTGGTGCCGGAAATCGGGCTGACCCCGCAGACTATTTCCCGCTTCCGGGCGCGCTTTCATGCTCCGGTGGATATTCTCCATTCCGGTATGAATGACAGCGAACGCCTCGCGGTCTGGCTGCGGGCAAAGCGCGGCGATACCGCGATTGTGATCGGCACCCGCTCCTCGCTGTTCACGCCGTTTGCCTCCCTCGGTATTATTATTATTGATGAGGAGCACGACGGCTCTTACAAACAGCAGGATGGCTGGCGCTATCATGCCCGCGACCTCGCGGTTTTCCGCGCCAAGAAAAATAATATTCCTATCGTAATGGGAACCGCCACGCCTTCGCTGGAAACACTGTGCAATGTCAGACAGAAAAAATACCGTCTGCTGCCGCTGACACAACGGGCGGGAAATGCACAGCTTGCTGATCAACATCTGCTTGATCTGAAAGGTCTTCCGCTGACAACCGGCTTATCACAGCCGCTGATAAAACGGATCCGTCATCATCTGGCGGCGGATAATCAGGTCATTCTGTTTCTCAACCGCCGTGGCTATTCACCGACGCTACTGTGCCATGAGTGCGGCTGGATAGCAGAATGCCCGCGCTGCGATCACTTTTATACACTGCATCAGAACCATCGCATGCTGCGCTGCCATCAGTGTGACAGCCAGCGTCCGGTACCAAAGCAGTGCCCCAAGTGCGGCTCCACACAATTAGTGCCGGTCGGTCTGGGTACAGAGCAACTGGAAGATGGCATCACGCCGCTGTTCCCGGATATTCCGGTAACGCGGCTGGATCGCGATACCACCAGCCGAAAAGGTGAGCTGGAACAGCACCTGGCCGCAGTTCATCAGGGCGGTGCGCGGATCCTCATCGGTACGCAGATGCTGGCAAAAGGTCATCACTTTCCGGATGTGACACTGGTTGCACTGCTGGATGTGGATGGGGCACTGTTCTCCGGGGATTTCCGGGCAGCCGAGCGTTTTGCACAGTTATACACCCAGGTTTCCGGGCGGGCAGGTCGTGCCGGAAAGCGCGGGGAAGTGGTTTTACAGACCCACCATCCGGAACACCCGCTGCTGACGGTCCTGCTGGACAAAGGCTACGGTGCGTTTGCGGTACAGGCACTGAATGAGCGCCAGAGTGTCTGTCTGCCGCCTTATACCAGTCAGGTGATGATCCGCGCGGAAGATCAGAATAACCAGCGCGCAGGGGCATTCCTGCAAACCGTTCGTCAGTTGTTTGAATCACACCCTCTGCGGGATGAACATTTCTGGCTGATGGGACCGCTTCCGGCAATTCAGGCTAAGCGCGGCGGGCGTTTCCGCTGGCAGTTACTGTTACAGCACCCGTCACGCAGCCAGTTACAAAAAATTGTCGCACAGGCTATCCCGCATATTCAGCAGTTGCCCGAAAGCCGGAAAGTCCGCTGGAATGTTGATGTGGATCCGACTGATGGCTGATACTTTACTTACCGGACGGGAATGCGTGTAATATCGAAAAAATTGAGATATCTCACAGTTTTATGCAAACCGGGTAACGGATTAGTTTTACAAAGGGTTTAGAATAACGCTGAATATATACCCAAAGTCATTCAGGATGCAGGAAGGCGGCAAGGGAAAACAGACGGGGAGCATACATCAGTATGTGACCCGGCTAACTGAGCGTAGCCAACACACCTGCAGTTTGAATGAATAAGGGTATAGAACAATTAATAAGCCGCCTGCGTTTTACTTATGAAGCTCAGGCGGTTTTTCACAGGCATGTGACAAAAACAGCGGATGATACCCAACGTCATTCAGGATGCAGCCAACGAACCTGCAGTTTGAATGAATAAGGGTATACAACAATCACAAAAACCGCACAGATAATTCACTTACAGGGTAAACAAAGGAACCAACGATGGAAGAACGCCGCAATGATACCGGCGCGACCATGAAAGATGTCGCTAACGCTGCCGGCGTCTCAACAGCGACAGTTTCACGAACGCTGATGAACCCGGAAAAAGTGTCGGTGCAAACCCGGCAGAAAGTTGAAAATGCCGTTCTGGAAGTCGGTTACTACCCGAATAATCTCTCCCGGGGATTAAAACGTAATGATTCCCGCACCATTCTTGTTATCGTGCCTGACATCGGCGACCCTTTTTTTACTGATATCATTGTCGGAATTGAAGAAATTGCCGCGCAGCATGGCTATCTTGTGCTGATTGGCGACTGCCGTTATCAGCACAAACCGGAACACACATTCCTTAACCTGATTGTCACCAAACAAATTGACGGCATGGTGTTACTCGGCTCGAACGTCCCGTTTGACCGCCCTGATGAACAGCGCCATCTCCCGCCGATGGTGATGGCAAATGAATTTGCACCGGAACTGGAGCTGCCGACTGTCAATATTGATAACCTGACGGCGGCGTTTAATGCCACACACTATTTGCAGCAACTGGGACACGGGCGGATAGCCTGTATCTCAGGTCCGGAAGATTTACCTCTCTGCCAGTACCGTATCGAGGGGTATATTCAGGCAATGCGCCGGATGGGAATGCCGGTGCGCAAAGAATATCTGGTTCGCGGGGATTTCACACACGAAAGTGGTGCCGCCTGTGCCGCACAACTGCTGGCGCTGCCCGAACCACCCACCGCTATTTTTTGTCACAATGATATTATGGCCATTGGTGTTCTCTGGGCTGCCAGACAGCAGGGGCTGACACTGCCACGGGATCTTTCTGTGGTGGGTTTCGATGATTTACCGGCGGCGCAATATTGCTCCCCGACCCTGACAACGATTGCACAACCCCGCTATGAGATAGGCCGCCACTCTTTTTTACTGCTGCTGGAACAGTTGCAGGGACGCGCTGTTGCTAAGGGATCACGGCTCCTGGATTCTGATTTAATCATCAGAGAAAGTGCTTGTGCGCCTAAAAGCTAGGCAAAAACCGCCATATTCAGTAACATGTAAGGCTGAATAAGATATTTTCTTACGTTTCCTTAGTCGACTCATTTAGCGAATTGAAATAGTGGCACAACGAGATTATGTGGGACGTGGTCGCTCAGCACCGCGTAAAAAAAAGTAAATCACGGAAAAAAGGTCAGGCTAAAGGTCTCCCTTTTACGACGTTAGTCATTGCGGCGGCACTGGTTGTCCTTTTTGTCGGCGGACTTTTTTATCTGGTCCATAACAAAAAAAATCCGTCGGATGCGGCTGGTGCATTACCTCCGGCACATCAGCAGAGCACAAATAACGGGCTTCCGCCGATTCCGGAAGAGCGCTGGCGCTATATTAAAGAACTGGAAAACCGTGAAGCGGGCGTTCCGGAACAGTATTACAACAGCACTCAGCCGCCGGTAAACCGGATAGACCCGGGTGCTAAACTAACGCAGGAACAGCGCCAGTTACTGGAGCAGATGCAATCCGATATGCAGCAGGCACCGGTTCAGTTACAGGGTGTGCCTGCAAATGGCGAAGTACCGCGCTCCAGGGTAGTTATCACCGAGCCGAATCAGCCGCTGCGGATGCAGACAGACACCCCGCGCACCGCACCACTGGTTGCGGAGAAACCGGCTGAAAAACCAAAACCACAGCCGGTACAGGAAAAACCGAAAGCGGAAGCTGAGCGCTGGTTAATCCAGTGCGGGTCATTCCGGGAAACAGAGCAGGCGGAGAGTGTCCGCGCCAGTCTTGCATTCTCCGGGCTTGAAAGCCGCGTCTCACAAGGCGGTGGCTGGTATCGGGTAATGCTCGGACCGTATGATAAGTCTGCTGCTCAATCTGTCAAAAGCCGTGCCTCTGATGCCGGTGTAACAAATTGTATTCTTCGCTCCACCGGGGGTTGAAAACCTTCAACCCTCCCCCATATCTAAAGTTAATTCGACACCACCGGGTCAAATCCTGCGGTGTCTCTCTATCTTTTTTTAGCACAACCAGGGGCTGATTCATGACAACAATCGTAAGTGTTCGCCGTAATGGCCAGGTCGTAATTGGTGGTGATGGACAGGCGACAATGGGTAATACCGTCATGAAAGGTAATGTCCGCAAAGTCCGCCGTCTCTATCACGACAAAGTTATTGCCGGTTTCGCCGGGGGCACCGCAGATGCCTTTACACTCTTTGAACTGTTTGAACGCAAGCTTGAAATGCATCAGGGACACCTGACAAAAGCCGCTGTTGAGCTGGCAAAAGACTGGCGGACAGACCGCATGCTGCGCAAATTAGAAGCGCTGCTGGCCGTGGCAGATGAAACTGCATCACTGATCATCACCGGCCAGGGCGATGTTATCCAACCTGAAAATGATCTGATTGCCATTGGTTCCGGTGGTCCGTACGCCCAGGCTGCTGCCCGCGCCATGCTGGAAACCACTGATCTGAGCGCCCGCGAAATCGCAGAGCGCGCTCTCACTATCGCCGGTGATATCTGTATCTACACCAACCATAATCAGAATTTTGAAGAATTATCTTCAAAATCATAAGGATCGATTTTATGTCTGAAATGACTCCACGCGAAATCGTCAGTGAGCTTGATAACCATATTATCGGGCAGGATAAAGCTAAACGCGCCGTTGCCATCGCACTGCGTAACCGCTGGCGCCGTATGCAGCTTGATGCTGAGCTGCGCCACGAAGTGACGCCGAAAAATATTCTGATGATAGGTCCGACCGGTGTCGGTAAAACAGAAATTGCCCGTCGTCTGGCAAAGCTGGCGAATGCGCCGTTTATTAAAGTGGAAGCCACTAAATTTACTGAAGTCGGTTATGTGGGTAAGGAAGTCGATTCCATTATCCGTGACCTGACCGATTCCGCCATCAAAATGGTGCGTATGCAATCCATTGAGAAAAATCGCCACCGTGCCGAAGAAATGGCAGAAGAGCGTATTCTGGATGTGCTGATTCCGCCGGCGAAAAATAACTGGGGACAGACCGACAGCCCGGCTGAGCCATCAACTGCCCGCCAGGCATTCCGCAAAAAACTGCGTGAAGGTCAGCTGGATGACAAAGAGATTGAAATTGAAGTCTCTGCATCCTCAATGGGTGTTGAAATTATGGCGCCTCCCGGCATGGAAGAGATGACGAATCAGTTACAGTCCATGTTCCAGAACCTCGCCGGACAGAAACAAAAACCTCGCAAAATGAAGATCAAAGAAGCCTTCAAATTGCTTATCGAAGAAGAAGCCGCAAAACTGGTCAATCCGGAAGAGCTGAAAGAGCAGGCAATTGAAGCCGTCGAACAGCACGGGATCGTGTTTGTCGATGAAATCGATAAAATCTGTAAGCGCGGCGGTCAGTCCTCCGGTCCGGATGTTTCCCGTGAAGGTGTTCAGCGCGACCTGCTGCCGCTGGTTGAAGGCTGTACTGTCTCCACCAAGCACGGCATGGTAAAAACAGATCACATTCTGTTTATCGCATCCGGTGCATTCCAGGTATCCAGCCCGTCAGACCTTATCCCTGAGTTACAGGGTCGTCTGCCAATCCGTGTGGAGTTACAGGCATTAACCACGGAAGATTTTGAACGTATCCTGACTGAACCGAATGCCTCACTGACGGTACAGTACAAAGCCCTGCTGGCGACAGAAGGCGTGAATATCTCCTTTACGACTGATGGCATCCGTAAAATTGCAGAGTCTGCATGGCAGGTGAATGAAACCACCGAAAATATCGGTGCCCGTCGTTTGCATACGGTGCTGGAACGATTAATAGAAGATATTTCCTACAATGCCAGTGAAATACAGGGGCAATCCATTGAGATCAATGCAGAATATGTGAAAGATCATCTGGATCAGCTGGTTGCTGATGAAGATTTAAGTCGCTTTATTCTGTAATTCGATAATAATTATACCCAACATCATTCAAGATGCAGGCAGGCAGCAAGGGAAGACAGACGGGGAGCATACATAAGTATGTGACCCGGCTGGATGAGTGCCGCCAACGAACCTGCAGTTTGAATGAATAAGGGTATAGACTCAATGTCATTCAGACCGCCCGGTGATATACGTCCGGCGGTCTGAAATAAAAGACAATAATGGGGGATATTTATACCCAACGTCATTCAAGATGCAGGCAGGCGGCAAGAGAAGACAGACGGGGAGCATACATAAGTATGTGACCCGGCTGGATGAATGCAGCCAACGAACCTGCAGTTTGAATGAATAAGGGTATATCTCCCATTATTTTTGTCGTTACTATCAAATTCTGAAAAAAGTAAGTGAGCGTCAATGTCAGTCACCGCCCCACCTGTGGTCAGTCGTACCCAAGCCTGGTTAGAAAGCCTGCGGCCCAAGACATTACCTCTCGGGGTAATTGCCATTATTACCGGCTCGGCGCTGGCATACTGGACCGGTCATTTTAAATTTCCGGTCGCACTGCTGGCACTTATCACAACCGGTATTCTGCAAATTCTCTCGAATCTGGCAAATGATTACGGTGATGCGATAAAAGGCAGTGATACCGAAGCCCGCCTCGGACCGCTGCGGGGCATGCAAAAAGGCATTATCACCGCCGCACAGATGAAAAAAGCGCTGATCCTGACCGTCACCCTCGCCTGTCTTTCCGGACTGGCTCTGATTATTGTCGCCTGTGAAAAACCGGAAGATATTGTCGGCTTTCTGGGGCTGGGTGTTGCTGCAATTATCGCCGCTATCACCTATACCGTCGGGAAAAAACCTTATGGCTATCTCGGGCTGGGCGATGTTTCAGTGCTTATTTTCTTCGGCTGGCTGAGTGTTATCGGCGCTTACTACCTTCAGGCGGGTCATTTCAGTTCACTGACCATCCTGCCGGCAACCGCCTGTGGTCTGTTATCCGTTGCTGTACTGAATATCAATAATATGCGTGATATCGAAAATGATATTATTGCCGGTAAAAATACCCTGGCTGTCCGACTGGGACCGCTCAAGTCGCGCCATTACCATACTGCATTGATTATTAGTGCGTTTCTCTGCCTTATTCTCTTCACCCTGCTGTACATGCATAGCTGGCACAGTTGGCTGTTCCTGCTCTCCGCACCGGTTCTGTTCATGCATATCAGACGGGTACTGGGTGATATGAGTGCCGTAGGAATGCGCCCGTTGCTGGAGCAAATGGTTAAAGCCGCACTGCTGGTGAATATATTATTTTCAGCCGGGCTTGTGTGGTCGCGCCTGTAAACACAGAATACGCCGAAATATGCCGCTTCCTTGATTCAGATCGGAAAGCGGCCTGCTGTTGATTTTGCAAACAGCAGCAGGAAGGGGCTATACTGATCCTATCCGGCAGCAACCAGACATAAAATCCTATGAAAAATGATACCTTCGACACCTCCGAGCTTTGTGACATTTACCAGGAAAATGTGAATGTCGTTGAACCCCTGTTTTCCAACTTCGGGGGATGTTCATCATTCGGGGGACAAATTACCACCGTTAAGTGTTTCGAAGATAACGGACTGCTCTTTGATCTCCTGGAAGAAAACGGAGAAGGACGCATCCTGCTTATCGACGGAGGCGGTTCTGTCCGTCGCGCATTGATTGATGCAGAGCTGGCGTTTCTCGCAGTACAGAACGGATGGGAAGGAATTGTGCTCTATGGTGCTGTCCGTCAGGTTGATGACCTGTCTGAGCTGGATATCGGTATCCAGGCAATGGCGGCAATCCCGGCCGGATGTGCTTCTGAAGGCATCGGCGAGAGTGATATCCGCGTCAATTTCGGTGGCGTGACATTCTTCTCCGGCGATTATCTGTATGCAGATAATACCGGGATCATCTTATCTGACGTCCCGCTGGACGCACCGGAAGATGATGAAGAAAACGATGATGAAGACGGTGAAGATGAACTTACCGCAAATTAATTAACATTCGCGGAACACAAACACCAAAAAGGGCGGATATTCCGCCCTTTTGCATTTCTGACGCAGATGCTACCCATTTTCAGAACAAGCTTAACAACTCACCACCGAAAACCGGATTAACTTCCCGCCGCACATTAACTTATTCAAACACTGCGCTAAATCATTCGTTTTGTGGCAAGGCGGCGAAGTGAAGATATCCCCGGGAGCATACACAAGTATGTGACCGGGGTAGCTGAACAAAGCCAACGCAGCCACAGAGCGAAGGATGACGCGCAGATTACGCTAAATCATTCGTTCTGTGACAAGGCGGCGAAGTGAGGACGGCCCCAGGAGCATACATCAGTATGTGACCGGGGCGGACGAACAAAGCCAACGCAGCCACAGAGCGAAGGATGACGCGTAATTATTGGACGTCATCCATACGACCCAACAACGCTCTCAGACGCTCCTGCCAGCCGTTCAGTTCCTGCTTCAGCTGCTCATTCTCACGTACCAGCGTTTCATGCTGACCCGTTGCATTCTGCACTTCCCGGTTGAGGTTAGTGTTTGTTTCTTTTAATTCGTCGATTTCCATCTGTAACAGTGTGATGGTGTCGATTGCCTGCTGGACTTTTGCTTCCAGCTTTTCAAATACTTCAAATGACATCTTGCGTCCTCCATGTAAGCGATGCACTGATTGTAAGTAGGTGTTATCAATGTGTCCAGTCACATCCCGTGTATTCCTCATTCTTCCGCAGAATAAAATCCGGCTGTTATCACGGTTCTTTGTTGTTCATTTGTTATAAAATAAGCGAAATCGCTCAATTTGTTGACGGGACACGCAGATTTTGATTTCGTTATTTCTCGTTTCCGCTCATTAACGATAAATTCACACTCAGACATATGTCTGATACACGAAGAACATGATTTGTTAATAATTCACACTTATTTCACCTTCTCTGCATTATCAGGATTGATACTATGAGTCTAATGAAATCTCCTACCCTCTTCGGGCAATGCCTCTCCGAATTTATGGGTACAGCATTACTGGTCTTCTTTGGTTTAGGCTGCGTGGCGGCTGCCCGCATTGCCGGAGCGCAACTGGGATTATGGGAAGTAAGTATTATCTGGGGGCTGGGCGTTGCACTCGCTGTTTATCTGACTGCCGCTATCTCCGGGGCGCATCTGAACCCGGCGGTAACGCTGGCACTCTGGCTGTTTGCCTGCTTTGAGCGCCGCAAAGTACTGCCTTACATTGTGGCGCAGTTTCTCGGCGGGTTTGCCGCCGCCGCGCTGGTTTATGCCATGTATTACAATGTCTTCCTTGATTATGACCAGGTACACCATATTGTCCGTGGCACACAGGAAAGCCTCTTTACCGCCGGAGTATTCTCAACCTATCCGGCAGCGCCTGTCAGTGTCGGTCAGGCTTTCTTTATTGAAGTAGTGATCGCCGCTATCCTCGTCTGCCTTATCCTTGCGCTGACAGATGATGGCAACGGCGTACCGCGCGGTCCGCTCGCCCCGCTGCTGATCGGTCTGCTGATTGCCGTTATCGGCGGTTCATTCGGACCGCTGACCGGCTTTGCCCTGAACCCGGCTCGTGACTTTGGCCCTAAAGTGGTTGCTTACCTGGGTGGCTGGGGAGATATTGCCTTCACCGGCGGGCGTGATATCCCGTATTTTCTTGTCCCTCTGCTGGCCCCGGTTGTCGGCGGATTACTCGGCGCGTTTGGTTACCGCAAACTGATCGGCCGCCATCTGCCTTGTGAAGTGTGTGAAATCAAGGATGAAAAATAATCGCGTACGGTACATTACCGCGTGTTTGTTCACTCAAAAATTAAATAGGTTTTAATATGACAACAGAAACAATCACCCGTGAAAAAAAAGTATGTCGTCGCACTGGATCAGGGAACCACCAGTTCACGGGCAGTACTTTTTGATCGTGATGCTAATATTATCGAGATAGCACAGCGTGAATTTACCCAAATCTACCCGAAACCGGGCTGGGTAGAGCATGACCCGATGGAAATATGGGCAACGCAAAGCTCTGTATTAACAGAAGTGCTGGCGAAAACAGATGTGCACACGGATGAAATCGCGACTATCGGCATCACCAACCAGCGTGAAACCACTATTGTCTGGGAAAAAGAAACCGGTAAGCCGGTTTACAACGCCATTGTCTGGCAATGCCGCCGTACCTCAGATTACTGTACTCATCTGAAACAGGATGAGGAAATAGTCGAATATATCCGGAAAAATACCGGACTGGTGATTGACCCCTATTTCTCCGGCACAAAAGTGAAGTGGATCCTCGAGAATGTCGAAGGTGCGCGCGAAAAAGCCGAAAAAGGCGAATTGCTGTTCGGCACCGTTGATACCTGGCTGGTCTGGCGCATGACGCAAGGGCGCGTGCATGTCACCGACCACACCAATGCCTCACGAACCATGCTCTACAATATCCGCACCCTAGAGTGGGATCAGACTATCCTGGATCTGTTCGGTATCCCGCGCGCTATGCTGCCGGAAGTCAAAGCTTCATCTGAAGTTTACGGCAAAACCAATATCGGCGGGAAAGGCGGCACCCGTATTCCTATCTCCGGTATGGCCGGTGACCAGCAGGCCGCGCTGTTCGGTCAGATGTGCGTGCAGTCCGGCATGGCAAAAAATACCTACGGCACCGGCTGTTTCCTGCTGATGAACACAGGAACAGAAGCTGTCCGGTCTGAGCATGGTCTGCTGACGACGATTGCCTGCGGTCCGCGCGGCGAAGTGAATTACGCACTGGAAGGCGCGGTATTCGTGGGTGGCGCATCCATTCAGTGGCTGCGCGATGAACTTAAAATCATTGCTGACGCTACTGATTCAGAATACTTTGCAACTAAAGTCAAAGACAGTAACGGCGTGTATGTTGTACCTGCATTTACCGGTCTGGGTGCGCCGTACTGGGACCCGTATGCCCGTGGTGCGATTTTCGGGCTGACCCGTGGTGTGAACAGTAATCACCTGATCCGCGCTACTTTGGAATCCATCGCCTATCAGACCCGTGATGTGCTGGAAGCAATGCAGGCAGATGCCGGTACCCGTCTGAAAGCCCTGCGTGTGGATGGCGGCGCTGTGGCAAATAATTTCCTGATGCAGTTCCAGTCCGATATTCTGGGTACCCCGGTTGAGCGTCCGCTTATCCGCGAAAGTACAGCGTTGGGTGCAGCGCTGCTTGCCGGATTAGCTGTCGGTTTCTGGCAGGATCTGGAAGAGATTAAAGCCAAATCCACCATTGAAAAAGTATTCCGTCCCGGCATCGAAACCACTGAGCGGAATGTCCGCTACAGTGGCTGGAAAAAAGCGGTTGTCCGCGCACAGGACTGGGAAGACCACGATTAATCCTCTGTTTTCTGTTGTTTTATTCTTTACTTTGCCGCCGGTTCATACCGGCGGTTTTTTTTATTTACTATACCCTTATTCATTCAAACCGCAGGTTCGTTGACTGCACCTTGAATGACGTTGGGTATAAAGAATGCGCTAAATAAATAATGCGCGAAATAAATAGTCACCCACAGAACAAAACCCCGCCAGACCCGATACCGACCAATAAAAACAGATTAAACCTATAAATACCGATCATTGATCACAAAAAATCACTGTGTGTAATCAATATGTAACACTGTGTGCCGTGATTCACAGTAATAACGAACAAAAACGAATATTATTCGCCCGCAAAGGAAAATTAATAACGGAAAAATCGGTCATCATGCCGGGATACCGTTACATACTCTAAATAATTCCGGATGCATGCAGGCGACAAGCTCTGACCGCCGGGGAGCATACATAAGTATGTGACCAGGCGGGCTGAGCGCAGTCAACACACAGGCATCCTGAAGTATGACGAGTATAACTAATTAATAAAAAATCTTAGCGAAGGAGACGCATATGCTAAGCCTGTTTAAACCTGCGCCACATATTAAGCGGCTCAGCAATGATCGTATTGATCCGACATACCGCCGCTTACGCTGGCAGATCTTTATAGGGATATTTTTTGGCTATGCCGCCTATTATCTGGTGCGGAAAAACTTCGGGCTGGCGATGCCACACCTGATTGAGCAAGGGTTTACCCGGGGTGAACTGGGGACAGCGCTGTCTGCGATTTCAATCGCTTACGGGTTATCCAAATTTATCATGGGCTCCTTTTCGGATCGCGCAAACCCGCGTTATTTTCTCGCGACCGGGCTTATCCTCGCCTCCGCCATTATGCTGATTATGGGGTTTGTGCCGTGGGCAACATCCAGTATCTGGGTGATGTTTATGCTGTTATTTATCTGCGGGTGGTTCCAGGGGATGGGCTGGCCGCCGTGCGGGCGCACCATGGTTCACTGGTGGTCCCAGAAAGAGCGCGGCGGTATTGTCTCCGTCTGGAACTGCGCACATAACGTCGGTGGTGGTTTACCGCCAATGCTGATGCTGCTGGGAATGTATTGGTTTGGTGACTGGAAATCCGCATTCTATATGCCGGCTTTTGCCGCCATTCTGGTGGCGCTGTTTGCGTTCGCGTTAATGCGCGATACCCCACAATCCTGTGGTCTGCCACCGATTGAAGAATATAAAAATGATTATCCCGATGATTACACGGCGAAAAGTGAAGAAGAACTGACCGCAAAACAGATCTTCATGCAATATATTCTGCCGAACAAATTATTGTGGTATATCGCTATCGCCAACGTCTTTGTTTATCTCCTGCGTTATGGTGTGCTCGACTGGTCACCGACCTATTTACAGGAAGTTAAACATTTCGATATCAAAGGCTATTCTGTCGCTTATTTCTTATATGAATGGGCAGGTATCCCGGGGACACTGCTCTGCGGCTGGATGTCAGATAAAGTCTTCAAAGGTAACCGTGGTGCTACCGGCATGTTCTTTATGACCCTGGTGACAATCGCCACTGTTGTATTCTGGCTGAACCCGCCGGGAAATCCATCCATTGATATCGCGTGCATGATAACCATCGGTTTCCTGATTTACGGACCGGTTATGCTTATCGGCTTACATGCTCTTGAACTCGCCCCGAAAAAAGCAGCAGGGACAGCAGCAGGCTTTACCGGTCTGTTCGGTTACCTTGGCGGCTCCGTGGCAGCCAGTACCATTGTTGGTTTCACTGTCGATTATTTCGGCTGGGATGGCGGATTCGGTGTAATGATTGGCGGCAGCGTGCTCGCCGTGGTCTTACTGTTCGTTGTCATGCGCGGTGAGAAAAAGCATCATGAAGATGCCATCAACGCAAAGGCATAATAACGGATATACCCTTATTCATTCAAACTGCAGGTTCGTTGGCTGCATCCTGAATGACGTTGGGTATACATTTTGTTAAGGAGAACCCCGTTATGAATTTGTCCCGTCAGTTTTGTATTATCAGCGCCCTTGCGGGCGCTGTATTTTGCAGTACCGCCGCTTTTGCGGCTGACAGTAAAATCGTGATTGCCCACCGGGGTGCCAGCGGTTATCTGCCGGAGCATACACTGCCCGCCAAAGCGCTGGCTTATGCTCAGGGTGCGGATTATCTGGAGCAGGATCTGGTGATGACCAAAGACGACGAACTGGTCGTTCTGCATGATCATTATCTGGATCGCGTAACCGACGTGGCTCAGCGTTTCCCGGACAGAGCGCGGGCGGATGGTCGTTATTATGCTATCGATTTCACCCTCGCGGAAATCAAATCCCTGAAATTCACTGAAGGGTTTGATATCAAAGACGGTAAACAGGTACAGAACTACCCTGGTCGTTTCCCGATGGGAAAATCAGATTTCCGTATTCACTCTTTTCAGGAAGAGCTGGAGTTTATTCAGGGTCTGAATCATTCAACCGGGAAAAATATCGGCATTTACCCTGAAATCAAAGCGCCGTGGTTCCATCGCCAGGAAGGCAAAGATATCACCCGCAAAGTGCTGTCAGTGCTGAAAGACTATGGTTATCAGACTAAAGATTCCCCGGTTTACCTGCAATGTTTTGATCCGAATGAGCTGAAACGGATTAAACAGGAACTGCTGCCGGAAATGGGGATGGACGTAAAACTGGTGCAGCTTATCGCTTACACCGACTGGCAGGAAACGTTTGAGCAGAATGCTGACGGTAAGTGGGTAAATTATAATTATGACTGGATGATGGCGCCGGGGGCGATGAGCAAAATCGCAACTTACGCGGACGGAATCGGACCTGATTATCACATGCTTATCAATAAAGATTCCAAAGCCGGTCATATCACACTGACGCCGATGGCACAGGATGCTCACAACAGCCACCTGGCTATTCACCCGTTTACTGTCCGCGCGGATGCCCTGCCGCCGTATGCGGAAAATGTCGACCAGTTATTTGATGTCATTTATAACAAAGCCGGTGCAGAAGGACTTTTTACCGACTTCCCGGATAAAGGCGTGAAGTTTTGCAAAAACAGCAATAGCGTCTCAGCCATAAAAATAGTTTTTCCGCCGTAAAATATAACGGGCACTGATAATAGTGCCCGTTATGCTTTTCACCGCGTAATGATAATCAGGATGCCATCGGTTCCTGACGCTGCATCCGGTGAGCCACCGGCGCCCAGCACAGCACCATTACCACCCCGGTAATCACCATCAGCAGCCCGACACTTGATTGCCCGCCCTGCGGCATCAGGGATGAAATCCAGGTAATAACACCCGATCCCACATTCTGTAACCCGCCCACCAGCGCGCCTGCCGCTCCCGCCAGATACGGGAATGGCTCCATTGCCGCTGTGGTTGCCAGCGGAAACAACATTCCGGCACCAAAAAAGAATACCGATGCAGGGATCAGTAATGTCCAGACATTCATAATACCCAACAGCCCCGGGATCCACATCAGCACTCCGGCGGCCAGACAGCAAATCACCGCGCACCAGACCAGAAAACTGAATGATTTACTGTCCCGCCCGGCAAACCAGGCACCGAAAAACGCCGCCGGTATCGGCAAAATAAACAGAACACTCACCGCCATGCTGCCCAGCCCCAGACCATCGCGCATTAACACGCCGCTGGAGGCTTCAAACACCGCAACACCTGCCAGACCACAAATTAACATCACCAGATACGGAACAAACGTCCGGTTAGTCAGTAACAGACGGAACGATGCCCACATTTTCGGCTTTTCTTTCATTGCCGGACGGGTTTCCGGCAACTTGTGCCACATGTTGTAACCCACCGCCAGACCCAGTACCAGCAGGAAAGCGTAACAGGCACGCCAGCCGAAGAATGCAGCAAGTGCGCCGCCGAGCATCGGGGCTATCAGCGGGCTGACCAGAATCCCCATATTCAGCAGGCTGTTAGCATAACGCAATGAAATTCCGGTATATAAATCACGCGGCATCGTGCGTGCCATCACCCCGGCGACCCCGGTTCCCAGACCCTGTAAGCCGCTGGCGATCACCAGCATGGTCAGGTTCGGTGAGAAAAGGGCTGCCGTGGTGGCAATAATATAGATAACCAGCCCGGTCAGGATCACCGGGCGGCGTCCGATTTTATCGGAAATCGGTCCGTAGATAAGCTGCGACGCGCCATAAGTGAACAAATACGCCGCCATGACACTTTGCACGGCCCCCGCAGGCTCGCCGAAATCGAGTGCAATATCCGTTATCACAGGCACATACACAGTCTGTGTCATTTGCCCGACAGCAATCAGCGCAATCAGCATGACCAGCAGATTAAAGTTTTCCAGTTTTCTCATTTTATTATCAGTCTTTAAATTGTCACCGGGACGGTGCAATACAGGTAAAATACAGATGCAACAGAGGTACAACATCCATAATTGCGATGCTGAGATTCTTCATATTTACGATGCTGTATAAAATAGCAAAATTAAAAAAATTTTGGGAGGGAGTTCACACATTTATTTTTGACAGGAATAGCCCTTTTTTCTGCTGTTTCCGGCAACTTAGCTGTACAGTTTGCTCTGCCTTATCGTATTCATGCGATAGGATCGGCTAACACATTTAATCGATACATTTTTCCCCGTCCCCTTATTACACTGGTTTGCATACTACTTACCTATTAATTGACGGAGGTCGAGGATGTCAAACTGGATCACAGGACGTGTCACACGCATCACAAACCAGACAGATACTTTATTCAGCCTGCACGTTAAAGCACCTATCCGCCCGTTTACCGCCGGGCAATTCGCCAAACTGGGTCTGGAAATTGACGGCGAACGCATTCAGCGCGCCTATTCTTATGTTAATGCACCGGATAATGATGACCTTGAATTTTACCTGGTCAATGTCGGGGACGGCAAACTCAGCCCCCGCCTCGCTGCATTACAACCCGGGGATGAGCTTCTGATCACTGACGAAGCTGCCGGTTTTTTTGTATTGGATGAAGTGCCGGACTGCGACACACTCTGGATGCTCTCCACCGGTACGGCTATCGGACCCTTTTTATCTATTCTGCAATATGGACAGGATCTGGAGCGCTTCCGCCATATTGTGCTGGTTCATGCCGTACGCTACGCCGCCGATCTGAGTTATCTTCCGCTGATGCAGCAATTACAAACAAAAATCGGCAGTGACAAGCTGCGTATTGTGACGGTCGTCAGCCGGGAAATGGCAGAAGGCTCACTGCACGGGCGCGTACCGGCACTGATCACCTCCGGAGCACTCGAAGCCGCGGCAGGTCTGCCGTTAACGGCAGAAAGCAGTCACGTCATGCTGTGCGGTAACCCGGAGATGGTAAAAGACACTCAAAACCTGCTGAAAACAGAGCGGGGAATGCGCAAACACCTGCGCCGTAAGCCGGGACATATTACCAGCGAGCAGTATTGGTAACTATACCCTTATTCATTCAAACTGCAGGGTCTGGGCTGCATCCTGAATGACGTTGGGTATATCCCCTCACTCATTCAAACTGCAGGTTCGTTGGCTGCCGTTGCGCCACGGATGGCGCTATCAGAATTCACCGGACGGATAACATCAGCGGTTATCGATTTTATCAACCGGGTCCGTCTCTTCCCCGAACCGGTTGCCTTCATCCACACTTTTAAACACGCCGCAGTCCAGTACCATCATCATCACAATAAAGACCGGCAGAAAACGCCCCAGTCCCCACTGCATAAAGTCACCGGCAATACTCCAGTCCGGCGTGGTCAGCCCCCATGCCACCAGCAGTAATAATGACCAGCCGCCGCGCTTGTTGCGATCATGCAAACGTTTGGTAAAAATGGCAGCCGCGGGATACAGGACAATCACCACCGGCACCATAATAATTTCAACCGGTAACTGAAACAGCCCCTGTGCAGACATCAGGAGAAACAGCACTGCGCCGCACAGCCCGATCCCCGCCCAAAATGCTTTACGGCTGATCCGTCCGTGAAACGAAAATGCCCATTGTTGTAGTGTCATTTTTCTTTCCTAATCGTGTACACTGGTTATACCCTTATTCATTCAAACTGCAGGTTCGTTGGCTGCATCCTGAATGACGTTGGATATATATCGCTGACGGACGACCGGGAGTAAGCTATGAAAGCCGTAAAAAAACTCGCGCTGACCGCCCTTATACCGGGAAGTTTACTGCTGTTCAGTATACCGGGTTTTGCGGTCGATACTGTACTGCTTCCTATCCCCTGTGCGCCGGAAACACTCTGGCTGCAACCGGATGCGCCGACATTCGACACAACTATCCCCGTAATGCGCGAACAGTTTAACCGCAACAACCCGACGCTGCCATTACGGGAATACAAAGTCGTGGCATCAAACGACATTACGGCAAGCTATCTGCGCGCCGCCACCCGGATAAGCCCGTATATGTACTCCTCTGCGGTACTGGAACGCGACAGTGAAAAAATCAAGAGCCTGCAACTGACCCTGCTTCCCGCCGCAGACAGTTCACAAAGCAAAGCAAACCGCACACGGATGCTTGCCTATATTAAGGCATTGATTATTCAGTTCGAACCCACACTTAACAATAATAATATTGATACCGCACTGAGCCGGGCGCTGGCGACAGACTTTCAGACAGGCACCTATGCCTCGCAATTCGGCGCGTTGCGCTATCTTCTGGTAGTTGATAGTGAAAAGGGAGTAACTTTCGCTATTGAACCGATTAAGCTTTCACTATCTAATAGTAATGCCGGACAGTAAACCACAACGGAAAAGCAAAGCTATTTCGCGCCGGTTTTACTATACTGTCCCCCTGTTTGCCTGTTCGCCGGTCTGCGCGGACAATGGTAATGAAGCTCACGTCATTAAACTCATCCCTGTTGGAGGAAATACAATGCGACATCCCTTAGTTATGGGTAACTGGAAGCTGAACGGCAGCAGTAAAATGGTTTATGAGCTGATAACAGCTCTGCGCAAGGAAGTCTGCGGTATCACCGGATGTGATATTGCGATCGCACCGCCTGCGCTTTATCTCTCTCAGGCAAAACAAGTCCTGGCAGGCTCCACCATTGCGCTGGGCGCACAGGATACGGGTCTGAATCTCTCCGGCGCATTTACCGGCGAAACCTCCCCTGAGATGCTGAAAGATATCGGCGCACATTACATTATTGTCGGTCACTCAGAGCGCCGTACTTACCACGGTGAAAGTGATGAGTTAGTCGCAGAGAAATTTGCTGTTCTGAAAAAACTGGGTCTGACCCCGGTTCTGTGTATCGGTGAGTCTGATGCAGAAAACGAAGCCGGTAAAACAGAAGAAGTCTGCGCACGCCAGATTGACGCCGTACTGAATACTCAGGGTGCAGAAGCCTTTATGGGTGCGGTTATTGCGTATGAGCCAATCTGGGCTATCGGAACCGGCAAATCTGCCACTCCGGCACAGGCACAAGCGGTACATAAATTTATCCGCAGCCACATCGCGAAGAAAGATGCGAAAGTGGCAGAGCAGGTTATTATCCAGTACGGCGGTTCTGTCAATGACAAGAACGCCGCAGAACTGTTCACCCAGCCGGATATCGACGGCGCATTAGTCGGCGGCGCATCCCTGAAAGCCGATGCCTTTGCTGTCATCGTCAAAGCAGCAGCCGCAGCAAAAGCTGTAAAATAATTTCCGGCTTCCGGAAAGCAAAAAGCGGCGAAATCGCCGCTTTTTTTGTGCCTGTTGCCACTCAATCCTCTAAATCACTCCGAACCATTTCACCTGAAAAAGATCAGTACCGCCCTTTATTTAGCCTGTTATCGGAGCAATCCTCTAAATCATTCGGTCTGTGGCAAGGCGGCAAAGTGAGGATAGCCGGGGAGCATACATCAGTATGTGACCCGGTTAGCCGAACGCAGCCAACGCCGCCACAGGCTGAAGGATGACGAGGATTTTAGTAGAGTTTCTTGGCAGTCTCATACCAATCTTTCTTAAACACCCGCTTCATATTCATCACCGCCTCAATAATATCGTGATGAACCATCTTCTCATTCTGAATACCCACACAGCGCCCGCCGTAACCTTCCAGCAGCAACTGTATAGAATATGCGCCCATGCGGGACGCCAGAATTCTGTCATACGCGACCGGCGAACCGCCGCGCTGAATATGTCCCAGAACAGTGGCGCGGGTTTCATGATGTGTTTCTGCCTCAATCTGGCGGGCAAGTTCATACACATCGGTTACATGTTCGGTGATTGCCACAATCGCATGGCGCTTGCCTTTATCAATCCCCGCTTTAATTTCAGCGATCAGTTCATCGCGGCTGTATTCCACTTCATTCGGCGGCAGAACAATAAATTCACATCCCCCGGCAATTGCGGCTGAAAGAGTCAGGTCGCCGCAATAGCGCCCCATCACTTCCACAATAGAGATACGTTTGTGGGAAGTTGAGGTATCACGCAGGCGGTCGATTGCTTCCACAACCGTTTCCAGCGCGGTGAAATAGCCGATGGTATAATCCGTTCCCGCCACGTCATTATCAATGGTGCCGGGCAGCCCGATACACGGGAAACCGGCTTCTGTCAGCTTTTTAGCCCCGAGGTAAGAACCATCCCCGCCGATGACAACTAATGCATCGATATCATTTTTGCGCATATTTTCAATGGCTGTCTCGCGGACTTTGTCATCACGAAATTCAGGAAAACGCGCTGAACCCAAAAACGTTCCGCCACGGTTGATAACATCAGAGACACTGAAACGGTCGAGCTTTTTCATCCGGTTTTCATACAGCCCGAGATAGCCGTCATAAATACCGATAACTTCCAGCTCTTCTGACAGTGCGGCGCGGACAACACCCCGGATGGCGGCATTCATACCCGGCGCATCGCCACCACTTGTCAGCACACCGATTCGTTTGATCTTCTTGCTCATGATGACCTCTGATTGTAGATGCAATATTTGCTAATCTGAAAAACCTCACCGGCATAGTACCACGCACCCCGGCAGGGCTTCGGGAATTCA
This sequence comes from Morganella psychrotolerans, assembly GCF_001676155.1. Classification (GTDB taxonomy): domain Bacteria; phylum Pseudomonadota; class Gammaproteobacteria; order Enterobacterales; family Enterobacteriaceae; genus Morganella; species Morganella psychrotolerans. The sequence continues at coordinate 136,935 of NZ_LZEW01000031.1, read as the reverse complement.
TTATCGTAATACCATGTAATAACACAAAGCTGAATTGATTCACCTAATCTTATAGTAAAATAAGACATTACCGGATGCACCTGCTTTTGCGGATTTTTTTGTCATTTTGAGACACCGGAAAGCAGATAAACACATCGCTCTGATAGTCCGTTAAGAATACCCGAAAAATAGAAAATAATTAGCGTTATTACAACATTTATTTCACAAATAATGCGGTGTAAAAGAAAAAGAGGAACGAACAGAATAAAAATAAGAATCACATCGGATAAAAAAATATATATCCGGACTTACCCCATATTGTGTAATAAACAAGAACAAACCGTAACTAATTATTTCGCGATACATGAAATGAAATATAAGAAAAGGACAACAAATAATTAACTACTTACACGGTACTATTGAATTTAATTTATCCCCGCTAATTTAAAGCATATCAGCACTAACATTCAGACACACTAATTTAATATTTATTACGTTATCGTTTTCACGCCCATTACTGGTAATCCGGTTAGATAACAGACTGAATCACAACGCAGAAATAACAAAATTAACCCGAAAACGGATAAAATCAGATGTTTATACCACAAAGGTAAATATTAAAAATCATTAATTTAGCTTTACTCATAATGTGAATAAAATGCCATTTTCGATAAAAAAGGTTGAAAAATGTATATAAACCACCATTTTCCCACCCGTTGATTAAACATAACTTAAATAAGATACTCATTTCATACACAACATTATTATTCATAACCATTTCCATATTAACGAAATGGCTTTCGTTATATTTCACCAACACCAGGGAATAATTAATGAAAACAAAAAAGAAAATATTGCATCTCTCTATTCTGGCTATTTTATTCACAACCACCCCCTCTTTAGTCAGAGCTGCCACATTTTGCGGTGACAGAAGTCAGGTTACTTACGGTGGCGATTCCGTATTAAGCGGCGAACTGAGTGCAGATGAATGCTTTGAAGTCGGTGCCTGGGTAGAAGGTAACCCTGATGATTATATCGGTATCGCAAAAAACCTGACAATGCTGAGCGGCAGTAAACTCAGTGTATTAGGTCTTTTTGAGGACTCTCAGGTTCAGGGCGGTGCCGAAGTCTGGATTGATAAAAATACACACATCGCCTGGGATGGCTACCATTCCGGCTTTCCGGCAACCGGCAGCCGTATTGATATTCAGAGCGGCGGATTAATCCGCGTACTCGACGGCGGCACACTGAAAGATTCCGTACTTAATGGCGGAACCGTGTATGTCAGTAATAATGGTCAGGCAGATGATCCGGGAAAATCTGAAAATAACACCGTCAACAGCGGCGGAAAATTATATATCTATTCCGGCGGGCAATCTTCCGGTACACAAATTAACAACGGCGGTTATGAATACGTTCAGCAGGATGGTCACTCCCTGAATACGCAGATTAATGACGGCGGCTCTCAGATGCTCCGCTCCGGCGGCGTTGCAGACAGCTCAGTGATTCAAAGCGGTGGCTTTCAACAGCTTCATCAGAAAGGCTTTGCTGATAATACGCTGGTAAATACCGGTGGGCGGCAATATGTTGTGGATGACTCCAAAGCAACAAATACCACTGTTGATGGCGGAGAACAATATATCTTCCGTCAGAATGATACGGCAGCGGCCGGTATCTCAGAATCAACCCAAATCAAAAACGGCGGCGCTCAAATTCTGAAAAGCGGCGGACAGGCCATTGATACCCAATTGTGGAATAACAGTACACAAAGCATCTTCAGCGGCTCATCTGCAACCGGTACCACATTGTATGACAGCGCCAAAAGCTGGCTGGCCGCCGGCGCTCAGGTGTTGGGTACCACAACCGTTAATGACCGGGCGCAGTTACAGCTCACCGCAGGTGCACAGGACAAACAAGCCGCTGATGCCGGTGCCTATGCCGAAAACGTTATTTTATCAGGTGCGGACAGCACACTGATGGTGATCACCGGCGACAGTGGTAATACCGCGTTCACCGGCTCACTCAGCGGGCAGGGACAAGTCCGTTTTGTTGCCCCGGTTACCACCGGATACAGTCACCTGATGATCGATACGCTTTCCGGCAATCAGACATTCCACATGAATACGGTGATTGCCGAACAGCGCGGCGACTATCTGACGGTTAATACCGGCAGCGGTAAACACGCGCTGAATATACAGGATTCCGGCGCTGAAATTATCCGTCCGGATGAATCCCGCCTTGATCTGGTGACAGATAAAAGTGGTAACGCACAATTTAATTTAGGTACATTCGGCGGCGCAAACATCAATGCTGTTGATGGCGGCACCTATATGTATTCACTGTATCAGCGTGAAGATCAGAACGGCAAAATCTGGTATCTGGCGGCACAAAAAGAGGATCCGCAAGCACCTGTTCCCCCGGTAATTCCGCCTGTAGTTCCGCCGGTCGTGCCGGATGATAAAACCACCCCGGCGACGGATGCAGTTTTATCACTGGCCAGTGCTCCACAGCTGATTTTTAACCACGAACTCGATAATCTGCGTCTGCGCAGAGGAGAGTTACGCAATAATCAGGGTGATGCAGGGGTCTGGATGCGCTTAACCGGTGATAAAACCCGTGCGAACACAGGACACACCCGCTTTAAACTGAATCAGGGTGGTGTTGAATTAGGTGCGGACACACCGGTTGATCTGGCTCAGGGGCAACTCTGGCTCGGCGTATTTACCGGTTATAATAATGCCACACTGAAACATCAGCGCGGCGGCGACAGCAAAATCGACAGCATCACCGCCGGCGGCTATGCCACCTGGTTTGACGGCAACGGCTGGTATATCGATGGTGTTCTGAAATATAACCACTTTAATAATAAGCTGCGTGCCACTTCCACGAATCACAGCAGCATTAAAGGGGATTACTCACAGAACGCCTACGGCACAGCAGCAGAAACAGGTTATTCCTTTACTCTGCCACAGGCTTTCTGGGCTGAACCGTATGCACGACTGACTTACATGCGGGCAGACAGCGGAACCGTCGGTCTGAATAACAATATGCAGGCAAAACTGGAAGCACAGCAGTCACTGCAATCAGAACTCGGTCTGCATCTGGGCAAAGATTTTGTCCTGAGCAATCAGGTTGAGCTTTCACCTTATACAAAACTGGCCTGGCAGCATGAGTTTATCAGTAATAATCAGGTCACAATTAACCAGCGCAATACCTTTGATACGGATTTCTCCGGTGACAGCCTGAAAGCCGGTGGCGGGATAACCATCCGCTTTACCCCGCAGGTTCAGGCATTCGCTGAAGTTAATTACCGCAATGGTGATAAAACAGAATCCCCGCTGAGCGGCAATATCGGCGTGCGCTACAATTTTTAATCTTTCACCCTGTTATCTCTGTTCTCTATTGGGGCCTGCGGGCCTCTTTTTTTGCCGGAAAAACAGACAAAAAAAAAGCCCCTCATTGAGGGGCGCAAAAGACAGGGATGGTGTCTATGGCAAGGAAAAACTTCTTGGGTGCTACTTAACTACTCTACGACTCACTACACTTCACTACTCTGACAAATTCATTCTGACAAATTCATTGCGCGATGTGCTGCGCTGATGTGACGGCAGGTGATGCTGACGATGCATGAATACCTTCCGGCTCAAATGTCGCATCAAGCTGTAATTTCTGCTCCTGGTTGAGTAACTGGTACATCTGATGATGAACCCGAATCATCTCAACCTGATAATCCAACCGTTTACGCATCTCTTTTTCCAGTTGTGACCTGACAGCCGTCTCATCAAACTGTATGGCTTTCACCAGTTCATAAAGCGCGATATCATCTTCCGCAAGATTACGAACGTTGCGTAACTGGTCGCGGTAATTTTCCATTAAATCCCGCAACCGCATCCGTTGTTCTTCCGTTAACCGGATGCCGGTCAACATAGAGGTATAACCATCTCCCCCTGATGTCGTTATACCTTTATACTGACTGTGACACTGGGCGGCGTTTTCCCGGCTATCACTTTCTGTATCCTGCGCAAAAACCGGCGCAGTGTGCATCACAAAGATTGACGCTAAAGTGATTGTTGCTATCTTACCCATATCAACTCCTTAAACTTCTGAGCCTGTGTCACCTGACTCGTTGGAAATAACTATACGCACCCGGCTGCAAACATGCGTCAGAGCATGTAAAAGAACGTAAAGTCATGGAATAGAAACGTTTGTTGTCGTATTTTGCTCGTGGAGGACGTAAATAATGAATAAGATACTGCTTGTTGATGATGACCGCGAATTAACGTCGCTGTTAAAAGAGTTACTCGATATGGAAGGGTTCAACGTTGTCATTGCACATGACGGCGAGCAGGCTCTGGCCCTGATTGATGATTCCATAGATCTGTTATTGCTCGATATTATGATGCCGCGTAAAAACGGTATTGAAACTCTGAAAGAGTTACGCCAGAATTTCCAGACGCCGGTGATTATGCTGACCGCACGCGGCAGTGATTTAGACCGCGTTCTGGGGCTTGAACTGGGCGCAGATGACTATCTGCCGAAACCGTTTAACGACCGGGAGCTTGTCGCCCGTATCCGCGCAATCCTGCGCCGCTCCAACTGGAGTGAACAACAGCAGAATGATACCGGCAGCAACTCATCTGTTGTCATGGTTGATAAACTGCAACTCAACCCGGGACGCCAGGAAGCAAGCTTTGCTGATGAAGTGCTCGACCTGACCGGTACCGAGTTCACCCTGCTCTATCTGCTCGCACAGCATCTGGGACAGGTTGTCAGCCGTGAACACCTCAGCCAGGAAGTACTGGGCAAGCGCCTGACCCCGTTTGACCGCGCAATTGACATGCACATCTCCAACCTGCGCCGTAAATTACCGGAGCGCACCGACGGGCTGCCGTGGTTTAAAACCTTACGCGGACGCGGCTATCTGATGGTATCGGCAACATGATAAGCAGCCTGACTGCGAGGATTTTCGCGATTTTCTGGTTCACCCTCGCACTGGTGCTCTTACTGGTGCTGATGGTGCCGAAACTCGATTCCCGGCAACTCATGCCTCTTCAGGAGGCAGAGTACCGTCAGGGAATGATGCTGCAACAGCATATTGAATCTGATCTCGCTCAGGATCCTGCGAATGACCTGCTCTGGTGGCGGCGACTGACCCGCGCGCTGGTAAAATGGACCCCGCCGGACAAACGCCTGATTATTGTCACCACAGAGGGGCGCATCATCGGGCCTATCCGTAATGACTCCCAGGTTATCCGCAACTTTATGGGGCAGTCAGACAACACCGACAACCCGAAAAAGAAACGCTACGGGCGCATTGAGCTTCTCGGCCCGTTTGAAGTCCGTGACGGCGAAGACCGCTATCAGCTCTATCTTATTCGTCCGGCAAATACCGCACAGTCTGATTTTATCAATTTCCTGATTGATCGCCCGTTCCTGTTACTTGCCGCCACCATGCTTATCAGCTCGCCATTACTGCTCTGGCTCGCCTGGAGCCTGGCAAAACCGGCACGTAAACTGAAAAATGCGGCAGATGATGTAGCCAAAGGCAATCTGCGCCAGCATCCGGAACTGGAATCCGGTCCGCAGGAATTTCTTGCCGCCGGTAACAGCTTTAACCAGATGATAAGTGCTCTGGAGCGCATGGTGAATGCACAGCAACGGCTGATATCGGATATCTCCCATGAGCTGCGCACCCCACTCACCCGTCTGCAACTCGCGACCGCATTACTGCGCCGCCGGCACGGTGAGAACAAAGAGCTTGAGCGCATTGAAACCGAAACACAGCGCCTGGACGGCATGATAAACGATTTACTGGTGCTCTCCCGCAGTCAGCACAAAAACGAGCTGCTTCGCCAGAACATTAAAGCCAATGAGTTATGGGATGATATTCTTGATGACGCGAAGTTTGAGGCTGAGCAGCGCCATAAAACGCTGGAGATAACCTCACCGCCTGGTCCGTGGACAATTTACTGTAATCCGTCCGCACTCGGCAGCGCCTTTGAAAATATTGTCCGCAATGCACTGCGTTACTCAAATCAGCGCATTCAGGTCGCATTCAGCGCAGATACTCAGGGAATTAGCATTGTGGTCGATGACGACGGTCCGGGCGTCAGCCCGGAAGATCGCGAACATATCTTCCGTCCATTCTACCGCACCGACGAAGCCCGCGACCGAGAATCCGGCGGAACCGGACTGGGACTGGCGATAGTCAGCACCGCCATCAGCCAGCACAACGGCAAAGTAATTGCCAATGACAGCCCGCTGGGCGGTCTTCGGCTGGAAATCTGGCTGCCGTTACACCCGCGCTGAGACACATCAAAAAAAATGCAGAAGAAAACAGCACCACCGGAACCTCTGTTCCGGTGGTGCTTTCCTAAGTAACAATATCCTGACTATATTCAACAAAAACGTTTTCACTGTGAACGCTCACGTGCCGATTAGAAAAAGCAATAATCCATAGTCTTAAATGAAAATAACGTTTTTTTATCTACCACCATAAAAAAAAACAGTATTAATGAAAAACATTATTACTTTAAACCGGATAAAGTGCGTTTAATGAAAGAAGAACGAGTGTTATGATGCTTGACCTGGCTACGGAATCCGACTAGCCTTTGGCAGCAAATATAAACACTACTGATGAATAACGTCGCATCATTCGTAATAACTATCAAAAAATCAGAGTGTTACAAAGCAACATATCACTTACTGACTAGATTATTCAATAATATCAGTAAGATAAACTCGCAATAGCGCACTCTGGGAGCCGTAACCCAGTGCGGTAGCTATTTTAAAATTTAATATAGTGGCTGGTCTTTATCTATGGCAGATGATATCCATAACATAATCACTGAAGTAGTTATTAAAGCAATATCTGAACACCCATTGAAAATAGAAAAAAATCGGTGGAATGACAAATACAAACTACTACTGTGAAACCAAAAAATACAAAAACAGTTGTTCGCCTCCCTGGTGAAAATACAAATATATTAATTAACCGTGGAAACGAAAAAAAATAACTGCCAGTTAGCAACAGCACTTGGTATCAATCCAAAGCTATATTACTATAATGTTGATAGTGGTATCAAAATAACTGAATACGTTGATAACGCGATTACTCTGACACCTAAAATAATTAATAAAAAAAATAAATTTAGAGAATGCTGCATTATTACTTCAGTCTCTTCACCAATCAGATATAATCTTTAAAAACACATTCAATGTTTTTGAAGAATATAATAGATATCTAAGTAATCTTAATCGGGATGAAATTAACTACCCTAATTTTAATGAAACAGAATCCTATTTTCTAAAATTAGAAAAAAGACTCAATCAACTGGGTATTCATCTGTCGCCTTGCCATAATGATCCCGTTCCGGAAAATTTTATATATAATGAAAATAGCTATTATTTAATTGACTGGGAATACTCAGGAATGAACGATAGTTCATGGGATATTGCTGCACTCTGTGAAGAATCTCATTTATCTGATGATGATGAAAATATTTTTTTTAAATTACTATTTAAATAACTCAATCTCAGAGTTAGATAACATAAAAGAAAAAATCTTAATTTATAAAATATGCCAAAATTATTTATGGTCTATATGGACATTGATAAAAGAAAAAAATGAAAATTTATTTGGTAGTTATGGCGTAGATCGATATCAAAAATGCAAAGCACAGATAGAAATCCATAAGGAAAAATATGCAACTAATTAATAAATCTATCTTTATTGGTTTGGCATCCGGTGTTCTCTGGGCATTAGACACGATACTGGTTGATTATAATATATCCTCAGTTGATACACTAAAATACACTATTCTTTTTTCTATCTGCATTGCCTTTCTTCATGACCTCTTTTCTTCATTTTGGTTGTTCTCTTATATACTCCTTTCAGGAAAAACGAAAAAAACTAGTTAACTCACTAAAACAAAAAGATAGTTATATCATTTGCCTGGCAGCACTCAGTGGTGGTCCCATAGGTATGAGTTGCTATATTTTAGGCATCTATTATAGCAGCGCATCAATTGCGGCTACTGTTTCAACCATATATCCAGCTCTGGGTTGTTTATTTGCCTATATATTTTTGAGGGTAAAAACAACTTTTGTTAATTTTCTTGGGTTATTACTCGTTATCATCACAACCGCATATATAGGTTTGAATTTAGATAGCTTCAATCATATATCTTTACTCGGTTTCCTCTTTTCACTAGGCTGTGCAGTCGGCTGGGGCTTAGAAAGTACAATTTGCTCATACGCTCTGAAAAATAATTTAAGTTACGAGATTGCTCTTTTTCTAAGACAGTTGACATCATCAATTATTTATTTTTTTTGCTATCCTTTTATTCTTCAGATCAGAGATAGCTACTGTTACCGACATTATAGTAAATAACTCATTAATATTAACTATGCTGGTAATTGCAATCTTTGGCGCTCTCTCATACTTGTTTTACTATAGAGCCATTGGTGAACTCGGCCCGATAAAAGCAATGGGGCTTAACATTAGTTATTCTGCATGGGCAATACTTCTTGGGCCACTCCTTGGGTATGAGCTGTCCCCGCTGTTACTGTTACTCTCAGCTGTAATAATCGCAGGTGCATTAATTACGAATCTACAATCAAAGGAAGTTTTAGTAAAATGAATGCAATAATTTTAGCTGCGGGTCTTGGTTCTCGCTTTGGTGATATAACAAAAACAACGCATAAAGCCTTATTACCTATTGGCGGAATACCAAATATTGAAAGAACAATTCAATACTTATTAGAATTTGGTATTAATGAGATTGTCATTGTCACAGGTCACCTTGCTCATCAATTCAAGTACCTGGAAGAAAAATACAGTTGCACTCTGATACACAATGAGCACTACGAAAAATACAACAACATATACTCATTTTGTAAGATAACTAATTATCTTAGCGATACAATCGTCATTGATGCCGATGTTGTACTTCTCAAGAATATATTTATTAAAAGTGACTCAAGCCTCTATTATACAGTCAAACGGACAACACCAGAAAGTGAGTGGATCCCAATCTTAAATGAAAAAGGGTTCATTGACAGAATAGAAATCAAAGAGCCAACTGCACCATCATTGCTCGGTGTTTCATACTGGAAAAAATCAGAATCGACAAAAATATTAGATGCCCTATCTCAGTTTAATGATGATGTTAGTTTAAATAATGCCAAACTCTATTGGGATAACATCCCCATGTCCATAATAAAAGAATTAAATATGAAAACTCATGAGGTTTCATCTTATTTCGCCGGAGAAATGGATAATATAGATAATTATAATGATATTAGTAAGCTTGCATTAACAATAAAAGCATTATGATAAAAAAAAATACTAAACCATTCATTAGTAAAAAAATGCTACTTCATTAGGCTTTATAAAACTATTAGATATAATTCTACCTCTTATCACTATTCCATATCTTACCCGTACATTAGATATAACATCTTTTGGATTATTAGTGATCTCAATAGCTATATATAATATAGCTAGTATTCTAACTGATTTCGGATTTGGATTATCATCTCCGTACTATATTTCCCTACATAAAAATAGTACTAAGATAATAAATTCATATTTAAGCAGCATATTCTTTTTGAAGTTTATACTTTTAATTATAAGCATTGCTGCTCTATATATATTCTTTTTATTCTTTAACACCATTAATTTCTCGCTCAGTAATATACTCTTTATCTTCTTAGTAATGATATCATTAGGTTTTCAATGCCAATGGTTTTTCGTAGGAATAGAAAAAATAAAATACATTACTATTTATGTTTCCATTAGTAAATTATCATATTTTATTATGTTGTTTACATTTATAAGTATATATAAATCAATAAATAGCGTATTAATGGCAACTGCTTTTAGTAATTTCATAGCAACTTACTATTATATAAAAAAATATACGGTCAGAAAAATTCAAATTTGGTAAATTGAGACATAAATATACACTAATAATTTTCCGACAAAACATAGGTTTCTTTTTGTCAAGAATTTCAGTAAGTTTATCAACAACATTAAACGGCTTTCTTATTGGAATATATCTTGGTGTAAACTCTAGCGCTCTGTACGGTGCGGCAGAGCGATTATATAATGCAGGCATAGGGCTAATGTCCCCAATAACAAGTGCCATTTATCCGTATATGGCCAGAACAAAAAAATGCCAATCTTCTTTTTCTTATAGCGCTAACCCTAACAATACCCGCTATAATAATTTGCACTATAATATATAACTATAGTCATATCATAATACCCTTTATTTTTGGGGAAAAATATTATTCAGCATATCATATATTTAATTATTTTCTTATATTAGTTCCTATTAATATAGTATCTATTTTATATGGTTATTCTGCATTCTCTATAATAAATAAACCTCATATTGCTAACTATACTGTTATCTTTAGCTCTATAGTATATATCCTGTCTATTTTTATTTTAATTTTACTAAATATACTTTCAATACAAAATATCATTTACTCCATTATATTGATAGATACTATAACTTTAATACTTCGTGTATCAATTTTTTTTGTTTCTTCACAAGAGATACTCCTATGCTAAATGAACTATCAACGTTGAGAGATGCTCAATTAAAATTAATTGATGCATTAAGGCATATTAAAGAAATATGCCAATTAAATAATATTCAATTTTGGATAGATTCAGGTACATTACTTGGAGCAAAGCGAAATGGTAAATTTATTCCATGGGACGAAGATATTGATATCTGCATGACCCGTGAAAATTATAATCGGTTTATAGCAATTGCAAACGATCACTTGGATCAGGATAAATATTTTTTTACAAACTGTAGAAACAGACCAATATTATTCCTACCAACCAGTACCTTGCAAACTTAGATTAAACAATACATGTATTGATTGGACTGACCAAAATGGAATTTATTATAACTATGATAGAAGATCACACTCTGGTCTCTATATAGATATATTCCCTATGGATAATGCAAAACAATATTCACTTCACAGAAGAATAATTCATTATTCATATAAAATATATTACTTAAATAGATTCAATAATATATCAACTACAAAAAAAAATAGTGCGAACACTATTTAATTTATTATTAAGTAGGAAAAAAATAGATCTATTTAATTATAAATTCGCCTGCAAAGTAAATAAAAAAAGAATCTGATTATATTGATTATAGTTTAGATATGGGATTGACACCCTATAATTTTCCAAAAAAAATTAATCTTTCCACTGGATGAAATTACATTTGAAGGTATTACATTACCTTGTCCACGTAATGTACATAATTACCTAGTCATGCTTTATGGAAATAATTATTTGATTCCCCCAAGTGATCCATATCAGCATGGCATAGTAAAATTTATTTTTGATAAAGAATATAATAATTCACATGAATAATATTGATTTTGTAATTCCTTGGGTAGATCCTACAGACCCTAAATGGCTAAGTGAATTTAATAAAAGCAGGAATCACGGTAATATAAAAAAATGACCCTCGATTTAGAGATTGGGACAACTTAAAATATTGGTTTCGAGGTATTGAAAAAAAATGCGCCATGGGTAAATAAGATCCATTTTATTACATACGGGCACGTTCCTGATTGGCTAAATATCAATAACTCAAAACTAAATATTGTTAATCACCATGATTATATTCCTGAGGAATACTTACCTACATTTAGTTCTCATGTCATTGAAATAAACTTAGCCAAAATACAAGGTCTATCTGAAAAATTCGTTTATTTTAATGATGATACTTTTTTGATCAATAAAATCTCTCCTGATTTTTATTTTGTTAATGAAACCCCATGTGACACTTTTATATCTAATGTCATAACACCAGATGGTGACTACGCAAAATACCTGGCTAATAATCTAGATATTATTTGTAAATATTTTGAAAAAAAGAATTTTTACAAAAAACATATAACAAAGGTTTTCAATATAAAGTATGGCCGATATAACCTAAATAATATACTACTATTACCATGGGCTAAATTTACAGGATTTAAAAATTTTCATATACCTCAGCCTTTTTTAAGAAAAACATTCATCGAGATATATAGTAAAGAAGAAGAATTAATACATAATACGAGTATAAACAAATTCAGGAAAATAACCGATATAAATCAGTATATTTTTAGAGATTGGCAATTAGCTTCAGGTGATTTCTACCCTAAATGCGTCCATAAATCCAGCATAACACTCTCCCCAAATAGCAATAATATTAATCATGTTATTAAATATATGCATAATAAAAAAATTAAAATGTATATGCATCAATGATAGCGCTGTTGTAGATCAATTTGAAAACATGAAAAATGCAATAAATAACGAACTCCATAATTTATTTCCTAAAAAATCAAGTTTTGAGATATAATATGTTTTTTTACTTATATTGTTTATAATTCAGTGCTATTCTCGGGTTCATTATTTTCATATCTATCTGATAAAGCAAACAACAAATGCTCCTCAAGCATATTTTACTTCATATCATTCATATTTGTTATATCAGCATTAATATTCCGATATAATGTTGGAACTGACTACAATAGCTACGAATACATATATTATAATGTTAAGTCTACTGAAGAATACCTTGAGCCTGGGTTTTTATTTTTGCTGCGTATCTGTAATTATTTTTCTCTCAGCAGTAGTGTATTTATTAGCTTGTTTTCCATTATTTCAACATCATTTATTTACTTAACTGCTCGTCATTATAATAAACTATTATTTATTACCTTTTATATTCTTGTTTTATATTTTCAAAACATGACAGCAATACGTCAAATAACAGCCGTATGTATTGCATTATATGCCGTTCATTTTCTTATAAATAAGAAGATAGTTTATTTCATTTTTTGGATTTATATTTCATCTCTTTTTCACTCATCGACACTTCTTCTATTACCTTTTTGTATATTTAATTACATACGATGCAATCGAACTTTATACCTACCAATATTTTTAATATTATTTATATTTATATCATACATTGATATATTTCAGTTAATTGATAACTTGCAAATACTACAAAATACAAAATATCAAAATTATATTTATAGTAAATTTAATACGCCAACCCAATTAGGTTCCGGCCTTGGTGTCATATTGAAAATGATACTGCCTATAATTTTCATTATCTATAGTATAAATAAGAAAGATCATAAAGCTAATATAATATTTATATTGAGCGTATCATATCTTTTATCCATTATATTATCTGCCAAGATACATATATTTAACAGGCTACCTCCTATCTTCTGTATCATTATTCCATTTGCATTGTTTTTTTATAAAAACAAAAAAATATCATATCCAAAGTACGGTACTTATAATGTTTATACTTTTCGTTCTCTTTGAGAACGATATTAGAATATCAGAAAGATCTCTTGGAAAGGGGTTAGGTATAACACCTTATGAATCTATATTTGAGCGATAAAATGATCACGTATTCAATTATTATTCCGTGTTTTAATGCTGAACCTTATTTGAATTCTATCTTAACCTTTATTTCTAAAACTCAATCTGAAAGAAATGATGTAGAATTTATCATTATTAATGACGGATCTATTGATAATACGGATTATATCCTCTCATCAAAGAATGGATTTCATTATATAAATCAAGAAAATAAGGGGGTATCTTCAAGCCGGAACTTAGGTCTACAATCATCTTCAGGAAAATATATTTTATTTTTTAGATGCTGATGACTCTTTTGACGATGATATATTGCATATACTGGATAAGGAAATAATAAAAAAACAACATAGAATGTGATACATATTTATTTAACTACAGTATAAACCACAGCCGAACTATAAATAAATCTAGTAATATACGATTATATACCAACATCGAAATTCTTCATTTATTTCTAACTCGTAAATTGAAATTGCACATCTGTTCTATCTGCTTCAAAAGTGATTTCCTGAAAAGAAATAATATATTATTTCCTGAAGATTACTGTTTTGGGGAAGATATCTATTTTATATTACTTTCATTTCTAACAACAAAAAAGCATATACTACATATAGACCATACCTTATTTAATTACAACTTGGATAATTCAGTAACAGTTCAGTCGGCACTAACAATAAGTAAAATAAAAGTGCTAGCTCTTTATGACCTCTTACAGAAAAATACATGTGGCGCTCCAAATAAAATCACAAGTGAGATTAAATATCTTCAGCAAAGAACATTTTTTTTATTTAATAAAATTAGGTTTACAATTTAATTTCAAAGATAAAGAAACCTTGGATTACTTATTTAGTAAAAAAATATATATTAAAAAAAACCTAGAGTCTCACTATATCCGGTGGTGTTATTTTTTAGAGTATCATCTGGGCTATTATATTTTATCCTTAATAAACGATTACAGAGATCCCTTGAATGAAATTCTCTATTTTACTATCTGTTTATTTTAAAGAAAATGCAATTTTCCTTAATGACAGTTTAAATAGAATCATAAATAACTCAGAAAAACCAACAGAAGTTGTTATTGTTAAAGATGGGCCTTTAACTGACCAATTGAACTTAACCATTGAAAACTGGGAAAAAGAATATCCGAATATAATCAAAACTATAGACTTACCTGAAAATATAGGGCTAGGTAAAGCATTAAATGAAGGAATTAAACATTGTTCAAATGAATGGATTTTTAGGATGGATACGGATGATATCTGTTTACCTAACCGATTTAAAAAACAAATTAATTACCTTCAAGAAAATCCCCATATTTCACTACTTGGTGGAAATATAGAAGAATTTAATGAGGATATGACTGAGTCAAATGGTCAGCGTAATATTGCTATTGAACATAATAACATTCTGAAGCTAGCAAAAAAAACGTAATCCTTTCAATCATGTCACCGTTGCATTTAAGAAAAGTGCGGTACTGGCTGTTGGTGGATATCAGCATCATTTATATATGGAAGATTACAACCTCTGGATAAGAATGATTTCCAGTGATTATAAAACGCATAACCTACAGGATGTATTAGTTAATGTACGAGCCGGAACTATAATGGTTTCACGTCGTCGTGGATTAAAATATATAAAAAGTGAGCTACAACTTGCTAAGCTAAAAATAAAATTAAAAATTGACACACCACTCTCAGCAACTTTAATCTTTGCTATGCGCAGTATCCCCCGACTTTTACCAACTTCAATTCTGAATATTATTTATAAAAAATTAAGAAAATAGAAGGCATTTATGATAACCATCATCGGCGGCTCAGGCTTTATCGGTACACGTCTGTCCACACAATTGCAGAAAGACAATATCCAATTTAAAATAGTAGATATTGAGAAAAGTTCAGCATTTTCTGATCACTGGGAATTTGGTGATATAACAAAACCAGAATCTCTGGTTGAACCGCTAAAAGGTTCCGATGTTATTATTAACCTGGCAGCCAAACATAAAGATAATGTCCATCCAATCAGTCTTTACTATGATGTGAATGTTGACGGTGCAAAGCATGTTTGTGATGTCGCGGCACAGCTTGGTATCAAACACATTATCTTTACCTCGTCTGTTGCTGTTTATGGCTTTGTCGAAAAAGAGACCGGGGAAGATGGTCAATATGAGCCATTCAATGATTATGGTAAATCAAAATTAGCCGCAGAGCATGTGTATGACGCCTGGCAAGCTGAAGATGCCGAACGTGCATTAGTGACAATCCGCCCGACTGTTGTCTTCGGTGAAAATAACCGGGGTAATGTTTATAATTTATTCCGTCAGATCGCATCAGGACGTTTCCTGATGATTGGCGGTGGTAAAAACCAGAAGTCTATGGCTTATGTGGAAAATATCGCAGCATTCTTAAAATTCGCCACAACCTTTAATTCAGGCCGTCATGTCTTTAACTATGTCGATAAACCTGATTTCAATATGGAAGATTTGACGGATATTATCTGCAAAGCGATGGATAAACATAAATCGAATATCCATGTTCCATACAGCGTCGGTTTGCTGGGTGGTTACTGTTTTGATATTCTGGCAAAAGTAACGGGTAAAGAATTTCCTGTCAGCAGTATTCGCATTAAGAAATTCTGTGCTCGTACACAATTTAAATCTGACGTTATTGCAGATACCGGGTTTATTGCTCCTGTTTCTCTCGAACAAGGAATAGCAAATACTGTTCGCCACGAATTTAAAAAATAGTACAAACCATGCTTAACATCGTCCTGTTCGAACCTGAAATACCGCCGAACACCGGCAACATTATCCGTCTGTGTGCTAACACCGGCTTTCGGCTGCACCTTATCCACCCGTTGGGGTTTACCTGGGATGATAAGCGCCTGCGCCGTGCCGGGCTGGATTACAGCGAATTTGCGGATATCAAACATCATCATGATTATACCGCGTTCCTGGAAAGTGAAGGGCTGAGCCCGGATAATGCACAGTCCCCCACCGGGAACCGGGTGTTTGCCCTGACCACCAAAGGAACACCGCGCCACAGCAATGTCAGCTATCAGGCGGGGGATTATCTGCTGTTCGGTCCGGAAACGCGTGGATTGCCACCTTATGTATTGGATAATATGCCGGTTGAGCAAAAGATCCGTGTACCCATGCTGGCGGATAGTCGCAGTATGAATTTATCCAATACAGTCGCAGTGATTGTATTTGAAGCCTGGCGGCAACTGGATTATGCGGGTGCCTTACTGCGGGATTAACAATCTATACCCTTATTTATTCAGGCTGCAGATGCGTTGGCTGCACTCAGCCAGTCAGGTCACATACGAATGTATGCTCCCCGTCTATCTTCCCTTGCCGCCTTCCTGCAGCCTGAATGACGTTGGGTATATCCCGTAAAATTACCCGCTATGAAAAGGCGGTTTCATCCTGTGATGAAACCGCCTTTTTGATCTGAATAAATCGCCTTTCCGGCTATGTTCTTTTTTCAATCCTGGTTGCCATTAACAGCAACGCAAACAGCACACCCAGCACACTGATATGCACATTCTCAAAGTTACCGCGCACGACGATGTAGCCAAGGAATGACGTGACCAGTGTGATAATAACCTGGAACTGTAATTTATCCCGTCTGTCGGCAGCAATCGCCCCCGAAAGGGAAAATGTAAATACCAGGTAAATCATTCCCAGCAGCCCGGCAATACCACAGGCAAACCAGTAAGTGAGAAAAATATTATGTGAGCCGATAGAGGTGCGGAATGTCCAGTCAGGGTTCTGAATCGCGGCAGCATCATAGGTCTGGTTATAAATTTGCCGCCCTATACCATGCCCTTTTAAGGGTTTTTCCATTACCAGCTCATATGCCGTTCCCTGAGTACCGTTTTCATAGCGATGACTGCTGTCAGTCTGAATAAGCTTTTTATTCAGGTAGCCATTATCTTTTCCTAAACCATACTGCGATACCGCAACTGCACCCAGAGCCAGCACCAGCAGTGCTGCCACAATCATGCCTTTATTACGGTTTAGTCCGAATGCCAGGAAATACATTATCAATACCGCCAGCCATGCGCCCCGTGCCAGGGTTCCCAGCAAGACAAACAGCATCAGTGCGCCCAGCGTGAGCAGCCCCGCCCATTGCCATACACTGCGCTTATTCATCAGGTGCCAGTGCGCAATCAGTACCGGGAAGAAAATAATCAGCGCGTCAGAAACATCACGGTGGTTATAGTTGGTAAACGGCATAATCCCCTGACGGTAATCGAGATAATACAGATATATCTCCCGCAGGCAGACGAACAGTAACCCGGCAGTGAATGCAGTGATGATCATCTTCAGCACCTGTTCCTGCGGTGTTTTCATCAACACCAGCACGATCAGGGCAAACATCAGCAATACATCACGGAAGTGACTGTTTTTTATATCAGAAAGACTGCCGCGCCAATCCGGTGAAATCAGCAGACCATAAATTATCACCAGCGTGAATAACCCGATACAGAGTGAGATCGGGTTTTTGAACTGAGATAAGCAGGCTTTACGGTACCGGATAATATGCCAGAGCGCCGTTGCGGCGATCAGCGCAAAAAAAATCGTTTTGTAACGGGTGACCCCTGTAACATACAGCAGGGAAATATATCCCCCGACAATAAACAGGCTCCACAGTCCATGGGTGTTTAATCCACGGCTGTTTACTCCATGACTCAATGACTTTTTAATCACGATAGTTTAAATCCCTTCACACCCGTTAAAGTGCTGATCCATATCCAGCGAGGGTTTTTCACAGCCCGGTTTGCCGACAATCTTTGCGGGCACACCCGCGACTGTGGTGTGCGGCGGTACAGGGTGTAATACCACTGAGCCCGCACCAATTTTGGCGCCGCGCCCGATTTCAATATTGCCGAGTATTTTGGCACCTGCACCAATCATCACGCCTTCACGGACTTTCGGGTGGCGATCGCCGCCGGTTTTACCGGTTCCGCCGAGCGTGACGGATTGCAGAATAGAAACATCATTTTCCACCACTGCCGTTTCACCGATCACAATTCCGGTGGCGTGGTCAAACATAATGCCGTGACCAATTTGTGCCGCAGGGTGTATATCCACGCCGAATGTTACTGACACCTGGTTCTGGAGATAAGTCGCCAGCGCTTTGCGGTTCTGCTTCCACAGCCAGTTGGCGATGCGGTAAGACTGCAATGCGTGAAAGCCTTTCAGGTACAGCAGCGGCGTGGAATATTTATCTACCGCAGGGTCACGCAGACAGACGGCTTTAATATCCTGCGCGGCCGATTTTATCATTTGCGGGTCATTGCTGTAGGCGTCTTCCACCACTTCCCGGACAGAAATTGCCGGCATGGTGGGCGTCCCCAGTTTATTGGCCAGCATGAAACTGAGCGCACTGCCCAGGTTTTCATGCTTGAGTAATGTCGCATGGAAAAAACTGGCCAGCATCGGCTCACAATCAGCAAAATCCCGCGCTTCCTGCTTTATATGGCTCCAGACTTCTTCCAGTTCTTCGTAGGACATAATTACCTCACAAACGTCGGATAAAAAACGGGCTTAAAAGCGCTCACCTTCTTCTTTGGTGGCACGTCCCAACAGTGCATGGGCAGCTTCGAGCACATCTTTATTACAATAGAGTATCTGATAGATTTGCTCAGTGATGGGCATTTCCACACCGGCACGCTCTGCCAGCGCACGGACTTCTTTGGTGTTCCGGTAACCTTCCACGACCTGACCAATTTGCGCCTGTGCATCATCCACACTCACGCCCTGTCCCATCATCATGCCAAAGCGGCGGTTACGGGATTGGTTGTCAGTACAGGTCAGCACCAGGTCACCAAGACCGGCCATACCCATAAAGGTAGAAGGATCTGCACCTAATGCCACGCCAAGGCGGGTCATTTCAGCAAGACCACGGGTGATAAGTGCAGTTCGCGCGTTTGCACCAAAGCCCATTCCGTCCGAAATTCCTGCACCAATCGCAATGACGTTTTTCACGGCACCGCCGAGCTGAATTCCGGTAAAGTCAGGGTTTTTATACACACGGAAACTTTTTCCGCAGTGGAAAAGCTGCTGAACTTCATCGGCAAATGCCGGTTCAGTTGCGGCAACGGCAATCGCGGTCGGTAAACCGGCAGCCAGTTCTTTGGCAAAAGAGGGGCCGGAGATCATCGCCAGCGGGATCTTATCGCCAAGCACTTCACGCACCACTTCACCCAGCAGACGCCCGGTTTCCGCTTCCAGACCTTTGGTTGCCCAGATAATTCTGGCATCCGGTCGCAGCAGTGGTTTTACACGTTTGAGTACGTCCCCGAAAACATGGCTCGGCACAACCAGCAGGATATTGCGGCTGGCAGCGAGTGCTTTTTCAAGGGAAGCTTCAGGAATGAGGGTGTCAGGGAACGGAACATCGGGAAGAAATGCCTGATTTGCGCGATCTGCCTCAAGCTGGCGGATATGCTCCGGGTCATGTCCCCATAACACCACACGATGCCCGTTACGGGCAAGTGTGATCGCTAAAGCGGTGCCGTAAGAACCGGCACCGAGTACAGTCATAGAAGCGTCTGTCATTATGCTTCCTGTTCGCCACCCTGCGGTGCGGCTGCCTGCTGCTCTTCCTGCTGTTGCAGGTAGCTCATAAACAGGGCATCAAAGTTAACCGGCGCCAGGTTCAGCTGCGGGAATGTACCACGGCCAACTAAGCCTGCGATGCACTCACGGGCATACGGGAACAGAACATTCGGGCAATATGCGCCCAGGCAATGTGCTAACTGAGTGCCTTCCAGACCACCGATGGTGAAAATACCGGCCTGCTGAACTTCACACAGGAATGCGGTTTCTTCGCCCAGTGTTGCAGTTACAGTGACACGCAGAACGATTTCATAGACATCATCAGCCAGTTTGGTTGAACCGGTGTCCAGATCCATTTTCACTTCCGGCTGCCAGTCCTGCTGGAAAACTGCAGGTGCATTCGGCGCTTCAAAAGAGATGTCTTTGGTATAGACGCGCTGAATGTTGAAAGACATTTCTGTGTTTTGTTGTTCTGACATAATGTTACCTTTTGATATCCTTATAAATAGTTTGAGTTACAAAGGGTGTTAATTCAAACGTCCTTTGCCGGGTTACTTTTTACTGCGGGAAAGCGGTAAGTTATCACCGGTCCAGCCGGAGAGGCCGTCTTTCAGCACAAACACACGTTCAAACCCGGCTTTAATCATGCTTTCTGCCGGTTTACCCAGGTCCATACCATTGGCAGAAACCAGAATAACCGGACGGCTTTTGTGTTTTTCCACTTCGCCGAGATTATTGTCTTTAATTTCTGACGGAGTCAGATTCACCGCATCAATGATGTGACCACGGCGGAAATCGTCCCGGGTACGGGTATCCACAACAACCGCTTCTTCTTTATTAATCAGTATGATAGCTGTGGAGCGGGGAATGATTTTCACTTTGGAAAACATTCCTTTGAAGGTCAGTAAAATAACAGCAACCAGTAACGCAACCCACACGAGGGCGATAATCGGGTGCTTACTAACAAATGGCATAATTTCTTGCAGCATGGGGGACAATAACTCCCGTTAGTTAATAACAAATATCAAAGGGCAGAAGTATACCTGTGTGTCAGGTCAAATACAGCCAATCTTGCCCGGGATGTTGCCGTTTTCATCTTAATTTTGCGGCGCATGCCGCGAAAATACATTTTCCCGACGGACAGACCCTGTAATTTACCATTGATCTCCCGTTAAGGTAAAAAACTAACGCAACAAATTCACAGGAAATATCTCCCCGGTGATTGTGCCGAAGTGTAAATATGGGATAACAGGGCTGGTAACGCCCTAAATAGCATGGAATAATTGCAGTTTATACCCTTATTCATTCAAACTGCAGGTTCGTTGGCCGCACTCAGCCAGCCGGGTCACATAGTTTACCTATGCTCCCCGTCCGACTTCCCTTGCCGCCTTCCTGCATCTTGAATGACGTTGGGTGTATACCCTTATTTATTCAAACTGCATTCTGAATGACGTTGGGTATACAATAAAATATGTTCGTTTCTTTGGCACAACGGCAAGGTCGGATAAATTGGCGCATAAGAACGTGTTCCGCAGACATTCCCGCCGGGTCATTCACGGCATCCGTATATTGCTGGCAGCCCTGCTGTTACCAGCCTCCTTTGCTGTTTTTGCAGCCAATACCACATCCGCAGATGCCAGTAAAAATGAGCTGAAAAACTTACAGCTCAATATTGCAGAAAAAGAAAAAAGCGTCAAAGAGCAGCAAGGCAAACGAACAGATTTATTAGGCCAGCTTAAAAAGCAGGAGAGTGATATCGCGGTTGCCGGTCGTGAACTGTATTCCACTCAAAAAGGTCTGAAAAAACTCGATGGTGAAATCACCACACTGGCAGCAGACATCAAACAACTGGATTTAAAACAGAAAACGCAGCGTGCGCTGTTGTCAAAACAGCTGGATGCCGCATTCCGCCAGGGTCGCCATCAGGGCATTGAGCTGATATTTAAAGGTGATGAAGGTCAGCGCGAAGAGCGCATCCTCGCCTATTACACCTATATAAGTACCGCGCGGGAAAAAACGATTACAGATCTGGAAGAGACGACCAGACAGCTCCACTCTCAGCGTCGGGAAGAACAGAAAAAAAGGGCTGAGCAGAGTAATTTGCTCGGCAAGCAACAGACTGAAAAGAAAAAACTCGATACCGCACAAAGCGCCCGTAAATCGACCCTCACCAAATTAGAAAGTTCCCTGAAAGCGGATCAGAAAGATTTGCTGGTGATGCGGGAAAACGAAAGTCAGCTGCGCAACAAAATAGCCAAAGCAGAGCGCGAAGCCAAAGCCCGTGCTGAACGCGAAGCCCGCGAAGCCGCGAAGGTCCGTGCAAAACAGGCGCAGGCGAAGAAAAAAGGCTCCACTTATACCCCGACTCAGGACGAACGCTCGCTGATGTCACGTACCGGTGGTTTGGGTCGCCCGGCGGGTCAGGCGATGTGGCCGGTACGTGGTCCGGTTCTCCATCGCTTTGGTGACCGTATTTCCGGCGAGCTGAGCTGGAAAGGTATGGTGATCGGCGCGCCGGAAGGCACACAGGTTAAAGCGGTTGCCGACGGACGGGTATTACTTGCCGACTGGCTCCAGGGCTATGGTCTTGTTGTGGTGGTTGAGCACGGTAAAGGGGATATGAGCCTTTACGGATATAACCAGAGCGCACTGGTGAATGTAGGTGACCAGGTGAAAACCGGTCAGCCTGTATCACTGGTGGGCAGCAGCGGGGGTCAGGAAAGACCGGGCCTCTATTTTGAAATCCGGCGCCAGGGACGGACGGTTAATCCGCAGCCCTGGCTGGGGAGATAGCACACTGTGACTTACCGGCAGAAAACAAAACGTATCTTACTGACATCGTTACTTTTTATAACCTCGTCACTGATAGCAGTTTCTGCCGGTGCGGCGCAACTCGCGATTGTCATTGATGATTTCGGTTACCGCAAACAAGATGATAACCGCATCCTGGAACTGCCGCCGCAAGTCTCAATCGCTATCCTGCCTAATTCCCCTTTTGGTCGGGAGATGGCAGAGAAAGCCCATCGTCAGGGTCGCGAGATCCTTATCCACATGCCGATGGCACCCATCAGTAAACAGCCTCTGGAGCGGGATACATTGCGCCCGTCAATGAGTGCCGCTGAAATTGATCAGCTCATTAAAGCCGCTATTGCCCGCGTTCCCTATGCAACCGGGATGAATAACCATATGGGCAGCGCGATGACTTCTGATCTCGCTGCCATGCAGCATGTGATGACATCCCTCTCCGGCTCCGGTTTTTATTTCCTCGACAGTGTGACCATCGGCAGTACAAAAGCCACGCTGGCGGCACAAGGTACTCCGGTACGCGTATTGCACCGCCAGGTGTTTCTGGATAATGTCCAGACCGAGGAAGAAACCCGCAAACAGCTTAACCGCGCGGTTGCACTGGCGCGTAAACAAGGTTCAGTGATTGCTATCGGGCATCCGCATCCGTCGACAGTCCGTGCGCTGCATAAGCTGGTGCCGACGCTGCCGTCCGATATTGAATTGGTTTCGCCGGGCTATATGCTGACGCATGCAGGAAAACCGTCATCCGTCAGACCGCTGCCGGTTAAACCAGTGAAACCGGCAGAAAACGGAAAAGAGAAACAGAAACCGGCTGAGCCTGAAAAACCGTGGCTGACGCCGATGACAGAACAGTGTGAAGGGATGCCGGTACTGAGCGGGGAGTTTTATACCGCATACATTAATCTTCTGACCGAAGCGGCGCTGAAGCAACAATTAACCGACAAAACCGCAGCTGTACTGTCTGAGATCCCGCTGGCACTACCGGCAGCAGAGCCGGAGCCTGCGACTGTGCCGGAAACCAGACCAGAGACTAAACCGGGCACTGAGCCGGAAACTAAACCAAAAGCTGAAACAGATGCTAACCCGGAAACCGTTCCGGCTGAAAAACCGGCTGCAACTGTTGTGCCTGCGGTAACAAAAGCATCAATATAGTAAGCCCGATATAGTAAGCTCGGGCTTTCCGATATAATTTATCTGTGATTCAAATTTACAGCATCAGCTGTTTTCGGCATGTAATACATCCTGATCCGCCCGGAAGACCCGTTTCACTATATAACGGATAATCAGTGCGGCGATCACCATTGATGCATACCCGGCGATACGGAGCAAAATAGTCACAGAGTCCGGTCCCCGGTAATCCCGGATATAAGAAGAGGACAGCACCGCATATATTGCGCCGCTACTCATAAGAAAAACAATCAATCCACCCGCTATGCCGGTTAATAATAACCGCCCGGTGCGTAGTTTTTCTCCGCTGTATCCGAATGCACCATACAGCGCCGTGACTAATATTCCCGCCAGTACCAGCAGATCAGGCAGTATATTTCTCAGCCCAATCGTAAATAACATAATGATTTCCTGCAATATTGCTTCTCCGCCAAAAAGACTGACATAAAAGAAAAGAAGAATTAACGGGAGCAGAGCAGAGAGATAAACAGTCAGGGATGTCAGCAGGATATTATGGACGATCCCATTGTTATAGGGAGCTATTTTATATATCGCGCCGGTTTTAATCCGGGAGCGGGTCATTCCTGTGGCAATAAGCCAGAGTGCCACCATAGTAATCAACAGTTTTAAAATATACAGCCCGTAAATCGCCAGTACAGGCGGTGCTGCCATATATGGCTGATCTTTACCGAGGTTTGAAATCACCATAAGCTGCGCCAGACCGGCAAGTTTAAGAATAATAAACCAGATAACTGCCATGCCCGCCACAAGGATCAGTGAACGGCTGTCAGTCCGGCAAAGATGACGGTGATAAAACAGAAAAGAGGTGAATATAAACAGAAGCGGGCCGTAAACAACCCATTCAGAATAGGTCTCTAACTGAAGTACAGGTAAAACATAATATGCATTACTGAAGATGGCCGGCAGGATCTGGTAAATCCAGATAGCCCCGGCAATCATCCAGGTTATCGTAAAGACACATGGCAGACGGAAAAATGATACCCCGTCCGCCGGTGCTGAATCCTTCATTATCGCATCCTTTAATTTATCCGTTTATACCCTTATTCATTCAAACTACAGGTTCGTTGGCTTCATCCTGAATGACATTGGGTATATTATTTGTCAGATCCGGAATACGAAACGAATAATTTTCCGGCTGAGCCACAATATAAACACAGCCGATACCACAGCACATCCGATAAATCCGTTTTCCAGCTTGACCGCGCTCAGATAAAAATTATCACCCATCATAATGAATATAAATATTGCAGCGATCGCAATCATTAACACAATACTTAATATTACGGTGGTAATAACAGAGATAGTCAGCTCACGAACCCGTAACCCACTCTCTTTTACAGGGAAGATTTTGCGGACACACAGGAAAATAACGCCGCCGGAAATAACCAGGTTAATCGCGACACTCAGCGCACTTTGTGTCAGCATTTTCGGACTGATCCCCGGAAGGTCGCCTGCTATCATCGAAAATGCACACAGTGAAATTAACCACATCAGGTACATCATACCTGTGCTGAATAATACGCCATAAATTACCGGTGATGTTTCTGCGGTCAGCAGGAACGGCTGTGTGTTCTTAATATAGCGGTCAGCCGCCAGACGAACCGCCAGATACAACACTAAGAATGACACCAGATAAATCAATAAATCGGCCAAGCTTACCAATTTTATAAGCAGTGAAAAATCAAATTTATCCGGACTATAATCCTGAAGAACAGACCGTATTACTGTCATTTTCAGCATGGCGAGAGCATAGTTTATGGCATAAAGAAAAATCGCCAGCCCGATAATGCCAAGGACTGATTTCCGGTTCAGCAGCGTTATCCGCGTGTGATATAAAAATAAGGAAACCAGTGCAAATTGCCCGGTCATCTGAATAAAATGGTGCCCGAGTACAGGGGATAAATAATTCCACAGTGATATTGTCGTCCCGTTATCACTGACCTGCGGATAAATATTGATGATCAGATTACCCATCATTATCAGCAGATAACTCAGAACAAACAGTAACGGCAGGCGAAAGAAAGTCGGTTGATTCATTATTTTTCTCTTAATACAGATTAACCATACCGCCGGTTTGGCGGATTATGGTTACGGATAGTCTATTCAGGCTTCAGACTACTATAATTATGCAGAACTTTGTTGCCGTCCATCACCTGAATATCCTGTGGCAGCTGATAACAGTCAGATAACGGGGAAGCACACCGCTGTTTATCGTGCTGGCGCAATCCCAGCCAGTCGCTGATAAGCCAGTAATCTGAGCTGCCTGAGTAAAGTGTATTTATTTTTTCACCGCGTGGATAGTGACCGGTCAGTTTTTCGCTGTACCAGATGTACATAGGGATATCAAAGGCGGCTTTAACCGGCACGGCTATCCCGTGGGCATACTCAGTTTCCCCGCTGCCACTGGTTTTACGGATCATACCGTGATCAGAAAAATACAGCATGGATGAACGGCTGTCCGCCAGACGGGAAGTGATTTCGCCCAGCAATTCATCTGTATAGTAGACAGAATTAAGGTAGCAATCTTCTTCCTGCTCTCCGGTGAACGGGATAACAATTTTGTCTTCCACCCGCTTACAGGCGGGTGAATGGCTGCCGTAAATATGCAGAACAATCAGTTTACGCCCCGGTTGTTTCAATGCGGCATCAAGATCCGGCAGCAACGTCCGGTCATCCACCATACTGTCATTCCAGCGCGAGAATTGCGCCCGGAAAGAGATAGCCGCAATCAGCCCGTAACCCAGCCCGCCGACACCCTGGTTGCTGTACCAGTGTGTTTTCAGTCCGGCGGATTGTGCCAGGGTCAGAATATTGTCTGCATAATCAGAAAAATGTCCGGTTTGTCCGAGCGGAATATTAGAGACAGACACCGGGACGGATAAAATCGTCACCGGCGCAGGGGATACCGCCTGATTAAACACCAGCATATTTTTTTGCTGCGCGACTGCCCGCGGTGTCGTGTTCTCCGCCCGTCCGTATAAACTGAGATCGCTGCGGCGCACCGATTCTCCTATCACCAGGACATAGTTTTCAATCTCATCATTTACGACATCATAATGAAAATCGGGCTGGTACGTTTTCACTTCATCGATCATTTTCTGCATGTGCTGCACACGGAAGAATTCCCCCAGATCATAAAACGGGGTGTGTTTGGTCAGGGTTTCTCCCCAGACAAAATCATCCGAGCGGGATTTGCCGTTAAAATAATAAAGTGACCCGCTGACAACCAGATACACGAAGAAGATCCCCCCTGCACAGCGCAGTGTCCGGGCAGAAAAACAGCGACCTATTTCGCGGCAGAGCAGATAAAACAGTAGTGTGATAAACAGAAATACCAGCAGATACGGCCAGTACATCAATGACATTGCCTGCGCTTCATCCGTCGTGGTTGCCAGAAACGTTTCTGCCAGTGCTTCACTGAACGCAGACTGATACTCCTGCCATAAAAAAATCCGCATTCCCTGAACCGCACAGAAAAACAGCACCAGTATTCCGGCGACTATCTGTCCGGCTCTGTACCGGGTCAGCAATCCGCAGGTCAGCAAAAATAAAAGGGTAAATAACGCCGTTTTTATACTGTGTGCGGCGCCCTGATTTGCATCCGTATAAAACAGAACGGCTATCAGAAGGGCGGTTAATAACAGGCAGATTTTTTTCATTGGCTTATTTTGACCGGCTTATTTTCACAAGCGGAATCGTTCCCGAAAAATAGAGTAAAGGCGCTGAATAATACCTGAATTTGTAACACTGTGCCGGATTGCGGCTTTTAGCGGCGGTTTTTTTTAAGCTGAATTTAATGTGTATACCCGCATTGCGGTGCGGATATAATTTTTCATCCACGTCTCCCGCGCTTCAATGCTATTATGGGATCAGCGATTTTTTCATTTTCTTAAATGAACCCGAACAGAGGAATGCGTGATGATTATTGTCACCGGCGGTGCCGGATTTATCGGCAGCAATATTGTAAAAGCACTTAACGATGACGGTTACACTGATATTTTAGTGGTGGATAACCTGAAAGACGGCACAAAATTTGTGAATCTGGTTGATCTCGATATCACCGATTATATTGATAAAGAAGATTTTATTGCCGGTATTATTGCCGGGGATGATTTCGGAGATATCGAGGCTGTTTTCCATGAAGGCGCATGCTCTTCCACAACCGTGTGGGATGGTAAGTATATGATGGATAACAACTATCAATACTCCAAAGAGCTGCTGGATTATTGCATGGATCGCCGCATTCCGTTCCTGTATGCCTCTTCTGCCGCAACCTACGGCGGGCGCAGCGATAACTTTATTGAAGAGCGTCAGTATGAAAAACCATTAAATGTATATGGTTATTCAAAGTTCCTGTTTGACCAACATGTCCGCGATGTTCTGCCGGATGCAGAGTCACAGATCTGCGGGTTCCGCTATTTTAATGTTTATGGTCCGCGTGAAGGTCATAAAGGCAGCATGGCAAGCGTCGCTTTCCATCTTAATAACCAGATTTCAGATGGCGAAAACCCGAAATTATTCTCAGGAAGCGAAAATTTCCTGCGCGATTTCATCTATGTGGGTGATGTTGCCGCTGTTAATCTGTGGTTCTGGAAAAATGCCAAATCCGGAATTTTTAACTGCGGTACCGGTCGTGCAGAATCTTTTCAGGCTGTCGCTGATGCCGTAACCGGTTTCCACAGTAATCGTCAGTGCACACTTGATTACATTGAATTCCCGGAAAAACTCAAAGGCCGTTACCAGGCATATACGCAGGCTGATTTAACCAACCTGCGCGCGGCGGGCTATCCCGGCAAATTTAAAACCGTTGCCGAAGGTGTTCACGAATACATGATTTGGTTAAATCAGGGAAATTAAGTAAACACACATGAAAATTCTGGTGATCGGGCCATCGTGGGTCGGTGACATGATGATGTCACAAAGCCTTTACCGTACCCTGAAAATACGTTACCCGCAGGCAACGATAGATGTAATGGCGCCCGCCTGGTGCCGTCCGCTGCTGGAGAAAATGCCGGAAGTGGATGAGGCAATCGCCATGCCGCTGGGCCACGGCGCATTTGCCCTTGGTGAGCGCTGGCGTCTTGGTCATGCCCTGCGTGATAATAAGTATGATCGTGCTTATGTGCTGCCAAACTCATTCAAATCAGCCCTGGTGCCGTTTTTTGCAAACATTCCGGTACGCACCGGCTGGCTGGGTGAAATGCGTTACGGGCTGCTTAACGATCACCGGAAACTTGATAAACCCGCTTTCCCGCTGATGGTTCAGCGTTATGTCGCGCTCGCGTACGACAAGGCAGATGTACCGGATGCCGGGGCTATCCCGCAGCCGCTGTTATGGCCGAAGCTGGCGGTGCGTGATGAAGATATCGCTGAAAGTATGGCGGCATTTAATATCGGCGATCACCGCCCGGTTGTCGGGTTTTGTCCCGGTGCAGAATTCGGTCCGGCCAAACGCTGGCCGCATTATCACTACGGTGAATTAGCCAAAAAACTCATTGATGAGCGTGATTTTCAAATCATCCTGTTCGGTTCAGAGAAAGATCACGCTGCCGGGGAAGATATTCTTGCCGGGCTCAGTGATGAGCAACGCGATAACTGCCTGAATCTCGCAGGGAAAACCTCGCTGGAACAAGCGGTTAACCTGATCGCAGGTTGCCACGCTGTTATCTCTAATGATTCCGGTCTGATGCATGTGGCAGCAGCACTTGATCGCCCTCTGGTCGCCTTATATGGTCCGAGCAGCCCGGATTTTACGCCGCCGCTGTCAGAAAAAGCCCGCGTTATCCGCCTTATCACCGGCTATCACAAAGTCCGCAAAGGCGATGCTCACGAGGGATACCATCAGAGCCTGGTCGATATTCAGCCTGAACGTGTTCTGGCAGAACTCGATGATTTACTCAAGAGCACTCCGCCATGCGCCGTGTGTTAATTGTCAAAACCTCATCCATGGGCGATGTGCTGCATACATTGCCCGCACTGACCGATGCCGCGCTGGCAATTCCCGGTATCATATTTGACTGGGTTGCAGAAGAAGGGTTTGCACAAATCCCGGGCTGGCACCCGGCAGTTGATCGCGTTATTCCTGTTGCTATCCGCCGCTGGCGGAAACACTGGTTTCGCAGTGATATCCGTCAGGAGCGCCGTCAGTTCAGAGAAACTGTGCGCTCCCGCGCTTATGATGCGGTTATTGATGCCCAGGGGCTTATCAAAAGTGCGCTGCTGGTGACCCGATTAGCAGATGGTCGTAAACACGGCTATGACCGGCACAGTATCCGCGAGCCGCTTGCCAGTTTTTTTTTATGATGTAAAACACGCCGTCAGTAAACAGCAACATGCTGTTGAGCGCATCCGCCAGCTTTTTGCCTTGAGCCTGGGTTATGAAAAACCGGACAGTCAGGGTGATTATTCAATTGCCACCCATTTTCTGAATAACAGCACAACCGGGACAGATACCACGCCATATCTTGTTTGTCTGCATGCCACCACCCGTGATGCCAAACACTGGCCGGAATCTCACTGGCGGGCACTGTTTTCACAACTGACAGACAGCGGTCTGCATATCCGCCTGCCGTGGGGTGCGCCGCATGAGCAGGAGCGCGCACTGCGCCTGGCTGACGGTTTTCCGCATGTACATGTGCTGCCTAAATTATCACTGGCTGAGGTTGCCGCTGAGATTGCCGAGGCTGAAGGCGTGATTTCGGTTGATACCGGGCTGAGCCACCTGACCGCCGCACTGGATAAACCCAATATTACCCTGTACGGTCCGACAGACCCGGGGCTTATCGGCGGCTACGGCAAAGGTCAGTTTGCCCTGACTTCACCGGATGGTGATTTGGTATCAGTGACGGCAGATGATGTTCTTGCCGCCATGACAGCACACGGTATGCGTTAAGACGCAGTGCGCTGTGTCAGTTTCCGCTGATAAAACTCCGCCAGTGTCATGCCTTCTGCCCGTAGGGCAATATAGGCAAAGAGCTGTTCCAGGTCGTCATACAGCGCATCAATCGCGGCTTCATCCCTGAATGTCGGGCTGCCGCCCGGCATAAATTCTGACGAATGCAGCATAAATTCAATATGGTCATGTCCCTGTGCCAGACAGGTATCAACCACCTGTTGCATCTGAAGCAGATTACCGCCTTTTGGTCTTAACCAATTAACGGATGGCGAGCGTTTTTTACCACGCAATCCGTCATAAAACTGTTTCAGATTGTTCATCAGCGGCGAATGGCGGTTCTGAATGCTCATCGGCACCTGTAACAGTGCGGAATCACCCGCACGGCTGATATCATTGAGATCCATAAAATACGCATCAGCCCGGAAATTCAGGTAATTTGTGCCGCCTTTGCCAAGCGGTGCCGGTGCGCCTGATGTATACGCCCAGTTCACGCCGGGGGTAACAGAGCAATCCGCGAGATAACCAAACTCTGCCAGCAACTGTGCATATTTTTCATTGAATGCCCAGCGCCCCGAACGGTGGCTGACCATTTTAGTCTGAAGTTTATCTTCCAGCAGGGATGTCATGACATTGATTTTTTCTTTCATCACATCGTCAGAAAATTCAATCAGGTACGGCTGGAAACGATCGTCGTCCGAGGTCAGTGCTTTCAGCGGCGGGCTGTTCCATGCGTGCAGATGCATGCCGATTTCCCCGACCTGCCGCGCAATCACATCCTGTGCAAATTCAATATACGCATCATCTGTCGCCATTTCATAGTTAGTCAGCCAGACGGGTTTAAACGCGAATTTTTCACACAATGCCTGAAATCGTGGCAGAAAACGCGTGTTCTGTGTGGTAATGACCGGACCGGACTCCCAGAGATTATCCCCTTCTGTATCCAGGGTGATGATAAATGCGGGCTTCGTCATGGTTGTGTTCCTCACGCGTTTTTCCCGGGGACGGGCTGAATTAAATGACAGTACTGCTGAATTATCGTCTGCTGCTCAAATTTCTGATACATCGCCGGCGTGATAACCGGCGGAGATTCATACACCAGGCGAATTTTTTCGGCAAGGCTCTCAGGAGTCAGCGCAGACAGGTATTTTTCCAGCCCACCTACCATAATTTCACTGATACCACCGGGGCAATGTGTACTGACAACCGGCGTACCACACATTAATGCCTCAATCAGTACGGTCGGTAACCCTTCGTTATCAGAGCTTAATAACACCGCTTTTGCACCACGGATAAGCGGCATCGGGTTTGTCTGAAAACCAATAAATTCAACTCTGTTTTCCAGCCCGAGACCGGTCACCTGCATTTCCAGTGCCTGTGTGGCAGCCGAGCTGCCCTGCCCCGCGAGCAGTAATTTACACGGTAAATCAGCCAGAGCGAATGCAGCCAGCAGCCTGTCCTGGCGTTTCACTTCATGAAAACGCCCCAGATGGATCATATAATCCTGTCCCTGATACGGGTTTTCTGCCGAAGCCTGCTGCTGAATATCTGCCACATCAAACGGGTTATAGATAGTCACACACTTCGCGGGTTTTACACCGACCGTGTCACACACATCACGGCAGACCGCATCGGATACGCCGATAATATTGCGCCCGTCATACACTTTGCGGATTTTAGCCTGCTTCAGCATCCGGCGCAGACCGGTTTTATTTCCCAGATAACTTGCAGAATACATTCCGTGCAGGCAAAACCAGACATTCAGCCCGGCAAGTGCGCGGGACTGCACTACAATACGGTCGGTTTTATGTAAATTCGATACCACCAGCGCCGGAATGCCTTTACGGGCAAACAGGGCGGATAACAAGGTATCCATTTTACCCGCGCGCCGTTTTATTTCTGTCTGACGCCGGAACAACCCGCGATAAGTCTCTTCACAAACCTGATAATCAACCCCGTCCGGAATGTCATAGTCCCGCACAGCACTCAGTGCCAGCAGTGTGACATCATAGCCCGTCTGCACTAACCCCTGACTCAGTCGCAACACGACTCTCTCCGCACCGCCGCCGGGTAATCCGTCAATAATAAATAAGATATGCTGTTTCATGTTGACAGTACGCGTCCGTAGAGAGAGATCAGTTGCTGTGACAGTGCCGCCGGCGTATGCGGTAAAATCCGCTGCCGGGCATGTTCAGACATCTCATTATTCAGATGATTACAGGGCAGTTGTGCAACGGCATCAGTCAATCCGTCAATATCAAGGGCATCACAGACAAATCCCTCTTCGCCTTGGGTAATAAATTCAGCGCCGCCGCAGGTTGTACTGGTGATCACCGGCAATCCGCAGGCCATCGCTTCCAGAACCACATTCGGAAACGGATCATACAGTGTCGGGAGCAGTAATCCGTCACACATCTGATAGAGCGGTAATGTCTGTTTCTGCATACCGAGAAAATGGATACGATCCGCGCAGCCCAGTGACGACGCCAACTGACGGTATGCTTTTTCATCTTTATCCTGCCCGGCGACCAGCAACCGGGTATCATTATTACGGCTGACCACTTTTATCGCTGCCGCCAGTCCCTTTCGCTCAAACCCGGAACCGACATAAATCAGGCATTTTGCCTGCGCCGGAATACCTTGTTCCCGGCGCAACCGCAGACGTTCTTCTTCTGTCGCCGGATAAAATTTGGTTGAATCAATTGCATTATAGATAACCGTAATCTGTGATTCAGAAAGACCAAAGTCTTCCATTACTTCTTTTTTCACCATCTCAGAGTTACAAATCACCTGCTTAAAATGCGCATCATGATACATCGCCTGCTCTGCTTTCATCACATAACGGTGATACGGTGAAGCAAACAATAATTTAGCCCGCCAGCCCGGTAAAACGCGCGCCCGCTGT
Source organism: Morganella psychrotolerans (assembly GCF_001676155.1). Taxonomy (GTDB): domain Bacteria; phylum Pseudomonadota; class Gammaproteobacteria; order Enterobacterales; family Enterobacteriaceae; genus Morganella; species Morganella psychrotolerans. The sequence continues at coordinate 103,160 of NZ_LZEW01000031.1, read as the reverse complement.
AACAGCCAGCGGCGATGAACACCATCACCCGCACGATAAATATCACACCCGGCGATGCGCTCATGGCTCTGAACAATATCAAATTTTTCTGCCTGCCAACAGGCGCGGGCGGCATTGGCAAACCCGCGTTCACGACTGATACGCCCCCATTTTACCGGATTCACCACATGGATATGCCAGCCGGGAGCCGCAGCACCCTGCCAGGAGCGGGTGATCACATTCAGCTCCAGGTTTTGCGTATCCAATGCTTCCAGTGCGCGGGAAACAAACCGTTCCGCGCCGCCGTCAGGACGGTATTTCTGGCGGACAATCGCTAAACGCAGATCTTTCATAAGTAACTCCGTGCTGCCGCAATCACCACGTCCGCAGGTATTGCACCCAGATAACGGTCATCGGCCCGGGTATCAACATCATCCGGGTCCGGCTGGTCGCCGTAATCCGAGGCTTTGATTATTCTGCCGGTTGCCTGCCAGGGGGACCAGAAAATTAGTTTTGTCGGACCAAACAGTGCCACCATCGGCGTTTTCAGTGCGGCAGCCATGTGCATCGGGACCGAATCCACACCAATATACAGTTTTGCCCGATCAATCAGTGCCGCAAGCTGCGGCAGCGCCAGTTCACCGGCAACCGACACAATTTTCCCTTCCGCCACTGCCTGAGCACAAGGTGCAAGGATAGCCTCCACCATCTGTAACTCGCGGGGATCAGGACCGCTGCTGAGCACAATCTGATGCCCGTCATCTGCCAGCGCCTGAATCACCTCACTCATTTTGTCTTCTTCCCAGCACTTATAAAACCAGCGGGATGTCGGCTGAACCACAATATAATTGCCGCTGATATGTTTGCGCTGCAACAGGTTTTCTGTCTGCTGCCGGTCAGCCTCAGAATATGCCATGGTGACAGAGTTATCCGTTACCGGCAGATTCAGCGGGGTTAATCCGTTCAGATTCTGCTCAACCGTATGCATGGATTCTTCCTGAGACGTATCCGCCAGCAGGGTATAGCATTTTTTCCAGAGAATATTTTGCCGTTTCCATAAGTCCAGCCCCACCCGAATCCGGGCGCCGGTAAACCGGGTAACAATAGCGCTGTACCACTGATCGGCCAGATTAATCACAATGTCATACTGCCGCTGCCGCAATGATTTAAGCAAGCGCCATTCGTGCCCGATACGCCGCTTTAATCCTTCTTTACGCCACTGCCGATCCATCCCGAAAATATGACTGACCCCGGGATGGCAACTCAGCATAGGCGCGGTTTCTTTATACAGCAGGACATCGACCTCAGCATCCGGGTAATTAGCGTTCAAAGTATTAATTACAGGTGTTATCAGCAGGGTATCGCCGTGATGACGAAGCTTTATCACTAAAATACGCTGTACCGGGGCAGATGCTGTTTGCATAGGCATTCCATTCATTATCTGGCAAAAATCAGGGAAGTTATCTGTAAAAATCAGAGCAACAGCGTACCATAAATCAATGTCCGGAGTATTAACAGATCATCACAGAGTGTTGTGCCGGATAGCGGTAAACCTGCTATTACCCACACCGGGTTTATGCTTTTTAATGCGCTATTCGTGTTAGTTTTATGCTATTATTACCGCAATCTTATCTGCGAAACTGATAAAATGTTACTGCGCGTATACCAGGTATTACTTTACCTCATTCAACCTCTTATCTGGTTACGCCTGTTGTGGCGCAGCCGCCGTTCTCCTGCCTACCGCAAGCGCTGGGCTGAACGTTATGGTTTCTGTAAAGGGAAAACCGGTGTCGGCGGCATTGTTCTGCACTCGGTTTCTGTGGGTGAAACCCTCGCGGCCGTTCCTCTTGTCCGTGCATTGCGCCACCACTATCCTACCTTGCCCATCACCGTTACCACCATGACACCAACCGGCTCAGAGCGTGTGTTATCCGCACTGAGTGATGATGTTTTTCACGTCTATCTGCCTTATGACTTACCCGGCTCCATGAAACGGTTTCTTAATACTGTTCAGCCGTGTCTGGTGATTGTCATGGAAACCGAGCTGTGGCCGAATATGATAACGCAGCTGCACCGGCGTAAAATCCCGCTGGTTATTGCGAATGCCCGTCTCTCAGCGCGATCAGCCGCCGGGTATCAGAAAGTCGCCAATTTTGTCAAAACCATTTTAAACCGGATAACCCTGGTCGCCGCCCAAAATCAGGAAGATGGCGATCGCTTTATTGCACTGGGACTGCGCCGTCAGCAGTTACACGTTACCGGCAGCCTGAAATTTGATATCTCCGTCACACCTGAACTGGCCGCAAAAGCGGTGGCATTGCGCCGTCAGTGGGCTGCCCGCCGTCCGGTCTGGATAGCAACCAGCACCCACGAAGGCGAAGAAGATATTATTCTGAACACCCACAAAACACTGCTCGCCCGCTACCCTAATCTGTTACTCATCCTTGTTCCCCGCCATCCTGAACGGTTTGCAAAAGCCCGGGAACTGACAGAAAAAGCCGGGTTAACCTATGTCATGCGCAGTAATAACACCATCCCGACACCGGAAACACAGGTGGTCGTCGGCGACAGCATGGGTGAACTGATGCTTCTGTACGGACTGGCAGATATTGCGTTTGTCGGCGGCAGCCTGGTTGAGCGCGGCGGACATAATCCGCTGGAAGCCGCAGCACATGCACTCCCTGTATTGATGGGACCGCATACCTTTAATTTTAATAATATTTGCAGCAAGCTACAGCAGGCCGATGCACTGATCACCGTCACGGATGAAAAAAGTCTCAGTGACGCCGTCAGTAATCTGCTGGATGATGAAGATTATCGCCTGTACTGCGGTCGCCATGCGGCTGAAGTTCTCCATGAAAATCAGGGCGCACTTCACCGTCTGCTGCAACTACTCAGCCCGTATCTGCCACAACGGGGGCACTGATGCCGGAGATAAAACGCCTTTCTGTCGTGATGATCAGTAAGAACAATGCTGATGTTATCCGTGACTGCCTGATTTCTGTACAAGGTCTGGCGGATGAAATTATCGTTCTGGATTCCGGCAGTCAGGATAATACCGTGGAAATTGCCCGCGAGTCCGGGGCTCTGGTATATGAAAACCGGGACTGGCCGGGTTTCGGGCGTCAGCGTCAGCTTGCACAACAATATGCCACCGGCGACTATATTCTGATGCTGGACACCGACGAACGGATCACTCCGGAATTAAAACAATCGATTGAACAGGCTCTGAGTGCGCCGCAACTGAATACGGTTTACCGTTTTGCCCGGCGCAATTTGTTTCTCGGGCGTTTTATGAAACACAGCGGCTGGTATCCGGATCATGTCCTGCGGCTTTATCCACGGAATCAATATCAGTACAACGACAATACAGTTCATGAATCCGTGAATACGCAGGGAGCAAATATCATCACTCTTAAAGGGGATGCATTGCACCTGACCTGCCGCGATTTAATTGAGTTTCAGCAAAAACAGTTGCGTTACGCAGGAGACTGGGCGCAGTCCCGTTATCAGGCCGGTAAGCGCTGTTCATTTTTCTCTGTTCTGACACATACCGGCGGTGCATTCTGTAAAACCTGGCTGTTAAGAGCCGGTTTTCTCGATGGTAAACAAGGCGTTATACTGGCTTTTGTTAACGCACAATATACCTTTAATAAATACGCAGCCTTGTGGTCAATGGGCAAAAAAGATGAGTCCGCATCATGAAAACACGCGCAATTTATCCCGGCACCTTTGATCCAATCACCTGCGGCCATATCGATATTCTTGAACGCGCTGCAAAAATGTTTGATCATATCCTGCTGGCTATCGCTGACAGCAGCCGTAAAAACCCGATGTTTACCCTTGATGAGCGGGTCGCGCTGGCACAGAAAGTCTGTACCCATATTCCGAATGTGGAAGTTGTCGGTTTTTCCGAACTGATGGCGAATTTCGCGAAAAAACAAAATGCTAATGTCCTTATCCGGGGCGTTCGTTCTGTTGCGGATTTTGAATATGAGTGGCAGCTCGCGAATATGAACCGCCATTTTGCCAGTGAGCTGGAGAGTGTGTTTCTGCTGCCGTCACAGAATTTATCGTTTGTTTCCTCATCGTTAATCAAAGATGTGGCACTGCATGATGGTGATGTGTCTACATTTTTGCCTGAACCGGTTGCGCAGGCAATGCTGAAAAAACTGGGAAAAAGCTGATCAATGCTGACAGGCGGGGCAGAAAAACGTGCTCCGCTGCCCGACTTTCACCACTTCAATCGGTTTGCCGCAATTCGGGCAACATTCGCCCTGCTTTCCGTAGACAAATAATTCCTGTGCAAAATAACCTGGCTTTCCGTCTGACTGTAAAAAGTCCTTCAGCGTGGTTCCGCCCTGTTTTATTGACTCCGTCAATACCTGTTTGATGGTTGCCACCAGGCGCTCTGTTTCTGCTTCGGTCAGATCTTTCGCTGCCCGTAACGGGTGGATCCGCGCAATAAACAGAGATTCATTCGCATAGATATTACCGACACCGACCACAATTTTATTATCCATCAGCCAGCCTTTGACCGGCGTATTCCGTTTACGGGATTTCTCAAACAGATATTGCGCATTAAATTCATCCGTCAGCGGCTCTGGTCCGAGGTGTGCGAGTACTGAGCAGGTTGCCAAATCATCAGCCCACAGCCAGGCACCAAAACGGCGCGGATCGGTATAACGCAAAATTTTGCCGTCACCCATCACCATATCCACATGGTCGTGTTTCTCTTCCGGCGTCTCTTCCAACAGTATCCGTAAACTGCCCGACATTCCCAGATGGATGATAATCCACCCTTCCGGCAGCTCAATCAGCAGGTATTTTGCTCTGCGCTGTACGCTGAGGACAGGCCGGTCACTCAGGCGCTCGATCTGCTCTGACACCGGCCAGCGCAGACGTCTGTTTCTGACCTCGACATAACGCACGGTGTTACCGACAAGGTGCGGCTCAATACCGCGACGGCTGGTTTCGACCTCTGGTAATTCAGGCATACGCACTCCGGGAATCAGGTTTAATACATTGATTTAAAATATATTCTGAGGGATTTTATTTTGCTGACAGTGAGTTACGGATCAGATTAAGTGTTTCATCCGCACATTTATCCCAGTTAAATTTATCAAGAATAAACGAAAATGCGCAATCCGTTTTATGTGCCGCACTGGCGGGATCATCAATAATCCGGCGGATAACACCGGCAAAACTGGCTGCATCCCCGCTTTTGGCAAAATTAACTAAATCATCCCCGGTGATACTGCGGATGGACGGTAAATCAGAGATAACAACCGGTTTTCTCATTGCCATATATTCAAATAATTTAAGCGGAGAAGTATATCGCCCTCCCATACTGCTGTCAGTCAGCGGTAACACACAGATATCCGCATCAGCAATAACCTGAAACCGGTTCACCGGCTCAACATATCCCATAAAACAGATGCGATCCGAAACCTCTAAGGTTTCAGCCAGGGCTTTCAGCTCTGCTATCTGTTCGGATTTTCCGCCCGCGACACTCAGTGTGACATTCTCCAGCGCAGGTAACGCATGAATAATTGTCGGCAGTCCTTTCCAGGGATGAAGGCTTCCCAGATATAATAAATTAGTTTTTGAGCCGGTCTGTTTTGAATTTACCGTGCCCGTTACCGAACCGGCGGCCAGTAAATCCACACCATTCGAGGTAACATAAACCGGTGTATCTGTCTTATAAAGTGCCAGCGCATCTATTTTTATCAGTGCTGTTTTTACAAATACCGCAGACGCATCACGATAAACAACGGATTCTGTTTTTAGTAATTTTGCCAGTTTCCGCTGATTTTTAATGCAGGAAAGGTTGTGAGATTCCCTGAATGACTGAGAAAAAACCTCATGGCTTTCAAAAAAGCAGGGAATACCCGGATGCTTATTCAGCAGATAATGCGCCATTTTCAGGTTACGCGTAAACACGGCATCCACCGGATTTTTTTTCAGCCATGCAGAAACCTGATAATTAAATACTTTCTGACTGTTAAACGGGAAAAACCAGGTTTTCCGGATATTTTTCAGTCCGGTGAACCTGACGCGCGCATCAATAGCGCGTCCCAGAATACTGTCTGCGGATACGGACGACTGAGGCGATACCATTTCAACGGAGCATCCCCGGCGCGCCATCGCATCAATCATCTGGACAATTTGCAATGATGCGACACGGTAATCCGGTACAGGATAAGGATCAATGTAAGCAATCTTCATTATGCTCAGCTTCGTTTTTCATCATTTGCAGTTAATACCCTGAGAAGTCTGCGGGCTGAATGTTGCCAGGTATAACGCCCGACAATGCGTAAACGCGCATTCTCTCCCATTTTTCTCCCTCTGTCAGGCAACATATGCAAATGGTTAACCGCATCTGCAATGGCCTGTGCACTTCCCGGCGGAACAAGCAAACCACTTTGTTCTTCATTGCCGATAACTTCCGGAATTCCGCCGATATAACTGCCAATCACTGGCTTGCCACACGCCATCGCTTCTGCAATGGTAATCCCGAATGCTTCATCTCCGATACTCGGAAACACGCCTGCATCAGCAGCAGCATACCATGCCGGTAATTCATCATGGCTCACCGGCGGGTGAAAAATAACGCAATCCTGAACACCTTTTTCTGCTGCCCGTCGCTGTAGTGCCGGTAAATCATCACCCGCACCAATAACCAGCAGCTTTATATTATCATTTTTTAATAATGCGATGGCATCCACCGCATAACGGACACCTTTCCAGCCCACTAACCGACCGGCAAATGCCACCAAAAAGGTATCATCATGAATACCGAGCGTCTGGCGCACCGTTGTTTCCATCGGCTTAAACCGGGTGGTATCCACCCCGTTATAAATGACGGACGGGAATTGTTTGTAATGATGCTGAATCTGCCAGGCATTAAAATGACTGCACGCCACCCATGCATCCAGCCGTTGGCTGAGTTTGCGGTCTCCGCGGAAAAAACTGGTGCCGCCGCTCATAAAACAAAATTTTGTTTTTGTGTCTTTTGGTAAAAGGCGGGGCCAGAAAAAATCAAATGGTTTGGTCAGGATAATCCAGTCAAAGTTCTCTTTCTGAACCTGATGACGGGCGTGACGGGCAAAGGAATAACGTTCCGTTATTTTCTGAAAACGACTGCCGATATTCAGCACCCGCTTACGGGGTATATAAGGAAAAGTATGAACTGTCACCGGACGTCCGCCAAGCTCAGGCCGGATATCACCCTCTCCGCCAAAAATATGGACCTCGTGACCTTCATCAGACAGTACCTTTGCTAATTCCCATACAGCCGTCTGTATCCCGCCGTATGACATAGTTACCGTCACATCGATAAAACCGATCTTCATATTTCCGCTTACCTTACCTCAGCCTGTCATATAGCCAATATCACTATAAATGAGAATGACTAACATGTCGGATGTGTTTTTCCGGTATTTCCGGTAATGTATATATCTTCTTGTAAGATATCATCAAACCCTCTGCGCGGGTTAATCTTTTCAAATATTTAACCTTGCACCGGTCGTTATGGTTATTATAAATCAGGCAATTACTGATAAACGCCGGACCGAAATAGCAATAAATGATAAAATACATTAAAATCAATACATTACCATCCTCTATGACATCCTTATTAATTAACAACCCTGAATTTATATTCGGTACAGTATAAATATCATATTATTATTAAAATCAGCCGCAGTCTTTGATAAACAGGATGAATATTACGCTTCTGATAAGATAAATCCTATTCCTTTAATATTGACTCCATTTTATCCAGCATATTGTTTATATTAAAGTTTCTTTCTGCATGACATAATGCTGCCTGACTCATTTTTATTCTCAGCGCATCATCGTTTATCAATTGACGCAATTTATCTGTCAGTTGCTCAACATTACGGGGTTCAACAATAAACCCGGTTTCATTATCAATGACAGCCTCTGTGATCGCGCCGACGGTTGTGGAAATAACAGGTAACTCACACAACATTGCCTGCATTATCCCCTGCGGGACGCCCTCATTACCGAATGACGGCAAGACAAAAATATCCATTGCATTGAGACATAGCGGCACATCATCACGGTTTCCTAAAAAAATCACTGACTCTGATAAATTCAGGGATTCTGTCATTGGCACCAGATTTTTACGCTGTGGTCCGTCCCCGACAAAAAGTATCTGCCAGTCAGGATATTCTGTGTGCAATGTTTTCCAGCTTTCCAGCAAATATTTATGTCCTTTCCATGTACGCATCGTGGCAACAATACCGATCGTGCGTTTGTCCGGGAGCCCCAGTTGCCGGCGGGCAATGTGTTTATCCTGCGGAAAAAACTGTTCCGTATCAATCCCGGTGGGAACGGATGTCATGTGCGACAGCGGATAACCATTGTGAGCATGTAAATGCTGACGCAATTTTTCACCCGTGGTAACAATATGGCGACAGGCCCGCAAATATAACCAGCGCGTGATAAAAGACGTCGATACCTGAGTGGATACATGGCGGGTACGGACAACAGGCGGCATTCCCGTCAGCGTTGCACAGGCAGCAGCGACAAGCCAGGTGTCGGTTGAGCTGTGTGTATTAATAACGCCGAACTCCCGCCCGTGTCGTTTCAGCCAGTGACGCATCGACTGTAGCGCAGTCCAGCGCTTTTTATAAATAGGTAACGGAACCGTCTCCACCCCGTAGCGCGGAGCCTGACGTAATATTTCCGAATCCGGGCAGCATACAATAACAACACGGTATCCCCGCCGGATCATGCCCTGTGACTCAGTCAGGATACGTATTTCCTGCCCACCCCAGCCGCAGGATGACTCAGTATGCAGGATAGCAAAAGGATGTTTATCCATTCAGGTTAGTTCTCTTTTTAAGGTGATGAACATTATCTGTGCTGAGAAAATCTTTTTTGCCAAAAAAAAACAACTATACCCAACGTCATTCAGGATGCGGCCAACGAACCTGCAGCTTGAATGAATAAGGGTATACACCCAACGTCATTCAAGATGCAGGCAGGCGGCAAGGGAAGATAGACGGGGAGCATACATCAGTATGTGACCCGGCTGGCTGAGTGCGGCCAACGAACCTGCAACTTGAATGAATAAGGGTACACAAGCAAAATAATCCGGATTATATCAACACAACCCGTCATTAAATGACATCAACTTGCTGAAGATAATAAAAAACCCAGCCGGAGCTGGGTTTTTTCAATCAGAAAGCAAAACTTACTTAATTTTTGCTTCTTTGTACAGAACATGCTTGCGAACAACAGGATCGAATTTCTTCAGTTCCAGTTTCTCAGGCATTGTACGTTTGTTCTTCGTAGTGGTATAGAAATGACCTGTACCTTCAGAAGAAACCAGTTTAATTTTCTCGCGAATACCTTTAGCCATTTTTCAGCTCCTTAGTACTTCTCACCGCGGGTACGTAAGTCAGTTAACACTGTCTCAATACCCTTCTTGTCAATGATACGCATACCTTTAGCAGATACACGCAGAGTCACGAAACGCTTCTCAGACTCAACCCAGAAACGGTGAGAGTGCAGGTTCGGCAGAAAACGACGTTTGGTCGCATTTAATGCGTGTGAGCGGTTGTTACCACTCATCGGACGCTTGCCAGTAACTTGGCAGACTCGGGACATGTCTATTCTCCAAAAATCTAATCAGCTCGAGCTTTGTATTGGGTGAGGCTGCCTCGTCAGGCTTAGGAGCCTATCTCAGCGTACTTTTGACTCGCCGGGAAAGTGCTCTGTCAACCAGCAAAAATTTGCTGAGATAGGCTCTTCTCGCCAAACCCAAGATCCTCAAAGGTGGCGTAGTATACGCTTTCCGGCGCAAACGCTCAAGACCCGAACAGTAAAGATCGCGTGTTTCTGCGAAAAAAAACTGATCAGATCAACCCATGTTCCGCAAATGAAAACGTATTGAATTTCCCGACAACCAGGTGATCCAACACGCCAATCCCCACCAGCTCACACACCTGCGCAATTTTTTTTGTCAGCAGAAGGTCAGCCCGGCTGGGTTTCTCATTACCGGAAGGGTGATTATGCGCCAGTATAACAGAGACTGCATTCACTTTGAGTGCAACACGCAAAATTTCCCTGGGATGAACCTCCACACAGTTTACCGTTCCGGAAAACATTTCCTCATAACGAATCAGCTGATTTTGATTATTCAGAAACAACACAACGAACACCTCCCTCTCCTGCCACATAATCAGCTGATGCAGATACGCTTTGACAGAACAGGCGCTGTTGAGAAACGCCATCTCCTGAAACTGGCTGCTGAAAAAACGCCGTGACAACTCAACAATGGCCTGCATCTGACAGTATTTGCTGTCCCCGATACCATTGAGGGGCTTAAACTCATCGTAACCGGCCGTCAGCAGCCGGTGTAATGAACCAAATACACCTAATAAATACTCAGCGAACTGCCTTACCGGCAGTTCACGATTACCTGTCCGTAAAAAAATAGCCAGTAACTCTGAATCACTCAGTACAGAAGCGCCATAGGCGATCAACTTTTCTCTCGGCATTAAATCCACGTTTACAATCGGGTTATCCATCTCCTCACCACCTGTCTTTTTCCGGTTTTGACAGAGAAAAGTATGGCGGTTTCCTGCATACCTGCGCAAAAAAACCGTTATTTTTGCGAGCTGCGCCGAAGAAAAAAGTTTATTTACCTGGATAAATAAACAGCACTCTACCTATACGCTGAGGTTGTGGTAAAATCGCGCATCTCCAAATAATAACCGGATAAAACACAATGTCTGCACTGACAGGAAAACAGATTGTTCTGGGCATCAGCGGTGGTATCGCGGCCTATAAAACACCTGAGATTGTCCGTCGTCTCCGTGACCGGGGCGCTATTGTCCATGTCACTATGACCCCTGCGGCAACCGCGTTTATTACCCCTTTAACACTTCAGGCCGTTTCCGGTTTTCCGGTGGCGGAAAGCGTTCTTGACCCTGCGGCGGAAGCGGCAATGGGACACATCGAACTCGGAAAATGGGCTGACCTTATTATTCTGGCTCCCGCCACTGCGGATTTAATCGCCCGCCTGAGTGCCGGTATGGCAAATGACCTCGTTACAACTATCTGTCTGGCGTCTGATGCCACTATTGCCGTTTCACCGGCCATGAATCAGCAGATGTATAACGCGCAAACCACACAAGAAAATCTGGCACACCTTGAACAGCTTGGTTTTGCTGTCTGGGGACCGGACAGCGGCAGCCAGGCTTGTGGTGATGTCGGTCCGGGACGTATGCTGGACCCGTCAGAGATTGTGGCTTTGGCAGAACGCCATTTTCAGCAAAAACAGGATATGGCCGGTATCCGTCTTGCGATCACAGCAGGACCCACACGCGAAGCCCTTGACCCTGTCCGCTTCATCAGTAATCACAGCTCCGGTAAAATGGGATTTGCTATTGCGCGGTCTGCCGCCGCCCGCGGTGCCGATGTCACCCTGATTACAGGTCCTGTCACATTACCGACACCGCCGGGTGTTAAACGTATTGATGTTGTCAGCGCATGTGAAATGAATGATGCCGCACAGCTCGCCGCACCCGATCATCATATTTTTATCGGATGTGCTGCTGTTGCTGACTATCGCGCCAAAGTGGTTTCCGGTGAAAAAATTAAAAAGCAGGGTGACGAAATAACCTTTACCATGGTGAAAAACCCTGATGTGATTGCCGGTGTCGGTGCACTGACCAAAAATCGTCCGTTTGTGATTGGGTTTGCAGCTGAAACCCAAAATGTGGAAGAATACGCACGCGGCAAGTTGGCAAAAAAAACAACTCGATATGATTTGTGCCAACGATGTTTCTGTTGAAAACCAAGGTTTTAACAGTGATAACAATGCCCTTCACTTATACTGGCACACCGGCGATATAAGCTTACCGAACATGAGCAAATCAGAACTCAGCCACCACTTACTGGACGAAATACTAAAACACTATGACGAAAAAAATCGACATTAAGATCCTTGACCCGCGCATCGGCGGGGAATTTCCGTTACCGGCATATGCCACTCCGGGCTCTGCCGGGCTGGATTTACGCGCTTGCCTGGATACCGCAACTGAGTTACTTCCAGGCCAGACACTGCTGTTACCAACCGGCTTAGCAGTACATATTGCAGACCCGTCACTGGCTGCAATGGTTCTGCCGCGTTCAGGTCTTGGTCACAAGCATGGTGTTGTACTGGGCAACCTGGTCGGACTCATTGATTCTGACTATCAGGGACAGCTGATGGTGTCTGTCTGGAACCGGGGTGACAACGCTTTTATCATTGAACCGGGTGAACGTATTGCACAGATGATTATCGTTCCTGTTGTTCAGGCCGAATTCAATATTGTCAGTGAGTTCACTGAAAGCGAACGCGGTGACGGCGGATTCGGCCATTCAGGTCGTCAATAATACTAATAACGCCGTGATTACCGGTGCTTTTCTGATAACCACGCTGAGTAAAGATGTGGTTATCAGATGACAGGTTTGTTTTTGCATTAAAGCAGGGGTGTTATCTGATATGGCAGAAAATACAAAAAAAGAAGAACAGGCGTGAGGAAATCCTGCAGGCGCTTGCGCTGATGCTCGAGTCCGGCGACGGCAGCCAGCGGATAACAACCGCGAAGCTTGCTGCCAGTGTCGGCGTCTCAGAGGCTGCGCTCTACCGACATTTTTCCAGCAAAACAAAAATGTTCGACAGCCTGATTGTCTTTATCGAAGATTCACTGATTTCGCGGATAAACCTTATCCTTCAGGATGAAAAAGAGACGATTTTACGGATAAAACTCATTCTGATGCTTATCCTGGGGTTTTCAGAAAAAAACCCGGGACTGACCCGAATCATGACCGGTCATGCACTGATGTTTGAGCAGGATAAACTGCAAAGCCGTATTAATCAGCTATATGAGCGTATTGAAGTTCAGCTGCGTCAGGTTTTAAAAGAAAAGCGGATCCGTGACGGCGGTGGTTTTACTTATGACGAAAGCCTGCTGGCATCCCAGTTACTCGCTTTCTGCGAAGGTATGCTATCGCGTTTTGTACGCTCAGAATTTAAGTATCGTCCGACACAGGAATTTGATGTCCGTTGGCCGTTGCTTCTCGCGCAGTTACAGTAACACCGGCAGAAAACCGGGAGTTATTCATATTCCCGTGCTCAGACCCGCTGGTGACAGTCCCGTTTTTAGTTAGACTACTCACCCCGCCCGATATATTGGGCGAGGGCTTTTTTTTGTTCAAAATCAGCGTCAGACCTGAATTCCGTATTGTTCACGATAAGCACGGACCGCACACAGGTGCTCACTCATCTGTGGATCTTCAGCCAGGAAGCTGACCAGGTCATTCAGTGTAATAATCGAGAACACCTGACACCCGTAATCCCTCTCCACTTCCTGAACCGCAGATAATTCACCCTGCCCTTTTTCCTGGCGATCCAGGCTCAGCATAACACCTGCGAGAGAGGCATTATTTTGTCTGATGATTTCCATTGATTCACGGATTGCCGTTCCGGCTGTTATCACATCATCCACAACCATAATACGCCCGCTCAGCGGACTGCCGACCAGTGTTCCGCCTTCTCCGTGATCTTTGGCTTCTTTGCGGTTAAAGCAGTAAGGCGTATCAATATTATGATGCTCCGCCAGTGCAACGGCGGTAGTGGTTGCTATCGGGATCCCTTTATACGCGGGTCCGAACACCACATCATACTGTACGCCACTGTCACATAGTGCCGATGCATAAAAACGCCCGAGCAGTGCTAAATCCCGCCCGGTATTAAATAACCCGGCATTAAAAAAATAGGGACTTTTCCGGCCGGACTTCAGCGTAAACTCACCAAATTTCAGTACCTGTTTTTTTTATTGCAAGTTCAATAAATTCGCGCTGATAAGCTTTCATCGATATCTCCTGACTCTGGTTTCTGGTTTTATCCGGTAAATGACAGGTATAAAAAAGGCGACTATCGCGTCGCCTTCTGATTAATTTTCTAATGCCGCCTTCTGGGCGGCGAAAATAGTATCCAGCCCGCCTCTGGCAAGTGCCAGTAAAGCCAGCAATTCATCATGACTGAACGGTTCACCTTCTGCCGTTCCCTGGACTTCAATCATTCGTCCGTCATCAATCATAACGACATTCATATCTGTTTCAGCGGCGGAATCTTCGACATATTCCAGGTCGCAGCGCGGCTCACCATCCACAATTCCCACGGAAACCGCAGCAACCATTGATTTCAGGGGGCTGGCTTTCAGCTGACCTTTCTCTACCATCTGATTAAGTGCGTCTGTCAGCGCAACACATGCGCCGCTGATTGCCGCAGTACGTGTACCGCCATCCGCCTGGATAACATCACAATCCAGTGTGATAGTAAATTCGCCCAGCTTTTTCAGATCAACCGCAGCACGTAATGAACGGGCGATCAGACGCTGAATTTCCATGGTACGACCGGTTTGCTTACCACGAGCCGCTTCGCGCGCATTCCGCGAGTTGGTCGCTCTCGGCAACATGCCGTATTCCGCCGTAATCCATCCCTGCCCCTGACCTTTCAGGAAACGCGGAACGCCTTCTTCAACGGAGGCATTACATAACACTTTAGTATCACCGAACTCCACCAGCACAGAGCCTTCGGCGTGTTTGGTATAATGACGGGTGATTGTAATAGGACGCACCTGGTCTGTTCCGCGGCCTGCGGGACGTGATGACTGACTCATAGTGATTCTCCGGTTCAGTTAACTGTTGGGCGCGCATTATACGGCTTAAACCCGCGAATGCCTATGCCTTAACGGCATAAGAGCGCTATAATCAGAACATTAAATCCATTATCAGGACAGATATTATGATCCGTAGTATGACTGCGTTTGCCCGTCAGGATGTTAAACGCCCGTGGGGAAATGCCGCATGGGAACTCCGCTCCGTTAACCAGCGTTACCTTGAAACTTACATCCGCCTGCCGGAACAGCTGCGCAGCCTGGAGCCGGTTATCCGTGAGCGCCTGCGCCAGCGTCTGACGCGCGGTAAAGTGGAATGTAATCTCCGTTTCGAACTGAGCAGCGCCGCACAAGGCGTGCTGAGCATGAATGAAGAGCTGGCAAAACAGCTCGTTGCCTCCGCAAACTGGGTAAAAAATTACAGCCACGAAGGTGAAATCAATCCACTGGAAATTCTGCGCTGGCCGGGTGTGATGTCCGCTCAGGAACAGGATCTGGATGCGATCAGTGAAGAACTGCTGGCGGCACTGGATGAAACAATCACATCCTTTATTGATGCCCGTGAGCGCGAAGGCGCGGCACTGAAAATCTTAATTGAACAGCGTCTGGACGGTGTGACAGAAGAAGCACGTAAAGTTCGTGCACAGATGCCGGATATCCTGAAATGGCAGCGCGAGCGCATTCAGGGCAAGCTGGATGATGCCCAGATTCAGGTAGATCCGAACCGCCTGGAACAAGAACTGATCCTGCTGGCACAGCGTATTGATGTCGCCGAAGAGCTGGATCGTCTGGATGCACATGTGAAAGAAACGCATAACATCCTGAAGAAAAAAGAAGCCGTCGGTCGCCGCCTGGACTTTATGATGCAGGAATTTAACCGCGAATCAAACACCCTCGCGTCGAAATCCATTAATGCCGATATCACCAGTTCCGCTATTGAACTGAAAGTTTTAATCGAGCAGATGCGCGAGCAAATTCAAAACATTGAGTAACGTTTCACAGTAACTCAGAGCACATCAACGAGCCAGCCGATACCCTGTATTAGCTGGCTTTTTTGTTGTCAGAGGATCACAGAATAAATCACAATAGCCCATGATTGGTGTGTACAATTAGGTTTTTCGGCTGAGATAACGGTATTTATATTATATAAAGCTATATTTTCCAGCCAGATTCCGACATAGAAACCAACACGCGAGGTTGATACATGGATCGTCACCACCAGCCCTTCGAAGAAATAAAGAAAATTGATGAGTCAGGTATCGAATTTTGGTCTGCACGAGAACTATCAAAGCTTCTCGAGTACTCTGAGTATCGTCATTTCACGCCAGTATTAGACCGCGCTAAAGAGGCTTGTTTGCATAGCGGTCATAATATTGAAGACCATTTCGAGGATGTCCTCGATATGGTCAATATTGGTTCGGGTGCTCAAAGAAAGCTTAAGGATGTAATACTATCTCGTTATGCTTGTTATCTCGTTGTGCAGAATGGCGATCCAAGTAAGCCGGTTATTGCTGCCGGGCAAACATATTTTGCTCTTCAGACCAGGCGACAAGAGCTATCTGATAATAAAGAATTCAAGCGTCTGAAAGAAGATGAAAAGCGCCTATTCCTGCGCAATGAATTGAAAGAACACAATAAATTATTAGTTGAAACCGCCCAGCAAGCAGGTGTGGAAACCGGCATTGATTTTGCTGTCTTTCAGAACCACGGGTACAAGGGACTGTACGGTGGCTTGGATCATAAAGGAATACATCGGCGTAAGGGACTAAAAGACTCACAGCGGATTTTAGACCATATGGGTTCAACCGAATTAGCAGCCAATCTGTTTAGAGCAACACAGGCAGAAGAAAAATTAAGACGGGATAACGTAAAAAATAAAACAATCGCAAACCAAACTCATTTCGAGGTTGGCAGAAAAGTAAGGGACACGATTCATGAGTTGGGCGGAACCATGCCCGAGGATCTTCCTTCCCCGGAAAAGAGCATTAAGCAGTTAGAATCAGCAGTGAAGAAAGTCCTCAAAAAATAAATTCAACATCGGGTAACACTTCACAGTAACTCAAAACAAATACCGGGCCGGTCAATATCGTGTATTGACCGGCTTTTTGTTAAACCTCTTTTTCCGGCGCTATTTCCTCCACATCATCAGGTTCGGCTTCCTTACTGACGGGGATGATTAGATTGAGAATAATAGCGGTGATCCCCCCGATACAAATCGGGTTTTCCGCTAATGCGTAGAGTGACGGGGGCAGAACATGGAATACAGCGGGGTCATAAGACACGCCCAGCCCCAGACCCAGCGAGGTTGCAACAATCAGGGTTTCGCGGCGGCGCAGACCATTTGACAAAATAATACGGATACCGGCGATGGCTATCATGGAAAACATCAGTGTCATTGCCCCACCCAGTACCGGCGCCGGAATGGTGGTGAAAAACCAGCCAATGCCCGGAAATAAGCCGAGGATAACCAGAATCACTGCAATAATTTTCCCCACATGCCTGGATGCCACGCCGGTCATCTGGATAACACCGTTATTCTGCGCGAAGGTTGTCAGCGGCAGCGAACTCATAGCGGATGCAGCAACAGAAACTATTCCGTCTGCCATCACGCCGCCTTTCAGACGGGACTGAAATTCCTGCCCCTGAATTTTCTGCCCGGAAACCAGCGCGGTGGCAGTTAAATCCCCGACCGCTTCCAGCACACTTAACAGATAAATAATCGCAACAACAAGAAAATGTCCGAAATTAAATGAGAATCCATATTTAAACGGGACAGGGATGGTGATAAATGCCGCTTTACTCATCTGACTGAAATCAACCATTCCGAGAAACAGCGCGCAGATATAACCGACAATTAACCCGATAGCGATCCCGCCCATGCGCAGCAGCGGGCTTTTGCAGCAGTTAAAACCAATCACCACCAGCAATACTAATAATCCGACACCTATATTCTGGTAATCGCCGAATGTGCCTGAGGATTTGGCTGAGAAACCACCACCGAAATCTATAATACCGACTTTAATCAGACTCAGCCCGATCATCAGAACCACAACACCGCTGACAGTCGGGGTTATTACACGGCGCAGATAGGGCAAGATAAAAGACGATCCCACAACTAAAAATGCCCCGGCGAACGAGATACCAAAAATGGTGGATAACAATAACTCTTCACTTATACCATCAGCCCGCATGCTGGTTCCGATGGCAATCATCACGGTGACGAATGAAAAGTTAACAGATTGAATGGATAGCAACCCTGAGCCGACCATTCCGTAGCGGTTCACCTGCAACCATGTCCCCACTCCGGAGGCAATCATCGCCATTGAGACGAGATATGCATTGGTTTCCGGTGATAATTGCAGTGCAGTACCGACAATCAGAGCCGGTGTAACCATAGGAACAAAAATAGCGAGTAAATGTGTTACTGCACCAATAATTGCCTGTAAAAACGGGGGTTTGTCTTCAAGTTGGTAGATAAGATCTGACGTTGTACTTTGTTGATCAGACATCTCTTCTCTCCTGTAAGTGAATTTGACTATCTGAACTCATTTTTAACTATTTGTTTTATTGTGATTTTTATTTTCAGTTCATGACAATCCGCCATAGTACAAATAGTGCGGACTGTTCTGATGGTTAAAGCAATAACCACACCAAAAGAAGGGTTCAGTGACAGGAAAGGGAATAAAGTGTGATTGATAGCGGAGTTTTAATCTGATTTGTGAATTTGTTCACTATTTATACTGATACAGACGCAAAGTTACCAAAAAAAACAGGGAAAATAAAAAAACTGTGCTCCCGGTTAATAATATCATTTTGAAAATAGTGGTTGATAATTAATCAAATTGATAACCGGGAATTACTGGTTTTTGATATCTCACTGATTACCCGAATAATTAGTCTTGTCCGGGAATACGGGAACGACTGAGCCGGGTTTTAACCAGCAAACGCAGAGAATTAACCACCAGCAGCAGAATGAATGCATTGGAAAAGATAAACAGTGTGAATGCCAGAAGATGAATAAATTTATTATCTGAAGACATACTGATATTCAGCGAGGATTTCGCCAGCGCGGAGACACCGAATGAAAAACTCCAGAATGACAATGTGAATGTCTGCTGTGTAAACCAGGGAATGAGGCGGATCATAAACACAAGCTGCAAAAGCCCGTAGCCAAGCAGCATTTTAGCAAAGAAATCAATATGGTTATGATTAACGGCAAGATACGCGCTGCACGCAACCAACGCAGGAGCAAGCTGGATGCCAAAAGAGAGCCTGGATTTCTCATCCATCAGCCCGTCACTGCGGATCCGCTTGAGAATAGCCGGTTCCAGACTCAGCCAGGAAAAGACCCCCGCCCCGAAAAAGAGGATACCAAGGTCAGTATAACCCAGCGCCCCGCAGGCCATTGCACAGATAAAATTATTAGCGACCGTCGGGAGATAGAGCACCGGGGTTGTCGCCGCTTTCGGGTATTCCCCCTTCCACTGAGAGCCGGTAAGCCAGGCCGCATAAGCCAGCTGAGCCACCGCACCAAGCCCGAACAGCACGCCGGCAAACAGCGGGAGGTAGGGGGTCAGCCCCATTGCCACCAGAACAGTTGTTGCCGGTAATAAGCTGGAAAACCCGCTGGCGACCGGATGGCGGAATTCATCTGTCACGCGATCGGTAAAACAGAGACTTTTTATAATAAAGAGAGACACCAGCACCAACCAGACAATACACCCCGCGCCGATAATCACTTCACCAATGACCGCCGGATAGCCCTGTTCTGCCGCGGCATAGCGCCACGCCATACCGGTTCCGATCAATCCCAGCACCATACCTAAATAACCGGCAGAAAACCGGGACGCAGTGGATTTAATATTATTTATCAAGGAAATGCTCATGTTTACTCAACTCAGTCATCATGCAGTATTCAGCCGTTTTCTGCTGAAGATGAAATAATAATACAAATATTATAATTTATTTTGATAAGAGTCATTTTATATGCATGTTAATTGGCACTCATAGTATAAGGTTACCGCTACTGCTTGACCCGGTCAGTCATTTAGCCCGTTTAGTTGATTTGGTGATTGATCAGGTAGCCCGATACTGACAGTATGATATCTGTACTGGCATATTGCAGGCTTTATTTTTTTTCTGAACAAAATCATCCTTAATATATAATCAATAGGATACGAAATAATGGGTATTATAAATACGAAATGTAAAATATATGATAATATTAATAAATCACTAATGGTGACTATTTTTCTATCTGCCATTTTATGATGAGTTTTATTATTTGAATAGTCGATAAAACACCAGGCAATAGTACTTACCAGATAGGGGAGCAACAGGTAAATATAAACCCTTAATACTTTGTTTATATCACTTTTGCGACGATATAATAAAAAACACGCCAACAATCAAGAGATAAATAATAAATAGAAAAGATAATATTTTTTTGTTTTTCAATAATTGGCACTATGTTTATAGCTCGAGAATACCATTTAAAAAAAATATTCATGAACTGTTTCAAGGTAAAAAAAATATGACACTCAGGCTAAGAGAAAAAAAACAATATAATTGCTCTATTTTTAATAAGCACCAGAGATAACTCCTCCGCGTTCAGGAAAGTACAAATCAAGTAATTTATGCCTGAGATTCCAGGGATTTTCACGTAAAACTAAATTTCCCTCAAGAGAATTAAATATACCGCCACTTTCCTTTAAAATTTTGAATACCGTATCTGAGCACTTAAATGAATCAGCCATACCATAATTATAAATTAGCTCAGTTATCTTATCCGCTTGTACCTTTGGTAAAATAAATTCAATTACCTGCACATCAGGGCCATCCCATAATTGAAAAGAAAGATAATCATCCCAATCAAATTCAGGGTAATGAAAAAATTCTCCGGAGCTGCGAAGTGTACGATATTCATACTCATTGTTATAACACTGCTTTGAAGGGCATTCAGAATAGCTCCCCGAAGGGTCATGCAGCAAGGCATCTTCGCCCTCACCAACAACCAAACCTGTGTGGCCCATGCCCAGGTTGTAATTGATAACAACAAATACCTTAACAGGGTCTTTAACCAGAGAACCCGCGAATAGATCCGGTGAAGAGATAACGGGAACATTAAACCGATTATGATAGACATCATTCACTTTCATTATTATCACCTGATTGCTTCGTCTCTGATACTATACCCGGAGGTACTCGCACTAATATGTAAATAGGTGATACTTTCATATATCAGTGATACTGTTTCAAATGGTTGTATCTCATTTTCGGTTAGTGAGCTTGGTGATTCATTAGATATACGAACAATTGATGCTTTAGTTAATTTTATTTTTTTTATAAAGTGTTAACATTCCCTGTTGGTCAATACGGTAATAATCGAATTCACAATCTAAAATTTCGTTATTTGATATACAGGAAAGTAATAGTGCAGACGATTTATCATCAGCTTTTACTATTTTAAATGGCGCATGAGATACATTTTGCTTACGTACTAAATCATAATTTGTAGAATAAATTAAAATTTGATCCTTATGGTTTTCTTGATATTTATTACCAATAGAATTATAACTTGAACAACCAGATGAAATAACCCCTTGCTTACGCCCCTTTAACGTCAGGTAAATAAGATTAGCCATATAAAATCCTTTTTATAATGCAAGTCAATTAATCCGCTCATGTGGAAACATCAACTTACAATAAAATAAGATTTTAAAAAAGAGAAAAATAGATTAGTTATAATACACATGAAATAATTTTATTCACCAATAATATATTTTTTAGCATAAATCGGTGAGATTTATACCCAACGTCATTCAAGTTGCAGGCAGGCGGCAAGGGAAGACAGACGGGGAGCATACATTAGTATGTGACCCGGCTGGCTGAGTGCAGCCAACGAACCTGCAGTTTGAATGAATAAGGGTATATACAAAATGTAAATACCTCACAGACACACCAGACCATCCAGTCCCCAGTGATGCGTAATCTCACGAATAATCAGCAAAAATGCAGTAAATTGTTTATCCGACGGTATTGATGTCGATGATACCGGACTGCCGTTTATTACATTAACAACCTCATTAAAAGCGCGTTCTATTTCTGTTGTTAATAAATAACCGGTTTTATCACCGTAGAATAAATGGTTCAGCCGCAGATCCGTACAATGCAAAACCAACTCTCCGGCAGGTAATTTTGCCCGCACAGGGATAATGCCGTTCTCAATATGCTCAATGGCGATTTCTGCTTCATAAGGGGTTACCGGTGAATGCTGAAACATAAACCCATCAATAACACTGTCACCCACAGGGATCCGTAATACACCGGAAGGTGCTGAAATGACTGTTTCGGCGGCCATAATCTGGATTGTCAGATGTGTTGTCATTATATTCGTTGCCACCTCATCAGAAAAAACCGTGTTATTTATCCCCGCGACAAACCTGCAAAATACATTCACGGAACCATTTTTGTACCGGATCATTATCAGTACGCGGATGCCATAATAGTGAAAAATTAAGCCCCTCCGCCGGAAATGGCAACCGGAAACTAAACAGATTTTTGCGTAAATTGCCGGTAAACTGCTCTGGTACAACTGCAATCAGATTGCTCATTGCCGCTATCGCAATTGCCGCAGAAAAACCGGAAACAAGCATTACGGCAGGCTTGATAGTGATACCGGATCCACTCATGCAGCATACCGGTTGTGTTCTTTCACCCGGCGCCCGGCGATCAATGCCAATAAATTCATATTGTTGCAGGTTATCAGCCGTCACAGGTAACTGCGTCAGCGGGTGCGTCTTACTCACCACTCCGATCATATTGTCTGAAAACAGCAGACGGCTTTTCATTTCCTGCTCAGTATTATTGCTGACGACTGAAATTTCAGCATCCAGCTTTCCCTCTTTTAATCCTCTGCCATATTTTTCTTCTTTGCTGATAATACGCAATGTAACGGCGGGGGCATCCAGCCTCATCCTCGCCAACAGTAATGCACCTGAGTTTTCAGCAAAACCGGCAGATGCCCGTAAAGTAAATTGCTGATCCAGCTTTATAAAATCGGTTGTATCCGGCGTTTTGAATACCTGCTCAATCTGCTCAATCAGCTGTGTTACCCGGGTCCGGACAGACGCGGCATAAGGTGTCAGCACCATGAAGCGCCCGGATTTTACCAGCAGCGGGTCATTAAGAGCCATGCGCAGACGGGTCAGTGCCCGGCTCATTGCAGAAACACTCATGCCCTGAATCTGTGCGGCACGGGTAATATTGGCTTCCGTCAGCAACACATTCAATGTAACCAGCAGATTAAGATCCATATTCAGCATATCAGCTGCTCCGTATTCAGCGCCGACGCAAATACCGCAGCGCAATACCCGTTGATATCAGCATTAAGCAGGTGGCGACTCCGAACGTCAATATAAAACCGCGCCCGATATTCTCCTCAACTACATTTCCCGGAGAAATAGATCCCGCAGAAACTGAAAACAGGGTTCCCATCAGTGTTGCGCCGTTTATCAGCCCTGTATTACGTGAGAGATTAATCAACCCCGCTAACAACCCTTTTTCCTGTGAATCTATCCGGAAAAGAATGGAGGAGTTATTTGCCGCCTGAAATGCGGCGTATCCGCTTGTAATAATCGCAATAAAAATCAGATAAAGAGCACCGCGGGGAACAATGCCCAATAGGGTGAATAATGAAAAGCCAACTGTCATCATGATCAGCGCATAAACAACAACCTTATCTGCGCCGATTTTATCTGTCAGTTTTCCGGCGGGGACTCCGGTACAGGCGGCAACCAGCGGACCACACGACATCATCAGTCCAGCCTGCAAAGGTGACAAATGAAGCTGATGCATCAGCCAGAAAGGACCCGCGACCAGCAACGCCATCATGACGGTTGAAACAAGAACACTTAGGGTCATCCCTGTGATTAATGCAGGCTGCTTTATCAGCGCCACGGGGAATACCGGGTTTGTTGTCCGCCGCTCAGTCTGCCGGAACAGCAGCACCCCGCCACATGCGGCTGCCAGTAATAGCAGGCGCCACATTCCGTCATTGATAATCATGCCGGATGAATACATCGCAATGATAAGTGTAAGTAATAAAATACCGGTGCGGTTTACCGGGAGACGCTGACCGGACGAAACAGGCTGTGGCTTAACGAAACGGATAATAAAGAAGAGCGCCGCTATTCCCGCCGGGATATTAATAAAGAATACTGCCGACCAACCCCATTGCCCGGTGAGCCAGCCACCGCAGGCAGGTCCGGCAGCCGTTCCCATAGCAGAAAGCGCGCCAATCCATCCCATCGTTTTCCCGCCGGACTGTCCTGTGCGCATAGCGGCAATCAGCGCCATAGTGCTGTTCATCATCATCGCGGCAGCAATGCCCTGAAGTACCCGCCCGGCGACCAGCCATAACACCGTTGGCGCAAGACCACACAATGCGGATGCGAGTGTGAACAGAAATACCGCCGTACACAGTACTTTCCGCCGGTCAATCCGATCGCCTATCTGCCCGGTTACAACCGCCGCACTGGTCAGCGAAATGAGATACACCACAATGACCCACTGTATGTTACTGAATGGCGTATCAAATGCCTCCATGAGTGAAGGCACCGCCACATTCACAATACTGCTGTTCATTGATGCCATAAACACCGGCAATGCCAGTGCCATCGGATACTGTTTTACATCATGCATTTTTTCCATATCATCCCCGCAATATATAACCCGCAGTTATCGTAATACGGAGAAAACCCTGAATGAAGATGCGCCAACCGGTTACCTCAGTTGCACCAAACGCCACCTTTACACTTCTCTATCCAACTATACGTTCCCTGTATTGACCTTCCCCTTAGGGAAACCATTAATCTCATCAATATTATCCGATTAATTACAGAGAATATTAATGAACAAATCCATTTTAGCGCTCGCTTTATTCACCACACTGTCTGCCGGTGCGATGGCAGCGAAAGGCTCTGTTACTGTGTATAAATCCCCGACCTGCGGCTGCTGCGGGCAGTGGGCGGAAGGTGTGGAAAAAGCTGGTTATGATGTACAAACCAATATTGTTCCGCAGGCTCAGCTTGAGAAAATGATGATCGATTCCGGAGCATCCATGAACCTGATGAGCTGCCATCTCGCCACACTGAACGGCAAATATGTGATTGGTCATGTTCCGGCTGACAGCCTGGATGCTATTGATACCCTGCCGGAAACCGCAAAAGGAATTTCTGTGCCGGGCATGCCGACCGGCAGCCTCGGCATGGAATATAAAGACATGAAAGAGGCGTATGATGTGATTGCATATGATGCCGCCGGTAAACAAACCGTTTTCCGCAGCTACTGATCGCCGCAATCAGTTATTATCTTGCAGCGAAATGTCGAGAAAATGCAAAAAACGGTCAACAACAGGTGATAATTCACGGCGACTGGCATACACCGCTCTCAACTCGACAGGTGCCGGTTCTTCACGGAACCGGATCACCTGTAATTTACCTTCTCGGATAGCCGGCTCACAAAGGTGGCGCGATAAAATCGCAAAACCAACACCTTCAATGGCAGCAGCTCCCGCCAGCACCCCGCTATTGACCTGATAATGGCTGTTGATCCGCAGAGAAAGCAGCCCGCCGTCAGGTTGACAGAAAATCCACGGCTGCCCGTTCAGGGCACTCAAGCTGGAGATACAGGGAAGTTTGGTTAAATCAGAAGGTGATTCCGGCATGCCGGTGCGGGCAAGCAGAGAAGGTGCGGCAACCACCACACTCGGCCACGACTGAATAAGGCGGCTGTGATAACTGCTGTCCGCTATCTCTCCCCGCTGATAAGTCAGCAGCAAATCAATATCATCACTAATAATATCGGCCGGTGTCAGCCGGGTATCACAGCGGATCTGTAGTCCCGGATGCGCTGCCGCAAACCGGGCAATGATACCCGCCAGTATTTCGCCTCCGCCCTCCCCCGGAACAGTCAGCCGGAAACACCCGGTCAGTGCGTCGTCATCACGGATCTGTGACAATGTTTCACGCAGCATTTCATCCGTTTGTCTGACGCGCTGAAATAACTGCTGCCCCTGTGCTGTCAGGCGCATACGCCGGGTCGTGCGCTCAATAAGACGGCAGCCGGTCTGAGTTTCCAGTTGTTTTATGGCACGGCTGACATTGGATGATGGCATTCCGAGCCGGACAGATGCCGCCGTAAAACTGCCCTGTTCAGCAACCGCCAGAAAAACCGGGAGTAAATTAAGGTCGAGCGCCACAACAGCATCCTCTTCATAATAAATTCGCGCTTCCATTCTTATCACAAACAGGCTAATCCGTCCTCAACAATGACCAAAAGACAGTAATTTCTGATATCGCTGCTCCAGTAGTTCATCCACCGGCAGCCCGGATAACACACTGAGATCACTGAGTAACTGCTCGCGTAGTTTATCTGCCGCACTCTGATGATCGCGGTGCGCACCACCGGCGGGTTCCGCAATAACCGTATCAATAATACCCAGCGCTTTCAGACGCGGGGCGGTCATACCCATGGCTTCCGCCGCCAGCGGCGCTTTATCTGCACTTTTCCACAAAATAGAGGCACAACCTTCCGGTGAAATTGCCGCATAGGTACTGTACTGCAACATATTGATGCGATCCCCGACACCAATTGCCAACGCGCCGCCCGAGCAGCCCTCACCGGTGATAGTGCAAATTACCGGGGTTTTTAACCGCGACATCTCCAGCAGATTGCGGGCTATCGCTTCTGCCTGCCCCCGCTCTTCTGCGCCGATACCCGGATACGCACCCGCCGAATCAATAAAGATAAGTGCCGGCAGATGAAACCGCTCCGCCATCTTCATTAATCGCAGGGCTTTGCGATACCCTTCCGGCGAAGGCATCCCGAAATTACGCAGCAATTTCTCTTTGGTATCCCGTCCTTTCTGATGCCCGATAACCATCACCGGTTTGCCGGACAAACGCGCCAGTCCGCCGACAATAGCTTTATCGTCGGCAAATGCCCGGTCACCGGCAAGCGCCTGAAAATCCGTAAAAATAAGATTGATATAATCCAGGGTATAAGGGCGGCGCGGGTGGCGGGCAAGCTGCACAATCTCCCATGCACCCAGATCGGAATAGATAGATTGCGTCAGTTTTTCACATTTTTTTTCGCAGGCAGGCAATTTCATCATCCGGATCAAACCCCAAATCACCGCTGCGCGTTTTAAACGACTGCAATGCTTCGATTTTTTCTTCCAGTTCAATGATTGGTTTTTCAAATGCAAGATGATACTGAGACATAACTGACTTCTACCCTGACAGAAAACATCCGGTCAGTATAAAAAAAAGGCCGGAACAGGATACAGACACAGTTCCGGCACAAACTCATATCAAAAACGGGACAATCAGTGAGAGATAGCCGCACAGCGGCGGGCGGTGAAGATGGCAATCAGTGGTGCAATTGCCAGCAGCAGCATCAGCCAGTAAGCCGATGACATAGCACCTGCCAGTGTTCCGTCATTAAAGCCGTTGACGTTAACAATCATTCCCGCAAGCGCTGCCCCGAGTGCGGTGGCAAAAAGCTGTACGGTGGTAATGGATGCAGCAGCAACTTCTTTATCTTCCGGCGTGGCAACCTGCAAAATACGGGTTAACAGATGCGGCCAGCCAAAACCAATACCAAACCCGACCAGGGATAATCCCAGCAGGATAGGCGACATAATTCCCCATGTGCCTGCTGACGGCACTGACAGTGTCAGAGCCAGCAATACCAGCCCCGCCAGTACAAACAACGGACCAAACAGGATGCTTGCCCGCATTTTCGCCCCTTTCCAGCCGGCACTGATTATCTCGCTGACCGTCCAGCCTGCTGCCATCAGCGCACTCATATAGCCGGATGCCAGCGGCGACTGTCCGTGCAGACGCTGAAGGAAATACGGCACAAACACTTCACAGGTCATACCGATAGCCAGCAGAGAGATAGTGACATACAGCGCCGCATGATGGCTGCCGCGACGGAATGTATTGCGGGGTAATAAACGGGATGAACTGCGCTGCTCAATCACTGCAAGCAGGATCAGTAACAGCAGCGCGGCTACCACACCAAACACATTCAGCGTCACATCCGGACTGAGACTGCCCGCAGAAACAATCAGTACCGCAGCGGTCAGTAAAGTCAGTTGAACCAACGGTAAGCGCTGACGGGGCGTATTTTCTGTTGTTTTCTGCTTTTTCGGCATAATAGTGAGCAAAAAGAGCCCATAAACGACCATCAGCGGCAACATCACACCAAACGCATAACGCCACGCGTTTAACTCAGCAAAAATACCTCCGACGGCCGGGCCGACTAATGTTGCGACGCCCCACATCCCGGAAATCAGTGCCATAGCCCGCGGCCACAGCGCCGGGACATAAACTAAATTGATCATCGCGTAAGACAGTGCGAACATAACACCGCCGCCAAATCCCTGAACAGCCCGCCCGAGCAGCATAATATCCATGCGCGGCGCCAGGGTACAGATAAGGCTACCGGCAAAAAAGATAATGACGGCAAGCAGATACGCAACACGGGCACCATAAACCGAGAGTATCCGGGCAGAAAAAACGGACCCGACAATTGATGCGGCAACAAACAGAGTGGTGTTCCACGCGTACAAATTCAGTCCGCCGATGTCCTCAACGACGGATGGCAGAATAGTCGTTGCCATTAAAATATTTACGGCATGTATAACCACGCCCAGTGAAAGAGCTATTGAAATTGCTGCATTTTTCCCTGAAAAGAGATCACGCCAGCGGCTATCATCGGGCAACATAGAACCATCCTTTTAATCTTGTGATATTTTGCTGAATACGGTAAATTAAACAAGAAATTACTTGGAATAATAGATACCGGGCACAGAATATGTCAAGAAATAACCTGGAAAGCAACCTGAGTTCCGCACAATCTGTTGGCGAAAAGTTACTTATCCTCCTGAAAAAGCACGGCCCGATGCAGGCGGCCGACGCAGGAGAGTATCTTGGCACAACCGGTGAAGCGGCCCGGCAGCAGTTTGCCAAACTGGCAAAAGACGGCATGGTCGAGGCGCAATCCGAAAGCCGTGGAGTCGGTCGTCCGATCCAGCTCTGGCACCTGACAGCGCTCGGTAATAAACGTTTTCCGGACTGCCATGCCGAGCTGACAGTCAAAATTCTGACCACTATCCGCCATGAACTGGGTGAAGAGGCGATCAGCAAAATAATTACTGCCCGGGAAAATGAGGCACGCCGCGATTATGCTGAAAAAATGCAGGGCGCAGAGACATTAGAAGAACGGATTATCAGCCTGGTCGCTATCCGCACGGATGAAGGGTATATGGCGCAGTGGGAAAAGGAGCCGGAAGGCAGTTGGCTTATCATCGAAAACCACTGCCCGATCTGCTCGGCTGCCCGTATGTGTCAGGGATTCTGTCGTGCCGAGCTGGCTCTGTTTCAGTCCGTTTTACATGCAAATGTGGAACGGGTCGAGTATTTACTCACCGGTTCTCGCCGCTGCGTATATCGTGTGATACAACAGGATGATTAACTATTTCAATTAATCACTATACCCTTATTCATTCAAACTACAGGTTCGTTGGATATATACCTAATGCCATTCAGGAAAGAGGTCACACAATGAAAATTTCTGCACGTAACCAGCTTACCGGCAAAGTCTCCCGCATTGTTGCAGGCGCTGTGAATAATGAAGTGGAACTGACGCTTGAGCACGGCGAAATACTGACCACAGTGATAACCAAAGAGAGCTGTGATGTATTAGGGCTGCGCGAAGGAAAAGAAGCTGTGGCGATTATTAAAGCGCCGTGGGTTGTTTTGGCAAACCCGGACTGTGGTTTACGTTTTTCTGCCCGTAATCAGTTTTCCGGCAAAATCAGTAAAATTGTCAATGGCGCGGTAAACAGTACGATTCATCTGAGAACAGAAAAAGGTCTGCCGCTGACGGCGGTTATTACCAATGAAAGTCGTGATGAAATGGAATTACATGAAGGTAACCACGTTATCGCACTGGTAAAAGCATCCAGCGTTATTTTAGCGACCAAAGCCTGATAAGTAATTTATGTTAATAAAACGAACCGGTGTTATTCCCCGGTCCGTTTTATTCTGAATTATTATAACCAGCCCGGATTTAACTTTTCCGGTACAGGTTTACCCAGAAAAACCTGGTCATAACAATTAGTCAGATGACCAATATCCAATGCTTTTTTCCCTGCTCCTGCCAGACGGGATGATAATATTGTTCCGGTGACACCAAGCGCAATCAGAAATATATCCGTATCCGGTATTGCCATACAGGATTCAAATACTCTGTCGATATCACTATACGCATTTCTGTTTTCTGACAGAATAAGTGATCCTGATTTTATATTGGAAAACAATATATGTTCCGGGTCAAACCGTGAATTCTTTCCGGAGACAAAACAAACCGATTTTCCGTCCCAGAGATCTTTCCATAATGTGACCGCTTCCTGTCCGTGAAAATTAAAAATATCTATCCGTGAAACCATCGAATTACCGATAACAAACTGGTCATCAAGAAATACTTTACATTTTTTCCAGGATGCAGACCAAAAACTATTCCAGAACGGATCTTCCGGTTTTATTCCCGGAAAACACACCAGTGTATTTCTGTTATGACGACAGATATCCCGTAACTCATTCATTAATTTCCAGCTATGCTCCTGAAAATCAAAACCATGATCGGTTATCAGGCAAGTAATCTCACCATCGCCGAAACGGCTCAAACTGAGGTTTTTCCCTGCAAGGGCTTTTAATGTATCCAGCATGGAAAGCTGCCGGCCCTTCATAAAGAGCCGCATATCTTCCATTGTATCCTGCCGGAGTTTCTCCTTCAGCAGGAAACAAATATTGTCATTACTCTTTTTAATATTTTCCAGATAATAATTATTACGAGCCTGGTTATACGCAGAGATAAAATAATCAATAATCTCTTTTAAAACTATTTTTAATTCCGAAGAGTGTAACGGTAAGAAAATAGTTACCGCTTTTTTATCTTTATAAATTGTTGTCCGGTTATTAAGTGTAATCCCGGAATGTATACCAACAACTGTATTATTCTCTGGTGAGGAAAATACCATATCAATACAGTGAGAAGTATCAATCAGAAGTAAAACACTGAATAAATCATTAGTAATAGTGAAACAAACCGCATTATCCCGGACAGTTGCTGTACTGACACCATAATACTGACAAAAATTCTGATTAATCAATTCCCTGATTTCATTTAATACATCATTTTCCATATCCATTTATTCTCCGAAAATCCTTTCTCAGCGAGATAAATATATACCCTGAATAATTCAGGATGCATGTCAGGCGATAAGCGAAGACAGGCAGGTCACATAGCTGAACTATGTGACCCGGCCAAACTGAGCGTAGTAAACAGCATCCCGGCGTATGACGGGTACAGTTGAATAATATATTTAAAAGAGTCCTTCATCCCGCAGAACATGCCTGTCGCCTCTGCGACGGGTAAAGCCTGTGCGGTCAAAGAATTCCAGAATTTGTACTGCGAGTTTACGTCCCATACCATACTGGTCACGAAACTGTGCTGCACCAATACCTTCATCATGTGATTGATTATAAGTACGGATAACCTGCGCAAATTCGGTGATTTGTCCCCGATGATAATAGCGATCGGGCACAATAGCCATAATGTGACCTAATTGTGCGGCTTTTTTCAGAAATTGCCGGATAGTAGTTTCATCAATACCCAGTTTGATTGCCAGGTCCCGTACCCACCATGGTTCCGGCTGAAACAAAGGCTCTGCGCTGCGCCAGAGCTGCTCCTGCGCCGGATCAAATGCTAATCCGTGTCCCGGCAGATGCAGCCAGCCCCGTGTCCGGACAATTAATTGTTCCGTAAGCAATTGTGCGATCACCGGGAAAACAACGGCATCTGATAATGTCGGCAGTGCCATCCGTTTCAGGCGTTCACGTCCGACGCCCATCTGGTCACTGTGAGCCTGATGATAATCCGCCAATGTCGCGAGCAGGATAGCTTTTGCCGTTTCAACACGCTGCGCGGAAAGTGCAATCCCATCATGAATCAGTAAATTCAGCCCGTCTGTACAGGCCGTCAGTTTTTCTGCTGTCAGTTGCCGCGCCCACGCGAAAACAGGCAGAGAGACTTCCCCGCGCGGCAGTTCACACAGTAAAACCGCCTTGTCATCCAGTGCCGCCGCCCGCTCAGACAGCGATGTCAGAAATTCCGGGCGACGTTTTCCGCGACGCGGAGAGTACAGATTTAACACCCGCGCCCCGGCAAGAGTACGCTGCGCACTGATGTCCCGCAGGATAAGCCGGTCTTCTTCCGCCAGCCAGAGCGGGGTATCAAGCGTAATTTCAGCCAGCAACGGACGGGTATTCTCTTCACTGATCAGTGAAACACGCCCGGTAATATGGCTCGCACCATGATGGATATGAACCGGCTGCCAGCTTTTCAGCCCTTCGTCCGATTCAATTTCAGCCAGCACGCGATGTGCTGCCTGTACCGGTTTTTCACTCAGCAGCCAGTCACCACGGGATACCGTTTCTTTACTGACATCACCGCTCAGATTGATGGCAACGCGATCACCTGCCTGCGCCTGTGCCTGCGCGCGGTTCTGTGCATGAATGCCGCGCACACGAACCGGTTTATCGCTACCGGTTACCCACAAGGTATCGCCGGTACTGATACGCCCGGCCAGTGCCGTGCCGGTAACAACCAATCCCGCACCTTTGACACTGAAAACCCGGTCAATTGCC
This sequence comes from Morganella psychrotolerans, assembly GCF_001676155.1. Taxonomy (GTDB): domain Bacteria; phylum Pseudomonadota; class Gammaproteobacteria; order Enterobacterales; family Enterobacteriaceae; genus Morganella; species Morganella psychrotolerans. The sequence goes on along the minus strand of NZ_LZEW01000031.1, from coordinate 70,696 downwards.
ATGCGGAAACGTTTTTCTGTCCGGCTGTCAGACGATTGCTGCTGATGATGCAGGCGCAGATGCGCGCGCAGAGCATCAAGCCCCTCTCCTGTCTGTGATGAGGTGACAAAGACCGGGCTTTCCGGCCAGCCTTCTGATAACAGCAATTCAGATATCTGCAGGCGCACTTCTTCAATTCGCGCGGCTTCAACACGATCGGCCTTGGTCAGAACAACAGAAAGCTGCGGACGTCCCGCCAGGCGCAGAATAGCCAGGTGTTCGCGGGTTTGTGCCATCACGCCATCGTCACAGGCAATAATCAGCAGAATATGGCGGATCCCGCCGATACCGGCCAACATATTGCCGAGAAACTTTTCATGTCCCGGGACATCCACAAATCCGATAACGGTATCATCATCCTGCGGCCAGTAAGCGTAGCCGAGGTCGATTGTCATGCCGCGCTTTTTTTCTTCCGGCAAATGAGTGGTGTCTACTCCGGTAACAGCCTGAATCAGAGCAGTTTTTCCGTGGTCAACGTGACCGGCCGTTGCAAAAATCATGGTAACAGCGCCTGTAAAAGTCGGTTTTCATCTTCAAGGCAGCGCAGATCCCACCACAGACGCCCGTCATTCACCCGCCCGATAACCGGTGTGGCTAACCGGCGGTGAGATTGCGTCAGGGTGGCTAAGGCGCTGCCTTTTCCGTTTTGCGGGGTAAACGTCAGCGCCCAGCCCGCCAGTCGTTCCACCGGCAGAGAGCCGCTGCCTATCTGCGACGAGCAGGGTTCTGTACGAATCACCCAGTCATCACCATAATATGCCTGAATTTTCGGTAAAAGCCGTTGTGCCATATCATAAATATCGTCAGCGGATCGGGTAAGTAACCGCAATGACGGTAATGTCTGAGCCAGTTTTTCCGGGCGACGGTACAGACGCAGCGTGGCATCCAGTGCCGCCAGTGTCATTTTATCTGCGCGCAGGGCACGTTTGAGCGGATGCTGCTGAATAGCATCAATCCACTCTTTTTTGCCGAGGATAATCCCCGCCTGCGGACCGCCCAGTAATTTATCACCGGAGAATGTCACAATATCAATGCCCTGCTCCAGATAACGCTGCGGCATCGGCTCTTCCGGCAACCCCCACTGAGTCATGTCGATAAGCGCACCGCTGCCGAGATCAATCACGGTCGGAACCGCATGCGCCAATCCGAGAGCCGCCAATTCCTGACCATTCACTTCAGCTGTAAAACCTTCGATGTGATAATTGCTGGTGTGAACCTTCATCAGCAGTGCCGTCTGCTCACTGATGGCATGTTGATAATCGCGCAGATGCGTTCTGTTTGTGGTGCCGACCTCAACCAACCTGCATCCCGCCTGGCTCATGACTTCAGGCACACGGAAGGCACCACCGATCTCCACCAGCTCACCACGGGAAACTATCACTTCCCGCCCGGCTGCCATTGTTGCGAGCACAAGCAGTACTGCTGCGGCATTATTATTGACGATACAGGCAGCTTCTGCGCCGGTCAGCTGGCACAGACGCTCTGCGACAACACTGTCGCGGTGCCCGCGCCCGGCATCATCCAGTGAATATTCCAGTGTCACCGGGTAGCGCATTGCGTTGGTAACAGCTTCAATTGCCGCTTCCGCCTGTAATGCACGCCCCAGATTGGTATGCAGCACAGTGCCGGTCAGGTTGATGACCGGTTGCAATGCTTCCCGTTCACTGTCCACACGGCGGGATAACTCATCCGCCCAGCCACTGTGCCAGTCCGGTAACTGTTGCTTATCACGAATTGAGCCGCGCGCGTCATCCTGCATCTCCCGCAGCACACTGACGATATACGTCTGTCCGTATAACGCGACCGGGGCTGCAATGCCGTCTTCACGGAGTAATCCGTCGATAGCGGGTATCTGACTGTATAACGCACGTTCATTCATAGCGGGCTCACTTCGTGATAATGACGGACTGATTTATTCGTTCGGGAACAGGAACGGGTTGATACTGCTGCGGGCAAAGTCTTCTTCTTCCATACGGGCATCCAGAACCAGGGTTGCCAGGTCATCTGCTACCGCATCAACATTGACATCTTTTTCCTGAGACAGAATTTTCAGGTAGCTGCCGCAGTCACCGCAGCTTTCTGCTTTCACAGCGGCCTGTTCACTGTCCAGTGACCAGTAGTTCAGATCACGGGTCTGTTCACAATTTGTACACTTGATACGGACCACATGCCACTCAGTCTCACATAATCCGCAGTGCAGATAGCGTAATCCCTGGGTAGAGCCTATCTGGATAACCCCGGAAACCGGCATCGCGGCACAGACAGGACAGAACTGGCGGTGCTCGCCGTACTCTTCACGGCCTTTACCCGGAATAGCGGTCGCCATTTGTGCCCAGTAAAGAGATAACGCCGCCCAGATAAACACAGATTTATCCGGCGATACCGCAGAAAATGTCTGATTAAACAGCGCGGTTGCCATATCTTCCAGCTCATTTTCAGAGGCTTTTTCCAGATTTTCCAGGGTCGGGCGGGTGTGCTCCGGAGCAACCGGCAAAAGCTCGGCAATAATGCTTTTCAGCAGTTTACGCCAGTGTGCGGTGCGCTCAAAAGTACGGCAATCGAGCAGTGCTTTGCCCGGTTTATTCGTTGCCATCAGCGCGTCCATATCCATTTCAAGCGGATTGTCATACAACGCTTTTTGCTGTGCACGGGTAATTTCTGCCGCAAATTCAAGGTAATCTGCAAACGGATTATCTTTTGCCAGTTGATCAAAACGCTCAGCACGGCGCTGATATAAATTTTTCAGATTAGGAAATAAAACTGCGGGGATAAAGCCAATCCCTTTTTCACTTTTCTGAGCCTGTCCCAGCTCTTCTTTGGATACAATTCGGATACTCATTATAATTGCTCTTCTTCTAAATGGAGAGGATAAGCCGGTCCGGCAAATAAAACCCTATTATGAACCGACTGCCTTAAAATGTCGAAAAGGCAGGGAGATCCCTGCCTTCTGAATAGTCACGCGATATAAACCGGACAGGTTACTGACCTTTTTTGTCGTCTTCGCGCTCTTTTGCCACAATTTCACGATACCAGCGCGGGTGATGTTTCTTCGCCCAGCCGCGTGTCACCCAGCCTTCCGTCATCGCACGAACCGATCCCTTCACCCAGATTGCCGCATAGGCATGGACAATAATGGTGATAATCAGACCAATTGCTGAGATGGAATGCACGAGCAACGCGATACGGATAACCGGAATAGAAAAATACTCCGCAAAGTAAGGACGCCAGATAACAATGCCACTGAGCAGAAGCAGGAACAGACAGATGCTGGCAACCCAGTAAACCCCTTTCTGACCGAAGTTATACTGACCGACATCCCCGGCTTCCTCATTTTTCATGACTTTGCCGATCTTCTTCGCCCATTCAATGTCATCACGATTGATAAAGTTGTGTTTGAAATAACGGAAAAACATAAACACAAACAATAAGAACATCACCACACCGACAAACGGGTGCAGAAGTCGTGATAACTGCGGCGTACCCAGAATGTTCATAAACCAGTTAAGGGACGGGAAAAAGAATCCCAGCCCGCTGATAGCCACGAACAGAAAACAAATAACCACCGCCCAGTGATTGATGCGCGCAATGGGTTTGTGGCGGATAATTTTTTCTTTATCATCCTGTTGCATTATTTCTGCTCCTCCTGACCTGCTGATTGCTCAGTCTTTGCCGGAACATCCTGAATATCCTTCAGAGCCTCTTCTTCCTCACGTTTTGATACCCGGTTAGGCCCGATACCAACATAGTGGAAGATTGCCGCCGCAAAGGTTGCCGCAAAACCAACTGCTGCCAGTGGTTTCCACGCGCCTTTCCAGAATTTCACTGTCGCACTGATCTCCGGATTCTCCGGCAGACCATGATACAGCTGCGGTTTGTTGGCATGATGCAGCACATACATAACGTGCGTACCGCCGACACCCTGCGGATCATACAAACCGGCGTTCTCATAACCACGGCTTTTCAGATCGATAACGCGATCACCCGCCAGCGCCTGCATATCCTCTTTCGAGCCAAAATGAATCGCCCCGGTCGGACAGGTTTTCACACAGGCAGGCTCCTGACCCACATCAACGCGGTCGACACACAGCGTACATTTGTACACGCGGTTGTCGTCTTTATTCATGCGCGGCACATCAAACGGACACCCGGCGATGCAGTAACCACAGCCGATACAGTGCTCAGACTGAAAATCGACAATACCATTCGCATACTGAATGATTGCGCCTTCCGCCGGACAGGCTTTCAGACAGCCCGGATCTGCGCAGTGCATGCAGCCATCTTTGCGGATAAGCCATTCAAATTTACCGTTCTCTTCCACTTCGGAGAAACGCATGACGGTCCAGGATTTGGCGGTCAGATCCTGCGGGTTATCATACACACCCACATTCGTCCCGATGGTATCCCGGATATCATTCCACTCCGAACACGCCACCTGACAGGCTTTACAGCCGATACAGGTGGTGACATCGATAAGCTTCGCAACCTCTTCCTTAAAATCCCGCACCTGAGGCGCGGGGGGTCAGGGAATTGGTGGCCGAGCGACGAATAATGTCCTGTGATTGCATTGACATAATTTATCTCCTTACACCTTTTCCACATTAACCAGGAAGGCTTTAAATTCCGGCGTCTGGGTATTTGCATCCCCGACAAACGGTGTCAGTGTATTGGCAAGAAAGCCTTTCACTGCCACACCTTCAAAACCCCAGTGGATAGGAATACCGATGGTATCCACTTTTTTACCATCCACATCCAGCGTCCGGATACGTTTGGTCACCACCGCTTTGGCTTTGATATAGCCGCGTTTGGAGCTGACTTTCACTGTATCGCCCTGCACAATGCCTTTCTCGTTCGCCAGACGTTCACCAATTTCGATAAACTGCTGCGGCTGAGTAATAGCATTTAACAGTGCGTGTTTTGTCCAGTAGTGGAAGTGCTCTGTCAGACGATAGGTTGTTCCGACATACGGGAACTCCGTCGCTTTACCCATCTGCGCCCAGTCATCTTTAAAGACACGGGCTGCCGGATTAGACACCACATCCGGATGCAGCGGGTTAGTATCGAGCGGTGTTTCAATCGGCTCATAGTGCTCAGGGAAAGGACCTTCCGCCATCTTATCGATAGCAAACAGGCGACCCATACCTTCCGGCTGCATGATAAACGGACCGACATCTGAATCCGGCGCAGCATTGCTGTAATCCGGCACATCCATCCCTGTCCATTTACTGCCGTTCCATTCCAGAATCTGACGCTTCGGATCCCACGGTTTACCCGCAGGGTCTGCTGATGCACGGTTGTAAATCACACGACGGTTCAGCGGCCATGCCCACGCCCAGCCAAGGGTATTACCCAGCCCGGTCGGATCGGCATTATCACGGCGCGCCATCTGGTTACCCTGCGGTGTCCAGCTGCCGGCAAAAATCCAGCATCCGCTTGCCGTTGTGCCGTCGTCACGTAATTGTGCAAACGAGGTCAGTTGCTCCCCTTTCTTCACAATCACATTGCCGTCAGCATCTTTCAGATCAACCAGTGCCAGACCATTACTCTCCTGTGCCACTTCTTCCGGCGTCGGATTGTCGCTGTCGAAGTAATCCCAGGTCATGTTCAGAACCTGCTCAGGCACCTTACCGCCTTCCGACTCATACAACTTACGGACGCGATGGAAAACACCTGACAGAATTTCACCGTCACTGATCGCTTCGCCCGGGGCATCCGCCCCCTTCCAGTGCCACTGCAACCAGCGCGCTGAGTTGACGATTGAACCATTTTCCTCAGCAAAACAGCAGGATGGCAGACGGAACACCGTAGTCTGAATTTGAGCGGGGTCAACATCATTGATTTCGCCGTGATTCTGCCAGAAGTTGGCGGTTTCGGTGTTCAGCGGATCAACCGTTATCAGGAATTTCAGTTTTGACAGTGCTTTAACGACTTTGTTTTTATTCGGGAATGACGCTAACGGGTTAAAGCCCTGGCAGATGTAGCCGTTGACTTCCCCTTTATCCATCATCTCGAAATAACGCAGCACGTCATAACCCTGATCCCACTTAGGCAGCCAGTCAAAGCCCCAACTGTTCTCTTTCTGCGCTTTATCACCATAGAACGTTTTCATCAGGCTGACAAAGAACTTAGGATAGTTGCCCCAGTAGTTCACCTGACCCGGGACCGTCGGCTTCGGCGTGTTCGCCGCCAGATAGGTTTCAATGGTTGTTTGTTTATCAGACGGCAACGTCAGATAGCCCGGCAGGCTCTGCGACAACAGACCGAGATCAGTTAATCCCTGAATATTGGAGTGACCGCGCAGCGCATTCACACCACCGCCCAGCATCCCCATATTACCCAGCAGCAACTGGATCATCGCCATGGTACGGATGTTCTGTGCGCCCACCGTATGCTGTGTCCAGCCCAGTGCGTACAGGAAAGAGGCGGTTTTGTCTTTCGCGCTGGTTTCGCCGATATATTCACAGACTTTCAGGAAGTCCTCTTTCGGCGTTCCGCAGATATTGGTGACAACATCCGGCGTATAGCGGCTGACGTGCTCTTTCAGCAGATTCCAGACGCAGCGCGGATCCTGTAACGTGGTATCCCGTTTCGCAAATCCGTTTTCATCCAGCTCATAGTTCCAGGTGGTTTTATCATACTGACGTTTTTCGGCGTCATAACCACTGAAAAGTCCGTTATCGAATGCGTAATCTTCACGCACGATAAGGCTGGCGTTGGTATACGCCTCAACATATTCACGGTTAATTTTTTCATTTTCCATCAGGTACTTAATCACACCTGACAGGAACGCGATATCTGTTCCGGGACGGATTGGCGTATAAAAATCAGCCACCGCCGCCGTACGGGTAAAGCGCGGGTCAATCACGATCAATTTGGCGTTGTTATGAATTTTGGCTTCCATCGCCCAGCGGAATCCCACCGGATGCGCTTCAGCGGCGTTTCCGCCCATAACAACAACAAGGTTGGCATTTTTAATATCAACCCAGTGGTTGGTCATCGCACCGCGACCAAACGTTGGAGCAAGACTTGCTACCGTTGGTCCGTGTCAGACACGCGCCTGGTTATCCACGGCAAGCATGCCGAGGGCGCGGGAAAATTTCTGGGTGACAAAACCGGTTTCATTACTGGCTGCGGACGCACACAGCATCCCGGTGGTTAACCAGCGGTTGACGGTGACGCCATCGCTGTTTTTTTCAATAAAGTTGTTATCGCGGTCGTCTTTAATCAATCGTGCGATGCGATCAAACGCCTCGTTCCACGAAATACGCTTCCACTCGTTAGTACCCGCTTCACGAACCTCAGGGTATTTAAGACGGCTTTCACTGTGAATAAAGTCAATAAGCCCCGCACCTTTCGGGCACAGCGCACCACGGTTAACCGGATGATCCGGGTCACCTTCAATGTGGAAAATAGATTCTTTGGCGTTTTTCGCTCCGTCGCCCAGGCTGTACATTAACAGCCCGCAACCGACAGAACAGTATGTGCAGGTATTTCGGGTTTCACGTGCGCGCAAAAGCTTATATTGACGTGAGCCGGCAATAGCGACTGACGGGGCGAAGCCCAGTGCCGCTGCTGTCGTTCCCGCCATACCGCCAGCGCAGATCTTAAAGAACTGCCTTCTGCTGACTTGCATGGGGATCTCCTTTGTTACATTGCTCTTATGTCGCTGTAAAATATAAAACAGCGAACTTTCTTTTTTTATCCGCACACGATGGTGCGATCAGGTTCATTGCCTGCGGGATGGTGTAAAATTTTTACCCATACTATTATTATGTATTATTAATTACAGGAATTCATCTGATGGATGACATTAATTCCATAAATTCGTTACACAAATGTCTAATTCGTGGTGCGCACCTCACAAGTGTGCAACAAAAAAACAACCATCGGACACAGCGAAGATGACTGGGTTGCAGAAGAAACACCGGTTGCACTGGTTTATAACGGCATTTCTCATGTTGTGATGATGGCCAGCCCGAAAAACCTCGATGATTTCGCCATTGGCTTCTCACTTTCCGAAGGGATCATTGAGTCAGCCAATGAAATCCGCGGTATTGATATTATGGATGCCTGCCACGGCGGATTTGAGATCCACGTCGAATTATCGTCACGCCGTTTTGCCGGACTGAAAGATCGCCGCCGTAATATGGCGGGACGTACCGGATGCGGTATCTGCGGTACAGAGCAAATCAGTGAGATTTTCCGCCCTGTCACACAGCTTGATTTTACTCAGACATTTTCACTGAGCCACCTCGATGAGGCGCTCAATCAGTTGCCGCAGGTACAGGAAATCGGAAAAATGACCGGCTGTACCCATGCCGCCGGGTGGATCTCACCGGAAGGTGAATTGCTGGGCGGATGTGAAGATGTGGGTCGCCATGTGGCGCTGGATAAATTGCTGGGAATGCGGGCAAAAGCACAGTGGACACAGGGTGCGGTGCTGGTTTCCAGCCGCGCCAGCTATGAAATGGTGCAGAAAAGTGCGCAGTGCGGGGCAGAAATTTTATTTGCCGTCTCCGCCCCGACAACCCTGGCGATTGAAACCGCCAAACGCTGCCGCCTGACACTGGTGGGTTTCTGCAAAAAGGGGCGGGCAACTATTTATACCCACCCGGAACGTTTACGCGACTGATTATTCAGACAGCGGATGATATATCCACAGATTCGGTTCACGGTAGATGACTTTGTCTGTTTCAGGATAAGCATCAACCGGAACCAGTGCGCCCGGCACAATATACTGACCGGCATGTGCAAATGCCATCCCGGTCCATTCAGACCAGGTTTCTGCGGATGCCGCAATTGTCATTGAACATAACGTCGGTTTGATAATCTGCCCGCCGAGCCGGACATGGGTGCGGATCCATGGATCAAACGGCTCTCCCTGCGGGGTCAGCCACTGACAATATTGCGTGAAATCCTGCAACGGATACTGCGCTTTGAGTGTCGGACGAACCGGTACCACCAGCCCTTTCAACCCCGCATCAATCACAGCGGTTTTCAGTGCATTGATAAGCTGCGCCGGAATGCCGCGTCCGCGAAAATCCGGGTCAACAGTGGCTGCCAGCGCACAAACAAATGTCGGCTCACAGGTTTCTGTCGCACCCTGCGTTAAGACCGCATCCCACCCGCCATCCGGCAAATCGGTCAGTGGTGCGTTCTTTGGAAAATAAAATGCAATGGCACTCAGTAACCCGACTACCTGCGGCTTGCCGGCAATGGTGGCGACAGCGACCTGTTGAAAAGGTATATTTTTCTTATTATATAATGCATCCCAGTAACGCTCAGTTACAGGGCTGCACAACATAAATAACGGCCATTGCTCCGCAACCAGTGCTTCAGCACTGTCCATCAATGCTTCATCACACTGCGCAACACTGAGGATCCGGACTGACGACATGTTACTCTCCGCTGATATAGTTTTCTGCGGATATATTAACGGTTTTTCAGCAGAAATAATTAACGTTACCTTTGTATTTTTCATTCTCCGCACCGGGAAAACAGGAACCCCTTACCGGTACGTTTTCCCGGGCTGTCGAGAATCTCGTAATACTCCTTCACCACGACAGATTGCCCTTTATCCCACTTACCGCTGTCAGATAATTCATCCACCCGGTGAATATCCCCCACCACCCGGTATTTCCGCCCTTTATAGCTGATATGTTTTGTGGCTCCGGGTGAAAACTGACGGGTCACTTCAACATACTCCGGCTGACCGGGCGCTTTCGGACGCAAGCCAATCAGGCGTATTCCCTGTGTCTGAGGGTCATTATCTGCCGCCCCCGGCACCGGCATATCCGGTGTCAGCGTAATCACCTGATAATGTTCAGAATTCATACTGGTCTGAGGCCAGTTTGCAGCCGCAAATCTACAGGTAAGAATAAGCACCGCAGATATCAATATTTTTATCGTATTATAAATCATAAGGTTATCTTTATTTTCCGGATGATATGAAACAGTATGACGTATGAATAGAAAATCAAACCGAATAACAGAGATTAATTAAACGCATTACTATACCCAACGTCATTCAGGATGCAGGCAGGCGGCAAGAGAAACCAGACGGGGAGCATAGGTAAACTATGTGACCTGTCTGGTGAGCGCAGCCAACGAACCTGCAGTTTTAATAAATAAGGGTATATTGCGTTTTAATCATATGTTTCTATAACAAATAGTAATACCCCACGCTTTTAAATTATATAAATGAATTAATAGGTGATTTTCAATAATAGATAAACCTGAATAGGTGTCACAAATTTTCATTTATTTTTTTTGAAATAAAACTGTCATAAAAAATAAAAAAATAGTTATTTTTTTAATCCGTTATTTAATTAGCATTCAAATCAAATTATTCCACACGCAACAGATGATAATAATTCTCATTTACAGATAAAAACTTCTCCTTTATCGTTGATTCGTCTTCCGGAAATAACACCGGAAATGCGTTTTATACCATGAGTCAACAATGTAATTTATCCCACGACAAGGAGTAAGGTTATGAAGATATTACATATTAAAACCCCGCTGGCTACACTCGTTACCCTTTGCGCTGCATTTTCTGCAGTACAGGCACAGGCTGAAGCTGGTTATGGCAGCTCAGTAAACCCGGTTACAGGGGGGCATATCATTGTTGGTGTAACCGCTGCATCGGAACGGCAAGGTCATCCGTCACCAGGCGGTGAGCCGGGAATTGGTTATTCAGGTATGCGAGAAGGAATGAAGGTCAGCTTTGCCGGCCTTCAGGGACCAAACCGTGCCGCGCCAAATGATAACGGAGTCTCTGTTATCACTTCGGTTCCACAATCGCATGGGAATATGGGTTCCTTTAACTTTGCGAAAGTGGCGGATGCCGATGTTTATTACGGCGAGTGGGCTTCCGGTACTGATTTCAGTGATGATTCCCATATGGTCTATTACGCCGGCAAAGATATCACCGGGGTTATGCCATCAGAGGGGACCGCTCAGTACAGCATTAAAGGACTCAGCCAGTACAACAGCGGTGAACAGGTCAGCGGCACACTCAGCACCGATTTTGATGCTAATACCTTTACCGGCGCTCTCAGTACAGCGGCGCTTAACTACAGTATGAGTGGTGTTATCACCGGTTCAGCATTTGACGGAACCGCCTCTGTCAGTAACGTTGGAGCAGGTACAGATACACCGGCGACTAACGGAACCTCTCAGGGTCATTTCTTCGGTGATGATGCACAGCAGTTAGCGGGCTATGCCGAGTTCAGCGATGATAAAGCGAAGAATATCGCTTTCGGCGGCACCAAGTCGTAATTCATTATTGATATACCCAACGTCATTCAAGATTCAGGCAGGCGGCAAGGGAAGATAGACGGGGAGCATACATCAGTATGTGACCCGGCTGGCTGAGTGCTGCCAACGAACCTGTAGTTTGAATGAATACGGGTATACCATTTTATCAGGAACAGAGTATCTGTTCCTGATACTTACCGGATATTATTATGTCGTTGCAGATAAAGTTACTTTATGGATTTAATTTATTCTTATTATTAATTTCTTTTTTATTCCCTGCATCTGCACATATACAGAATACAAATAAAACAACTCAATATAATACTGCTCAAAATTTATATTTATCACTTAAAAAAAAATCACCTGAAAAATATTTATCACTATCTGTCTGTCTATCAGAAAGATAACCATGCTGATCCGTTACTTATATTATTCAGTCAGGCAAAATTGGCGTATTTAAATCAGCGCCCCGGACTGGCGATTACGTTATATCAGGCCATTTTGGAACAAAAGCCTCACTTTTTTACCGCACAGCTGGAACTCGCCCGCAGCTACCGGGCTGATCGCCAGACCGGCAATGCGCTCTCACTGTTCAGAGCACTCAGTCAGCGTCTGCCGGTGACATCCCCGCACTACCCGGAGATTACCCGTACCATTACCGAGCTGTCCCGGGCACTAAGCTGGTCACTTATGCTCAGCGCAGGCAGCCATTACAATAATAACTATTACCAGACTCCTGAACCCGGAGCACACTGCCTGCATTACAACCCGGACGGCTCCTGCTATGCCAATCTGGTTACACAAAAACCTCACGCCGTATTGCAGTGGCGCAGTGACTGGGATCTGCGCAGACTAACCGCTCTGACCGGCTCTCATTTTCTAACTCAGCACTACCACACCGCCACCCGTTATGATGCCGCCAATCAGGTTCCGAATACCGTGACACTGACAGCCAAAGCGGGATATCACTACCAGGATCGTCACACCCTGTGGCAACTGACACCGGTGTTTGAACAACACATCTCCGCCGGAACACGCTTCTCTGCCAATTACGGATTACACACTTACCTGCATCAGCAACTCAGCCCTCACTGGTCACTGAGCGGACGGGCAGCACTTAAACAGCACCGCTTTCAGCCCCGTCTGCATTCACACAACGGCACAGAATATCAGCTGATGCCGCAGGTTACCTGGCGTCCGCACCCTGCCACCACACTGTACCTGCAGGGGGAAGCTACCGTTCACCGGAAAAACGATCCCTATAAACACTACCGGACGGCCGCACTGCACACCGGTTTAAGCCACCTGTGGCATCCCTTCTTTTCTCAGTCTGTTCATGCGGTGTACAGCCGCAAACGCTATAACCATATACACCCGTTACACCGTCATACCAGGGAGGATCGCTCACAACAGTACAGTACAACGCTCGCCTTCTATCCGCCGTCATCCGGACAGATTTCACCACAGCTTTCTCTTATTCATACCCGGAACCACAGCACTATCCCGTGGCTTTATACCTACCGGCAAACTGAAATCATGCTGCGTTTTGAACGGCTGTTTTAACTGCATTTTCTTTTCTGTTTTTTTTATTTCTTATCATCCGGGAATTGTTATGCCTTCGCATTCACCATCATCATATAAACCCTGTAAAAAACTCACATTACTGCTGCCGGTCTTACTGATGCCGCAGTCCGGGCTTACTGCTCAGGAAAAAAAATCAGCAACTGGGCGAAATTACACTCCGAAACGAACAGTCGGCAGCAGACAGCGCCAAAGATAAAATCTATGACAAAAATGTCTCCACACTGATCCTCACTAAAGAAGAGATTGAGCGCTATAAAGGCACATCTGCCGCCGATATTCTCAAAGGTGCCAACGGTGTATTCAGTGGCGACGCCCGTAACGGCAATGCATTGGATGTGAATATCCGCGGTATACAAGGGCCGGGGCGTGTTCCGGTCACTATCGACGGTACCGAGCAGGCGGTTACCGTCTACCGGGGGTATAACGGTGCTAATAACCGCAATTACCTTGACCCGATGCTTATCAGTGAAATTGAAATAGAGAAAGGCCCATCTCTTAATCCACACCTAAAAAGCTCCGTGGGTGGTGGCGTTGCCATGAAAACACTGGCCATCAATGATGTGGTAAAAAAAGGCGAACAGTTCGGTGCTGCACTGATGCTGGAAAACAGCAGCAACACAACAAAGACAAGAGTGCCGGATCTGGGGATCGGGGAAGACTACCGCCTTGTGGATAATATGAATTTTCAGTGGTTTATCATTGATGACCCCGGCACCCATTTAACCCCGGAAAACCGTGATAATGCTCCGTTGCTGAATAAAAGCGATTACGCCTGGCGGCTGGCACTGGGTGCACGCAGGGAGAATATGGACTTGCTGTTTGCTTATGCTTACCGCGACCGGGGAAACTATTTCGCCGGTAAACGCCACAGCGAAAGCTACAATAAAGCAATGACAGAAGAAGATATTGGTATTCTGCAAACGTCTAATATGACCTATGACCCCTATATGCCGTTTGTATCCCGGATTTACCGCAAAGGCAATGAAGTGCCGAATACCTCGGCAAAAACCGAGTCTATACTGATAAAAAATACCTGGTACCTTAATGATGATCACGCGCTGCAACTGAGCTGGCGGGATACCCGGTCAGATTTCGGCGATATTATGCCTTCCCGGCTGGGCTGGATACGTGCAGAAGATAATATTATTCCGCAATGGCCGCTGGCGGACCTTCATGCGCAGGCAGGCTATATCCATCTGAAGTCACAACCTGCACATTTTGCCTACATCGATTCTGATATTCGTCTGTGGACCACCCTGACCACCAGCAACACCAACTCTGCCGGTGGCTGGCCGCGCTACCCTAAAAATATGGACGATGGCTATAAACAGGGGGATGCCAGTACTATTAACCCGGCTATCGACGGGACATTAATTAACACCGCCACCCTTAATGTACAGAATCAGCGCTACGGACTGGATTTTTCGAATAAATTCGCCTTTACCCCGGAACTGTCCATGACACTGGCTGCCAATATGCAGTTTGAACATCTGGACAGTAATACCGGCCAGGAAAACTACAAATTATTTATGTTTGCGGTTCCTGCCCGTAAAGGCCGCCGCTTTGAATATCAGCAATCCGTCAATATTGACTGGCAACCCGCCTCCTGGCTGACACTCAGCGCCGGGGGAAAACAGACTGTCTACTGGAGTGTTGATGACTTATCCAATGAATGTGCCGCCCGCAAAGAACCCTATTGCAAACAAAATTATGAAGTCACCGGCTATTACCTTAATTACTACCGGAATATGACAGACACCGAAGCTTTGGCTTACAACAATCGATACAAAAACAGAACAACATTACCACCTGAACAACAGAAAATTCTCTCAAAAAAGAAGTTTCAGCCATTACTTCACCGGGACGACCCTACCGGCAAAAAATCACGGGTTATGGTACATGAAAAAAAAATTCTGGGCTGTTGACACCAGCGACGGACGCCTGAAAAACAAAGATAAACCAGAGATTGATACCGCACTGCGGGGTATTGATCCCTACACAGGCAAAGAAACCTATGTCTATGAATATAACGATTATCCTATTATGGACGGTGATAAAGTCCTGCAACCCGTCACCCACACCTGGAAAGAAAAACCCCGCCGCCAGGCCGGTGCCTGGACTCCCGTACTATCGGCATCCGTTCATCTGACAGATGATTTGCGCCTGTACGGGCGCTATGCAGAAACCGTGCGTATGCCGAGCCTGTTTGAAGATACGGTCGGTTTCTCCGGTATCTCTTTCCCGCATATTGGTTACCATTATAAACCGGAGCGCGCTGTCACCCGCGAATACGGTGCAGTCTTAAATGGTAAATCACTGCTCAACGCTGCCCGTCATGCCGATATCCGTCTGAACTATTTCCATACCGATATCCACAATGTCTTTGATCGTGACAATTTTTTCCGCTTCACACAAATGGATAAGCAGATACTGAAAGGGATAGAAGTACAGGCCAGGTATGACCACGGCTGGATTTTCAGTGACTTAGGCGTGACATATAACCTGACGAACAAAGTGTGTGATGAAACATCCAATGCCTACATGGACCCGACCGGGCTGAAGAACCTGCCATCATGCCTTGACGGTGGTTATCCGGGCGGTTTCCTGCGCACCCAAATCCAGCCGCGATACTCTGTCACCCTCAATTTGGGCGGGCGTTTATTACAGGAGTCATTAGAAATCGGCAGCCGCTGGCTTTACCACAGTGCCGTGGAAAACAGTCAGGAAAAGCGCTTAATGACGATTGTGCCAAATAAATACAGTAATTTTAATAACTTCCCGATGCGCTGGAATTCAGTACTGACGGTGGATGCCTACGCCAAATATAAAGTGACACCCGATGTCTCACTGGAGCTGACCGCAACTAACCTGACCAATGAATATTACCTCGATCCGCTTACGCGCTCGATGATGCCGGCACCGGGCAGAGCGGTGAAGCTCAGTATGTCTGCGAGATTCTGATGAAATGAATACCTGTACAATAGTGGCATTACCGCATCCGCCTTTTTTGCGCGTGCTGGCAAAATACGGAACACAACAGCAGACATTTTTCTCTGCCGGGTTATGTGTATTGTTATGCTTCACCGGGCTGCTCCTTACGGGCAGCCCCCCGTTACCCTCAACCCGGTTACATCAGATTGATAACAGAGGGGAAACACCTGCAATAACCATGGCAGTGCATATGAATGCAGCACCAGCTTATCAGGAGCTACAACCAGAGGCGGAAAAATTACCTCCGCCAAAGGATTCTCCATCTCAGGCTGAGCTGGCCACCGCCCGCAGGGACATGCGAACACAGGAGACATCAAAATCCCCGCCAAAACCCATACAAAAAACGATCAGGAAAAAACAGGAAAAACCTTCGCCCGTAACAGCTGATACCACTATGGACACCGGTGAGGATAAAACCACCCGGCAACAATCGGGCGGGCAGGCCATCTCTCCAACACACTCAGCCACACAAGGTCGTGATAATCAAAAAGTGCAGGATGATTACTTTAATCTGCTGAGACAAAAAATTGAGGAACAAAAACACTATCCTCGCCGGGCACGAAGTGCCGGACAACGGGGTATCAGTGAGATTTCATTTTCACTCGATAACAACGGTAAACCATTTTCACCCACAGTAACCCGCTCTTCCGGTTACGAATTACTGGATAATGCAGCAATGGAAGCCGTGATGAATGTTACCGCTATCGGAGCGCCGCCGCCGGACGCTAAACGGGAAGTGACGTTTTCATTGCGTTTTCAGTTGAACAAGGGGTTTTAACGGCAGTGATTATTTTTTGTGAATATAAAAATAATAGGTATGCTTGCACAGCGTAAGCGGTAAGACACAGGCAGTGAATGTGGAAATAATTAAACCGGATCGGTGTTAGAATTTTTTCAGCCAGAGATTACTCTGGCTATTTTTTTAGTCCAATACAGAAAGGAAATACATACAATTCATAGGTAGTATGATATCAAAGGTTCATATCGTAAATGACTCGTAAAAAAAACAGGTAGCTAATATAAATAAGCACAAAATAAGAGCAAAGAGGATTAGCAAGAATCCATTTCTCAAACTCATATAAGAAAGTTCATTCCTTATATGACGTATTGTATTTACCTTTTCCTGACCAGCAATGGCTTTAATTAAACCATCTCTACTTTTGTTAATTTCAAAATATGTTCCATACCCAAATTTTGGTAGTGTTTTTAATGAACCCAATGAGATAAGCCCCCCACAAAGCATATAAAAAGAAGAAAGAAAAAAAAACAAATGATATATATGAACTTAAATAACTTTCAGGAAGAAATTTAACAACCCCACTGGCTCCTGCACTTACAATACTTAATGATATACTTAACGCCAATGTAAATTTAAAAGTTTTATCATCTATTTCCTTGGCTCTATTATGTTCATCCTCAAGTCTCTCAACTATTTTTTCATCAGCAAGTTTTGAGTAAGATTCTAAATTTGAAAAAGTGACATCATATATACTATCTTTTTTTTTTGTTAAAAATATAATAAAAGTAAATAAATGGGAATGCTTCTTCAATAACTCTAGAGAATATTTTAATTAGCCTCAGATAATTCCCTTGCAATACTATAATCAATTTTCCTTTTCTCATTAGAAAGCCATCCCCATTCTCCAGTTGGATTTATTTCAATAAATATATACTCATCTTTTGTTTTGATAAAATCAATAGCGCCATAATTTAACCCAAGAGACTTAACATAATCTATGCAAAGTTTTTTTAATTCTAATAGGAAGCTCAATATCTACATATTCAAGGTCGTCCTTTTTTTAAAGTTCTCCAGTCATCAGAGATAGCATTACCATTAGATTTTATTGCAACAGCGTATACTTTATAGCCAATAACAGTAACTCTAATATCTAATTTATCCTCAATGTATTCTTGAAATGTTATCGGTGCTTGCCTAGTTTGGTCTAAAGAAAAATCCTCAGGACTAGCTTTGGATGTGTATGTAAAATAGCAGTCATCATTTTCTTTAAGTAAAACAGTATCCATAGACTTTATAATAAAATTTGTTGAAGAGAGTTTATCAAAACCAAGAGAGTTACTAATAATCGTTTGAGGTACAGAAAATCCCATTTTTTTTGCGGTCATTAACTGATATGGCTTAGATTCAGCAGCATATGTTGCTTGTGGCCAATTCATCCAATATGCCTTATCAAAAACCATTAACCCCCTAAGAAAAGCATTCCATTGTGATAATGAAAGTTGCTCGTTTATATCAATAGTCCGTCCTGGAGTATTTCTTAGAAAAACAGGCTGTCGAAACCAAATTGATTTTATTTTAGATATCTCTAAATCAATATATTCATTTCTCACCTTTAAAGTTGTATTTACAGGATCTAAAAAAAATCTCATAATTACTTAATTGTTCTTTATTTAGTCGAATAAAAGAATCACCATTATCTTCCAACCTCTGAACAACCAAATCCGTGGAAAAGTCATACATACTTGATAGAATCAATATATAATTTTTCATTCTCCTTTTTGATCCTCACCAGTTTCTACATCACATTTTTTTGGTGGCTCTAGTTCCATATTCTGAATTATATGACACCAAAGGTTCTCCATTTCTCATCCAATAGCCCTTTGCTTGATTATAAACAGCACCATCTGGCATTTCAGGTTTATTAGAAAATGGTCTTTTCGTAGAAAATTGTATAAGTACATGCTCTTGCTTCATCATAATTCCTTATATAAATAATTATTAACTTATTGAGAGTAAAATACTATTTATTAGTTTTCAATTAAAATATACAATATTCACCAGTTAGATCAAATTTTAAAAAAAATTTGATCTATAATTCAATAACATTGATGTATTACAATATTAGTGAGTTTCATCATACAATATCTTATATTTTTTTGTACTTAGTAGATAATAAATTGGGGAAACTTGAATGATTTACATAAAAGCTGGGTATTCACCCAGCTTTTATGTAAGTTACCAAGGAAATTTTGGGAATGTGTGTAGTTTGATATCTGAATAGTGCCATATCTCACCTCAACAGCGTATCCATTTGATATAATTTTGAGCACGAAAATAAACGATGACACACCGAAAAAGTAGAAATAGGCTCAATTCACAACATCACATATAATTACGCATAAAATTAAATAAAACCCCGTATTAACAGACAATTAATACGGGTTAGAGAACGTTCTCGGACCTATATGGACGAAAAACTACTTACCAATACAAAAACTCGAGAAAATACGTCCGAGTAAATCATCAGAGGTAAATTCGCCGGTAATTTCACTCAGAGTCAGCTGAGCAAGACGCAGCTCTTCTGCCAGTAATTCGCCGGAGCACGCAACCACTAACTGTTCATGACCGGATATCAGGTGTTCTGCGGCGGTATTCAGTGCCTGTAAATGCCGGCGGCGGGCAAGAAATCCCCCTTCGGTATTTCCTTCAAACCCCATCGTAACTTTCAGATGATCGCGCAGCAAATCAATCCCGTTACCTTCGCGGGCAGAGAGTTTAATCAATGTATTGCCGTTCAGCTCCGTCATACCGGTAGATTCCCCGGTGATATCGGTTTTATTGCGGATCACCGTCACCGGAATACCTGCCGGTAAGCGCGCCATAAATTCAGGCCAGATTTGCTCCGGTGTCTGCGCATCAATCGTAGTGCCATCCACCATAAACAGAACGCGGTCTGCCTGACTGATTTCCTGCCATGCACGCTCAATACCGATACGCTCAACTTCGTCACCGGCTTCACGTAATCCGGCGGTATCAATAATATGCAGCGGCATACCATCGATATGAATATGTTCACGCAGAACATCACGGGTAGTTCCCGCGATAGCCGTCACAATCGCCGCTTCACGTCCCGCCAACGCATTCAGTAAACTGGATTTCCCTGCATTCGGACGCCCGGCAATCACTACTTTCATACCTTCACGCAGTAAACTGCCCTGACGAGCCTGCGAACGAACACGTTCCAGATGGGCGATCACGGTATCTAACTTTGCCTCAATCACGCCGTCAGAGAGAAAGTCGATTTCTTCATCAGGAAAATCTATCGCCGCTTCCACATAGATCCGCAAGTTAGTAAGTGCTTCCACCATTTGGTGAACTTCCCCGGAAAATGCACCCTGCAATGAATTCATGGCAGAACGCGCGGCCTGCTCTGAGCTGGCATCAATCAGGTCGGCAATGGCTTCCGCCTGGGCAAGATCCAATTTGTCATTAAGGAATGCCCGTTCAGAAAATTCACCCGGATTGGCAATACGAATATTATCGATAAGTAAAATACGTTTAAGCAATAAATCAAGGATAACCGGTCCGCCGTGCCCCTGGAGTTCCAGTACATCTTCCCCTGTAAAGGAGTTCGGTCCCGGGAAGAAAATCGCGATTCCCTGATCTAAGATATTGCCTGTTTCATCACGGAAAGGCAGATAATCGGCATAACGCGCTTTGGGAAGTTACCCAAAACAATCTGAGCCACCTGTACCGCCTGCGGTCCGGATACACGCAAGATCCCGACGCCGCCACGCCCGGGTGGTGTTGCCTGTGCCACAATGGTATCAGTGCTCTGAATTTCAACGTTATTCATAACAATCTCTCTTTTCTTACCGTGCGATAAATAATAAGGGCGGTCAATATGACCGCCCTTAAATATTACTATAAGACCGGCAGGTATTCCCTGCCGGTCAGTCACTTATTTTTTGTCGCGACTGTGAAGCCCGCGTTTTTCCAGCCCGCGATAAATAATCTGCTGCTGGAGAATGGTCACTAAGTTACTGACGATATAGTACAGAACCAGACCAGACGGGAACCACAGGAAGAAGACAGTAAAGATCACCGGCATAAAGGTGAAAATCTTCTGCTGTAACGGATCCGTCACTGCCGTCGGAGACAGTTTCTGAATCACGAACATCGTGATACCCATCAGAATAGGCAGAATGTAGTACGGATCCTGCGCTGATAAGTCATGAATCCAGCCGATGAATGGTGCATGACGCAGTTCAACCGAGCCCATCAGCATATAATACAATGCAAGGAAGATTGGCATCTGGATGACAAGTGGTAAGCAACCACCCAGCGGATTCACTTTCTCTGCTTTGTACAACGCCATCATTTCCTGGCTCATACGCGATTTATCATCACCAATACGCTCACGCATTGCTTTCAGCTTAGGCTGAAGCATACGCATTTTTGCCATAGAGGTGTATTGCGCACGGGTCAGCGGATACATGATACCGCGGACAATAAAGGTGATCACGATAATGGAGAAACCCCAGTTACCGATAAAGCTGTGGATAAATTTCAGTAACTTAAACAGCGGTTGTGAAATAAACCATAACCAGCCGTAATCTACTGTTAAGTCCAGGTGAGAAGCAACTGCTTCCATTTCATTCTGTAACTCAGGACCCACCCACAGTGTGGCGTTATATTTCGCTTCACCATTAGCAGCAACACGGATTGCATCACTCTTATAGCCGATAAATGCATCACCGGACTTAGCGTTATACAAGGTGTAGAAGTTATTGGTTGAGTCTTTTTCAGGGATCCACGCAGTGGCAAAATACTGTTGCAACATCGCCACCCAACCGGTGTTCGTGTTGATATTCAGTGATTTTTCTTCAATATCACCAAAACTGTATTTTTTATAATTTGTCTCTTCAGACGAATACGCCGCACCGCGATACGTGTGCAGAGCAAAGTTGCTGCTGCCGCTGTTTAAGCGTTCCGGTAAACTGACAGACTGTTTTAACTGACCAAAAAATGCCATTTCCAGCGGATTCGCGGTGTCATTTTTGATGGTGTAATCAACGCCGAGTGCGTAATTTTTACGTTTCAGGGTATAGGTTTTCACATAAGTGACACCATCCTGAGTATACGTCAGCGGAACGCGCAGCTCATCCTGTCCCTCAGCTAACACAAATGTGTCACCCGCTGCGGTATACAATGGACGCTCTTTGCCGTTATTCGGGTTATCCGGACCATGTGTACCGGTAAGACCACTGATCGCCTGATATGCGAATTCAGGCGTCGTTTCCAGTAAACGGAACGGGTCTTCGGACTTTAATGTTGCCGGGTAAGCCAGAAGGTCGGCTTCATCAATATCACCACCGCGCAGATTGATGTTCAGTAACAGCACATCAGTTTTGACCGTGATATATTTATTCTGCCCGCTGCTTTCACCACTTGGCGTTGTCGTCTGCTGCGTTGCCTGAGTAGCCGCGTTGAGTGTTTGTGTTTTATCACTTTCCCACGTCTGCCATGCAAAGAAGGATACGAGTAGCAAAGCGATGAATAGAAGATTACGTTGCGAATCCATCGTTAATGTTCTCTGTTATCATCATTTTTAGGTGGGACAGGATCATCACCACCTTCGTGTAAAGGGTGGCATTTTAATACGCGTTTCACCGTTAACCAACCGCCTTTTACCATACCAAACCTGCGCAATGCCTCAATTCCGTATTGTGAGCATGTTGGTGTGAAGCGACAACGGGGCCCCAGCATCGGACTAATCACCAGCTGGTAACCTCTGATTAACAGGATCAGGAAGCGTGCGCCAAGCGACTGTGACGACGCCATAGCTTGCCCAATGCCTCCGTAATCTCGCGATTACTCAACTCCGATACCCCTTTTCTTACCAGAAGCACAAAATCCATATCGGGCAGCTCATGTTGATGCAGACGAAAAAATTCGCGCGTTAACCGTTTAATCCGGTTACGCTCGTGAGCACGTTTAACGTTTTTCTTCGCGACGGTAAGACCAATGCGGGGATATTCCAGCTCATTACGGCGCCCCAGAAGTGTTATTTCAGGAGTACTTGCCCGCTGTGGTTGCTGGAAGACAAAGTTGAAATGCTTGGGAGTTAACAAACGTAACTCCCTTGGAAAAGCTAGCTTGACCACGTGAGATGGTTAGCTTTATTACTTAGAAACAGTCAGACGAGTACGGCTTTTTGCACGACGGCGAGCCAGAACCTGACGACCATTTTTAGTTGCCATACGAGCGCGGAAACCATGGGAGCGGTTACGCTTCAGTACAGACGGTTGAAAAGTGCGTTTCATAGCGGTTTCTACCTAAGCTTTAAATTATTACTGATTTAGTAAACGCGTCAGCAAACAGTAAATCCAGAGACTGAAACATGCCCAGTTACTGAAACAGTTAACACGATGAGTGGTAACCTCTGTGCCTTATCGCAACATCAATATGGAAAGATGCGGGATTGTAATAAAATCCGGGCCTGTTCGTCAATCAAAGATGTCGCTATAACACAGATTTCTGCACATATTTGCATTTACCCATAACCTGCCTGTATGTATCACGGCACTCACCGGCTGACAGCTTCCGGTAAACAAACGCAACAAATATAGCACACAGGGAGCAAGATTATACGGACTCCCGGGCAAAGCGCAAGGATCGATCTGCGATCCGGGTATTTTCGATCAACAGCAGATCACCGGAGGATTTTTCCCCGCCGGGGATAATTCGTTATAACTTATCCCCAAGCTGAATCTGACTGCTGTATTCTCCGCCGGAAATTCGCTATACTTTGGCGCTGAATCCCACTCCGGACGGGCTGGCAGCCCCTGTGGATAAAAACCCGGAAAACTGTGCAAAAGGATGAAGATCTTATCCCGCTTTTACGATATGATCCGTCGTCACGATCTTTTTCACCCGGGCGTTGATCGTCAGCGCGGTGGAAGATCGTTCTTAACGCAGCCTCACTTTGTATCACTGAAAGTGTCCGTTAAAGCATGCAACAACATGTCTGTATGTGCAGTGTCTGCGTGATAAATCTTATTTCGTTTCTTTGACTGGTCTTGTTTAGGGGAGTTCACCGTGTCTCTTTCGCTTTGGCAGCAATGTCTTGCCCGTTTGCAGGATGAATTACCTGCCACAGAATTCAGTATGTGGATACGCCCCCTTCAGGCTGAGCTGAGTGATGATACTCTGGCGCTGTACGCCCCTAACCGGTTTGTTCTCGACTGGGTCAGGGAGAAGTACATTAATAATATTAATGTACTTCTGTCCGATTTTTGCGGAAATGATATTCCGCTGCTGCGTTTTGAGGTCGGCAATAAGCCGGTAACCGCAGCACCACAAGCTCAGGAAACACAGGAAAGACGTATCCCGGCATCGCGGACGATGAAACAGCCTTCCCATGATACCCGCCGGCCCGCACTGCGTCCCAGCTGGGATGACAGCGGCACACAGCCGGATGTGACTTACCGTTCAAACGTTAACCCGAAACACACCTTTGACAGCTTTGTTGAGGGTAAATCAAACCAACTGGCGCGCGCAGCCGCCCGTCAGGTGGCAGATAACCCGGGTGGCGCTTATAATCCGCTTTTTCTGTATGGCGGAACCGGTCTGGGTAAAACCCACTTATTACATGCCGTCGGCAACAGCATTATGGAAAATAAAGCCAACGCCAAAGTGGTTTATATGCACTCAGAACGTTTTGTTCAGGATATGGTCAAAGCACTGCAGAACAACGCGATTGAAGAATTTAAACGCTATTACCGTTCTGTTGATGCATTACTTATTGATGACATTCAATTTTTTGCCAATAAAGAACGTTCTCAGGAAGAGTTTTTTCATACCTTTAATGCCCTGCTCGAAGGGAATCAGCAGATAATCCTGACCTCCGACCGCTACCCGAAAGAAATAAACGGGGTGGAAGACCGTCTGAAATCACGGTTCGGCTGGGGATTAACGGTTGCCATTGAGCCACCGGAGCTGGAAACACGGGTTGCCATCCTGATGAAAAAAGCCGATGAAAACAACATCCAGTTACCGGATGAAGTCGCCTTTTTTATCGCCAAACGCCTGCGTTCCAACGTCCGTGAACTCGAAGGGGCTCTGAACAGGGTGATTGCCAACGCCAATTTTACCGGCAGGGCGATCACCATTGATTTCGTACGGGAAGCCCTGCGGGATCTGCTGGCGCTACAGGAGAAGCTGGTCACGATTGATAATATTCAGAAAACGGTCGCTGAATATTATAAAATTAAAATCGCGGATCTGCTCTCCAAACGCCGCTCACGCTCCGTAGCCCGTCCGCGCCAGATGGCGATGGCACTGGCAAAAGAGCTGACAAACCATAGTTTACCTGAAATCGGGGATGCCTTTGGTGGCCGTGACCATACCACCGTTCTCCACGCCTGCCGTAAAATCGAGCAGCTGCGTGAAGAAAGTCACGACATCAAAGAAGATTTTTCTAACCTAATCCGGACATTATCATCATAGCGCTATGAAATTTATCATTGAACGTGAGCAATTGTTAAAACCCTTGCAACAGGTCAGCAGTCCGTTGGGCGGTCGCCCGACCCTACCGATTTTGGGTAACTTACTGCTGAAAGTCTCTGATGGCGTATTGCATCTCACCGGGACTGACCTTGAGATGGAAATGATGGCCGGGGTTCCCCTGGTCCAGCCACATGAAAACGGCGAAACCACGGTACCGGCACGGAAATTCCTGGATATCTGGCGCGGTCTGCCGGACGGTGCACAAATCAGTGTTGAGCTGGATGGCGATCGTCTGCTCGTCCGCTCAGGGCGCAGCCGTTTCTCTTTGTCCACCTTACCGGCATCGGATTTCCCGAACCTGGATGACTGGCAGAGTGATGTGACGTTTTCCCTGCCGCAGGCCACACTGAAACGCCTGATTGAA
This sequence comes from Morganella psychrotolerans, assembly GCF_001676155.1. Lineage (GTDB taxonomy): Bacteria > Pseudomonadota > Gammaproteobacteria > Enterobacterales > Enterobacteriaceae > Morganella > Morganella psychrotolerans. Next base: position 45,152 of record NZ_LZEW01000031.1, on the reverse strand, counting down.
TCCACTCAGTTTTCCATGGCACATCAGGATGTCCGTTATTACTTAAACGGCATGCTGTTCGAAACCAGCGGATCTGTCCTGCGCACTGTCGCAACCGACGGACACCGCCTGGCGGTCTGTTCACTGGATATCGGACAGGATCTACCGGACCATTCAGTTATTGTGCCGCGCAAAGGGGTTATCGAACTGATGCGTCTGCTGGATGGCGGGGAAACGCTGCTGAAACTGGAAATCGGCAGTAATAATATCCGCGCCCATGTCGGCGGGTTTATCTTTACCTCGAAACTGGTCGACGGCCGCTTCCCGGACTACCGCCGCGTCCTGCCGAAAAACCCGGACAAAACCCTGACGGCAAATTGTGATATGCTGAAGCAGGCTTTTTCACGGGCGGCAATATTGTCGAACGAGAAATTCCGCGGGGTTCGTATTTACCTGAGTGATAACCAACTCAGAATTACAGCCAATAACCCGGAACAGGAAGAAGCCGAAGAGATCGTGGATGTCACCTATCCCTGCACTGAAATGGAAATCGGTTTCAATGTCAGTTATGTCCTCGATGTCCTTAACACACTAAAATGCGAAAATGTATCAATTAAACTCACAGATGCGACGTCCAGTGTACAAATCGAAGACGCCGCCAGTGATGCAGCCGCGTATGTTGTAATGCCGATGCGCCTGTAATATATGATCCTTTCGCGTTTACTTATCCGCGATTTTCGTAATATCGAAGACGCGGATTTGTCGCCTGCCAACGGGTTTAATTTTTTAATCGGTCCGAACGGCAGCGGCAAAACCAGTGTTCTGGAAGCAATTTATACACTCGGTCATGGCAGAGCGTTCCGGTCAGTTCAGGCTGGTCGGGTTATCCGTCATGAAAGTGAAGAATTTATTCTTCACGGCAAATTAGGTCAGGAAAATACCGACAGAGCCACCAGCGTTGGCCTGAGTAAAAACCGGCAGGGTGACAGCAAAGTCCGTATTGATGGTACTGACGGACACAAAATTGCTGAGCTGGCAAAATTATTGCCAATGCAATTAATCACCCCTGAAGGCTTTACCCTGCTCAATGGCGGACCAAAATTCCGCCGTGCTTTTATTGACTGGGGCTGTTTCCACAACGAACCACAATTTTTTGCCGTGTGGAGTGATTTAAAACGCCTGGTGAAACAGCGCAATGCCGCACTTCGTCAGGTGTCGAATTACAGTCAGATCCGTCACTGGGATCAGCAACTGATTCCGGTTGCGACGCAAGTCAGCCAGTGGCGGGAAAATTATGTGACAGCGATTGCTCAGGATATTGAGCAGACCTGTCAGCAGTTTTTACCTGAATTTTCACTGAGCGTCTCTTTCCAGCGCGGATGGGAGAAAGAGACCGATTATTCAGAGCTGCTTCAGCGCCAGTTTGAACGTGACCGCTCACTTACGTATACCGCCTCCGGCCCGCACAAAGCGGATTTACGGATAAGGGCAGACGGAGTGCCGGTGGAAGACTTACTTTCACGCGGTCAGTTAAAACTACTTATGTGCGCGCTGCGGTTAGCACAGGGTGAATATTTCACCCGTCAGAGCGGGCAGCAATGCCTGTATCTGCTTGATGATTTTGCCTCCGAGCTCGATGCCGGGCGTCGCCGTTTACTGGCACACCGGCTGAAAGCCACGCAAGCACAGGTTTTCGTCAGCGCAATCACACCTGAACAGGTGACCGATATGGCTGATGAAAATAGTCGTCTGTTCTTCGTGGAAAAAGGTAAAATACAGGTTCAATAATCAGGATTAGATAAGCGGGAAACGTTGATGTCGAATACTTATGACTCCTCAAGTATCAAAGTATTAAAAGGGCTGGATGCGGTACGTAAACGCCCGGGAATGTACATTGGTGATACTGATGACGGTACCGGTTTACACCACATGGTCTTCGAGGTTGTTGACAACGCTATCGACGAAGCCCTCGCCGGTTACTGCAAAGACATTGTTGTGACAATTCACAATGATAATTCAGTCTCCGTACAGGATGACGGCCGTGGTATCCCGACCGGGATCCATGAAGAAGAAGGTGTCTCCGCCGCAGAAGTTATCATGACTGTTCTGCATGCCGGCGGAAAGTTCGATGATAACTCTTATAAAGTATCCGGAGGCCTGCACGGCGTCGGGGTATCCGTTGTTAACGCCTTATCTGAAAAACTGGAACTGGTTATCCGCCGTGAAGGTAAAGTTCACGAGCAGATTTACCGCCACGGTGAACCACAGGGTCACCTGGCTGTCGTGGGTGAAACCGACAAAACCGGTACCCGTGTGCGTTTCTGGCCGAGCATGGATACCTTTAAGACAGAGACTGAATTCGAGTATGAGATTCTGGCCAAGCGCCTGCGTGAACTCTCATTCCTGAATTCCGGTGTATCCATCCGCCTGATTGATAAGCGCGACGGCAAAGAAGACCATTTCCACTATGATGGCGGTATCAAAGCCTTTGTGGAATATTTAAGCCGCGCCAAAACCTCTATTCATAATAACGTTTTCTATTTTTCCACTGAAAAAGACAACATTAATGTCGAAGTCGCCATGCAATGGAATGACTCTTTCCAGGAAAACGTATATTGCTTTACCAATAACATTCCGCAGCGCGATGGTGGTGCTCACCTCGCCGGTTTCCGTGCGGCAATGACCCGTACTCTCAATAGCTTTATTGAGAAAGAAGGTCTGAATAAAAAAAGCCAAAGTCAGCACCACCGGGGATGATGCCCGTGAAGGGCTGGTGGCGGTAATTTCAGTGAAAGTGCCGGACCCGAAATTCTCCTCACAGACAAAAGATAAACTGGTTTCTTCAGAAGTGAAAACCGCTGTTGAATCCATCATGAACGAAAAACTGTCTGAGTATCTGGATGAAAACCCGAACGATACCAAAATTATTGTCGGTAAAATTATTGATGCCGCGCGTGCCCGTGAAGCCGCACGCCGCGCCCGTGAAATGACCCGCCGTAAAGGTGCGCTGGATTTAGCCGGTCTGCCGGGTAAGCTGGCTGACTGTCAGGAACGTGATCCTGCCCATTCCGAACTGTACTTAGTGGAAGGGGACTCTGCGGGCGGCTCTGCAAAACAGGGGCGTAACCGTAAGAACCAGGCAATTCTCCCGCTGAAAGGGAAAATCCTGAACGTCGAGAAAGCGCGTTTTGATAAAATGCTTGCATCTCAGGAAGTTGCCACACTGATCACCGCACTGGGCTGTGGTATCGGGCGTGATGAATACAACCCGGACAAACTGCGCTATCACCGCATCATTATCATGACCGATGCCGATGTCGATGGTTCACACATCCGTACTCTGTTACTGACTTTCTTCTATCGTCAGATGCCGGAAATCATTGAGCGTGGTTATGTTTATATCGCACAACCGCCGCTGTATAAAGTGAAGAAAGGCAAGCAGGAACAGTACATCAAAGATGATGAAGCGATGGAGCAATATCAGGTTTCTATCGCGCTGGATAATGCCGCACTGTATGTGAATGAAACTGCCGCACCTATTCAGGGTGAACACCTGGAAAAACTGCTGCACGAATACAATGCCGCGCACAAAATTATCCGTCGTCTGGAGCGTCTCTATCCGTCTGCATTGCTGAACAATCTGGTATACCAGCCGAAACTGGAAGAGTCCGCACTGATGGCAATGCCGCTGGTGGATGAATGGACGAAAACCCTGGTCGCGCGTCTGACTGAGAACGAAGAGCACGGCAGTACCTACAGTTACACCATAGCGGAAAATAAAGAGCGCCAGTTGTTTGAACCGGTACTGACTATCCGTACTCATGGTGTGGATACGGATTACAACCTTGATTTCGAGTTTATTCACGGCAGTGAATACGCCCGTATCTCCAAACTGGGTGAATTAATCCGTGGTCTTATCGAAGAAGGTGCTTATGTTATCCGTGGCGAGCGCCGTCAGAACGTCAGCAACTTTGAACAGGCGCTGGACTGGCTGATGAAAGAGTCCCGTCGTGGTCTTTATGTACAGCGCTATAAAGGGCTGGGTGAAATGAACCCGGACCAGCTGTGGGAAACGACAATGGACCCGGCAGGCCGCCGTATGCTCCAGGTCACAGTGAAAGATGCGATTGCAACCGACCACTTATTCACCACACTGATGGGTGATGATGTAGAGCCGCGTCGTGCCTTTATCGAAGAGAATGCCCTGAAAGCAGCAAATATCGACGTTTAATGATACCCGCTGTATGAGAAAGCCCGGTTTTCCGGGCTTTCTGCTATCTGCTGTTATCACCGGTAAAGGTTATATCCCAGCGCGTTAGCGACAGATGCCACCATTTTCTGCCCGCGGACACTGTTTCCGTCATCATCCAGCGGCGGAGAGAATGCTGCAATCCCCATCACACCAGGCACAACCGCCAGGATCCCGCCACCAACCCCGCTTTTTCCCGGCAGCCCGACCGTGTATGCCCAGTCTCCCGAACGCCCGTACAATCCTTCCATTGTCATTTCTGCAAGAATATACGGTGTGTGCGCCGGATCCAGTACCTGCTCACCGGTTACCGGGTTGCGTCCGCGCGCAGCCAGGGTTGCCCCCATGGTTGCAAGCTCAATGGTTGTCAGCAGTGTGGAGCATTGGCGTGTATAGACATCACAGGCTTCCATCGGATCACAATACAAATTTTGTGCCGAATAAAGCAGCCACGATATCCCCCGGTTATGAAAGTTTGTCGTTTGCTCTGAATGATTAAGTTCATCCGACAGGGCTATCTGATCAGATCCCAGACGGCGCTGCATGGATAAAATCCGCTGCCAGCGCTCATCTGCTGATTTTGCCTTAACTGCGCTGACGGTTGCAATGGCACCTGCATTTACCAGCGGCGACATCGGTTTATCATTATGCAACTCCAGCGCCATGACAGAGTTAAAGGGCAACCCGGTCGGATCAGCACCAATATTATCCTGAACGGCTTTCGGACCGATATCTTCCAGTGCCAGCGCCAATGTGCAGACCTTGGAAATGGATTCAATGGCAAAACGATAACCGGCATCACCACTGCTGATAATATCCCCTGCGGCAGTCACAACAGCAACTGCCGCGAGATCTGACGGGATGTTTGCCAGAAACGGAATATAGTCAGCGTTTGCACCGCCCGGGGTTTGATAAAACTGCGTCCGGGCGTTATCAACGGCCTGCTTGATCGCGGTTAAGTCCGTCATGATGATTTTCCTTTGTTTTCCCATGTGAATGGGGCGAAATCACTGTTTTGGTCACGCCAGCCCGGTTTGCGGATCTGATAAATCACAAACGGAAGCAGAACAAACAGTACCGTTAACCCGATAAGTGAGCCGACATACACTTGCGGACTGCCGACCGCGATTTGCGCCGGTGGAATAAAACTGAACAGGAAAGCTGTCAGTGAGCCGAGAAGTCCCATGCCGCCGAGGATAATCATCCCGGCATTTCCGCCCGGGATCCGGTAAGGACGGGCGCGCTGCGGCTGACTGAAACGCAGATAAATCGCTGCACTGAACATCAGCATATACATAATAAGATAAAGAATAACAGTCAGTTGACTGAGGATCTGATACGCCGCCTGAACGGATGGCAGCACCACAAAGAGCACCGCAAGTAATGACACCAGTACCGCCTGCACCAACAGAATATGTGTTGCCATTCCGTTTTTATTGGTGCGCTGAAACCAGTGCGGCAGATACCCGGCTTTAGCTACTTCCAGAAGCCCGGAAGACGGGCCCGCAACCCATGTCACCACACTTGCCAGCACGCCAATTGCCAGCATAAACGCCACTATCGGTCCCAGCCACGAAATATGTGCCCATCTGAACATGTCGTCATACGCGACCAACAGGCTCTGCGTCAGGCTTATCTCTGACTGAGGAATGATAAACGCGATAGCCAGTGTCCCCAGCACAAAGATAGCCACGGTTCCGCCGGCCGCCAGAATAATCGCTTTCGGGTAATTTTTTGTCGGGTTCTCAATATCTTTCACATGGATTGCGTTCATTTCCATCCCCGCATAAAACAGGAAGATACTGGCCGCCAGAACAATATTATCAAAGTTAGAGAAATCGGGCAGAACCTGATCCCACGCCAGGTCAATCTGTGGCGTCTGTCCGCTGAAAATATAAGAAAACCCAAGAACAATCAGGATAATAGCCGGGACAATGGTTCCGATAATCCCGCCCCATTTTGACACTTTGGCAAATGCACTGACGCCTTTAAACGCAATAAAGGTCGCCAGCCAATAAATAAACAAGACAATGCCGAGTACAAAGAATTTATTTGCAGCCAATGCTTCATCAAATGTCTGATGCGGATCGATAAATGCGAGGGAAACCGCACCGAATGTCAGACCGGTAGGGAACCAGACGGTTACCTCAATCCACAACATTGCCATCGCCAGAAATGCCAGACGGGGACCGAAGGCTTCCCCGACCCAGCGGAACACACCGCCCTTTTCTGACCAGCCGGTTGCCAGTTCCGCAGCCACTAATGAAACAGGGATCAAAAAGAACACCGCAGCAAAGAGATAATAAAAAATCGCACTCAGTCCGTATTCTGCTTCAGCAGGTAACCCGCGCAGACTGACCACCGCCACAATATTCATGACGATAAGTGTCCCGACAGTCAGTTTTGCTGCATTAACGGACGGTTTTTTTATTGCGTTATCAGCCATAAAACACCCCGGAAGAAACATAAAGGAGAGCCTCCGGCAACTCATCTGCCGGAGGAACTGTTTGGTCAGCCGTGATGGAAAGTCGCTTTCGCCGTAGATCTCACCACCGGGTTTTGTCTGAAGTGATCGATAGCCCGCTCAATATCATCCAGCAACAGTGCCGCCAAATCACGGCTGACACCATGGCGGATCATAATCCGCTGAACTACGGTTTGCTCCCTGTCTGCCGGCAGCGGGTAAGAGGCAATCAGCCAGCCGCGCGCCCGGATTCGGTCAGAGAGATCGTAGAGATTAAACTGTGTGACTTCCGGCTTCAGTTTGTAAGCAACCGCCGGTAATGCGCCGTGCCCGTCATAAACCAGTTCGAAAATCCCCAGTTTATTCAGTTCCTGAGCCAGCCACTGTGCCGTATCCGCGCAGGATTGCTGAATTTTGGTATAACCGGCACGACCAAGACGCAGGAAATTATAATACTGAGCAATGATTTGCCCGCCCGGGCGGGAGAAGTTCAGGGCAAACGTCGGCATATTACCGCCGAGATAATCCACACTAAAAATCAATTCTTCCGGTAAATCCTCTTTACTGCGCCAGACAACCCAGCCCACACCCAGCGGGGATAAACCGTACTTGTGTCCTGAGCTGTTAATCGATTTCACGCGCTCAATACGGAAATCCCATACCAGTTCCGGCTGAATAAACGGTGCAATAAACCCGCCGCTGGCGCCATCCACATGCAGAGGAATATCCAGTCCGGTATCGCGTTCAATGGCATCCAGCTCTTTTGCCAGTGCCTCCACCGGCTCATAAATACCGGTAAACGTTACCCCGAGCGTTGCAACTACGCCGATAGTATTTTCATCACAATATTCACGTAAATCAGCAGGTTGCATACCTAATGCATTACCTTTCAGCGGCACCTGGCGGATTTCCACATCAAAATAGCGGGCGAATTTTTCCCAGCACACCTGAACCGGCCCGGTCACCATATTTGGTTTTGTTGTATCTTTACCCTGCGCTTCACGCTTTTTACGCCAGCGCCATTTCATTGCCAGCCCGCCGAGCATGGCAGCTTCACTGGACCCAGTTGTAGAGCAGCCGATAGTGTCTTCAGCCTGTGGTGAGTGCCAGAGATCGGCAATAATATGCACACAACGGCTTTCTATTTCAGCCGTTTGCGGATATTCATCTTTGTCGATCATATTTTTATCGACACTGTCTGTCATCAGTTGCTTAACTTCATCCTCGACCCAGGTCGTACAGAATGTCGCCAGGTTCTGGCGTGAATTACCATCCAATAACAACTCATCACGCACAACACTGTAGACAATCCGGGGATCACTGCTCTCTTCCGGAATCTTATATTTAGGCAATGTTGTATCTGCATCCACTGACGCATAAACATCAATAAATTCTGAACTATTCTTGGTTTTCACAGCATGAAGAGACATAATATTTTCCTCACTTCCCTTTTATTAACCATAAGAAATAATTAACATCACACTCCGGTAGCATCCGGTGATTAATGACATGCAGAGATAAAAAAAGAAAAAATCACACTAAAAAATGTGATGAACACTAAGTAGGTTAGCGTATAAACCAGACAAACCTCAAACTCACAAGCAGACTATGCATTACTGTTTTTTATGTCAGGTATCTGAAAAATAAATGAACATAAGATAAAAAAATAGATTACCCATATCAGGACAACGAAATAATAAAGAAAAAAATATTAATTCATTTCATGAAGGAATTATGACAATTGAGGATGGAATACCGCCCGGATAACACACAAAAACAGGGGTAAATTAATCTGACCCCCATAGAAAACGAACAAATCTCAGGTTAAAGAAAACCGGTTATAGAAATTACTCAGATTAAACACTTTCAGGTAATCCCTCTTCCACTGATCAAATAACAGTGAAAAACAGAAAATACAGGATAAACACGTAGGTGAAGAGCAAAAAAAGAACGGCCGGGGAGAGGTTTGCGCCACAACGATAAAACGGTATTTTCCACAAAATACACCTGACCCGAAATAAGACTTACCCATCTTATAAAGGGTGTTCTGCATAGTTTTTTTTCTGCTCTCTGGCAGTAACAACAGCAGATTACCAAGGGGAAATTTAATCAGTAATTATATGTAATAAAATAATTGTCCTGAAAAATATTACTGTAAAAATCTGGCGGTTATATTTGATTAAAAAAACAGCTTTTGTGTTTTTGTATTATTTTGGTAAGAGATAAAAATCATCAAAAAGCAGAAAAAACCCGAAAAAAAACATATAACAAACAAAAAAGCCAACACATCACCCTTAATTAGATAATACGTTGGCTTTTATTGATTATTCTGAATTTTTATCGTTATTTTATTAAAATATTCAGCATTCTGCGTAATGGCTCTGCTGCACCCCATAACAACTGATCACCGACAGTGAAAGCTGAAATGTAATCCGGTCCCATATTCAGTTTACGGATACGCCCGACAGGTGTTTTTAATGTCCCGGTGACCGCCGCCGGCGTCAGTTCACGCATGGTTATCTCACGATCATTCGGTATCACATGTACCCATTCATTATGAGCCGATAACAGCGCTTCTATTTCCGACACCGGCAGGTCTTTTTTCAGTTTCAGAGTGAATGCCTGACTGTGGCAGCGCAGCGCGCCAATCCGCACACACAGACCATCCACAGGGATAATATCCTGACCGCGAACCAGAATTTTGTTGGTTTCCGCCTGTCCTTTCCACTCTTCGCGGCTCTGCCCGTTATCCAGTTTCTGATCAATCCACGGGATCAAACTGCCCGCCAGCGGCGCACCAAACTGCTCTGTCGGTAATGATCCGTTGCGGGTAAATTCAGTTACTTTCTGCTCAATATCCAGGATTGCAGACGCCGGATTTTGTAATTCTTTTACCACATGCGCATTCAGTGCGCCCATCTGAACCAGCAACTCGCGCATGTGCCGGGCACCGGCACCGGATGCAGCCTGGTAAGTCGCAACAGATGCCCATTCAACCAGATCGTTGGTAAACAGCCCGCCCAGTGACATCAGCATCAGGCTGACAGTACAGTTACCACCGACAAAGGTTTTGATCCCGTTGTTCAGGCCCGCCTCAATCTGTTTTCCGTTTACCGGGTCCAGAATGATAATGGCATCATCATTCATCCGCAGCGCCGAGGCAGCATCAATCCAGTATCCGCTCCAACCGCTCTGCCGCAGCTTCGGATAAACCTCATTGGTATAATCACCACCCTGACAACTGATAATGATATCAAGGGCGCTCAGTGCATCAATATCAAACGCATCCTGAAGCGTGCTGCGATGCCCGCCAAACTGTGGCGCTTCTTCACCGGTCTGTGATGTGGAGAAAAATACCGGACGAATGCTGTCAAAATCCCGCTCTTCTGTCATGCGTTGCATCAGCACTGACCCCACCATCCCGCGCCAGCCGACAAATCCCACATTTTTCATCGTGATCTTTCCTTTTTTATTATCTGAACTGTATTTGCAATACTATTAACGTGACAAAATCTGAGCAACGACGCAAGTGAATTTATTGATGACTCCGCAAGGGTAAGAAGCCACACTAATAGCAGAGGCTGTGGGTTTTCATCCGGCAGCACCCGGGCATAAGCATAACAATCACCAGAACAGGGCAACATAATGATGTATTACGGTTTTGATATGGGTGGTACAAAAATTGAGCTGGCAGTCTTTAATGACGCACTCGAACTGGTCTGGCAAAAACGGGTTCCCACCCCGAAAGAGAGCTATGCCGCGCTCCTTGACGCTTTTCGGCTGCTGACAGAACAGGCCGATAATGAACTGAAATGCACAGGAAAAATTGGTATTGGCGTGCCCGGGATAGTCAATCATGAGAAAGGCACGGTATTTACCACCAATGTTCCTGCGGCAAAATATCAGCCACTTCGTCATGATCTGGAAACACTGCTGAAACGTCCGGTAAAAATAGATAATGATGCAAACTGCTTTGCACTTTCTGAGGCCTGGGATCCGGAGTTCCGCCAATATCCGACAGTGCTTGGTTTAATTCTGGGGACGGGTGTAGGCGGTGGCTTTGTCATTGACGGAAAAATTTTGCCGGGAAAAAATGGTATAGCCGGTGAGATCGGTCATATTAATATGACGCTGGAAGGCGATAAATTACTGGAGCATAAAGTACCCGCCACACTTTGTGGCTGCGGAAAAACCGGTTGTTTTGAAACCTACCTTGCCGGTCCCGGTTTTGAACGTATTTTCACGGCGTTCTATGGTGAAAAGCGCAGTGCCGTTGATATTATCACCCGTTACTACAGGGGTGATATTAAAGAAAAACAGCATGTTGAGCGCTATATGTCACTACTTGCTCACTACCTCGGTAATGTTCTGAGTATATTTGACCCGGATTTGCTGGTTATCGGTGGCGGATTATCTCAGTTTGAAGAAATTTACCGTCTGCTGCCGGAATATCTGCCGCCATACCTTTATGGTGTTGCATCTCTGCCCGCAATTCATAAAGCCCGTTACGGAGACGCCGGCGGTGCGCGGGGTGCGGCCTGCCTGAATTTAACAAACTGACAGTCAATATCGTCATGCCCGGTCAGCCGGGCGTTTATACCCTGATTCATTATTCATTCAAACTGCAGGTTCGTTGGCTGTACTCCGACCGCCTGCATATTGAATGACGTTGGGTATATCAAAAAACAGTAACATTACTAATTATTTTTCTATTGTAAAACGCGGGAGATATAACGTTATCTATCTGATCTTTATTTATTCCGCTATAAATAGCTGATATTACCCTCAAACTTTTGCTACAATACCATTGTCAGTGATATCCAATGAATATATTGAACATATTGTGTTTATCTTTTCACAAAAGAACCTATTGTATTTGATGATGCATGATTAATTACATTACTGAATATACATACTAATTATTATCATAATGTATATGGGTGTTATTTACACACCACCCTTAATGTTAAAAATAACTAAAGTATATTTAGTTATAAAAAAATATCAGTTAACTCTTATCTTATTTATTTTGAAAAAAAGATAAATTCAGGCTATATGAAAGATAATAAATAATATGGAAATGTCGTTACTTACACATAGGATATGTATACGCTTACCGGAAGTTCCGGTGATAACACCATAATGTTATTAATAAAAAAATGCTGTACTAATACGATAACGTAACGCTGACGCCCGCATATCAGCGTTGGATTAAACAGACCTAAGGGAAATTGCGTATTTTTGTGATATTGATATATCATAAAGGCAAAATATAATGAATTTTATTAATCACACTATTTTTCCGGCAATAAATTATGACGGTGCTTACCTGCATGATGATAAATTTCATGTTGTTGCATCGCGTGTTACGTATGATATCCGAATAAATAATCGTGACGGACAAAGTTTGCTTGTCATTTCTCCGGAACAGCAACCTCTGAACTATACTGATGTCAGTTACAACGAAACAATAGATACCAGCATTGAATATGAGAGTGATTTAGCACCTTATAAGCCAAAAACAGATATTGTGATTAATGCAACTGCATTTGTTCCGGAAAATAATCCTGTTCCGGTTTTTGATGTGGGAATTCAGATTGGTAAATATCTGAAGGCTCTGCGGATTTTTGGCCCCAGGAATTGGGTAAAAGAGGGTGATGAATGGTTATTAACGGAATCAGAGCCAATCAGCTATCTTAATATCCGTTATGAGCATGCTTTCGGTGGCTCCTATACCGCCAATAATGACATTATTGCCTCACCGGCAAATCCGATAGGAATGGGATGGTATCCGGCATCATTTTTAGCACAGTGCAATGAAACATACCTGCCGGCTAACCAGATAGAATCACCTAACGCGCCGGTTGAACACATCAGTCAGATAATCCGCCCTGATGGCCTGGGTTTTTTCGGGCGTAACTGGCTGGGGCGGACAGAATATGCCGGTGCATATCATCAGGAAGAAATGTCATCACATCAGCCTCAGATGCCGGAGAATTTTCACTACTGGTGCGGCGCACACCCGACATTACAAATTCCGCATCTCAAAACCGGTAATAAATTACCATTGAAACTGTTTGGTCTGCTCTCTGCCACAGAAATTGAGCGCCAGCACGTTTCATTTTATGTGCCGGTTGAAAATATATTTGTGTTTATCGGATCCGGACTTGGGTTTTCCATCCCGAAAAATTTACAACTTGATACTGTGGTTGTGGATATGAATCTGCGGAAAGTCTTCTGTACTTACCGGATAGCACTACCCGGCTCGCTGAATATTTCAGAAATGACATTGCGCCATATCCCGGAAAATTCCGGCAGATAGTTCCCGGTCTGCCGGTTCCGGCTTAACAGTTTTCATTTAAGTCCCTTATGATTGTCTGTGCCAAAAATTACGGTTAAGTAGCGATATATAATCTCTGAAACCCATATTATCAATTATGAAAACCGTACATTCTTAAAACATCAAAATATAAAACAAACACCAGGGATATATCAATTTTTTGTTAATTTGCAATTATGATTAAAAACCATTAATAAATCTTATTTACATTTTAACCTTATCAAAAAATAACCATTTAAAAATAAAAATACATATCACTTCTGACTGATAAAGAATATATTACTGCAAAATAAAATAACCTCCCTATACCGTTACTTTACTGTAAGGGCGGAAATCTGTTAATTATTTTACATAATCACCGGGTTATCATGAAAAACAACACTCCCGTCACACAGCGTGAATATACACTTAACGACAATGCAATATTAATGTCGACAACCGATACACAAAGCCATATAACATATGCAAATTCTGCTTTTATAACGGCCAGTGGTTTTAATGAAACTCAGCTAACAGGTGAGCCGCATAATATTATCCGCCATCCCGACATGCCGCCTGCTGCGTTTGCTGATATGTGGTATACATTACAGCAAGGTGACAGCTGGACCGGAATAATAAAAAACCGCTGCCGGAATGGTGATCATTACTGGGTTAGAGCAAATGTTACACCTGTATGGCATAACGAAAAATTAACAGGCTATATTTCTGTTCGTACTGTTCCCTCTCACGACGAAGTGGAAAAAAGTGAATCTCTTTATAAAAAAATAACAAATAATAAATTAAAAGGATTTAGTCTTTTTAAAGGGATTGTTATTCGCCGGGGGAAAATGGCGTTACTCTCTGTATTTAAATGGCTCCCGGTTAATCAACGTATTAATTATTCTTTAGCAACCATCATGCTGCTTATTTTATCCCTTATATTTTCTCCGTTTAATCCCTTTATTCAGGCGGGTGGCACTCTTTTCCTATTTATCCTGCTGTCAATTTACCTTAAATCACAAATTACTGATCCGGTTAAGTTATTATTATCACAAATGAAAAAAGTCGTTTCCGGCAGAAAATCTGTTCCGCAACACCTGAACAGGGTGGATGAAATCGGGTTGCTTATGCGGCTGGTGAATCAGTCCGGACTGAACCTCAGTTCATTAATTGAAGATGTCAGCACACAAATAGCCGGGATCAGGGCGATTAATCTGCGGGTATCGCAGGAAACAACAGCGCTGCATGCCCGCTCCGGAGAGGCGTCAGCGGATCTTCAGCAAACGGCGGTCGCCATTGAGGAAATCAGCAGCGCGGTGCAACAGACGGCAGAGAGTGTGTATCTGACCATGAATATTGCGGATAAGGCAAGCAGCAGCGCAACACAAAGCAATGATACCATGCAGAAAACGATTGATATGATGCATACTATTTCCACGGACAATAGTCAGATTGTCGATATCATTGGTGTGATTGACCGCATCGCCTTCCAGACCAATATCCTGGCACTGAATGCCTCTGTAGAAGCCGCCCGTGCCGGTGATGCCGGACGTGGATTTTCTGTTGTTGCCGCAGAAGTCCGTAATCTTGCACTGCATTCTGCCTCTGCCGCAAAAGAGATTAAAACACTGATTGAGAAAAATGTGACTAATGTAAACACCGGCGTCACCATGGTAGAGCAAACAGAAGCACATCTCAGTAAAATGGTCGCGGATGTACTTAAAATGTCATCAATGATCAATGAGATAGGACTGGCAACCAAAGAGCAGACACTGGCACTGGAATTAATTAACGACTCAGTTGCCCGCATCGGTACGATGACCGGCAACAATACGGAGATGGTGGATAATGTCACCCATGCCACCTCCGAATTAACACGGCGCTCTTCCCGCCTGCAACAGGCCATTGCGGTATTCGGCAACCAGGCCTGAGCCGGTTTAATGAAACACTGACAGATGCAGATGGGGAGCATACACAAGTATGTGAACCTGCTGTTTGCATGAATAAGGGTATAATCAATGTCCGGTGAAATGCGATACCTGCAAGCGTTTCCCGGCTTTGAATACCGGATCTGAAGGCACTGGTTTCTTATCGGATGCCGTCAGGTGAAAATCACGGGTCCGGGATTGCAGCTCAGCAACCTGCATTTTCAGCTCATCAGAAGAGCCGGCCAGTTCATCGGCTATCATCACACTGCCTTGTGTTGCCTGCTCCAACTCTGAAAGCGCAGAAGCAATTTGTTCAATTCCCTGCTGCTGCTGCTGGGTGGAGACTGAGATTTGTGCCATTAATCCATTAACTAACTCCGCGCCCTGAACAATCTTATTCATATTTTCTTCGGCTTCCGCAACAATATCCGTACCCTGTTTTACATTCCCGGTGGTGACATCAATCAGCGCCTTAATATTTTTTGCTGATTCAGAACTGCGGTGAGCCAGGTTCCTGACTTCACCGGCGACAACCGTAAATCCTCTTCCGTGCTCGCCGGCACGCGCGGCTTCAACTGCCGCATTCAATGCCAGAATATTGGTCTGGAAAGCGATTGAATCGATTAGTGTGATAATTTCTGTCATCTTACCCGTGCATTTATTAATCGATTGCATATTCGTAGCAACATTTGCCATCAAATCACCGCCACGCCCGGCAAACAGAGTCGCTTCCTGTGCATGCTTGCTGACAAGCACCGTGTTATCTGCATTATTCTTTGTTCCTGCTGCAATTTCTTCCATATTGGCAGAGGTTTCAATCAACATCGCAGATTGTTGCTCTGTCTTGGCGGATAACTCAAAGCTGCGCATAGCTAACTGCTCTGATAATACCGATGCAGAATCAGAAGAGGTGCGGATCTCCGTCACCAACACTGAGATACTTTCCGCAAGTTGGTTTGCACCGGGGATCAAACGACCGGCACAGTTATTACCAAACTCAGGGATACGCACAGACAAGTTACCGGCATTGACCTCATCAATACTGTTTTTTACGGCATTGATTGGCATAACTAAATATTTAGTGATGTAAATCCAGGATGAGATAAACGTAAAAACACTGACAACGTTAAGCAAGACTAACTTAACCAGAAATGATAGAGGTAGCAAAAATATAATATTAATTGTAGTGAAATTACAGATGAGAAATATAACGATGACGGTTCTTATACTGGTATTTTTTAGCATAACACACTCCATCACTTATGTTTTTCGATATTTTAGGTATATTAATGGCAACTCAGCCATTTCTTTTACTTTCTATATAATTGATTATTACCCATGATATTTCAATTTCTATTGCTCATTAATCAGTGAACCTAATCACATCTGGCCTATAAATATAATAATAAACCAACTAATTATGTTGTTTTTCTTAACAATTGAAAAATTCACAAAAAAATAGCCCGGAATGCATGTCTGACAGACAGCACTACCGGGCTACTGATGTATTGATTTAGTCAGTTGAAACTAAAGCATATTGTTATTTATTCTACTGTGACTGATTTCGCCAGATTACGGGGCTGATCCACATCCGTACCCTTGATTAAGGCAACGTGGTAGGAGAGCAGCTGTAACGGGATGGTATAGAAAATAGGTGCGATCAGCTCTTCCACATACGGCAGCGGAATAATTTTCATATTCTCACTGTTGCTGAAACCGGCGTCTTTATCTGCAAAAACATACAGTAAACCGCCACGGGCGCGCACTTCTTCAATATTGGATTTCAGCTTTTCCAGTAATTCATTATTCGGTGCGATGATAATGACCGGCATATCAGCATCAATCAGTGCCAGCGGACCGTGTTTTAATTCTCCGGCGGCATAGGCTTCTGCGTGGATATAAGAGATCTCTTTCAGTTTCAGTGCGCCTTCAACCGCGATCGGGAACTGATCCCCGCGACCAAGGAACAGTGCATGGCTTTTATCGGAGAAATCTTCCGCCAGTTGCTCAATCACTTTATCCTGAGACAACATGCTTTCAATACGGCTCGGTAATGCATGCAGCGCCGTAACAATACTGTGCTCCAGCGCCTCACCTTTTCCTTTCAGACGACCCAGATACGCCACCAGCATCAGTAACACGGTAAGTTGTGTTGTGAATGCTTTTGTTGATGCCACACCAATTTCAGTTCCGGCTTTAGTCATCACCGCAAAGTCTGACTCACGTACCAGAGATGAACCGGCGACGTTACAGATAGCCAGCGACGTCAGATAGCCCAGTTCTTTACCCAGACGCAGAGCAGCCAGGGTATCCGCTGTTTCACCGGACTGTGAAATGGTGATTAGCAGGCTGTTCTTACGACAGGCTGGTTTGCGATAGCGGAATTCAGACGCGATTTCCACATCACACGCAATTCCTGCCAGCGCTTCAAACCAGTAACGGGATACCATTCCGGCATTGAATGATGTACCACAGGCAATAATCTGGATATGTTCGATACCGGACAGTATTTCGCGGGCTTTTTCATCCAGTTCACTGAACTCAATCGTATCGTTGTGCAGACGCCCTTCCATCGTGTTTTTGATGGCCAGCGGCTGCTCATAAATCTCTTTCTGCATGTAATGACGGTAAATACCTTTATCACCGGCATCGTACTGAACATTGGACTCGATAACGTCCCGTTCGATTGCATCACCGTTTTTGTCAAAAACAGACACATCGCGGCGGGTGATTTCAACAATATCCCCTTCTTCAAGGTAGATAAAGCGGCGGGTTACCGGCAAAAGTGCCAGTTGATCGGATGCCAGGAAGTTTTCACCCACCCCCAGACCAACCACCAGCGGGCTGCCTGAACGGGCAGCAACCAACAGCTCAGGAGTGCGTGAATCCATGATGACAGTACCGTACGCACCGCGCAGTTGCGGTATAGCGCGCTGTACAGCTTCACGCAGTGTGCCGCCTTGTGATTGCTCCCAATTGACGAGGTGAGCAATCACTTCAGTATCAGTATCAGATGTAAACTGATAGCCGCGGCCTTTCAGTATTTCACGTAATTCACTGTAGTTTTCAATAATACCGTTGTGAACAACCGCAATATTTCCGGAGACATGCGGGTGTGCATTGCGCTCCAGAGGTTCGCCATGTGTTGCCCAGCGTGTGTGCGCGATACCGGTTCCGCCTGTAACAGCGGCTTTTTCTGCTTCTTCCGCCAGCATTCTGACTTTGCCGACTTCACGTAACCGTGTCAGTTTTCCGTCGCTGTCCACAATTGCCATTCCCGCAGAGTCATAACCACGGTATTCCAGACGACGAAGCCCTTCTAACAGAATTTCTGCGATATCACGTTGTGCTACTGCACCAACAATTCCACACATAGTTGTACATTCCTGATTTGACGATGTCCGGCCTGATTGTTTTACGGCTTTGCCGTGTCCCCGGGCTATGTAGATACGGGGTTATTATTATTATCCCCTTATTCATTCAAACCGCAGGTTCGTTGGCCGCGGTCAGCCAGCCGGGTCACATACTGATGTATGCTCCCCGTCTATCTTCCCTTGCCGCCTGCCTGCATCTTGAATGACGTTGGGTATATTACTTCTTAATATTTCTTACTTCTTAATCTTTTCCGGGCGTTTCCAGCCGGCAATCTGTGTTTGTCTGACCCGGCTTATCACCAGCTCATTGTCACCCACATTTTTGGTTACCGTTGTTCCTGCGCCGACAGTTGCACCCTTTCCGATTGTGACCGGTGCCACCAGTTGGGTATCAGATCCGACAAAGACATCGTCACCAATAACCGTTTTAAATTTATTCGCACCATCATAATTACAGGTGATGGTTCCTGCGCCGATATTCACATTGCTGCCAATCTCAGCATCGCCTAAATAGCTGAGATGCCCGGCTTTGGAGCCTTCACCGAGTGTCGCTTTCTTCATCTCAACAAAGTTACCGACATGCGCTTTATCCGCCAGAACAGAACCCGGACGCAAACGCGCAAACGGACCGACAGAGCAATCGCGTGCCATTTCAGAGGATTCAATGACCGAATATGGACTGATTACCGAGCCATCGCCGATGGCGCAATCTTTCAGCACACAACCGGCACCGATCACAACATTATCACCCAGGGTAACATTGCCCTCGATAATCACATTCACATCAATCGTGATATCTTTGCCGTGAGTCAGTGTGCCGCGCAGATCAAAACGAGCCGGATCTAAGATCATCACACCTTCAAGTAACAGACGATCCGCCTGTTCACGCTGATAAATGCGCTCAAGTGCGGCGAGCTGAAGACGGTTATTCACGCCTTCCATTTCACTCAGTTTTTCCGGATGTGCCGTCTCAATACGACGACCTTCCTGGTGCGCAATCGCGATAATATCCGTGATATAAAATTCACCCTGCGCATTGTTATTGTTCAGTTTTGCCAGCCAGCGTTTGAGATCACCACCATTAGCAACCAAAATACCGGTGTTGATCTCATTGATTTTCAGCTGATCATCAGTAGCATCTTTTTGTTCGATAATCCCGGTGACCTGACCATTTTCACGAATGATTCGACCGTAACCTGACGGGTTATCCAGAATAACTGTCAGCAAACCAATGCCGCCTTCTGGTTTTACCGTCATCAGGCGCGCCAGAGTCTCTTTGGCGATAAGCGGGACATCGCCGTACAGCATCAGAATATTTTCATCATCCGCAAAGTGAGGTGCCGCCTGCTGCATGGCATGCCCGGTTCCCAGCTGTTCAGCCTGTAAAACCCAGTTCAGATTCTGATCCGACAGCGTATTTTGCAGCAGATCTCCGCCGTGTCCGTAAACCAGATGTACATTCTGCGCGCCCAATGACAGTGCTGTATCAATAACATGCTGAACCATTGGTTTGCCCGCCAGGTGATGTAACACCTTCGGCAAATTGGAATACATACGGGTGCCTTTACCCGCAGCGAGAATCACTACACTTTTAGCATTCGTTGACATAAGAAATCTGATCGCTCCTCTTTTAGAGTGCCAAGTAAACCTGTTTACACAAAAAAATACCACATATTTCGCAACGCAAAAAAGCCAGTCAGCGGGATGCTGACTGGCTTTCATTTTTTTTACTGCCGTTACATCATCTTCTTGGCTAATTCGTCAATTACACGTAATTTTGCAATTGCTTTGGCCAGTTCGGCTGATGCCTGAGCATAATCCACGTCACCATGTGCTTTCCGGATGTTTTCTTCTGCGCGGCGTTTTGATTCCATCGCCAGCGCTGCATCCAGATCGTTTGCACGGATAGCCGTGTCCGCAAGTACGATAACGCCATTTGGCTGAACTTCCAGCATACCGCCGGAGAGATAAATCAGTTCTTCTTCGCCAAATTGCTTAACAATCCGTACCATGCCCGGTTTTATGGCAGTCAGCAGCGGGGTATGCATCGGGTAAATACCCAGCTCACCTTCACTGCCTGTCACCTGAATCTTCTGGACTAAGCCCTTAAACAGTTGTTTTTCGGCACTTACTACCGTCAGGTGAAACGTCATTGCAGACATATCAGCCTCCTGTCAACCGGATTAAATCTTCTTCGCTTTTTCCACGGCTTCTTCAATGGTACCCACCATGTAGAACGCTTGTTCCGGCAGATGATCGTAATCACCTTCCAGAATACCTTTAAAGCCACGGATGGTGTCTTTAAGGGAAACGAACTTACCTGGTGAACCAGTGAAGACTTCTGCCACGAAGAACGGCTGAGAAAGGAAGCGCTGGATTTTACGGGCGCGGGCAACAACCAGTTTATCTTCTTCTGACAGCTCATCCATCCCGAGGATTGCGATGATATCTTTCAGTTCCTGATAACGCTGGAGAATTGACTGCACGCCACGAGCCACATCATAGTGCTCCTGACCAACAACAAGCGGGTCAAGCTGACGGCTGGTGGAATCCAGAGGATCTACCGCAGGGTAGATACCCAGTGACGCAATCTGACGACTCAGAACAACGGTCGCATCCAGGTGGGCGAACGTGGTTGCAGGAGATGGGTCAGTTAAGTCATCCGCAGGGACGTAAACGGCCTGTACAGACGTGATAGAGCCTGTTTTGGTCGATGTGATACGTTCCTGAAGAATACCCATTTCTTCCGCCAGAGTCGGCTGGTAACCTACCGCTGAAGGCATACGGCCTAACAGTGCAGATACCTCTGTACCGGCCAGTGTATAACGGTAGATGTTATCAACGAACAGCAGTACGTCGCGGCCTTCATCACGGAATTTTTCCGCCATGGTCAGACCGGTCAGTGCTACGCGCAGACGGTTTCCCGGTGGCTCGTTCATCTGGCCGTACACAAGTGATACTTTGTCCAGAACGTTTGAATCGGTCATTTCATGATAGAAGTCGTTACCCTCACGAGTACGCTCACCGACCCCTGCAAATACAGAGTAACCGGAGTGCTCAATCGCGATGTTACGGATAAGCTCCATCATGTTTACGGTTTTACCCACACCCGCACCACCGAACAGACCGACTTTACCGCCTTTTGCAAACGGGCAAATCAGATCCATTACTTTGATCCCTGTCTCTAACAACTCCTGGGAGCTGGACAGTTCTTCATAAGTAGGTGCCGCACGGTGAATAGACCAGTTTTCTTCTGCGCCGATTTCACCTTTCATATCGATAGGTTCACCCAGAACGTTCATGATACGTCCTAAGGTTTTCACACCAACCGGTACTTCAATCGGGTGACCTAAATCGGTTACGACCAGGTTACGGCTCAGGCCGTCAGATGTACCCATTGCGATACAACGGACAACACCACCGCCTAACTGCTGCTGAACTTCCAGCACCAGCTTTTCTTTACCATTCATAACCTCAAGCGCGTCGTACACTTTCGGTACCGCATCCTGAGGAAATTCGGCGTCCACAACGGCGCCGATAACCTGGATGATTTTTCCAGTAGCCATCTTGAATCCTCTGCGTAATTCGTAAACCTAGCTGTTAAACCGCGGCAGCACCGGAAACAATCTCGGTGAGCTCCTGTGTGATGCTTGCCTGACGCGCTTTGTTGTAAACTAAATTCAGCTCTTTGATCATGTTACCGCCGTTATCCGTTGCAGATTTCATTGCAACCATACGGGCGGCCTGCTCACTGGCCAGGTTCTCCACCACGCCCTGGTATACCAGCGCTTCGATGTAGCGCCGTAATAAGGAATCCAGTAACGCTTTAGGATCAGGTTCGTAAATATAATCCCAGCTCTTTTTCTTCAGGGTTTCATCATCGCTCGGCGGCAATGGCAATACCTGAACAATAGTCGGAGCCTGGGACATCGTATTCACAAACCGGTTAGTTACAATATACAGCTTGTCCAGACGACCTTCGTCGTAAGCCTGAAGCATGATTTTTACTGAGCCGATAAGGTCAGCCAGCGAGGGTTCATCACCCATGCCGTTAACCTGAGCAACCACATTCCCACCCACTGCGGAAAAGAATGACGCTGCTTTTGACCCGATAAGAGCCAGATCAGTCTGAACACCTTTGTCAGCCCAACCTTTCATCTCAACAATCAGCTTTTTGAACAGGTTAATGTTCAGGCCACCACACAAACCACGGTCGGTAGAAACAACCAGGTACCCGACACGTTTAACCTCACGCTCTTCGAGGTATGGATGTTTGTATTCCAGATTACCTAATGCAATGTGACCAATCACACTGCGGATGGTCTCTGCATAAGGACGGCTGGCCGCCATCCGGTCCTGCGTTTTACGCATTTTGGACGCCGCGACCATCTCCATCGCTTTTGTGATCTTCTGCGTATTTTGTACGCTGGCGATCTTCGAACGTATCTCTTTTGCGCCGGCCATTTGCTCTCCTCATGAACCAGACGGCCTGCGTTGTTCACACAGACCGTTTAGTATTACCAGGACTGAGTTGCCTTGAAGGTATCGAGGACGTTTTTCAACTTCGCTTCGATATCATCGTTATAGCTACCCGTCTGGTCGATTTCTTTAAGAAGATCAGCATGTTCACGCATGGCATAGCCAATCAGTGCTGCTTCAAACGGCACGACTTTAGATAATTCGATGTCTTCCAGGTAACCACGCTCAGCGGCATACAGTGACAGAGACTGTTGTGCCACTGACATTGGTGCGTACTGTTTCTGCTTGAGCAACTCGGTAACTTTCTGACCGTGGTCAAGTTGTTTACGGGTTGCATCATCAAGGTCAGATGCGAACTGTGAGAACGCCGCCAGTTCACGATACTGTGCCAGAGCGGTACGGATACCCCCGGACAGTTTTTTCATGATCTTAGTCTGTGCAGCACCACCCACACGGGATACAGAGATCCCCGGGTTAACCGCAGGACGGATACCGGCGTTGAACAGGCTCGACTCCAGGAAGATCTGACCATCAGTGATAGAGATAACGTTCGTCGGAACGAACGCAGAAACATCTCCGCCCTGAGTTTCAATGATAGGCAGTGCAGTCAGTGACCCTGTCCGACCTTTCACTTCACCTTTCGTGTACGCTTCCACATATTCTGCGTTTACACGCGCAGCACGCTCCAGAAGACGGGAGTGCAGGTAGAAAACGTCACCCGGGTATGCTTCACGTCCCGGTGGACGGCGCAGCAGCAGGGAAATCTGACGGTAAGCAACAGCCTGTTTAGATAAGTCATCATAAATGATTAACGCATCTTCACCGCGGTCACGGAAGTATTCGCCCATCGCACAACCAGAATACGGAGCCAGATATTGCAGTGCCGCAGATTCAGACGCACTCGCCACGACAACAATAGTGTTAGCCAGGGCATTGTGTTCTTCTAATTTGCGGACAACGTTTGCAATAGTGGATGCTTTCTGACCAATCGCAACGTAAATACATTTGATTTCAGAATCACGCTGATTGATGATTGCATCGATTGCCAGTGCGGTTTTACCCGTCTGACGGTCACCGATGATCAGCTCACGCTGACCACGGCCGATAGGAATCATCGCATCGACAGATTTGTAACCGGTTTGTACAGGCTGATCAACAGACTGACGCTCGATAACACCCGGTGCGATAACCTCAATAGGTGAGAACCCATCATTGTCAACCGGACCTTTACCATCAATAGGTTCACCCAGAGTGTTAACCACGCGGCCTAACAGACCACGGCCAACAGGAACTTCCAGGATACGACCGGTACACTTAACTTTCATGCCTTCTGCTAAGTCGGCATACGGACCCATAACAACCGCACCAACAGAGTCACGCTCTAAGTTCAGTGCAATTGCATAACGGTTACCCGGCAGAGAGATCATCTCACCCTGCATAACCTCGGCTAAACCGTGGACACGAATGATACCGTCATTGACGGAAACAATCGTACCTTCGTTGTGAGCCTCGCTCACAACATTGAACTGAGCAATGCGCTGCTTGATCAGTTCGCTGATTTCGGTGGAATTCAGTTGCATATGCTCCAGTCCCCTTAAGACTGCAAGACGTCGGCTAAACGCTCGAGTCGATTGCGAATGCTGTTGTCGATGACAAGGTCACCTGCTCGCAATACAAACCCCGCGATAACAGACTTATCAATTTTGCAATTCAGCTTAACTTTGCGTGACAGACGTTTTTCCATCGCTGCAGAAATTTTCGCCAGCTGCTGTTCATTGAGCTCAGCGGCTGAAGTTACTTCAACTTCAACAGTTGACTCCAGCGCAGCCCGCAGTGATGCGAACTGACGGCAAACTTCCGGCAGGGTCACTAAGCGCCCGTTCTCAGCCATGATACGAACCAGGTTCTGAACATGCTCATCGATTTGATCACCGCATACAGTGATGAACGCCTGAGCCAGGGTTTCCGGTGCAAACGAACCGGAAATCAGATCTTCGATCTGCTCATTGCGCGCCACTTCAGCGGTGAACGAAAGCATGTCCTGCCATTTTTCAACGGCCCGGCTTTCCACAGCAAAGTCAAAAGCTGCTTTGGCGTAGGGGCGAGCTACAGTAACGATTTCAGACATGCCCCATCCTCCTTACAGTTCAGCGACAAGTTTATCAACGATGTCGCTGTTAGCAGCTTCATCCACGGTACGTTCAATAATTTTCTCGGCACCCGCGACAGCTAAAATGGCGACCTGCTTGCGTAACTCTTCCCGTGCCCGTTTGCGTTCGGCGTCAATTTCCGCCTGTGCCTGAGCAACGATTTTGCTACGCTCAACTTCCGCTTCTGCTTTTGCTTCATCGATAATCTGAGCGCGTTGTTTATTCGCTTGATCGATGAGGGCAGATGCTTCCGCTTTCGCTTTTTTCATTTGGTCGGTCGCATTGGCTTGCGCTAAGTCCAGGTCCTTTTTAGCACGTTCTGCGGAAGATAAACCGTCAGCAATTTCTTTTTGACGCTTTTCAATGGCCGCCATAATCGGTGGCCATACAAACTTCATACAGAACAAAACAAACAGGACAAACGCGATGGCCTGGCCGAGGATTGTTGCGTTAAGATTCACAGCACAATACCTCTTTTGTTAATTGAGTTGATGTAAATATCAGGGTGAAGCCGCGTCACTACGCGACCGCAAACATTACATACAAGCCCAGACCCACAGCGATCATCGGGATGGCATCAACCAGACCCATTACGATGAAGAACTGCGTACGCAGCAGAGGGATTAAATCAGGCTGACGAGCAGCACCTTCCAAAAATTTCCCACCGAGGATGCCGATACCGATCGCAGCACCGATAGCCGCCAGGCCCATCATTACAGCGGCAGCCATGTACAGCAGATCCATATTCAGGTTTTCCATGACAGTCTCCAAGTTTGTTTCAGTTAAATCACAGTTTATTGATAATAAAAATTAGTGCTCTTCAGACGCCATCGACAGATAGACAATCGTCAGAACCATAAAGATAAAGGCTTGTAACGTAATAATCAGTATGTGGAAAATAGCCCACGGAAGGCTCAGTAACCACTGTGACCACCACGGTAGCAGACCTGCAATAAGAATGAAGATCAGCTCACCTGCATACATGTTACCAAACAGTCGGAGACCGAGTGATACCGGTTTTGATAGCAGGCTTACCCCTTCCAGAATCAGGTTGACCGGAATGAAAATCGGATGGTTAAAGGGCTGTAATGTCAGCTCTTTAGCAAATCCTTTCACGCCTTTCATCTTGATGCTGTAAAAGAGGATAAGAACGAATACACCAATCGCCATCGACAGTGTGATACTTACATCTGCGGTCGGAACGATACGCAGAGCAGGTAAACCGAGGATGTGTTCACCGATATACGGAATGAAATCGATTGGTAATAAGTCCAGTGCGTTCATCAATAGCACCCACACGAACACAGTTAATGCGAGAGGTGCAATAACCTTGCTCTTGCCGTGATACATATCACGTACGTTGCCATCAACGAAGCCGATAAGCATTTCTACCGCAGTCTGAAATTTCCCGGGAACGCCACTTGTCGCTTTCTTTGCCACTCTTCTGAAAAGCCATAAAAATAAAATACCTAATATGACTGAGAAGAAAAGGGAGTCAATGTTCAGCGTCCAAAACGATGGAGTAACGTTCGCATGGGGATTGACCAACTCGAAAGTATTCAGGTCCAGCTGAAGGTTATTCAGGTGTCCACCGATATACTCTTTTGTGGTTAAACTTTCTCCTGATGCAGACATGATGCCTCTTACCCTTTGTTGTTAAAACCGCTAACGGCTTAGCACGGCCGGTGCAATAATCTGCACAAAAAGCACCGCTAAATAGGTCAGTACAAGTGGTACAACTGCCGCTTTAAACACTCCTAAAGCAACCATCAGTATCGCTATCGCTAAGATAACTTTAAACCCTTCCCCCAGTACAAAAAACCATGCAATCCGGTACGACTGCAATTCCTCATGCGCTTTCTGCCGGTTACTAATCAGCAGAAAAATCGCATTCGGTATCCATGCAGCAACTCCCCCGGCCAGCGCGGAAGCACCCCATTCGATACTTTTTATGCAAAAAAGCGCACTAAGTACAACAAACGTCATAAACTGCAAAAATAACAGTTTTTTAGTCAATTTTCCGTTAAAAAGGGAGACAGACATGACATTTATTTTCCCCGTATGCACCTTTAGAGTCAGGCTTACTGATGATGTATAAAACTGCCTTTGCGCGAGAGTGTCAAGAGACAAAAACGTGCAAATTATACGGGCAGTCAGATTGTTTTCAATCAATAAGTAGCGAAAAAAGTGAATAAAAAAATTAATTTCTCTGCATCCACCACAAATCGTATAAAAAAAGAGAGTCTACCTTACCTCAGAATACGATGCGCAACTCATTTTTGAAACGTGATAAAAATCACATAACATAAAATACATTAGTTGAATTAACATTTTATAGCGATTAACGGTGGTTAAAATAGTAATACCAATCAAAAGGTTAATTAAATATTTAAATGGCAATCTGATATTTACAGATTAATTTTAAATTAAATAATTTTTTTTGAAAAAATAGATTATCGGGAAAATTTGTCTGCTATCATTTTTTCGGTATAAAAACAGACCAATATTTACTCTGCCACCGGTTGTCACTTTGTAACGTCACCGTTACGCATTTTATTTTCAAACCGATAAAAATAAAGGGGTGGTGCAGAAAATGCGCTGACTCCGACCCCTTAAATATATTTCAATTTTTTGATGTACAGCAAACTCAATTTGCTTTAAGAATCACCAGATGGCGTTGTTCATCAAGTTGCGGAACCGATAATTTCTCCACATTCACCAGAGAAATACCTTCAGGTAACCGGGTCAGTTCCTCCTGCGGAACATTTCCTTTCAGTGCAAAAAATCGTCCGTTATCTGTCGCAGATAAATGCCGGCACCATTTGAGCATATCGTCCAGCGAGGCAAATGCCCGGCTGATGACCCCGTCAAACAGTTCGCCCTGATACTCTTCAGCACGGCACTGAACCGGTTCGATGTTTGTCAGCCCCAGCTCATGCTGAACCTGCTTGAGAAAGCGTATGCGCTTACCCAGGCTGTCCAGCAGGACAAAATGCGCATCGGGGCGGACAATCGCCAGCGGAACACCCGGCAGACCAGCCCCTGTACCGACATCAATAAACCGGCTGCCGGTCAGGTGCGGATTAACAACGATGCTGTCCATGATATGGCGCACCAGCATCTGTTCCGGCTGGCGTACCGATGTCAGATTGTAGGCTTTGTTCCACTTGTGAAGCATATCCACATAGCCGACCAGTTGCTGCTTTTGCTGATCGGTCAGCTGGATATCCGCGCTGCGCAGCAACGCAGATAATTGTTGGTGTAAATCATTCATCACTTACGCACTCCGCCGCAAAAGTCCCTGTTTCTTCAGCCAGATAAGCAAAATTGAAATTGCCGCCGGTGTGATACCTGAAATCCTGGAAGCTTGTCCGATGGATGTCGGTTTATGATCGATGAGCTTGGCCACTACTTCGTTAGAAAGACCGGACACCTGACGATAATCGATATCATCCGGCAGAGTGGCATTCTCATTGCGTAACTGACGCTGGATTTCTTCCTGCTGACGGGAAATATACCCTTCATATTTCACCTGAATTTCCACCTGCTGAGCAGCAACCGGAGAATTCAGACCAGGCGCAAAGGTACTCAGCGTCATCAGACCGGCGTAGTCCATTTCCGGACGACGGAGAAGGTCTTCCCCGCTGGCTTCTTTTGACAATGGAGCGTTCAGGATCGCGTTGATCTCTTTAACTGATTCTGATTGCGGATGTACACGGATATCGCGCAGGCGCTGACGTTCTTTTTCGATCAACTCCATTTTTTCGCAGAAATTGATCCAGCGTGCATCATCCACCAGCCCTAATTCACGACCTGTTTCGGTCAGGCGGGCATCTGCGTTATCTTCACGCAGCATCAGGCGGTATTCCGCACGGGACGTAAACATCCGGTACGGTTCTTTGGTACCGAGTGTACAGAGATCGTCAACCAGTACGCCGATATATGCCTGATCACGACGCGGGAACCAGCCTTCCTGTTCAGCCGCATAACGGGCAGCATTCAGTCCTGCCAGTAAGCCCTGAGCTGCAGCTTCTTCGTAGCCCGTTGTGCCGTTAATCTGACCGGCAAAGAATAAGCCGTGCAGATGTTTGCTTTCCAGCGTTTGTTTCAGGTCGCGGGGGTCAAAGAAATCATATTCGATGGCATAACCGGGACGAACAATTTGTGCATTTTCCAGGCCTTTCATCGAATGAACGATTTTCATCTGCACATCAAACGGCAGGCTGGTGGAGATCCCGTTAGGGTAAATCTCATTGCTGGTCAGCCCTTCCGGCTCCAGGAAAATCTGGTGCTGATTACGATCAGCAAACCGCATCACTTTATCTTCAATGGACGGGCAGTAACGCGGCCCGATCCCTTCGATCACACCGGCATACATCGGGCTGCGATCTAAATTCTGACGAATAACATCGTGAGTTTTTTCATTGGTGTAGGTGATGTGGCACGGCATCTGTTCCGGATGCTCATCCACATTTCCCATGAACGAGAAAACCGGCTCCGGATTATCACCGTATTGAGCGGCCAACTGAGTAAAATCAATAGTTCGTGCGTCAATGCGTGGTGGTGTACCTGTTTTCAGACGACCAACACGCAGCGGTAATTCCCGCAGACGGTGTGACAGGGAAACGGATGGCGGATCACCGGCACGACCACCGCTGTAGTTTTCCAGTCCGATATGAATTTTGCCGTCCAGGAATGTCCCGACTGTCAGCACAATCGATTTTGCCCTGAATTTCAGTCCCATTTTGGTTACGGCGCCCGTCACAATATCGTTATCAACGATAAGATCTTCAACCGGTTGCTGGAAGATTGTCAGGTTAGGCTGGTTTTCCAGAGCCATTCTGACTGCTTGCCGGTAAAGCACACGGTCAGCCTGAGCACGGGTGGCATGAACAGCCGGTCCTTTGCTGTTATTGAGCGTTCTGAACTGAATACCGGCGCAGTCAGTGGCATGTGCCATCAGTCCGCCCAGCGCATCGATCTCTTTTACCAGATGTCCCTTGCCGATCCCACCGATAGCAGGGTTGCAGGACATCTGACCCAGAGTGTCGATATTGTGAGTCAGCAAAAGAGTTTGACGACCCATTCGTGCAGCAGCCATTGCAGCTTCAGTACCGGCATGGCCACCACCGATAACTATGACGTCAAAATGATCCGGATAAAACATGTTAAACCTTCATTACAAAATGCAGTTGTGCATCGGGGGAAAGAATATAACTCAACTCGTGGTGTCTGACCATGTGCGGTATGAGCCGGGTAATTATTTAAAGATCTTTTTATTTAAAGATCTCTTTATTAGATCTTTTATTAGGATCGTGGTCTTCTGTGGATAAGTGAAAAATCCCTATACAGATCATTTAACTGTAAAGGATCCTTTCCTGTGAGGTTCCGTTGATCCCGGCGCGTATAAGCTGGGGTTAAAAGACCTGTTTATCCACAGGGGGGTAGGAGAGGCGATCTTATTCAGTGAATAACTACCGGTTGATCGCAGGTTGATCCCAGAGTTATCCACATCTGACTGCTGTTTTTATCAGCAAATCAGCACAAATTTATCCATTCTTTGATCCAGATCTCCGCGGGATCTTCAGGAATCTCATGTTTCTGGATATCTATTTCGAGTGATTCACCTATTTTTTGCGCGCCCAGAGAAGCTAGAAGGGTATCGAGCGTCCGGATTGCACCGCAAAAAGTATCATATTCACTGCTGCCGATCCCGACAGCACCATAGCGGACGCTGCTCAGATCAGGTTTCTGCTCACGCAGGGCGTCAGCGAATGGCTGAATATTTTCAGGAAGGTCACCTGCACCATGCGTTGATGCGACTATTAACCAGGTGCAGTTCTGCTGCGGAACATCATTCAGTTCAGGACCATGCTGTACATCGGTGGTAAACCCGCTGTTATCCAGTATTTCTGCAACATGCTCAGCGACATATTCTGCGCTGCCCATTGTACTTCCGCTGATGAGTGTAACTGTGGTCATGGTGATCCCCGGCTGTAAAGAGCCGCCATTGTACTCTGTGAAACAGCTGGGATCTACCTGTGGATATTGTGGTTATAACATTTTTTTTCTTACGGATGGATCGTTCGTATGATCGGGTTTTGTAAGGAGATAAGTGTTTCGGTGGACTGTATTTCATCAATACTCTGGATCTTGTTGATAAGTACATCCTGAAGTGACTCGATCGTTTTACACATCACTTTAATAAAAATACTGTACTGTCCGGTGGTGTAATAGACTTCAACCACTTCTTCAAGCTTATCGAGTTTTGTCAGAGCGGTGGGATAGTCTTTGGCACTTTTCAGGATGATGCCGATAAAACAGGTCACATCAAAGCCCAGGTGCTTTGCACTTATATCTACCCGGGTTCCGGTGATGATACCAGCCTGCTTCATTTTTTCGACGCGGACATGAATGGTTCCCGGACTGACGGCGAATTTTTTAGCTAATTCTGCATAAGGTGTGCGGGCATTTGCCATTAAAGCGTGAAGTATGTCACGGTCCAGATTATCGATCTGATAAATTTCGGTCATTTTAAGCCCTCTAAATTAGCGAAAATTCATTTTAAGCACCATTAAAATGAATTTTATAAATGGTAAAGGGTATTTTTGCTAAAGTATATTGAATTTATACCCTATTCTGTTGCTTAATCTATCTCACAGGCAATACATGTTCCGCATAACAAGGATTATTATCATGGAAAAATCATTCATCCGACAGCAGCAACAAATCAGCTTTGTGAAATCGTATTTTTCACGTCTGCTGGAAAAACAACTGGGCCTGATTGAAGTTCAGGGACCTATTTTAAGCCGCGTGGGTGATGGTACTCAGGATAATTTATCCGGAAGTGAGAAAGCGGTTCAGGTGAAAGTTAAATCATTGCCGGGCTCAACCTTTGAAGTTGTACATTCACTGGCTAAATGGAAACGTAAAACGTTAGGGCGTTTTGATTTTCAGCCGGGACAGGGTTTGTACACCGATATGAAAGCGTTGCGTCCTGATGAGGATCGCTTAACCCCAATCCACTCTGTGTATGTTGATCAGTGGGACTGGGAAAAAGTGATGGCAGATGAGGAGCGCACGTTGCCTTATCTGAAGCAGACAGTGAGTAAAATATATCAGACAATAAAAGAAACAGAACTTGCAGTAAGTACGGAATTTGGTCTGACACCGTTCCTGCCGGACCAAATTCATTTTATTCACTCTGAAGAACTGCTTGCGCGTTATCCGGATCTTGATGCCAAAGGTCGTGAGCGCGCCATCGCGAAAGAGCTGGGTGCCGTATTCCTAATCGGCATCGGCGGTAAATTATCACACGGTGAATCACACGACGTCCGTGCACCTGATTACGATGACTGGACGACTGAAAACAGCGACGGTTATAAAGGGTTAAATGGGGATATCCTGGTGTGGAACCCGATATTACAGGATGCGTTTGAGTTATCTTCCATGGGGATCCGCGTGGACCCGGTCACACTTGCCCGTCAGCTGGATCTGACCGGTGAGCAGGTACGTATGGAGCTGGACTGGCATAAAGCGCTGGCAGCCGGTGAAATGCCGCAGACTGTCGGCGGTGGGATTGGTCAGTCACGTCTGGTGATGTTACTGCTGCAACGCAGCCATATCGGTCAGGTACAGTGCAGTGTCTGGGCACCGGAAGTGCGCGAAACTATCGCTGATATGCTGTAAATGTTCCCGGTGAGCTTTGCGGCTCACTGTCTGAACCGGCGCAGCAAACGAGTTTTTAACCCGGTATCAAAGCACCAGATATGATCAAATATTCGCATGATACCGGGCTTTCCGTAATGGGACAGGGCTACCGCATGGAAGCGGTGTTTCCCCTGTAACTGTGAACGTTTTACCTGTTTTACCACGTCATCCGGCAACCGCTGGGCAATAAAGTCAGACATCACAACCACATCCGCATCACGCCACTGTGGCATCTCCAGCCGTTTTGCTGTTTCTGCCAGACAGGACGCCAGATCAGTCCCGCCTTTAAAACTCTGCAACAGAAAACGGGTCATTTGTTCGATACCATCCCGCGCCAGAAAATCATAATGCACCTGTTCTGTGGAGAAGAGCATCACATGGCACTGACGGTTATCAGCCATCGCTATCTTCACCAGTGCCAGACAAAACGCTTTGGCACAGCGTTCATTGAAACCGCCCATAGATCCTGATGTATCGATACAGATAATGAATGGTCCGCGTGGCTGTTGTTCATCATGATGATGAACAACCGGGCGCATTACCTGGCGCTCCTGCCAGTGGTCGCCTTGCAGGCGATAGGTATATAACTGTTTTTCAGCCAGTTTCCGGTAAAACTCCAGTTCCAGCTCGCTTATGCCGAGAAACGCCAGTTCTGCCGGCAACAGGCGCAGTACATCATCACTCAGCCCGACACCGCTGACTTCTTCCGGTGTAAAATCGGGTACCTGTTCTGTCACTATGAATGGCTCAAGTATATGGCTCTCTTCCGGAACCGATTTTGCTGTTTGGCTGCGCCCCAGTAGCGACGCCAGTTTTTCCAGCTCCGGCTGGGATTTCAGAAATTCGCTGTAGCGCAGCAGAAGATCATCTGTTTGTTTAGGTTGCTTTAGCGATCCTTTCGCCAGATCCCATAACTTACCGGACGCGCGATCATTCTCACTGATGATGGGATCTAAATTGCCGCTCAGTGCCAGATGCTGCTGAAGTTCAGCCAGTAATTGTTCTTTTTCCTGCTCCAGTATTTTTTTTGTGGTATGTCGTGACCTGCAGGATAAGACTCAGCCGCCAGCGCTGATTAAATAGAATCTGATGCGAGGTGGTTTCCTGTTCATCGCGGTGCAGGCGGTGTGCTTCCGGTGAAAACGGGGAGTTATTTTCTGACAGGGCTGTGAGCACACCGGGTAACAAGCGGTAAAACTCTACGCGGTCAGCACTGATACTTTGTTGATAAAGGCGGAATTCTTCTGCCAGCGCGGCCGGAACGAGCGCTTCTTTTACCCGTTCCTCCAGCGATTTCCGCCATGCAGGAAGGTCGTGCAATACCGCCCGCTTCAGACGCGGATGTTTTTCAAAAAACCAGGCTAACTGCGGGGCGGCTAATAATGTCAGGAGGATCTCTTCAATAAGCTCCCCTTCATTGACTGCCAGTGCCAGGTCTAATGCCGAGAGACTTAACACTGGTTACCGCTTATCTGGTGTGTCAGTTGTTCCAGGCGTTCTGTAACCGGCAGAAAGCTCTCTTCAATCAGGGCTATCCATTCATGGCTGATAAACAGTGCCGGTTGATGCTGTGCGAATAACTGGCGCTGTTGTACCAGTGACTGACGGATGGGTGACAGAGTATCGAGCCAGGTTTGTCTCTGAATATCCGTCATCTGATGGTTTTCTCCGGCTGGAAACAGTGTGGAACTGCGCAGACTGACATCGCGCAGTATTAACTGTCCGTTATCATTAATCACGGCAGAAACGGACTGGGTAAATCCGATCCCGTTGAATTTCACCGCGATGTGCTCACCTTTTTCAAAAAAGGTATAAAAAGCACTGCGCTCAATAATCACATGCGTAACGGTAATGTCATGTAATGTGAGAGGTGTATGCAGAAAGAGTGTCAGTGCACCGGGCGGCTGGTTATCCGGTAACGCATAACTGGCTTTGCGCGCGAAGCGCCCTGAATTGCGGATGACACAGAATGCTTCCTGAAGCTGTTGTGTTTGTGTCGCCAGAAGCCATTCCTGATAGTGTTTTTCCAGTTTCAGCAGCAGGCTGCGCTGCTGGTAAGCCTGTTCGCTCATCAGTTGTGTCAGTAGTTGCGGAATAGATTTCAGTGAGGTCATATCATGCCAGAGGCAATCTTTCAGCAGGATCAGATCTAAGGGTGTGATACTGCTGTGCCCGTTAAAAAAGGCACTGGCCTGTAATAATCGCAGGGCTTTTTTCCAGCGGCGATCAGAAATATAGGGCGCGTTATCCAGCCGCTCAATATCCCGGCGTAACTGGTAAATAAGCTCGAATATCTGATCGGTCAGCACAATGTTGTCAATCTCAGTCTGCCACTGATGGTATTCCTCATCCGTAACCTGTAAATGAGCAGGTATTACCTCTTCGGGTACGCGCTGAGTATTGCTCAGCATGGCACGGAAATTTTGTTTTTCCTGCAACTTATCGAGCCACAGCCGGATAAGCATCCGGTCATAAAGGGCTTCCAGGCTGCTGTCATCGTCCGGCAGTTCATTCGACGCGGCCACCAGCAAGCGCATGGGAATAGTGTCTTCACTGTTACCATTGCGGTATTTCCGTTCATTAATCGCAGTCAGCAGTGTATTGAGGATCGCCGGGCCGGCTTTCCAGATCTCATCAAGAAAAACGATTTCCGCATCCGGCAGATAGCCTTGTGTGATGCGCTGATATTTCCCTTCATCTTTCAGTGCCTGAATAGAAAGGGGACCGAAAATCTCTTCCGGGGTAGAAAAGCGGGTCATCAGATATTCAAATGCGCGGGCATGACTGAATATTTGTTTCATCCGCCGCGCAATCATACTTTTGGCTATTCCCGGCGGACCGAGCAAAAAAACACTCTCACCGCTGAGTGTGGCTAATAAACAGAGCCGGATGGCGTGCTGGCGTTCATACAGGCCGGTTTCCAGATGGCGGCTTAACAGTGCAATGCGTTCTGAACGTTGCATGGCGATCCCCGTGAATTTACTGATGCAGTTCCTGTCTTTATAAACTAAAAAAGCTACCGTGTTTACTGTGTTAAATCACGTTTATTCTGTTTTTGAAGCAATTAATGATAAAAAAAACCGCCGGGAGTTCCGGCGGCGGTGGTCAGTTAAAACGAACATCAATTGCCTGATAAAAACTGTTGGCGGTATCTGCAATCTCCCACACCCCGTAAATAACCTGGTAGCCGGTGCGCGCCGGTAATTCACACTGATGAGAAAGGATTTCCGGCGGCTCGCTCTCTTTTCCGTCATGGACACAGAACGGCTCCGGTTCAAAGGAGTTACGGGTCAGAGGTGTGTGGCTGTCCCAATCCTGACGGGTAATGTAATACCGCCAGTTACGGGTTTTGTGGGACGCGGTAATGTGCCAGACAAATTCTGTTTTTCCGGCCTGAACCGGAACCTCATGCCAGTCATTACCCGGCATATCCAGTTGCAGGAAGCGGGAAATACCGCCACTGGCGAGATGACCGTCCGGCGGAAAATTACCGGCAGGAAAGCCGGAAAGCGCTTCAATGCTCTGAGGCTCCCACTGCGCGGAGCCACACATTTTTGCAGGGTTACTGCCCGTTTTGCAGTTTGCAGAACGGCTGGCCGGGCTGGTGATATACCCGTGAGCCAGAACAGATGTGGTGAACAGCATAGTGATAAGGGGGATGATTATGTGTTTTTTTTGCATGATAGATCTCCGGTTATGTGTCCCGGAGATAGTAACGATATAGGTGTGCTTACCGGAATTTCATATACCGGCAGGTCAGTTACGGAAAACAGAACATTAAACAGGGTCAGCAGTGTGTGATCGTTTGTGCGGTCTGTATTTTTGAAGTGAATCCATTCAGCTATAAGCCATTCAATCAGTTAGTTTTTTATTTAACATATTCATAAGCGAAACGTTTCGATCACCATCACAATTTTTGCTGTTGAACATTGTGTTTTCTTGTGTTTTTTCTACCATACATTAAAAGCGAAACGTTTCGCTCAGGAGGATTTTATGAAGAAAGGGGCTTTACTTAACAGTGATGTTTCCGCCGTTATTTCGCGTCTGGGTCATACGGATCATATCACTATCGCCGATGCAGGGCTGCCAATCCCGCCTGCCACACCACGTATTGATCTTGCGTTAACGCAGGGCGTACCTGATTTTATGTCTGTATTTAAAGTGGTAACACAGGAAATGCAGGTGGAAGCAGCGTTAATGGCTGAAGATATTCAGACCCGTAACAGTGAGTTGCATGATGCCATTGTGGCGCATCTGAAAGCACTCGAGTTACAGCAGGGCAATGTGATTCAGATTCAGTATGTGACTCATGCCTCTTTTAAATTACAGACACAGAACAGCCGTGCGGTGATCCGTACTGGTGAATGTACGCCGTTCGCCAATGTAATGTTGTTCTCCGGCGTCACGTTCTGAGGTGGCTATGGAACCGTTACTTGAACTGAAAGGCATTGATAAAGCATTCCCGGGTGTGAAAGCTTTATCGGGTGCCGCTTTACGGGTGTATCCCGGTAAAGTGATGGCGCTGGTCGGGGAAAACGGTGCCGGAAAATCCACCATGATGAAAGTGCTGACCGGGATCTATAAAAAAGACGCCGGTCAGGTTCTGTTTCTGGGACAAGAGTGCCAGTTTACGGGACCAAAATCGTCTCAGGAAGCCGGGATCGGGATTATCCATCAGGAACTGAACCTTATTCCTGAGCTGACGATCGCTGAAAATATTTTTCTGGGACGCGAGTTCACCCGGGCATTCGGCGCGATTGACTGGAAAAAAATGTATGCTGAAGCCGATAAATTGCTGGCTCGTCTGAATCTGCGCTACAGCAGCCACCGGCTGGTGGCCGATCTCTCTATCGGTGATCAGCAGATGGTTGAGATTGCCAAAGTGCTCAGTTTTGAGTCAAAAGTCATCATTATGGATGAACCGACGGACGCGCTGACTGACACTGAAACCGAATCCCTCTTCAGCGTTATCCGTGAACTGCGTGAGCAGGGCTGCGGCATTGTGTATATCTCCCACCGCCTGAAAGAAATTTTTGAAATTTGCGATGATGTGACGGTTTTCCGTGACGGGCAGTTTATCGGGGAAAAACCGGTTTCTGAACTGACAGAAGATACCCTGATTGAAATGATGGTCGGGCGCAAACTGGAAGAGCAGTATCCGCGCCTGAATTTACCTCGCGGCAAAGAGAAGCTGGTGGTGAAGAATCTGAGCGGGCACGATGTGCATGATGTCAGCTTCACATTGCATGAAAATGAGATCCTCGGTATTTCCGGGCTGATGGGCGCCGGGCGCACAGAACTGATGAAAATCATTTACGGTGCATTGCCGAAAACCGGCGGCACCGTGACTCTCGACGGCAAAACCTGTCAGATTTCATCGCCTAAAGCGGGGCTGGATAACGGCATCGTGTATATCTCTGAAGACCGCAAACGTGATGGTCTGGTGCTGGGGATGTCGGTGAAAGAAAATATGTCCCTGACCGCACTGCCGTATTTCAGCAGCAAAACCGGGCGGCTTAATCATAAAGAAGAGCATCTGACGGTTGGTGATTTTATTCAG
The DNA here is from genome assembly GCF_001676155.1 of Morganella psychrotolerans. Taxonomy (GTDB): domain Bacteria; phylum Pseudomonadota; class Gammaproteobacteria; order Enterobacterales; family Enterobacteriaceae; genus Morganella; species Morganella psychrotolerans. Next base: position 6,940 of record NZ_LZEW01000031.1, on the reverse strand, counting down.
TTGTTCAATATCAAAACTCCGGGGATGGATCAGACTATTGGCTTCTTATCCGGCGGAAATCAGCAGAAAGTGGCGATTGCCCGCGGATTAATGACCCGGCCGAAAGTCCTTATCCTCGATGAGCCGACGCGCGGTGTGGATGTCGGGGCAAAAAAAGAAATTTATCAGCTGATTAATAAATTTAAAGAAGAAGGACTGAGCATCATTCTTATCTCTTCGGAAATGCCGGAAGTGATGGGTATGAGTGATCGCATCCTTGTTATGCATGAGGGACGGATAAGCGGCGAGTTTGCGGCAGACCAGGTCTCTCAGGAAGCATTAATGGCCGCGGCAGTCGGCAAACAATATGGCGCAGGGCAGGAGTAAGATATGCGTACAGAGTCAACCCCGGCGTCTAAGCGCTGGTTTACCAAAGAATGGCTGCTTGAGCAGAAATCACTGATCGCATTATTTATCCTGATTTTTGTCGTCTCAATGATCAGCCCGACCTTTTTTACGCTCAATAATATGTTCAATATTCTTCAGCAGACATCTGTTAACGCCATCATGGCAGTGGGGATGACGCTGGTTATCCTGACGTCCGGGATTGACCTGTCTGTCGGCTCTCTTCTGGCACTGACGGGCGCAGTTGCTGCGTCCATGGTCGGCGCGGATGTGAATGCGATTGTGGCGGTATTTGGCGCACTGGCGCTGGGTGCGGCAATCGGTGGTGTAACCGGGATAATAGTCGCTAAGGGAAAAGTACAGGCGTTTATTGCCACTCTGGTGATGATGTTGTTACTTCGCGGTGTAACCCGTGTGTATACCGACGGCAGCCCGGTCAGTACCGGTTTCAGTGATAATGCCGATGTATTCAGCTGGCTGGGTATCGGTCGTCTGTTCGGCATCCCCGCACCGGTCTGGCTGATGATTGTCGTTTTCGCCGGTGCCTGGTATCTGCTGAACCATACCCGCCTCGGACGTCATATCTATGCGCTGGGCGGTAATGAATCCGCCACCCGGTTGTCCGGTATCAGTGTTGATAAGATCAAAATTATTGTTTACGCATTGTGTGGTTTGCTGGCGGCATTAGCCAGTGTGATTGAAGTGGCGCGTTTATCCTCTGCACAGCCAATGGCCGGGAATGGTTATGAGCTGGATGCGATTGCGGCAGTGGTTCTGGGTGGCACCAGTCTTGCCGGCGGGAAAGGACGCATCATGGGCACCCTTATCGGGGCGCTGATTTTAGGTTTTCTGAATAACGCGCTGAATCTGCTGGGGATTTCATCCAATTACCAGATGATTGTCAAAGCCGTTGTGATTTTGCTGGCTGTACTCGTTGATAATAAAAGCAGTAAATAATCTATTTACCCGACCCTACAGGAACTGACACATGAAACTGAAAAAGATTGCGACCCTTTTATTTGTTGTTGCGCTGAGTGCCACAATCAGTGCAAATGCGCTGGCAAAAGAGTCAATTGCGCTGGTTATCTCCACACTGAACAATCCGTTCTTTGTCACGATGAAAGACAGTGCACAGAAAGAAGCTGACAAACTGGGTTATGACCTGATCGTGCTGGATTCTATGGATAACCCGGCGAAAGAGCTGGCAAACGTACAGGATCTGACCGTCAAAGGCACCAAACTGATGCTTATCAACCCGACAGACTCTGATGCAGTCGGTAATGCGGTTCTGATGGCAAACAAAGCGAATATCCCGGTTATCACCTTAGACCGTGTTGCCAACAAAGGTGAAGTTGTCAGCCACGTAGCCTCTGATAACGTTCTTGGTGGCAAACTGGCCGGTGATTTTATTGCCCGTAAAGCCGGTAATGATGCAAAAGTTATTCAGTTGGAAGGGATAACCGGAACTTCTGCTTCGCGTGAGCGCGGCGAAGGTTTTAAACAAGCGGTTACAGAACACAAAATGAATGTCCTGGCGAGCCAGCCTGCTGATTTTGACCGCACCAAAGGTCTGAATGTTATGCAGAACCTGCTGACAGCGCACCCGGCTGTTCAGGCGGTATTTGCACAGAATGATGAAATGGCATTAGGTGCGCAGCGCGCATTACAGACAGCCGGTCGTGATGATGTGCTGGTGGTGGGTTTTGACGGCACAGCCGATGGTATTAAAGCTGTGAAAAGCGGCAAATTAAGTGCAACCGTTGCACAGCGCCCTGACCAGATTGGTATTATCGGTATTCAGACTGCGGACAAAATTCTCAAAGGTGAGAAAACAGATAAAACAATCCCGGTTGAATTAGAACTGATTGTAAAAGACTAACTGTATTTCCCCGGCACGCATCATGTGTGCCGGGGCGTATCGTACCGGCAGTATTGTAAGCCATAAGGAAATAAAGGTAATGACAACATCCCGTCTGACAGTTCTCGGCAGTATTAATGTCGATCACATTATGAATATTGCGCAATTTCCGGCACCCGGCGAAACGGTGATCGGTAAGCAATACCAGACAGCATTCGGCGGCAAGGGCGCAAACCAGGCGGTTGCCTGCGGGCGCAGTGGTGCTGATATTACCTTTATTGCCTGTGTGGGTGATGATGCCATCGGTGCGGAGATCCTCGCACAATTAAAGCATGACCGCGTTCATACTGCGGCAATCAATGTGATACCGGAAACCACCACTGGTGTTGCGATGATTTTTGTTAACGGCGAAGGCGAAAACGTGATTGGGATCAGTGCCGGAGCTAATGCCGCACTGACGCCGGCACGGTTCTCTCCGTATCAGATGATTGTGGCACAGTCAGATGCATTGCTGATGCAGCTGGAGTCCCCGCTGGAGACAGTAATCGCGGCGGCTGAAATCGCGAAAAAAAAATCAGACAAAAGTTATCTTAAACCCTGCACCGGCGCGTGAATTACCTGACAGCCTGCTGAGCCTGATTGATGTCATTACACCGAATGAAACCGAAGCAGAAAAACTGACCGGGATTTCCGTCAGTGATGAAACCGGTGCGGCGAAAGCGGCACAGGCGCTGCATGACAAAGGTATTGAGCAGGTGCTTATCACACTGGGAAGCCGGGGTGTCTGGCTGAGTATTAACGGGGAAGGGCGCTGCATCCCTGGCTTTAAAGTTAATGCAGTCGATACGATTGCGGCAGGTGATACATTTAATGGTGCTTATGTGACCGCGCTGCTGGAAGGTAAACCGGCGGATGATGCTGTGCGTTTTGCTCATGCTGCTGCTGCAATCTCAGTCACACGGCGCGGTGCACAGCCTTCTGTGCCATGGCGTAAAGAAATTGATGCTTTTTTAGCAGCGCGTGGTTAAGACTGTGGCGACAATGAAAGATGTGGCGCGGCTGGCGGGTGTTTCGACCTCAACAGTTTCCCACGTTATTAATAACAATCGTTTTGTTAGTGATGGTGTGCGCAAGAAAGTTGATGATGCCATCACTGAACTGAATTATGCACCGTCTGCGCTGGCGCGTAGTTTAAAAATGAACCGCACTCAAACTATCGGGATGCTGGTCACCACCAGTAATAACCCGTTTTATGCCGAAGTTGTCCGTGGCGTTGAGCGCAGCTGTTATGAGCGGGGTTACAGCCTGATCCTCTGTAATACGGAAGGGGATCACCAGCGGATGAACAGCAGCCTGGAAACGCTGCTACAAAAGCGGGTGGATGGTTTACTGCTAATGTGTACGGAAACCCGGGGACCGTCGCCGGATGTCTTCAGCCGCTATCCGCGCATCCCTATGGTGATGATGGATTGGTCACCATTTGAATACGGCGGCGATATTATTCAGGATAATTCATTTCTCGGCGGTGAAATTGCCACAAATCATTTAATTGAAAACGGATTTACCCGTATCGCCTGTATTGCCGGTCCGCTGGATAAATCACCCGCAAAATCCCGCCTGGAGGGTTTTTACTGTGCAATGTCACAGGCCGGACTGAATGTGCCCGCAGAGTATGTGCTGGAAAGTGATTTTGAGTTCAGCGGCGGTTTTACCGCCATGAATAAGCTGTTATCACTGCCGGTATTGCCGCAGGCGGTTTTTGCCGGAAATGATGCAATGGCGGTCGGGGCATATCAGGCGATATATCAGAAAGGGCTGCGTGTCCCACAGGATATCGCGGTGATTGGCTATGATGATATCGATCTGGCGGCTTATCTTACGCCGCCGCTGACAACAGTTCATCAGCCGAAAGATGAGCTGGGTAAACTGGCTGTGGATAAATTACTGCGCCGTATGGATGATGCAGACGCGCCATCTGACCTGCTGGTACTGACCCCGGTGCTGGTGGACCGGGGCTCGGTGATTGCCCGCTGATTTTACCGGTGTGTTGCCGGGGTATCCGTGGGCCGGGTTTTCTTTTTAATCAGATTCCGTCCGTCAGTCCGGCTGAGGAACAAGAATACAAACGCGGACAAAATCGTCATCACACCGACCGTCACAAAGGTTGCATGGAAATTATCCACAACCGACCCTTCATCCTGCGATTCAAAATAGCGCAATACCGATGCGCTCACCGCAATCCCGAAGCTGATAGAAAGCTGCTGTGTTACCGCCAGCACACTGTTCCCCGAGCTGGCATTGTGATCCGTAAGGTCTGCCAGTGTAATGGTGTTCATTGCGGTAAACTGGGTAGACATCGCCATCCCTAAAACAAACAGTGGCAGAACCAGCAGATAAATCGACATGCCCGGCGACTGGAACCAGAAAGAAGAAATAATTGACCCGATCACCAATGTGATAGCAAATAATGTAAGGCGATAACCATAGCGGCGTAATATTTGTGTGACAGCGGATTTGGCGACAATAGCCCCGATAGCGGTCGGTGCCATCATCATTCCGGCGACAACGGCCGGATAGCCGAATCCAACCTGTAACATCAGTGGCATCAGGAACGGAATACATCCGGTGCCGAGCCGTGTGGCGACATTGCCGGCGATCCCGACACTGAATGTCCGCGTGCGGAACAGACTTAACGGAATAATCGGTGCGGTAATACGTCGTGCATGAAGCGCATAAAAGACCAGTAACAGAAAACCACCGCCCATGACGAGGAATGGCATGGCGGGGATCTGTCCGTTATCTCCGAACAAATCCAGACTGACAGAAAGCGAAACCAACCCGGCTCCGAGCAGCGCAAACCCTAATGTATCAAACCGGCGCTTAGGCATAGTGAAATCGGGCATGTGGCGGATGGCGTAGATAATCCCTAAAATCCCGATAGGGATATTAATGATAAAAATCCAGTGCCAGGTCGCATAGGTGACTAAGATCCCGCCTAACATCGGTCCAAGCACAGGACCGACTAACCCGGGTATCGTAACAAAGTTAAGAATCGGCAGTAATTCACTGCGCGGATAGGCACGTAATAACGCCAGTCGGGCAACCGGCATCATCATCGCCCCGCCAATCCCCTGAATAACCCGGGATGTCACTAAAAATGGCAGATTAGGGGAAAAGGCACATAATAAAGACCCCAGGGAAAACAGAATAACAGCAATAATAAATACACGCCGTGTGCCGAAGCGGTCTGCCAGCCAGCCGCTGACCGGGATCAGCAATGCCACTGTCAGTGTATAACTGATGACAGCCGACTGCATCGCCAGTGGTGAATGGTTCAGACTTCTGGCGATATCCGGCAAAGCCGTATTCAGAATGGTGGCATCAAGCGCCTGCATAAAGAACGCCATTGCGGCAATCCACGGCAGACCCGCCATATTCCGGGCTGTTTTAAACATATTTTCCCTTAATGCATTATCTCTGTAATTATTTCTGTCATTACTACACTACTATATAGCTATTAATGAACAGTCATGAACGTGACTATTACACATTCATACCTTGCTCAACAACAACTGACAAGCATGGCGGGCCCGCTCACCATTACCATCAAGAATGGCATCCACTATCTCTTTATGGAGATCAACCTCTATTACCTGGTTTGTCGTGATGGATTCAAAAAAGTTGTGATACACAAAATCGAATAAATTGGCGAAAGAGGCAAAGAACGGATTTCCGCATGCCTGATAAATCAAATGGTGAAAGCGGTGATCAACAGCAATCCATTTTTCGCGCTCAAAATCATCTGACAACAATGTCATCTCCTTTAAAAGAAAAGAAAGAGACTGTTTTTGTTCTTTGGCGGCATTAACAGCCGCCAGTGCACAGGCTTGTGGCTCAATGGCGATACGCAGCTCGCGGAAATACGTCAGTACCCGGCGTTGGTCACCACTGCTCAGCCACCATTTAATAAAATCGTGATCAAGAAAATTCCAGCTGATGGTTGGCATAACCCGGGTTCCGATGCGTGGGCGGGGTAACACCATCCCTTTCGCCGCCAGCATCTTGACGGCTTCACGGACAGCGGTCCGGCTGACTTCAAATTGAGCCGCCAGCTCAATCTCACCCGGCAATATAGATTCAGGCGGATAGTGACCGGATAAAATCTGTTTTCCCAGTTTTTCGGCCAGAAGATAGGACAGATTCTTTTGTGAGGCGTTGAGTTGTTCTGAAAACTGCATTCGGATTCCTTGACGTGATGCATTAACAAAGCAGGAGAATGACTAATAAGGGCTATTATGACGCATATTGATGACAAAACTGGTGAATAAAAGTCCAAATATACAGGTTTTGTCTAAAAAAAAACGCGAACACACATTTTTTTTTAAATAAACACTTGCCAGATCTGAACGAGTGTCTATAATGCGCCCCACTGACACGGAACAACACGCTGACAAGCGCGCCGACAGTGAGAAGAACAGCACGAAGTTGAAAAACAAATGCTTGACTTCAGAGGTGAAAAGCGTAATATACGCAGCCTCGCAACAACGCAGAAGACCGGCAACGGCAGCGTGTGTTTGCAACGCTCTTTAACAATTTATCAGACAATCTGTGTGGGCACTCACAGGACATATCGCAAAATATTATTTTTGAGAAGTCTTGAAGAGTGACCAAAACAGCAGCTTCGAAAGAAGCAGCAGT
>NZ_LZEW01000030.1 GCF_001676155.1 Morganella psychrotolerans | reverse complement strand
GCGCGTAGTGACGTGCAGGCGTATCGTATTCTACGTGTGAGGTAGAGATAGTGATACCACGTGCTTTTTCTTCAGGTGCGTTATCGATCTGATCGAATGCACGAGCAGAACCACCGTAGGTTTTAGCCAGAACGGTAGTGATTGCAGCTGTCAGGGTAGTTTTACCGTGGTCAACGTGGCCGATAGTACCAACGTTAACGTGCGGTTTTGTACGTTCAAATTTTTCTTTAGACACGACTCTATTCCTTATAGAGTCCCTTCTTCACTGTGAGAAGGGACTGAAATTAACGAGTTAAACCGGTAATAACCGATTATTTTGCATTACGCGCTTCAATGATAGCCTGAGCCACGTTGTTCGGCGCTTCATTATACTTCAGGAATTCCATGGAGTAAGAAGCACGACCCTGGGTCTGTGAACGCAGGTCAGTTGCATAACCAAACATTTCAGACAGTGGCACTTGCGCACGTACGATTTTACCGGTAGGCATGTCATCCATACCTTCGATCATACCGCGACGACGGTTCAGGTCACCAATTACGTCACCCATGTAGTCTTCAGGTGTTTCCACCTCAACTTTCATGATTGGTTCCAGCAGCACAGGTTTCGCTTTTTTGAAGCCATCTTTAAATGCCAGCGATGCAGCCAGTTTAAACGCCAGTTCAGAGGAGTCGACGTCATGGTATGAACCGTAGTGCAGACGAACACCCATGTTTACAACAGGGTAGCCTGCTAACGGACCAGATTTCAGCTGCTCCTGAATACCTTTATCAACTGCCGGGATGTATTCACCAGGAATCACACCACCTTTGATTTCGTTGACAAATTCGTATTCCATGTTGACGCCGTCAGCATTCTTTTTGTTCAGTGGGAACATGTCGATAATAACATGACCGTACTGACCACGACCGCCTGACTGTTTCGCGTGCTTACCTTCAACATCAGCTGCTTTAATTGTGATCGCTTCACGGTAAGCAACTTGTGGTTTACCCACGTTCGCTTCAACTTTAAACTCGCGACGCATACGGTCAACCAGAACATCCAGGTGAAGTTCACCCATACCTGCGATGATTGTCTGACCAGATTCTTCGTCAGTTGATACACGGAAAGATGGATCTTCCTGCGCCAGACGGCCCAGTGCGATACCCATTTTTTCTTGGTCAACTTTAGTTTTCGGTTCGATAGCAACAGAAATTACCGGCTCAGGGAACTCCATACGTTCCAGGATGATTGGCGCATCGATGGCACACAGAGTGTCACCCGTCGTTACGTCTTTCAGACCGATTGCTGCTGCAATGTCACCAGCGCGAACTTCTTTGATCTCTTCACGCTTGTTAGCGTGCATCTGAACGATACGACCAAAGCGTTCTTTTTTCGATTTAACCGGGTTCAGTACGGTATCACCGGAGTTAACAACACCAGAGTATACGCGGAAGAACGTCAGGTTACCCACGAACGGGTCTGTTGCAATTTTGAATGCCAGCGCAGCAAACGGGTCTTCGTCAGTTGAATGACGTTCCGCAGGCGTGTCTTTGCCATCATCCAGAATACCTTTGATTGCAGGTACTTCTGATGGAGAAGGCAGATATTCAATAACTGCATCCAGCATTGCCTGAACACCTTTGTTCTTAAATGCAGAACCACAGGTAACCAGGATAATTTCGTTAGCCAGAACGCGCTGACGTAATGCTGCTTTAATTTCAGCTTCAGTCAGTTCTTCGCCGCCGAGATATTTTTCCATCAGTTCATCTGATGCTTCAGCTGCGGCTTCAACCAGATTCTGGTGCCATTCTTTAGCTAATTCCTGCAGATTTGCAGGGATATCTTCGTAGACAAAGCTTGCGCCCTGATCTTCTTCACTCCACTGAATCGCTTTCATTTTGACCAGGTCAACCACACCGGTGAATGACTCTTCAGCGCCGATAGCGATCTGAAGAGGAACCGGAGTTGCCCCTAAGCGGGTTTTGATCTGATCAACAACTTTCAGGAAGTTTGCACCCATACGGTCCATTTTATTAACGAACGCGATACGTGGTACATGATATTTGTTCGCCTGACGCCATACGGTTTCAGACTGTGGCTGAACACCACCAACAGCACAGTAAACCATCACAGCACCATCAAGAACACGCATGGAACGTTCTACTTCGATTGTGAAGTCAACGTGCCCCGGGGTGTCAATGATGTTGACGCGGTGTGGTTCAAATTGTTTACCCATACCGGACCAGAACGCAGTGGTTGCTGCGGAGGTGATAGTAATACCACGCTCTTGTTCCTGCTCCATCCAGTCCATTGTTGCAGAACCTTCGTGAGTTTCACCAATTTTATGGTTCACACCTGTATAGAACAGAATACGTTCTGTGGTGGTGGTTTTACCGGCGTCGATATGTGCACTGATACCGATATTACGGTAACGTGAAATGGGTGTTTGACGAGCCATTATTTCCTCTCTTAGGTCGTTCGTTTGATTTGGTCGGGTAGCCAATTGGCTACCCTATACACAATTCGCTACCGTTTGATTACCAACGGTAGTGTGCGAACGCCTTGTTAGCTTCTGCCATACGGTGAACGTCTTCACGTTTCTTAACGGCAGTGCCTTTGTTTTCAGCTGCATCGGATAATTCATTTGCCAGGCGCAGAGCCATGGATTTATCACCGCGTTTACGGGCAGCTTCAACGATCCAACGCATTGCTAACGCATTACGACGAACCGGACGAACTTCAACAGGTACCTGGTAGGTAGAACCACCGACGCGACGGGATTTAACTTCCACAGTCGGACGGACGTTATCCAGCGCTAATTCAAACGCTTCCAGGAAGTCTTTACCTGAGCGCTGAGCCAGGGTATCAAGCGCGGTATAGACAATTGATTCTGCAGTAGATTTTTTACCGTCTACCATCAGGATGTTTACAAATTTAGCCAGCAGTTCTGATCCGAACTTAGGATCTGGCAGAATTTTACGTTGACCAATTACACGACGACGTGGCATGGAAATACTCCGTTGTTAATTCAGGGTTGTCCAAAACTCAAAGAGTTTATTTGACATTAATGCGATAAATGTTTGGCCTTACTTAACGGAGAACCATTAAGCCTTAGGCTTCTTCACACCGTACTTGGAACGGGACTGTTTGCGGTCTTTAACACCTGAGCAGTCCAGTGCGCCACGAACTGTGTGGTAGCGAACACCTGGTAAGTCTTTAACACGACCACCACGGATCAGGATCACGCTGTGCTCCTGCAGGTTATGGCCTTCACCACCGATGTATGAAGAAACTTCAAAACCGTTGGTTAAACGAACACGGCAGACTTTACGCAGTGCTGAGTTAGGTTTTTTAGGTGTGGTGGTATATACACGGGTACATACGCCACGTTTTTGCGGGCAGGCTTCCAGTGCAGGAACGTTGCTTTTCACAACTTTCGAGCTACGTGGTTTGCGAACCAGCTGATTAATCGTTGCCATTATAAAAAAAAGCTCCTGGTTTTTTGCTTCGTAAACACGGATTTGTACCTCGTATCTGTCAGAGACAAAACACGAGGACGCGAAATTTTATTGCTGACGCAACAGGGTGTCAAGAAATATACAATGATATTTGCTATTCCCACGCAAAATGCTGCGTGTGTGTGACAGTAAGTTCAATAAAACCATTATAGTCTATGATTTTTACTTTGCCGGAGAGGTACGGTAGTAAACCGCGTGCTTGCGCATCCTCCCGCAACACACAGGGAATATGACCCGACTGAATAAGCGCCAGCAACAACGGGTTTTCGTTCGTTGCTGCTATTACGCCATCTTCGGTAAACAGGATGTCATCCTCAGAGGACAACAAATTCAGTAATGATTGAATATCAGTACGAAATGGCGATTGGCTGACAGTATATAGCATCTTGCTCACCGTAAGTAGATCAAAATGACAGAACGATATCGAATGTCGCCAGTTTACGGGCAAACTCTGCTGAATCCAGACAGATTACCGGAAGAATATACGGCGTTTCCGGTGATAATCCGCGGGCGGTCATATCCTCAGCACACACATAATACTCATCAATATCATAGAGCGGCAGTACTTTGAACGTCGCAATATAGTCACGGGCGAGGATCTGCTCAGGCTGTTGAGCGGGTAATAATTGCCAGACGCCGTCAGAGACAAAAAAAGCAGCAACCTGCTCAGTATAATTACTGGTTGCCAGCAATGCATCCAGCCCTTCCCTGCCGCCACTGCTGCCGTGAGGTGCATTTTTGAAAACAAACGCAATACGTTTCACCGGCTCTCCTTAAAACTGGATCACGCGATCACAGGTTATCATCGCTTCCGCCAGTGTACCCAGGCCGCTGAGTGTAAATCCGCCGGCAATATTAGCACCGGCCAGCGCCTGAGATTGTGCCTGTGCTTCATCCGTCACACCACGGCGCAGCGCTGCCGCCACACAAACGGACAGCGTAAACTGCCCTTGCGCGGCAAGCTGCTGCCACCGGCGCACCATGTCAGTTTCATCATTCGCCGGTGAGGTCAGTCCGTTAGCATTACTGACCCCCTCGCGATAAAAAAAACACGCACTGAATACGGTGTCCCGCTGCCAGAAGATGCTGCGCAAACAATAATGCGCTGCCGGCACGCTGTGTACCGTAAGCCGGACCGGTAACCAGCAGGCAGTAAGATAGCGGAGTCATGTTGTCTGCACGCCTTACTCGCCGTTTTTAAACTGGCGGATGTACAGATAAACCGTGTGCTTGGAAATATTCAGACGCAACGCAACAAGGTTGATGGCATCTTTAATATCGAATATTCCTTTTTCATACAGGTTCAGTACAACCTGTTTGTTCTTTGCGTTATTCGCCACGTTGCGGTCAGCATTGACCTCTTCGATAGTCTGTTCCAGCGTCTGGGCAACCAGGTCTTCAACAGAAGAAGCAAAGTTCACGTTGGATGTCTCTTCTGCCAGTTCTTTTGGCATAAACGTCTGCACAATTTGTGAGAACGGAACATCCAGGTTCATATTGATGCACAGTAACCCAATGATACGCCGTGATTTATTGCGGATAGCAATAGTCAGCGATTTCATCAGCGCGCCGGTTTTTGCCCGCGTGAAATACGCTTTTGACGTACTGCAATCTTCATCGGTAATATCATGAAGCATACGCAGGGCAAGGTCAGTTATCGGAGAGCCGACTTTACGTCCGGTATGATGGCCGTTTGCGATCTTCACCGCTGAGCGCTTCAGGTCTTCCAGAGAGTGGAGAACGATCTCACAGTGCTCACCGATGAGTAGCGCGAGGCCATCAACAGCCGCTTCATAGGATTTCAGGATTTCATAGTCCGTTTCAGTAAACGGATGATTTACAATGTAATCCGAATCATTGTCATTAAATAATACTGGGTTAGACATTTAATACACCACTCTTTGTAACGTGTGAACGTCGTTGGTTTTACTCATCTGTAATCTTTCACCGCAGGAGGAGGATTACCCTGTCAACATGTTATAAATTATATACCCGAATTTGTCCGGGTGCAGGAAGGCGGCAAATGACGAGTTTCCCGTACTGCACAGATACCCACTATAGTGTTATAGCGAAAAACAGACAGTTTTGCGCCTGAGGTGATCAAATTCTGGTAAAAAATATAAAAAAAAACTAAAGGTCTTGCAAATATTTCATGAAACAGGGATGTATCAGAAAGAAAAACCCGCACAACAACGTGCGGGTATCTTACAAAATGACTATCAGAACACTTATTTTGATGCAGGTTTGATATCCAGTAATTCAACATCAAAAATCAGTGTGGCGTTCGCAGGGATACCCGGAACACCATCAGCACCGTAAGCTAACTCTGGCGGGATGACTAATTGCGCTTTACCGCCTTTCTTCATCTGCTTCAGTCCTTCAGTCCAGCCTTTAATCACACTATCCAGGCGGATAGTCAGCGGGTCTTTTCGATCATAAGAGCTGTCAAACTGTGTACCGTCAATTAACGTCCCTTTGTAATGGACAACAACGGTATCGGTTTCTTTCGGTGATGCGCCGTTACCGTCTTTTTCTGTTTTATACAGCAGACCGGTTTTGGTTTTCACTACGCCTTTTTCTTTGGCGAATGCAGCACGGTATTTGTCACCGGCAGCTTTATTTTCAGATCCTTCACGCGCCATTTTTTCCTGAGCGGCACCTTTCACCTGCTCTTCAAAACCACGCAGAGTCTGATTGATCTCTTCATCACTCAGTTTGCTTTTATCGTTAAATGCATCCTGAACACCCGCCATCATCTGGTCGCGATCGAGATCCAGACCAATGGCTTTCTGTTCATTCAGTGCATTTTCCATATAGCGACCCAGAGACGCACCCAGTGCATAAGCATTCTGCTGACCTGCTGTTTTAAATGCGCTGTTAAGTTTTACGTCTTCTTTTTTAGGTGCGGTGTCCGCATAAGCCTGCGACATACCTAATGTCATCGCCAGCGAAGTCGCGACAACAGTCGCTTTAAACAATGATTTCATCCTTTTCTCCAATCAATTTTGCAACAATTGCAAGAGGTACTGCTTAGCGAAATACGCCAGAGAGTAGTTGCAGCCGCCACCGGGCGACATCATAATGTCACAGTGTTGTGATGCTGAGACAACCTTAGCAAAAAGAGGTTTCATAGTAACCCCCCAATAAAAGATATCCTCTCACACTAAGCGTATTTCACAGGGATATTACATATTTTTACACAGTCAGCCCCGTCTCAGACAGGAGAAACCCCATGGATTTTCACGAATTAGAACAGCGCCTTGAACAGCTTGAGAGTAAAATGGCGTTTCAGGATCTTACTATTGATGAGCTGAACCAGGTTGTCACGCAGCAACAGATGGATATCACCCGGCTGAATGAAACACTCCGCCTGCTGACTGAACGCCTGAAAGCAACACCCGGCTCAAATGTCGCGCCACAGTCAGAAGAAGTCCCGCCACCGCACTACTGAGTAAATTACAGACAGAAAAAAAGCGCATCAGAGTGCGCTTTTTTTATCCGGTTCAGTCGCGGGTTATCAGTGACAACCACAACCGCCGTTACCTTTACCCTGGCCTTTACCCTGACCACCGCCACAGCAACCGCCTTCTTCGCCATGTTCATGATCGTGGTCATGATGACCGCCGCCGCAGCAACCGCCCTCTTCGCCATGTTCATGATCGTGGTCGTGATGACCGCCGCCGCAGCAACCGCCCTCTTCACCGTGACCGTGACCACCACAGCAACCGCCTTCTTCACCTTCGCCGTGAACATGTCCGTGCTCCAGCTCTTCCGCTGTTGCTTCACGCACACCCATCACTTCGACGTGGAATTTCAGGTTTTGACCTGCCAGCATATGGTTTCCGTCGACGATAACTTCGTCGCCTTCAACACCGGTAATCTCAACCGGTACAGGACCCATATCGGTATCAGCCAGGAAACGCATGCCGACTTCCAGCTCTTCAACGCCCATAAAGACATCTTTCGGAACGCGCTGAACCAGGTTTTCGTCATACTGACCGTAAGCGTCATTTGCGCCTACATCAACATCAAAAACATCACCGGCAATACGGCCTTCCAGTGCACTTTCCAGCCCGCTGATCAGCGAGCCGCGACCGTGCAGATAGTCTAACGGAGCACTTGCCGGAGACTCATCAACTAATACGCCGTCTTCTGTTCTTACCTGGTAAGCTAAGCTCACCACCAGGTCTGTTGCTACTTTCATGGTATCTCCTACATCTGCGGGGATAAATTTTAATTAACGCGCCGATTGTAGCGGAATTTCCGGGCACTGTATCTGTTTTGGGACAAATTCCCCCAAATTCCGTGAGAAAAATGGCGGTTTATTATTCCTGCGGTGTGAAAATACCAATTACCTGTTCATCTTTGCGCACATGTGGGTCAATACGGGCATCGGTCTGCCTCTGCATGTGCCCGCACTGCACACACTGCACCACATCCACACTGTCCTCACGCCACATCGCCAGGGTATCCGGTGCCTGACACTCAGGGCATACTGCCCCCGCAATAAACCGTTTACGATTTTTCACACTCAGCTCCTGTCATCAATCCGCGTTTTACCCGGAGAATCGTCAATACTGTTCCAGCCATCCGGCTGACCTTGTTCCCGCTTCATTTCATTGCTGAACAAATTTTCCAGCTCCCGGCGGGCTTCTTTCACACGGGAAACATGCGCGATTTCTTCTTCTGCCTGCGGGATAAGCTCACGCAGCAACTGCATATCCAGGCGGCGGAATAACTGCTGCGCCCGGTAAGCTTCTGCCGGATGGACTCCCAACCCAGTCAGGGCTTTGCGTGCCAGCTCCAGTGCCGAAGAAAATGTCTCACGGCTGAACTGCGTCACACCATGCTGCAACAGCTCATGCGCCTCGACCCGTCCCCTGGCTCGCGCAATAATTTGCAGATGCGGGAAATGTTCCTGACACAGTTGCACAATCGTCATCGTGTCTTCCGGTTTATCACAGGTAAGTACAATAATTTTTGCGTTTTCTGCGCCGGCAGAGCGCAACAGCGCCAGTTCAGTGGCATCACCGTAATACACTTTATAGCCATAGCGGCGCATAGAACTGACCGCGCTGACATCCTTTTCCAGCACGGTCGGGTGGATTTTATTTGCCATCAGCAGGCGACCGACAACCTGCCCCATCCGTCCGAAACCGACCAGAATCACATGCGGATGATTATCCTCCACAAACGGCGTTTCGTCTGTGCCCGCGCCCGCATTGTAACGACGCGCCAGGATCATATCGATTCCCTGCATCAGTAACGGCGTGGTCATCATGGAAAGCGTGACCACCACCAGTAGCAGTGCCATCTGGTTATCGGTAATCACGCGGCTCGCCAGTGCCGCAGAAAAGAGCACAAAGGCGAATTCCCCGCCCTGGCTCAGCACCCCGGCAAATTGCAGACGCCCGCTCCGGCGGCAACTGAGGCGCGCCAGCACATACAAAACCAGCATTTTGACACTCACCAGCACAATCACACCCAGTAAAATTTGCGGGAGATACTGCCACAACACGCCGATATTCAGCGACATGCCGACAGAGATAAAAAACATCCCCAGCAACAGACCTTTAAACGGCTCAATGGTGATTTCCAGCTCATGCCGGTATTCTGTATCCGCCAGCATCACCCCTGCGATAAATGTACCCAGCGCCATGGAAAACCCGAGCTGCTCCATAAACACCGCCGACCCGATAACCACCAGCAATGACGCGGCGGTAAACACTTCACTGACACCGGATTTCACCACCAGCCGGAACAACGGACGCAGCAGATACCGCCCGCCGACCAACAACCCGGCGAAAGCCAGAATTTTTATACCGATGCGATACCAGTCACTGCCAGCCGCTTCCCCGCCCAGCAGCGGAATAACGGCAAGAATAGGGATCACCGCCATATCCTGAAACAACAAGACAGAGAAACCCAGCTGACCACTTTCATTGTTGGTCATGCCTTTTTCATCCATCAGCTGTAATGCCATCGCAGTGGAAGACATCGCCATTCCCAGACCGCCGACGACTGCCGCCTGCCAGGAAAAATCGGTCAGATACAGCAAAATACCCAGGATCAGCGCGGAGAAAACAACCTGCGCCGTCCCGGTGCCAAAAATAGAGCGCCGCAGTTTCCACAATTCACGCGGGTTCAATTCCAGCCCGATAAGAAACATCAGGAAAACCACACCCAGTTCTGAGAAGTGCAGCAGTTCATTGACGTTTTTAATAAAGCCCAGCCCCCACGGACCGATAGCGATCCCCGCCAGCAAATACCCCAGGACAGCACCGATACGCAGCCGTTGTGCCACCGGTACCATAATGACCGCCGCCGCCAGAAAAATAATCCCCGCATGCAGTAAGTTACCGTCATCCATTGTCATCCGTGCGCCCTCCTGTCAGTTGCGGGGTGCGAAGCCAGTCACACCATGCCTGAGTCTGTTCATGCAATACCGATTTTTCCTGACGGCGCGCCTCATAAATCACTACCGGCGCCAGCCAGTGCATTTCACACATGGATGCGGTCAGTTCAAAGGGGCGCAGTAAATCACTCAGCGGAAAACGGTTATAACCGCCGGGCTGATAGGCATCTGACGGCTCGCCGGTGGTGATAACCTGGCGCCAGTATTTACCTGATAATTGCTTTCCGCCCTGCTCACCGGAAAAATCACGGGTGAGCACCCGGTCAAACCACTCTTTCAGCAATGCGGGGCAACTGTAAGTATACAGCGGGTGCTGAAATACGATGATATCGTGCCGGCTGAGCAATGCCTGCTCATGACGGATATCAATAAAAAAATCCGGATAGGCACCGTAAAGGTCATGAACAGTGACATGTTCCAGCTCAGACGCGCCGCTTATCAGCGCCTTGTTTGCGATGGAGTGATGCGGCTCCGGATGGGCATAAAGCAGTAATATAGTCGGATTATTTGTCATCACTTCCTCTTAAACGCGTGAGAATTGCTGTGATTTTCGCTACTATGCCTGCTGCAACGATACCTCCACGCCTGCTGCCGGGTGATTTGCTGCCGACAACGCACGAATTACATTAATTTTACTCTCAATTGCGTACCCTATCGATATTTATGATTGTTTTCTCTTCACTTCAAGTCCGCCGCGGAGTCCGGGTTTTACTCGATAACGCAACGGCTACCATCAATCCCGGACACAAAGTCGGATTAGTGGGAAAAAATGGTTGCGGTAAATCCACCCTGCTGGCACTGCTGAAAGGCGAATTGCAGGCAGAAGCCGGCAGTGTAACCTTCCCCGGCAACTGGTCACTGGCCTGGGTTAACCAGGAAACACCGGCTCTGGATGTCCCGGCGATTGATTATGTGATTGACGGGGATCGTGAATTCCGCGCACTGGAAGCAAAACTGCATCAGGCAAATGAACAAAATGATGGTCATGAGATTGCCCTGATCCACGGTCAGCTCGATACGCTGGACGCCTGGACTGTCCGCGCACGCGCAGCCACGCTGCTCAGCGGACTGGGTTTTTCACAGGAACAGCTCGAAACCCCTGTCCGCGCATTCTCGGGCGGCTGGCGGATGCGTCTGAACCTGGCACAGGCACTTATCTGCCGCTCTGATCTGCTGCTGCTGGATGAACCCACCAACCACCTGGATCTCGATGCTGTGATCTGGCTGGAAAAATGGCTGAAGAGTTATCCCGGCACCTTGATTCTTATCTCTCATGACCGTGATTTCCTTGACCCGATTATCGATAAAGTCCTGCATATTGAGCAGGATACAATGTTCGAATATACCGGAAACTACTCCTCATTTGAATTGCAGCGCGCTGAAAAAATGTCCCAGCAGCAGGCTCAATATGAGAGCCAGCAACTGCGCCGCGCACATCTGCAACACTATGTGGATCGTTTCCGCGCACAGGCAACAAAAGCCAAGCAGGCACAAAGCCGGATAAAAATGCTGGAGCGGATGGAAAAAATCGCGCCCGCGCTGGTGGATAACCCATTTCATTTCAGCTTCCGCCCGCCGGAAACTCTGCCAAATCCATTGCTGAAGATGGAAAAAGTCACCGCCGGGTATGGTGAAAAAATTATTCTCGATGCCATTAAGCTCAACCTGGTGCCCGGCTCACGCATTGGTCTGCTGGGGCGCAACGGCGCAGGTAAATCCACGCTGATAAAAATGCTGGCAGGGGAATTAAAACCACTGCACGGTGAAATCGGGCTGGCGAAAGGCATTAAGCTCGGCTACTTCGCACAACATCAGCTGGAATTCTTACGTGCAGATGAATCCCCGCTGCAACACATGGTGCGCCTCGCACCGGAAAAAACAGAACAGCAATTGCGGGATTACCTCGGCGGCTTCGGATACAAAGGCGACCAGGTGACTGATGTTACCGCCCGTTTCTCCGGCGGTGAAAAAGCGCGCCTGGTACTGGCAATGATTGTCTGGCAGCGCCCGAACCTGTTGCTGCTCGATGAACCGACCAACCACCTGGACCTGGATATGCGCCAGGCTCTGACAGAAGCGCTGATCGAATTTGAAGGTGCGATCGTGGTGGTTTCCCATGATCGTCATTTACTGCGCTCAACAACAGATGATCTCTATCTGGTCCATGATGGTCAGGTCGAACAGTTTGACGGCGATCTGGATGATTACCAACGCTGGCTGTCCGGCAGCCAAAAGCAACAGCGCCAGGCAACAGAAACTGCAATCGGTGATAATGACGAAGAGAAAACCACGGTCACCGCGCAAGATCGTAAAGAACAAAAACGCCGCGAAGCGGAGTTTCGTCAGCAGACTCAGCCACTGCGCAAACAATCAGAGAAACTGGAAAAAACAATGAGCCGGTTATCTGATGCCATTGCAGCGGTTGAAGAAAAACTCAGCGACAGCGGGTTGTATGAACAGGCGCGCAAAGCTGAACTGACAACCTGTCTTCAGGAACAGGCGCAGCTCAAAGCTGAACTCGAAGAAACAGAAATGGCGTGGATGGAGATACAGGAAAACCTCGAGGCCATGACGCAGGCATTAGAAAACCCGTAAATTATCTCAGGCGGTACAATCATGTACCGCCTCTTTTATCAACCATCCAGGCTGTTAATCATGGTCCGCGCATTGTTCACCAACTGCCGCGCCTGCTCTTCCCGCCGCTGTAACAGCGCCATAAACAGTAAATCTGTCACTGTATTCTGCGCCGTCCGTGATGAAATGGATGAGCTGCGCCATTCATTTTCTTCCGCCACAGTTTCCAGTACATAATCAGCCATTTTTGCCAGCGGTGACAAACGGTTACCGGTGATGGCGATCAGCGTTGCATTCTGCTTTTTTGCCGTCGCCGCTGTCACCAGCATGTCTCTGCGCTTTCCGCTGAAAGAGAGCACCACCAGCACATCCTTTTCAGTCAGCGTCTGGGAAAAAGCAATCTGCACATGGTGATCCGCTTCCGCCAGTGTCATCAGCCCGATTTTCTGGAGTTTATACGCCAAATCTTTTGCCGTCAGACCTGAACCACCGATCCCGGCAACCTGAATACAGCGGGCGCTGTCCAGACAGGCAACAATGTGGGCAACCTGCTCAAAATCAAGACGCCGCGTGGTTTCCGCAATTGAACTTTGTTTTTCCTGTGCCAGTTTTTGTGAAATAACCAGCAGAGAATCATGTGTTTCGATCCGGTTATGCAGGGCATTTTGCTGATTTACCGCCAGCACCCGATTGCGTCCGATCTCTTCACTGATGGCCATTTTCAGTGCCGGAAATCCCTTAAAACCCATTTTCTGGCTGAATTTTACAATGGCGGACTGACTCACCCCCACGCGCTCCGCCAGCGCCTGAGAGGAGAGCGTCACCGTCATTTCCGGCTGCGCCAGAATGAAATCAGCAATATATTGCTGATTTGTCGCCAGTTCGGATCTTGCCCAGCTGATTTTTGTCAGGATCGCCATCTGTTTTTGCTTTCTCCATCCGGAAAACGGCCATAAAAGAATAAATTATTTATGTAAGAGTGGTTACATTATCCCTCAGGAATAATTTGTTATAAAAAAAGATAAATATAATTAAATTCAATATAATAATTAAATAAATAAGTTAAATATCATAGAAATATTCCTCCTATACCATCACAGAAGAATAGATTGACCTGTGATACCCCTCACATAAAAAGAATATTTAATTCCTTAGCATGCAGATTATATCTGGTTCAAAGGATTATGTATGAAGATTGACTTAACCACACTCATTACCGAAAGCCGCAACCCCGCCAGTGCCGACATTGACAGCCTGCCGACCCTCCACATGTTGCAGGTCATTAACCGCGAAGACCAGTCCGTGGCTCTCGCCGTGGAAAAAACACTGCCGCAGGTCGCACAACTGGTGGATGCAGTTGCTGATGCTTTCCGGCACGGCGGACGCCTTATCTATATGGGCGCGGGAACCTCCGGACGGCTCGGTATTCTTGATGCCAGCGAGTGCCCGCCGACGTTCGGCACCCCGGCAGAGCTTGTCGTCGGTCTGATTGCAGGCGGACACAAGGCTATCCTGAAAGCGGTTGAAAATGCGGAAGATAACCGGGTACTTGCCGTCAGTGACTTAAAAGCACTGAATTTCAGTCAAAAAGATATCCTGGTCGGGATAGCCGCCAGCGGGCGGACACCCTATGTGCTGGGCGGGATGGAATACGCGCGTTCTCTCGGCGCAACCGTGGCGGCAATCAGTTGCAACCCGGACAGTGAAATGAGCCGCCGGGCGGATATCGCGATAACCCCGGTTGTCGGTGCGGAAATCGTGACCGGCTCCTCACGGATGAAAGCGGGAACCGCTCAGAAACTGGTGCTCAATATGATCACCACAGGGGCGATGATCCGATCCGGAAAAGTGTACGGTAACCTGATGGTGGATGTTGAAGCGACTAACGCCAAACTGGTTGAACGGCAAAAACGTATTGTGATGGCTGCGACGGAATGCGACAGAGAGACTGCGGAGCAGGCGTTATCTGCCTGTAACGGACACTGCAAAACCGCCATTGTTATGATCCTGGCGCACCTGAGTGCCGGTGATGCCACCGCCCTGCTGGCACAGAATCAGGGATTTATCCGTGATGCTCTCGCCGGTACGGCACACGCTTAACACAAGGTAATAACCATGGCAAAAATCACGCAATCGACAATTATACAGATTCTGGCTGCCATCGGCGGTCCGGGTAATGTGGCACACAGCGGCAACTGCATGACTCGTCTGCGCCTGACACTGAACAACTCACAGCTCGCAGACAAGATAGCCATCAAAAAAAATTGAGGGTGTGCTGGGTGTTATTGAAAGTGATGAACAGTTCCAGATAGTCCTCGGGCCGGGCAAAGCACAAACCGCCGCAGAGCTGATGCAACATCAGTTAGATGAATACACCCCTGACAGTTATTCAGAAAACGGTGATGAAAACCGCAGCCTGAAAGAGATTGCGGCAGAACAAAAACAGCATCTGAAAGAGAAGCAAACCAATCCCGTACAGCGCTTTCTGGCAAAATTTGCCACTATTTTTACGCCGCTGATCCCGGGATTTATTGGTGTTGGTCTGTTACTGGGGCTGGCAACACTCGGTGAGCAACTCTGGATAACCGGCAATGAAGCCCCGAACCAGACACTGGTGGAAATCCTCGCTTACATGAAAATCTTCAGTAAGGGGATGTTCACCTTCCTGAGTATTCTGATTGGTTATAACGCACAGAAGGCTTTTGGCGGCTCCGGCGTGAACGGGGCAATCATCGCCGCACTGTTTGTCTTCGGTTATGATCCGCAGGTAACCAAGGGATTCTATTCCGGCATGGAAACCTTCTTCGGCCATGCTATCGATCCGCGCGGGAATATTATCGGTGTACTGATCGCCGCGATCCTCGGCGCATGGGTGGAGCGTAATGTCCGGAAAATCATCCCCGCCACTCTTGATATTATTCTGACATCAGCAATCACGCTGCTGATTATGGGAGCCGTAACCTTTGTCGTCATCATGCCGGTCGGCGTTTATCTGTTTGACGGTATGTCATGGCTGTTCACACATCTCAACGGAAACCCGTTCGGAACCGCCGTGTTAGCGGGTCTGTTTCTGATAGCGGTAATGTTCGGCGTACATCAGGGCTTTATCCCTGTGTATTTTGCCCTGGTCGATGCGCAGGGATTCAACTCACTGTTTCCGATCCTCGCGATGGCGGGAGCCGGTCAGGTGGGAGCCGCACTCGCGCTCTATATGAAAGCCAAAAAAGATTCACTGCTGCGCACACAAATCAAAGGTGCCATTATCCCGGGCTTTCTCGGCATTGGTGAACCGCTGATTTACGGCGTGACATTACCGCGCCTGAAACCGTTTATAACCGCGTGTCTCGGCGGCGCTGCGGGTGGTTTCTTTATCGGGCTGGTTGCCTGGATGGGCTTACCGGTCGGGTTGAATACGGTATTCGGACCCTCCGGTCTGGTTGCGATACCACTGATGACATCAAATAGCGGGATCTTTGCCGGGATGGGTGTGTATGTCGCGGGTCTGCTGGTCGCGTATCTGGCGGGTTTCCTGCTGACGCTGCTGTTCGGCAGCAAAAATGTGGATTTACGTTAGTTACCCCGCAGCGTATACAAAAACAGACCGCAATGCGGTCTGTTTTTACTACGGACATCACAGGATAAACAGTTTTTGCCTAAAATCAGCGGGATACCAGTTCCCGCTCCAGCAACTGAACAATAAACTGATTCTTTGATACAGAATGTGCCGCTGTGGCTGCATTCAGACGCGCTTCCAGCCGGTAAGGATAACGCAGTGTAAATGCTTTTAATTTATCCTCGTCTTTAAAAGGCTGAATACCTTCTTCTTTGCATGTTTCTGTAAATTCAGCCAGTGAAATGGCACCTTCTCTTTCAAGCCCGTCAATACTGTCTGATATAAAATCACAATATCCGTTTATATCCAGAAATTTACCGCGAAATGCTTTAATTTCATCTTCATAAGTCACTGATGCAGGATGACCGTCAATAGTCATGATATTTGTGTTTTTAATCATGCTCCACCCCTATACACGCATCCGGTTGATGTCATTTAATGACATCAACTTAGCCACAAAATAGCATGATATCAACTCATGATATCATATGAAATAATCAGCGGGTTATCATCGTCTGTTTTTCGTTCAGCTTTTGTTTTTGTTCCACAGGCTATATTATGTAGGTGTTTCCGGGTCAGCGATTCCGGCACCCATTATTCCAGCCAAATCAGCGGGACACATGCAGCCGTCAGTAATCCCATAACAATATTGAACGTAAACCAGGCATTACGGCTGCGCAGGAAAAGCCCGATAAATGCGCCGAAGCTTATCCAGAGCAACCCGGCGACCAGATTCACGGTGATCATTATAATGCTCATCACCCCAACGGACATCATATACGCGTCACCGCTCAGGCTGTAACTGCCGACAGCACCCAGCCCCATCAGCCAGGCTTTGGGATTAATAAACTGCAATAACGTGCCCTGATACCAGGTGATGGCTTTACTGACCTGTGGTTTATCAAGGTGCTCATACGGCGCGGTAGCGAGTTTTTTCGCCAGCCACAAAAGGTAAATACTGCCGGCAATTTTCATAGCAGTATGCAATTTCGGATAAATCAGTAAAATAGCCGCGACACCGAAGGCTGAAAGGTATAATACTGTCTGCATTCCAAGCATAATACCCGCCATCAGGATCAGTGTCCGACGGATCCCGAACTGCGCACCGGAGGCAGTCAGTAACATATTATTAGGACCGGGCGTAACCGCTGCGATAAACATGAATACCGAAAGCGAAAGTAAAAGATGAGTAGTCATTTGCAGCCTTGCGCAAAAGTGGACGTTTTCTTTCCACGAAATTATCAGTATGTTATTAATTAAACAAGAGACGTTTTTTCATTACGAATTCAACTATGTCTAGTCATTTTGAACCGATTTCCTGGGCGACAAATCCGCACCTGCAAACACTGCTGCCCCGGATTTTTCGCCGGAAACCGATGATAAAACCATTCTGGCAGCGCCTGACTCTGCCGGACGATGATTTTATTGATCTCGCGTGGAGCGAAGATCCGGACACAGCACGCCATAAACCCCGGCTGGTGATTTTTCACGGGCTGGAAGGCAGTTTTCGCAGCCCGTACGCTCACGGGATGCTGGCAGCGGCTGCCCGTCAGGGCTGGCTGGGCGTTGTCATGCATTTTCGCGGGTGCAGCGGTGAACCAAACCGCTCCAGACGTATTTACCACTCTGGTGAAACCGAAGATGCCCGTTACATGCTGAACTGGTTACAGGAAACCTACGGCAAAGTCCCGACCGGGGCTGTCGGCTATTCCCTCGGCGGTAATATGCTGGCGTGTTATCTGGCTGAAGAGGGTGACCGGGCGGCAATCGACGCCGGAATTATTGTGTCTGCCCCCCTGATGCTGGAGCCATGCTCATTTAAACTGGAGAGAGGATTTTCCCGTTTCTATCAGTGGTATCTGCTGAAAGGGCTGAAACGCAACGCCACCCGAAAACTGGTGCGTTACCCTAACTCGCTGCCGACAAATTTACTGCATATCCGCGCCATTAAACGGATCAGGGAATTTGACGATATGATCACATCGCCAATCCACGGCTTCCGTGATGCATCAGATTACTACCGTCAGTGCAGCGCACTGCCGAAACTGCCCGACGTCCGTAAGCCGATGCTGATCATTCATGCAAAAGATGATCCGTTTATGGCGCAGGAAGTGGTACCGGATCTCTCTCTGCTGCCGCCGTGTGTGGAGTATCAGATGACTGAGCACGGCGGGCATGTCGGGTTTGTTACCGGCAGCTGGCGTCATCCCCGCTTATGGCTCGAAGAACGCATACCTGAGTGGCTGGCGCCTCATCTGGCGGCAAAGGATACAAAATGATTATTCCCTGGCAGGAGATTGATGCACAAACATTGCAAAATATCCTGGAAAGTATTGTATTGCGCGAAGGCACCGATTACGGTGAATATGAGAAGTCACTCAGTGATAAAGTGACTGACCTGTGCAACCAACTGAAAAACGGCGAGATTGTGATTGTCTGGTCGGAATTACACGAAACACTCAATATCATGCCGTCGGCGGAATTCCGCGGCTGATACGCCCGGAGGAACTGACCCATGTCCCGGACTCACCCGATTATTGCTGTTACCGGCTCCAGCGGAGCCGGTACAACGACCACCAGCCAGGCTTTCAGGAAGATATTTCAGCAACTTTCCGCCACACCGGCAACCCTGGAAGGCGACAGCTTTCACCGCTACACCCGCCCGGAAATGGATGCGGCTATCCGCAAAGCGCGGGAACAAGGCCGGTATATCAGCTACTTCGGTCCTGAAGCGAATGATTTCGGGCTGTTGGAAACCGCGTTCCGCCAGTATGGAGAAAACGGGAGCGGAGAACGCAGAAGGTACTTACACACATACGATGAAGCCGTGCCCTATAACCAGTTGCCCGGTACGTTTACCCCGCGTGAGCCACTGCCGGAAAATACCGATGTTCTGTTTTACGAGGGTTTGCACGGCGGGGTGGTCACGCCGGATCATAAAATTGCCGGTCATGTGGATTTACTGGTCGGCGTGGTGCCGATTGTTAATCTGGAATGGATCCAAAAGCTTGTCCGCGACACATCAGACCGGGGACACTCACGGGAAGCGGTGATGGACTCTGTCGTGCGCTCAATGGATGATTACATTCACTATATTACGCCGCAGTTTTCCCGCACGCATATTAATTTCCAGCGGGTGCCGACCGTAGACACGTCAAATCCGTTCTCTGCCAAAGCCATCCCGACACAGGATGAAAGCTTTACCGTGATCCGTTTTCGCGGTCTGAAAAAAATTGATTTCCCCTATTTATTGTCAATGTTACAAGGCTCATTCATTTCTGCCTCAAATACCATTGTCGTACCCGGCGGAAAATTGGGGCTGGCGATGGAATTAATTATGGCGCCACTTGTAGAACAATTATTACAGGGCAAACAAATAAATAAGCGATAAAAAAAACCGGGTAATTATCATTGCCCGGTTTATTCTCAAAAATAAAAATAATAATTCAAAAAATCATTCAATATTCTTCACTTCGAAACTATGTGTAATGTTAACGCTTTCACCTAACATTAATGAAACAGAACAGTATTTTTCAGCGGATAACGCCACGGCACGCTCAACGGTACTTTCTTTCAAATCACGCCCGGTAACACTAAAATGCAGATTAATATGTGTAAATAAACGTGGCGCAGTTTCACGGCGTTCCGCGGTAAGTTTTACATCACAATCAATAACTTGATGACGACCTTTTTGCAAAATGGAAACGACATCGATCGCGCTGCATCCGCCGGTTGCCATCAGTACCATCTCCATCGGATTCGGGGCTTTTTCACCCGCATTACCATCCATTGTGATCTGGTGTCCTGAGGCAGATTCGCCTAAGAAAGTCATGTTTTCAACCCACTTTACACGCGCTTCCATCTTTATATCCTCATCAACATTATAATTGGGGACAGCCTACCCTTTCATTCACAGGCTGGCAATCTCCCTCATAGTTTATTATGCTGAACCGAGACAGTGGGAGACAGGACCGCTTTCCTATGCTAAAAACACGGCAAGGATTTATCTATGGCTAAGATCAATATCTTTTAATGTAGATTATTATACTATTTTAATAAACTAACTTGCCGGAAATTCAGCAAGTTAATATGATAAGCTAAGACTTTATATAATTGCAGAGTGTATACCCAACATCATTCAAGTTGCAGGCAGGCGGCAAGGGAAGATAGACGGGGAGCATACACAAGTATGTGACCCGGCTGGCTGAGCGCAGCCAACGAACCTGCGGTTTGAATGAATAAGGGTATAAACAACAAGTTGCAATAACAACAACAGAGGATAACGCGAATGGTTCTCGGCAAGCCACAAACAGACCCCACGCTTGAATGGTTTTTGTCTCACTGCCATATCCACAAATATCCATCAAAAAGCACCCTTATCCATCAGGGTGAGAAAGCAGAAACACTCTACTATATTGTAAAAGGTTCTGTTGCGGTGCTTATCAAAGATGAAGAAGGCAAAGAGATGATTTTATCCTACCTTAACCAGGGGGATTTCATCGGAGAACTCGGATTATTTGAGGAAGGACAGGAACGTACCGCGTGGGTACGGGCAAAAAGTCCCTGCGAAGTTGCAGAAATTTCATATAAAAAGTTCCGCCAGCTTATCCAGGTTAACCCGGATATCCTTATGCGCCTCTCCGCGCAGATGGCAAGCCGCCTGCAAACGACATCAGAAAAGGTCGGAAACCTTGCATTCCTTGATGTGACAGGCCGTATTGCTCAGACGTTACTGAACCTGGCTAAACAGCCGGATGCCATGACGCACCCGGATGGTATGCAGATCAAAATTACCCGTCAGGAAATTGGTCAGATTGTGGGATGTT
Source organism: Morganella psychrotolerans (assembly GCF_001676155.1). Lineage (GTDB taxonomy): Bacteria > Pseudomonadota > Gammaproteobacteria > Enterobacterales > Enterobacteriaceae > Morganella > Morganella psychrotolerans. The sequence continues at coordinate 197,518 of NZ_LZEW01000030.1, read as the reverse complement.
CCCGCGAAACAGTCGGCCGTATTCTGAAAATGCTGGAAGATCAAAACCTGATCTCTGCACACGGTAAAACGATTGTGGTATACGGCACCCGTTAATCCGGATTGTCCATATCACCAAAACAGGCGCATTTTGCGCCTGTTTTATTTTCAGATTTACTGCATTTCCCGGAAATCAGCCAGAGTTTTCGCCAGGCGTACCATCCCTTCTTCTACATCCGCTTTTTCAATAATAAGTGACGGCGTGAAGCGCAGCACATTTGTACCGGCATTGAGCAACATCAGACCATTTTTTGCTGCCAGCCCCAGCAGGACTTTAGATTGATCACGGTAAATACCCGTCAATTCTGCGCCGATCAGCAACCCTTTTCCGCGGGTCTCACCAAATGCCTGATATGTTTTATTCAGGGATTGCAGTGCATCAGCAAACCATTGATGGCGCTCATTTACCCCGGACAGTAATGCAGAGTCGTTGATCAAATCAAATGCGGCATTACCGACAGCACAAGCCAGCGGGTTACCCCCGTATGTCGTGCCGTGTGTTCCGGGTCCCATCACTTGTGCAATTGCTTCTTTCGTCAGCATCGCACTGATCGGAAAACCGCCGCCCAGCGCCTTGGCAGTGGTCAGGATATCCGGCTCAATACCGTAATCCATATACGCAAACAGTTTTCCGCAGCGCCCCATGCCGCTCTGCACTTCATCAAATACCAACAGTGCCTGATGTTTGTCACACAGTTCCCGCAGCCCCTGCATAAACGCCTGAGTTGCAGGTGTTATTCCGCCCTCGCCCTGAATCGGCTCCAGCACAACAGCACAGGTATGGTCATCCATCACCGCTTTGACAGCATCAAGGTCATTAAAGGGCACATGAATAATATCCGCCGGTTTAGGTCCGAAACCATCGGCATATTTAGGCTGTCCGCCGACAGACACCGTAAAGAGTGTCCGGCCGTGGAAACCGTGATGAAAGGCAATTATTTTTGTTTTATAGGGATGATGGCAGGTCAGTGCATAATGACGCGCCAGTTTAAATGCGGCTTCGTTAGCTTCCGCACCGGAGTTGGCGAAAAAAACCCGATCCGCAAAGGTATGCTTTATCAGCTTTTGTGCCAGGGTCAGTGCGGGTTCATTCGTAAAGATATTACTGACGTGCCAGAGAGATTCGCTCTGGTTTTTCAGTGCCGCAACCAGCGCCGGATGGCAATGTCCCAGCGCCAGCACAGCGATACCACCAGCAAAATCCACATACTCAGTACCATTCTGATCCCACACCCGGCTGCCCTTTCCTTTCACAGGAATAAACTCTGCAGGTGCATAAATTGGCAGCATGACATCGTCATAGGTGCTGCGCGTTACAGGGTTCTGTTTTGTCATCTTTCTATACCTGATCCATCCACAAGTGAAAACATAATCACTAAATATGAATAAAAAAATCAAATACAAATAAACAAAAAAAAACAGAACCCGGGATAAAATAAGAACTAACTGATTAATATTTAATAAAATTATTCAACAGTTCATGACCCTGTTCACTGAGAATACTTTCCGGGTGAAATTGCACACCTTCGATCGGCAGAGTTTTATGTCTGATACCCATAATTTCATCCACATTACCATCATGCAGACTCCACGCGGTGACCTCAAAAGAAGCGGGCAGTGTTTCAGGTGCGATAACCAGGGAATGGTAGCGGGTAACCGTCAGCGGACGATTCAGCCCTTTAAATACACCCTGTTGATTGTGATGGATAGCGGTGGTTTTGCCATGCATCACCTTACGCGCTTTCACAACCTGCGCACCAAATGCCTGGCCAATCGCCTGGTGACCCAGACACACACCGAGGATCGGAATATCCCCTGCAAAATGGCTGACGGCATCAAGTGAAATACCGGCTTCCGATGGCGTACACGGACCGGGCGAAATCACAAGATGAGTGGGCGATAGCTGTTCAATGTCACGGAGGCTGACGGCATCATTTCGTTTAACCTGTACATCTGCACCTAACTCACAGAAGTACTGATACAAGTTATAAGTAAATGAGTCATAATTATCGATAATTAATAGCATGATTATCTATATCCGACTGATATTCTTGTCTTTATTATTTTAAACTGCGGTATGGAGTATCGATTGACAATACCCTGTGATCATCACGATCACACCGGCGGTTTCAAGAAGTCGGCTATCATACCACAGCCGGACAGAGAAAATAGCCCGAATGCGGCACGCAGCCACAGAGGCAGATATCATCATATTCAGACTATCAGGAAGCCAGTTCATTCCAAGGGGAATATCAGGAAATATTCCCCTTAGTCTGCGATAAAATAAGGCTTATTTTATGATAGTTGCAGAGATAATTTTGATTGGTACGGAAGGGACATTCTGATAGGGACCGATGTCATCTGTTTTCACTTTTGACATTTTATCAACGACATCCATCCCGTTCACAACCTTACCAAATACGGCATAACCAAAATCACGTTGTCCGTGATCCAGGAATGCATTATCCGCCACATTAATAAAGAACTGGCTGGTTGCGCTGTTTACATCGGCAGTACGTGCCATCGAGAGCGTTCCGCGCACATTACGTAAGCCATTATCAGCTTCATTTTTAACCGGGGGACGGGTTGGTTTCTGGGTCAGATCAGCGGTAAAACCACCGCCCTGCACCATAAAACCCGGGATAACACGATGGAATGTTGTATCGTCATAAAACTTGTCGGTAACATATTGCTTGAAATTCTTTACTGTCTCCGGCGCTTTTTCATCATCCAGTGCAATTTCAAAATTACCCGCTGAGGTAACAAATTGAATATGGGTCTGCTCCGCCGCAAAAGCCAGCGAAGACGCACTGAGAGTACAAGCCGCCACAAGTGAAACTAAAACACGTTTTAACATTCCAAATTCCTTTCAACGAAATATGCTGACACTGTTCTTATCGATTTTAATGGGCAATGACAGGAAGTGCCACCGATTTACCTTAATTTACCTTCACAATAGATATTACTGATTATGGCATGGATTTTTCACGTATTTCCACTAATGATATTCTGTCTGTTGTCATTAATTTATCAAAATACGACGAAATAATTCCCTGTTTTTAACCATGAGCGCCGTCGTCGGATACAGTATCACTATTTCATTGATTTTATTTACTATTATTAATAACATCTCGTGACTAATCACTTATGTCAAATAGAAAACATCCGGTATATACATCACCATTAAATACGTAATTGTGCTTTATTATTTAAGCGATTCGGCATATTAGCCTGACCAGAGGAAAAGCGACGTCATTGTGCTTATTTATATCCCGGTCTGTTGCATGCTGCATTTTTACTGTTTCTTTTTCATTTCTGATAATAAACCCACCCGGTAATCTGTGTGCCGCAGTTCTTAAACGGCAGGCATTAGGCTATAATCGTCACGCTTTCGATCTGAGGAGACGGATTTTGACTATTAAAACGCACAACTATCATATGACCCACTTTGTCATCAGCGCACCGGACATCCGCCATTTACCGGAAGATACGGGGATCGAAGTGGCGTTTGCCGGACGCTCCAATGCCGGAAAATCAAGTGCACTAAATGCACTTACACAGCAAAAAAGTCTTGCGCGGACAAGTAAAACCCCCGGGCGTACCCAGTTAATCAACCTGTTTGAAGTCAGCGAAGGCTGCCGGGTTGTCGACCTGCCGGGCTATGGCTATGCCGAAGTCCCGGAAGCAATGAAACGTAAATGGCAGGCGGCTCTGGGTGAATACCTTCAGAAACGCGACTGTCTGCGCGGTCTGGTGGTACTGATGGATATCCGTCATCCCCTGAAAGATCTGGATATGCAGATGATCGAATGGGCGGTGGCAATGGAGGTTCCGGTTCTGGCACTGCTGACTAAAGCCGATAAACTGGCAAACGGCGCACGTAAAAAACAGTTAATGGCAGTCAGAGATGCACTGGCGGAGCTGAACGAGACAGGAGATATTCAGGTCGAGTATTTTTCAGCCCCGAAAAAAATTGGTATCGATAAATTAAGTCAGAAACTTGATTTTTGGTTCAGCGGGCAGACAGACAGCGATACACAAACAGAAAGCTGATCCCCCGGATAATAACTCTGCGGACAGGTGGCTACCTGATATGCCATCTGTTTTCTTTCGTCATAACAGCCGCCTCAGGTAGTCACTCCGGATATCTTTATTTCCGGTGACACATTCCGTCCCATACTTTTCTTTATACAAAAAAAATGCTCCGGTCAGAGCAATGTCTGACCGGAGCAGCTAATATTCAGCTAAATCCGATTACGTGAAGTAAAAGGTCTGAAAGATAGAACATCTTACCTCTGTACCCTACGCGAATAACTTTACCGTAAATCTTCCGGCAAAAAAACCTTTTTTGTAGTTTATTTTCAGTTTAGTCACGATTCAGCTAGTCATCATCCTGACATACGCCTCTCAAATGTTATTTAATTACATATTAGTGAGATCTGGATCTATAGCTGCATTCCGCCACCCCGCACAAAATAGCAACAAAACAGCACAAATGGTGCCGTTTTCTCAGGGCATTGTTATGATAGTCTGAGCGCATCCGGGGAATAGCCCTCCCCATTAAATTTATTTATATTAGTGAGTTAGCAATGGCATTACTGACACTACGGCATTTCCCCGACCCTTGTCTGCGGGAAACGTCCAAACCGGTCACTGTTTTTGGTGATGAACTGAAAACATTTGTCGCGGATATGACAGAGACAATGTATGCCGAGCGCGGTATTGGTCTTGCCGCGCCCCAGGTCGGCGTTTGTCAGCGCGTGATTATTGTGGATGTTTCAGAGAACCGTGATCAGCCTATCGCGCTGATTAACCCGGAATTTATCCAATGTGACGGTGAAATGATGATGATGGACGGCTGTCTGTCATTACCGGAAAGTTACACAGAAACACAGCGCTACTCGGCAGTAACTGTGCGTTACCAGGACATCTGCGGTGATACACACATTTTAGAAGCAGAAGGATTACAGGCAGGCTGCCTGCAACATGAAATAGATCACCTCAACGGCATGTTATTTATTGATCATCTCTCCCCGATGAAACGCCAGCGCATTGAAAAGAAAGTAAAAAAAGACCCTGAAAATGAGAGCAGAAGACACTAACGACTGATACCTCAGTTATTTTTATCATTCCACCGCCTTTTTACGCTATAGATTTCAATTTGTGGCAAAGCGGCAAGTGAAGAAATCCGGGGAGCATACACAAGTATGTGACCCGGATTTCTGAGTGCGGCCAACGCCGCCACAGATTGAAAGATGACGCGTAAGGGAGCATACATCAGTATGTGACCCGGCTCGTGATGTGCAGCGAACGCAGCTGTGGGCTGAAGGATGACGCATTAATGGGCTTCGTCCCAGTTGAAGCCAACTCCTGCCTCTACCTGCAGCGGCACATCCAGCGTCATAGCCGCTTCCATCAGTGCTTTTATCTTCTCTGCCATGCTTTCGGTCTGATCTTCGCGGACTTCGAACACTAATTCATCGTGTACCTGCATGATCATCAGCGCATCAACTTTCTCTTTCTGCAACCAGTCATCTACTGCGATCATGGCTTTTTTGATGATATCGGCTGCGGTGCCCTGCATCGGGGCATTGATCGCTTCGCGCTCTGCGGCTTTACGGCGCATTCCGTTGCGGGAATTAATTTCCGGCAGATACAAGCGACGTCCTTCCAGAGTTTCGACATAGCCTTTTTCGGCAGCATGTTCGCGGGTACGCGCCATATAATCCAGCACGCCCGGATAGCGCTCAAAATAGAGATCCATATAGCGCTGCGCTTCTTTGCGCGCAATACCGAGCTGGCGCGCCAGACCAAAGGCGCTCATACCATAAATCAGCCCGAAGTTAATCGCTTTTGCACTGCGGCGCTGATCGCCGGTAACCTGCTCAAGCGGTACACCAAAGACTTCTGCGGCGGTTGCGCGGTGGATATCTTTACCTTCGGCAAACGCTTTCAGCAAGCCTTTGTCCTGCGACAGATGCGCCATAATGCGCAGCTCAATCTGTGAATAGTCCGCAGCCAGGATGCGGTAGCCCTCACGGGCAATAAATGCCTGGCGGATACGACGGCCTTCATCTGTTCTGACAGGGATATTCTGGAGATTCGGATCACGGGAAGAGAGACGCCCGGTTGCCGTCACCGCCTGGTGGTAAGAGGTATGAACACGGCGGGTTTTCGGATCTACCATCTGCGGCAGTTTATCCGTATAGGTCGTTTTCAGTTTGGACAGACTGCGGTGCTCCAGGATCACACGTGGTAATTCGTGATTATCTGCCAGCTCTTCCAATACTTCTTCATTAGTTGACGGCGCGCCACCCGGTGTTTTTTTGACAACCGGCAGGCTGAGCTTTTCAAACAAAATGGTTTGCAACTGCTTTGGTGAAGAGAGATTAAATTCTTCGCCGGCAATGGTAAACGCCTGTTTTTCCAGTTCATCCAGACGTGCGGTAATTTCCACAGACTGTACCGCCAGCACAGAAGAATCAATCAGTACCCCGGTGCGTTCCATACGGGAAAGAACCGGCACCAGCGGCATTTCGATATCACGATATACATGCAGCAGCGTTTTTTTCTGCTTCCAACTGCGGATAAAGTGCCTGATGCAGAATAAGCGTGATATCAGCATCTTCCGCTGCATAATTGGCGGCTTCTTCCAGCGCGATCTGATTAAACGTCAGCTGTTTTTTGCCCTTTCCGGCAATCTCTTCAAATGTCGTGGTTTTATGATTCAGATGGCGGTCTGCAAGGCTGTCCATATCATGGCGACCGGCGACACTGTTAAGTACATAAGATTCAAGCATGGTATCAAACGCAATGCCGCGCAGTTCCACTTTATAATTCGCCATAATGCCGCGATCAAATTTCAGGTTCTGCCCGATTTTACGTAAGTTTTCATCTTCCAGAATCGGCTTCATTACCGCCAGTACCTGATCAAGAGAGAGCTGATCCGGTGCATCCAGATAATCATGCGCTATCGGCAGATAGGCAGCGTGTCCGGCTTTGGCGGCAAATGACATACCGACCAGGCGCGCGGAAAGATTATCCAGACTGTCAGTTTCGGTATCAAATGCAAATTCACCGGCACTGCGCAGAATGTCTGCCCAGCGGGTCAGCGCGGCTTCATCGAGAATCGTTTCATAGTTTTCACTGCTGATATCCGGGATATCAGCAACCGGAGCAGCTGCCACCGGCTGTACAGCAGCAGTAACCGCCGCTTTGGATGGTGCGCTGCGGGCGCTTTTCTTCGCCAGCCAGCCGCCGTTTTCCAGGTCACTTATCCAGCGTCTGAATTCATACTGCGTGAATAATGCATGAAGCTTATCCAAATCCGGCTCGGCAAGTGTCAGAGAATCCCAGGTGCGATCAAGCTCGACATCGGTTTTGATGGTTGCCAGCGTATAAGAGAGATACGCCATCTCTTTATTGGCTTCCATTTTCGGTGCCAGTGTTTTCGCACCACGAAAGCTCAATGTCGCGATTTTATCCAGGTCTTTATAGATATCATCCAGGCTGCCCATTCCCTGCAACAGCGCCTGCGCTGTTTTTTCGCCGACACCCGGCACGCCCGGGATATTATCCGAAGAGTCACCCATCAGTGCCAGATAATCAATAATCAGCGACGGCGGTACACCGTATTTGGCTTCCACTTCCTCAGGCCCGAGAATAGTGTTGTTCATGGTATTGATGAGCGTGATATCCGGCGTGACTAACTGCGCCATATCTTTATCACCGGTACTGATAAGCACCGGGTGGCCCTGTGCTGCGGCCTGTTTTGCCAGCGTACCGATAACATCATCCGCTTCAACACCGGAGACAGACAACAGCGGCATTCCCATCGCCACCACCATTTCATGCAGCGGCGCTATCTGCTCACGCAGATCGTCCGGCATCGGCGGGCGGTGTGATTTATAGTCTTCAAACAGTTCATCGCGGAATGTTTTTCCTTTCGCATCAAACACGACTGCCACATGCCCGGATTCATACTGCATCACCAGGCTGCGCAACATGTTCAGTACGCCGTACATGGCGCCGGTAGGCTGCCCTGCGCTGTTCGTCAGGGGTGGAAATGCATGATATGCACGATAGAGGTAGGATGAACCATCGACTAAAATCAACGGGTTGTCTGCAATCTGAGCCATAATTGTCTTCACGGTATTGAATGAATGTCCGGAGGGTAGGATGCCACAGACCGCCGCATTAGACGACATTTATTGCCTGTCACCGGAAATTCAGAAATACATCAGATTAAGATACATCCGCTGGCGGCACGAAAAGGGAAAAGCTGTGGATAAGTTTGTGCATAAATTTATGAATGCTATGTAAATCGCGGCCGATAGCGAAGATCGTTAAAATCACACTCAAAAAAAATCAATAGGTTATAAACTAATACAGCAAGATAATCTATCGCGCTAATCAATTGATTAATGTGGATAGCCTTTTTGCTCTCCGCATTACTCTTTATATCAGGTACGCTGTAAACAGAGAAGGAAACCGGTCACCCAGCTTCCTTCTTATTGTTACTGCCTGAACAGAAATTACTTCTGTTTCAGTAAATAATTCACAGTGTCAGAGAATGCTTTGCCGTATTGCGCCACGTCTTTCACTTCCAGACCACCATTGTTGATCTGGTATTTGCCCTTGACGAAGACCGCAGGAACGCCACGTAATTTATAATCAGCGGCTGCTTTCTGCTGCTTGGCAATCAGAGATTTAACAAAAATGCTGTTCGCAGCGGCGTCATAATCATCGCCGGTGATACCTGCCTGAATGAAAGCGGCACGTACATCATCTGCATTTTTGATAGTACCGGTTTCCTGGATCCCTTTGAACAGAATCGGAGTGACTTTATCTTCCACACCCATCGCCATCGCCACAGACCAGGCTTTAGTCAATTCAGGACCCATAGGACCGCCTAAGAAATCAACATGATAGCGTTCATGTTTAGTTCCTTCCGGCAGGTTTTTATTGATGGCTTCCGGTACTTTGAAATTTTCTTCAAACTGGTAGCAATGCGGGCAATAGAAAGAGAAAAATTCCACTACCTCAGGCTGATTCGCAACCGGAGTGTTAAGTTCAGTATACTGTTTGCCGGCAACAGGTGAGGCGAACACACTGAATGTCATCGCGAATCCCATCATTGCTAACCAAAACTTCTTCATCATTGTATCTCCTGAAAATCAATAAGGCTGATAACGCGTCAGCGGCGGTTCCGCCAGTACGGCTATCTGTTCAGTAATCAGTGACTGCTGTTGTGACCAGAAATCACTATCCGCCATCCATGGAAAAGCTTTCGGAAAAGCGGGATCCTGCCAGCGGCGTGCTACCCAGGATAAAAAGTGAACCATACGCATAGCGCGCAGCGGCTCAATTAATGCCAGTTCCCGCGTATCAAAATCACAAAATTCCTGATACGCCTCCAGCAAAATATCTAACTGATAGCGACGTGAATCATTATCCCCGTTAAGTAACATCCAGAGATCCTGCACTGCCGGTCCGTTGCGGGCATCGTCGAAATCGACCAGCCACGCTCATCACGCCACAAAATATTTCCCGGATGGCAATCGCCGTGTAACCGGATAGATTGCCATTCGCCGGTCCAGCGCGCAGTTACCTCCGCGATCAGGGTATCCAGCGCCTGTAAAAAGCTGCTCCGCACTTTTTTAGGAATAAGCGGGCATTCTGCAAGGATCTCCCGGGGAGCTATCAGATACTCCTGCGACGTAATCGACGGACGGTACTGAAACTCACGCTCCCGTCCAATCTGATGCAGTCGTCCGAGCAAACGCCCGGTACTTTCCAACTGGTCAATATTATCCGTTTCATACGCCCGCCCGCCTATCGACGGAAAGAGCGCGAACATATACCCGTCCTGCGACAGCAAGGTTTCGCCATCAAACACCAGCGGGGCGGCGACCGGCAACCCGGCATCAGCCAGAGACAGTGTCAGCTCATGCTCCTCGCGGATCTGCTGCTCACTCCAGCGCGCGGGACGATAAAATTTCACCACATAACGGGTGCGGTTTTCATCCATAAACTGATAGACCCGGTTTTCGTAGCTGTTCAGCTCGGTTAAACCGGAGTCCAGCCAGATACCGTAACGGCTCAGACTGTCTATCAGACGATCAGGCCGGAAATCCTGAAAGGTAAAAACCGGCGGTGTGATAGTCTGCATTACTCTTTACTCTTTGATAATGCCGCGTGCACGTAACAGCGCGGTTTTAAAATCGTCTTCGTAATCTTTTTTCAGCCCCGGAATTTCAGCCGTTGCATCAGATCCGCGCATTTTCAGGTGGTAAATCAGAATATCATCAGTCAGATCAGACAGTTCGCCCTCAAACCCGGCTTCATCTGCCAGCATTTGCAACATCTGCATCAGATTCAGATCAGAGTGCTGCTGCCAGACAGGGTGCAGAAGTTCAATAACTTCATTAAGACGATGACATTTCATAATAAATTCCTTATAAGCAAGACGTAACACATTACCAATTATCCGCCGTCCCGGAAAGAACAGGACTGTCAGGATGCGTAAATATTGACGCGTTGTAATAACAGCGGACATATTATCCGCGATTATGGCATCCATTGCATTTATATTCGCGCTCACTATACCCTTATTCATTCAAACTGCAGGGTCTGGGCTGCGCTCAGATAACCGGGTCACATAGTTTATCTATGCTCCCCGGCAGCCGGAGCTTGCCGCCTGCCTGCAATTCGAATGACGTTGGGTATATACCGGAATCATTGTTAAGATAAGGTCAGAATTTTTATCGCAGATAGTCAGAGAAATTAAAAATGATGACGCAACTCAGCGGCTGTATCCTTGCCGGTGGCCGGGCAACCCGGATGCAGGGGCAGGATAAAGGTCTGGTTTTACTGGGCGGTATCCCGCTTTATCAACACAGTGTGAAGCACCTTGCTCCCCAGGCGGATGAGATTTTTATCAATGCCAACCGCCATATCGCGGCTTATCACGCCACCGGTCTGCGCGTGGTCAGTGACACACTGCCGGATTTCCCGGGACCGCTTGCCGGTATGCTCGCAGGATTAGAAAATGCCCGCCACGACTGGGTATTATTTGTGCCGTGTGATGTCCCGGTTTTTCCGGAAAATCTCGCCGACACGCTCTGGCAGCAGAAAGGGAATTCCCTGTGTGCCTACGCCTGTGATACCACCCGTGCGCACCCGACATTTGCACTGTGTCACCACTCGCTGGCGGAGCCGCTGAGAAATTACCTTACCAACGGCGACCGGAAATTATTGCTGTTTATGGATATGATCGGCGCAAAAGCCGTCACATTCGATGCTTCTGCTGATCAGTTTGTTAATCTCAATACCTTTGCAGAGTGCCGTGAATGGGAAAAACAGCATCAGTTACCCCACCCGGTTCCGTTACTGGCTGTCACGGCTTACAGCGGCACCGGCAAAACGACCATGCTGAAAAAGCTTATTCCGCTGTTGCGGGATGCCGGTCTGCGGATTGGTCTGGTCAAACACACGCATCACGATATGGATGTGGATACCCCGGGGAAAGACAGTTACGAACTGCGCAAAGCAGGTGCGTACCAAACCCTGGTGGTCAGTCAGGAACGTTTTGCACTGATGACGGAAACTCCGGGCGGTGCGGAGCCTGATCTTGCACAACTTGCCGCCCGGTTTGACAGCAGGCAGTTGGATCTTATCCTGGTCGAAGGATTTAAAGGCGAAGCGGTGCCGAAAATAGCCCTGTACCGCGATGTGGTTGACCGTCCGTATCAGACACTGCTCGATGAATTTGTGATTGCATTTGCCTGCGACATTCCCCGGAGCGATGTTTCAGTACCACAGATGGATATCAATGATATAGCGGCCATCCGGGATTTTATTGTGCGCTGGCTGACAGAGAATCCGCTTAATCCGTAACCATTACTCATATCGGGACTGATACAAAATGGTGTCTGCCGGCCCGATATGAGTGTTTTTCTGTATCACATGCTTTTTTATTTTAAAATAACCCTTTAATATTATTATTTTCATTTTAAAAACTCCGGAATATTGAATAAGGCAGGATTTAATCTATTCTGAAAACGTATTCATTCTGTTTCCTGAAAATAAAAAATGAGGTTTATTTATTATGAAAAAGTATTTTGTTACCGCATGTCTGGTTGCAGCAAGTGCGTTTTCGTCTGTGGCACTCGCAGAGCCCGCTGATATTCAGGTGCCTGATAAAATGACCTGCAAACAGTATGTCGATTTGAACCCGCAAAGCTGGGCGCCGGTTGCCCTGTGGGTTATCAGCAAAGATACGCAATATCCGGGCGGTGACTTTGTCGCACTGTCTGAAAAAGGGGTGGCAGAAGCACCGAAAATCGTTGAATTCTGTAAAAAATATCCTGAAGGTACCTTACAGGATTACTTAGCTGCCCGTAATAAATAACCCCTGCCACTAAATTATAAGATGCCGGAAAATACTTTCCGGCGTTTTTTTTGCCATTATTCCCACAACCTTTCCTTTACAGATTTGATAAAGTACGTCCCTCTGATAACATTTTTCCCGGATGAATAAATTAATGAGTGACGAACTGATTCTGGTTGATGAACATGATTGCGTCATCGGGCATGACGAAAAGCTCCGGGTTCACCAGCTTGGTCTGCTGCACCGTGCATTTTCTGTATTCTTATTTAATGACGCGGGCGAATTACTTCTCCAGCAACGCGCACTCACCAAATACCATTCAGGCGGATTATGGGCAAACAGTTGTTGCAGCCACCCGCGCCGGGGAGAAACACTGGAAGAAGCAACACAGCGCCGTTTACAGGAAGAACTGGGAATAACCTGCCCGCTTCGCGCTGCGGGGCATATTATTTACCACGCAGATGTTCCGCCTGCACTGATTGAGCATGAATACGATCACCTGTTCACCGGGCACTATAACGGAGTATTTTCCCTCAACCCGGAAGAAGTTGCCGCTGTACGCTGGATATCACTGCCGGATTTAGACAGAGAAGTGAAAAATCATCCTGAGCGATTCACTGTTTGGTTCAAAGTTATTTTAAAAAAGTTAAGAGAGACGGTACTATTTAATATCTCACATGACCCGAAATAGAAAAGGCCTCATAAAAAAATGTTTTATGAGGCTTTCAGATATCATACTGATTTAGCATTTTCGTTTACTATATTAAATATAATTAATTATATTTGATAGGAAATATATTACGAATTAAACCGATTATATTCCTGCCAAATTCCAGAAGACTACTGATCGGGTTTGGTCTGACAACATCGGATACCGGTGGATTTACTTTATTACTCACCACACCACCGCTGCCACTAACTGCGTTCATTTCATTATTCGATAATTTTCTCATAATTACATCCTTTTATAGATTAATTAATGACATCCTTGGTTAATTGCGCTTTTCTTTGAATAAATTTAACCTATTTTTTTTATATTAGCAACAAAAAAACATCCGATATTTAACTGAATTAGGTAATCAACCTGTTTATTTAACAAATCAAAACGCAGAAATACCATAAAAACAGGTAAACACTCTCTTCCTGAGTCACCTTTTAATATGGACAATTAAATACGTTTAATTTATGAAGTGATAATTAGGTTAGCAACGATTTATATTAATAACGTTATTACAACCGTCAGGAATGGGGAGTTAAATATAAAAACTGACCATTTAAGGTCAGTTTTCTATGAAACTAAACAGTACACATTAAGTGTATCACCGCATCGTTACAAATTCTTCTGACGCAGTCGGGTGGATTGCCACGGTATTATCAAAGTCTTTTTTGGTCGCACCCATTTTCAGTGCCACCGCGAAGCCCTGTAATATTTCATCCATGCCGTAACCGATGCCATGAATACCGACGACTTTTTCCTCTTTTCCGGCGCAGACCAGTTTCATTTTGCATGGCTGGCGGTGGCTGGTCACAGCGGTGTACATTGCTGTGAAAGAGGATTTGTAGCATGTCACATTATCTGCGCCATACTGCTCAATCGCCTGCGGCTCTGTTAAGCCGACAGTACCGATTGCCGGGTGGCTGAATACCACGGTCGGGATATTGCTGTAATCGAGATGCTCATCCGGTTTATTATTGAAAAGACGCTCGGAGAGACGGCGACCCGCCGCAACTGCAACCGGGGTCAGTTCAACCGCACCCGTATTGTCGCCTACCGCATACACACCGGAAACAGAGGTATTCTGGAATTTATCCACCTGAATGAAACCACGGTCATTGCGTGCCACACCGGTGACATCCAGATTGATGTTATCCGTTGCCGGTTCACGTCCGATAGCCCAGATAAGGCAATCCACTATCTGTTCGTGACCATTTTCCAGTTGCAGTGTCAGACTGCCATCTGCATTTTTCACGACCGCTTTCGGTACGGAATTGGTATGCAGAGCCGGTCCTTCCGTGTTCATAATTTCCACCAGCGTTTCCACAATCAGCGGATCAAAATTACGCAATGGTGCATGTTTGCGGACAAACAGGTGTGCTTCGCTGCCCAGAGCATTCAGAACGCCTGCCAACTCAACAGCAATATAGCCCGCACCGACAATCGCCACGCGCTTCGGCAGCGCTTTCAGCGCAAAGAAACCATCTGAATCAATACCGTATTCCGCACCCGGAACAGATGGCGCCACCGGACGACCGCCGGTCGCGACCAGGATATGATCCGCCGTATAAGTTTCGCCGTTCACTTCCACGGTATGCGCATCTTTAAAACGGGCAAAGCCGGTTATAACATCAACTTTGTTGTTGCCCAGAACACGCTCATAAGACTGGTGAATACGATCGATATACGCAGAACGGCTTTCCAGCAGTTTTTCCCAGCTAAAGTGATTTACCGTGGTATCAAATCCGTAATCCGGACCATACTGGCGGATAGCTTCGGCAATCTGCGCGCCATACCACATCACTTTTTTCGGGACACAACCGACATTAACACACGTACCACCGAGGGCTTTCGCTTCAATCAGGGCGCATTTCTGCCCGTACATCGCTGCACGGTTCACAGAGGCAATCCCGGCACTGCCGCCGCCGATTGCAATATAGTCGTAATGTTTGCTCATAGTTGGCTTGTTCCATTTATCAGTCAATACATAAACACCCGCCGCAGATGTAGTACAGGCGGCGGAAACTAATTATTCCGGCGTAATCCATTCAACCCGTGTATGACCCGTACCTTCCGGCACCAGTACATTATGCAGCCACGGTAACACGGCTTTCATTTGTGATTCCAGTTTCCACGGCGGATTGATAACAATCATGCCGGATGCTGTCATGCCGCGCTGATCACTGTCAGGGCGCACCGCCAGTTCGATTTGCAGAATTTTGCGGATACCTGTTGCCTGAAACTCTTTTACCATACGCTTGATTTGCTGGCGCATCACAACCGGATACCAGATTGCATAAGTGCCGGTTGCAAAACGGCGGTAACCTTCCTGAACACCTTTTACCACATCCTGATAATCCGTTTTCATTTCATACGGCGGATCAATCAGAACCAGACCACGGCGGGACTGTGGCGGTAATTGTGAGCGCAGCTGCTGATAACCATCTTCGCGGATAACACGGGCGCGGTAGTCACCACTGAATTCGCTGCGCAGCAGCGGAAAATCAGACGGATGCAATTCACTGAGACTCAGTTTGTCATCGTAACGCAGCAGATGTGCGGCGATCAGCGGTGAGCCCGGATAAAAACGCAGTTCTTTGCGCGGATTCAGTGCACTGACGGCCTCCAGATAAGCGGTCAGTTCTTCAGGACAGGCTTCCTGTGCCCAGAGCCGTCCAATCCCTTCCAGGTATTCTCCGGTTCGTTCGGCATGCTCACCACTGAGCTGATAACGCCCGGCGCCTGCGTGCGTATCCAGATACAAAAACGGTTTGTCTTTCTCTTTTAATGACTCAATGATCAGACTCTGGACGGTGTGCTTTAACACATCCGCATGATTGCCGGCGTGAAAGCTGTGGCGGTAACTAAGCATACATGGGCCTCAGATGGTCGGGTGTGAACCACCCGGAACAAGAATATCAGTACAAATTTAATGGCTCAGTATAACCTTATTTTTGCAGGAAAGAACCAACGCCCTTTCCCCGTCTGTACTGATACATGTGAACCGTTACGGATATTAAAGGTCATAAAAAGATGAATCAGATTAATCACGAGGTAAATATGACACGATTTAAATCTGCCGCCCTGTCGGCTCTGGCTTTCGGACTGGGTGCGTTACTGATGAGTACATCTGCAATAAGTGCGCAGAATGGCTGTGAAATCAAAAAAGATAAAATTACAGAGCAGATCCGCTATGCCAAAGCACACGGCAATACGTATCGGGTACAGGGACTGGAGCGCGCATTGCAAAATGTAGAAACTTACTGCACACCGGACAGCCTGCGTAATGATGCCCGCAACGAAATTAATGACCGGACAAAAGAGGTTGCGGAACAAAAAGCAGATTTGCAAAAAGCTATCGATAAAGGCGATAAGGCAAAAATCGCCAAACGGGAGCGCAAACTGGCAGAAGCTGAAGCCAAATTAAAAACGGCGCAGTCAGAACTGGATACATTATTAAAATAATAGCAGCGCACCCGATTAAGCCGGGTGCGCGCACTCTTATTACTGAGGTGATTTCAGATAATCCAGCCGGTTTTTCATCATTGTTTCATAGTGCTGAATGTCCGCAGGATCATAATGCAATAACTCTCCGAACCGGCGGCCAAGCGTATATTCTGAATAATAAACCCGCTCTTCGTGAGTTCCTTCACCACTTTCCATCATTGTTTTTTTTTTCGTTCATCAGAGCAATAAAATCCAGCGCTCCCGTCTCACCTTTATCACTGTCACGACGGTATACCAGGATGATATAAATATTAATATCACCTTGTTTCAGGAAGCATTTTATACCCAGCTCCGGTGTGTCATACAACCCGTGAAGAACCGGGTCATAAAGTGACCTCACACTGAATTGCCCCAGCGGGCGCAATCCCTTAACCACACTCAGCCAACTGTCTGACGGATTATTAACTGAGCAGGGATGAACCGTTCCGGTTTCACAACAGGTACCGGAAAATGCCAGAATCTCACGCCGGGTTTCATCATATTTCAGCGTAAATATATCCGGATGCTGCCTGTAACCCTCCGGGTCACAATTTAAATCTGATGCATTACATTGCGGATAAATCATACCGATCCGCGGGTGCATATCATTATTTTCCGGCAACAGACTATCCTGCAGGTGCAATTCAGTGTGATTATTCACATTCATGTTTGTTTTCTCATACAAAAAAACACTATATAAACAGGCACCCGATAACAAACTATTATAAAACCACCCTTTTTTGTATTACGTTATACTGATCAATATTCTGTCGCCCGTAACTGTCCGAAATAATCAGTCAGCTGAAAGCGGGCATCAAAATTCCGCGTGTTCGGGATTATCCCGAGACTGCGCTTAACATCTGACTCCACCGTAATTAATGCAGTATAGGATTTTCCGCTTCTGAACGGATAATTCAGTGTGGAAATACAGCGGTGTTTCCCGATAACAGCCTGCTGCGGTGTAAATGTGTGCGTCAGCAATCGCTTATTTTCACTGCCGATTTCATCAATATCCAGGCGGGCTAATTTTTCATCCCCGGCAGGAGACGTGATAATACATACCTGATTGGAGACGATAATAACCCTGGCAGGCGAATGCGGGCCATCCGGTTTATACACACACGCACCGGAACTCAGTCCGATCAGTACCACCAGCAGCGCACGCCCTGTTTTTTTTATTAAAGATAAACATTTTCATTTATTCAGTGTGAATGTAAAAGAAAAACAAAAATAATAACGCCTGATAAATACACATTATTTATTCATTCGGTGAACATATCATTGCGCCATATTGATTCATCTTATTCTGCGTAAGAATAAGTGCCGATAATAAAGTATTTTTACGTGGATTAATCAATCGGGAAATTCTTAAGCCCGTGAAAACCATATAACATATCGTGTTTTTATCTCTATATTCACGACGCGAACCTGAATTGTTCATCGGGTTTGTCATGTAGTAAACTTAAACCGAATCAATTTTTGAACAAGCGAGGATACATGGACCGGGAAAATGACATACCGGAGAACGGCAACGACACATCATCAATCAAGCCCCTGCGCAAAAATTTTGATGAGGGAATAAAACAGGGAAAAAAAGCCCTGAAATGGAGCGTTAAAGCCGGAAATTATATTCGTGATATTCCGTTTATCGCCCATCTTCTCCGTACCGCCACCCGGTTTAATGACCGGATGGGAAGCCAGTTTGGTGCGGCGATTACCTATTTCTCATTTCTATCCATGATCCCGATTCTGATGGTGTCTTTTGCCGCTGCCGGTTATGCCCTTGCATTTAATCCGGAGCTGCTGACAAAACTTATCCGTGGTGTTGCCAACAGCATCAGTGATCCGACACTCGCCGGTACTATTGAGCGCAGTATTGATACCGCTATCCGCCAACGTGCAACAGTCGGGTTAACAGGGCTGGCACTGGCACTCTATTCCGGGGTGAACTGGGTGGGTAATCTGCGGATGGCAATACGCGCGCAGTACCATGAGCAATGGGAGCCGGATATGGAAATCAAAGAAAATATGTTTCTGCGCTACCTGCGGGATTTTCTGGCGCTCATCGGGCTGCTTGTCGCCCTGATTATTACCCTCACACTGACATCGGTTGCCGGCTCAGCTCAGGCAACTATTGTGCAGTTTTTAGGGCTGGATTCGATTGAATGGCTGCGCCCGGTCTGGACAGTTATCGGGTTGACAATTTCGATTCTGGCAAACTACCTGCTGTTTACGTGGATTTTCTGGTTCCTGCCCCGCATGAAACTGAACCGGACATCACTGCTGAAAGGAACATTGCTGGCGGCGATCGGGTTTGAGATCCTGAAAACAATTATGACCTGGCTGCTGCCGAATATGGCGGCATCCCCTTCCGGAGCGGCGTTTGGTTCAGTTATCGGGTTGATGGCATTCTTTTATTTCTTCGCCAGGCTGATCCTCGTGTCTGCGGCCTGGATTGCGACAGATATTCAAAAAAATAAAATAGCTGAGTGCAACCAATGAACCTGCGGTTTGAATGCATAAAGGTATATACTCTAAATAATTCTGGATGCATGCAGGCGACAAGCTCCGACCGCCGGGGAGCATAGGTAAACTATGTGACCCAGCGGGCTGAGCGAAGTCAACAGCATCCTGAAATATGACGAGTATATCATCAGGAGCTACTATGCCATTTGTACACATCCGCATCACCAAAGAGGGTGCGACAGAAGAACAAAAACAGAAACTGATTGAAGGTGCGACTCAGTTACTGGTTGATGTGCTGGGGAAAAATCCGGCGTCCACCTTTGTGATTATTGATGAAGTGGAAACAGACAACTGGGGTGTCGGCGGGAAAACAGTAACAAAATTACGTGCTGACGCGAAAAAATAGCCTGTACCACCCTGAGGCGGGTATTCCCGCCTTTTTATTTCTGTCATATTGTTGTCATCTCACATATCTTTTTGATTTGTTAATGATTGAGGTGACCTGACTATGCCAACTCAAAATCTGTCTGCCCTGTTGCAGAATGTTCAGCCCGCCGGTTTTGCAACGGCAATATATTTTACCGGCGAAGGCTGCGAAATCCCTGACGGGCTGGCACACGGCGGTCTGAGTAAGACTGACAGCACACCCGTCACACCGGATACCCCGATCCGGATAGCCAGTAACACCAAAACATTTACAGCCGCCGCCATCCTGCGGCTGTATGAACTGAATAAACTCGCTCTGAATGCCCCGGTCGGGCCGCTCATCACCCCGCAATATGCACAATGGCTGACAGACGCAGGCTACGACCTGACGGCAATCACTGTCCGCCATCTTCTCAGCCATAGTGCCGGACTGTATGACCATGCAGACGAGCACTATGTTAAAGAGGTGCTTGCCGATCCCGGTCATATCTGGACGCGGGATGAGCAGATCCGCCTTTATGTCAGCCGCGGATATCCGCTGATGGCTCCCGGCACCTGTTTTCTCTACTCTGATACCGGCTATTTATTACTGGCGGATATTATTGAGCGCATCACACAGTTGCCGCTGGCGCAGGCTGTCCGCGAGTTGCTCCGCTTTGATGCATTGGGAATGACATCCGCATATTGGGAAGTGTATGAGCCGGTTCCGGCGGGGCTGCCGCCACGGGCGCATCAGTATCTCGGTAATATCGACGGCGATACCATCAGCCCGACAATGGATCTCTACGGCGGTGGCGGATTGGTCATGTCAGTAAAAGATTTAGCCATGTTTATGGCGCATCTGTTTGAAGGTCGTATTTTTGACAGTCCCGGCACGCTTGAAGAAATGCTGAAACAAGGTTCGCACGATGGTGCAGAAGATTACCGGGCAGGGATGATGGTCACTAAAAGAGAAGGTCAGACACTCTGGTATCACCTGGGATTCTGGGGTACTGCTGCCTACTACCATCCGCAGAAAAAGATTGCCGCCGCCGGGTTTGTTAACAGCCGGGATACCCGCCCGTGGCTGATGAATCTGCTGGAAACCCGTCTGTGTCAGAATGATGACTAAGCGCTCTGATTTCCCGGAAAAATAATAATAAAAAGGGGCATCCGGAGATACCCCTTAATATGACAGACAAGCCTGTCAGTCTGTAATAACGATATCAGGCGCTGACACCATCGGCGCCTGCGTTATCCGCGGCCGGTGGCTCCGCATTACCTGGCTGCTCACCTTTCTTTGCCGGTGCGACAGCCGGTTTTTCCGGTTCGGCCGGTTTGACGACAGATAAAGGTGCCTGCGCTTCAGCAGGCTGTGCCGGCTGTGAATTTGCCTGCTCTGCAGCTATTTTTTCAGCAGCCGCTTTTTCAGTGGTAGCTTTCTCTGCAGCTTCAGCAACTTTTTCTGCCTGTTCCGCTTTAGCCTGTTCTGCATCAGCTGCTGCTTTTTCAGCTACTGATGCGGCTTTCTCTGCCGCAGCAACCGCTTTACCCGGATGCATTACTTTATCAAACTGCGCACGCAATTGTTCCACGTTCATTTCCGGCTCCCCTTTCGGCTGAGTGAAAATAAACCCGGTATCCTGCTCTAAAATCGCATGAATTTCAGCATTCAGAACTTCCGGCGTCAGGCTGTTCAGAAATAACTGACGCAGGCGCTGATACTGTTCCGGCGGAATATCAATGATATTACTCTGCTGAGACATCAGACGCTGGTTAATCAGAATGTCGGTGGTCGTCCGGGCGTAGATAGCAAACAATTGCTGAAGCTGCGCCTGTTTCAGGGCAATCAGCCCGTTAAAACTGTCGGCAGAAATACCCTTTTCTTTCAGGACAGCCAGTTCACCCGCCAGCTCTGCTGTAATCGCCGGTATTTTTTCATTCGGTGCCTGTACACTCAACATGCAACTGGCGCGCTGATACTGCATCCGGCAATCCATATTCATTGCCATAAACTTTTCGTTTTTCTTGCCCATACTCTGTTGCAATGCACCGAAAAGTGCCTCGCGGGCCAGATCGTTCAGCCAGTAACGGTTCAATGCAGCAGAATCTTTGACAGATGACCAGTTCAGATCCCAGACCAGCGACAGAACGTCTTCTTTCTGATTTTCGCTTACCGCATGGACAGACAGGGGCTTCATCGGTGGCAGCGTTGCCACACTGACAGGGGCCTGCCGCTTACCTTCCAGCCCGGAAAATGCTTTATTGATGCCGTCTTCCAGCGCACGTTTATCGACCGGTCCGGCAACATACAGTGTCACCATGTCCGGCGTATACCAGCGCTGATAAAAATTATTCAGTGCATCCACATCAATTTTATCCGCAACTGGTGGCAGCGGATCAAAACCCTGTAATGTGGTGCCTTTTATCCGGACTTTCCAGATAGGATCGTTAATATTCGGCGGATAAGTGGCAATCGGTGAATTTGGTGCGGCGAGTGCGCCGGCAACCGTATCCTGATTAAAGATACCGTGTCCTGATACATCCGCCATCCAGCTCAGTGCTTCTTTCAAAAGTTCCGGATTATTATTCGGCAGACTCAGGTTATATAAGGTGAAATCATAAGAGACAATAGCCGGCGGCAGCGGCATATTCGGGTCAATAGCATTATTCAGCAAATGAGAAAGCTGCTGTGTATTCAGGCTCTGGCTATTGAACATCACCACTTTCGGAATGAGATAAGAAAACCCTTTTTCAGCGGATTTCTCCATCATCGAGCCGGTCTGTACAGAAAGACGCAACTGGACCCGGTCATTCGGACGCTGCGGGGTTTGCAGTAGTTGCCAGTTAAATCCGTTTGCCAGCTTTCCCTGCTGCCATGCCGGATCAGGCTGTAATGCTTCTGCGTGTAACTGTGACGTGGCTGCAATCAGGACGCCACCGAGTAAAACACGTAAATAAGAGCGTTGCATACTAACCTCTTTTGATATGAATCCCTGGTATGCCTTCTTCTGAGGTTTACCACTGATGCCGGAAATAATATGACGTCAGGCGACAATGCGCAGGCAAAACTGACCGGCTTCCGGGACGTCCTTACGACTCGTCTGAGTTTAGACAGCAAACTGACCGGGAAGTTTTCATGATGGCCCTGATTTATGTTTATTAAGCTGATTTTGATAGCCTTTTGCTAACAAACCAATCTCATCATCCTCATGATACGGTGAACAACTGAGCATTTCTGCCGGCTCTGCGCTGTTCAGCTCACGGGCCATATTACGTAACGGGCGCACCATCAGACGGTTAATACACCAACTTATCGCGATCACCAGGACAAATGCCAGTAACAGATAACTGGTTACCATCAGTGCCAATGTATTCATTGCGAAGCGGTATATCCGGTTATCATCCACCTGAAGAATAAGATACCCCTGCGGGGGTTTTGCAATATGTGCCACGCCGTATGCGTATAGCGGAACCCGGATTTCAACCGGAATCCCGAAGATCATTTTTGCTGCAGCCGGAATAGGCCGGTATGTGGCGAAATCCAGGCTGATAACCTGAACATTATCCGGTGTCATCACGATTGCCCGACCTAAAATACCACTGGCACGCAATGTTATCAGTATGGATTTAATTTCATTTAAATCAGATCCTAACAATGCATCTGCCAACGGTTTTCTGACCTGCACTGACGAATTAAAAAGCTGATTGGTGTAATCATCTTTCCGCTGTTGTATCAAATGCGATAACTGAAGGGTAATAAAAAGTGCGACAGTCACCAAAGTCACTACTGCAACAACTGACATTTGCTTAATTGTCAGCGACTTTTTGACTTTTACACGCATATTTCACGCCTTTCGTTACAATTCAGTTATCACATCTTTCGTCATACGCAGTGATTATACGTCATCATTGTGCTTTCTGCTGAGCTAATCTCACCCCGTTAACAGTAAAGGCGATAATGAAGCCTCTCATTATCGCCTTTTGTCTTTCAGGAAAACATGTTTTTCTGTAATTTGCTGTAAAACAGCGCGTTTATTCCATTGTTTCTGTCTGCTCTTCCCGATCAACTGCAAAGCAGGCAATAAGCTGTCCGCCATAAGATTTCAACTGCGGCTGAAACTGTGTGCAGGTACTGAATGCATGACGGCAACGGGCGGCAAAAGCACAGCCCGGTGGCGGATTCAGCGGGCTGGGGAGTTCACCGGTCAGCTTGATCCGCTCACGCCGTTGTTCCGGGTTCAGACGCGGCGTTGCAGAAAGCAGAGCCTGCGTGTACGGATGGCGCGGATTATCAAAAATCTGCGCTTTAGTTCCTTTCTCCACACAACGCCCCAGATACATCACCATCACATCATCGGCAATGTGCTCCACAACAGACAAATCATGAGAGATAAAGACGTATGACAGACCCAGTTCATCCTGCAAATCCATCATCAGGTTTAATACCTGGGCGCGGACAGACACATCGAGTGCAGAAACCGGTTCATCGGCGATCAGTACATCGGGGTCCAGCATCAGACCACGGGCGATAGCAATACGCTGGCGCTGTCCGCCGGAAAACATGTGCGGATAGCGGCTGTAATGCTCTGTTTTCAGTCCGACTTTTGCCATCATTGCCAGCACTTTCTCTTTGCGCTGAGCCGCACTCAGAGAAGTATTGATAACCAACGGCTCTTCCAGGATCTGCCCGACTTTTTTACGCGGATTCAGCGAGCCGTACGGGTTCTGGAAAACAATCTGGATTTTCTGACGGCGCAGTTTTTCTGCCTGCTTGTCTTCAACCAGTAAATTCTGGCCCTGATAAAACAACTCACCGCCGGTGGGTTTTTCAATCATAGTCAGCAAACGCCCCAGGGTGGATTTTCCGCAACCGGATTCCCCCACCACCGCCAGAGTTTTTCCGCGCGCAAGGTCAAATGAAACACCATCAAGCGCTTTCACCATCCGCTCCGGCGAAAAAAAAACCTTTCTTCACCGGATAATATTTTTTCAACTCTTTTACGTGCAGCAGTGGTTGTGTGATTTCACTCATGGCCCGGTCTCCCTTGATCATCCAGCGGCGTGTGACATTTCACCTGACGTGACCCGACAGTCCGCAGCGCTGGTTCTGTCGTGCGGCAGATCTGCGTTGCATACGGACAGCGCGGGTTCAGCAGACATCCGTCAGGGCGGTCATACTTACCGGGCACGACGCCCGGCAGTGATTCCAGCCGGCTTTTATTGCCCGCAAATTCCGGCAACGCCCGTAACAGCGCCTGAGTGTAAGGATGCCGGGGCGCACGGAAAATATCCGCCGCTTTACCGGACTCCACAACCTGCCCCGCATACATCACAATAATGTGATGCGCCGCTTCCGCCACCAGCGCCAGATCATGGGTGATAAGCACCAGCGCCATGTTTTCCTGCCGCTGTAATTCAAGCAATAATTCAATAATCTGTGCCTGGATAGTGACATCGAGCGCCGTTGTCGGTTCATCGGCAATCAGCAGTTTCGGGCGGCAGGCAATTGCCATCGCAATCATCACCCGCTGACTCATCCCGCCGGATAACTGATGCGGATACACATCCAGCCGCGATGCCGGGTCCGGAATACCCACCAGCAGCAGCAAATCAATGGTCCGCTGTAACCGGGTTTTGCGGTTACCCCCCTGATGCACTTTCAGGGCTTCCATTATCTGAAAGCCGACGGTATAGCACGGATTGAGGCTGGTCATCGGATCCTGGAAAATCATCGCCACATCCGAACCCACCAGTTCACGCCGCTCTTTTTCCGAAATCGTCAGCAGATGGCGGCCGTCAAACTCCAGGTTATCCGCCATCACGCGACCGGGAAAATCAATCAATCCCATAATGGCCAGCGAACTGACCGATTTTCCGGAGCCTGACTCCCCGACAATGCCCAGCACCTGACCTTCATCAACCTGGTAGCTGATCCGGTCAACAGCGCGGAATGGCATCTCTTTTTCACCGAAGTGAACAGATAATTTATCAACTGTTAATAACGCCATGTCTGCACCTCTACTGCTTCAGCTTAGGATCAAGGGCATCACGCAATCCGTCGCCCATCAGGTTAAACGCCAGTACCGTCAGTAAAATCGCCAGTCCCGGGAAGGTCACCACCCACCAGGCACTTTGCGTAAACTGTAAAACATCGGAGAGCATCGTTCCCCACTCCGGTGTCGGCGGCTGTGCGCCCATGCCTAAGAAACCTAACGCCGCCATATCCAAAATGGCGTTGGAAAAGCCCAGAGACGCCTGCACAATCAGCGGCGCGAGACAGTTCGGCAAAATATTCACAAACATCTGGCGGGCAGCACCTGCGCCCGCCACGCCGGAAGCCGTGACATAATCACGGCTGACTTCAGTGAGTACCGCTGCCCGCGTCAGGCGGATATAGTGCGGCAGTGCGACAAAGGTCAGTGCCAGCGAGGCATTCACAATCGATGGTCCGAAGATAGCCACCAGCACCAGCGCCAGCAGCAGGCTCGGCAGTGCCAGCATGATATCGACGATGCGCATGATCAGGGCATCAATCCAGCCGCCGAAATAGCCGGCAACCAATCCCACCACCACACCCATCAGTAATGAGAGCGCAACCACCAGGCAGCCCACCAGTAACGAGAGGCGGGCACCAAACATCAGGCGGGACAATATATCCCGTCCGATATCATCAGTGCCGAGCATAAATTCCCACGAACCCCCTTCCTGCCAGACAGGCGGCTGCAATAAATGTGTGCGGAACTGCTCATCCGGCAGATGCGGGGCAAGCAACGGGGCGAAAATCGCAATCAGCAGCATCAGCAGGATATAAATCAATCCGATTAATGCACCTTTGTTGCGACTGAAATAAACCCAGAATTCGCGCAGCGGAGAGAGAGGCTCAGGCGCGCGGGTAACAACATTGTTCGTTGAATCAGACATCGTGCGCTCCTCTTATTTTTTGTGGCGGATCCGCGGATTAATGACACCGTAGAGTAAATCCACACACAGGTTAACCAGGATAATGAGAATAGCGATCAGCAGTACGCCGCCCTGAACCACCGGATAGTCACGGCGTTGCAGTGCATCAATCAGCCAGCGCCCGATACCGGGCCAGGAGAAAATAGTTTCTGTCAGAATTGCACCTGCCAGCATCACACCGACCTGTAAGCCGATTACTGTCACGACCGGTAACAATGCATTACGCAGCGCATGCACCACAATCACCCGCAGACGGCTCAGCCCTTTGGCGCGTGCGGTACGGATATAATCTTCACCCAGGACTTCCAGCATCGCGGAGCGCGTCATACGGACAATCACCGCCAGCGGAATAGTGCCGAGGACAATGGAAGGTAAGATAAGATGCATCACGGCATCTTTAAAATCCCCGTCTTCGCCCCAGATCAGGGTATCAATCAGCATAAATCCGGTGAGCGGCTGAGTGTCATCCAGGAAAACACTGTCGGCAAGCCTTCCGGATACCGGGGTAAGGTCAAGATTGACCGACACCAGCATGATAAGCATGATGCCCCACCAGAAAATCGGCATGGAATAGCCGGTCAGTGAAATCCCGATAACCGTATGATCAAACACCGAACCGCGTTTGACCGCCGCCAGCACACCTGCCGGAATGCCCACAGAGATGGCAAAAATCATTGCGCAGGTAGCAAGTTCCAGCGTGGCTTTAAAGCGGGGAACAAATTCATCCCACACCGGCTGGCGGCTCTTTAATGAGATACCAAGGTCGCCGTGCAGAACGCCATTGATGTAATGAAGATACTGTTTCCAGTAAGGTTGATCTAATCCGAGTGCCGCCATTAACTGTGCGTGACGCTCCGGAGAAATCCCGCGTTCACCCGCCATAATCGTGACCGGGTCGCCCGGGATCAGATGAACAAATATAAACGTCAGTAATGTGATACCGATAAATGTCGGTATAACCATCCCTACCCGTCGGAGGATAAATTGCAGCATACCCCTGATTCCCTTGTAATGCCCGCTGACAGCGCTCAGGTCATAAAGACCGGACGAAAGGGAGGACTTCCCCTTTATACTCACACCATGAATAATATTATTTTAATTATATGTTCTGCATCGACCGTACTATGCGGTGCGATACAGGGTTCGCCGCCCTTATAAAGACGGCGAACCGGAGACACTAATTACTGACTTATTATTTTTCGATTGAGACTTTATCAAAGTGATGTTTGCCCAGCGGATCAACCACATAGCCTTTCACTTCTTTGCGGACAGGCTCATACACTGTGGAGTGCGCAACAATCAGCGCCGGTTCCTGCTCTTTCATCACGACCTGAGCCTGCTCATACAGCTTGGCGCGCTCTTTCGGATCAGCGGTGGTACGCGCCGGCAGGATGATGTTTTCAAAGGATTGATCACACCATTTTGAGTAATTCGAACCCTGTTCTTTCGCGGCACAGCTGAAGAGTGTCGCGAAGAAGTTATCCGGATCCCCGTTGTCGCCTGTCCAGCCCATCATCACTGTCTGAGGTTCACCCGCTTTCGCGCGCTTGAGGTACTCACCCCACTCATAGGTTACGATTTTGGCTTTCACGCCGACTTTCGCCCAGTCAGCCTGGATCATCTCAGCCATACGACGCGCATTCGGGTTATACGGACGCTGAACCGGCATTGCCCACAGGTCAATTTCAAACCCGTTTTCCATTCCGGCTTCTTTCAGCAATGCTTTTGCTTTTTCAGGATCGTACGGATAGTCCTGTAAGTCTTTGTTATAGCCCCACATGGTTGGCGGAATCAGATTTTTCGCTTTCTGTCCTGCTCCCTGGTAAACCGCTTCGATAATAGCGTCTTTATTCACGGCCATGCTCAGCGCCTGGCGGACTTTGACATTATCCAGTGGTTTTTTCTCAACGTTATAAGAGAGATAGCCGACATTCAGCCCTGGCTGCTCTTTCAGTACAATGTTTTTATCCGCGCGCATGCGATCCAAATCAGCCGGGTTCGGGTACGGCATTACCTGACATTCATTTTTCTGCAATTTAGCATAGCGGACAGAGGCATCAGGCGTGATAGAGAACACCAGGCGATCCAGTTGCGGACGACCATTCCAGTAATCATCATTAGCTTTATACAGGATGCGGGAATCTTTCTGATACTGCTGCAACACAAACGGACCGGTGCCGACAGGATTCAGATCCACTTTTTCCGGTGTTCCGGCTTTCAGCATCTGATCCGCATATTCAGCAGAAAGAATGGAGGCAAAGTCCATTCCGAGGTTTGCCAGGAAAGGGGCTTCTGAGCGGCTCAGCTGAAAACGGACAGTGTTATCATCGACTTTCTCAATTTTTTCGATGATTTTATCCATATCCATGCCGCTGAAATATTCGTAACTGCCGCCGGACACTTTGTGATACGGATTCTCCGCATTTTTCTGACGATCAAACGTGAAAATCACATCATCAGCATTAAAATCACGGGTCGGCTTGAACTCTTTAGTGGTGTGGAATTTAACCCCTTTGCGCAGATGGAAAGTGTACGTTTTACCATCCGCACTCACGTCCCAGGTCTCTGCCAGACCCGGCTCCAGTTCTGTCGTTCCGGCTTTAAACTCGACCAGCCGGTTATAGAGCGGAACCGAGCTCGCATCATAGGTTGTTCCGGAGGTAAACAACTGCGGGTTAAACCCTTCCGGTGACCCTTCCGAACAGAAAACCAGCGTGCCTGCCGCGTTAACACTTGCCGACACTGCCAGTGCAATCAGTGTGACACTCAGCTTCATCAACCCTGTCTTACGTTTGGCGACTTTCATCATCGTTATCTCCGCCTGTCATTGTATGTTGTGTTTGTCTGCGGTCCGGTAAAGCAGTGCGTACCACAGATTTCAGTTTGATTATTATTTTTTTGACTCTTCACTAAATCAACTGTCACACAGGCAGTCAATACTATTGACTGTAGACCCCGACAACACATAAGGCACATAAACTAAACGGTTTTATAACAAAAACAGGTAAAATGTTTGAGTCAGCGCACATTAGCGCGCCAATTCATCCGGTTGATAAAAAAGGGGCAGAATAAACAACTGTTAAAAATTATACGATTTTTGTGACTGGATGCTTAATTACTATCCGATTATTTTGCCTGCTCCCCCTGAACCAGGGTTTTCCGTTGCCCGTTTCATTACACAGCGATACATAATCCGCACCTTATCTGCGTCAGCACGGTATTATCACGCAGCAAAAGTATGTGGCAGATAAAAAGGCCGGATAACATATTGCCGCGCACATCCCGGCAATATCCGGGAAACAGAAAAATACTCAGTAATTAAAACTGACAGAAACCCCGGCATACGCGGAAAAAGCAGCTACATTCTCTGCAGCTTTAAAAGGAATGCCGGTAAACAACTGGTAACTGACAGGTTTATAATGTCCTTTAATGCCGATTTCACTACCTGCCAGCCAGCGCGGAGAATAAGCCCTGCTTATAATATCCGTACCGGGTACGGCAATATCTGCCGCGATATAAAGGTTATGATAAGGCAGTGCCTGCTGCCATACCATTTCATTACGGCTGATGAATGCGCGTGGTGCATTAATACTATAATGGAACGGATAGCCACGAACAGAATTGCGATCACCTAATGACACATGATCCATTTGGTCTGTTTTATCGGCATTGATAATACCCCGCATGACACCTTCATAATAAAAAGCCTGTCCGGCGGCGCGAAAAGGAACCGTTATGGTGGTTTCTGCCATCAGTTGCCGGGTGGGTTTAATCGCCATGTGCGACAGAGGTAATGCGCCAAACTGGTTCAGTGAATGTTTATACTGAACCTGATACTGAAAGGTAAACGCAGGATGGTAATAACGATGATTCAGTGCAAGATCCCAGTACACAGAGCGACGCTCAGGCATTTTCAGCGGAGTACCCGCGAGTGTGATGCTGCGCGTCACTGCAGATATCCCGCTGCTGAGCGTCATATCATGTATTGGCGTCAGAAGCAGTTTGCGGCCGATGCTGAGATCCAGCATTTTGCTGCGGGTAAAATAATCCAGAGAGTCGTTTAACACCGGATATTGCTGTTTCTGTTCGCTGTAACTGCCACCTGCCGTAAATTCCCAGTACTGATACGGCACCCGGTATTGAGCATAGACAAACTTTGTTCCGGTCGCATGACGCCGGTCCAAATCCCGCAGGGTATAGACAAACAGGCGATCATATAACTGAAGTGGATTTTCAATATTGAGCCGGTTATTGATCTGTCTGCTGCCGGTTGACCGGTTTCCATGATTATTTATTTCAAGTGAGCCGCTCACACTGCGTTTTTTCTGCCCGGAAATCATAATAACAGAGCTGCCGGGCTTATCCGGATCAGGTTCAACCGCTGCCCGCACACCCAACCCCGCTACCTGATTCAGATGATTCATTCCCAGTTCAGTATCACGGATATTCAGTTGCCTGTCTGCTCTCTGCGGAAAAACCAACCCCATCGCAAAACGGGACTGCCCGCTATCTTTATCACGGTAGCCACTCAGATAACCGGGCTTATATTGCAGAGTCAGTATCCCGTCACTGACATTTTGTGGCGGTACACCGACCAGGGCGGTAATAAAACCCGCCTGATGGATCCCTGATTCCAGGCTCATGATGGCTTCCGCCATCTGCTCTGATGTCAGACACGTCCCGGTGACCTTATGCTCAAATTCATCTGCCAGATGGGACGGTATTATTAATTCACGCTGCTCAATAACCACCGCTGAAAGTGTGGCGCAAGGTTCTGCTGAAGGTATAGATGGGCTATTTTCCGTGCTCCACGCACAAGTGCTGACTGCTATCACAATAGCAGCAGCTGTTATCTTTATCATGTGTCAGTCCGCTTGACGATATATCCATTTTGAACAGGTAGTTAAGCGGAAACAGAAGAACGGTGATATCAAAAAACACCGTAATTTTACGGGAGATAATAAGGCAGAAGGATAAAAAGAACAGCGCCGGGAACCGGAAAGCAAAAAGCCCTGCCATAAGGCAGGGCTTTTCTTGAATATGGTCGGCGAGATAGGATTCGAACCTACGACCCACTGGTCCCAAACCAGTTGCGCTACCAAGCTGCGCTACTCGCCGAAGCGGGAGGGATATTACTGCCGGAAAGATAAAACGTCAAGGTAAGAAACCAAAAATATTCGCTTTCCGGCGCTTTATTTTCACTTTGCCGTTTTATTATCCAAATTGATGTTTTTAATCTGCTTATTCGTAAAATATATGTTTTTTATTTGCTATCAGAATGCGTAAAACTGACAAAAAATGACCACGGATTTATATCGGACATTTGTTACTTCATTTATGGTATTCGTGTTTTTACTCATCAATCAGAACCAGGGAAAGGTTATGCCAAACATGTTTAAACTCTCAGTTATCAGCAGTACACTTTTAATCAGCCAGTTCGCGCTGGCAGCACCTGATAATAGCATTATTGTTAATCAGGCGTCTGCGGATGAAACCAAAGTCGTTACTCAGAACAATCAAACCACTATTGATATTGCACCGGCAAATAATCACGGTGTTTCTTATAACAGCTATGACGCATTTAATGTTGATAAGAAAGGGCTGACATTTAATAATCAGACAGCGGATGCCGGAATGATTATTAATGAAGTTGTATCAGATCAAAAATCATTCCTGAACGGCAATATGTCTGTTGACGGGAAAAAAGCGCATCTTGTTATTGCCAATCCTAACGGAATTTCCTGTAACGGTTGTGGCATTACCGGTGCAAAACAATTAACACTGACAGCCGGAAAAATTGCGTTATCTCAGGATGGTGCATTACTGGGTTATTATGATAACAGCGGTAGCATTCGCATTAATAATACAGATGGAAATTCATTTTCTTCCGTGAATAAACTCAATATTATTGCTGAAAACATCACTATTCGTAACAGCCAAATTAAAACAGCTGACCTGACGACCTTTGCCGGTCATGAGTTAGTGAAATTTACACCGGGAACTGTCCGGGGGCTGGAAGCAATACCAGGCAAAGACAGTGCAGAAAAAAAGTAAATTATCCATCAGTAAGAATAGCCGTATTAACGCTGATAACATGTATGTCAGTGCAAATAACGCAGTAATAAAAAAATCATGGACAAATTGAAGTTGGTCCGGTTGGTGATGCGAAGACACAAAAATACATGAACAGCCACCTGACGATGGATTTAGTCAATTCTGAGTTAACAAATGGCAGCAATGGTAATATACATGCAGCCGCTGCAAATTCAATCCTGGAAAATAGTGCTATTACGAATAATGGTACTTTTAAAATTGATAACACGCATAAAATAATGGCAATAGGGAATGCTGTTATTAATAACAAGAGTAATATGTCATCAGACATGACAGATGTTACCGGATTACAGAATGTAGTATCCGGTGTCGGAATTAATAACTCTGGTAATCTGTCGGGCAGTTTATCCGTGAAAGCAAACACCATTGCACTGAATAATAAAAAAATATCTGGAAGCACTGGATATATCAACCAACAGTAATGTTCTTGCCTATATTAATAATGGTGAGATCATGAATGAAACAGCAAAATTTAAGGCTTATGAGCTTTATCATTCCGGTAACGGGAAAATCACATCACGACCTGTATTTGAAGCTGAGATAAAAAATCCACTTTAGTAAAAATAAAGCCCGGTACTGTCATCAGACAGACCGGGCTTTTTATCTTAATTACAAATTACTTATTACTGTAACAGCGAAATATCCGCTACTTCCAGGAACAGATTACGTAATTCATTTAATAAGGTCAGACGGTTACGGCGGATATTATCATCCTTATCCATCACCATCACACTATCAAAGAACGCATCCACAGCTTCACGCAAGGATGCCAGCTCAGTCAGTGCTTCCTGATATTTACCTTCAGCATACAGCGGTGTCAGCTGTGCTTTCAGATCAATAACATATGCAGCCAGTCTGATTTCTTCCGGAGCATTAAGCAGAGATGCCTGAACAGCATCATTGAGTGCATCATCACTTTTGGACAGAATATTAGACACACGTTTGTTTGCTGCCGCCAGTGCCGCCGCCTCTTCCAGAGAACGGAAGTGAGTGACCGCTTTCATGCGGGCATCAAAGTCCGCCGGACGGGTAGGACGACGCGCCAGGACAGCCTGGATAGTATCAATCGCATAACCCTGCTCCTGATACCATGCGCGGAAACGGCCTAACATAAAGTCAGTGACATCCGTGACCACATTCTTATTGGTCAGTTTATCGCCGTACAAACGAACCGCTTCCTGTGTCAGCGTATCGAGGTCAAGGTTATACCCTTTCTCAACAATAATACGCAGCACGCCCAACGCAGCACGGCGCAGAGCAAACGGGTCTTTATCCCCTTTAGGATGCTGACCAATACCGAAGATCCCCGCGAGGGTATCCATTTTCTCGGCAATCGCCAGCGCAGCGGAAACCGGTGTGGACGGCAGAGTATCACCGGCATAGCGCGGCTGATACTGCTCTTTCAGCGCCAGAGCCACATCCTCAGATTCACCGTCGTGACGCGCATAGTGCATACCCATCACACCTTGCGTGTCAGTGAATTCAAAGACCATGTTGGTCAGCAGGTCACATTTTGCCAGCAGGCCCGCACGGGTCGCATGATTAACATCTGCGCCAATCTGACCGGCAATCCAGCCGGCAAGGGCTTCCAGACGATCTGTTTTATCACGCAGAGTACCAAGCTGCTGCTGAAACAATACAGTGCTCAGACGCGGCAGATTATCTTCGAGGCGTTTTTTGCAGTCAGTTTTAAAGAAGAATTCCGCATCCGCCAGACGCGGGCGAACCACTTTTTCATTACCGGAAATAATCTGTATCGGATCAGAGGATTCGATATTGGCGACAAAAATAAAGTTCGGCATCAGTTTGCCGTTTTTGTCATACACCGGGAAATATTTCTGGTCACCTTTCATGGTGTAAACCAATGCTTCTGAAGGAACCGCCAGGAATTTCTCTTCAAATTTTGCCGTCAGAACAACCGGCCATTCCACCAGCGAGGTCACTTCTTCCAGTAAACTGTCTGTCAGATCAGCCACACCGCCAAGCGCCTGTGCCGCTTTTTCAGCATCACGCTTAATAATGGCTTTACGGGCATCGTAATCCGCCATCACTTTACCGCGGGTTTCCAGCAACGCCGGATATTCATCCGCGTGAGCAATCGTAAATTCCGGCTCACCCATAAAACGGTGACCACGGATAGTACGGTCAGATTTAATCCCCAGTACTTCGCCCGGGATAATATCCGCGCCCATCAGCATTGTGACTGTATGAACCGGACGCACAAAATGCGTATCTTTATCACCCCAGCGCATCAGTTTCGGGATAGGTAGTTTTGCCAGCGCGCGACTGACCATATCAGCCAGTAATTCTTTTGCGTTATTCCCTTTTTCCACAGCACGGTAAAGTAACCATTCGCCTTTATCCGTGACCATGCGCTCTGCCTGTTCGACAGTAATACCACAACCGCGCGCCCAGCCTTCAGCCGCTTTGGTTGGTTTACCATCCGCATCAAATGCCTGCGCAACGGCAGGACCGCGTTTTTCAACTTCACGGTCAGCTGCTGAATCCGCTAATGCAGCAATTTTTACCGCTAAGCGACGTGGTGCGGCATACCATGCCACATCACCGTGTGTCAGATTGGCGGCGGCCAGTTCAGATGTTAAATTCGCTGCAAATGACTCAGCAAGAGAACGAAGCGCCTTCGGCGGTAACTCTTCGGTGCCGATTTCCACCAGGAAAGTCTGTTGTGTCATGACGGCCTCTCAGTTCTTTTTACACATCGGAAAGCCCATTGCCTCACGGGAGGCGTAATAAGCTTCTGCAACGGATTTGGTCAGAGTACGGATACGCAGGATATAACGCTGACGTTCAGTCACCGAAATCGCTTTTCGCGCATCAAGCAGGTTGAAAGAGTGAGCGGCTTTCAGAATACGTTCGTAAGCCGGTAACGGCAGCGGTGTTTCCAGCGCTAACAACGACAGTGCTTCTTTTTCATACTGTTCAAAACAGGTGAATAAGAAATCCACATCCGCGTATTCAAAGTTATAAGTGGATTGCTCAACTTCATTCTGGTGATAGATATCGCCATACGTGGTTTTACCCAGCGGTCCATCGCACCAGACCAGGTCATAGACACTGTCCACGCCCTGAATGTACATCGCAAGCCGTTCCAGACCATAAGTGACTTCACCGGTAACCGGTTTGCACTCCAGTCCGCCGACCTGCTGGAAATACGTAAACTGAGTCACTTCCATTCCGTTCAGCCAGACTTCCCAGCCTAATCCCCAGGCACCCAGCGTCGGGTTTTCCCAGTTATCTTCAACGAAACGGATATCATGAACCGTCGGGTCAATACCCAGCTCTTTCAGCGAGCCAAGGTAAAGTTCCTGGATATTATCCGGAGACGGTTTGATAATGACCTGAAACTGATAATAGTGTTGCAGGCGATTCGGGTTTTCCCCGTAACGGCCATCCGTCGGACGACGGGATGGCTGAACATAGGCTGCCGCAATTGGCTCCGGCCCTAAGGCTCTTAAGCACGTCATCGGGTGTGAAGTGCCAGCGCCGACTTCCATGTCCAGTGGTTGAACAATGGTACAGCCCTGACGCGCCCAGTAATCCTGTAATGTCAGGATAAGCCCCTGGAAGGTTTTGGTATCAAACTTTTGCATGTTAGATCCGCACGCGAGAGAGTTAATAAAAGTCATTCAGTATACCCTTTGACCGCCTGACGGGACAGCGCTTACCCGATCATTTTTCCGCACAAGAGGAAAAAAGAGTAAACACCTTATTTACATGTATGCATATACAGTATAAGTTACAGAAAAGCCTCTCTCCACCGGAGAAAATAAATGACACTCTCTGCCGCTTCACTGGTGCGTTGCGCCTGGGTCACTGATGATCCGCTCTATATTCATTATCACGACAATGAATGGGGCGTACCGGAACGGGATAATCACAAATTATTTGAAATGATCTGTCTTGAAGGCCAGCAGGCGGGGCTTTCCTGGCTGATTATTCTGAAAAAACGGGAAAATTACCGGCAGGCCTTTTTTAATTTCGATCCGGTAAAGGTCGCCGCAATGACTGAAGATGATGTGGACAGACTGATGCAAAATCCCGGTATAGTCCGTCATCGCATAAAAATTAAAGCCATTATCAGCAATGCGGCAGCCTATCTGGCTATGGCGGAAAAAGGGGAAGATTTCAGCCGGTTTGTGTGGAATTTTGTCGATAATACACCGCTCGTCAATCAGCACACTGACAGCAGCAGTATTCCGACAGATACTCCGCTCTCACACTCTTTGGCTAAGGCACTGAAGAAACGGGGATTTAAATTTTGCGGACCTGTTATTTGCTACTCTTTTATGCAGGCCATCGGCATGATTGATGATCATCTCCCGCACTGCTGCAACCGCCATTAAAAAAAATGCCCCTGTTGTGTGGTAAGAACACAAAGGGGCAAAAAGTATAACGAGGACTTTGGGTCTGTTAATTTACACAATTACTAAATATGCATCACAAGGCTTATGTGGTTCATATCGTCAACTAACAATACCTATTTTACCCGGTGCTGCGATATACAATGCCGTTGGTATACCTTATTTTATCAATGTATTAACGCCAATGAACTTCACTTATTAACAAATAAATGAATACTTTCTTACAGACATATACCCAACGTCATTCAAGATGCAGGCAGGCGGCAAGGGAAGACAGACGGGGAGCATAGATAAACTATGTGACCCGGCTGGCTGAGCGAAGCCAACGAACCTGCAGTTTGAATGAATAAGGATATATTTCATAAAATATAATTATCAGGTCAACTAACCTTGTATAAATACGGCAATAAAAAAACAAAGACTTCTCAGTGCGATCTATTTATGGAATAGTACGCCGGTGTGGTAGGGAAGCATCACTACCATCAGCTATACTCTAAATAATTCGGGATGCCTGTAGGCGACAAGCGAAGATAGACGGGGAGCATAGGTCAACTATGTGACCCGGCGGGCTTTGCGTAGTCAACGACCAGGCATTCTGAAGTATGACGAGTATATACAGGGATATATAATGACACGTACCTATATACATAACTGCATAATAGTAAGCGGGTTACTGAGCTTAAGCACGGCACTCAGCGGCTGCTCAAGCATCATGACCCGGACCGGTCCTACTGAGGGCTACTATGCAGGAACAAAAAACAGTATTGCGATGTTGCAGGATGACGAAACCGGCTGGGTGATGAAACCCGTCATCGCCATCGATTTACCTCTTTCGGCTGCGCTGGATACACTTCTCGCCCCGGTCGATTATGCGCTGGAAGGTAAAGATAACAGCCTGACGTCCCCGGCTGCGCGGGTAAAACAACTTGAAGCCGAAAAAACAGCACAACATCAGCCCGACGCTCAGCCGGTGCAGGATTAAAACAGCCCGGGGTTGTCAGAGATAAATATAATATTCTGCCACCGGGCCCTGATACTGTACCGGTTACAGCACCCCGGTATCTGCCACCCAGATTTGCTGCCAGCCATCAGTGTTTCGCAAAAAAGCCACCTGCCGGTTATCCGGGGAAAACACGACCGCATCACCTGAAATCCGCGCCTCTGAATGTGCTGTAATTGCCCGGCACACTCCTGTTTCAACACAGCACACCACCACCTGCCCCTGCCGGATAAAAGTCAGATACTCTCCGTTGCAGTCCCAGTTGAAAGCCGATTCAATACCCTCTGCCCCGGAGGTTATCTGATGCATGTCGCCGCCATCAGGAGAGAGTGTCCAGAGCTGAGCAATACCCTGCCCGTCCTGCATCAGAAACGCGATTTTATCGCCCTGCGGCGAACTGCGCAGCCAGAACCGCGGGCGCTTTGCCAGCCCGGGATATACACGGTCATGAGTAAATGTCAGGCGGGTCTGAGTCACACCTGCCGGTGGTGCAGGCATTGCATGCTCTGTACCCTCAAGAGGAGACGCTCCGGGCTTTGCATAATCCCCGGCGGACTCAGGCAGATCAAGGCGGAAAATTTCCGGAATAATATCGCCATTATCAGCCCGCGTATCGCCGATAAACGCGATAGCCCGGCGCTGATGTGTACCATCGGGCTTTATATATCCGTTCTTACCAATCCAGCCCTCTTCATACGCCCGGCTGATATCATCGCTGCCTGGTAAAGGAGCCGGAGTGGTCTTTGATACCACACAGCAGAAAAATTCACCGTTATATTCACGCGGATGATGTCCGGCAACCGTCACCGGATGCAGCGGAACGGCGACGGCCACATTGCGTAAATCCAGTGCAGGATCCCTTTCATACAAAACATGGTCGTTATACGTAAAACTGAGCCATTCTCCGTCCGGACTGAACATATGAACGTGCGTTCCGCCCCGCAGCGCCCCCGGCTGATATGGCGGGGTAATACAGAAAGCATCAATGTTATGTACGGTGCCGGGTGCATCATCATTAACAATAACGCCCTGCCGGTGATGAAAATCGTAGTGCCACTGCGTATCCGGATGCTGCGGTCCGCGAATAAACGCGTAACGTACCGGTAATTGCGGGCTGACAGTCACAACACCCACATGAGCATCCGCCGTTCCCCGGTAAATTTCAGTGATTTTTTTTGTTTTTACATGAATTTTTTCTATCGTTTCACCGGTAAAAGAAGCCCCTTCCGGGCGGACATCATAAACCAGCCATTGGCTATCCGGCGTCCATACATTACTATTAGTAAGCTGATGATTACGGGGTGTTGTTGTTATCTGATATTCATTCATTAGGGTGATACTCTCTTCTTATACCATCAGTTCGGATAACTACAGGTAATCCGAATGTGTCAGACTAAAAAAACTCAGTCGAGACTTCCGGCTGCACTGACTATGCTAACCTTCCGATAACCCGGCAATGATAAAATTATGTTACTCAGTATCCTGTACATTATTGGTATTACCGCTGAAGCAATGACCGGCGCACTCGCCGCAGGCCGCCGTAAAATGGATGTTTTCGGTGTTATTATTATCGCCTCCGCGACCGCTATCGGCGGTGGCTCTGTACGCGATATGCTGCTGGGTCACTACCCGTTGGGCTGGGTTAAACATCCCGAATACATTATTACGGTTGCCTGTGCTGCCGTCATTACTATCTGGGTCGCACCGATGATGAAACATCTGCGTCGTCTTTTTCTGATCCTCGATGCCATCGGTCTGATGGTATTCTCTATTATCGGCGCACAGATAGCACTCGACATGAATTACGGTCCCGTTATTGCTGCTATTGCTGCGGTTATCACCGGGGTATTCGGCGGTGTACTGCGCGATATGCTCTGTAATACGATCCCCCTGGTTTTCCAGAAAGAATTATATGCCGGTATTTCATTTGGTGCGGCATGGCTCTATATGGGATTGCTGTTTTATACTCCGCTGCCCCGTGATGCGGTCATTATTATCACCCTGGTCGCCGGGCTCAGTTCCCGCTTAATCGCTATCCGCTACCGCCTGGGGCTGCCGGTCTTTAATTATGAGAATCAGGATTAGCGCCGGTAAATCCGTCCACACCCTGTAATTGTAATGACGCAACCACACCTTCCGCTTCCAGCGCCTGTGCATAGTGGTTGCGTTCGGTCTTCAGCCGGTTTTCCTGTCTGAACAGCGACCAGTCAGCCGGTAACGGGCTCTTTCCCGGCACACCCAGCGCATTTATCCAGACAGAAAATGACTTCTGTCGTGCCGCATTACCCTGCCGGTAAAAATTCACGCCTCTCACTTTGCCTAACGCGGCTTTAAGCTGATCTTCGTCCAGTAACATCCAATCCAGCAGACCGGAAAAGGTATAGTGATCCGCCAGTTTTCCCCAGTTGCGGACACCCGTTCCGGTCATTCCGAGCTGCTTTCCCAGCCAATTCAGGCGGGCCAGGTACTGCTGACGACACAGCGGAGTATATGTCAGACAGCTTGTACGGTGAAAATCCGCTTTACCGGGTACATTCAGTTCCGGTGGTGTTTCTGTTTTCCGGATAACCTCCCGCACTTTCGGGATACCCTGTCCTTGCAATCCCACCACAATCAAATCTCCCGGATGAATGCGCTGTTTCATCCAGACCGCAAGCGACCCCATAGCTACCCGCTTAATTGTTTTCCCGTCAATAATAACCGGCTCAACAGAGAGTAATACCGTGATCCGCCCTGTCCGCCCGACCGGAAACTGTACATGCCGAACTTCGGTAACTGCCGTTTGTACCGGGTATTTCCATGCCAGTGACCAGTGGTTATGCCCCGTCTGCCAGCGGGAAGTGTCCTGCGGGGGCATTTGCTTGAGAACAATACCGTCACCGGCAAACGGCAGCGGCTGGCGATACCAGGCTTCCCGCTGCTCTGCGGCACTTTCCGCGCCACTAACCGGCTTTGTATATTGTGCGGTCAGCGGAAATCCCCATTCTGTCAGGGTATTCAGATAGTGCTGCATATCTGTTGTACCCCCCGGCCATGCCCAGATAAAGACATCCAGCGCCCGTAGTTGTTCGTCATTTGCCTGCCTCATCAGCAGACCGGCAGTGACTGAGCGGAGATTTTTCCCGCCGTCACGGGACTGCACATGACCTTCCCGGCGCAGAAAAATTTCCCCCTGCAAAATAACATCTGTAAGTTCTGTTGTAATTTCCTGCGGGATTGCAGGGATATGCAGAGCTTTCTCTGTCCAGTCAAGACCGTGACGCCCGTCTCCGCGGCTTATCATATGAGTCAGCTTTCCGTGGCTGTACACCAGGGATACCGCCACACCATCTACTTTAGGCTGGACCCAGACATTTTTCCGGTGACGCAACCATTGTTCAACCGCGTTATCTGATGCCGCTTTACGCACGCCGCTATGTACCACCGGGTGCTTCAGGTTGTAGCGTACTGAAGACGGCAATCTTACCGGGGTCTGCTGTCCGTAACACTGCTCAAGCGTAACCAGCCTTGCCCGCATCTGATCATACGTCTCATCACTGACCTCACTTACCCCTTGTGTATAATAACGTTTATCCCAGTGAGCCAGTTGTTTACGTAGTTCGGCCACTTCTGTTTCCGCCTGTACCACCGGGTGTGGCGGGCATCCGGACTGTGCTTTCACCCCGGCAAACGCTGCTACCGCACAGAATAATCCGCCGGATAAGATACCCGTGATAAAAATGCGTTTTATAAATAATAATTTCATCCTGAACATTATATTACTCCCTGTCCGCCTGAATTCAGGACATTACACAGCCACAGACTCTCTGCCCAGAGCCACTGAATTGTTTTTCCTGTTGTGCCGCACTGTCATGTAAATAAAGGAGCAATACGTACATTTTTTTTCGATACGGGCGGAAAAAGCGTAAACACCGGTTCATCTGAACGCAAAAGTAAGAAATTTTCAGCGGATAATCACCGGAACGCTGCATGTCGCTTCGGGTGCGTGTATACTATATGTGGGGATTTATTTCCTCATGGCTTTTTCAACCTCCAATCAGACAAGACATCAACATGACCCAAGGTACGTTATATATTGTCTCTGCGCCGAGTGGTGCGGGAAAATCAAGTCTTATTCAGGCGTTACTGAAAACACAGCCTTTGTATGACACCCAGGTTTCTGTTTCGCACACAACCCGTGGTATCCGCCCGGGCGAAGCGCACGGCGAGCATTATTTCTTCACAACCGAAGACGAATTCAAAAGCATGATCGGTAATGGTGAGTTTCTCGAACATGCCTGTGTATTTGGTAATTATTACGGTACGGCCCGTAAAACAGTTGAAGATATACTAAACTCCGGTGTTGATGTTTTTCTTGATATTGACTGGCAGGGAGCCCGCCAGATCCGGGAACAAATGCCGGCAGCACGCAGTATTTTTATTCTGCCGCCGTCCCGTGATGAGTTGCTGCGCCGTCTGCGCGGCCGTGGTCAGGATAGTGATGAAATCATTGCCGGACGCATGGCGCAGGCTGTGAATGAAATGCAGCACTATGGCGAGTACGATTATCTGATTGTGAACGATGATTTCAATGTCGCACTGACTGATCTGCAAACGATCATCCGCGCTGAACGTCTGCGTTCAGGTCGTCAGGTTCAGCGACATGATGCTTTAATCGCCAAATTATTGGCACAGTGATACAACTTTCAGTATCATGCCGAGTCATTTATTTATCTGTGGAGTAGTACACTTATGGCACGCGTAACAGTCCAGGACGCAGTAGAAAAAATTGGTAACCGTTTTGACCTCGTATTAGTGGCTGCACGCCGTGCGCGTCAGTTACAGACCGGCGGAAAAGAGCCGCTGGTTCCGGAAGAAAATGATAAAGTCACCGTGATCGCCCTGCGCGAAATCGAAGAGAGCCTGATCAACGCACAGATCCTTGATGCTCGTGAGCGCCAGGAACAACAGGAGCAGGATGCTGCTGAAATGCAGGCAGTCTCTGCTATCGCCGAAGGACGTCGTTAAGTTAAGGTAGGTCTGCCTTGTACCTGTTTGAAAGCCTGAATCATATTGTAACGGACTACCTGCCCTCTGAGCAGATTGCGCTGTTAAAACAAGCCTTTGTCGTTGCGCGGGATGCTCACGAAGGGCAGACCCGCTCCAGTGGTGAGCCGTATATTACTCACCCGGTTGCTGTCGCCTGTATCCTGGCTGAGATGCGTCTCGACCTCGAAACACTGATGGCGGCACTGCTGCACGACGTTATCGAAGATACACCTGCAACATTTCAGGATATCGAACAACTGTTCGGCACAACGGTTGCCGGGCTGGTGGAGGGAGTCTCAAAGTTAGATAAACTGAACTTCCGCGATAAAAAAGAAGCTCAGGCTGAAAACTTCCGCAAGATGGTAATGGCGATGGTAAAAGACATCCGCGTCATCCTCATCAAGCTGGCAGACCGCACGCACAATATGCGCACGCTCGGTTCCCTGCGACCCGATAAGCGCCGCCGCATTGCGAGCGAAA
This sequence comes from Morganella psychrotolerans, assembly GCF_001676155.1. Lineage (GTDB taxonomy): Bacteria > Pseudomonadota > Gammaproteobacteria > Enterobacterales > Enterobacteriaceae > Morganella > Morganella psychrotolerans. The sequence continues at coordinate 154,050 of NZ_LZEW01000030.1, read as the reverse complement.
CCCTTGAAATCTACAGTCCTCTGGCTCACCGTCTCGGTATTCACCATATCAAGACGGAGCTTGAGGAGCTGGGATTCGAAGCACTTTATCCAAACCGCTACCGTGTCATCAAAGAAGTGGTAAAAGCCGCCCGCGGCAACCGCAAGGAGATGATCCAGAAGATTTTATCTGAAATCGAGGGACGTCTGACAGAAGCGGGAATTTCATGCCGGGTCAGCGGACGGGAGAAACATCTCTACTCTATTTACCGTAAAATGCACCTGAAAGAGCAGCGTTTTCACTCCATCATGGATATTTACGCCTTCCGCGTTATCGTGAACAGCGTGGATACCTGCTACCGCGTGCTGGGTCAGGCTCACAGCCTGTATAAACCCCGCCCGGGACGGGTCAAAGATTATATCGCTATCCCCAAAGCTAACGGCTATCAATCCTTACATACTTCTCTGATAGGTCCTCACGGCGTACCCGTGGAAGTTCAGATCCGGACAGAAGATATGGATCAGATGGCGGAAATGGGGGTGGCTGCCCACTGGGCATATAAAGCACAGGGTGAAGCCGGCACTACCGCACAGGTACGTGCGCACCGCTGGATGCAAAGCCTGATCGAATTACAGCAGAGTACCGGTAATACCTTTGAATTTATTGAAAGTGTTAAATCGGATCTCTTCCCGGATGAGATTTACGTCTTCACTCCGGAAGGACGCATTGTCGAACTGCCGACCGGCTCCACGCCTGTCGATTTCGCCTATGCTGTACATACCGACATAGGGCACTCCTGTGTCGGGGCGCGTGTTGACCGCCAGCCATACCCGCTGTCTCAGCAATTAACCAGCGGACAAACTGTTGAGATTATTACCGCACCCGGTGCGCGTCCGAATGCGGCGTGGCTGAACTTTGTCGTCAGTTCCAAAGCCCGTGCGAAAATCCGCCAGTTGCTGAAAAATCTCAAGCGGGATGATTCTGTTAACCTCGGTCGCCGCCTGCTGAATCATGCGCTTGGTAACGGACGAAAACTCACTGATGTGCCGCAGGAAAATATCACCCGCGAACTGGTGCGTATGAAACTTGCGACGGTGGATGACCTGCTGGCCGAAGTCGGACTGGGCAACACCATGAGTGTGGTTGTCGCCCGTAACCTGCTGAATGAACCAAACGCAAATACAGATGAGAACACACCGCGCAAACTGCCGATTAAAGGCGCGGATGGTGTGCTTATTACCTTTGCAAAATGCTGCCGTCCCGTCCCGGGTGATCCGATCATTGCCCATATCAGTCCCGGAAAAGGACTGGTTATTCACCATGAATCCTGCCGCAATATCCGCGGATATGAAAAAGAGCCTGAAAAATTCATGGCTGTTGAGTGGGACAGTGATATTGACACTGATTTTATTGCTGAAATTAAAGTGGATATGTTTAACCACCAGGGCGCACTGGCGAATCTGACAGCAGCGATTAATGATGCGAACTCAAGTATTCAGAGCATGAATACAGAAGAGAAAGATGGCCGCGTATACTGCGCCTTTATCCGGCTGACAGCAAAAGACCGTATCCAGCTTGCGAATATTATGCGTAAGATCCGGATTATGCCGGATGTCCTGCGCGTCAGCCGCAACCGGAATTAAGCATGAATCCCCAACGTTATGAGCGCATCTGCCGGATGATGGCGATGCGCCAGCCAGACCTTACACTGTGCCTTGAAGAAGTTCATAAACCCCACAACGTCTCTGCGGTTATCCGCAGTGCCGATGCGGTCGGTATTCATGATTTACATGCCATCTGGCCGGAAAAAATCAGAACCCGGATCTCTTCGGCCGCCGGCAGTAACAGCTGGGTCAATGTCCATAACCACGCCACGCTCAATGATGCTGTCGGTATGCTGAAATCACAGGGGATGCAGATACTGGCAACCCATCTGTCTGACAGTGCGGTGGATTTTCGTACCGTCGATTTTACCCGGCCGACCTGCATTATCATGGGATCAGAAAAATACGGTATTTCACCGGATGCCATTAATATTGCCGATAAGCATATTATGATCCCGATGTCCGGTATGGTGCAGTCTCTGAATGTGTCCGTTGCTGCTGCCGTGATCCTGTATGAAGCCCAGCGTCAGCGTGAAGCCGCAGGTTTATATACCCATCCCCGCGGTGCATTACCGCAGGATGAACAGCAGCGCCTGCTCTTTGAGCGCGGTTATCCGGTTCTGGCTCAGGTTGCGCTTGAGAAAAAACTTCCCCGCCCGCAGATTGACGTGAACGGCCATATTATTGCGCCGGACAGTTGGTGGGCTTTGATGCAACAGAAAAAAACATCCGCCTCAAAACAATAAACGGAGCAGAGAATGAAAGGGCAACTGCTTGATGCTATCCCGCTCACGACGTTACATGGCGTCGGGGCGAGCCAGGCGGGTAAGCTTGCCGGTATCGGTCTGCATACTCTTCAGGATCTGCTGTTCCATCTCCCGCTGCGTTACGAAGATCAAACCCGTCTCTATTCAATAACCGACCTTCTGCCCGGACTTTACGCTACCGTCTGCGGCGAAGTGCTGCGCACCGATGTCGTCTTCGGACGCAAACGGATGATGACCTGCCAGATAAGTGATGGCACCGGGGTATTAACACTGCGTTTTTTCAATTTTTCGGCTGCAATGAAAAATACGCTGGCAGCCGGAGTGCAGATAACCGCTTACGGTGAGGTAAAGCGCGGAAAAAACGGACCGGAAATTTTTCATCCCGAGTATAAAATCCGCCGGGACGATCGTGACGTTGCATTGCAGGAAACCCTTACCCCGATTTATCCGACAACCGAGGGTGTCCGCCAGACCACACTGCGCAAGCTGCTTGATCAGGCGCTGGAATTACTCGATACCTGCGCTATCCGCGAATTATTACCCCCGGAGCTGATACGCCCGTTGATGAGCCTGCCGGAGGCGCTGAAAACACTGCACCGCCCGCCTGCCGATACACAACTTGCAGAGCTGGAAAGTGGTCAGCATCCGGCACTGAAACGTATTGTGCTGGAAGAACTGCTGGCGCATCACCTCAGTATGCTGGCAATACGCGCAGGAGCACAACGCTGCCATGCCGAACCACTGGCACCGCAGGAAGAGCTGAAAAATCAGTTTCTGGCACAGCTTCCTTTTACCCCGACCCGTGCCCAACAGCGCGTGGTAGCAGAAATTGAGCTGGATCTGGAAAAAAACGTGCCGATGCTGCGTCTGATCCAGGGAGATGTCGGCTCCGGGAAAACGGTTGTCGCCGCACTGGCGGCCATCCGTGCGATTGCTCATGGTAACCAGGCGGCACTGATGGCACCGACTGAGCTGTTAGCCGAGCAACATGCCAATACGTTCCGCCAGTGGCTGGAGCCGCTGGGGATCAATGTAGGCTGGGTTGCCGGTAAACAAAAAGGCAAAGCCCGCCAGGCACAGGAAGAGGCGATTGCCTCCGGCGACGTCGCGATGGTTATCGGAACACATGCTATTTTTCAGGAACATATCCGCTTTCACTCACTGGCACTGGTCATTATTGATGAGCAGCACCGCTTCGGGGTGCATCAGCGTCTGGCGCTGCGGGAAAAAGGTGAACAGCAGGGCTTCCACCCTCATCAGCTGATTATGACTGCCACACCGATCCCCCGCACTCTGGCGATGACCGCGTATGCGGATCTCGATACCTCTGTTATTGATGAATTACCGCCCGGCAGAACACCGGTGACCACGGTCGCCATCCCGGACAGCCGCCGGGGCGATATCATAGAGCGGGTACGCGGTGCCTGCATGGATGAACACCGCCAGGCATACTGGGTTTGCACACTTATTGATGAATCAGAGATGCTGGAAGCTCAGGCCGCGCAGGTTACCTTTGATGATTTATCCGCCGCACTGCCCGGTCTGCGGATTGGTCTGGTTCACGGACGTCTTAAATCAGCGGAAAAACAGGCAGTAATGGCGCAATTCAAAGCCGGTGAATTAGATTTGCTCGTCGCAACCACCGTAATAGAAGTGGGTGTTGATGTCCCGAATGCCAGTCTGATGATTATTGAAAACCCGGAACGGCTGGGGCTGGCACAGCTTCATCAGTTACGCGGGCGTGTCGGGCGGGGAGCAACCGCATCCCACTGTGTCCTGCTGTATAAAACACCGCTGACACAAACAGCAAAACTGCGTCTTCAGGTATTGCGGGACAGTAATGACGGGTTTGTTATCGCACAGAAAGATCTCGAAATTCGCGGACCGGGGGAATTACTCGGTACACGCCAGACAGGGAATGCCGAGTTTAAAGTCGCAGACTTACTGCGTGATCAGGCGATGTTACCGGAAGTACAGCGTATCGCCCGCCATCTGCACCAGAATTACCCGGAGCAGGCAAAAGCCCTGACCGAACGCTGGCTGCCGGAACGCAGTCAGTATACAAACGTATAATATCTATACCCAACGTCATTCAAGATGCAGGCAGGCGGCAAGGGAAGATAGACGGGGAGCATACATTAGTATGTGACCCGGCTGGCTGAGTGCGGCCAACGAACCTGCAGTTTGAATGAATAAGGGTATAATGAAAAAAGCCACCCGAACATCCGCACGGGTGGCTTACCTGCTTTAATAATAACGTTCTGTCAGCCACCCACCGTCGGGAAGACGGGTAACGCCAGGAAGAACGGAATGACGAGTGCATTAATCAAATCAAGGAAGAATGCCCCGACCATTGGCACCACCAGAAAAGCGACATGAGAAGGTCCGAAACGATCGGTTACCGCCTGCATGTTAGCAATCGCTGTTGGTGTTGCCCCCATACCAAAACCACAGTGACCCGCTGCTAATACCGCGGCATCATAGTTTTTACCCATCACGCGGTAAGTGACGAAAATGGCGTACATCGCCATCACAACAGTCTGTACCGCCAGAATAACCAACATTGGTATGGCCAGCGAAGCAACTTCCCAGAGCTTCAGGCTCATCAGTGCCATTGCCAGGAAAAGTGACAGACTGACGTTACCGAGAACGGATACTGCCCGCTCAAATACGCGGTAAAAACCCATTAATGACAGGCTGTTACTCAATATAACGCCGATAAATAACACACAAACGAATGTCGGGATCTGAACTTTCCATCCTCTGCTGAGGAAGAAGTCAGATAACACGCCAAACAGATACGAACCCGCCAGCAGACAAATCGCGATCAGTGCAATAGTTTCCAGCAATACCATCGAGGTGATCATGCGCCCGGCCTGCGGTTTTTCAAACGCGCTCGGTGCTTCATCATCCTGCTGATTTACATCATTCATTGCTGTTTTCTTGATAAGAAAACGGGCAACCGGACCACCAATCAGACCACCGAGTACCAGACCGAATGTTGCACAGGCAATCGCCACTTCTGTCGCCGAACTGAAGCCGTAGCTGTCTGTGAAGATTTTACCCCACGCAGCACCCGTACCGTGTCCGCCGGATAAGGTAATCGACCCTGCCAGTAAACCAATCAGCGGATCAAGACCCATCATTTTTGCCAGCGAAATGCCGACTGTGTTCTGTACAAGAAGCAGACCCACAACAGCTAATACGAAGATAAATAACGTTTTACCGCCTGCACGCAGGCTGGCAAGATTTGCGTTTAACCCGATAGTGGCGAAAAATGCCAGCATCAGCGGGTCTTTCAGCGAGTCATCAAATTTAACTTCCAGATCCATCCCCGATTTGAACCCAAGTAATACAATTGCAACCAGAAGACCACCGGCCACAGGTTCAGGAATGGTATATTTTTCGAGGAATGGTACTGATTTTACGAGTTTACGTCCTAATAAGAGGACGAGTGTGGCCGCCACAAGCGTGCCGTAAACGTCGAGTTGATACATTCACGTACCCCTTTTATTGTAGGTATTTATTACATCAATAGTCGCGCTAAAAACATCCTTATTACGCAAGAAAAAAAGCAGGTATCCGGATTAGAGGGAAAAAAGGAGATAAAGACAAGTTAAAATAAATAAAAGTGTGATTATATTCCACTATAAAAAATAACATTACCGGTGCGCAATCGATTGCTTTTGTGGCATAGATCATTAAAATACGATCATTGCTTATCCCGGATCCCAAGATATGAACAGCACTGCACCCGATAAAAACACCGTAATTCCCCCGGTAAATACCAATAGTGAGCTAATCTACCACCTGGAAGATCGCCCGCCGCTGCCACAAACTCTGTTTGCTGCCAGCCAGCACCTGCTGGCAATGTTCGTTGCCGTGATAACTCCCGGGCTGCTTATCGCGCAGGCGCTGGGGCTTTCCGCTCATGACACCCAGCGCATTATCAGTATGTCACTGTTTGCCTCCGGGCTGGCATCATTACTGCAAATCCGGACCTGGGGACCGGTCGGCTCCGGGTTACTGTCTATCCAGGGAACCAGTTTTAACTTTGTCGCCCCGCTGATTATGGGGGGGGATGGCACTGAAAAATAATGGTGTGGATACCGAAGGAATGATGGCGGCGCTGTTCGGCACTCTGATGCTGGCGGCAATGACGGAGGTTATTCTCTCCCGCTTTCTGCACCTTGCCCGCCGGATTATCACGCCGCTGGTTTCCGGTGTGGTGGTGATGATTATCGGACTGTCACTGATTCAGGTTGGTCTGACATCCATCGGTGGCGGCTATGCCGCTATGTCTGATAATACCTTTGGTTCTGCCAATAACCTGATCCTCGCGGGGATTGTTCTTGCGGTTATTGTGTTACTGAACCGCCAGAAAAATCAGTATTTACGGGTTGCCTCGCTGGTGATCGCCATGGCTGCCGGATATCTTGCCGCCTGGTGGATGGGCATGCTGCCGGATAATCATACCCAACTTCCGGAAGAGCTGCTGGTTATCCCGGCACCGCTTTATTATGGTTTATCAATAGACTGGAATCTGCTTGTACCGCTTATTCTGATTTTTATGGTGACGTCACTGGAAACCATCGGCGATATCACGGCGACTTCAGATGTCTCTGAACAACCGGTTTCCGGTCCGCTTTATATGAAGCGCCTGAAAGGCGGCGTACTGGCCAATGGTCTGAACTCAGCTCTTTCTGCGGTATTCAATACCTTTCCGAACTCCTGTTTCGGACAGAATAACGGTGTTATCCAACTGACCGGGGTTGCCAGCCGTTATGTCGGCTATGTGATCGCGCTGATGCTGATTGTGCTGGGATTATTCCCGGCTGTTGCAGGGTTTGTTCAGCACATTCCTGAGCCGGTGCTCGGCGGTGCGACCATTGTTATGTTCGGAACCATTGCCGCTTCCGGCGTGCGTATTGTCTCCCGCGAGACACTTAACCGCCGCGCGATTATGATTATCGCGCTCTCATTGGCGGTAGGAATGGGTGTTTCCCAGCAGCCACTGATACTGCAATTTGCGCCGGACTGGCTGAAGACGCTGCTCTCTTCCGGTATCGCCGCCGGCGGTCTGACCGCAATCGTACTGAACCTGGTTTTCCCGCCGGAAAAATAATCACTCGTTTGACTGCGTGACCGGGAACGGTCACGCACGCCACATCACACAGAAAAACAGCAATAATCCTTGTCACCGCAAAGAGCCTCACGCTAGTATGCCCAACGAGCTGCACTACGGAGAGAGCAAATATGAAATGGTTGGGACGAACTGTTTTCCGTCTGATAATACTGGCAATTGTACTCATTATTGCCGCAGGTATCCTGATACAGACATCCTGGGGCACGCGCCAGCTTGCCGGGCTTATCAGTGACAATACCCGTTATAAGGTGTCGCTGTCTGCTATCGATCACTCCCTGTCCTCTCCGTCACTCCTGTCACTGCGTGATATCAGTATCAATACCGTTTCCGGTGACATGGCTCTGGATGCCGCAAATATTGAACTGACGCTTGATTGGCGCAGTTTCACCGAGCCGGGCTGGTTTTCCCGGATTATTATTCAAAAAGGGGAGATTGAGATCTCCACTGCCGCTGACAGCCGGACATTACCGGTCAGCGCCGGGCTGTTACAGCTTAATCAGGTAAATGTACGCCGTACTGACGGTAACCAGAATATTACCGCCGAAGGCGTTACCGGCGGTATCACGCCGTGGCAGCCACAAGACAGCGCCATTACCGGTGACGGAAAATATCAGTTTTCCGCCAAAGGTCTGGACTATTACGGTCTGCCGCTGAAAAACGTGCTGACGCAGGGAAATATCAGCGGTACGCAGTTCACCTTTGATAATCTCACCGCCACGCTGGAAAACGGGCTGATCACTGCAACGGGACAACGCACCGCCGAAGGCCGCTGGCTGCTCGATAACCTGCTGCTCAATGATATCCGCTGGCAGACACCGTTATCCCTGACGCAACTGACAGAAAACAGCGGGCACCTGCCGGATATTCAGATAAAAAATATTACCGCGACAAATATTAAACTCGAAGGGGAGCAGTGGGCGGTTAATTATCTGGAAGGTACACTGAAAAATCTGGCTTACACAAAAGGCAACTGGCAGACCGATAACGGATTGGCAGACTTTGGGATCGCCGATCTGACATTTGGCGGGCAACACTTTTCCGATATTCTGGGAACACTGGAATTTGCCGGTGACCACATTGCGGTAAAACGGCTGAGCGGGCGCTACGATAAAAGTATTCTGCGCTTCACCGGTGACTGGAACCGTACATCACGAACACTGGATATAAGCAGCGGCGTTGTGGATAACCTGCTTTTCAGCCTGCCTGAACAATGGTTCACACTATTACAGGAAAGCGCACCACAGGGGATAGACACTATCCGCGTGCAGGATCTGAAAGTCTCCAATGCGTTACTGATTGATACCCGCCCGGCATTTCCGTTCCAGATGACCAACATCAACAGTTATATTAAAACCATGCAGATCCTGAAATCAGGTCAGTGGGGGCTATGGAATGGCGAGCTTTCTGCCAGCGCGGGCAGTGCCACTTTTGCCCGCGTCGAATTGCACCGTCCATACCTGACACTCACGGCTGGTGAAACCGGTGCTGAAACCACACAATTTTCCGCTTCTGCCGGTGACGGTCTGCTGAAAATGCAGTTTCAGGTGACACCATCGGGTACTGCACCGTTCACATTCAATTTGCAGGCAACCAGTGCCGACAGTCAGATCCTGTCACAATGGGGATGGGCATCCGCGCCACTGAACGGCAATGCAAATTACACACTGCGTCTGAGCGGACAACTGCGCACTGATGATGTCCGTAATACGCTGAGCGGCTCGCTCTCCGGACAGGACAAGCAGGGAAATCAGATAAACCGGGCGATTACGCAGGGACAAATAAGCAACTCACCTGTACCGGCAGAAGATATCCCGTCCGCGCCGCCGGTGCAGAGGGTGATCCCGGATGCACCTGAGAACAGTGATATTCTGTAATGACTGATTAGCCATATAAAAACAGCGCCTTATGGCGCTGTTTTTTGAGCTTATATACCCAACATCATTCAAGATACTGTTTCAGTGGCTATTGCGCACTATGTTTCTGACCGGGTAATACCATATAAGTACCGGTAAAGACAGCGCCGACCTCACTTCCCTGACCGACAGTCACGTCCAGTTTGATTCGGGCCTTGCTGCCGCGCGCCAGGCGGTCAAGATCCCCGCTGAGCTTATCGCGGGATGCAATAGCTTCCGGACGGCCTGTCACGGCCTTACGGTAGCGGATATTCGCATCGACCAGCACGATGTCCCCGTTCAGTTCATTTTCCTGAAGCAGCAGCCAGATAAGCCCCCAGCCGGTAAGCGTTGCCATCGAAAACTGGCTGCCCGCAAAAATAGTCTGATGCAGGTTTTGGTTCGGTCCCTCAGGCATCGTCGTCATAAATTCCTGCCCGGTATACTGCGCGATACGTATTCCCATTTTTTCGCTCAGCGGAATAGTTTCATACCATGCTTTTTGTAATTCAGCGCACCAGTCAGGGCGATGCAAAATCGTATCAAGGGTTTCAACGGATTTAATCATAAAAAAAATGTCGAACAGGCGTCGTTTGCGGACCTGTAATCGTTCCCCGGTTTTCAAAGCCTAGTTTTTCAAAAAATGCGACCGCTTCCTCACGCGCACTGCATACAATCCGTTTGAGTCCTTCCTGACGAGCCACCGATTCCAGCGCACGCGCGATCAATGTACCCAGCCCACGTCCCTGCAAATGCGGATCTACAGCCAGAAAGCGGATCGCGCCTTCATTTTCTGCATTTATATATAAACGTCCGGCAGCCACAGGTTGCCCTGTTTCATCAACCACCATCTGATGGTGTGCGAGTGTATCGTACCCGTCTTTCTCCGATCCCTGCGGCTGATTCAGCGGTTTACGCAGCATCTCCCAGCGGAAAGAAAAATAGCTCTCCAGCTCCTGATCGGTTTTTGGTACACGTAAGTGATACATCACACTTTCTCCTGTCAGTGGTGACCGGCGACCGGTCTGAGACTGTTGTATCATACCTGAAGCCAGAAAGTGACCGGACCATCGTTCGTCAGGCTGACCTGCATGTCCGCCGCAAACTGTCCGGTTTCTGTCACCATACCTGTCGCGCGGCATTGCGCCACAAAGTACTCATATAAAACATTCGCTTTTTCCGGCGCAGCGCCGCCTGAAAACCCCGGTCGCATACCTTTTTGTGTATCTGCCGCCAGTGTAAACTGCGAAACCACCAGCAACTGACCACCTGCCTGCGCCACGTTCAGATTCATTTTCCCGTCAGCATCGCTGAAAATCCGGTATCCGGTCACTTTGTCACACAAGCGCTTCGCTTTCTGCTCATCATCATCCCGCTCCACACCCAGCAGGACTAACAGCCCCGGTCCTATTTCACCGGCTATGTCACCGGCTATACGGACATCTGCGCGGGTTACACGCTGTATTAATGCAATCATGTCCCGTCCGTTCAAAAATAATGACTATTTTATTATTCAGATACTTCAACAGAGAAATCATGATCTGCAAAATACCGGCTCACGGCGTCACGATCATTCACGTACACACCTTTGATGCCCAGTTCAACCGCAGCATCCACGTTTTCACGGATGTCATCAAAGAAAACCGCATCCTGAGCCTCAAACTCTTCGCTTTCGAGAACATACTGATAAATATCCGGGTCAGGTTTGCGTAACCCTAAATCCTGCGATAAATAAAGGAAATCCGCGGACGCGGCTATTTCCGGATAGTGCTGCGGCCAGTAATCCTGATGCAGCCGGTTGGTATTAGAGAGCACAACCACACGGTGCCCCTGTTCACGCAGCTTATTCATGATATCAATGACATCAGGACGGACAGTCATAAAAATAGCCTGCCAGCCTTCGGCAAACTCATCAAAACTCAGCGACATGCCCAGTTCATCATTAATTGCTTCGGCAAATTCAACATCTGAAATTTTGCCGCGTTCATGCTGCTTAAATGTCTCTCCAGAAATAAAATTACTATTCAGTTCAGATAACGGCTTACCGCTTAAATTACTCCAGACTGATAAAACACGTTGGAAATCAATATCAATAATGACATTGCCCATATCAAAGATATACAGCATACCATCCTCCGGGTTGATGAATTATTTTTACTCTACCCGCAGATCTGCCCGCTGAACAGAGTGAAAACGACATTCAGACAGAAAAAAGATCAATGTCTGCGATCTCCGCCCACATTTCTGACCCGTTACCGGTCTGTGACGGTATTGTGATCAGGGCGAAAAAATGAAACATAGCAAGAAAGGCGGCGGCGGGAAATGCATTTATGTGCAAAATATCTGGCGGGGAACCCCTGAAAAAGCTCAGGGCGCCCGAAAGGCGCCCTGAGTGGCATTGAATAAAAACGACGATTAATCTTTGCTGCGGTGTGCGCGCTTGCGGTCGTTTTCAGTCAGGTAACGCTTACGAAGACGGATAGACTTCGGTGTTACTTCCACTAATTCGTCATCATCAATGAACTCTAACGCCTGTTCCAGCGTTTTTTCAAGGAATGGTGACAGTGTTGTTGCTTCATCTGTACCGGAAGCACGCATGTTAGTCAGTTTTTTACCGGTTAAGCAGTTCACAGTCAGGTCGTTAGAACGTGAGTGAATACCGATGAGCTGACCTTCATATACTTCAGTACCGTGACCGATAAATAATTTACCGCGATCCTGGAGGCTGTACAGTGCGTATGCAACTGCTTTACCCTGACCGTTAGAGATCATTACGCCGTTCTGACGACGACCAATTTCACCCTGCTTCACATCACCGTAGTGACTGAATGTTGCGTACAGTAAACCTGTACCGGATGTCATTGTCATAAATTCAGTACGGAAGCCAATCAGACCACGGCTCGGAATACTGTAATCTAAACGTACGCGGCCTTTACCATCCGGCATCATGTTGCTCAGTTCGCCTTTACGCTCACCGAGTGCACGCATGACATCGCCCTGATGCTGCTCTTCGATATCCAGAGTAACCTGCTCGAACGGCTCTTGTTTACGGCCATCGATTTCACGGAAGATAACGCGCGGACGGGATACCGCCAGCTCAAAACCTTCACGGCGCATGTTTTCAATCAGAACAGATAAGTGCAGTTCACCACGGCCTGATACACGGAATGCATCCGGGTCTTCAGTCTCTTCGACACGCAGTGCCACGTTGTGAACCAGTTCTTTTTTCAGACGGTCTAAGATCTGGCGGGACGTTACAAACTTACCTTCTTTACCGCAGAATGGTGAGGTGTTAACGCAGAAATACATGCTTACGGTCGGTTCATCAACAGCCAGTGGTGTTAATGCTTCAACACAGCTTGTTTCACAGATGGTATCAGAGATACCCAGTTCGCCCAGACCGGTCAGCGCGATGATATCACCCGCTTCTGCCTCAGCTGATTCAATACGCTCCAGACCCAGGTGGCTCAGAACTTTACCGACTTTACCGTTACGGGTTTTGCCTTCTGAATCAATCACTGTGATTTGCTGGTTAGGCTTCACTTTACCGCGTTTGATACGACCAATCCCGATTACGCCCAGGTAGTTGTTGTAATCAAGCTGGGAGATTTGCATCTGGAACGGACCGTCGAGATCCACTTTTGGTGGTTCAACATATTTAACAATGGCTTTGTACAGCGGAGTCATGTCTTCCGCCATTTCATTGTAATCTTCGCCCGCAATACCCATCAGTGCAGATGCGTAGATGATCGGGAAGTCGAGCTGCTCGTCAGTAGCACCAAGGTTAACAAACAGATCAAAGACCTGGTCGATAACCCAGTCAGGACGTGCGCCCGGACGGTCAATTTTGTTAATAACAACGATAGGGCTCAGGCCGTTTGCAAACGCTTTCTGCGTTACAAAGCGGGTCTGCGGCATCGGACCATCGATTGCATCAACCAGCAACAGTACGCTGTCAACCATGGACATAACACGTTCTACTTCACCACCGAAATCGGCGTGTCCCGGGGTGTCAACGATGTTGATGTGATAGTCTTCCCACGTAATCGCGGTATTTTTTGCCAAAATAGTAATGCCGCGCTCTCTTTCCAGATCGCCGGAGTCCATTACGCGCTCTTCCGGTTTTGCACGATCGTCAAAAGTACCGGACTGCTGTAATAATTTATCGACCAGCGTGGTTTTGCCATGGTCAACGTGAGCGATGATGGCAATATTTCTTAATTTCTCGATAGACAAAGACTTGTACCGTTTTCGTTAATGGATGGGAATTACGTCACAGATAGCATTCTTTTCAGCAACGCCCATCTATGGAGTAGATGATTGGTGGTATTTTACACGTTATCTCAGGCAAGTGAAAGAAGTGTGATAGATCTCACTTAAAAAAATAAATCTTTATAAAACAAAAAGATAAAATTCATCCTGCCATTTTTTACAAATAAGCTGTGCATACCACGCTCTGCGACGAATTCAGAGGCACTTATCATAAACCTATTCAGGAAAAAAGAGATACTTTTTTTGTGACCGTCGGGCAGGAATCTGACCGGGATCAGCATAAAAGCGTGTCATATCAGAAAAATGTTACTTTCACCTTAGCTATTCTGCTTATTTGCACCATTATGGTGCGGACCAGCCGGGATAACGATCACTCCGATTGCACCAAAGTAGTGCAATTCGGTCTGTTTCCGCTATCCTTATATGAGTAACATGCTGGTGTAAGGCGGTTTACAGCGTAATAAAAAAAGTTGGCACGTTTTTCGCTTTATGTTTATCAGGTAATTTGAGAACCGCAATCAGTGTCCCCCCGGGCGACCACCTGAAGATTGCCGGGTCATCCCAAACCAGGAGAATTGACTATGTCCGTTGAACATGTACTGACCATGATGGAAGAGCACGGCGTTAAATTCGTGGACTTACGTTTTACCGATACCAAAGGCAAGGAACAGCATATGAGCATTCCTTACCATCAGGTAAATGAAGATTTCTTCGAAGACGGAAAGATGTTCGATGGTTCCTCTATGGCTGGCTGGAAAGGCATTAATGAATCTGACATGGTGCTGATGCCGATTGCGGAATCTGCCCTGATCGACCCGTTCTTTGAAGTACCGACACTGGTTCTGCGCTGCGATGTGTTAGAGCCGAATACCATGCAGGGTTATGATCGCGACCCGCGCTCTATCTCAAAACGTGCCGAAGATTATCTGCGTACCAGCGGAATTGCCGATACCGTCCTGTTCGGACCGGAACCGGAGTTTTTCCTGTTCGATGACATCCGTTTCGGCGCAGATATTTCCGGTGCTTACTACCATATTAATGATATTGAAGCTGCCTGGAACACCGGCACCGAATATGCGGAAGGCAATAAAGGTCATCGTCCGCGTGTGAAAGGCGGTTATTTTCCGCTGCCGCCGGTTGATTCTTCCCAGGATCTGCGTTCTGAAATGTGCCTGGTGATGGAAGAAATGGGTCTGGTTGTGGAAGCGCACCATCACGAAGTCGGCACTGCCGGTCAGAATGAAATTGCGACCCGTTTCAATACCATGACGCTGAAAGCTGACGAAACCCAGATGTACAAGTATGTCGTCCAGAACGTGGCTCACCGCTACGGTAAAACCGCTACCTTTATGCCAAAACCGCTGGTCGGCGATAACGGCTCCGGTATGCACTGCCACATGTCTCTGGCCAAAGACGGCGTCAACCTGTTCTCCGGTGACAAATATGCCGGTCTGTCAGAAATGGCGCTGTATTACATCGGCGGGATCATTAAACACGCCCGTGCGCTGAATGCCTTTACCAACCCGACGACCAACTCATACAAGCGTCTGGTTCCGGGCTACGAAGCTCCGGTCATGCTGGCGTATTCTGCCCGTAACCGCTCAGCGTCTATCCGTATTCCGATTGTACCAAGCGCAAAAGCGCGCCGCATTGAAGTCCGCTTCCCTGATCCTGCTGCAAACCCGTATCTGGCCTTTGCTGCACAGCTGATGGCGGGTCTGGACGGGATCATCAATAAAATCCATCCCGGCGATGCGATGGATAAAAATCTGTACGATTTACCGCCGGAAGAAGCGAAAGAAATTCCGACAGTCGCTCCTTCTCTGGGTGATGCACTTGATGCCCTTGCCGCTGATCACGAATTTTTAACCCGTGGCGGTGTATTTACTGAAGATGCAATCCACACCTATACCGACCTGCTGCGCGCCGATGTTCAGCGCCTGAACATGACACCGCATCCGGTTGAATTTGATATGTATTACAGCGTGTAATTCTGTTTGTGCCAGATATCATTCAAGAGGCACACAGACTGACATGCTCCGGTTTATTTTGTTGCCGTGAAGCACTTGACCCGCCGTTGGGCGGGTCCTTTTCTCTTACGGAGTAAATACGCTACAATGCACCAAATTGGTGCAATCGGGGGGTAGTTACAATGGACAGGGATAATAAACCGCAGGCAGAGCAACTGCTTAACTCACTGATCAATTGTGTACTGTTACTGGATACGGATTTAATTATCCGCTATGCCAACCAGGCCGCAATGCAGTTGTTTGCCCAGAGCGCCCGTAAGCTCTCCGGCACCCCACTCCCCATCTTATTCAGTTATCTTTCGCTCGACAGCGCCACATTGCAGGCGACACTGGCGGAAGGACTCAGTTTTACAGATAACGATGTAACCCTGGTGGTCAACAACCAGATGCACGCCCTCTCTCTGAGCGCCCAGCCGGTTTCCGGTGATTTTATTCTGCTGGAGCTTACGCCGCTCGACAGCCACCGCCGTATCAGTCAGGAACAATTGCAACAGGCGCAGCAGACAGCAGCAAGAGACCTGGTGCGCGGGCTGGCACATGAGATTAAAAATCCGCTCGGCGGACTGCGCGGAGCGGCACAGCTTCTGTCCCGCGCACTGCCGGACCCGGCGCTGCAGGAATATACACAGGTGATTATCGAGCAGGCAGACCGCCTGCGGGCACTGGTTGATCGCCTGCTGGGTCCTCAGCATCCGGGACAAAAAAGTCTGCAAAGTATTCACCATGTGGCAGAACGGGTATTTCAGCTGATCAATCTGGAAAAACCGGAAAATATCACACTGATTAAGGATTATGACCCCAGTTTGCCGGAGTTATCGCATTATCCCGACCAGATCGAGCAGGTTGTCCTCAATATCATGCGTAATGCCCTGGAAGCCGTGAAAACCCCGGGCGGAACCATCACATTGCGCACCCGTACTGCATTTCAGGTAACGCTGCACGGTGAACGCTACCGGCTGGCAGCACGTATTGATATTGAAGATAACGGACCGGGCATTCCGGCACACATCAGAGATACTCTGTTTTACCCGATGGTCAGCGGGCGTGAAGGCGGCTCCGGTCTGGGGCTGTCCATTGCCCGGAGTCTGACCGATCAACACCACGGCAAGATAGAATTTACCAGTTGGCCGGGTCACACCTTATTTTCACTTTATCTGCCAATCCGTCAGTAACTGCATTTATCAGGGGAGGTTCACATGCAACCGGGAAAAATTTGGGTCGTCGATGATGACAGTGCGATCCGTTGGGTACTGGAGCGCGCACTGAGTGGTGCGGGCTATGCATGTGTCTGTTTTGACAGCGGTGAAAGCGCGCTTACCGCACTGGAGAACGCGTCACCGGATGTTCTTATCTCCGATATCCGGATGCCGGGTATGGACGGTTTTTCTCTTCTCTCTGCGATTAAACAACATAACCCGTTGTTACCGGTGATTATTATGACCGCCCATTCTGATTTGGATGCCGCCGTCAATGCTTACCAGCGGGGAGCATTTGATTATCTGCCCAAGCCGTTTGATATCGACGATGCCGTGGCGCTGGTTGCCCGTGCGCTGGAGCATCACCGCGGACAACATCAGCCATCCCGCCGCGAAGAACCGGCAGATCCGGTGTCTGATATTATCGGCGAATCCCCGGCGATGCAGGAGGTTTACCGGGTTATCGGCAGGCTGTCCCGTTCCTCAATCAGTGTGCTTATCAACGGCGAATCCGGAACCGGAAAAGAGCTGGTTGCTCATGCGCTGCACCGCCACAGCCCGCGGGCAGGTGCGCCGTTTATTGCCCTGAATATGGCCGCTATCCCAAAAGACTTAATAGAATCCGAACTGTTCGGGCATGAGAAAGGCGCATTTACAGGGGCAAACCAGGTTCGTCAGGGACGTTTTGAGCAGGCTGACGGCGGCTCACTGTTTCTCGATGAGATTGGTGATATGCCGCTGGATATTCAGACCCGGCTGTTGCGGGTGCTGGCGGAAGGTCAGTTTTACCGTGTCGGCGGTTATGCGCCGGTGCGGGTGGATGTCCGTATTATTGCCGCAACGCATCAGGATCTGGAACGCCTGGTGACAGACGGGAAATTCCGTGAAGATCTGTTCCACCGCCTGAATGTTATCCGTGTACAGTTGCCGCCGCTGCGGGAACGCGCCGGTGACATTCCGCGCCTTACCCGTCATTTTCTGCAAAAAACAGCAAAAGAGTTAGGAACAGAGACAAAAACGCTGCATCCGGATACCGAAAACCTGCTGATGCATCTGCCCTGGTCCGGAAATGTCCGTCAGCTGGAAAATGTGTGCCGCTGGCTGACAGTGATGTCCGCCACCCAGGAAGTATTGCCGCAGGATTTGCCCTCAGATCTGACCGCCATGTCCGGTACCGGTCAGATAAATAATGGCGCGATTCATTATGACACCATAAATTATACACAAACACAGTCATGGGATAAGCAACTGGCGCTGTGGGCGGATGCGCAACTGCGCGCGGGGAAAACAGATCTGCTGACAGAAGCACTGCCGCTGTTTGAACGCACACTGCTGCAATGCGCACTGAATCACAGCAGCGGCCATAAGCAGGATGCAGCCCGGTTACTGGGCTGGGGACGAAATACACTGACAAGAAAACTGAAAGAGGCCGGGATTGATGACATCACATCAACCCCGGACGCGTCTCAGATAACGCGGGAGAATTGACGCTGGCGCATCTGATTACGCAGATAAGTATCAAAACACATACAGATATTGCGGATAAGCAAACGCCCGCGCGGTGTGACTACCAGGGCGTTATCCCGGATTTCCACCATACCGTCATCCGCCATCGGCTTTAATAATTGTAAATCTTCGGCGAAATGGACTTTAAAATCGAGATTATACAGAGATTCAATCTCTGAATAGTCCAGGCGGAAATTACAAATCAGCGCCTTGATCACATCACGGCGCAGGCAATCTTCGTCTGTCAGCACTAAACCGCGCCACAGCGCGTTTCCGCCCTCTTCCACCTGTGCATAATACGTTTTCAGGTCTTTCTGGTTTTGCGCGTAATGGTCACCCAGCATACTGATTGCCGACACGCCAAAGCCGAGCAAATCACACTCTTCATGCGTGGTATAGCCCTGGAAGTTGCGGTGCAAAATTCCTTTATTCTGCGCAATCGCCAGCTCATCTTCCGGTTTGGCAAAATGATCCATTCCGATAAACTGATAACCGCTGCCGGTCAGGCTTTCAATGGTCTGTTGCAAAATAATCAGTTTCTGCTCCGCAGACGGTAAATCTTCATCTTTAATTTTCCGCTGGGCAGCAAACAGATTCGGCAGGTGTGCATAGTTAAAGACACTCAGGCGATCCGGGGACAGTTCTGCCACCCGTTGCAGAGTGAATGCAAAACTTTCCGGGGTCTGTTTAGGTAAACCATAAATCAGGTCAATACTGACGGAGTCAAACCCGGTCGCGCGGGCGCGCTCTACCAGAGCGAAAATAGTGGCTTCGTCCTGCTCGCGGTTGACCAGGCGCTGAACCTCTTTATTAAAATCCTGCACGCCCATGCTCAGACGATTAAAGCCTTCTGCACGCAGATGGTCGATAACATCCAATTCAATTTCACGCGGATCGATTTCAATCGAGAGTTCGGCATTATCCGTAAAATGAAAATACCGGCGCAGCATACCGGTCAGGCGGCTTATCTGTGCTTTATCAAGATAGGTTGGCGTACCGCCGCCCCAGTGCATCTGATGCACGTCACGTCCGGCAAACAGTGCTGCGCGGGCCGCTATCTCTTTTTCCAGTATTGTCAGGTATTCATCCGCTTTATGTTTCTGCCGAGTGACTAATTTATTACAACCGCAGAAATAACAGAGCTTATGGCAGAACGGAATATGCACATATAACGACAGCGGGCGCTGAGGGTAGCGGTTTGCCGAGGCGAGAAAATCACCGTCACTGTATTGCTGGTTAAACTCCAGCGCAGTGGGATACGACGTGTATCGCGGGCCGGAATAGTTATATTTCTGGATCAATGGCAGATCCCAGATGATCGCGTCGGACATGCTCTCCCCTTTGCTTCGCCTTAAAAAATCACATCAATGTGTTTTCCGCTCTGTGACGGACTCACTTAATCACACAGTTTATCGGATCCGCCCGCTGATTCATATCACAGCACAACAAGCCACCTGATTATCATTGCACCATTACAGTGCAGTGAGGGCTGCCACCAAACCAAAAAGCACACCCGGCGCATTAGCGATTGCCACCGGCAGGTCTTTCACTTTTATACCGTAGATAACCCACAAGGTGCAGTTAAATGCAGCTGCCAGAGGCTGTAACGGCGAGGTTTTGTGTCCGTCAAGGTTATCGATAATCTGAGGAATATAAGAGACATACATACAAAATGCAGTAAACGTGGCAATCCAGCCCAGATAGCGGATAAAGCGACTGTGCCCGTCAGGTTTACTTTCAGAGCCACTCATTCATTCCTCCGGAAAAGGCATTATCAGTATGATGCTATATTGTTAACCTAAATTATTTATTATTTTCAGTAATATATCTGCTGTTCACGTCACATAAAAATAGGGGTTATATTGCAAATAACCGCCCTCACGGAAGCTCTTAATCCGCTATTAAGGCAAACAATGCAGGTCCCGCGTAGGCTTAAATGAAAACCGGAACAGCAAAAAGATCTGCCGTTCCGGTTATTAACTAATACTGTATTGCATTCGTTACGCGATGCTAATAATCGCAATAACGGATCAGCGTCCTTTCAGGAGCTGCATGATGTCATCGGTTTTCTCTTCGTCATCATCTTCATCAAGAGAAATACCGAGCTCTGCCATCAGGGTATCAATGCGTTCCAGCATGGTATCCACATAGGCGTTTTCATCTGCATTCAGGGTTTCGTCCTGCTCAAGACGTAACAGTAACGCATCGAGGCGCTCGTCGTTCTCGAGTTTTGTCAGCTCATCCTGAGGCGATAATTTGATTTTTGCCGGTTCAGCCGGTTTTTTAACAGCAGATTTGGCAGACGTTTTAGCTTCAACGATAAGCGGAACCGGTTTTTTACTGCCGATACGTGGATCAGCTACGGCATTATCCGTACCACGACCACCTTTGCGGGTATTATCCTGCTGGCGGGCACCGGATGGATTACCGCGATGCTTTTTCTGCTGCTTACGTTCACGGCCTTCCGTGTTGAGCTCTTCACGGCTTTTTTTTCGTTGTCCGTGACCGGGCTGGTTTTTTTCTGAATAGCGGCCATATATCTTACTCGCTTAAAAAAATAACAAATTAATATGTGTTAGCATTCATAAAATGAATGAACAGTACAAAACGATACGATACCCAACGTCATTCAAGATGCAGGCAGGCGGCAAGGGAAGACAGGCGGGGAGCATACATAAGTATGTGACCCGGCTGGCTGAGTGCGGCCAACGAACCTGTAGTTTGAATGAATAAGGGTATATTCATGGTGCGTTTTTACCTGAGCCCATGACAATTATTCGCTGACGACTAGTTTACCCTGATTTTCGTCAAAACGATCCATCATTTCGCCGGGAACGGTGTGATGGGTTACCACCCTTATTTCAGACAAGATATAGAATTATGCATTTTTCACAACAAACATCGCGCCGCCCCCTGTGGTTTTGGATAGTGAGTTATACCGCACTCTGGATTATGGTCAGCTGGTATTTAGATCCGACCGTCCCTTATGATGCCGTCGAGGCGCTCAACTGGGGAAAAAACGGTGAATGGGGGTCGCCGAAAAATCCGTGGCTGGTCGGTATGATGATGTATCCGGTGATTGCCTTTCCGGATCAGATCCCTGCTGATTTTTACTGGTATTTTATTCATTTTACGGGGATCGGTGCCGGGATGGCAGGTGTCTGGCATCTGACGTACCGTATCACGCAGCGTCTTGATTATGCATGGCTGGCACTGCTGTCACTGAACCTGTCGGGGATAGTTAATTTTGATGTGATCCCATATAACGACAACTATATCCTGGTGACATTCTGGCCGTGGGTGCTCTTCTTTTTTGTCCGCGCCGTTTATGATAATCCGGTATGGTGGATAGGGTTTGCCCTGTGCTCCGGGCTGGCAACCATGGGAAAATACTCCACACTGGCACTGGTCGGTATGGTGTTCCTGTTCTCCCTGTTTGTGCCGAAAGTCCGTGAAAGCTACCGTTCCCCCTGGTTTTATGCCGCTATCGTACTCTGGGCAGCACTGGTTATCCCGAACATCATGTGGCTGATAAATAATGATTTCGCTGCCTTTAAATGGGTTGATTCACAGATAGAAACCGGATTTACCCTGAAAACGACCGGGTCGCTGGTGATGATATTTTATCCGCTGATTATTATCGCGGGGATTATTAAACTCAAAAGCGGTGGTTTCGGATGGTCAAAAAATCAGGCTGTGCGCCTGGTCAATATCACTATTCTGGCACCTCTGATTTTTATCTGGGTCTGGTTTACCTTTCATAAAGGCGGACGGATCACGGAGTGGTTACAGCCCTTTGTGCTGCTGAGTATCCCGGCGCTGATCTGCTCAGTTACCACGGCGCCAACCCGCCCGCTGAAAAATATCATGAATGCCCTGATGATATTCGCCGTTGTTATTCTGACGGGATATGCAGCGGTAATGAGCTTTGATATCAAAGGCGCGGGACAAAAAAACACCGGACTGAAAACCTTCACTACCGAAGCCGAAAGCTGGTGGGAGAAAGAAACAGGTCATCCGCTGAAATATACAGGTGGTGAATACCTGCATGAATGGGTAACCTTTTACGGCAAACATCAGCCGGAAACTATCCAGCCGTGGATCAACGAACACGGTCATATTTACCGCGCCACCAACATCTATAACCTGCATGTTACCCGTGATGATATCCGCCGCGATGGCGCATTGCTGGTCGGAAAAGTCGGTCATACCTGTGCGGATGAATCCTTTATCAATGCACTGGAAGACTGGCCTGATCTGATGATCACGCAGCGCAGACAGGTTATTTATCAGCCACAGGCAGGCGCAAAAGAGCGGGTAGTTTGCCTCGCAATTGTTCCGCCGGGACAATAAACCGGTACCATAAACAAGCCGCCGCAGAAAACAAAAGCCGCGTGAATTATCATCACGCGGCTTTTTTATATCGCTGTATTTAAGTCACATTGTTGCCGGTATCAGGCAGCGTCAACAAACACCATCTTCAGAATAAACATCAGCGAAACAATAATCACGCACAGGTTCAGTTCACGCCAGCGCCCGGAGCCCAGTTTCATCGCGCAGTAGGCGATAAAACCTAATGCAATCCCTTCTGTGATAGAAAAACTGAACGGCATCATCACAGCGGTCACAAATGCCGGCACAGATTCTGTCAGGTCGTTCCAGTTCACGCGCACCAGGCTCGATGTCATTAACACGCCGACATAAATAAGCGCCCCGGCAGTTGCATAACCCGGCACCATGGCGGCCAGCGGCGAAACAAAGATAGCCGCCAGGAACAACAAGCCAACCACAATCGCAGTAAGCCCGGTACGCCCGCCGACAGAAACCCCAGAGGTACTTTCGATAAATGCAGTGACGGATGATGTCCCCATCGCAGAGCCTGCCACTGAGCTGATACTGTCAACATAGAGCGCTTTTTTCATATTCGGGAAGCGCCCTCTTTCATCAGACAGCCCGGCTTTGTCTGTCACACCAATCAGTGTGCCGGAGGAGTCAAACAGGTTTACCAGCATGAAGGAAAAAATAATACCGGCGAGGGATAAATCCAGCGCACCCATAATATCGACATGGCCGACAACCGTCATCATGCTCGGCGGCATATCAAACACACCCTGGTACGTGACATCACCGAGGAGAAGCCCGGCAACGGTTGTCACCACAATCGACACTAATACTGCGGCATGGATATTACGTGCCGCCAGAATGGCGATAATAAAGAAGCCCAGCGACCCCAGCAGAACACTGTGCGAGGTGAAATTACCGACGGCGACCAGTGTGTCCGGATTCGCCACAATAATACCGGCGTTTTTCAGCCCCATCATGGCAATAAACAGCCCGATACCGCTGGTGATCCCCACGCGCAGACTCAGCGGGATATGGGCAATCAGCCAGTAACGGATACGCAGTAACGTCAGGATAAATAACCCGACCGCGCCCCAGAAAATGGCACCCATCGCCACTTCCCATGAATAATGCATCGCGCCGACCACCACAAAGGCGAAAAAGGCATTCAGCCCCATCGCAGGTGCGACAGCAACCGGCAGATTAGCAAATAATCCCATGCCGATACTGCCGATAGCAGCGATCAGACAGGTGGTGACAAATACGGCTTTGATATCCATCCCGGCAAAAGAGAGAATTTGCGGGTTAACGAAGATGATATACACCATGGTGAGGAATGTGGTCAGCCCGGCAATGATTTCAGTGCGGACAGTTGTGCCGTGTTCCTGTAATTTAAACACGCGCTGGAGCAGGCTCTGATGAGGATCAGTGCCGGAGGTCGGAGTAGTCATGAGTAAGGAGTCCCGGAAATTTATTTTTTTCGGCTTATTCTACCTCATCGTTTTAAAAAAAGGAAACGTTTGCGTTCTACCCTTATTCATTCAAACCGCAGGTTCGTTGACTACGGGCAGCCAGCCGGGTCACATACTAATGTATGCTCCCCGTCTGTCTTCCCTTGTCGCCTGCCTGCATCTTGAATGACGTTGGGTATATAGAGGAAGAAAATCCCGGCATTTATCCGGACCGGGATTGTCGCTGATCAAATTTAAGGCAAACAGGTAACGGAGTGAGATTGTTTCTCCGGCAAAACCGCCGTTTTCAACCTGCGATACCCTGTCAGACGCGAGAACCAGGATTGCTGCGGCTGCCGCTGTAATGACCAGCGTCGCATCAGCGCATTAGCGCTTAACTCCAGACCAAAGCACATCACAAAATAGATAAATGCCACAAACAGGAAAATCTCCAGCGGATAGACCATGCTGCGGTTATTGACCTGTGTCGCAAGAAAAGAGAGTTCCCCCACGCCGACAATATACGCCAGCGAGGTATCTTTAATCAGCGCAATCCACTGATTAATAAAGGATGGGATCATCATCCGCAGTGCCTGCGGCAGGACGATATGCCACAACACTGCCCAGCGCCCCAGACCGAGCGACATCCCTGCCTGCCACTGACCTCTGCCGATAGCCAGAATGCCGGCTTTGACGCCGTGCGCAATATACGCCGAGGTGATCAGTGCCAGCGCACACACAACCGTGGTGATTTCAGGTACATCCACACCAAAGGCTATCGGCAGCAGGAAATAGACCCAAAAAATCAGCATAATGACGGGAATAGCGCGGAAAAACCCGAGAAATGCCGCAAACAGGTTTACCCACCAGCCCCGCAGCATCGCCAGCATCACACCACCGATGATCCCGAATACCACCGAAATAGCGCCTGCGATCAAGCTGATCACCAGTGTCAGTGCCGCGCCTTCCAGCGGACCATCAGGGAATGTGCCGAACAGCAGATATTCCCAGTTTTCCTGAATAACCGTGAAGTCCATCTTAATGCTCCTGAGCAATTGCCCGTTGTGTCCGCCACTGCCCGAAGGCTTCCATCAGTGCAATAGTGAAGATATACAACACGGTCGCCACCCCGAAGGCTTCAAAGGTTTGTAAAGTCTGGCTTTCCACCTGACGCGATGCATATGACAGCTCCGCCACACCAATCGCCATCGTCAGTGATGAGTTTTTCACCACATTCATGTATTGCCCGAGCAGTGGCGGCATGGCAATTTTTACCGCCTGCGGCAATATCACATAACGCATCGACTGCCATGGCGTCAGCCCCAGTGCGAGTGCGGCTGATTTTTGCTGACGTCCGGTGCCCGCGATCCCCGCCCGCAGTTCTTCCGCAATAAAGGGAGCAGAATAGAGGGTCAGCCCGAACCAGCCGGCGATAAATTCAAAGGATGGCCACGCAAGCGTCAATCCGGAAAATTCAATTTCGTGAGGGGTATTCAGCCAGATTCTCAGCACCTGCGGTAAAATTTCGCCGGAGGCGAAATACCAGAAAAAGAGCTGAACCAGCAGCGGCGTATTACGGAACACACTGGTGTAAGCACTGACTAACCAACGGATCAGAAACATCGGACTGTCCCGCCCTGCCACCAGCAAAAAGCCCAGTAATGTGGCTGCCAGAATCGTCCAGAATGAGATAAGGAGTGTGATTACAAACCCTTGCCCAAGCCAGCCCAGGTATTCCGGAGCAAGTAAGTGCGTACTTATAAATTGCTCAAACATCCGATATCCCCATCATCATTCTGTGGTGCAGGTTACAAAAAACGCCTGAAGCCTCACCGGGGTGAGGCTTCATTATATGCAACTACACTCTTATTTTTGCTGGTTTTCCAGCGGACCAAATTTAAAGTCACCGCGTGGCTGTTCTGCTTTGGTGCCGGGACCAAACCACTGGTTATAAATCTGCTGTGATTTGCCGTCACTTTCCAGTTTTGTCAGTGTTTTGTTCACGGCTTCCACCAGACGGGCTTCCCCTTTTGGTGCTGCCAGCGCCTGGTATTCACGGGTCAGGCTGAACGGAGAGAGTTCAAACTCTGCTTTAACCGCGTCCGGCAGGTTGCCCAGCAACCCGACCAGTTTGGCATCATCCTGCGTGATAGCATCTACGTTACCATTACGCAGTGCTGCAAATGCCAGCGGCGTATCATCATAAGAGATGACTTTTGTGCCCGGGAATTTCTCCCGCAGAGTCACTTCCTGAACCGTGCCTTTATCCGCACCGATACGCAGTTTTGCTACATCATCAGGCGTTTTCAGCACACCTTTGCGGGCAATAAATTTTTGTCCGGTCTGGAAATCAGGAATAGAGAAATCCACCTGTTTGGCGCGCTCATCGGTGATAGTAAAGTTAGCACCGATTAAATCCACTTTGCCGGACACCAGCAGCGGAATGCGGTTTGCCGGGTTAGTCGGGCGAAGTTCGAGTTTCACACCTAAGTCATCTGCTACCGCCTGTGCGATATCCACATCATAACCGGCAAGTTTTTTAGTCTGCGGATCAATAAATCCGAATGGCGGGTTGCTGTCAAAAACCGAAATGCGGATAACACCGGCTTTCTGAATGTCATCAAGCTTGTCAGCCTGCGCGGCACCACTTACTAATGCTAAACCGGCAAGCAGTGCCGGAACAAAATTGGTCGGTTTCATACACACCCCTGAATCAGTCTGAGATAACGTCAATTAGTGTAAATCACACTCTCACGCTATCAACTCCTGCTTAGTTCCTGAAATACTAAGAAAGAATAATTCTATAACTAATTGTTCTAACGGGGGATGAACCATATAATTTCCGCAACAAATACAAGACTTATAACCAAAAGGCATATAACGTCTTAATAGTTATTCTCTCTTGTGGATGAATAATTCACCACATGATGCCGGACAAAATAAAACCGCCGGTCATATTCACTGACCGGCGGTTTTGTTATTCAGATGGAAACGCAGTAATTTATTTTGATTCGTCTTTATTACCAATATCACCATTACTACCATTACTGTTCGCAGCCACTTCAATCACATGCTCGCCCAGCAAAATACGCTCCACATCATCCCCTTTGACGTGACGGAAATCCTGTCCCTTCACATAATAGAAGATAAATTCGCAGATATTCTGACAACGGTCGCCGATACGCTCGATAGAACGCGCACAGAACAGTGCGGTCAGCACACTCGGGATAGTGCGCGGATCTTCCATCATGTATGTCATAAGCTGGCGGACAATACCTTCATATTCCTGGTCAATTTTCTCGTCTTCCCGGTAGATACGGATGGCTTCCTGGATATCCATGCGGGCAAACGCATCAAGCACATCATGCAGCATCTGAATGGCATGGCGTCCGAGTGATTCCAGGCTGACCAGCAACGGCTGATGCTGCTGTGAAAATTTTTCCAGTGCGGTTTTGGCGATTTTATCACCGACATCACCAATACGCTCCAGCTCCGCAATAGTCTTGGAAATCGCCATAATCAGGCGCAGATCACTGGCAGTCGGCTGGCGCTTGGCAATGATGCGGACACAGGCCTCATCGATGGCAACTTCCATCATATTGACTTCTTTGTCACCGGCGATCACTTCCCGCGCCAGATCTTCGTCCTGATGGTGCATCGCTGTAATCGCTTTGCTGAGCTGCTCTTCCACCAGCCCGCCCATGGTCATCATTTCAGTGCGGATGTGTTCTAATTCGGCATTAAACTGCCCGGAAATATGTTTATTGTGATTCAGATTTTCCATGATTGTCTCCGCATCAGCCATAACGACCGGTGATGTAATCTTCAGTTTGTTTCTTGCCCGGTGTGGTAAACAGTGTATCGGTATTACTGAATTCAATCAGTTCGCCCAGATACATAAATGCAGTATGGTCAGAGCAACGCGCCGCCTGCTGCATGTTATGGGTCACGATAACCACGGTATAATCAGATTTCAGTTCGCTGATAAGCTCTTCGATGCGCCCGGTGGAAATAGGGTCGAGTGCAGAGCACGGCTCATCCAGTAACAGCACTTCCGGACGGATAGCAATACCGCGCGCGATACACAAACGCTGCTGCTGACCGCCGGATAAACTGTAGCCGCTCTGGTGCAGTTTATCCTTGGTTTCATTCCACAGCGCCGCTTTGGTCAGCGCCCACTGTACGCGCTCATCCATTTCGGCGCGCGGCAGTTTTTCAAACAGACGGACACCAAACGCGATATTGTCATAAATCGACATCGGGAACGGCGTCGGCTTCTGGAATACCATCCCGACTTTGGCGCGTAATAACGCGATATCCTGTTTATCTGTCAGGATATTGGTGCCATCAAGCAGGATTTCGCCTTCTGCACGCTGCTCATTATACAGTGCATACATTTTATTAAAGGTGCGCAGTAAGGTCGATTTTCCGCAACCCGACGGCCCGATAAAAGCCGTTACTTTATTTTTTTCAATATCCAGCGAGATGTTTTTCAGCGCGTGGAACTGACCGTAATAGAAGTTCAGATCGCGGACCCGGATTTTGTTTTCAGTTACGTCTTGAATTTTACTCATGACTCTCTCTCATTATTCCGTCATCATTCAATCAGTGCGCTTTCTTAGCAAACAGCACACGCGCCACGATATTAATTAACAGTACACACAAGGTTATCAGCAGAACACCCGCCCATGCGAGGCTCTGCCACTCGGCAAACGGGCTCATGGCAAATTTAAAGATGGTCACCGGCAGGTTGGCAATCGGCTGCATCAGATCCGTACTCCAGAACTGGTTGGAGAGGGAGGTAAAGAGCAGCGGCGCGGTTTCACCGGCAATACGGGCAATCGCCAGCAGCACCCCGGTGATAATCCCGGAGACAGAGGCTTTCAGGGTGATTGCCGAAATCATTTTCCATTTTGGTGTACCCAGGGCATACGCCGCTTCACGCAGGCTGTCCGGTACAAGGCGCAGCATATTTTCTGTTGTCCGGATAACAATCGGGATTTGCAACAGTGCCAGCGCGATAACACCTGCCCAGCCGGAGAAGTGCTGCATCTGCATCACCACAATGGTGTAAACAAACAGCCCGACCACAATGGATGGCGCAGATAATAAAATATCATTAATAAACCGGGTGGTTTCCGCCAGCCAGGAACGGCGGCCGTACTCCGCCAGATAAATCCCCGCCAGAATACCCAGCGGCGTACCAATCACGGTCGCCCACAGGATCAGTAATCCACTCCCGACAATGGCGTTTGCCAGACCACCGCCTTCTGTATTCGGCGGCGGTGTCATTTCAGTGAACAGCGCAAGAGACATACCGTCCATGCCTTTTGTCACTGTGGAGAACAGGATCCAGATTAACCAGAACAGCCCGAACGCCATGGTGGATACAGACAGGAACAAGGCAACCCGGTTCTTCTGACGCCGCCAGTGCTGGCGTTTTTCACGCGCTTTCAGATCTACTTTTGGTTGTTGAATATCCATCTCAGCCATTCTAGCGCCCCTCATTCTTATTCAGCCGCATCACCATAAATTTGGAGATAGCGAGGACGATAAAGGTGATGACAAACAGGATCAGCCCCAACTCCATCAGCGCCGCAGTATGCAGCCCGGATTCCGCTTCGGCGAATTCATTTGCCAGCGCCGAGGTAATACTGTTGCCCGGCATATAAAGCGAAACGCTGTCCAGCTGATACGTATTACCGATGATAAAGGTAACTGCCATGGTTTCACCCAGCGCGCGTCCCAGACCCAGCATCACACCGCCGATCACACCATTGCGGGTATAGGGCAGAACAATGCGCCGGATAACTTCCCACGTCGTACAACCTATGCCGTAAGCGGATTCTTTCATCATCACCGGTGTCTGTTCGAACACATCACGCATGACTGACGCGATATACGGGATGATCATAATGGCGAGAATAACACCCGCCGCAAGAATACCGATACCAAACGCAGGACCGGAAAACAGCTCACCGACAATCGGGATGCTCGACATCACATCACCGACCGGCTGCTGGAAATAGGTGGCAAAGAGCGGAGCAAAGACAAACAATCCCCACATGCCGTAAACAATACTCGGAATAGCTGCCAGCAGCTCAATTGCGATACCCAGCGGGCGGCGCAGCCATTTCGGCGCAAGTTCAGTCAGGAACAGCGCTATCCCGAAACTGACGGGAACCGCAATCAGCAGTGCAATCACGGAGGTGACAATGGTGCCGTAAATCGGTACCAGCGCCCCGTACTCTTCTGCCGGCGGGTTCCACTCTTTGTTCCATAAAAATCCCAGACCGAATTTCTCAATGCTGGGCCATGATGCAATGATCAGTGAAATGATAATTCCGCCCAGCAGCAATAGCGTAATCAGCGCCGCCAGTTTTACCAGGGCACTGAAGATTTGGTCGCCGCGCTTTCCGGGTGGTTTCATTGCCGTTTTAAGTTCGGCCATAGTCGCTTCCGTTTTTACACTGATCCCCCGCAACCGAGGGATCAATTACTGATAGATTGCTGTATTTCCGTTATCCACTGTATTAATACAGTGGTTTACCGCTGCTGTCTTTAACACTGGTTTTCCATGCTGCACGGACTTGTTCAATCACTTCCTGCGGCAGGACTGCATAATCGAGTTTCTCTGCTTGTGTGCCGCCGTTCTTATAAGCCCAGTCAAAGAATTTCAGGATTTCCTGACCTTTTTCTGCGTCTTTCTGGCTGGTGTGAACCAGGATGAACGTGGTGGATGAAATCGGCCATGCATTCGCACCCGACTGGTTAGTCAGATCCTGAGCAAAGCTCTTCGACCACTCTGCTTTACGCGCTGCATTACTGAAGCTTTCGCCGCTCGGGGAAACCGCTTCGCCGTCTGCAGAAATCAGTTTGGTGTAAGCCAGTTTATTCTGTTTCGCGTATGCGTATTCCACATACCCGATTGAGCCGGGCAGACGCTGAACAAAGGCGGCGATACCGTCGTTACCTTTACCACCCAGACCAACCGGCCAGTTTACGGTGGAGCCTGCACCGACTTTTTCTTTCCAGTCAGGGCTGACTTTCGCCAGATAGCTGGTGAAGACAAAAGACGTACCGGAACCATCCGCACGGCGGACAACAGCAATATTCTGATCCGGCAGTTTAACGTTCGGGTTCAGTTTGGTGATTGCCGGGTCATTCCATTTTTTAATATTACCCAGGTAGATATCACCGAGGGTTTTGCCGTCTAATACCAGCTCACCGGACTTCAGTCCCGGCAGGTTGACGGCCAGCACCACACCGCCGATAACGGTCGGGAACTGGAATAAATTATCTGCGGCGAGTTTCTCTTCGGATAACGGCGCATCTGACGCCCCGAAATCAACTGTATTTGCCACAATCTGTTTCACACCACCAGATGAACCAATTCCCTGATAGTTAACTTTATTGCCTGTTTCTTTCTGATAAGTATCAGCCCACTGCGCGTATACCGGTGCCGGGAATGTTGCACCCGCCCCGGTAAGACTGGTCGCGGCAAATGCAGAAAATGCAGAGAGAGAAAGTGTCGCTGCCATAACAGTGGCTACTGCGGTACGCATCGGTTTCATGATCCCTCCTGACGGGATTTTAGATAATGACATAAATGTTGTGTCTGATTAACGTCGGAACATGAGGGAAAATAGGTCAAACTGGTGACAATAATATGTAGGTTATGTGACAGTTTTATGACATCACCGGCGCGCGGGTGCACAAAACAGGATATCAGCGCCCGGGCGGGCATCACTGCAAAGACAAATAACAGATTGATATACAACAATTAAAATGCAAAAAACCCGTAAAAACGGGTTATTACAGGCATGTGTGACAGTAAAATGAAAATGACATTCCATTGTCATATTTCTCAGTTATCTCAGTCGTCTCTGTCATCCGGCAGTGCCAGCAGAACCCGGATACGGAACCCGCCACGCTGACTGCGCCCGACCTCAATTTTACCGTCATGCGCATCAACGATACGCCGCAAAATTGCCAGCCCCAGACCGGTTCCCTTGTTACTGCGCGCTTTTTCACCCTGAACAAACGGCTGGAACAGATTCGGAATATCCGCTTCATCAATGCCACTGCCGTCATCTTCCACCTGGAACCAGGCGAAATGGTCATCTTTGCCGCTGGTAACACGGATCCACCCGTTACCATAGCGCGAGGCATTCACCAGCATGTTGCCCAGCGCACGCTTGACCGCGATAGCATTTCCGGTGACATACACCGGCTTTTGCGTAACATCATTGTGAATTTCATACTCAGCACTGCTTTGCGCACCGATGACTTCATTGAGAATGCCGGTCAGCTCAAGCTGTGCCATCTCCATTTCCTGACCGGTCCGCAGATAGGCCATAAACTGTTCGATGATAGCATCACACTCTTCAATGTCATGATTAATGGACTCCGCCAGATACTCATCCGCCGGACCCATCATTTCTGTTGCCAGGCGGATACGGGTCAGCGGAGTACGCAAATCATGACTCACACCGGCCATCAGAACGGTGCGATCCTGATCCAGCATTTTAATGTCCCGCGACATCTGATTAAACGAGCGGATCACTGAGCGCACCTCTGCGGCACCTGCTTCGCGTACCGTTGTCTGTGGCCCGCCGGTGCCCATTTGCCGGGCTGCCGATTCCAGTTCAGTGAGCGGGCGGTTCTGATAACGGATAAATACCCAGACGCCGGCAAACACAAACAGCAGAAAAGCAAAAATATAACGGAAAACCGGCGAGAACTGATCCTGACCAATTTCAGTCAGCGGAACCCGCACCCACACATCCGGTGAAATATACGAATTCAGCCACAGTACCGGGTAATCCCGGTTAATTTCCAGCCTGACATCCGCATACCCTCCCAGATAATGGCTCATCTGCCCGCTGAGCGACTCAAAATGACGCGCCCAGCGCAACCCGGCATCATCGGCTTCTTGTTCAGTAAAAAAGGTGATCCCCAGCTCTTCATAAATTTTCTTACGCAATGCCGGGGAAACACGGACAACGGTTCCGTCCTTCAGCACCATTTTTTCGCTCATCAGTGTGCGGACTTCATACGCCAGAACCCGGTTAAACTGTTGCAGGCTCGGCATTACAATGAAGTTCACAACCGCCAGATAACTTGTTGTCAATGTTGCAAACAACAGAAAAATGACTAAAAACAGTGAGCGCGAAAAGGTGCTCCTGGGGGAGAACCGGAGCCGCTTCATGGCTTACTGTTGCCGTCCGGTACAAAGACGTAACCCAATCCCCATACCGTCTGGATATAGCGCGGATGCGTCGGATCTTCTTCAATCATGCGGCGCAGACGGGAAATCTGCACATCGATTGAACGCTCCATCGCACTGTACTCACGACCACGCGCCAGACTCATCAGTTTGTCACGGGACAGTGGCTCACGCGGATGTGAAACCAGCACTTTCAGAACCGCGAATTCCCCGCTGGTCAGCGGCATATTCTCGTCATCGTGGAACATTTCACGCGTACCGAGGTTCAGTTTAAACTTACCAAACTGAATAACCGCATCATCCTGCGACGGCGCACCCGGCAGTTCATTTGCCTGACGACGCAGCACCGCACGGATACGGGCTAATAATTCACGCGGGTTAAACGGCTTGGGAATGTAATCATCCGCGCCGATTTCCAGACCGACGATACGGTCAACTTCTTCGCCTTTCGCCGTCACCATGATGATAGGGATCGGATTATTCTGACTTCTCAGACGGCGGCAAATGGATAAACCATCTTCACCCGGTAACATCAGATCAAGGACGATAAGGTGAATAGACTCACGCGTCAGCAGGCGATCCATCTGTTCCGCGTTAGCCGCAGTACGTACCTGGAAGCCCTGCTCACTCAGATACCGCTCAAGCAGAGCACGCAGGCGCATGTCATCATCAACGACAAGGATCTTATAACTTTCTTGCATGTTTGACTCTCCAGATTCGTTTTTGCATACAAATACTCAGGTTATTTCGTTTATTCAGTGACGGGCTGATACCGAATAGATAAAACGACGTAATTTACTTCGCCGTCAGGTGTTATTACTGTTATTTCATCATCCGCCTGCTTGCCGATTAATGCCCGGGCCACAGGGGAATCCACAGAAATCCATTTCTTTGCCGGTGAAAACTCATCAGGTCCTACGATGCGAAAAGTCTTAATTTCTTCATCATCATTTTCAAGCGTGACCCACGCCCCGAAGAATACCTTTCCTTCCTGGCGGGGATCAGGATCAACTATCTTT
This sequence comes from Morganella psychrotolerans, assembly GCF_001676155.1. Lineage (GTDB taxonomy): Bacteria > Pseudomonadota > Gammaproteobacteria > Enterobacterales > Enterobacteriaceae > Morganella > Morganella psychrotolerans. The sequence goes on along the minus strand of NZ_LZEW01000030.1, from coordinate 119,618 downwards.
AAACTATCCAGACGTTTTGCAAGAAAACGGATTCTCCGGTCTATTTCACGCAGACGCTTTTTTCCGTATATATACTCAGCGTTTTCAGAGCGATCCCCTTGTGCAGCCGCTTCTGACACGGCCTGAGTGACCTGCGGACGCTCCGTTTTCCAGAGATATTTAAGCTCTTTATCCAGTGTATCCCATCCCATACGGGTAATGAGGTTACTTTTTGCCATATATTACCTAAACAAATAGTAAATTATTTAAATAAATTGTAATACGAAATACTTTTAACGAAAGATAACAGGCACACATATACTCTAAATAATTCGGGATGCATGCAGGCGACAAGCAAAGCCCGGGCATCCTGAAGTATGACGGGTAATCCATTTATATTACCTTTATGCGGCTGGTAATTCCCTTTCTGAGCACGTATAACTGTTTCCCGGACTTTTTTTAAGTCACTTTATTTAAGCCACTTTATCGCAGGCAGAAAGAATATCATGATGAATGACACTCTGAGTCAGATTATTGCCGGTGAGCTGAATGCGCAGACAAAACAAGTCACTGCCGCTATTACCTTGCTGGATGAGGGGAACACGGTTCCCTTTATTTCCCGTTACCGGAAAGAAGTTACCGGTGGTCTGGATGATACGCAATTACGCCAGTTGGAAACCCGCCTCAGTTATCTGCGCGAGCTCAATGATCGCCGTCAGACTATCCTCAAATCAATTGACGATCAGGACAAACTGACACCGGAACTGTCGGCGGCTATCAACGGCACACTCAGTAAAACGGAACTGGAAGACCTCTATCTGCCCTATAAGCCCAAACGCCGCACGCGCGGGCAAATTGCCATTGAAGCCGGGCTGGAACCACTGGCAGACAGCCTGTGGCAGAATCCGTCACAAGACCCGGAAACGCTTGCCGCTACTTTTACTGACAGCGAAAAAGGCGTGGCAGATACCAAAGCCGCGCTGGACGGCGCCCGTTATATTCTGATGGAACGTTTTGCCGAAGACGCAAGTCTGCTGAGTAAAGTCCGCGACTACCTGTGGCGCAATGCACATCTGGTATCAAAAGTTATCAGCGGTAAAGAAGCGGAAGGCGCAAAATTCAGCGACTATTTTGATCATCACGAAGCGATTGCCAAAGTTCCGTCTCACCGCGCACTCGCGATGTTTCGCGGGCGCAACGAGGGCATTTTACAACTTGCCCTGAATGCGGACCCGCAAAGTGAAGAGCCGCCGAAAGAGAGCTACTGCGAAGAACTTATCCGCGATCATCTGGGTATCCGCTTTAACAGTGCCCCGGCTGACGGCTGGCGCAAAGCAGTTGTAAGCTGGACATGGCGGGTGAAGGTGCTGCTGCATCTGGAAACCGAGCTGATGTCTGCGCTGCGCGAGAAATCCGAAGATGAAGCCATCAATGTGTTCGCCCGCAACCTCAGTGACCTGCTGATGGCCGCCCCTGCCGGAATGCGCGCCACCATGGGGCTGGATCCGGGTCTGCGTACCGGTGTCAAAGTCGCGGTGGTGGATGCCACCGGTAAACTGCTGGCAACCGATACTATTTATCCGCATACCGGTCAGGCTGCCAAAGCGGCAGCGGCAACCGCCGCACTTTGCATAAAATATAATGTAGAGCTGGTTGCTATCGGTAACGGAACCGCTTCCCGCGAAACAGAACGTTTCTTTGCCGATATACAGGCTCAGTTCCCGGGCGTCAAAGGGCAGAAAGTGATTGTCAGTGAAGCCGGTGCCTCGGTGTATTCTGCATCAGAGCTGGCGGCACTGGAATTTCCCGGTCTGGATGTCACCCTGCGCGGCGCTGTCTCTATCGCCCGCCGTTTACAGGACCCGCTGGCAGAACTGGTGAAAATCGACCCGAAATCTATCGGGGTTGGTCAGTATCAGCATGATGTCAGCCAGACGCAGCTTGCCCGCAAACTCGATGCCGTGGTGGAAGACTGCGTAAACGCCGTGGGCGTCGATCTCAATACCGCCTCTGTTCCGCTGCTGACCCGCGTTGCCGGGCTGAGCAAAGTGATCGCACAGAATATTGTGGACTGGCGGGATGAAAACGGCCGTTTTGCTGATCGCAAACAGTTACTGAAAGTCGCGCGTCTCGGTCCGAAAGCCTTTGAACAATGTGCCGGATTCCTACGCATTGTCGGCGGAAAAAATGCACTGGATGCCTCCACGGTTCACCCGGAAGCGTATCCGGTGGTGGAAAAAATCCTGCTCGCCACCGAAAAAACCCTCAGTGACCTGATGAGCAACAGTGATGCACTGCGCGACCTGAATCCGCAACTGTTTGTTACAGAACAGTTTGGTGTGCCGACTATCACTGATATCCTGAAAGAGCTGCAAAAACCAGGGCACGACCCGCGCCCTGAATTTAAAACAGCGACGTTTGCCGATGGCATTGAAACCATGAATGACCTGACGCCGGGTATGATTCTGGAAGGTGCAGTCACCAACGTGACTAATTTCGGGGCATTTGTGGATATCGGCGTGCACCAGGATGGTCTGGTTCATATTTCGTCGCTGTCAAACCGCTTTGTGGAAGATCCGCATACCGTGGTGAAAGCCGGGGATATTGTCAGTGTCAAAGTGCTGGATGTGGATATCGCCCGCAAACGCATTGCCCTGACCATGCGCATGGATGAAGAGCCGGAAACCATGACCCGCCGGGGCGCGGCAAGTGATAAACCGCAGACAGAAAAACGCAATGAAAAGCGCAATACGTCCCGTCCTGCCCGCAATGATACCTCTGCCGGTAACAGTATGATGGGCGATGCCCTGTCTGCTGCATTTGGCAAACGTAAGTAATTACCCGCAATAACCGCACGCGGCAGCTCAGGCTGCCCGTGCCGGTGCCGCTTTAGTCATGAATTGCGTTAATCAGACGTAAAAAAATGTTACTAACGTAAATCCATACGTAAAATATCTGCTCTCAATTCCTTCATACGCTGAAAATCTTGACGTACATCAAACTTCACTGGTCACTTTTCGGGCTAAATAGACAAAATATTGTTGGTTATGATTCGCATTTGCAGTATCAATTAAATTTGTAAGGGATATTTTCCTGACTCATAGTTCATGCGATAATTATTCTCAATATCATTTCAGTTTGTATGGTTAACGGGAGCCCTTATGACACTTTTGCCACAACACAGTTATAAAATCCTGGGCTTTTCCAACCAAATCAGCCCGGCCTACCGTCAAAAATTATTGTCACTGGGCATGCTGCCCGGTTCCGTTTTCCGGGTGATACGCAGCGCTCCGCTGGGTGATCCGATCCAAATCGAAACCCGGCACGTCAACCTGATGCTCAGGAAAAAAGATCTGGCGCTGCTCACGCTTGATAATGTACCGGCATAATCCGCCGCACCATTATCACTGACGCAGTCTTTTCCCTCCGCCCCCGGAGGGTCTGTTTTTTATTGATTGGCATACGACACTATGAAAGCACTCACCCTGGGACTTATCGGTAATCCCAATTCAGGGAAGACCACGCTGTTTAACCAGCTGACCGGTTCAAAGCAGCGCGTCGGCAACTGGGCCGGCGTGACGGTAGAACGGAAAATTGGTTACTTCACCACGCCGGAACATAAAATTGAGCTGGTGGATTTACCCGGAACTTACTCGCTGACCACGATTTCTGAACAAACCTCTCTGGATGAACAGATTGCCTGCCACTTTATCCTCAGTGGTGAAGCGGACATGCTGATTAATGTTGTCGATGCATCCAATCTTGAACGAAATCTGTACCTTACACTTCAGTTATTAGAGCTGGGTGTGCCGTGTATCGTCGCACTTAACATGCTGGATATTGCCGACAAATCGAATATCAAAATTGATATAGATGCACTGTCTGAGCGCCTCGGCTGCCCGGTCATTCCGCTGGTATCCACCCGCGCGACCGGTATCAGTGAACTGAAAGCCGCTGTCGACAAACACAATATGAAGCCACATGTAGCGCTGGTCAGTTATCCGGCGGCACTGCTGGACAGTGTCAAAACACTGGCAGAATCTATCTCCACCCATGATTTCAGCGCAACCCAGCGCCGCTGGCTGGCATTGCAGAGCCTCGAAGGGGATATCTACAGCCAGGCGCGCGCCGGTTTTACCCCGGAGCATGTTCAGTCTGTCCGTGATGCCATGCAGGCACAGCAACAGGAAGAGCCTGAGCTGGTGATCGCCGATGCCCGTTATCAGACCATTGCCGGTATTTGCGGGCAGGCAATTGATAACTCGAATTCTGAACCAAACCAACTCACCGCCTCGATGGATAAAATTGTCCTCAACCGCTGGCTGGGCGTGCCGGTTTTCCTGTTTGTGATGTATCTGATGTTTGTACTCGCCATCAATATCGGCGGGGCATTACAGCCGCTGTTTGAAGGCGGCTCCGAAGCGATATTTATCCACGGAACACAGTGGCTGGGCATCACCCTCGGCTTCCCTGACTGGCTGACCATTTTCCTCGCCCAGGGTGTCGGCGGCGGTATCAATACTGTTCTGCCGCTCGTGCCGCAAATCGGGATGATGTATCTGTTCCTTTCCTTCCTGGAAGACTCCGGCTATATGGCGCGCGCTGCCTTTGTGATGGACAGGCTGATGCAGGCGCTCGGGTTGCCGGGCAAATCCTTTGTGCCGCTGATTGTCGGCTTCGGCTGTAATGTGCCGTCCATTATGGGTGCAAGAACCCTGGATGCGCCGCGTGAACGTCTGATCACGGTTCTGATGGCACCGTTTATGTCCTGCGGGGCGCGGCTGGCTATCTTTGCTGTCTTTGCCGCCGCCTTCTTCGGCAAAAACGGCGCAAGCATTGTATTTTCTCTGTATATCCTCGGCATTGTGGTTGCTATTCTTACCGGGCTGTTACTCAAACACACCATCATGCGCGGGGAAGCCTCTCCGTTTGTGATGGAGCTGCCGGTCTACCATGTGCCGCACATGAAAACCCTGTTTATGCAAACCTGGCAGCGCCTGAAAGGCTTTGTCGTGCGTGCGGGTAAAGTGATTATTATCGCCAGTATGTTTATCGGCGCACTCAACAGCTTCAGTTTCTCCGGTAAACCGGCGGACAGTATCAATGACTCCGCGCTGGCGTCTGTCAGTAAAGTGCTGACACCGCTGCTCAGCCCTATCGGTGTCCATGAAGATAACTGGCAGGCAACTGTCGGGCTTATCACAGGGGCGATGGCAAAAGAAGTGGTTGTCGGGACACTGAACACACTGTATACCGCTGAAAGCATCACCAATGAACCGTTTAATGCCGATGAGTTTGATCTGTGGGGTGAACTGGGTGATGCTGTTGGTGAAACAGTGGATTCCCTGAAAGAAACCTTCACGTTAGCGGCATTATCCAACCCGATTGAAGCCAGCAAAGGTCCCGGTGATATGGATGGCGGTACAATGGGAACCATGGCAGCGAAATTCGGCTCCGGTGTCTCCGCCTACAGCTATCTGATTTTTGTTCTGCTGTATGTGCCTTGCGTCTCTGTTATGGGTGCGATTGCCCGCGAAACCAGCCGTGGCTGGATGACATTCTCCATCCTGTGGGGTCTGAACGTCGCCTATTCACTCTCCGCCCTGTTCTACCAGATAGCAACCTTCAGTGCGCATCCGGGCAGCAGCGCCCTGATTATCGGTATTACACTGGTATTCAACCTGATACTGTTCGCCATACTGCGCCGGACACGCAGCAGGGTTAACCTGAACTTCCGCCGGAACATGCACGGCCAGTGTGGCGGCTGCTCCGGTGGTGAATGCCACTAACTGAGAGAGTGCGAAAATGATAAGTCTGATCGCCGTGCGTGATGCTATCGCCCTCAATGGCCGGGCTGACGCCCGGCTTCTCAGCCACCAGCTGAATGCACCGGAAGCTCTGGTAAAAGCCATTATGGAAAAGCTGGCGGCAATGGGAAAAATTGAAGCCGTGAATGTCAGTGACTGCCTGAGCAGCAGTTGTAAGCAATGCCCTGAAAGCCAGGGCTGCGATACCAGGGTGTATCAGATTCATTCCTGAACATTAATTTTAAAACAGAGAATGCCTGGTTCCGCCATTCTCTGTTTTAAAAATGTGACCTCACAAAACATTTCATATATTTAATATCAGTAGACTCTTCAATATTAATCTTTATTAAATGTAGAATGTCATTTTTCAAAAACAGAACACAAATAAAAATGACTACAATAATATCGCAAACAACTAATAAAACACCGAGAGTAGCCGTTAAAACTTCAGGCTATTCTGAAGGTAAGATATTTAGTGCGTCTTCTCTTAAAGCACGTATAGCACAGCGTAAAGCAGAAGGTCGGAGCTGAATCGCCCACGTAAACAATATTCTGAACAAATCAAAATTCTGAAAAGGCCGGTTGGTTATTTTAACTAACCGGCTTTTTTCTGAATTATCTGTCCACAAACCCCAGCAACACATCACAGAATTCATCCGGATGAGAAATAAACGGCGCATGTCCGCTGTTACGCATAACGTCCGATGGCGATAACGGCAGTTGTTCATCCAGCAGTTGTGCAACTTTACGCGGCACCAACCCGTCCAGATACCCGTAGATACGCAGGAACGGCATTGTCAGTGATATAAGCTGCGGACGCATGTCAGTTGTCCGCAGAATCTCCAGACCGGCATTCAGTACAGCTACATCCGGCAGTGGCTGCGCCAGTACCACGGATTTCAGTATCCGCGCATCCTGGCGGGCACTCGCGGTTCCCAGTGTCTGCAACGCAAGAAAACGTTCGACTGTGCGCTGAAAATCAGTCTCCAGCTGATGCTGAAACCCGCTCAGAACCGTGGGTTTGATCCCGGGCCAGCCTTCTTCTTCCCGCGCACCAAAACAGGGAGAGGAGCTGATAGTCACCAGATGACTCACTGCCTGCGGGTGTGTCAGCGCAATCTGTGTTGCCACCAGTCCGCCCAGCGACCAGCCTGCCAGCACAGAATTCTCCGGCATCTGTGCATACACGACGTCCGCCATCTCACTCAATGACATCTCACCAAATTCCTGACTGCGCCCGTAGCCCGGCAAATCAACCTTATGAATACAAAAATGCGGCGCTAGTCGCGTTTCAATACTGCTCCATACTTCGCCGTTCAGTCCCCAGCCGTGCAACAGCACAAGATTGCGTTTGCCCTGCCCGCTTCGCTGCCAAAAAAGAGTCGCCATCGCTATTGTGTCCTTATTTATCCGGAGGGAAGACGGATGGTTATTATTGAGAATTACTGCCTGCTATGCAAACAGCCTCTTGCTATCGCCGCACACGGGATCTGCGGATTCTGTGAACGGACACTGCCGGTGATGCCGCGCGTTTGTCTGCGCTGCGGGCGTCAGCTGATAACACCGGAGCCGGAGTGCGGGCGCTGTCTGCATTCGCCGCCACCCTGGCAGCGCCTGCTGGCAGTGACCGGATATCAGCCGCCGCTGACCACACTGGTTCACCGGCTCAAATACGGCAAGCAGCCTTTTGTCGCCCGCGCGCTCGCCCGTTTGCTGTTATGCCGGTTTTTACAGGGCTACCGCGACGGGGATTACCTGAAACCGGATTTACTGCTCAGTTCTCCGCTGCACCGGTACAAACAGTGGCTGCGCGGCTTTAATCAGAGCGACCTTATCACCCGTCCGCTGGCAAAATGGCTGCGCTGCCCTTATGACAGTTCCGGCGTTATCCGGACTCGTGCTACACTGAGTCAGCGGACGCTGTCCCGTGCTCATCGCCTGACAAACCTGAAATCTGCATTTGCCTTAACCCGTGAAATACGCGGACTGCATATCGCCGTAACAGATGATGTCATCACCACGGGAGCGACCATGACAGCGCTGTCTGAATTGCTCATTCGTGCGGGTGCTGCGACAGTCCAGGTCTGGTGTCTCTGTCGCACCTTGTAGTGAACACATGAATGGGCGTATTATAACCTACCAGAACAGTCAACTATTTTCGGGCAATGTTATGATTACTATTACTGACACTGCGCAGGCACATTTTTCCAAACTGCTTGCCAACCAGGAACCCGGTACACAAATCCGTGTTTTTGTTATTAATCCCGGTACACCCAATGCAGAATGTGGTGTCTCTTATTGTCCGCCGGATGCCGTTGAAGCGACGGATACCGCGCTGCCGTTTGAGCAACTGACCGCCTATGTCGATGAACTGAGCGCCCCGTACCTTGAAGAAGCCGTTATTGACTTCATCACTGACCAGCTCGGCTCTCAGCTCACCCTGAAAGCGCCGAATGCAAAAATGCGCAAGGTGGATGATGATGCTCCGCTGATCGAACGCGTCGAGTATGTCCTGCAATCTCAGATTAACCCGCAGTTGGCAGGTCACGGCGGTCGTGTTTCCCTGATGGAAATCACTGATGACGGGTTTGCTATCCTCCAGTTCGGCGGCGGATGTAACGGCTGCTCAATGGTCGATGTGACCCTGAAAGAAGGGATCGAAAAAGAGTTATTAAATATGTTCCCCGATGAGCTGAAAGGCGTTAAAGACCTGACTGAACATCAGCCCGGCGAACATTCTTATTACTGATTCGATTTAATTTACAGTATTTATACTCTAAATAATTCGGGATGCCTGTAGGCGACAAGCTCCGATTGCCGGGGAGCATACATTAGTATGTGACCCGGCGGGCTGAGCGTAGTTAACGACCAGACATCCTGAAGTATGACGAGTATTCAGCGGCCATTATCGCGTGGCCTGTTATATACACTGCCCGGTCTGTTTCCGGGCAGTATTCCGGTGGTGCTCTGTCACCACTGATATTCACCTGCATACGAAAAATAATTATGGAACAAATCCGCTTAATCTCCCCTGATGCCGCCTACGGGCTGTGGCAGCAGCATATTATGTTAGTCGATATCCGTGATCCGCAAAGCTTTCGTGCCGGGCACGCTGACGGTGCCTTTCACCTGACAAATGACTCCGTGAATACCTTTATGGATCAGACAGATTTTGAGCAGCCGATTCTGGTGATGTGTTACCATGGACACAGCAGTCAGGGCGCAGCTCAGTATCTGCTTAATGTCGGCTATGAAACGGTGTACAGCATCAACGGCGGCTTTGAAAGCTGGTCGCGCCTCTACCCGGACACAGTCAGGTCTCTCGCGTGAAAACGAACAGTTAAACGGACAGTTATATGGTTTATTTGATCACCATTGCCAACCCGCGGATAGCTCAGTCATTTATTGATTACATGGCATCCCGCGATATTCAGCTCGTCATGCGTGCAACCCGTGAAGGGAGTGGTGTCGAATTATGGCTGGACGACGAAAACAAACTGACTGAAACACAGGCAGAATTAGAGAGCTTCATGCGTGACCCGATGAACAAACGCTATCTCGCTGCCAGTTGGGCGTCCGGCGAAACAGATTCCCCGTTTCGCTACCCCGCGTCTTACTCCGCCAAAAACCTGATAACCCCCGCAGGTCCGCTGACCATCACTATTACTGTGCTGTGTGCCCTTGTTTATCTGTGGATGCAGATAAGCGGTACTGACACGGTAATGGATTATCTGGCATGGCCGGATGCCGGTCAGCAGGGCGAACTCTGGCGCTGGGTAAGTCCGGTATTTCTGCATTTTTCCCTGACACATATTTTAATGAACCTTGCCCTGTGGTGGTATCTTGCGGGTCAGGTGGAAAAACAGATGGGCAGCGGGCGGCTGTTTGTCATTACCCTCGTTTCCGCTCTGTTCAGTTGCTGGGCGCAGTCACTGTTCAGCGGTCCCTCATTCGGCGGGCTGTCCGGTGTGGTCTTCGCACTGATAGCCTATGTCTGGTACACAGGCATGCGCAACCCGTCCGCAGGCATTTACCTGCCCGGCGCTATGATGGCTTTCTCCGTATTATGGTTGGTTATCGGTTATTTTGATTTATTTGGTACAATGCCGATTGCCAATATGGCACACGCCTCCGGGCTGGCTATCGGCCTGCTGATGGCCGTGTGGGATAACCGCCGTCCGGCGGCCTGAATAATAATGTAATAATGATCTGCTGCTCCATTCGCGCCGCACCTGTGCGGCGATATTGACCTGACCGGGGGATTTTGTGAAACAAACACAGCGCCATGATGCTATCGTTGAATTAGTCAATAAACAGGGCTATGTCAGCACAGAAGAGCTGGTAGAGTTCTTTAATGTCAGCCCGCAAACTATCCGGCGTGATCTCAATGAATTGGCAGAGCTGAATAAAATTCACCGCCACCACGGTGGTGCCGCTCAGCCATCCAGCTCAGTTAATGCCGCGTATCATGAGCGCAAAAGCATGTGGTCTGATGAAAAGCGCCGCATTGCCCGCCGCGTCGCCTCACAGATCCCTGATGGTGCAACACTGTTTATTGATATCGGCACCACACCGGAAGCCGTGGCTCACGAATTACTGAACCATAAAAACCTGCGCATCGTCACCAATAATCTGAATGTCGCCACACTGCTGATGGCAAAAGAGGATTTCCGGCTGATCCTCGCCGGCGGCGAAGTCCGCTCACGGGATGGTGGTATTGTCGGCGAAGCCACACTCGATTTTATCTCTCAGTTCCGTCTGGATTTCGGTATCCTCGGGATAAGCGGCATCGATACTGACGGCTCACTTCTGGAGTTTGATTATCACGAAGTGCGCACTAAACGCGCAATTATCGAAAATTCCCGCTGTGTCATGCTTGTCACCGACCACTCCAAGTTTGGTCGCAACGCAATGGTAAACCTCGGCAATATGGGGCTTATCGACTGTCTGTTCACAGATAAACGCCCGCCGGACAGCATTATCAAAATACTCGATGAGCAAAACGTCCAGCTCGACGTCTGCGGCTGAGTCTGTCTTCCTGCCGCGTCACAGCACCTGTGACGCGGTCGCTATGTCTTTATCTTCTGTTTCTTTCTCCTTCCCGTTATTTCCCGCTGTTTCCCGTTGCTGCTCTGACACTTAATATCATTACTTTTAGTATGGATATGATAATGAATTGTTACCCTTGTCACGGGAAACGTTTTTTTTATGTACAAAATGTTGGATTATCGATCACATTGAACTATTATGAGCGATAACGAACATAAAAGAATGAATGCGCGCATCAAGGGAGTCAGGATGGAAACCAAAGATTTAATCGTCATCGGGGGCGGAATAAACGGAGCAGGTATTGCTGCTGATGCCGCAGGGCGCGGGCTTTCTGTGCTTATGCTGGAAGCGCGGGATCTGGCCTGTGCCACCTCATCCGCCAGCTCAAAACTGATCCACGGCGGGCTGCGCTATCTCGAACATTATGAATTTCGTTTAGTAAGTGAAGCACTGGCTGAGCGCGAAGTTCTGTTAAAAATGGCACCGCACATTGCATTCCCGATGCGCTTTCGCCTGCCGCATCAGCCACATCTGCGCCCGGCCTGGATGATCCGCGCAGGATTATTCCTTTACGACCACCTGGGTAAACGCACAACTCTGCCCGGCAGTCGCGGACTGACGTTCAACAGTGCATCCCCGCTGAAACCGGAATTCAAAAAAGGCTTCGAATACTCGGATTGCTGGGTCGATGATGCACGCCTGGTGGTGCTTAACGCACAGGAAATTGTGCGCAAGGGCGGCGAAGTCCGCACCCGGACAAAAGTCACCCGTGCATGGCGCGAAAACGGGCTCTGGCAGGTAGAAGCTGAAAATACACTGACCGGTGAAAAATTGCACTGGCAGGCAAAAGGATTAGTTAATGCCGCCGGTCCGTGGGTGAAAGCGCTCTTTGATGACGGGCTGCACCTGAAATCACCTTACGGCATCCGTCTCATCAAAGGCAGCCATATTGTCGTTCCGCGCGCTCATGACGAGCCGCAGGCCTATATTCTGCAAAATGAAGATCACCGCATCGTGTTTGTGATCCCCTGGATGGATGAGTTTTCAATTATCGGCACGACCGATGTGGAATACCATGGCGATCCTGCTGATGTAAAAATTGATGATACAGAAATTAATTATTTGCTGGATGTTTATAACGACCACTTTAAGAAGACCCTGAGCCGCGATGATGTGCGCTGGAGCTATTCCGGTGTGCGCCCGCTGTGTGACGATGAATCCGATTCTCCGCAGGCGATTACCCGGGATTACACCCTGGATCTGCATGACGAAAACGGGCAGGCACCTCTGCTGTCCGTGTTTGGCGGGAAACTTACCACATACCGCAAACTGGGTGAACATGCGCTGGATAAACTTGCCGCCTATTATCCGCAGGCCGGAAAAGCATGGACAAAGCAGGCAGTTCTGACCGGCGGTGAACTCAATGGTCATTCACGGGATGAATATGCACGGGTACTGAGTGAAACCTATCCCTGGCTACCTAACGGGCTGGCGCTGCGCTTTGCCCGCACATACGGCAGTCAGACGGCAAAAATTCTTGATGGCGCGCAGTCACTGAGCGACCTCGGGCAGCTATTTGGTCACAATCTGTATGAAGCCGAGTTACGCTATCTGGTAAAAAATGAGTGGGTAGTCAGTGCAGAAGATGCACTGTGGCGCAGAACCAAGCTGGGAATGTGGCTCAGTGTTGATGAGCAGCAGCAGGTTGCACAGTGGCTGGAAAGCAATCAGCTTTAAAAAAAGCAGCGTTAAAAGCAATCCGTACTGTTCGGAATAACGCAGACCGGGAAAATCATGCCGGTCTGCTTATTGATTACCGCCTGGATTCCAGCGCCATTTTCACCGCCAGACCGGCAAGCACGGTTCCCATCAGCCAGCGTTGTACCACCTGCCATAGCGGGCGACCGGTCATAAATCCGGCAACTGTTCCCGCCGTAAAAATGATCAATGCATTGCCTGCAATACTGATGAGCATCTGCATGCTGCCGAAGATCAGAGACTGCGTCAGCACACTGCCGTGTCCCGGTACAATAAACTGCGGCAGCAGAGAAAGGTATAACACCGCCACTTTCGGGTTTGCCAGGCTGGTCAGAAACCCCATGGTAAACAGTTTTTTGGGTTTATCTGCCGGCAGGTCGCGCACAGAAAAAGCAGAGCGTCCGCCCGGTTTCACTGCCTGCCAGGCAAGATACAAAAGGTATAATGCCCCGGCAATACGCAATGCGTCATAGGCATAAGGAACTGCAAAAAACAGCGCGGTGATCCCGAATGCGGCACTGAGCATATAAAAAATAAACGCCAGCCCGACACCGGCGAGCGAAACATATCCGGCCTTCTTTCCCTGACAGAGTGAACGGGAGATCAGATAAATCATATTGGGACCGGGCGTTAATACCATTCCCAGTGCGACCAACGCAAACGCCAGCAACGATGTTAAATCAGGCATAACATACTCCCCCGGCAGTTAATACCGGACAGATAATATACAACGCTCATGCTTCCTGAGCACATATTGCGGTGCTGGTCAGTCACAATTTCGATTATAAACAGAACAGAAAAAAAAGCAGCAATAACATAATTCAGTATGTATTAATAACGTGGTTTACTGCACAGAATAGCGGGCACAAAAAAAAGCGCTGTTCAGCGCTTTATGTAAGAATTTACAGAACTCAGTGAACCAGTGGCGGGCTGAGAAGCTGATAAATAGTATCCGGTGTGTATTTATCGCCGGAGAAATAGATATTCCAGTCAGTCAGCATCGAGGTATCCAGTTGGTACACTCCGCCCTCTTCCATTTCTTTCACATAAAATGGCTGGTTAATCAGTTTACCGGTAAAGGTATCATTTTCCAGACTTTCCGGGACAAACCACATATGCTCCAGGTCATCAGCATCTCCGTATGGAATACCGCATTTGACCATAAACGCCCGTGGTGTTTCCTCTTCTTCCACTTCTGCGCGGTTTTTTTTACTGAAAAATCCCGCCAGCAGACCTTTTTTCTCTTTGACTTCCGGCTGACCGTATTCGGTAAACATCTGAGCAAAGTAGTGCCAGCGTAACCGGGCTTTTGTCGCCATCTCATACGTTTCAGTATTCGGACGGTAAAACATGATCGCCGCATCATCGTCAAAACCTTTGAAGAAGGTTTGCAATACCGGGGTGCTCTCATTGGTCCGGAACAACATACAGGAAGGATGATCATGCTGATCGTCACGATCGCTGCGATCCCCCAGAAATTCATTCTCAGGCATATTATCGTGAGAGTAATCAATCTCTTCCAGTGATTTCAACTGCTCAATCGGGGTTTCTTTATTCACCTGACGAATACCTTCCTGATAAGGAAGCGCCACAATGTACTCTAATTGTTTCTCTGTCTGACCACACAGTATCGGCTCATTAAACAGTACTTTACCCTCATTCAGGCTCTGTCCGACAAAACTGCGCAGTAGATCAGGAATACCGTAGTACGAATTAATCGTATGCGGCAGCAGCAATTCCACCTCCGGGATACCGCAACGCAGTAATCCGTGCGTATGGAACCAATACATAGTCGGCGGGGTATTCTCAGTGTCATAAATCGCATGAATGGTGTACAGCGATTCAATATTCAGTTGCACATCATTTTCGAGCTGAAAATTGAGCCACTCGCGGGTAAAGCCGCGACCGGCTGCGGAAATATCGATCCCCAGCAGTAAGTCCGGAACCAATATCTGCACAATTTTAAGCTGATGGCGATAGCTGAGCAGCACATCATTCTTTAAAAGACATTCAACATAGATATCCTGCTCAGTCTGGTTCACTTCTGCGAGTAATTCCGGCGACAATGTATCTGTTGAATAATAAGGATTAATTTCCAGTTCCGGTGCCCTTGGCGCCAGCGAAATCAGGAACAATAATTCTTCATCACCATAGTGACACGTATAGTAAAAACTGTGTTCATCGGCATCCCCGTATTCAATATCACCCTGTGTGAAAAAGGTTTGTGATGTTAACCGCTCTTCTAGCTCAGCCAGGTTCAGCCGCGAAGGAGAGAATGTCACAATCTCCGACGTCATCTTCTTTCCTTTACCTTCAGCGACCTCAAGGTAATATTGTTTTATATCCATCGGTAATGCCTTTATCCGCTCTGGTTGTGCTGCTGTGCTGTAACAATCTCGGACTAAACGCTAAGCTTTCCCCCCCGGGGAACGTGAGATCTTCGAGCGTCAATTATATTCATTGTTACAACAATAACCTCTGATTTCGTCCCGGAGGGACTGGTGAGGTATCTTTAAAAAATGAATATGCTAAAAATAAACTAATTTGTTCATGCATATAAGTATCACATTTGGTAAGCAGAATTCACTCAGAATAATCCACCTGTCACGACATGAATTTACATTTTTGCATAGCCGGTACTGACAATTGATAAGACAGACCCGGTCCGGTTTTCTGTCCGCTCCGCAACAAGGTACAATAATGTGAGTAAAAACAACAAATTAATTATTACAGTTTTGTTACCATCCCACTATCATACAGCGGATTTCCTTGCTTTTCATTTACGGGATACGCATAACGTTGCAGAGCAGGTCGCAGAGAACCGGGTGATGAAAGGGGTTTGCCTGCACGGACATCCTGCACTGCTGACACTGGAAACCGATACCGGACAGGTACGGGTGACATTGCATACCGATGGTCCGACGCTGCCCGGCGACGAAGCGGCACTGCACCATCTCGCCTGTCATATGCTGGGATTATTACAGCCGGTACAGGAATTTGAGTCCCTGTATCAGGAACATCCGCAAGTCGGGCAGTTGATCCGCCGGCAGCAGGGGCTGCGCATCTATCAATCTGCCACACCATTTGAAGCGATTAACTGGGCGATTATCGGGCAGCAAATCAGTGTTCATGCGGCGATCTCTATCCGCCGCCGCCTGATTCAGCATATCAATCTGCGCCATTCCGGCGGGCTGTGGTGCTACCCGGATGCCGCGCATATCCTGAAAACAGATTTTGACGGACTGCGCAGCTGTGGTTTTTCTGTCGGCAAAGCCAATGCATTGCTGACGCTGAGTGGGCAGTTGGAAAGCGGTGAGCTGGTGCTGCCGGATGTGGTCACGCCGGACAATGCAGACGCGGTTTCTGCGTCACTGACGGCCATTAAAGGCATCGGCACCTGGACGGTCAGCTATGCACTGTTGCGTGGATTTAATTACCTGAACGGCTCACTGCATGGTGATGTGGCAGTGCGGCGCAATTTACAGCGCCTGCTTGAACGGGAAGAGAAACTGACGGCGGATGAAACACAGGCATGGCTGGCAGAGTTTGCCCCGCATCGTGCATTGATGGCGGCACATTTGTGGCGGCTGGAATCTGCCGCCGGATATTAACAGGCATTAAAGTGCCGCAGATACACTGCGGCAACTTCAGATAGTATCAGCGCAACCAGTTGGTTTTTGCCAAATCGACAATCTCATCACCCCGCCCGTTAATAATCGCGCGCAGCATATAAAGACTGAATCCTTTAGCCTGTTCAAATTTAATGTCCGGCGGCATCGCCAGCTCCTGTTTAGCGGTAACCACATCCACCAGAACCGGGCCATCATGAGCAAATGCCGTTTTCAGGGCATCATCCAGTAACTCACTGTCTTCAACCCGTATCCCTTTGATACCCATTGCATTTGCCATAGCCGCAAAATCCGGATTATGCAGATCAGTGCCATCCGTTAAATAACCGCCTGCTTTCATCTCCATCGCGACAAAACCCAATACACTATTGTTAAAGATGACAATTTTCACCGGCAGTTTCATTTGTGCCAGCGAAATAAAATCGCCCATCAGCATACTGAATCCGCCGTCACCACACATGGCTACCACCTGGCGTTTGCGATCAATTGCCTGCGCGCCGATAGCCTGCGCCATCGCATTTGCCATCGAACCGTGATTAAAGGAGCCGATAAGCCGTCGCTTCCCGTTCATGGTGAGATAACGTGCCGCCCAGACAGTCGGCGTACCGACATCACAGGTGAAGACAGTATCGTCATTTGCCAGCTCGCTGATTTTTTTCGCCAGATACTGCGGGTGGATAAGCTCCCGTTTGCTTGCTGTTGCCAGCGCATCCAGGTCACTGCGGGCAGTCTGATAGTGCTTCAGGGCATTATCAAGATGCGTACGGTCTTCTTTAGCCCGCAACCGGGGCTGGATCGCGTTAAGAGTAGCTTTGATATCCCCGATGACAGCCATATCCACAGCACAGTGCGCGCCGAGACTGCCGGGGTTGATATCCACCTGAATAATTTTTGCTTTTGCCGGATAAAAGGCACGATACGGAAAATGTGTACCGAGCAGCACCAGAGTACCGGCATTTTCCATCGCATAGTAACCGGACGAAAATCCGATAAGCCCGGTCATTCCCACACTGTACGGATTATCGTATTCCAGATACTCTTTGCCCCGCAGTGCATGTACCACCGGGGCTTTCAGTGTTTCTGCCAGTTTAAGTACTTCATCATGTGCGCCGGCACATCCCGCGCCACACATCAGTGTGATATTTTTCGCACCATTGAGAGCATCCGCCAGCTTCACCAGTTCATCCCGCTGCGGCATCACCAATGGCAGAGAGGGTTCATACCAGACATTACGGGCAGATTCCGGCGCAGGTTTTAACGCCACATCCCCCGGGATAACCACAACTGCCACACCCCGCTCAAGAATGGCTTTGCGCATGGCAATTCCCAGAACCTGCTGAATCTGCTCCGGGTTTGACACCAGCTCACAATAAACACTGCATTCACGGAATAATTCCTGCGGATGAGTTTCCTGGAAATAATGGCTGCCAATCTCACCGGAAGGAATATGCGCCGCAATCGCCAGTACCGGTACGCGGTTACGCTGACAATCAAATAACCCGTTAATTAAATGGAGATTTCCGGGACCACAAGAACCGGCACAGACTGCCAGCCTGCCGGTCAGGTGCGCTTCTGCACCTGCGGCAAATGCCGCAACCTCTTCATGCCGTGTTCCCATCCATTCAATCGTGCCTAATTTGCGTAAACTGTCACTCAACCCGTTCAGCGAGTCTCCTGTGACACCCCAGATACGGTTGATTCCTGCATCCGCCAACATTTTTGCGATATAACCCGCGACTGTCTGCTTCATCGTAAACCTTCCCTCTTACTGGTTATCAAATCTGATTCGGAAAATGGTGTGACATATACCCAACATCATTCAAGATGCAGCCAACGAACCTGCAGTTTGAATGAATAAGGGTATAAGCCTGATCAATATCCTGTAAATAGAGTGTAGTCCACACCCGGCTCAGATAAAACCACCGGCAATAAGGCAAATCCACAGAATCAATCCACTATGCATTCTGAAGTATGGCGGGATAATATAAAAAGAGGTTGATCGATATATAAATAAGTCCGTTTATATTAAGGTAAATAATATTAATATTACCTTTATCACTTCAGGGTTTTATATTTACATTACTTTTCACCACAAAATAAGGTGATAATTTAAATGCTATTAATTTATTGAAATTTATATGTTTTTTTTATTTATTATGAATGATTTTATTTTTTTATTTCACTGCCATCATCATTATTATTCATACCCCATGCAATACTGATATGATATAAACCCGATCTCCGTCACGCTCACTTTTTTTATATCTGACGTTAAAATCCCTCCTGCAAATAAATAACGACTATTCACCGATGACAGAGTCCCGCCGGTTCTGTCGGAAGGTGTCAGCGTAAAAATAAAATGTACTCATGTTGCACCAGCGTTGTGGTATGACCGGCGATTTCCGGTCATACCCGCGCTTATACTCAACGTCATTCAGGATGCTGGCTGAGCGTAGCCAACGAACCTGCAGTTTGAATGAATAAGAGTATACACCAGGGCTTCTTTCACCAGCACGTAAACCGGTTTCAGTAAACGGGGTATAATGTAATGACGAATAAATATAATATCAGTGAGAAACTCTTTGCTCTTGAAGCGTTTAGCAAGAAAACCCGCCAGGACTTACATAAGATCCCTGAGCTGTCCGGTGAAGAGTATAAAACCTCAGAATATTGCCGCAAACTGATGGAAAGCTTCGGCTATACCATTCGTCCGTTTGAAGGATATACCGGGTTTACCGCAGAGTTAATGATTGACCCCGCAAAACGTCTGATTGCTTACCGCACTGATATCGATGGTCTGGAAATGCCGGACATGACCTGCAACGAGCACAGTTCTGTGCATGAAGGCTGCGCGCACAACTGTGGTCACGATACACACATGACCATCGCGCTGACTGCGGCAAAATATCTGAGTGAGCACCGCGACGAACTCCTTTGCAACATTCGCTTTATCTTCCAGATGGCAGAAGAAGATATGCGTATTCCGGGTGCGGATAAAATGGTCGAAATGGGTTGCATGGACGGTGTTGATGAAGTCTACGGGCTGCACAATGACGGGGCAATTGAGACCGGGCTTATCCGCTTCAATGCAGGTGTTATGTCTTCTTACGGCTCGGCGTGGACGCTGGACGTTCACGGTATTTCCGCACACGGCTCTACCCCGCACAAAGGGCTGGATGCTATCCGCGAAGCCACCCGTATCATCGATTATATGGATTACATCGTCGCCAAAAAAACCGATCCTTTCAGTCCGGCTGTTTTTGGCTGCGGAATGTTCAATGGCGGTACTATTCCTAATGCGCTGGCGGATTACGTTCAGGCACGCGGTACTATCCGTTCAATGGATGAAGAAACTAATAATATCTTAAAAGACAGTTTTAAAGAGATTGTTGCCCGCAGCGAAGCCGGTGGTTTTAAAACCACACTGGATGCCTGCGGCTACCCTGCTGTTATTAACCACCCGCAGGCAGCTGCTGCGATTTATAAAGCCGCTGCGGCGTTCTTACCGGCAGAAAATATTGAATCAAACGGCAAACCAATGACAGGGAGTGAAGACTTCAGTTATCTGGTAAATGCCACCAAAGATAAATTCGGCGCAATGTATTTCTTAGGCAGCGGAAACAAAGCCAAAGGCATTAATAACTATCTGCACGCCAACCCTTATTTTGTAGACGATGATTGTCTGCTGATTGGTGCACAAATTTTTATTAACATCGCCACACATTAATAATAAAAACACACAGCAATATCAGGCCCGGTAACAGATGTTACCGGGCTTTTTTTTATCAAAAATATCGCGTTTATACTCAGCAAAATTTAAGATGCAGGCTAGCGGAGCGTAGCCAACACACCTGCAGTTTGAATGAATAAGGGGGGGGGTATACTCTAAATAATTCGGGATGCCTGTAGGCGACAAGCGAAGACAGCCGGGGAACATACATTAGTATGTGACCCGGTTAGCTGAGCGTAGCCAACGCACCTGCAGTTTGAATCAATAAAGGTAGTATATACCCGACGTCATTCAAGATGCAGGCAGGCGGCAAGGGAAGATAAACGGGGAGCATACATCAGTATGTGACCCGGTTAGCTGAGCGTAGCCAACGCACCTGCAGTTTGAATGAATAAGGGTATATCAGAGCTCGGGTAATGCGCGGTAAAGCACATCCCTCTCACTTTGCCCGGCAGGTAACCACTGTTCCGGCTGATGAATATAATTCAGGTCAAGATGCGGGGCATAACAGGAAATAAAGTCATACATATAATCTTTCAGATGCGTGTGACGGCTGATACAGATATGGGTATAGCTTGGTTTTACCAGGTTTCCGATATTTATACAACGCAGTGTTTCACTGTCTTCCTGTGAATCAAACGCCACAGATGAAATAACACCCACACCCGCTCCCCGTTTTACATAAAATTTAATAATCTCAGTATCGACGGCTGTTAATACCACATTGGGTGTCAGGCGGTTTTGATAAAAGACCTGATCCAGCTTGGAGCGCCCGGTAAATCCGAAGACATAGGTTATCAGCGGATAAGTCGCCAGCTCTTCAATCGTCAGTTGCTCATGCTGCGCCAATGGGTGGTCATGCGGCACAATAGCACTGCGTGACCACTGATAGCACGGCAGGGTCAGTAAATCGTCATACAGGTGCAATGACTCTGTTGCGATAGCGAAATCCACATCTCCGTTCTTAACCATCTCAGCGAGCTGCGCAGGCGCTCCCTGATGAAAATGCAGGGAAATGTTCGGATAACGGGCATTAAAGCGTTCAATGACTTTCGGTAATTTATAGCGGATCTGAGTATGAGTCGTGGCAATACGGAGATTCTGTTTTATTGTGCTGTCTTCGTTAGATACCAGGCTTTTAATTTTATCAAACTGCGCAAGAATGTCGCAGGCAACGCGATGAACTTCTTCACCAATCGGACTGAGTGATAATAAGTTATTATTTTTCCGGTTGAATAAAGAAACGTTCAGTTCATCTTCAAGAATTTTAAGCTGCTTGCTCACCGTTGGCTGCGATGTATACAGTTTTTCGGCAGCATTTGTGATATTAAAATCACTTCTGACCACCTCAACAAAACTTTTGAGCTGATTAATGTTCATTGCTTATTTATCCAGTTATAAAACGGATTAAAAATATTAAAATTATTAATAAATAGGACTATTAGAGTAGTTCGGTGTGCTGTGTATCATGAATGATAGCACAAGGCGGATGATGAAGAAATAAACACACAAAACGGGATGATGGCAATGGCAAATATGTTGATCCGTTTAAATAAAAACAGAGAAAAAGCAGATTTTTCACAAAAAGCGGTATCCGTTATTAGCACGCTAATAACGGATTTTTGAGATAATATTGAGCTTTACTCAGTTATCACGAAATCACATCAGTTCGGATTCAACAGGCAAAATAACAGTTTCCGCTTTCCAGGATTCCCGTTCATTTGCCCCGTCGCGCTTGCTTCGCCCTTCAATATCAGTAAAGAACCAACCAACCGGTACCTCAAAGATATCCGCAATACGGACTAAACAATCAACATCCACACGGTTTACACCACGTTCATAACGTGACATTTGCTGTTGACTGATTTCAATCATTTCAGCCAGTCTTGCGGCAGTAATACCGTGATCTTTTCGTAACACCTGAATTTTTTGCCCAACAGCACGGGCTATTGAGTTTTTTGCTTTGGTCATGTCGCTATCCCTCACATATAGCTGCGGTCATCATCAGAGTGAACCCTGATAACTAACAAAATATGCGTTAATTAAAGAAAGTGGACCAATTGATATTCACAAAGTTTTGCTCTTTGTTGTTTTTTTTAACTACTACATGAAGGTACTTATTCACACCAGCACCATACACATGTTGAAACACATATTACATATTCGTTTACCAAATTGAAACCTACACACCCAAGCCTTAACGAATTGTAAAAAAAAGAATTATTCGGTGAGTGAAAGAGTGATAACCCTATGTATTATCGTATATTTACCATTTCACTCACAAGCAAACTAGGTATAAACCACTAAAACAAAATTAGCTCATCATCGATAGATAATGCTAAATATTTTTCTTTTAATACTTATTAACACGCAATTAAATGGAAAAAAAAACGATATATCTTGAAACAACTTACACTTTCTAAAATATCTATTGACACTTATAACTGCCAATTATTATTACACAGGATATAAATCCAAAGATTATCTTATTATTACGTAAAGAAATTATTCAACCCCGTCATCATGAGTTAATTACAAATGCTGTAATTATCAGAAAAGATCATAGAGAAAATTGAGAAATAAAATGATACATTTCGATAACATTTCGTCGTATTACAAGCCGCTATTGGTACTATTTTTCCTCTCCCTTTTTGCGATTACTAAACCAAATACAGGTTTATTTGCCAGTTTTACGGCATTATCGTCAACGTTTCTGATAAAAACTCGCATATTCATATTTATTTGCATTATTCTGTTTTGTGTCAGACATGACAATCATCAAAAAAAGTTTAAAATGAATATGATGAAAATATCAGTAAAAACAACCAGTAAAAACAATAAAGCCCAGCATAAAACCCCGGTAATTTTACAAATTTTGTTATTTATGATAGCCTAGATGACCTCGATTCAAAATACAGGGGCTTTTTTTTGGTTATTACAACATCATACTTTCCTATTCTTCCTATCCTGCCATCAGCTCACCACACAATACGGCGTTAGCTGTGCTATACCTGATCAACCGATATATTTAACAACATAAGTAAATACAAAAATGTCTACGTATTTATACTTATCACTTTAGTGTTAGATATCTCCTGTTACCGATTAATCCACTATTATAAATACAATCGTTGTGGATTTTGGTGAATAACCGTCACGTTAATCCACCCGGAACGGAGCAAAAGGATACAACGATGAGACGCAAGAAAACAAAACAAAAACCCTTAAATATCAATGACATTACCATCATTGATGATGGTAAATTAAAGAAAGCAATTACGGCCGCATCACTCGGTAACGCCATGGAATGGTTTGATTTCGGGGTTTACGGCTTCTTAGCCTATGTCCTGGGTCAGGTTTTTTTCCCGGCAGTATCACCCGGCGTCCAGATGATCGCCGCACTGGCTACCTTCTCCGTGCCTTTCCTGATACGTCCTCTCGGTGGTCTGTTTTTCGGTATTATGGGCGATAAGTTCGGTCGCCAGAAAGTCCTCTCCATCACCATCATTATTATGGCTGTCAGTACCTTCTGTATTGGTTTGATCCCGTCTTATGCCACTATCGGCATCTGGGCGCCGGTCTTATTATTACTGGCAAAACTGGCGCAGGGCTTTTCCGTCGGGGGTGAATATTCCGGTGCTGCTATCTTTGTCGCGGAATACTCTCCGGACAGAAAACGCGGATTTATGGGAAGCTGGCTGGATTTCGGCTCTATCGCAGGTTTCGTCTGTGGTGCGGGTGTTGTAGTTCTGCTTTCCAGTATTCTCGGAGAAGAGAGCTTCCATGAGTGGGGTTGGCGTATTCCGTTCTTCCTGGCGCTGCCACTGGGTGTGATCGGACTCTATCTGCGTCATGCTCTGGAAGAAACACCGGCGTTCCAGCAACATGTTGCTGATATGGAAAACGCAAACCCGGGTACCAGTGAAGATAAACCACGGGTTACTTTACGCGAAATTGCCTCAAAATACGGCAGAAGCCTGCTGGTGTGTGTCGGGCTGGTGATTGCCACCAACGTCACCTACTATATGCTGCTGACATATATGCCGAGCTATCTGTCTCATAACCTGAACTACAGCGCAGACCACGGCGTGCTGATTATTATCGCTATCATGGTTGGTATGTTGTTTGTACAACCCTTAATCGGGATGATGAGTGACCGCATCGGGCGTAAACCCTTTGTCCTTGCAGGCAGTATCGGATTATTTGTTCTGTCTGTGCCGGCCTTTATGTTGATTAACAGTGACGTTATCGGACTGATTTTCTTAGGATTATTAATCCTCGCTATCTTACTGAACTGTTTCACCGGCGTGATGGCCTCCATTTTACCGGCTATCTTCCCGACGAAAATCCGCTACAGCGCCCTGGCGATTTCATTCAATATCTCTGTTCTTATTGCAGGTGCCACACCAACCGCGGCAGCATGGCTGGTTGAAACCACACAGAATCTTTATATGCCTGCGTATTATCTGATGGTCGTTGCCGTCATCGGTCTGGCCACAGGTATTATAATGAAGGAAACGGCAAATAAACCGTTACGCGGAGCAACACCTGCCGCATCTGACCGGGCAGAAGCCAAAGAGATCCTGCTTGAGCATTACGATAATATTGAGCACAAAATTGAAGACATTGATGACGAAATTGAGACACTGCAAAAGCGCAGACAATCATTGATTGATCAACATCCTAAATTAGATTAGTTTTTCATTGCGGCCCGCCTCTTATGACGCGGGCTTTTTTATAATGCGAACAGGGGAAAGGCTATGACGGACTCAGTACCGGCTGTTGTCTGGCTGCGGCAGGATCTGCGACTGACAGACAATACGGCTCTGCACGCCGCCTGTCAGGCGCACCGCAACGTAACACTGGTGTTTACTGCCACACCGCAGCAATGGGAACAACATGCGATGTCCTCATCGCAGCAGGCGCTGATTATTTGTCAGCTGCGTGCGCTGAATATTGCCGCAGCCGCATTGGGTATCACCCTGCATGTTCAGCCGTGCAGTACCTATGCCGATGCCGCAGACTGGCTGGCACAATGGTGCCGGAAACACAAAACACCTGCCGTCTATGCCAATAACCAGTACGGACTGAATGAACAGCGCCGTGACCGGCGATTTGCCGCCATTCTGCCGGATACCTGCCGTTTTTATACCTTTGATGACAGTGTGCTGCTGCCTCCGGGTGGCGTGAGTACACAACAGGGCGGGATCTATAAAGTTTTTACGCCTTTCCGCCGCGCATTTCTTAACATACTGATGCAAACTCCAGTCCGCGTTCTGCCCGCACCAAAAGCACAAGGTGCGCCGGTGACACCGGCAGATACCGGATTGACCGCACAAGAGCATCCGCTTTTTCCGTCCGGTGAAGATGCAGCACTGCAACGGCTGGCTGATTTCTGTCAGCGGGATGCGGCTGACTACCGTGAGCAACGGGACTTTCCGGCACTCCGTGGCACCAGTCAGCTCTCGGCATATCTGGCAACCGGCATTATCTCTGTACGCCAGTGCCTGAGCACTCTCCGCCTGAATTTCCCGATGGTGACAGATGAACCTGAAAGTGGCGGTTATACCTGGCTGAGCGAACTTATCTGGCGTGAGTTTTATATCCACCAGTTGGCTCTGAATCCGGATCTGAGCCGCCACCGCCCTATGCAGCGCTGGACAGAGTCTATTATCTGGTCACCGGACAGTGACGCACTCACCGCCTGGCAACAGGGGAAAACCGGATTCCCGATTGTGGATGCGGCAATGCGTCAGCTGAATGAAACGGGCTGGATGCACAACCGCCTGCGGATGATCACCGCAAGCTTTCTGGTAAAAGATTTATTAATCGACTGGCGGCGCGGAGAGCACTATTTTATGTCGCGCTTAGTCGATGGTGAATTTGCCGCCAATAATGGTGGCTGGCAGTGGGCGGCATCAACAGGGCATGATTCTGTGCCGTATTTCCGGATTTTTAACCCGGTAACTCAGGGGAAACGCTTTGATCCTGACGGCAGTTTTATCCGCCGCTGGCTGCCGGAACTCGCCGCAGTCCCGGTAAAATATATTCATACACCGCATGAATGGGCTGACAAAAATCAGTATGCGCTTAACTACCCACATCCGATGGTTGATCACAGTATGGCGCGGATCAGAGCTATTGAAGCCTACGAAACGGCCCGCCACACTGCAATAAAAGATGACGGGCGGTAATTACCTATTTATGTGCCTGCCGCCGCACAGAACGGTAGGTCAGCAAGTGTTCCAGATCGTAATAACGGGCTTTGTTCAGTACTGTGGTATGAGACATTCCGATTTCACGTGACACTTTGCGGGCCGAGCCGTAACGGCGCAGGTAATCTTCCAGCAGATTCTTTTCCTGCCGGGCAATAGACTCTTTCAGGCTGTATTCCTCCTGCGGTGAATCTTGCGCGGATATACTCTCAGCCCGGTTTACCGGCTGTTGGCGCACAGGTGCAGCCATCACGTCTTCATGAGGCAGCCATAAGTCTTTGACGGTAATTTCTGCCCCGGATGCCAGATGAATAGCCCGCAGGATAACATTCTGTAATTCGCGGACATTTCCCGGCCATGAATACGCCATCAGCTGATGATAGGCATCCTGAGACAAACTGAGCCGCTTATTCAGTTCCTCCGTATATTTACTGATAAAACGCTGTAATAACAGTGGGATATCATTTTTTCGTTCTTTCAGCGGCGGGATATTTATCGGGATCACGTTAATCCGGTAATAGAGATCTTCACGGAACGATTTATTCTCAATCATCTCTTCCAGGTTCCGGTTCGTCGCCACGATAATCCGCACATCCACAGGCACCTCTTTGTGCCCGCCGACCCGGCGGATCACGCCCTCCTGCAATACACGCAGTAATTTACTTTGCAGGATAAGAGAAAGCTCGCCGAATTCATCCAGAAAAACAGTACCGTGATTGGCGGATTCAAATAATCCCATTTTCCCGCCTTTACTTGCTCCGCTGAAGGCACCGCCTTCATAGCCGAACAGCTCACTTTCAATCAGATTTTCCGGCAGTGCCGCACAGTTTATCGGCGCAAACGGATGACCATTACGGTCACTGGCATTGTGAATTGCGCGGGCAAACAGTTCTTTACCGGTTCCGGTTTCACCCCGGATCAGCACCGTGTACGGGCTTATTGATATTTTCTTAGCAAAATCAATCAGATTGATCATGATTTCACTTTCACAGATAATATCGTCAAAACTGAATGGCAGGCTTTTATTTACCGATGATGCCATCTGCTGAACAGAGCGCAGGCTTTTAAAGGTAATCACCGCGCCCATCACCTGAGATTCTTCACTGAGAATAGGTCGTCCCGAACAAATATAGTAAAGCTCACCTTTTGCTGTGCCGGTGACCATCTGATAGTGATCAAAACTGTTACCACCAAGAAGCTTGGTGATAACTTCCTGATTTTTAGTGCTGAGAATTTTACTGATATTTATCCCGACAATATTTTCTCTTGATACAGAGAAAAATTCTTCAGCGACTTTATTAAAGTAACTGATATTGCCCTGATTGTTGATCCCGATGATGCCGTCAGTGGTGGATTCAAGTATCGCCTGAAGCTCTTTTTCTTTGCGTTCGTAGGGTTGCAGTTTAGAGCGGGTGATGCTGATAACATCAGGATTAAGAAGGAGTTTACTCAGCAGGAGTTTGACGTCGCGCTCACATTCCGCATTGAATTTGACATAAATTTTGCATGGAAATACTTCCATGGAATTAATGCTGATTTCAGACACGGAAAACTCATTGATGACTTCTTCCACCATGGCGACGCGGTCAATGGTATTAATCAACCATCTATATGCAGACATGTGTTTAGCCACTCCCGGTTAGTGGTATGTAGTGCTTAAACTTTTGTCCACTCACCAGAGTTAACCCGAAAGATACAGACCCGGTGCAGTAAACAAAGTGTGAAATAAAAACAAAATAAAACGGAATGAAAAAACCGTACGATAAGCATGCTCATCATACGTGGTATAATTATTATTTTAGGTGTTATTACTTCGCTTACTATAAACAAAATCCACTGAACTGTATCCGGCAGATATCTCAATTCTATGAAAAAATCACATGCAATACCTGAGCGGCCTCACAAAGTAGTAACGTGGGAAATAATTGGAAGCATGGTGATTATCAACAGCCGGACATATCGGTTCAGGAAAAAATTTAAAAAGAGATCTGGATCACTCTTCGTTTTTGGGGCTATAATGTGACGCACGTCTGATTTTACCCCGCAATGTAATTAACTCTTCTGTCAGGTCTATCAGAAAGTGGCAACTCACTGTCAACTTTCGTTCCACTTTGTCACTATTTCTTACAGTTAACTTTCCACTTCTTTCCTGCTGACATCATCTAACTTATGCGTTAAAGTTATTTATTCATTTTAATTCAATATGTTATAAAAATTCCTCCGGAGTTGGCACGCATGTTGCTTTTATTACTGCAACAACACATGTTGGCAAAATAAAAAAATTTTATCCTGGAGGATATATGCACGATTATTCGAATAAAGGTTATGACACTAAGATTGTTCACGCTGGTCAGCAACCTGATCCACTGACAGGTGCGTTATCAACCCCAATCTATCAGACCTCTACATTCGTTTTTGACAGCGCAGAGCAAGGGGCAGCACGTTTCGCATTAGAAGAAGAAGGTTATATCTACTCCCGTTTAGGTAACCCGACTAACGCAGCATTAGAAGAAAAAAATGCGTGTTCTGGAAAACGGCGAAGCCGCTCTGGTAACAGCATCCGGTATCTCTGCAATCTCCACCACTATTCTGACCATGTGCGGTCAGGGCGACCACATCGTTGCTTCTGACACTCTGTATGGTTGTACTTATGCACTGCTGTCTCACTCTCTGCCTAAGTTCGGTATCGAAGTAACATTCGTTCGTGCTGATAATCCGGAAAACATCAAAGCAGCAATGAAACCAAACACCAAAATGGTGTATGTCGAAACGCCTGCTAACCCGACTCTGGCAATGATCGACCTCGAAGCTGCTGCAAATGTTGCTCACGAAGGCGGCGCTATGCTGGTTGTGGATAACACCTTTATGTCTCCGTACTGCCAGCGTCCGCTGGAATTAGGTGCAGACATCGTGGTTCACAGTGTCACTAAATACATCAATGGTCACGGCGACGTTATCGGTGGTGTGATTGTCGGTCCTGCTGACTTCCTGGTTCCTGCCCGTCTGGTGGGTGTTAAAGACATCACCGGTGGCGTCATGAGCCCGTTCAACGCATGGTTAACTCTGCGTGGTCTGAAAACGCTGCATGTGCGCATGGAACGTCACTGCTCTAACGCAATGAAAGTTGCTGAATACTTAGAAACTAACCCGAACATCACATCTGTATTCTATCCGGGCCTCCCATCTCACCCGCAGCACGAATTAGCGAAAAAACAGATGAGCGGCTTCGGCGGTATGATCAGCTTTGAAATCAAAGGTGGTATTGAAGCCGGCCGTAAAGTAATGAATTCCGTTGAATTATGTCTGCTGGCAGTAAGCCTCGGCGATACTGAAACCCTGATCCAACACCCTGCTTCAATGACTCACTCACCGATCCCGGCTGAAGAGCGTCTGAAAGCAGGTATCACTGACGGCCTGATTCGTATCTCCGTCGGTCTGGAAACAGCTGAAGACATCATTGCCGACCTGGAACAAGCCATCGCGAAAGCGGTTGCTTAAGACCTGAGTGAAAAATTAAGTCATCAGTAATGTACTCACCCCGTCGTGTTGAATAACGCAGCGGGATGAGTACACGGAGCACGCGGAAAAATTCACGGGAGCCACTCTGAATTCATCTGCGTGCTCTTTAAGTATCTGAAAAATACTTTTAGCAGTAATAACAAAAGAATAAAGCTGTGCTGACATTTTTTAAAAACCATAATCACAATAAATTATAATGAAAACTAAGGGGGCTTAGTATGGCGGACATGACCTCAACCGAGAATCCCGCGAAAGCGCTGGGCAAAATACCGTTTACAATGTATGACGCCGGATGGGTGGTACTTTGTATTGGTATGGCGATTGGTGCAGGTACGGTTGTAATGCCAATCCAGATTGGCTTAAAAGGTATTTGGGTATTTATTTTAGCGTTCATGATTGCGTATCCGGCAACTTATATGTTGCAGAAGTTATATATGAATACGCTGTCTGAAAGTGAAGAGTGTGAAGACTACACAAACATTATTACACAGTATCTCGGCAGTAACTGGGGTGTCGCACTGGGGATTATTTACTTCCTGATGCTTATCCACGGTATATTTATTTATTCCCTTTCCGTTATTTTCGACAGTGCCTCTTACCTCCATACTTTCGGCGTTACAGAAGGTGTTCTCTCTGATTCACTGATATATCGCGTCGTTGTCTTTTCCGCGCTGATTTTCGTTGCGTCAAAGGGTGAGAAACTGCTGTTCAAAATCTCCGGACCGATGGTTATCATTAAGGTCGGTATCATTATCTCCCTGGGTCTGGTGATGATCCCTCACTGGGATTTCAATAATATCACTGCATTTCCGGCGTTAGGTGATTTTACCCGCGACGTACTGTTAACTGTCCCGTTTGCTTTCTTCTCTGCGGTTTTTGTTCAGATTCTGAACCCGATGAATATCGCGTACCGTAAACTGGAATCTGACAAACGTGTGGCGACCTACCGTGCTATCCGCGCTCACCGCGTGGCATACATCACACTGGTCACCATTATCCTGTTCTTCTCATTCTCTTTTACATTCTCTATCAGTCATGAACAGGCTGTATCAGCGTTTGAACAGAACATCTCTGCACTGGCAATTGCCGCTCAGGTTATTCCCGGCGCAGTAGTCAGCGTGATGACAACAGTACTGAATATTTTTGCAGTTCTGACCGCGTTCTTCGGTATCTATCTTGGCTTCCAGGAATCGGTAAAAGGTCTTGCTGTTAACCTGCTCTCCCGCTTCATGGACAAAGAGAAAATTAACTACACCGTGTTAAACATCGTTATTTCTGTCTTTATTGTTGCATTACTGACAGCGTGGGTGTCTACCGGTTTCTCTGTCGTTGTGTTCTTCCAGATTGGTAGTCCGTTATATGCCATCGTGTCCTGCTTAATCCCTGTTTATCTGGTATTCCGTGTTGCGAAACTGAAAAAATTCAAAGACTGGAAAGCCTGGTGTGTTATGGGATTCGGTATCCTGCTGCTCATTGCGCCATTCTTTAAATACCTTGAGTAACCGGACTGAATAAAAACAGAACAACGTAAAAACCACACACACAAAACCGGTATCTGATACCGGTTTTGTGACGTTAAAAAACTCAGCACTGCTATATGAATAACGAACCTCTGTCCTTCTGACCCTGTTATTAAATTTCTTCACCGGTCAGCATATTGCGGGAGATTATATCTCCCGCTTTTTGCCGGACAAAAGAACGGTGCCGGTTACCTTTGAGCTCATCTATTTTCTGCGTATAATTCTGCGCATAAAAAATACGGTCAAATAATCAGCAGATCATCCCTGCTATTCTGTTTATGATGTAAAAATTAAAATAAGTAATAATTAAAAATCACGGGGTGAAATTATACTATCCGCGATAAGGCTCATGCGGATTTCCTGTATATCACCCTCCCCCTCTTCATAGGCAGGCAGTTCGAATCCTGCGTAAGACTCATTCATTTCTTCAAAGAAACGCCCGGGGGTTATTTTAAACGCCAGACTGACACGTAATAGCGTATCGACATCAATGCGATTAACACCCCGCTCATAACGGGACAGCTGCTGCTGACTAATCCCTATTCTGTGCGCCAGTTGTTTTGTTGTTAAGCCCGCGTTGCTCCGGTATTGCCTGATAACTTGTCCGATAGCTTCGGATACCGCATATTTTTTTTATCATTGATCAATAACCCTATACAGACCATCACTAAAATTCCTTTTTTTAGTTTACGGATCATAGAATAAACACTTAAATCTATAAGTAGTTTATCGTAGATAGGGGCATTTTTGAAAAACCAAAGGATCTGCTGTTTGTGAGTAAAATGCGGGGCGGGCATGACTGAATGTAACGGTATATTTCACCTTAAAAATCATGATGTAAGAATGTAATAACTCAAAATATAAATCGATTAAAAGTGCAATGAATTAGTACATTAGGTGTTATATGCCAAATAATAAGAAAATAAATGTGCTTTGACTTAAATGCAGTCTAAATACCGAGTTTTTACAGGATGTAAAAAGATGTGTTCGCCCTGTGACCCTTGTTTTTAGAACAATACCCCATCCAATAATCATAATTAGATGAGTAAACAAAAGTTAATAAATTAAATTATTGTAAATATTTCGTATGAAAAATTAACTTATCTGCACTTTTGTTAATAAGCACAAAAAACAGACAAAAAACCCGGCCGCAGCCGGGTGATGTAATGACAAGAATATACAGTCAGGCTCCGCTATTGCAGGCGCTCAATAACCATCGAAATTCCCTGTCCGCCACCGATACACAGCGTCGCCAGCCCCAGCGTCTTATTCTGAGCCTGTAATGCATGCAGCAGCGTGACCAGAACCCGGGCACCACTTGCCCCGATTGGATGACCCAACGCAATAGCACCGCCGTTAATATTCACTTTCTCCGGATCAAAACCAAGCTCGCGTCCGACAGCAAGGAACTGCGCAGCAAAGGCCTCATTCGCTTCAATCAAATCAATATCACTGAGCGACAAACCTGTTTTTTCCAGAACTTTCCGCGTTGCCGGTACCGGACCCAGTCCCATCAGTGCCGGTGCAACACCACCGGATGCATAGCCACGAACCCTGGCAAGCGGAACTAACCCGAGAGATTTAGCCCGGTTTTCTGTCATCAGCATCAGTGCCGCAGCACCGTCATTGATACCGGATGCATTACCGGCTGTCACGGTTCCTTCGTTATCAAATGCCGGACGTAATTTCATCAGCCCTTCCGCCGTTGAACCGGCTTTCGGGAATTCATCGGTATCGACAATCACATCACCTTTACGGCCTTTAATTGTGACCGGCACAATCTCTGCTTTGAATGCACCGCGTGTAATAGCGCTTTCCGCTTTCAATTGGGATGCCAGCGCAATGGCATCCTGATCTTCACGGCTGAGATGATACGCTTTTGCTATGTTTTCTGCGGTAACCCCCATGTGATAGCCATGGATGGAACACATCAAACCATCTTTCAGCAATGAATCCTGAACCACGCCGTCGCCCAGACGTAAGCCTTTACGCGCGCGGCTGTCCAGAAGGTAAGGTGCCTGACTCATATTTTCCGTTCCGCCGGCAATAATGATATCCGCATCCCCGTTACTGATAGCCTGAACACCCAGGGCGACACTTTTAAGCCCGGAACCACACAGTTTATTAACGGTATAAGAACATACTTCATCCGGAATGCCGCTGTTTATCTGTATCTGCCGCGCAGGATTCTGCCCTGTGCCTGCCTGTAGCACATTGCCCATAATGACTTCATCAACAAGACCCGGCTCAAGCTCTGTTTTTCTCAGTAATGCACCCACAACGGTGGTGCCGAGTTCCACAGCACTGACATCCGCCAGAGCGCCATTAAAACTGCCGATAGCGGTACGTAATGCGCCGACAATAACGATATTATTCATTTTCTTTCCTTATCCTTTTGTTATTAAAGAAAAACAAGACCAATGATAAAAATCGGACAAGAGAAGAGCAGTGCCGTGATGCAATACCCCATAATGTCCCGGACGCCCAGACCGGCGATTGCCAGTGCCGGCAGCGCCCAGAATGGCTGAACCATGTTCATCCACTGTTCACCGTAGGCGATGGCCATAACTGATTTACCAAGATCAGCGCCCAGAGCCTGTGCCGCAGGCATGACAAACGGACCCTGAATAACCCAGTGTCCGCCACCGGACGGCACGGCAAAGTTAATCAGTGCGGAACTGAAGAAGGTCATCAGCGGGAAAGAATCTTTATCTGCAACATTGATAAAGAACTCAGTGATAAGGCCGCCTAATCCGGAGCCTTCCATCATGAGCTGAATACCGGCATAGAACGGAAACTGCACCAGGATTCCGGCGGTACTTTTTGTCGCGGAACTGACCGCGCGCATGTAGGCCATCGGGGTTTTGTGCAGCAGCAGACCGGTCAGGAGGAACAGCATGTTGACGGTGTTAATGGTGATATTGAAACCATTCTTAATGAAATACATCGCGAGGAAACTAAATCCGAGCAGGCAGATAATCCATGTGATAATCCGGCTCTCCTCCATACGCTCTGATACAGGAGCATCTTTCGGCAACTTTTTCTGGAAATCCGGCTCTTCTTCCAGTAATGCCGGGTCAACCGTCACCACATCCCCTTTACCCGGCATCATCAGACGGGTAACGAAAGGCAAAATAGCGATCAGCGACAAAGTAATAAAAATATTGTAGCGGGTGAAAATAGTGTCACTGACAGGGATAAGCCCGGCGATATGCTCAACCGGATTACCCGGTGTTGCCGCCAGTAACGGCATGGAGCCGGAAAAACCGCCGCCCCATGTCATAAACCCGATATAGGCGCAGGCGATCAGCAGCGGATAGTCAGAGCCACGAACACGGCGTGCCACTTCACGCGCAAACATGGCACCGACAACCAATCCGAAACCCCAGTTAATCACACTGGCGATCGCACCGAAAAAGGTGACTAACATCACCCCCTGAACGGGGGTTTTTGCCAGTGACGCGGTCATCCGTAAAATACGTTTAACCGGCGGAGAGCTTGCCAGGGCATGACCGGTAACGATGATCAATGCCATCTGCATACCAAACGCCAGCAGATTCCAGAATCCGTTCCCCCACATATTCACCAGATCCATCGGCGTACTTGGTGTCAGTGAAAGTGCGATGATAAATGTCAGCATCGTGAGCAGCATTGCAAAGATCAACGGATCCGGCAGATAACGGCTCACCACACGGGTCATCACACGGGAGATACTTCGGATCATACAACCCCCTCAGTAACACCTGACGGCATCTCACAGAGATCCGGCGAAACAATAAATTGCGCGCCTGTTTTCTCACGGATAGTGTCAATATCCACACCGGGCGCAAACTCACACAACACCATCTGTTTATTTTCAAAACGAAATAACGCCAGTTCAGTCACCAGCACATCGACCGCATCCACAGCGGTCAGCGGCATCGTACAATCAGATAAAATCTTGGCTGTACCATCTTTTGCACAGTGCTCCATCGCGATAATAACTTTGCGTGCGCCGGTCACGAGATCCATCGCGCCGCCCATGCCCGGCACCATCTTGCCCGGCACAACCCAGTTCGCGAGATTCGCATGCTGATCCACCTGTAAGCCGCCCAGCACACTCGCATCCACATGACCGCCCCGGATCAGCGCAAAGGAGAACGCACTGTCAAACATCGCCGCACCCGGCAAAATACCGCAGGGCTGTCCGCCCGCATTGACCAGATTTTTGTGCGGTGTTGTCACCGGACCCAGCCCCAGAAAACCATTTTCCGATTGCAGCGTAATATACACACCTTCCGGTAAATAGTTCGCGACCTGCGTCGGCAGACCAATCCCGAGATTAACAACATCCCCGTCATTCAGTTCCAGCGCCACACGGCGGGCAATCAATTCTTTTGCATTCATCATTGTTTTCCTTATTCCACAATCAGCCAGTCAATAATCGCCCCTGGTGTGGCGACACAATCCGGGTCAATATCACCGACAGCGACCATTTCATCCGGCTCCGCGATAGTGATATCCGCAGCCAGCGCCATCAGTGGGTTAAAATTGCGGGAGCTGAGTTCATAGGTGAGGTTGCCGAGAGCATCGGCTTTGTGAGCCTGAATAAGCGCCAGATCGGCGCGCAGAGGAAGTTCGAGAAGATAATCACGGCCATCGAGGGTTATTTTTTGTTTTCCCTCTTCAACAATGGTGCCGACCCCGGTGGGTGTTAAAAACCCGCCCAGCCCGGCACCACCGCAGCGGATTTGCTCCGCCAGTGTGCCCTGAGGAACAAGCTGAACCTCCATTTCACCGGCAATCATGCGGCGTCCGGTTTCCGGGTTGGTTCCGATATGAGATGCAATGACTTTTTTCACCCGTCCGTTCACCACCAGCGGACCTAAGCCGGTATCAACAAACGCGGTATCATTCGCAATAATCGTTAAATCTTTTACGCCGGATTCTAATAATTCGGTAATTAAGCGCGGTGGTGTTCCTATACCCATAAAACCACCGACCATAATGGTCATTCCGTCATGAAAAAACTCACCGGCTTTCTTTATTGTTATTTGTTTATTTTTCATTTTCCTTCCCTTTGAAATAAAATATTCTCAGAAAGGTAATAGCAAGTGGCATGCCAATAATAATGTCGTTTTTTTTGTTATACCAACACAACAATAATGCATTGATATATATTGATAATTAAATTAAATGATAAATTAATTAACAAACCATATAAATAGATACATAAAATAAAGGTGCAATAAAATGCACAGTGTGCAAAATTATTCATAGCAAAAACAAAAAAGCACGGGATATATGATTTATATCTCCGTGCTTTTTTATAATTATATTTTATATTATTCGATATTGTATTCTTGTAATTTATACATTAATGCCCGGCGACTGATCCCTAATGCAGATGCGGTATGTGTCTTATTATTTTGATATTCTGCCAGCGCCGAAATAATCAGCTCTTTTTCATAGGCTTTGATGTTTTCTTTTAAATTCAGCCCCGGCTCCTGCATGACCGGCAGCAATGGTGTCACCTGACTTCTCACCTGTGACAACAGTTGTTCCGGCAGGTCTTCCGGGAAAATAACAAAACCGGTGCTCATAATAACCGCCCGCTCAATCACATTAGAAATTTCCCGCACATTCCCGGGCCACGGATACCCCGTCAGCAGTGCCAGTGTTTCCGGCGCCAGCTCAATAATGTCCCGGTTGTTCTCCTGACTGAATTTCTGTAAGAAATGGGAAGCCAGTAAACCGATATCCTCCGGGCGCTCACGCAGGGGCGGTAAATTTAAATGGATAACATTCAGACGGTAGAAAAGATCCCGCCGGAAATGCCCTTCCCGCACGCGTTCATCCATATCCCGGTTTGTTGCGGCGACAATGCGGAGATCCACGCGGATAGTGTTACTGCCGCCTACCCGCTCAAATTCCTTTTCCTGTACCACCCGCAGTAATTTTACCTGCAAATCTGATGGCATCTCGCCGACTTCATCAAGTAACAATGTGCCGCCGCTTGCCCGTTCAAACAGTCCCTGCCGCTGAACCTGAGCGCCGGTAAATGCCCCTTTTTCATGGCCGAATAATTCACTTTCCAGCAAAGAACCGGGCAATGCCCCGCAATTTACTTTAATAAAGGGTCCGCCTGCCCGTTCGCTGTTGTAATGAATCGCCCGCGCCACCACTTCTTTGCCTGTCCCGCTTTCCCCTGTAATTAATACACTGGCCTGGCTGCGGGACACTTTGGCGATATCGCGGCAAATCTCCATCATTTTCGGGTTGCGGGTCAGCATTCTTCCCCATTGATAGCTGGCACTCAGCTCACGGTGCAGCAGGTTAATTTCCTGTTTCATCTCCTGTAATTGCAACGCGCGGGAGATAAGCAGTTTAAGCTCCGTTAAATCAAAGGGTTTTATCACATAATCAAATGCGCCCAGACGCAGCGCCTCTACGGCGGTTTCCACCGCCGCGTAAGCTGTCATCAGGATCACAGGAATACCTGAGTTAATGTCCCGCATTTGCTGGAGAGCCTCAATGCCATCCAGTTTCGGCATACGGATATCCATCAGCACCACATCAGGCTGTTCTTGTTTAAAACACGCCACAGCAGCTTCGCCGTCTCCGGCGGTCAGTATGTCGTGCCCGTCAATCCGGAAAGCCGTCTGTAGCATCTGACTCAGGTTTTTTTCATCATCAACAATCAGAATACGGTAAGATTTAGTTGTTATCATTGTACTTACTCTGCGTTACCGGCAACATTATTGTGAACGTTGTGCCATGATGTTCCTGACTTTTCAGAAAGATATCCCCGCCATGGCCTGTAATAATCCGCTGACTGATAGCCAGTCCCAGCCCCGTTCCGGATGCTTTTGTGGTAAAAAACGGATCAAATATTTTTTTTCTGTAATTCCGGTCTGATGCCGCACCCGTTATCACGGATAACCACCATGACCCGGTTATCTTCACTGTAATGCGTCGAAATAAACATCTCACCCCGCGCAGGAATGGACTGGACAGCATTAATAATAATATTGAGTAATACCTGTCTGAGCAGCTCACTGTTTGCTTCAATCAGCGGCAGCGTTTCATCCGGTTCATAATGGAAAGAGACTCTCGCTTCGATACCTTTGGTCTTTACCAGCACCAGGGCTTCCTCAATCAGCCGGTTTATACTGACCGGACGGAAGATTTCTGTCTGCGGACGGGAGAAATCCAGCAACTGGCGGATAATGCGGTCGATTGAATCCACTTCTTTCAGAACAATATCGATATAACTCAGCTTATCCGGATGATTTTCCAGCTCTTTGAGGATCTGCACGAACCCGCTGATCGCCGTAAGAGGATTGCGGACCTCATGCGCTACACCTGCCATCATCTCACCCAGCGTGGCGAGTTTTTCTGCCTGCTGCATCCGTCGCTGTACTTCTTTTTGCGCAGTGAGATCTTTAAATATCACCAGCGCACCGATAAGCTCCCCGGCCGCATTACGGATCTGGCTGGTACTGACGTTAATCTGAATCATGCGATCTTTTGCCGGGTACTCAATTTCCAGACTGACGTGCTCAATACCCTGGTTGAGGGTATCCAGCACCGGGCTGGAAAAATCGCGTCCGGAAAAGATATCACCATAATATTTGCCGTACATATCCCGTTGCAGATAGCCGGTAATCTCTTCCGCCGCCGGGTTTATCATCGTCACACAGCCATTAATATCCACGGCAATTACCCCGTCTGCCGCACTCTCAATAATTAATTCATTCAGCGTTTTCATTTCCCGCAGTGCCTGCGCTAATGTATTCACACTGTCACTGATTTCGCCCATTTCACCTTTCATCATGGGCAGATGAATATTGAGATTACGGGAAAGGTCACTCAACCCATTTTTAATCGCATGAATATCCCGGCTGAAATGGCGGGAAAACCAGATAATAATCAGCAGGCTGAAAACAATTCCGAGTGAAATCACGGAAAGGATTTTGACATCCATCGCCAGCGCCTGGCGGTCGATATCATCAGTCAGTTCATTCGCCCACACATAGCCGATAACCTTTCCGTCGCGTTTTATCGGGATCATGGCGTTCATAATATTGCCGCGAACCTGGCTTCCCCAGCCAATTTCCGGCTCTCCTGTTGCCAGCACCCTTTTTCCCGGGTGTTCATCGGTGATCGTGGTGCCGATTTTGTTGCCGTAAAGTGCGCGCGGAGAGTAAGTCACTATACCGTCCAGCTCACGGTGGTAATACCCGGCACCAACACCCGGGAATGTCGCGGTAATCACTTCAGCTTCCGGATACAATTTTTCGCTGAT
The DNA here is from genome assembly GCF_001676155.1 of Morganella psychrotolerans. Taxonomy (GTDB): domain Bacteria; phylum Pseudomonadota; class Gammaproteobacteria; order Enterobacterales; family Enterobacteriaceae; genus Morganella; species Morganella psychrotolerans. The sequence continues at coordinate 80,125 of NZ_LZEW01000030.1, read as the reverse complement.
TAATGCCAGCCGCTGCTCACGGGGCAGCGATGCGCCCAGTTCATACTCTTTATCCAGCGTTTTCTCCAGCAATCGCGCCACAGAGTAAAGTTTGTTGCGCTTTTCCTGCAACAGCGCAGCGCGCCCCTCCGTTTCAACAAAATAGCCGATAATCAATGTCGGGACAGTCACCAATATAATGGCCATCAGGATTAATTTGTCCCGCAGGCTGAACGGACAGTATTTATGCAACACGGCAGGCCCATTTAGAAAGAAGATCGACGATTTATCATAACCAAGTGGTTAAAAAATATCTTTGCGAGCGGTCATACTTCCGTAATATCAATAAAAACAATAAGATATTAGAAATATCAATACATTGAACACATTATGATAATCCGCTGATAAGACACAAAATGAGGTGATTAAACCGGAAAAACCGGTCGGCGGGGGGAGACAAAAAATAGGGAGAAGAGAAAGAACAGTGGCAGGAGATACACATCCCGCCACCGGATAACACAAGGAAATTACTTCACAAACTCACTGGCTTCGCGGGCAAGTCTGCCGATTTCCGCCCAGTTTTTTGCTTTAATCAGTGATGCGGGCACCATCCAGGAGCCACCGCACGCCACAATCTGCGGGATAGCCAGATAGTCGCGGATATTATTCAGCCCGATACCGCCGGTAGGCATTACCTGCAACTGATGATACGGCGCCAGCATGGCTTTGATCATCGGGATACCACCTGACGGCTCCGCCGGGAAGAATTTCACAAAATTAATACCCAGTTCCAGCGCCTGTTCAACAGCGCTCGGGTTATTAATGCCCGGAACAATCAGGATATCCATCTGCTGACATGCCTGCACAGTATTCGGGTTCAGTCCCGGAGAGACAACAAACTGCGCACCGGCAGCTTTTGCCTGGCGCACCTGCTCGCGATTGATCACTGTCCCTGCGCCCACCAGCATATCCGGGCGTGCTTCGCGCAGCAGTTTTATGGCTTCTGCCGCACACTCTGTACGGAAGGTAATTTCTGCCACCGGCAGACCATTATCTGCCAGTGCATGACCCAGCGGAATAATATCTTCAGCCTGTTCAACCGCGATAACCGGTACAATTTTCAGCTGACGGAAACGGGCTATCATTGCCTGTAATTCGGACATCATATTCTCCTGCTTCTCCCGTTAAAGAGAGTGAGTAAATAAAGTATCAGTGACCGGGCGGGTCGCAGCTTGCGGGATAATCGCCCCTTTGTGCTGAATGACCACGCCGGCAAGCCGGTGTCCCATCCGTGCGGCGGTTTCAATATCTGCCCCGGTAAGCCAGCCCGCCAGAAAACCGGCGTTAAATGCATCACCGGCAGAAGTGGTATCAACCACCTGCTCAACCGGTGTGGTGGCAATATTCACCACCGGCGCATCAGTGCGCAGGTCACGGTAATCACAACCCTGCGCCCCGGCTTTTATAATCGCCTGTTTTACACCGGCTTTTGCAAGGCGGGCAAATGTGGCATTACGGTCCGTATCGCCCCACAGACGCGCTTCGTCGTCGTCTGTCACCAGCGCCATATCAGTCAGCGCATACATTGCCTGATAACAGGCGCGGGTTTCGTTTTCATCTGCCCACAGTGCCGGGCGGTAGTTACTGTCAAACAGAATCGTTTTACCCTGCTGTGACAGTGCTTTTAAATCATCCAGCAGCCGTAGCCGGTCTTCCGGCGGTAAAATCGCCAGGCTGATGCCGCTGAGATAGACTGCATCCATCTGTGCCAGTTGTGCAAGCAGCGCAGGATACTGCGGATGGCGGACAAGATAGCGCGCCGCTGAATCATTGCGCCAGTACAGGAATGTCCGTTCGCCCTGTTCATCGAGCTGGATAAGATACAGCCCCGGCTGATGGTCAGGATCAATAAGTACGCGTTGCGTATTGATCCCTTCCGCCTGCCAGCGGCTGATCATGCCTTTACTGAGCGGGTCGGTTCCCATCGCTGAGACAAAATTTACCTCAACCTTATCACCGGCGGCGCGTGCCAGATATAACGCACTGTTAAGCGCATCACCGCCATAACGCTGAACCATCTCCCCGAACGGCACGCCGTTCAGTTCGATCATACATTCACCAATCAGACCTATCCGTTTGACTGTCATTATTCACCTTTTGCGGCTGAAAAATAACACTGTGCATTATTAAAGCAGATATCACGTACCATCTGTCCCAGCATCTCTTCATCTGCCGGAATTTCGCCGTTAACCGCCAGATTACCCAGCATATTACACAGAATGCGGCGGAAGTATTCATGACGAGTATAGGACAGGAAACTGCGGGAATCTGTCAGCATACCGACAAACTGACTTAACAGCCCGAGTTGCGATAATTGCTCTAACTGACGCTGCATGCCGTCTTTCTGGTCATTAAACCACCAGCCGGAGCCGAACTGAATTTTGCCGGCGATACCGCCACCCTGGAAGTTGCCGATCATGGTCGCCAGCACTTCATTGTCACGCGGATTCAGGCAATAGAGGATAGTGCGCGGCAGTTCATCGGTTTTATCCATTTCATCAAGCAGACGCGAGAGCGGATAGGCTACCGGCGCGTCACCGATGGAATCAAAACCACAATCCGCGCCAAGCAGATTAAACATGCGCGTATTATTATTACGCAGCGCACCAATATGTAACTGCATGACCCAGTTGCGTTTTGCATACTGTTTGCCGAGCCAGACCAGCACCGCTGTTGCAAACTGCGCCGTTGCAATTTCATCCGGGATTTCCCCGCCGAGGCGTTTTTGCAAAATGCTGTCGAGCACAGATTCATCTGGTACCGGCGCGTAGCGCAGAATTTCGATACCGTGATCAGATGCCACACAGCCGTGTTGCTCAAAGTGATCGAGGCGGCGCTCAAGAGCGGTCAGTAAATCACTGAACCGGGAGATATCCACATCGGCGCTCTGTCCCAGTTTCACCATATAATCCGTAAAGCCGTCCAGCTCAATTTTAAACGCGCGATCAGGACGCCAGCTCGGGCGCACTTCAATAGTAAAGCTCTTATCCTGTGCAATCTGATGGTGATAAGTAAGCGGGTCCGCCGGGTCATCTGTTGTGCCCACCATTTTCACATTCATCTGCTGCATAATGCCGCGTGCGGAAAATTCAGGCTGCGCCAGTTTTTCATTGGCTTCATCCCAGATACTCTGTGCCGTTTGCGGACCAAACAGCTTGCCGGTGATCCCGAACGGGCGGCGTAATTCCAGATGTGTCCAGTGATAGAGCGGGTTACCCAATGTCATCGGTACGGTTTTTGCCCATGCCTGATATTTTTCATAATCACTGCTGTCGCGTCCGGTGATCAACCGCTCAGGTATTCCGGCGGAGCGCATACCGCGCCATTTGTAGTGATCGCCTTCCAGCCAGATCTGCCCGAGGTTATCAAACCGGCGGTTTTCCGCGATTTCACGCGGGTTCAGATGACAGTGATAATCATAGATTGGCATGTCCGCCGCATAATCATGATACAAACGGCGGGCAATCTCACTGTGTAATAAAAAATCGTCGCAAAGAAATGATTTCATCGTGATCTCCGGGATTACAGTGCGGCAACCGCCTGACGGGCGCCGACATCCAGTAACTGCTGATAGGCACGTTTTACGGCATCAACAAACGCCTGCTGCTTAGGTAGCTTCTCACCAAAAACAGACTCAATTGCCAGCAGTTCATCCACGACCGCAACAGAAAGCCCGTGTTTTGCATAAATCGCCGCAAAGGTTTCTGCCAGCGGGTCACGCACATCAATCGGATTACCCTGCTCATCAGTGCCGCTGACATAACGCATCCAGCCCGCCACGCCCAGCGCCAGACGGCGGTAATCACTGCCATCTGCAATATGCCACGCCACCGGGTCCAGCAAACGCTGTGGTAATTTCTGACTGCCGTCCATCGCAATCTGCCATGTCTGGTGTTTCAGTGACGGATTGGTAAACCGGTCGATGAGGTTATCCGCATATGCGACGAGATCTGTCTCTTCCGGCATAATCAGTGTCGGTGCTTGTTCATCAAGCATCAGCGCCCGCGCGGCCTTGCGGTAATCCGGGTTGGTCATGGTATCGGAAATATGTGCATATCCGCCTAAATAACCCAGATAAGCGAGGAATGAGTGGCTGCCGTTAAGCATACGCAGTTTCATTAATTCAAACGGCACCACATCCTGTACAAACTGCGCACCCGCACAATCCCATTCAGGGCGACCGTTAACAAAATTATCTTCAATTACCCACTGACGGAACGGCTCACAGGCGATAGCACAGTTATCTTCTGTGCCCAGCAGTTGTGCAATTTCTGCCAGTGTTTCCGGTGTGGCAGCCGGAACAATGCGGTCAACCATGGTGCAAGGGAACGTGACATTATCCTCAATCCACGCAGCCAGGGCCGCATCCTGCAACCGCGCCAGTCCCAGTACCGCTTCACGGGCAACATGCCCGTTTTCGCGGACATTATCACAGGAAAGCACCGTAAACGGCGCCAAACCACGCTCACGACGGCGTTTGAGTGCCGCAGTGATATAACCGATGGCTGATTTCGGGGTGTCAGGTGTGGCTAAATCTTGTTTAATCAGTGCGTTATCGGGATCGAGTTTGCCGGTTGCGGGGTCAGTGCAATAGCCTTTTTCTGTCACCGTCAGTGAAATAATGCTGATATCCGGTGACGCCATTTTCTCAATGATGGCATCAATGCCATCAATCAGCGGGTGCATGGCTTCTTTCATTGATCCGATGATTTTCAGTTCAGTTTTTTCCGCACCTTTTTCTGCCACGGTGTACAACATGGACTGTGACTGTAAGCCTTCAATCAATGCGGCATCCGCAGCAGACATCAGATTTACTTCGCAATATCCCCAGTCGCTGTCTGTTTTTTCTAATACATGATGCGTGTACAGCGCCTGGTGTGCGCGGTGAAATGCGCCGCAGCCGAGATGAACAATGCGGGTGGTAAGGCGGTCAGTCGTCCAGTCCGGACGCTTGGCGGTGATAACGGCGGTGACAAGATTTTTTTCCATTACAGGCTCCCGGAGAGCAGGCCGCAGAGAGATCCTCACGACCTGCACGGTACAGAATTATTTTGTATAAAATGCGCGGTGAATGCCCATCTCCAGACCACGGATTTCCGCCAGCCCTTTAAGGCGACCGATTGCCGAATATCCCGGATTGGTTTTCTTTTTCAGGTCGTCCAGCATCTGATGACCATGATCAGGACGCATCGGGATAAGTGCTTCCCCGCCATTTTCGCGGCGACGGTTCTCTTCAGCAGCAACGGCGCTTATCACACTATACATATCCACATCACCATACAGGTGTGCGGCCTCATGGAACGTGTTCGGATTCTCTTCACGCAGTGTGGAACGCAGGTGCAGGAAGTAAATCCGCGGACCAAACGTCTCTATCATATTCACCAGGTCGTTGTCAGCGCGTACGCCGTAAGAGCCGGTACACATGGTATAACCATTGGCATCACTATTGACCGTATCTGCCATCCACTGCATATCTTCAATAGTGGAAACAATGCGCGGCAATCCCAGGATAGGACGAGGAGGATCGTCCGGATGCACAGCCATTTTCAGACCGGATGCTTCAGCAACCGGGATAATTTTCTTCAGGAAATACGCAAAATGTTCACGTAATTTTGCTTTATCGATACCAGCATAACGGCCCAGGTGTTGGCGGAATTGTTCAAGTGTATAGCCCTCTTCCGCACCCGGAAGACCGGCAATAATATTGTTAGTTAGTTTTTGTTTTTCATCGTCGCGCATGGTGTCAAAGCGGGTTCTCGCCTGAGCCAGTTCTGCGGCAGTGTAGTCCTGCTCTGCCCCTTCACGCTGTAAGAGGTAAATTTCAAACACCGCGAATTCAATCTGATCAAAACGCAGGGCTTTGGAGCCATCCGGCAGCTCATATTCCAGATCTGTCCGTGTCCAGTCGAGGACAGGCATAAAGTTATAACAGACAGTGTAAATACCACAGGCCGCGAGGTTGCGCAGAGATTGCTGATAGTTTGCGATCCATTTTTCATAGTCGCCGGTTTGTGTTTTGATATCTTCATGAATAGGCACGCTTTCCACGACAGTCCATTCCAGATGGTTCGCTTCAATCAGCGCTTTGCGTGTCTTAATCTCTTCAACAGTCCAGATATCACCATTCGGAATATGATGCAGCGCGGTCACAATACCGGTCGCCCCCGCCTGACGGATATCAGATAAAGTAACCGGATCAGCCGGTCCGTACCAACGCCAAGTTTGTTTCATACTAAACCTCGTTTATGCTCCGCGAATATCATCATATTTCATTATAATATTGATTGGTTGACCAATTATTCCCCTGGTGTGGCGAATATTACTGTCAAACCCTGCCGTATCCTCTGTATCTTCCTATCAGTACAAAGAAACGTCAAGTCTGAAATAAAAATTGGTCAACCAATATAATATTTAAGAACAACCATAATTATTTGTTTTAAAACAAATATTAAAGACAAGCTAAAAATGACAAATACCGTTTTATTGTTTTGGTCACCCGGTAACGGGTGCATTATTATCCGGTGCACATCCCTGAGACAGAAATGAACACCGGAGAACAACTTATGATGGCGTATAGTTTAAAACCAGCTCAGGTAACCACAGGCTGAGCTGAGGGAAGTAGGTCACAACCGCTAATGCAGCGATCAATGCCGCGTACATAGGGATCAATGGCTTCAGCACCTTATCAATACTGACGCCCCCCACAGAGCACCCGACAAACAACGCACTACCAACCGGCGGTGTACAGATACCGATAGCCAGGTTGAATGTCATGATTATCCCGAAGTGAACCGGGTCAATGCCCAGATCCATCGCAACCGGCAGGAAAATCGGGGTAAAAATCAGAACCGCCGGTGTCATATCCATAAAGATCCCGACAATCAGCAGGATGATGTTAATCACCAGCAGAATAGTCAGTGCATTATCTGAAATCGCCATTAACCCGTCAGCAATCAGATACGGCAGGTCAGCGTTTGCCATTGCCCAGGACATGCCCATAGATGCACCAATCAATAACAAAACAATTGACGTGGTAACGGCGGATTCCAGGATAATTTGCGGTAAACGGCTGAAACTGACTTCACGGTAAATAATCACCGCCAGTACAAAACTATAGATAACGGCAATTGCTGAGGCTTCTGTGGCGGTAAAAATACCGCCGATAATCCCGCCCATGATTACCACAATCAGCATCAGGGAAGGAACCGCTTTCCAGACTGTAACTAAAAACTCATTCCAGGTCGCGCGCGGTGCAACCGGATATCCCCGTTTTTTCGCAATGATCCCGGAGACAACCATCAGTGACAATCCCATCAGGATGCCCGGGATATATCCCGCCAGAAACAGGGCGGCAATAGAGGTTCCGCCTGATACCAGGGAATATACAATCAGTGTATTACTCGGCGGGATAAGCAACCCTGACGGGCAGGATGCAATATTCACCGCAGCGGACAGCTCTGGGTCATAGCCTTCTTTCTTCTGCATCGGCGACATAGTGCCACCAACGGCGGCGGCAGAAGCAACCGCTGAGCCTGAAATTGCACCGAATAACATGTTTGCCATGATATTCACATGCAACAGCGAACCCGGTAAACGCCCGCCAATCACCTTCGCGACATTAATTAACCGCGCGGCAATACCGCCCTGGTTCATAATGTTACCCGCAAGGATAAAGAACGGAATTGCCAGCAGAGAAAAGTTATCCACCCCTGCCGCCATGCGCTGTGCTACAACCGTAATAGCAGCGTCCAGCGGCAGAGTCATCGCTATCGCGACTAAAGATGACAGGCCGATAGCAAAAGAAACCGGCACACTGAGTACCAACAGAAATGCAAAGGTGCCGAAGAGCGCGGCAATAACATACCAATCCATAATTAACCTCTCATCGCACCATTATTGGCTATCAGTCAGTTCAGCATGTGCTGAGCCGGGCTGAAAGAGTGAAAAGATATCAACCAGTGCATACATGATCATCAGCAACCCGCTGACGGGTAAGCAAAGATAGATATAACCCATCTGCCAGCCCAGAGCCGGTGTGATTTGCCCGCTTGCCAACGTGGATGACACCAGCGTGCCCCCGCCGTACACCAACACGACACCAGCGAATGTAATAATCGCCAACTGAATAATGACACTAATAAATTGTTTTCTTGCTCCCGTCAGTTTCATGACAAGGAGATCGATAGCAAGATGCCTGTGCTGTCCGGTTGTGTATGCCGCACCAATCATCGCGACCCACATAAAAAGATAGCGGGCAAGTTCATCTGTCACTGTGCTCGGTGAGCTGAGGATATAGCGGGATAACACCTGCCATGTCACACAGAACACCAGAAACGCCGATAAACAGATCGTAAAAATAGCCAGCCCTTTATTAATCAACGCTACAAGGTTTTTCATCGGCCTTGTCCTTGTTCTTCTTCTGGTTAACCAATTTGGCAAATGTCACACCAAATACAGATTTTGCTGTTCGAGAATAGTCTATCCGGCTGAAAACAGTGAGTGACGGCGATCACAAAATGATTTGGTTAACCAAAGTGCGGGGTATTTTTGTGATAGTGGTCAACCAATACGAGTTTGCCTTTTGACCAACAACTCACTTCTGACTAAGGTACAAAGACATAATAAGAAACTTATCCCCCTCCGGAGATCCCTAACGTGAAAAACAGCAAACGTATCATCAGTACTGTTATCGGCGCTTTATTTGCTCTCGGCGCTTCTCAGGCTTTTGCCGCCACCACTCTGAAGCTCAGCCATAACCACAACCGCGATCACGCCGTTCATAAAGCAATGGTAAAATTCGCCGATGACGTAAAAGAAAAAACACAAGGTGAAGTCCGTATCCGCCTTTACCCGGATGCACAGTTAGGTAATCAGCGCGAATCCATGGAATTGATGCAAAACGGTGCGCTGGATATTGTGAAATCCAACGCGGCTGAACTGGAAGCTTTCTCTCCGGCTTATTCCGTCTTTAACCTGCCGTATCTGTTCCGTGATAAACCGCATTATGAAAAAATCATTTATGGCGATATCGGGCAGGAGATTCTGGATTCCAGCCAGAAAAGTGGCTTTATCGGTTTAACTTACTATGATGCGGGTGCACGCAGTTTCTATGCAAAGAAACCCATCCGTACCCCGGCTGATCTGAAAGGTCTGAAAATCCGCGTTCAGCCAAGCCCGACCGCTATTGCAATGGTAAATGCGCTGGGCGGAAACCCGACCCCGCTGGCATACGGTGAGCTTTACACTGCCCTGCAACAAGGAGTGGTGGATGCGGCAGAAAATAATATTCCGTCCTATACTCTGAGCCGTCACAATGAAGTCACCAAGTTCTTCTCACTCGATGAGCACACAATGGTGCCGGATGTATTAGTGATGTCGACAAAATCACTGGATAAACTGACACCGGAACAACAGGTAATCGTAAAGCAGGCGGCAAAAGATTCTGCACAGGTGATGGCAAAACTGTGGGCAACTGCAGAGAAAGAAGAACGTGCTAAAGTTGAAAAACTCGGTGTTGAATTTATCACGGTCGACAAAGTCACATTCCAGGATGCGGTAAAACCAATGTATGAAGAGATCGCGAAAAGTAATCCGGCCCTGTCTTCAATGGCTGATCGTATCCGCGACGTAAAATAATCTGAGTTGTATTTCTCATATACCCAACGTCATTCAAGATGCAGGCAGGCGGCAAGGGAGGATAGACGGGGAGCATAGATAAACTATGTGACCCGGCTAACTGAGCGTAGCCAACGAACTTGCAGTTTGAATGAATAGGGGTATATAGACCACCCTGTATTATCAATATTGGGTGGTTTGTTTTATATTATAGTTGTCAAAATCATTTTTGGTTGACCAATATCTGGTAAACTAGCGTCGTTTTCTTTTTATTTATGGCACCGCAGATGACTCAATTTATCGAATCAAAACGTCCTTATCAGGAAGTCGGCCACGCATTGCGTCAGATGATCATCAACATGGATTTTGCTGTGGGTGACAAACTTCCGCCAGAGCGTGAAATAGCGGACATGCTCAGCGTGTCGCGCACGGTTGTACGCGAAGCATTAATTATGCTGGAACTGGAGAGCCTGATTGAGGTTCGTAAAGGGTCCGGTATCTATATTGTTGCTCTCCCCCATCAGAGGGAGAATGTGGCAACGGAGCCTTGCGCGCTGAATGCCGCAGGTCCTTTTGAGCTTCTCCAGGCACGCCAGCTGCTGGAAAGCAATATTGCGGAATTCGCCGCCACCCAGGCAACCCCGCTGGATATTGCTAATATGCGCAGTGCGCTGCAACGGGAGCGCGATGAGCTGAAAACCGGTGAAGATGAAACCGGTGACCGCGAGTTTCACCTGGCGATTGCCGAGGCAACACATAACAGTATGCTGGTTGAACTGCTCAAGCAATCCTGGGCATGGCGGGAAAATAACCCGATGTGGTTAAAACTCCATACCAGAATCGCGGATAAAGAGTACCGCAAAGAGTGGATGACCGATCACCAGGTGATCCTTGCCGCCATGATTAAAAAAGACCCTGCCGCCGCCAAAGAAGCCATGTGGCAACATCTGGAAAATGTTAAACAGCGCCTGCTGGAACTTTCCGATGTCGACGACCCTAATTTTGATGGTTATTTGTTCAATTCATACCCGGTCGATCTGGTCCGCAATTAATCCGGATTGATAATCAGTCTCTGAACTACGTAGAAAACCGGACATATTTTGTCCGGTTTTTTATTTTAACGACCAAAAATAACGACGAAAAAATAAAAAAAATACCCTTATTATTCATAATGTGATTAGTGTCTCATTTATAAAACCAGCATAATCATCTGATAGATAAGCATTATTTCTTCACAGAGAAATTTATTCTCTGCCCTCCCCGGCTGCATAATCTTTTTAGAAAATTTTTTCTGGTTACCTGTGCCAATATCCGTCCATTACAATAACAATTAACTGACGATACCCGACATTATTCAGGATGCAGGTTGAATGAATAAGGGTATGTTTATCGCATATTTCACAGGACACCTAAAAATGAGTAAAAAAAATTGCCACAGTGCTTATCCACGGCGGACAGCAGCAGGATAACGTTAACCATGCTATTTTTCCGGCGATTACCACAGCAAGCACCTTTGTTCAGACCAGCCTGAGTGAACACGGCGAATATGCCTATTCACGCGTCAGTAACCCGACCCGCCACGCATATGAAACCCTGCTGGCGGATGTAGAAGAAGGCACTTATGCGACCGCGACTGCATCTGGTGTTGCCGCCGCCGCACTGGTCCTGAATATGTTCCCGCAGGGCTCACACATTATTGCAATGAAAGGCGTTTATGGCGGAACCTTCCGCTTATTTGAACGGGTCGCCAAAGAGAATTGCGGGCACGAATTTGATTATGTTGATCTCAATGATTTAAGCGCTGTACGCAGTAAAATCAAAGACAACACCCGCATGATCTGGATAGAAAGCCCGACTAATCCGTTACTGGAACTGGTGGATATTCAGGCTATCTGCGCACTTGCCAAAGAACACAATATTGTTACCTGTATCGATAATACCTTTGCGACACCGTGGAACCAGAAACCCCTGACCATGGGCGCGGATCTGATTATGGTGTCATCCAGTAAATATATCGGCGGGCACTCTGATCTCATCGGCGGCGCGGTAATAACCAACCGTGATGACCTGGCGGAAAAACTGAATTTCCTGAAAACCACAACCGGGGCTGTCGCGTCTCCGTTTGATGCCTATCTTGCGCTGCGCGGGCTGAAAACCCTGGCACTGCGAATGGCGGCACAGTGCAGTAATGCGCAGGCCGTCGCAGAATATCTCTGCGGTCATGAAAAAATCGAAAAAATCTTCTATCCGGGTCTGAAAACACACCCTCACTATGCACTGTGCCAAAAACAGATGCGTACCGGCGGTGCGGTCGTCACCATACAGCTTAAAGGCGGTCTGGCAGAGACAGAAGAGTTTGTTCGTAAGCTGCGTTACTTCGTTCTGGCTGAATCTCTGGGCGGCGTGGAAAGCATGGTAAACCACTCGGCGACCATGTCCCACGGTTCAATGACCCGCGAAGAGCGCGAAGAAATTGGTGTTTTTGACAGCACACTGCGTCTGTCTGTCGGTATTGAAGATATCGGCGATTTACTGGCTGACTTAGAGCAGGCATTAGCCTGAGTCTCCGCGTTTCATTACAATAATAAATAACAGCAGAGAAAGCGTATGCAGGACTATGGAATCTGGACGATCATCACCCCGGTCGTCACTATAATTTTAGCAATTTGTACCCGCCAGGTGATTTTATCACTGCTGATCGGGATACTTGTCGGGTTTACCGTCATTCATGACCACAACATTTTACTGGGCATCAGGGGCACACTTGAAGGCATAATTGATGTCTTTAAGTCATCAGGTAACGCCAAAACCATCATCTTTATGCTGATGATTGGCGGAATTATGCGCCTGGTTGTCGTCACCGGCGGCGTGCGGGCACTTGTGCGACTGCTCACCAATAAAACACAGATAATCAAAGGCAGAAAAGGTGTGCAACTGCTGGCGATGATTATTACCTCACTGATTTTTATTGAAAGCTCAATCAATCAGCTGGTTTCCGGTGCATCCACCAAAGCACTGGCAAAAAAATACGGCGTACCACCTGAGAAGATGTCATACATCATCCAGACCGCCTGTGTCTCTGTTTGTTCTTCTGCCATGATTAACGGCTGGGGTGCGGCAATGATGGGGGTTATCGGTGTCCAGATTTCACAAGGACTGATTACCGGTGAACCATTTGATATTCTTGCACATTCTATGGTGTACAACATCATGGCGTGGTTCTCTCTTGCCAGCATCCTGTTCTACATTTTCAGTAATGTGTCCTGGGGTCCGATGCGTAAAGCAGAAATGCGCGCACAAGCTATCAACTATTCTGCGGATGCTATTACCGGCAATACCACAGATGAAGTGCAAGAGCCGGAAGAAGATGATAAAGATATTATCAATCATCCGAACTGCCATACTTCACTGAACTTCTTTATCCCTATTCTCTCCACCATTCTGATGGTACCGGTAGCGCTGTATATCACAGGCGACGGAGATTTCAGTAAAGGCAGTGGCTCCACATCTGTTTACTGGGGTGTGATGTTCGGGACTGCGGTATCCTTTATCTGGTTCCTTCTCCGCCGCGTAATGAATGTGGATACCTTTTTTAAAGAGCTGTATATCGGCTACGCGAGCATGATTAAAATCAGCTCCGTGATGATCCTCGCTTTCCTGATGGGACATGTTTCCTCTGACCTGAACACCGGCGCCTATATTGCCCATGTGACGTCCGGGGTGATAGCTCCGGGCTTCTCTGTCGGCTTTATCTTCCTTATCAGCGCCGTGATGTCGCTGGCAACCGGAACCTCGTGGGGTACATTCGCGATTATGATCCCGATTGGTGTGCAACTGGGTATTTCTGTCGGGATGCCGCCGGAATATATGATTGGTGCCGCTATTGCCGGGTCTATCTTCGGTGATATGACATCGCCTATCTCCAGTGATGCGATTGTCGCCTCAATGGCAACAGACTGTGACCATATCGAGCATATCCGTACCCAGATGCCGTACGCCGTATTAACAGCAAGTTTTGCACTGGCCGTCTATCTCTGGTTAGGATTCACTTACTGAGACTGACCGGAAACATTCAAGGAAACGCTATGTCATCTTCAGTACTTCCGGCCGGGGAAACCCGGCTGCATCAAACACTGGCACTGTTCAGTAAGATTGATTTACTCGGCGGCGTAATGCCTCTGAATAAACTGAATCACCTATCCCGCCTGCTGGGACGGGATATTTACATCAAGCGTGATGATTTAACGCCTCTCGCCGCCGGGGGTAATAAACTGCGCAAGCTGGAATTTCTGATGGCAGATGCTCTGGAGCAAGGGGCAAAAATCATTGTGACCGCCGGCGCAATCCAGTCAAATCACGTCCGCCAGACAGCGGCTGTCGCTGCCATGTACGGGCTGAAATGCATTGCACTGCTGGAAAACCCGATAGGCAGTCAGGAAACAAACTTTCTGAACAACGGCAATAAACTGCTGAGTGATTTATTCGGCGCACAGTGTGTTATGTGTGATGCACTGACCGATCCCGATGCACAGATGCAGGCACTTATTGATAAAATGCAGCTCAAATCTGCCTATATCATCCCGGTTGGCGGCTCAAATCTGTTAGGTTCTCTCGGGTATGTACAGTGCGCGCTGGAAATTGCACAGCAACAACCTGAAGGTGTTGAATTCGGCGCCGTCGTCGTTGCTTCCGGCAGTGCGGGAACGCATGCCGGGCTTTCTGTCGGGTTGCAGCTCGCCATGCCGCAAACCCCGGTTATCGGTGTCACTGTGTCACGCACTTACGCTGACCAGGCGCCGAAAGTCATCAAACTGCAAAATGAACTGGCGCCGCTGTTTGGTATTGAAACACCGGCTCCGGTCATCCTGTGGGATGATTACTTTGCACCGGAATACGGTATGCCGAATGCGGGCGGACTGGAAGCGATTGAGCTGCTGGCACGCAGCGAAGGTATTCTTCTGGATCCTGTTTATACCGGTAAAGCAATGGCGGGATTGATTGACCAGGTGCGCCGTAACCCGCAGGATACCTCACCACTGCTGTTTATTCATACGGGTGGTGCAACAGGCTTATTTGCTTATCAGGAAGTAAGTGCTCCGATAAAATAATAATCCATCAACGTGCTGCTAAAATCCAACAGATACGGGTAACATATTATTTATCCGTATCTGTTGCTTCCTTTTTTTTAGTCATAATTTACCAATCGGCTTTCATTTATCACGAATATATCTCATTTCTTTTTATAACAAATACACAACAATATAATATAAACATATACTATATTTACAAAAATATTGATACATCCCGCATAATAGCGCCCTGCTATATGTAAGAAAACAATACGCTTATTATGCGTTTTCCTTTCATTTAGTTTTATATAACAAATTGATAAATAATGCATTTATCTTAGATGCCCATTATTTCACATGAACATAATTCAGGTAATGTGAAATCAAATAAAATAAAAACTAATAATAATCAACAGGTAATAACAGATTATTACCCTGAAATATAAAGAAACACTAAACAACACTCCGATACACCCGACTGTTCCGGAAATAAATGATTAAGGTATACTTATATTGTGAGTGACTTAGTCATCACTTATTTATCACTAAAATAAACCTATATAACAATGTCAATGCAGCATCATTTTATACCTGACTCATGCCGGAAAGTATCACCTCCCAATAAGTCAGACCGGCAAACAGGACACAGATGAACTGATATAAAGACAATATTTATTTCAGGATAAATAAACTTATTAAATCGGGTATAAAGATATGTATCTTTTGCCAAATATAATAACTTATAACCATTTCAATCGTTATTTTTAATCAGATTAATATCTGATGATAAATGGTGCATATTAGTTTTATTTAGCCACCCGAATACTACCGATATTAATTCAAACAAGGTTTTTTAATGAAAACGTTTTTAACAGGCAAAACTGTATTATCTATTTTATTAGCAGGTTCAGTAATGAGTGCATCCGCTGTTGAACAGGATGGCACAATCTCATTCAGAGGTTTTATTTATAACGCAACCTGTTCAATCGATATTAATAATTCCAATTCGCCAAATGCGGATGTTGAGATGGGACGTTATCCAACCAGCGCGTTCACCGGGTCAGGTGATGAAGTTGGCGGAGAAGGTAAAAATGGTTCACTGGATATTTCATTAATCGATTGCCCGGATCAGGGCACAGTGCAATTACAGCTGCATGGTACCAGAAAAGATGGTCACGAATCTGTTCTGGAATTAGATAATCCGAATGATGATAATACAGCTAAAAATATCGGTATTATTATTTATAACCGTGACAACATGGATGAGCCTATTACTATTGATGGCGAATCTGAAGAGTATGATGTTGTTTCCAGTACAGAGTGGCATGCAAGCTATGTCGCAAAATATACCAGTACTGCTGACGATGTTGAAGCCGGCCAGGCTGATGCAACATTAAATTATACGCTTTCCTATAATTAATATCAGTGCGCAGATTATTTAATCTGCGCCTTCATTTTATATGATTATTTAATCAGGCGACATTATGTTTACTAAAAAAATCACTATCTCTGTTTTAACATGCCTTTTATTCACGGTAAAAAGCTATGCAGGATTCGGTCTGGAAACTACCCGTCTGGTTTATCATGAAAAAAAATAACAGTGAAGGTGTCGTTGCCTTTAATACTGACAAAAACAGAAACTATCTGCTGCAATCCTGGGTTGAAGATAAAGCAGGGAAAGTCAGCCCTGACTTTGTTTCCACTCCTCCCTTATTAAAACTGCGGGCAGAACAAAAGAATACATTGCAGGTAACAAAAGTTGTCAATTTACCATCAGACAGAGAATCACTTTATTGGCTGAATGTTAAGTTTGTTGCCCCAAGCAGTGAAGGTAAGGAGAATGTTTTACGTTATTCCATGACAAACAGAATAAAGATAATTTACCGCCCTGAATCATTAGATAATAAAGACATTGAAACCTATGTTGATAAATTAACCTGGAGTGTATCCGGAAATACTCTCACAGTAAAAAACCCAACACCCTACTATGTTAATGTTTCAAAGTTAGTCATTAACAATCAGGAAATAAAATTATCTGATGGTTATCTGACCCCAAAATCCGAAGAAACACTGAAGTTATCCGGTACAACCAATGCACCCGCACATATCAGGCTGACATATATAAATGACTATGGCAAAGCAATTGAGAAAAACGTCTCTGTTAAATAAATCATGATGACTACTATGAAAAATACGTATAATAAAAACAACTTCATATTATTACCTGTAATATCATTTCTGCTTGCAGGGACATCCTGTTCAGTTATTGCCGGAGACTATTACCCACCTGGTTTATTCAGTATTGCCGGTGCTGAATCTCAGTTAACTAATGAAGAACTTGATGTTTTCAAAGAAAATGATGTAGCTCCGGGAAAATATAAAGTTAATCTATTTATTAACAATAGTAAAATATCTAATCAGGATATTGATTTCATTCTGATGAAAAACAGTTCCGGAAGTGAAAAGCTGGCGCCTTGCTTTTCAAAAGCAGACTGGGATAATTTTGGTATTGAGTTTCCTGTATTACCTGATGAAACTCAAAATACAGATAACTGCCTTAACATTAATAACATTGAATTTGTACAAGGCTATTTGGATCTCAATACTAAAGTTTATTCCCTGACAGTCCCTCAATCCTATATTAATAAAGACAAACTATCACTGATTGAAGAAAAAAAACTGGGATAATGGTATTCCTGTATTATTTGTTGATTACTTATTTTCTGCGTTCAACCGTCAACATAATGGCAACTCTGATGATAACTATTACGGTAACATCCGGACCCGTGTAAATATGGGAGCATGGCGCTACAAGAATTACTCAACCTGGATGAATGATACCAATGGAAAGAAGAAATGGAACAATATCAGCAATACCCTTTCACGAAATATTAATAAAATTAAAAGTGAATTTACTATCGGGGATTTATACTCCTCATCACAGTTGTTTGACTCCGTTAAATACCGCGGTGTTCGTCTGACAACAGACAGAACAATGGAACCAACAAATAAAACAAATTATGTTCCTACTATTTCCGGCTTAGCTAACTCAGAAGCTACGGTCACTATTGTTCAAAATGGTGAAACAATCCTCAGACAAAGTGTGCCCGCAGGACCCTTTAATCTGACCAACTACTTCCCGATGAGCAATGGCGGGAATCTCTACGTTAATGTTACAGAAACAGACGGTAGTGAAAAGAATTTCATCGTGCCTTTTTCGTCAATCTCAACCCTGGAAAGGAAAGGAAATATACGCTACAGCCTGTCCAGCGGAAAATATGACAGCCGCAATGATGGTGATGGGAAATACATCAATCAGGCAGAGGTTTTTTATGGTTTTACCGATTTTATTACACTTTACGGTGGTGCATTTGTTGCCCCGCGTTACCAATCCGGCGGGATAGGAGCAGCATTTAATTTAGGTGTTTTTGGTGCTATAACGACCGATATATTACATGCAAAAACAACCATGACGGATGATAAAAAATTCAGTGGTAATGCATTCCGTGTTAACTACTCAAAACGTCTCGAGGCAACGAATACCAGCCTATCATTGGTTGGCTACCGGCATTTTGATACTAATTTCTATCGTTTTGATGATGCAATGGCATATCAGGATAATAACAACAGCCATAATAAACTAAAGAATGAATATACACTATCACTGAACCAACCAATATTATCCGGAAATTCATCGTTAAATATTTCCTCTGTCATCTATGAATATACAAACGGGAAAAAACAAAAATCGTACAATGCCGGATTTAACAGCTCATTTAATAAAATAAACTATGGTATTTATTATAACTATTATCAGGGTGGGAAATCTCACGATAATAATAAAAATACCTATAACATCAGTATGAACCTCAGCGTTCCGTTAAGTATTAATGATTACCCTGTCTGGGCAAATTACAGCGCATCTGTCGATAATGATCGACAGTCATTACAAACGGCCGGGATAAGCGGTAATTATGGTGATAAACAGCAAGGCAGCTGGGATATTTATCAAAGTCATGGCAATAAGGGTGTCGATTACTCAGGCGGATTAAGCAGTTCATATCGTTCACAATATTCAACTGTTCATGCCGGTTATTCATACAGTAAAGATAATAAAAATCTCAGTTATGGCATGAACGGCTCACTGGTTGCCACACAGTATGGTGTTCTGGCAACACCTGCATTGCAGGAAACTAATGCACTGGTACTGACAAAAGATGCCGCAGGTATCGGTGTGGTTAATGGCCATTCACTGAAAACAAATAACTCAGGTCTGGCAATTGTCTCCGGTATGACGCCTTACCGGAAAAATAATATTACGATAGATACGCAGACACTACCGGGTAATGTTGAGATTGAAAATAATATTATTAATAATATTGTCCCGACAAAAGGCGCATTAATTCTTGCAAACTTTGATGCAAAGAAGGGATATAAATTATTAATAAAACTTACATCGAAAGACAATACTGAAATACCACTGGGCGCAAAAGCCAGCATGGAAGGATCACCTGACTATCTTGTATCTAATTTCAGCTCACTTTACTTTGTTGCCAATAAAGAAAAAGGCGATATTTTTGTTGAGTGGAAATATAACGGTGTCACACAGCACTGCCGGGTGAATTACAATATTAACAATACTATTCCGACAAATGGTCTTTATATTATGACCTCGGATTGTCAGCAGGAGGTATTATGAGCCACTATCATATAATGAAAAAAACCAAACATCTGGCACTGACCTTACTGGTTACACTGGTCGGGCTGGGTACGATGAATAATGCCTATGCACTGCAGGATTGTGTTGAAAAAGGCAATCAACGGCACTCAACAATGACCTCACAAATATCACTCAAGCTGACCGGGAGCATAAAACAGCACCAGGAAGTCGGCCAGTTCAGCTTTGTTCGTGAGGGCGGCGTCGGCGGTGTTGCTGAATGTGGTCCGGATGCCGGTGTTCACGGCTATACCAGTTACAGCGAAGGAAGTGGTATTTCTGCTAAATATTATGGCGATATTGATGGTCGTCCTGCCTACCATATTTATCCGGGCGGGGATCGTAATTTTGTTTATGTTTTACTCGACAGCAGCACAGGGGTCCCTTTTCAGAACCACCCGGGTGCTGATGTTCCTGTTCCGGAAGGTAGCCTGCTACCGCTTGATTTAACGGTTATTATCTATGCCGCAAAAGATAATCCGGATACCCTCAATCTTTCAGGCGGTGCTTATATCGGTACCGTTTTAATTCAGGCCTTTAATTCCGGAGGAGGCACGACATCTGTCGGGTATAGTTACCAGTTGAAAGGTAAAATTGAAAACGCACCTGTCTCATGTGACCTGGAAAATTCAAATTTAGAATTTACATTACCACGGGCACCAACCAGTGCATTCTCTTCTGTTGGTTTTCCTGACGGAACATATACTGCAGAAGATGAATTATTCATTTCATGTAACGACAATGTTTCGGCAAATATGAAATTAATTGCGACTGATACTGAAAGTTATGATGGCAAAGACTCTGTTATTAAAATTGATAATGAAGGTCAGGGTAATAATGCAGCCGGAATTGGCTTTACCATAAAATCGCCGATGAACAATGACGAGATGCTGGTTAATCAGGAATTTATTAAAATTGCTGATCTTCAGGAAGGAAGAACCAGGGTTCCTCTGATCGCTGAATATTATCGCTATGGTGATTCAATAAAAGCAGGGAAAGCAGAAGCAACGGCACAGTTCGTTTTGCAATTCGACTAATCACTGCGCACTGAATAATCTCTCATTATCAATTAAATCATATCTGTACCCAACGTCATTCAAGATGCAGGAAGGCTTCGTTTAACCAACGCACCTGCAGTTTGAATGAATAAGGGTATGTACCCAACGTCATTCCAAGATGCAGGAAGGCGGCAAGGGAGGACAGACGGGGAGCATACATTAGTATGTGACCAGGCTGGATGAGTGCAGCCAACGCACCTGCAGTTTGAATGAATAAGGGTATATTCAGGCATTACAGTGCCATGGTAACAGATGAGAGATTATACAACGGAGTGCCCAGCAGATAGTGGTCATATACAGTCAGACCCGGTGTTTTATCTTTTTCCATAGCATAATATTCAACCGGTAAAATAAATGACAGCAACAGTAATGAAATCCCGGCATTACGAATAACGCGGCGGGGTAATACGCTACTCAACAGATGAACAACCCCGAAATAAGCCACTGAAACAAGAATAAAGAATCCTGTAATACCCATATTTTCAGCCAGCACATCTGCGGCAGACAATGTATGTCTCTGATGGAGGAGAGCCGGAAGATCAGCTATATATTGTGCTCCCGCCTCCCGGCGGAAAAAAGCAGATGCCGATAAATTCAATCCCCACAATAATGTCAGTACGCCGACAAGCACTTTTCCCCAGCGGTAGCGGTAAAGGTACATATTTGCCAACAGTAACAATGCGCCCATTACCGCAATTTTAACATTGTACTCTGCGCCCAGCCCGCCGGTTAATACTGCGGGTGCCAGTGCAATAATCACAATCAGTAAAACAGAAAAAAAACAGATGCATAAATTAACTTTTAAGTAACATAAATAAGCGGAACGCAGTTAATCATTAACAACCGGATAAAACAAGTAAAAGGAGGAAAGAAAAATGCGATCCCCTGAGCGGAAACCGCACTCTATAATACTCTAAATAATTCCGGATACCTGTAGGCGACAAACTCAGACAGGCATCCTGAAGTATGACGGGTATAGTTTATCAGTGTGACTTACCCTGCTCGATACCAAGACCAATTTGTGAGCGGATAAACTGCGCTTCAAAGCGGCTTCGCTCTCCCTGCGCCTGTAATGAATTATCAGTTACAGAAACCAGCCAGGATACAAAAAAGGCAACCGTCATAGAAAAAAGAGCCGGATATTCATACGGATAAATAGCTTTTTCATGCCCCAGAATACCAACCCAGATTGTCGGTCCCAGGATCATCAGAATCACTGCCGTTAATAATCCCAGCCAGCCTCCTGCCAGTGCGCCACGGGTTGTCAGGCGTTTCCAGTACATGGACAACAGGATGATCGGGAAGTTACAGCTTGCGGCAATCGAGAAAGCCAGTCCCACCATAAAGGCAATATTCTGTTTTTCAAACAAAATACCCAGTCCGATAGCCACTATTCCCAGGATAACCACCGTGATTTTTGAGACTTTCAGTTCATCCCGTTCATTCGCTTTACCATCTTTGATAGCACAGGCATACAGGTCATGAGAAACCGCAGAAGCGCCCGCCAGTGTCAGCCCGGCGACCACTGCCAGTATCGTGGCAAACGCAACGGCTGAAATAAAGCCGAGGAACAGGTTTCCGCCGACGGCATCCGCCAGATGCACTGCCGCCATATTTGTTCCGCCAATCAGCGCACCGGCAGCATCTTTAAATGCAGGGTTCGGGCTGACCAGCAAAATAGCTCCGAAGCCGATAATAAAGGTCAGAATATAGAAATAGCCAATAAACCCGGTGGCGTAAAACACACTTTTACGCGCCTCTTTGGCATCACTGACTGTAAAAAATCGCATGATAATATGCGGCAGTCCGGCGGTTCCGAACATCAGAGCCAGCCCCAGAGAAAGCGCAGAGATGGGATCAGAAACCAATCCGCCCGGGCTCATAATCGCCAGCCCGTTCTTATGTACCGCCACGGCATCTTTAAACAAGGTGTTAAAATTGAAATCAACTGCTTTCATCACCATCAGTGCCATAAAACTGGCACCGGCAAGCAGCAGAACCGCTTTGATAATTTGTACCCATGTCGTTGCCAGCATGCCGCCGAACAGGACATAAAACACCATCAGTATCCCGACGAGAACAACCGCAATGATGTAATCCAGCCCGAACAGCAGCTCAATCAATTTACCCGCGCCCACCATCTGCGCAATCAGATAAAGCGCTACCACCACCAGTGATCCGCTGGCAGACAACACCCGGATAGGGCGTGCTTTCAGCCGGTAAGACACCACATCCGCAAAGGTATACCGCCCGAGGTTACGCAGCCGCTCGGCAATCAGGAACAGGATAATCGGCCAGCCTATCAGAAAGCCGATCGAGTAAATCAATCCGTCATAGCCGGAGGTATACACCAGCGCAGAAATTCCGAGGAAAGAGGCCGCAGACATAAAGTCCCCGGCGATAGCCAGCGCATTCTGAAACCCGGTAATTTTCCCGCCTGCGGTGTAATAATCAGCACGCGATCGGGTGCGTTTTGATGCCCAGTAAGTGATGTAGAGTGTCAGACCGACAAACGCCACAAACATCATAATTGCCTGATAGTTAACAGGCTGGCGTTCAACCGGCCCGCTTATCGCATCGGCATAACTGAGAAACGGAAGCGAAGCCAGCAGAGCAGAGATGCGCTTGATCATGACTTCACCTCATTTAAAATTTCGGCTGTCAGGCGATCAAATTCACCATTTGCCCGGACCGTATAAATTCCTGTCAGAACAAAGGCGCTGATAATCAGCCCGACCCCGACAGGTATTCCGCGTGTGATAGTCGAACCTTCACTGATTGGTGTACCCAGCCATTGCGGATCAAAAGCAATCAGAATAATAAAACTGACATACAGTACGAGAGTAATGATGGACAGCGTCCATGAGAAACGACTGCGCTTTCTGATCAGTTCCTGAAAGCGAGGGTTATTCTCCACCTGTTGATAAATGGATTCACTCATTGAGGATACTCCTCTTTATTGTTATCAGAATTGCGTCAGTGCCGTATTAAACAGCACTGACCAAGGTTGGGTATAGTACTAGCTCATTTTGATGGCCTGCTTTTCTTCGAGCAGTTTTTCGACCACGCCCGGGTCGGCGAGGGTTGATACATCGCCTAAGTTACCGGTGTCCCCGGTGGCGATTTTACGAAGGATACGGCGCATGATTTTACCGGAGCGCGTTTTAGGCAGAGAGTCTGTCCAGTGGAGGATATCCGGCGTGGCAATCGGACCGATTTCTTTACGCACCCAGTTGCGTACCTCAGCGTACAGCTCCGGAGTCGGCTCCTCGCCGTGATTGAGTGTGACATAGGCATAAATTGCCTGCCCTTTGATATTGTGCGGAACGCCGACAACAGCGGCCTCGGCAATTTTCGGGTGTGAAACCAGAGCCGATTCCACTTCTGCGGTTCCCAGACGGTGACCGGAGATATTCAGCACATCATCGACACGCCCGGTTATCCAGTAATAACCGTCTTCATCACGGCGCGTACCGTCACCGGCAAAATACATCCCCTTAAACGCAGAGAAATAAGTTTGCTCGAACCGTTCGTGATCACCAAACAGTGTCCGCGCCTGACCCGGCCAGGAATCAAGAATAACCAGGTTTCCTTCCGTTTCACCCGTGAGAATGTCGCCCTGGTTATCCACCAGCGCGGGCTGAACACCAAAGAACGGCACTGTTGCCGAACCGGGTTTGAGTTCAATTGCTCCGGGCATTGCGCCTATCATGCAGGCACCGGTTTCAGTCTGCCACCAGGTATCGACTATCGGGCAGCGGCTGTCACCGATAGTTTTGTAATACCATTCCCAGGCTTCCGGGTTAATCGGCTCGCCCACAGAGCCCATAATGCGCAGTGACTTGCGGGATGTACCTTCAATGGCTTTAACACCCTCCGCCATCAGGGCGCGGATAGCAGTCGGGGCGGTATACAGAATATTAACCTGATGTTTATCAACAATCTGGCACATCCGGTTCACTTTCGGGTAGTTCGGCACCCCTTCAAACATCAGGGTGATAGCCCCGTTGGAGAGCGGTCCGTAAACCAGATAAGTATGTCCGGTAACCCAGCCCACATCGGCGGTACACCAGAAGACTTCATCACCATGATAATCAAAGATATATTTAAATGTCAGTGTCGCATAAACCAGATAACCGCCCGTGGTATGTAATACCCCTTTCGGCTTGCCGGTAGACCCTGAGGTATAAAGGATAAACAGCGGATCTTCTGCATTCATCTCTTGTGGCGGGCACTCTGCACTGACGCCGTCAATCGCCTCGTGCCACCAGATATCGCGACCTTTTTTCCATTCCACCGGGTTACCGGTACGACGGAAAACAATGACATTGCCGACCGTTGTCACGCCCGGGTTTTTCAGCCCGTCGTCAACATTTTGTTTAAGCGGTATTGTCCGCCCGGCACGCAGACCTTCGTCAGCGGTGATCACCATTTTTGCCCCGGAATCAATCACCCGTCCGGAAACCGCTTCCGGTGAAAATCCGGCAAAAATAACCGAGTGAACTGCGCCAATACGCGCGCAGGCAAGCATCGCAACAGCGGCTTCCGGCACCATCGGCATATAAATCGCGACCACATCGCCTTTGCCAATTCCGTTTTGTTTCAGCACGTTGGCAAACTGACAGACATCATGGTGTAACTCGCGGTATGTGATGTAACGGGATTCATCCGGGTTGTCTCCTTCCCAGATAATCGCCGTTTTATCTCCCCGCTCCGCCAGATGGCGATCAAGGCAGTTGACACTCAGATTCAGTGTGCCGTCTTCAAACCATTTAATACTCACATGTCCGGGATCAAAGGAGGTATTTTTAACCCGGGTATAGGGTTTTATCCAGTCAACAACCTGTCCCTTTTCACGCCAGAAGCCGTCAGGATCCTGAACCGATCGCTGATACTCTGCCAGATACTGCTGATGATTGATGAGCGCATTTTTTTTCAATTTCTTCGGGTACAGGATATTTCATTATTTTTGTCATGGTGAGTCTCCTCTCAATTGTTAATGCTATGTCAAAATCACGTTAAATAAAGTTACCTGTTCACTTTTGTTTCTTTTTTGCGCGAAAGATCACGAATTAAACGGACTGAGACTTGCAGCGTTATCATTTGATGCGGAAACCAGTACCGGTACAAAATGTCAGATAGCAACACAGACATAGTTTTTAACATTATAATGTTGAAATTTATCAACATGTTTAACTAATATACGACAGTAAACTAACGAATTAAAAGAGTCCGCACAGATCGCGAGGGTTTGATAATCATTTTCATTATCATCTGATCCATTATACTGTTTAGCTTGTTCACACATGATGTGAGCGGTTCGGTCAATTACTGGAGTTATAATTATGAGCTATGTATTACCTGCATTACCGTATGCTTACGACGCGTTAGAGCCTCATTTCGATAAGATGACAATGGAAATTCACCATACCAAACATCATCAGACGTATGTGAATAACACCAATACCGCACTCGAAGCATTCCCTGACATGACCGGTCTTGATATCGATGACCTGATCACCCAACTCGACAAATTCCCTGCGGATAAGCGCACCTTTATCCGTAATAACGCCGGTGGTCATTCAAACCACAGCATGTTCTGGAAAGGTCTGAAAACCGGCACAATGCTACAAGGCGACCTGAAAGCCGCCATTGAACGCGATTTCGGCAGTATCGACGCGTTTCAGGCTGAGTTTGAAAAAGCAGCCGCAACCCGTTTCGGCTCCGGCTGGGCATGGCTGGTACTGAAAGACGGCAAACTGGCTGTGGTATCCACTGCAAACCAGGACAACCCGCTGATGGGTGAAGCGATTTCCGGTACATCCGGTTATCCGATTGTAGGTCTGGATGTGTGGGAGCACGCTTACTATCTGAAATTCCAGAACCGCCGTCCTGACTACATTAAAGCCTTCTGGTCTGTGGTTAACTGGGACGAAGCAGCAGCGCGTTTTGCCTCTGCAAAATAAGATTTGCTGATTATTTTATTTCTGTGTGCCGGCGTCCGCCGGCACATATTTTTCTTCCCCGCTTTCGATTATGATAACTGCCTTACTGAATACGGAGGCGGCATGGCATATACACCTTTAGTTTTTACCGGCGCTATCAGAGAAACAGCCCGTTGCGGGCTCAGCGCCATCGAAAAACGTCAGACAGACGGTATTATTGCACTGGACTCAACCGGGCTTGCCGGTGATGAACAGGCAGAAAAAGCCTTTCACGGCGGACCTGATCGTGCATTGTGCCAATATCCGCGTGAGCATTACGACTACTGGAAAATGATGTATCCGGAGATTGAAGAGCGCTTTGCCGCGCCCTTTTTCGGTGAAAATATATCCACGGTGGGTATGACTGAAGAAACCGTATTCATTGGTGATATTTATCAGTGGGGCAGCGCCTTTATTCAGGTCACACAACCGCGTTCGCCGTGCTACAAACTGAATCCGCTGACAGATGTGGCTGATTTTGCACAGGTCATGCAGGATACCGGTCGCACCGGCTGGCTGTACCGCGTTATCGGAAAAGGGGATGTGAGCAGTCAGAAGCCGCTGAGCCTGCTGACCCGCACCAGTGCCGTTTCTGTCAGAGAGGCGGTTGCTATCGCATTTCATCTGCCGTTTGATGAAACAGAATACCGCCATCTGCTGCATGCGCCCGGTTTATCCGCCAGTTGGACACTGACAATGCAGCGCCGCCTGGCGACCGGGAAAATTGAAGATTTTAACCGCCGGTTATTTGGTTTCGCCGGACCGTTTGGCTGAGAAAGCGCGACTGTTGCCGATCAATTTTCACTATTTTCTGTCTGCCCGGTACAAAAACGGGCAAACCAGTCAGATTGTGCCGCCACATCTGCCGGTAACCCCTGCGCACAAATCTGCCCTTCAGCCATCACAATGAGATGGTCAGCACGGCGCGCCAGCTCCGAACTGTGGGTGACAATAATCCGCGTCCCCGGCCATTCCGCCAGTGTATCAATCACACGTTTACGGCTTAATACATCCAGGCTTGCTGTCGGTTCATCCAGCAGCAGCACGGACGGCTTCGCCAGTAAGGCTCTTGCCAGACACAGGCGCTGCTTCTGCCCGCCGGCGAAACAATCTCCCTGCTCCCCGGTATCCTCATCCAGCTGAGCGGCTGTGACAGTCAGACCGAGTGAGTGCAGTTGCGCAATCACCGCCTCATCATCCGGCTGTGTCGCGCCCTGAAGCAGGGACCAGCGCAGTGTGCCGCGCAACAGGTGCGACGATTGAGTGACTAACTGGCGCACCGATGCCAGCACAGTTTCAGACAGCATGGTCACCGGCATATCGCCGTAACTCACCACACCACTTTGCGGATCAGCGGTTCGTGCCAGCAGATGCAGTAGTGTAGTTTTTCCGGCACCCGATGATCCGGTAATAACCGTCAGCCGGTTTTCCGGACAGGCAAAAGAGACATCATGCAGCAGCGGCTTTCCTTCATCTGATACCAGATTCAGATTATCTGCCGTAATGATCAGTGTAGAGGGACTCCGGCTCTGTGCCGGGGAGTGGCGGGTTTTCCCGGTGAGTTCCCGGTTGATCGCATTCAGGGCCGTTCCCGCCTGGCGCAATGCCTGGTCAATATGGGAAAGCTGATGCAGCGGCTCAATAAACCGGGCAATTAAGATCATCACCGCCAGCCAGCCATTCAGTGCCACCGTACCGCCGGAAACCTGTAACGCCCCCCACACCAAAACCACAATAAACAGCAGTTGGATCAACAGGCTGAACAGCAGATGGTACGGCAGACTGCGACGTAAAACCTGTACCTGTGATTGTTGTTGCGCATACAGAGTTTGTTCAAGCTGCTGCGCGGCATCACTCATCTGCCCGCTTTTGCGCAATAACGCCTGATGGCGCGCAAAATCACCCAGTGCCTGCGCAGCATCTGCCCGCGCACTGATAAGCTGCGTTTCAGCCCGGTTCAGGCGCACTGCACTCAAACGCAATGCCGCTATGAGGATAAATGCCGTTGCGGCAAACAGTGCCGCCAGACCCGGATGGTAAAACAGTAAGCCAATGATAATTGTCAGCGGCATCACGATAGTACCGACCAGAGGCGCAAGCAGATGCGCAGGAATGCCCATCGCCTGCATAACCGCGCCTGATAACAGCCCTTGTGCATGATTATCGCGTGATAAACGACGGGGGATATGACTGACCAGCGCTTTCGTCAGCCGGTGCATCAGATTGCTTCCGGCAAAAAATCCGCGTTGCAGGGCAATATATTGCACCAGCAGAGTGATCACCGTCGCAATCCCCAGTTGCCACAGTGCCGGTGTCGGATCATGCTGCCAGGTCAGGATCACCGGGATCAGCAATAATCCGCAGATCCCGTCCAGTACTGCACTCAGTATCATCAGCAGCACAGTGCCTTTCATGGAAAAAATAAGATTTATCAGCGGATTGGTCTTAAGCAGATTAGCTTTCATGAGAAACCTCCTGCTGCCGCGCAAAGTGCCGGTAAGACGGGCATTGCGCCAGCAGCTCATCATGTGTGCCGGTTGCCGCAACAGTACCCTTCACCATAAATACCAGCCGATCAGCGCAGCGCGCCAGCGCAAGATCATGAGTGACAATCACCCGGGTTCCTGTACCACCGGTCAGTGCGGCAAAAATATGCGCGGCATTATCCGGGTCCAGCGCCGATGTCGGTTCATCTGCCAGCAGCAGCGGGCTTTGCGCAATCAGCGCCCGCGCAATTGCCAGCCGCTGAGCTTCGCCGCCGGAAAGGTGAACATCCGTGCCTGTCACTGCATCCATTCCTTTTTCCTGCATGGCAATCACACTGTCAAAGCGGGCAGCCGCCAGCGCTTGCTGTATCTGCCCCGGGGATGCCTGCGGGTTAAACAGCATCAGGTTATCGCGCAGTGTGCCGGGCAGCGGCTCACTGTTTTGCATCACAACCGTCACCAGCTGATTCAATCCGTGCCGCGACCAGGCAGACAACGGCTGTCCCGCCAGGGTGATCATGCCGCCTGACGGATCCATAAACCGCGCAATCAGGCGCAGCAGAGAACTTTTCCCGGCGCCGGACGGGCCAACAATGGCAATGCATTCGCCCGCCGCAACCGTCAGACTGACATTTTTCAGGATCGACACACTGTTTTCTTCCCGGTCCGGGTACAGAGTTACGCTCTGTACTGTCAGCGGGACGGATTCCGGCAAAGGTGTGCTGTCGTCATATTGTCTCTCTCCGTACTGCATCTGCGGGTGCGCCAGTAACTGACGGATACGCGCTGACGCAGCCACCGCCGCCTGTAATGCATCGGCTCCGTGTCCCATGGCGGTTACCGGTTCGGCAATATTGCGCAGCAACAAAATAAACAGCACCAGATCAGCCGGGGACAGTGTTTGCCCGGTCAGTACAGTGCAAAGCAGCAGCCAGCCGGTCAGTAACACAGAGCTGAGAAACACCTGCGCCATCGCACCGGGACGCCCGATTTTGGTGACCCAATGATGAAAAACTGAGGTGAAATGCAGCAACGCCAGTTCTGTTTTGCGCAAAATTCCGCGTCCGGGAAATTGCTGCGCAACGAGCGGATTTTCGGCAAGGGTGCGGTAATCTTCAAATAAGGTGCGCAATGTACTATCGCGCTCTGAAAAAATGTCACGGTAGCGGTCTGAGCGCATCAGCCGGAAACACAAAAACGCACCGACGGGCGGCAGAAGTGATAAGACCAGAAGAAGAGGGTTGATCATCAGCAACAGCAATGCCGCCAGTAACGGAACCAGGATCAGGCGGACAAGATCAGCGGGCGCATGTGCCACCAACTGATGTAATGCATTGATATCCTGCTGAACATAGTGCTCCACGCCAGCGCGACCCTGCTGCACAAACCAGTTCAGCGGCAGACTGCGCATCTTGTCTGAGAGTTGCAGGCGAAGACCGTGACTGCACCGGGCATCCATAACATGGGTGATATGAAACGCCAGTGTCTGAGCTGCCAGCCAGACAATACCCCCCACAGCAGCAACTGCCAGCCAGCCGTTATAACTGTCCGGATAGAAGCTGACCCACTGATGAAGTGCCAACCAGGGAAGTAATGATGCGATACCGGCAATACCCTGAAAGATAAGCGCCGTAATAAGTAAAGAGTGAAAAGGACGCAACAGCGCCCGCAGATCCTGATACATAATGTTCTCCGCAGTTCTCTGCGGAGAGTATCGGAGTGCCGGTTATATCACCAGAGGAAATCCTTTCGTCTGCGCGGCTATTTCTTTCGGTTTACGGACAGCTTCAGCAATTGAAACGGCATTTGCGCAAGTCACTCAGGGGAGAGTTGTAAGAGTGTGTAATACCGTGTGTCCCCGCTTTAAACCGGCTCTGTAATGTGTAATTATCTCTGCCCGCCGCAATAATTACAGCGGGTGAATCAATCGTCTTAAACAGGAGGCAAGGATGAAATACCTGATAATACTGCTGGCGCTCTCTGCAATGACAGGCACGGTATCTGCCGCAGAAAAGCAGCAGGAAGATCCACTTGAAGTGTATATGGATAATGCAGAGACCTGCATACATTTCGCCGGTGAATGGGACAATACCCTGCCGGAGGATCATAAAAAAAGAGATCCGCAAAGCAATGGATGAAACCTGTCCGGCAGCTAAAAAAGACCAGGCAATGTTGCGGGAACAGTACCGGAACGACCCGGAAATGCTGGCAAAAATTAACGAATTTGACCTCGGGCAGTGATCCGGTCAGATAAAAAAGAAAACCCTTCGGATTCGCATCAGAAGGGTTTTTTTATACGTACGGTAATTTATTCAGGCAAAAATCGTTTTTTCTGCCGGTATTATCAGGCGGGTTTCCTGCCAGGCATTCAGTGTCAGCGCAGTCAGGGCAGATAACCCCTCATAGTACGGACTTGCGCAGGTTTCCTGCATTTTTGCCAGATAGTAACGCGCCCAGGGCAGAAGGTGCTCTGCCAGAAGTGCGTTTACGGCATCCGGATTATTTTCCGCCGTCCACGCCACCATCATCAGTAACAAACCTATGTGATCTTCCGGCTCGTTCTGCGTCAGAGCAATATCCACATTGTGATCGCGCATCCACTGACGGAGTGCCACGGTCGATTCACCAAACAATACCTGTTCTTTATCCAGCCAGACAGAGCCCCAGGGTGATGCCGGTAATGCCTGCGGACCAATAAATAAACGCTGATAAGCCTGCGCATGCGTTTCATCACCTGCGGTTACGGCATGCAGTTTTTCTGCCGCCGCCTGCTTTTGTGCATCAGTGCCGTACGGCCATTCCGCCACCCAGTCACCGGAGGAAAGCAGCGCCGTTATCTGCCCGGTTTCTTCCGGCGGATAATAAAATGCCGCGCCGAGAATACGGGCGGTTAATGCGATATCACTGACTGCTTGCTGACTCATAACACACTCTGTTATCAGAATAGAACGATTGGCGTATCCTGCCACGGTTTACGACCGGGTAACAGTAACAGGATACGCATTCACTGTATCAGGCGAGATAAGCCATCCCGACAGTCATGTGCAGACCATAAAAAATACCGCGCCCGATGATTTCACCGCCCAGCACCAGCACAAAACCGGCAAGCATCATGATAACCGGCGGATTAGCGCGTCTGACCAGCGGCAGAACCCAGCATGCCAGACCCAGCGCCAGTAAGACCATACGCCAGCCCATAAACATACCGAACTCCGGCACCAGCGCAGATGCATTCTGAACAGAACTGCGGATGCCGCCCAGATCAAAGCCCTGCGCCGTTACCGCAATCACACTCGCCACCAGCGCAATAATACTCACCACCGGCAACCAGCTGATGCAGCGCAGGTCAAACCCCGCCATGCGCAACAACAGAGCAGCAAGCAGCGGACCGCCCAGCAATGCCGTCAGTACAAAGTGGATAGTGGTGTAAGGTGTGTTCCAGGTCGGCACTGTGGCAATCTGATACACCTGCGGAATGGCGTAAATAAACACCACCGCCAGTATCATCACCACCACCAGCCAGAGCTTGCCGAGAGCAGCAGGCATCTTATTCAGCACCGCCAGCAGCCAGTAAAACCCGCCTGCCGCGAAAAAGACCGAACCTGCGGCAATTTCATTACTGAGCGATGAACTGCCCAGACGGTTAAAGGCATTAAATGCACGCATCGGCGTACCCATGTGCATCATGGAGAGCAGAAAACCAATCCCCATCAATACCCAGAGCCCGAACATACTGTAATGCACTTTCCGGTTCATCTCAGGGGTGAGCTTCCCGGACAGCAGCACTGCTGCCATGATGATAAACGCACCCGCCACACTCTGACCCAGAGTGGTAAAGAACATCAGCGGCCATTCATGAATTCCCGATCCCATGTTATACCTCCTCCGGGTTCGCCAGATGGCCTGTGGTATCCCCGACAGGACGGCTGTTGGCATTGAGTTTTAAAACAATATTCGGATGTGTGTATTCTGCTGACGGCAGCGGTGCGATTTCAGCCAGTGTGCCGTATTTGGCACGCAGTTCTTCAATCGGCGCCATATCCAGCGCGCGCAGCGGGCAGGATTCGACACAAATCGGCTTTTTCCCTTCTGCAACGCGCTCATAACAGCCGTCACATTTGGTCATGTGCCCTTTGACTTCATCAAACTGCGGCGCGCCATACGGGCATGCCATGTGGCAGTAACGACAGCCGATGCAAATATCTTCATTCACCACGACAAAGCCATCTTCGCGTTTGTGCATAGCACCGCTCGGGCAGACTTTGGCGCACGCCGGGTCATCACAGTGGTTACAGGAGATGGAGAGATAGTAAGCGAACACATTCTGATTGTAGACGCCATCCTGCTCAGTCCAGTCACCACCCGCATATTCATAAATGCGGCGGAAATTCACTTCCGGTGATAAGTTTTTAAAGTCCTTACAGGCCAGCTCGCAGGTTTTGCAGCCGGTGCAGCGACTTGAATCAATGTAGAAACCATATTGCGTTGACATAATTCGCTTCCTCAGGCCTTAACGACTTCAACAAGGTTGGAGTGGGACGGGTTCCCTTTCGCCAGCGGCGACGGGCGCTGAGTGGTTAACACGTTAATGCTGCCCGCGTGGTCGATACGATTACCATCCGGGCTGTACCATGCGCCTTCACCCAGTCCGACGACACCCGGCAGAATGCGCGGTGTGACTTTCACATTGACGCGGACTTCGCCACGGTCGTTAAAGATCCGCACCTTGTCACCCTGTGCAATTCCGCGTTTCGCGGCATCCGCCGGGTTTATCCACAATTCCTGCGGGCAGGCTGCCTGCAAGACATCCACATTGCCGTAAGTTGAGTGCGTGCGGGATTTGTAATGGAAACCGGTCATCTGTAACGGGTATTTTTCCATTAACGGATCACCACCGTGTTCAAACCCGGCGGCATATACCGGCAGCGGATGAATTTCATCACCTTCACTGAGTTCCCAGGTTTTCTGGATCTCAGCCAACTGAGATGAATAGATCTCGATTTTTCCCGATGGCGTGGTCAGCGGATTTGCCTGCGGATCTTCACGGAAAGCGCGGTACGCCACATGATGCCCCTGCGGATCGCGTTTTTTGAACATACCTTGTTTGCGGAACTCATCAAACTCCGGCAGTTCCGGCAATGCCGCTCTGGATTGCTCATAGAGATGGCGCAACCACTCTTCCTGAGTACGGTTTTCGGTGAATTCGTCACCGACACCCATACGTTTGGCTATTTCACTGGTCATGTCATAGATATTGCGGCTTTCAAAACGCGGTGCGATAGCCTGGTCTGCAAAAATCACATATCCCATGTTGCCCGCAGACGCATCCATACAAAAATCCATCTGCTCAGATGCAGTACAGTCCGGCAGGATAATATCGGCATATTTTGCAGAAGACGTCAGGTGATTGTCGATAACCACAATCATCTCGCACTTGGTGTCATCCTGAAGAATGTCATGAGTGCGGTTGATATCAGAATGCTGATTAACCAGACAGTTACCGGCATAGTTCCAGACCATTTTGATCGGCACATCCAGCTTGTCTTTGCCGCGTACACCATCGCGGGTCGCGGTCATTTCTTTGCCGCGCAGGATAGCGTCAGTCCACATAAACATGGAGATACTGGTTTCCACCGGATTGGTCAGTGTCGGCATACGGACAAACGGGATGGCATAAGAGCCTTCGCGCGCGCCGGTATTTCCGCCATTAATCCCCACATTGCCGGTCAGAATAGACAGCATTGAGATTGCCCGCGATGCAGTTTCGCCGTTTGAGCGGCGCTGCGGACCCCAGCCTTGTGTAATATAAGCCGGTTTTGCTGTTCCGATTTCACGCGCCAGTTTTACAATTCTGGCTGCCGGAATACCGGTGATTTTTGCTGCCCATTCAGGTGTTTTCGCCACACCGTCCGCACCCTGACCTAAAATGTAGGCTTTATAGTGCCCGTTTTCCGGCGCACCCGCAGGCATAGTGGTTTCGTCATAACCCACGCAATATTTATCGAGGAACGGTTTATCCACCAGATCTTCATTGATCATCACATAAGCGAGCGCACTGATCAGTGCCGCATCAGTTCCCGGACGGATCGGGATCCATTCGTCTTCACGACCGGCACCGGTATCAGTATAACGCGGGTCAATGATAATCATGCGGGCATTTGATTTTTCGCGTGCCTGCTCAACATAGTAGGTTACGCCGCCGCCGCTCATACGGGTTTCGCCCGGGTTGTTCCCGAACATCACCACCAGCTTGCTGTTTTCGATATCTGACGGGCTGTTACCATCTGCCCAACCGCCGTAGGTATAATTCAGACCCGCTGCTATCTGCGCGGTACTGTAGTCGCCATAATGGTTAAGATAACCGCCGCAACAGTTCATCAGACGGGCGATCAGAGTCGCTCCCGGCGGCCAGGATTTAGTCATGGTGCCGCCGAGTGTCCCGGTACCATAGTTCAGATAAATAGATTCATTGCCGTAATCACTGATCAAACGTTTCATGGTGCCGGCGATAGTATCAAACGCTTCTTCCCAGCTTATCCGTTCAAATTTATTTTCACCACGTTTACCCACGCGTTTCATCGGGTATTTCAGGCGATCGGGATTATAAACACGGCGGCGCATTGAGCGCCCGCGCAGACAGGCGCGAACCTGATGAAATTCTTCGTAATTATCATCGCCCGTATTATCGGTTTCGACATATCTGATTTCGCCGTCAGTCACATGCATACGCAGCGGACAACGGCTGCCGCAGTTGACTGTACAGGCACTCCAGACAATTTTTTCCTGTGGCGCTGCTGCTGGTGTGCTATCTGCCGCAGAGGCTGCATGACTGAAAGGAAGTGATAATCCACCGGCTGCGACGGCTAATCCGCCGGCAGCCCCGGTGGCTTTGACAAACCCCCGTCGTGTCAGCGGTGCAGTGAACAACGCCGTTTCTTTAATTTTCGTCATATACATTGCTCGCTTAATTAATTTTGTTATCGTCGTTATTGTTATCGTGGTTATTGCTATCAGATAAGAACAGATACACAGGCTGTCAGATTGCGATTAGTAAGCATTCGCAATAAATATAATTAATACAATAACCTAGAGTGATTGTACGGTTTTACGATTCAGCAAGATTGTTTTGCATCAAAAAAAGGGTCAATGAATACGTGATTATTGATCCCGTAAATAGCAGATATTCCGCTGTCATGGGAAGATACGGGGGTTGATCAGGATCAGGCACAATTGAGAGAGGGGATAGTTATCAGGCGCAGCGCAATAAAATACCTGATGAGTGGCGACAGTATCAGTGCACCGGCAGTGAACAATCGCTGCGTCAGGAAGAAACTCAAAAACAGCACCTGTGACAACTGTGCGGCACACTGCCCCGCAGATGCCATCTCATTCGGGTATCTTGATATCCGGATCGATAATGAGCGCTGTTTTCAGTGCGGAAACTGCCTGTTTGTCTGCCCGTCGGATGCCATTGAAAATATTCCTGTGCGCGAACGCCTGTTTAACGACAATGCACAACTGGTTATCAATCAGAAAGAAGCCCCTGCGCGGGTTGAGGAACTGCTGGTCTGGCACCGCCAATATCATATCCGCGGCATGCAGATTACTGAACCGCAAGTGGATAGCTGGCTGCCGGTACTGGCTGAACTGAATCTTCGCCTGAAAGCCTTGCAGGAGCCGGTCTGGCAACTGACCATCGCGCCACCTGCGCAAATAGATACCGGAAAACGCTTTGCCTTGTTTCGTCAGAAAGCGGGCGCCGCAGAACTAAACCGGGGACGGGCAAAAACCGGGCTGAATGAGCGCAAAAAACTCTGGCCTGACGACAGTTGGTTTGATGTCCGTCCGGATACTGAAAACTGTATTTTATGTTCCGCCTGCGCGGCCGTGTGTCAGGAAGGGGCTATCCTGATTGAAAACAATCAGTTTACCGTGGATAAAACCAAATGCAGCGGCTGTATGAGTTGCAGGGATGTCTGTTTCCCGAAAGCGATTGATGTGGTGCCACAGGCAGAGAAAAATAGTTTACCGGTTCACTATCCGTATTTTGATGCGCACTGTAAAAGCTGCCATCTGCCTTTTATGAGTTGGAAACCGGAACAAATATTGTGCCCGATATGTCAGTCCCGTAAAGAAAAAGGCTGGTTGTGACCTCAATGCCATTACTTTAATTTTAACTATCGTCATAATAAGATACATTGATTATCTATAATCTGTCATAAAAAATACAATTTCGCTCTTTTGTATTAAATCATAATAAGACTGACATGAAACATGCTTATTAACGCTAAATGCTTGATAATAAATTGAGTTTACCACTCTTTTCTGTATACTCAATTTTAGACTAAAGTGGAATTACCTTATAACAAACAGTATATTACGCTTATTACTCATCCATTATAGACGTATGTTAATTTAAATGTACCGGAAGACATGTTAATAAAATTAAATTGAAAATATACTTGGTGGCTATATAATATATCGCAATACCTACCATATCTGACAAACCTGACTACTTACACTGTCTTTATAAAAAAAAATAAATCTGATATAGGCACAATATCCGACATAAAAGCTGACGGTGTGTTTCTAATTTAAATTACCGAGAAAACCTGCATGAAAACTATTAATAAATCATTAGTAATATTATTATTATCAATAATATCACCGTCTGTTTTTTCTGCTGATGAAACAGATAATAAAATACAAGCAGCAAAAGACGATGCTATAAGAAGAAGCAACAACTATACTGATAGTAAGATAAGTTCAAGCAACACTATGATTGGGGCAGATATTAATAAAGCTAAAAATACAGCTATTTCAGAAAGTAACAGTTATACAGATAAAACAATCACTGATAAAACCCGTGATCTGGGCGCAACAATTAATAAAGCTCAACTTAACGCAATTCAAATAAGTACAGGTTATGCGGATATGAAGGCCGTTACCATCGGGCATGACATCGATAGCGCAAAAACAGATGCTGTAACACAAAGCAATACCTATACTGATAAACAGGCTGCTGACGCTAAGTCTGAGGCTATCACCACAAGCAACACATATTCTGATAAACAGGCCGCTGACGCTAAGTCTGAGGCTGTCACCACAAGCAAGACGTATACTGATAAACAGGCCGCTGACGCTAAATCTGAGGCTGTCAGCACAAGCAAGACGTATACTGATAAACAGACCGCTGACGCTAAGTCTGAGGCTGTCAGCACAAGCAAAACGTATACTGATAAACAGGTCACTAAAGTCAGTGCGACTATTGATAGCGCTAAATCTGAAGCCATCACCACAAGCAATACCTATACTGATAAAAAAGTCAGTAATATCAACACAACAATTGATAATTCCAGAGTAAGCGCGATCAACACCAGCAATCATTATACAAATAACAGAGTTAGTGAGCTTGAAACCCGGATGGATAATAAATTCAGCTCTGTTGAAAGGCAGCTTGATAAAAACTCTGACCGTGCAAATGCCGGTATTGCATCTGTTGCCGCGATGGCTAATATTCCGTATATCAGTGACAAGACATTCAGTATGGGATTGGGTGCAGGAAATTACCGCAACGGAAATGCTGTCGCGTTTGGTGGTCAGTACAGTATTGATGGTAATGTTAATATCCGCAGCTCAGTCAGCTGGAATAATGAAGACAGCGCCGTTTATGGTGCCGGTATTGCCGTC
Source organism: Morganella psychrotolerans (assembly GCF_001676155.1). Lineage (GTDB taxonomy): Bacteria > Pseudomonadota > Gammaproteobacteria > Enterobacterales > Enterobacteriaceae > Morganella > Morganella psychrotolerans. The sequence goes on along the minus strand of NZ_LZEW01000030.1, from coordinate 41,467 downwards.
GGATTCTGAGTTTTAAAAAGTAATAGTCCATAAAAAAGCGCCGATTGGCGCTTTTTTATTATTCAGGACTCGTCATCACAGATACTACAGCGGACGACGGACAAAACCAATAGCGTCATACACGTTATCCAGTGTTACCTGTGCGCGTGCCGAGGCTTTCTCAGCACCCTCTTTCATCACACGGTTCAGTAACACATCATCATTACGGATTTCATGATAACGGGTCTGTAATGTCGTCAGCATACCGGAAACGGCATCAGCCACCGCGCCTTTCAGGTGACCGTACATCTGCCCTTCAAATTCTGCTTCCAGTGCGGTAACCGGCTTGCCGGTGACACCGGAGAGAATATCCAGCAGGTTTGATACGCCCGGTTTATTGGCTAAATCATAAATCACACGAGGCGGCTCTTCGGAGTCAGTCATGGCGCGTTTGATTTTCTTCGCAGCCGCTTTAGGATCTTCCAGCAGAGCGATCAGGTTGTTGCGGTTATCATCGGATTTCGACATTTTTTTCGTCGGATCCTGTAACGCCATCACACGGGAACCACCGGAGGGAATAAACGGATCCGGAACAACAAACACATCACCATAAATGGCATTAAAGCGCTGCGCGATATCACGGCTCAGCTCCAGATGCTGTTTCTGGTCGATCCCGACCGGCACCTGGTTGGTCTGATACAGCAGAATATCTGCCGCCATCAGAACCGGATAGTCAAACAGCCCGGCGTTGATATTCTCTGCATGACGGGCAGATTTATCTTTAAACTGCGTCATACGGCTGAGTTCGCCGAAATAGGTATAGCAGTTCAGCGCCCAGCCTAATTGTGCATGTTGTGGCACATGTGACTGAACAAACAGGGTATTTTTTTCCGGTTCCAGACCACAGGCCATATACAGGGATAAGGTGTCCAGCGTGCGTTTGCGCAGCTCAACCGGATCCTGGCGGACAGTAATGGCATGCTGATCAACGATGCAGTAAATGCAGTCGTAATCATCCTGCATCTTAACCCACTGGCGCAGCGCGCCCATGTAGTTACCGATAGTCAGCTCACCGGAAGGCTGTGCTCCGCTGAAAACAACGGGTTTCTGATTTTTTGTAGCAGCGGTTCCGCTCATGATTATCCTTCCTGATGAGTTAACGGAGACAGTCCGAGTGCGGGCAGTAAGCCTGCAAAGTCAGACAATACACAGTCCGGATGACTGTCAGCAATAGGAATGCCGTAGTTATAGCCGTATGTCAGACCCACACTCGGGCACTCTGCCGCCTGAGCCGCGAGGATGTCATTACGGGAATCCCCGACAAATAACATCTCTTCCCTGCGCAGCCCGAACTCACCCAGTGTCAGATAAAGCGGTGACGGATGCGGTTTTTTATTTTTCACATCATCGCCGCCCAATACAACGGAGAAGAAGTCAGTAATGCCTAATTCTGCCAGCAGTGGTGCAATAAACGGAGTCGGTTTATTGGTGACAATCGCCAGATCCATCCCCGCGTCAGCCAGCGCCTGCAATGTCGGTTTCACATTTGCAAACAGCGGGCTGCCGGTTTTAACGGCATCAGCATAATATTTATCAAATAACTGACGGCATTTTGCGTGCAGTGCGGCATCCGGTGCGGAGCCTGTTGCCCACGTCAGCGCGCGCTCTAATAAAATATCAACGCCGTTACCAATCCAGACCGTGACATTTTCTTTTCCGGCCTGCGGGTAACCCAGCTCACTCAGTGCGCTGTCTGTTGCATCAGCCAGGCCGTGAATACTGTCGACCAATGTGCCGTCGAGATCAAATGCAACGGCTTTAATTCCTGTAAATTGCGGTACTGCTGTCTTATCTGTCATGCTGAAACCTTTGTTAATTCTTTACGCATATCATCAATAACGGTTTTGTAATCCGGCTGACTGAAAATCGCCGATCCGGCAACAAACATATCAGCACCGGCTTGTGCGATCGCGGCAATATTATGTGTGTTCACACCGCCATCCACTTCCAGGCGGATATCACGCCCGCTGGCATCAATGCGGCGGCGGACTTCGGCAACTTTGTTCAGTGTTTCCGGGATAAATGACTGACCGCCAAAACCCGGGTTTACTGACATCAGCAGGATCATATCCAGTTTATCAATAACATAATCGAGATAGCTGAGCGGTGTCGCCGGGTTGAAAACCAATCCCGGTTTACAACCGCATTCGCGGATAAGCTGGATAGTGCGATCAACATGCTCGCTCGCTTCCGCGTGGAATGAAATGTAGGTAGCACCTGCTTTGGCAAAATCCGGCACAATACGATCAACAGGCTTCACCATCAGATGCACGTCAATCGGAGCAGTAATACCATAGTCACGCAGGGCCTTACACACCATCGGACCGATGGTCAGGTTCGGGACATAGTGGTTATCCATAACATCAAAGTGAACCACATCGCCGCCCGCAGCGAGTACTTTTGCGGTGTCTTCCCCCAGGCGGGCAAAGTCAGCAGATAAAATGGACGGAGCAATCAAAAACTCTTTCATTCCTGTTTCCTCTTAATAAGACGCCGCCGGGTTCAACGGCTCACTGTCCGCGAAAGAGCGCCAGTAATTCACTCACTTTTTCGCGATTAAGTGTGTTGCGGCTGATAGTGCGCCGCACTTTGACGATATGCAGCTGTGCCTGATGATACCACTCCCGGGTCAGGGGGGTATCGTGATTCGAAATCAATACCGGAATGTTGCGATCGGATGAGAGCATTTCTGCCAGCTGCGCCAGGTTTACCTGCTCCGGGAATCCGAATCCGCTGCTGTGATAAGCAGTAAAATTGGCGGTCAGTGATAACGGCGCATAAGGCGGATCACAATATACCGTGTCGCCGGGACGGGACTCTTCCATGCTGGTCACATAGGACTGGCACACAAACGTCGCTTTCAGGGATTTTTCAGCAAACCACAGTAATTCCGCTTCCGGGAAATACGGCTTGCGATAGCGCCCGAAGGGCACATTAAAACGCCCTTTTAAATTATACCGGCACAATCCGTTATAACAATGGCGGTTAAGATACAGAAACAGGACACTGCGCTCGAAAGGGTCCGTGCTCAGATTGAACCGTTCCCGCATGGCATAATACTGAATTTCATCATTAAATTCGGGTGTGAACAGCTTGCGGGACTCATCGATAAATTCCTGAGTCCGCAATTTCACCATATTGTACAGATGGATAAGGTCACTGTTGATATCCGCCAGTACATAGTGCGGATAATCCGTGTTCAGAAAAACAGAACCCGCGCCGACAAAAGGCTCTATCAGGCAATTTCCTTCCGGCAGATGCCGTTTTATCTCATCTGCCAGAGGATATTTTCCGCCAGCCCATTTTAAAAATGCGCGTTGTTTTTTCATGCTGCCTGTAATCATTGCTCAAAAAAGGCCAGAGCCGCCGATCCTGCTCTGTTTCAGACAGTCAATCAGCACCTGACGGAATTCGTGTTTATTTTTTCATGTCCTGATGCACATCCTGCATCTTTCTGACCCACGGTTTTTTCCCCTGAATTTCAGCAGGCAGACGCTCAACTTCCCGTTTTGCATCCCCGACAGTCGGGAAGTTACCGTAAACCAGGACAAACCACGACTTTCCGTTACGTGACGTTTCATATACCTGATAATTCGACAAACTGTGCTTTTGTGCAAAGGCTTTCAGCGTATCTGCACGGCTCGCCCCGCTCAGTTGCAGGGTGTAACCGCCGGCAGCCGCTTTCGCAATCGCCTGACTGTTTTTTGCCGGTGCTGCGGTAACCGGTTTGCTTGCTTCACGCGGCTTAACCGGCTGAGCGGTTGTTGTTTTCACCGGCTGCGGTTTCACCTGAACCGGTTTTTTCGGTTCTGCCGGTGCAGAAGGCTGGATATTGGTTACCGGCGGCAGATTATTCATGTTCTGCTGTGCAGCATTATTAACGCCGCTCTGGGTAGTGCCCTGATTCAGCGCATCATTAATATCACCCGGGATATCCACACGCTGACCGGTGCCGGTCGTCTGTGACGGCTGAGCCTGAGTCGGCAGATTATTGATGGCAGGTAAATTTACCCCGCTCTGTCCGGCTTGTGTCGTGACCGGCTGAGACGGCTGTAACGTCGTTGCTCCGCCATCATTATTATTGCTGTCGCTGTTATTGTAGCTGCCCAGGTTTATCTGGCGCTCGCCGCTTTGCGACTGTTGCGGTGCTTCCGGTTCTGCCGGTGATTTTAATGCAGAACTGATCGCAATAATCAGCAGCACCAATACCACAACCGCCACGCCAATCATCATCTGCTGGCGGGATACGGCAAATTTAGGGCGGGATTGCTGCGGGCGCGGACGTGTAGTGCGGCGCTCCGGGCGATCGGGCCGGTCTGAAGCATCCGGACGGATCACTTCGTCATCCGGCTCGCTGAAAATTTGTGGTTCTTGCTTTTCGGGTTTAAAGCCGTCCATTTTGCCCTCCCATCAGAGCAGAAACTTGTCTTTAGATATAACAGAAGAGAACTGACCCGCACTAAGTACGTCATCATGGTGCGTCATAATGCGTAGTGTAACCATTTTCCGGACACTCAGCGAGACAGATATAAAAAAACATTCTGCCGGACTGACCCGCGTTACACTGACTGAATAGCAGCCAGAACGGTTTCATGCGTAATGTCCGCACGAACAACCGACTGTCCGAGCGAGGTCGGAATAATCAGGTGCAATTTACCGCCCTGCACTTTTTTATCCCGCATCATGTGCGGAAGATACATGTCCGCCGTCATGGATTCAGGTCCGCGAACCGGTAATCCGGTGCGTTGCAGCAATGCAATTACCCTGGATGTCTCTTGCGGGCGGAATACACCCAGTAATTCAGCAGTGCGGGCGGCCATCACCATCCCTGCGGCAACCGCTTCACCATGTAACCAGACACCGTAGCCCATTTCGGCTTCAATAGCGTGCCCGTAGGTGTGTCCCAGATTCAGCAAAGCACGCAGCCCGCTGGTTTCTTTTTCATCTGCCGCCACAACCTCAGCTTTCAGCTCACAGCAGCGGCGGATACAATATGACATCGCCTGCGGCTCAAGTGCCAGCAGACGGTCGATATTCTCTTCCAGCCAGACAAAGAATTCGTTATCCAGAATAATGCCGTATTTGATAACTTCTGCCAGCCCGGAAGCCAGCTCACGACGCGGCAGCGTTTTCAGGCAGTCAAGATCAACCACCACTTTCGCCGGCTGCCAGAATGCGCCGATCATATTTTTACCCAGCGGGTGATTTACGCCGGTTTTACCCCCGACAGAGGAATCCACCTGGGATAATAATGTCGTTGGTACCTGAATAAAACGGACACCGCGCTGATAACTTGCGGCCGCAAACCCGGTCAGATCACCAATTACTCCGCCGCCCAGCGCAATCAGCGTGGTATCACGCCCGTGATTATGCTCAAGCAATGCAGTAAAAATCAGATCAAGGGTTGTCAGGGACTTGTACTTTTCGCCATCCGGCAGGATCACCGAATCCACCAGAATGCCTTCGCGCTGAAGGTTTTCGGTGAGAGTCGTGAGATACAGCGGGGCAAGGGTGGTGTTTGTGACAATCATTGCACGCTGACCGGAGGTCAGCGGCGCAAAGGTGCCGGGAAGGGAAAAGAGACCGGGAGCAATCGAAACTGAATAAGCACGCTCACCTAATGTCACTGTCACATTTTCCATGGCACCTCCGCATGTTGCCGGTAATGTAAAATCAGCTGTTGGTTTCTAACAGCTCAATGATTTGATTTGCAACCACTTTTGCACTCTGATCATCGGTATGGATAGTGATATCCGCGATCTCTTCGTACAACGGATTACGCTCTTCTGCCAGTTTGACCAGAACTTCCCGGACCGGCTCATCAACCTGTAACAACGGGCGCTTTTTATCACGCTGTGTACGGGCCAGTTGTTTTTCAATATTGGTCTCAAGGTAGACAACCACACCCCGCGCTGAAAGGCGGTTGCGGGTTTCCCGTGACTTGACGGAACCTCCGCCGGTAGCCAGTACGATACCTTGTTTTTCAGTCAGTTCATTGATGATTTTTTCTTCACGCAGGCGAAAACCTTCTTCACCTTCGACATCAAATACCCAGCCCACATCAGCACCGGTGCGATGTTCAATTTCCTGGTCGGAATCAAAAAATTCCATATTTAATTGCTGAGCCAGCTGACGACCAATAGTACTTTTGCCGGCACCCATCGGGCCGACAAGAAAGATATTGCGTTTCTCTGCCATGTTTTTGGTATAACTAAGAATATTCGTTAATGATAACCCGCCCCGCTCACCCGATCAGCGGCGGAACCTCAAATGAAACCTCGTGAGTGAATATGTGAGATTAGCCTGAAACTATCTGCGCATATTCTGCCTGACTGCAACCATACCCTTATCCATTCAAACTACAGGTTCGTTGGCGGTACTCAACCAGCTGGGTCACATACTGATGCATGCTCCCCATCTGTTTTCCTTTGCCGCCTGCCTGAATCTTGAATGGCGTTGGGTATATACCTGAGTATAAAATCAGAAAAGTATCTCAGGTACTGCTGTGTGATGCCTGTCGCAATCCGGCCTCTGAACATCTGCACATACTATCATAACGCCTGTAAAAAACCGCGCCTTATATTTCTGTGGATCCTTCTGATAACGGGAGCCGCGCAGAGATATAAGGCGTAGTCTGATAAATTAGGGCGTTATCCGTCAACGGATTAACAGCATGTTTTGATGCAACAAGGATTTCATACCTACTAAATTAGGTAACTCTTGTATGCTAAATCGTTGCAGTCGTCAAATGTATAACACCGCAGAATCGATAAAAAAATACTTTATCCTGCGGATAATTCCCGCAAATAATTATATAACAGACTGATATTTTTGCAGTTACTAAATATCAATCAGTTGTGGTGTAATGAAAATCACCAATTCACGGCGGCTGAGTTTATCGTATTGGTGAGTAAAAAGCTTTCCCATCAGTGGGATTGCAGACAAATACGGTACTCCGGTGACTTGCTTTCCCCTGTCCTGCTGAAAAATTCCGCCGAGGATCAGTGTCTCTCCGTTACGTACAACCACCTGCGTTGTAATTTCCTGTTTATCAATTGCGTATTGCTCACTGCCGTTCTGCACCAGTGCAACTCCGGGGGCATTGCGGCTGATATGCAACGTCAGACGGACTTTGTTTTCCCGTAAAATTTGCGGCGTGACCTCCATTCCCAGCACCGCTTCACGAAACTGAACCTGTGAGCCGGACTCATGGCTCTGTGTGGTATACGGAATTTCCGAGCCCTGTTTAATGCTGGCAGGGTGTTCATGCGCCGTGGTCAGTCGCGGGCTGGCGACGATATCCAGTTGCTGCTCCTGCTCCAGTGCGGTGAGCTCCATCTCCAGCAAATGTCCGCTGATACGGGCAATATTAAAGGTAAAGGTGTTATTGCCCCGCGCCTGATGTAATTGCAGCCGGTTTCCTTTATCCGGCGATGGCAGCACCGTCCCCCATTGCAGTCCCAGTTCATGCAACGCCTCGCGGGAGCCGGACACAATGTGTGCGGTTATCTGTACCTGCTGCTGTGGTTTATCCATCAGTGTCAGCCAGGCTTCTGTACGCGTCAGTATCTGCGCCCCCGCATCTATAAAGAGGGAATTCGTCAGCGGATCAGCCTGCAATACATCGCCCTCACTAAACAGCGCGCCATGATGATGGCGGAGCGTTTCCAAAACCGAAGCCGCATCGGCGTGCTGCAATGTGAATGTGCGGCTCTGCCTGTTCTCCGCTGTATCCGCCGCGACCACAGATAAAACCGGCGGGATCATCACCGCAGCCTGTTGTGCGCTTATCTCCGCCGGCAGAAAGAGATCTCTCGGGTGCATCTCACTGTGTGCCGCGGCCCCCGTCAGGACATAGCCTCCTATAATCAGCCCGGCTAACCATCCCTGTCTTTTAGTTGTCATGCTCTTCCTTATTAATATCCGGTAAATCAGTCTCAGATACTGACCGGCTCTCCGCCCCGGGTAATGCCAGGTGCAGGGTCATCTGTAATAACGGAGGAGATGTCTGAGAGCCGGTGGTGACCGGATGCAGTGACAGCCGGGTGATGTTCAGCTCCGTCAGTTGCGCGGTCAGCGTATCCAGTAAACCGGCCAGTGCCGGATAATTTGCCTCAAAGGTCAGTATCCAGCGCGAGGGGGCATCCTGTGGCTCCTGCTGCCAGCCTGCCAGCATCGGCAGTGCCGTTTCCGGCAGCAGGGCAAGTAACGCCGGTGCCGCAGAGCCGGATGTATGTTCAATCTCCGGGAGAAATATTTCTGTCTGCCGGGTGAGTCTCTGCAACTGCTGATGCCGCACTTCTATGTCACTGAATGCCGGAAGCAGATAAAAATACCAGAGTGTGCCGCCCGTCAGCAGACAGACCATCACTGCAATTGCCCATTGCATGCTGCGATACTGTAAACAGCGCCATAATGCGTCCGTGTTCATGGTGCTGCCTTTGCATGCCTGTCACCGGCATCGGTCACCAGCGTGAATTGCCGGACACGCGCCGCTTTATGATGATGCAGACGGGTCAGCCTGAGCGGCAGCAACCCCGGCGGCGAGTGGTGTAATAAAGGATGGGTTGCCGCGATCACCTGATAGCGTTTTACCGCCAGAACATGCCGCACCGTATTTTCTGTTTCCTCCTTCTGCTGCTCTGCCTGATAGCGCACCAGCCAGGCGTCTGCCGGGAGTTGCTGCTGAAGAAAATGAAGCAGTTCACGATACCGGAGGTTTTCCCGTCCGGCACGCGCCCGGCGGCGCTGTACGTCTTCCGCCTGCTGCTGTGTGGCAATATCCTGCGCCAACGCAATCAGCCGGGGCTGCCAGCGGGTTTCACGCGCCGCTTCTGCCATTTCCATCACGCCCAGATGCGCTTCATGTTTCCCGGTTTGTAAGCAGAACATCATCAAACCGGATAACATAATGCCGCACGTAAAAATAAGCCGGATAGCTATCCCGCGACAGATTTTCCGGCGTAACCGGACACGCCACGCAGTCAGATTGACATAATATCCGCTCATAGCCTATCCACCCCGCGCAATACCATTCCGGCAGCCGCCGCATAACCCGGAGGCACTGTATCCGGCTCTGTCACGCTATATTGCTCACACTCATGCTGCCAGGCGACCGGTAATACCGCAGTATCATGCAGGCAGCATAAAGACGCCTGCGCTTTATCAAATCCCTGTAATGTCAGCGCGTCTGATAATGAAGGCAAATCCGGCTCTGCCTGGCCGCTGAGTGCCGGATGTGGTGTCCCGGCCTGCCAGCAGACAGAATCTCCCTGACTGAACAACAGCCAGTCCTGTGCGGGAACACCCCTGGCATGTGCAAAACAGCGCAGCGCGCAGGGAATGAGATCAAGTACCGTCAGTTGCGCGCCCATTTTTGCCGCCAGCATCGCCCACATATCACGGACAGCGCGGTGTACCGTGGTGAGCACTATTTCCCCCGGCAAAATACTGTAATCGTATATCAGTTCCTGACAGCGCCCCGGAAAGGTGCGCGCCAGATATGTATCGATCAGCGGAACAACCGATGCCTGTATCATCCGGCTTTCCGGCAGACGAATACGTTGTTGCAGATACAACGGGGCGGGCAGTGCCACGCGCCACTGTAAACGCCCGCGAAAACGGCGGCGCCAGCGGGTCAGTGCTGCCGACACCACAGCAGGATCCTGCACCCGGCCATCTGCCAGTTCTCCGTCAGGAAAACGCAGAGTGGTAAAGTCATCAAAAGAGCAGTGATGGCGGTATTTATAGCCGAGTGCGATCATTATCGCGCCATCCTGAAGGGAGATCCCTGCCACCCGTGAAGTTATCCGCACTAATAATTCCTTTTATTATTGATATACGAAATGATTATTTCTTCTTTATTTTCCGTCAGTTATAAAATACGTATTCAAGAAAGGCATGAACCTTTATACTACAGGGTCGCTGTTTATTAACTGTCCACCACACGGCTAACGGAAACTTTCAGGTGAAGTTCTTAAAGTATTTATTGATCTTTGTTGTCTGTTGCATTTTTCTTGGAGCAGCTTCGATATATGGGATGTACAAATATGTCGAGCCGGACTTGCCCGATGTGGCAACACTGAAAGATGTCAAATTACAGACACCTATGCAGGTCTATAGCGCCGATGGCGAATTGATCGCACAGTTCGGCGAAAAACGCCGTATTCCGCTGACTCTCAGCCAGATCCCGCCGTTGATGAAAAAAGCCTTCATCGCGACGGAGGACAGTCGTTTTTATGAGCATCATGGTATCGATCCTATCGGGATTTTCCGTGCTGCCTCTGTTGCAATGACCTCAGGGCGGGCATCCCAGGGCGCCAGTACCATCACTCAGCAGCTTGCCCGTAACTTCTTCCTCAGTCCGGAAAAAACGGTCATCCGTAAAGTAAAAGAAGCCTTCCTGGCTATCCGCATTGAGCAATTGCTCACCAAGGATGAAATTCTTGAGCTTTATCTGAACAAAATTTACCTCGGTCAGCGTGCCTATGGTGTCGGTGCTGCCGCCTATGTCTATTTCGGCAAAACCCCCGACCAGCTGACACTGAGCGAAACAGCCGTTATTGCCGGACTGCCGAAAGCGCCGTCCACATTTAACCCGCTGTATTCAAAATCCCGCGCACTGGCACGCCGCAATGTTGTACTGACCCGGATGCTGGAAGAAAATTACATCACCCGTGCGCAGTATGATGAAGCCCGCAGTGAGCCGATTAATGCCAGTTACCATGCCCCGGAGATTGATTTTTCCGCGCCGTACCTGGCTGAAATGACACGCATGGCAATGATCGAAAAGTATGGCGAAAATGCCTATACCGACGGTTATAAGGTCTACACCACCGTAAAACGTAAAGATCAGATCAGTGCCGAAGCGGCCGTACATAACGGCATCATTGATTATGATATCCGCCACGGATACCGGGGCGCACAGCAGGTGTTATGGCAGCAGAACGCCACGCCGTGGGATACAGAACAAATCCTGAGTAAACTGAAAACATTACCGGTCTACGGTCCGCTGCATCCGGCAGTTGTTCTCAGTGCCGATGCCACCCGCGCGCAGGTGATGCTCAAAGACGGCAGCACGATTGATTTAACCATGGACGGCATGCGCTGGGCGCGGAAATTTATTTCTGACCGCGCTATGGGTCCTGCCCCACGCGCGGTTAACGGCGTAATCCACACCGGCGAACAGATTTGGGTGCGCCAGAGCAAAGAACGCTGGGTACTGTCACAGTTACCGGATGTTAACTCCGCCTTTGTTGCACTGAATCCGGGAGACGGTGCGATTATCGCGCTGGTCGGCGGGTTTGATTTTGAACTGAGCAAATTTAACCGGGTGACACAATCTCTGCGCCAGGTCGGGTCCAGTATTAAACCATTGTTGTACACCGCTGCGCTGGATAAAGGCCTGACCCTTTCCTCACTGCTCAATGATCTGCCGATTGTCCGTGCAGATGGCTCAGGCACGGACTGGCGTCCCAAGAACTCCCCGCCGCGTTATGACGGTCCTATCCGTCTGCGTCAGGGACTCGGACAATCCAAAAACGTGGTTATGGTGCGCGCAATGCGGGCAATGGGTGTGAACTATGCAGCGGACTACCTGCTGCGCTTTGGTTTCCCGGACAGCAATATTGTCCGGACTGAATCGATGGCACTCGGCTCTTCATCCTTTACCCCGATGCAGATGGTGCGCGGCTATGCGGTGATGACAAACGGCGGATACCTTATCGATCCGTACTTTATCAGCCGTATTGACGACATGGACGGCAAAATGTTGTTTACCGCAAAACCCCGGATTGCCTGTCCGCAATGCACCAATATTCCGGTTATTTACGGTGAAGGCGCTCACGATTTAAGCACCCGGATGAACAGTGATGCCCTGGAAACTGATGTGGCAAAATCGGATAATCAGCCACAGGAAAATGACCAGCCGGCAGCACCGGAAGTGGATCTGGAAAAAGCACCGCAGGCGGGAAATGACTCTCCGTATGCCCCGCACGTTGTCAGCACCGATGTCGCATTTCTTATCAAAGATGCCATGAATTCAAATATTTACGGCGAACCGGGCTGGAGTGGTACAGGCTGGCGGGCGATGAGAGATATCAAACGCCGTGACCTCGGCGGTAAAACCGGTACAACCAACAGTTCAAAAGACGCCTGGTTTGTCGGATACGGCCCTGACATCGTCGCGGCGGTCTGGATTGGTTTTGATGAAAATATCCGTGATCTGGGTCGCGGCGAAGCGGGTGCGAAAAGTGCTCAGCCAATCTGGAATGACTTTATGAAAGTTGCGCTGGAAGGCGTACCGGAGCGTAAAGATCCACCACCGCCGGGTATTATCTCTGTGCAGATTAACCGCAGTACCGGAAAGCTGGCTTCCGGTGGTAATTCGCGTTCAGAGTATTTTATCAAAGGCACAGAACCGACTGACTACGGCGTCTCTGAAGTGGGTACAACCATTATTCAGCAGGATGGCGCGGCAGAAGAGCTTTTCTGATCAGATACTGATCTGCAACAAAGGGCTGCCATCCGGCAGCCCTTTGAAATTGCATACAAAGCAGGATAAAACGTGGTTTTTCCTACTTTGTGTTATCAGCCGAAAATCAATAAATTGATTTTCCTGGTCTATTTTACAACCTCTTTTGGTCGTCACCAAACCTTACAGGTTTGCCAACGGCCTGAAAGGACTGCCATCCGGCAGCCCTTTGTTTTTTCAATCGTCCGCACTTAACACAAATTGATACCTTTCTTTAATGATTGGAATCCGTTTATTTGTGTTAAAAATAGGTCATTCCCCGATCTGTGACAAATATTGTTGCGCCAGGAACAGTGCGGTAATATTGCGGGCTTCGTTAAAATCAGGATGTGTCAGTAAATCCATCATATTGCTGATCGGCCAGCGCATCTGAACCAGTGGCTCAGGTTCATCGCCCTCCAGTTTCTCGGGATATAAACCGGTGGCTAGCAAAATATTCATCCGCCCCGAAAAATAAGACGGTGACATCGTGACTTTACGCAAAGGAGCCAGTGTCTGCGCACCAAAACCGATTTCTTCTTTCAGTTCCCGGTTAGCCGCAGTCAGCATGTCCTCGCCGGGATCGATTGCACCTTTAGGGAAACCCAGCTCGTATTTTTCGATACCGGCTGCATATTCCTGAATTAAAATGAGTTCGTTCCCGATAACCGGAACGATTAAAACAGATTCACGGTTAGCCGGACGCATTCGCTCATAAACACGCTCCACGCCGTTACTGAATTCCAGTGCAACAGACTGAATACTGAACAAACGGGATTGGGCGATATTGTCTGTACGGATAATTTTTGGTTTTTGTAGTGCTGTCATGTATGCCCCGGTGCGTTTTGTAAAAACGCGGATTAATATATCGCGTTGTGAATAAATATCTACCCAACGTCATTCAAGATACAGGCAGGCGGCAAGGGAAGGCAGACGGGGAGCATACATTAGTATGTGACCCGGCTGACTGAGTACCGCCAACGAACCTGCGATTTGAATGAATAAGGGTATATACCGGCGTAAATTCCTCCGGATTAACACATCGCACTGCTCCATATTACCTGTTCCTGAAACAAAGAAAAGTACCGTAAGTAATGAACAAATTACGATAACCTACTGAATAATTTGCAGGAAACAGAAAAAACAGCCCGTTATAACAGACTGTTATTTAAAATAATTTTTTGCATAATAAGAAAAGGCTGATTTTTCAGCGATGTTATTCACTGTTATGCTGCACAGGCAATTACCAATGGGGAAAAAATGAATATCACCGTCATTATAGCCGCTGGTCTGGTGATCAGTTGTCTTATAATGGTTTCCGTCGGCAGTCACAGACGGAAGCGGCACCGGGCCGGTCATGTGTTACCTTCGCTTGCAAGTCCGACACACCACCAGCTTGGCCCGGAGGAAATTCAGGCTATTGAATATCACCTGACCCATGCTGCCCGGCAGGCGGTCAGTGATGAGCAGCATTTTGTATTACCGGCTATCCCCGAAAAAAGTGATCACGTTTATCGTCTCTGTAACAGTATCACCCGTTTTGCTGTCCCGGGAAAAAGTAAGCAGAAATGGCATTATTATATTGAAGGCAATGAAGTTTACCTTCCGCTTGTTCTGGAAAAATATATTCAGAACAAAAATGTTATTGATGTCGTTTTTACCGGCCAGTTACCAATGATAACCGGGCTGAATGGTCATGACTTACGTGAATTTACTGATGATTATCCGCTGGCGACGCCTATGACAAAAAATAATGATGTACCGGTACAGGCCGCAATACTGAAAAACAGCAGTGCTGATATTGAGTTCCTCGGCACCCGCAGAGAAAGTCCGCAGGAATATCATCTGCAACACAGCCACGGGTTTATCAGCAGCACTCTGATTATCTGCGGCGTGCTGACGGCGATCACCTCCGTATTTATGCCGCCGTTTTTATTTTACTGGATGCTCGTACTCGGCAGCGGCCTGTTACTGTCAGGTATCGTACTGACACTGATCCGGATGCCCATCCGCCGTAAACTCAAAGATATTCAGTGCTATCGTGGTACGCCCAAACGCTGGGGGCTGTTCGGTGATTTTGATCACAGCCAGAAACACAGCATCTCACTCGGCGGAATAGATCTTATCTACCCGCCGCACTGGGATTCCTGGCTGCACCATGATCTGGGATCTGTCGTACAGATTGAAATGTATGAGGATCAGCAGGTCGTTCGTCAGGGCAAACATCTGTCTTTACAGGAAGAAGCTATCCGCTTCCCGTATCACCGCTACAGCAAAAACCTGCTGATTGCTCTGACCAGTGCTGTCGCCCTGCTGGTGCTTGCGGTTAATCAGCCCGTCAATTTACCGGTTAAACTGGCACTGAACTGGCTTACCGGCACGGAAACCAAAGTCTCGACAAATTTTAATGAACTGCAAAATATGCCGCTTTATGTAGGTGATTTTCTTGAAGCAAAAGGCGTGGGGATGTGTTATATGCCACCAAATCTTTCCGCACAGGATAAACCCTATTTTCTGCCGTTTGACTGCTCCGGTATTTACTGGAATAACACCTCACCGCTTCCGGTACCTGAATCAGAGCAGGTTGAACGGGCAGCGGCTCTGCTTACCGCACTTAACAGCCAGCTGCATCCGGATACCGGTTCCCGCAAGGTAAATGACAGCCTGCGGGATATGATAACCAAATCAGGAATGAGCCTGCTGGATAATTTCTCCTCGCTGGTCTTAAAAACACAGGCACTGTGTGAATTTGAAAACAGCGACTGTATACGCCTGAAAAATGCGCTGGTTAACCTGGGTAATTCACCGAACTGGGAAAATTTATTAGCCCGCGCAGAGGCCGGTAAACTGGAACAATCGAATGTTTTATTACGTCCTGCCAGTGCAGAGGCCTTGGAAAAGCTGGTTATCGTCACCACATCTACAGCTATAAGCAAAGAAGTTGAGAATGCCGCCATGCGGCTGAACAGCCCGCCGCCGGGAGGCGTCCTGCTTATCAGCGATGAAGGCAAGTCACTGGTGGAAAATGCCCCGGTCAATGAACGGACAGGTGATATCACTCCGCTTGAACACTGGCGGGCATTGCAACGGCTGTCAGATATGCTGCTGCATACCCCTTTTGAGGTTCAGGGAATTGTCACCGGTGTATCTGTCGATGCGAACGGCACCCGCCATATCCTGCTGCATTATCAGCCGGATAATGTGATGCTCGCGCGTTTTCTCGCCAGTTGCAGTTTACTGGTGATATTAACTCTGCTGACCATCATTAATGGTGTATATGTTATTGTCCGCTTTCATCAGCGCCGCCGCCGGATGATGAACATCCGCAACTATTACGACAGCTGCTTCCGCCACGATTTTCCGACTGAAGCGCAGCCGTAACAGCCTGCGCTATCTGTACCCGACGTCATTCAGGATACAGTCTGAAAGAATAAGGGTGCATCTGTAACGGAGTAACCATGCAACAGGCTTCAGCACCTGTCCGCCTTGATAAATGGCTTTGGGCGGCACGGTTTTACAAAACCCGCTCAGTCGCCAGAACCATGATTGACGGCGGAAAGGTTCATTATAACGGGCAGCGCAGCAAGCCCGGAAAACTGGTTGAAAACGGAGCAACTCTCGTCCTGCGTCAGGGAAATGATGAACGGACGATCCGTATTCTCGGCATAACTGATAAACGTCTGAGCGCACCGCTGGCACAACAACTCTGGGAAGAAACTCCGGAGAGTATTGAAAAGCGTGAAAAAACAGCACTCGCACGTAAAATGAATGTCCTGACCATGCCGCATCCGGAACGACGTCCTGATAAAAAGGAACGACGGACATTATTGAAATTTAAACACAGTAATTCAGATACCGCAGAGTGATCTGCGGTCAACATGAGAGAAAATTATGTCTGTACGACACGACACATTACACCGCTTCCTGTTCGATAAAAGTGACATCCGGGGAGAACTGGTTTTTGCTTCTGATACATTGCAGCAGATTTTAGGCGATCATAATTATCCTGAGCCTGTCCGGCATTTGCTGGGCGAACTGCTGGTTTGTACCAGCCTGCTGACGGCCACACTCAAATTTGAAGGGGATATTACTGTTCAGATTCAGGGGGATGGCCCGGTACATCTGGCAGTCATTAACGGCAACGACAACCAGCAGATGCGCGGTGTTGCCCGGATGAACAGCGATATTCCTGCCGGAGCAGGTTTGCATGAACTTATCGGCAAAGGCGTTATGGTCATCACCATAACCCCGAAAAAAGGTGAGCGTTATCAGGGTATTGTTGCTCTGGAAAGTGAAACGCTCGAAGCCTGCCTGGATAACTATTTCCGCCAGTCAGAACAGTTGCCGACCAGCCTGTTTGTCCGTGTGGCAGAGCATGACGGGAAATTACAGGCCGCCGGGATGCTGTTACAAGCACTGCCTGCATCAGCCGAAGTCCGGACACCAGAAGAGACGCAGACTATATTCAGCCACCTGATGCAACTCACGGCGACTATTTCCTCTGATGAGCTGTTCACGCTGGATACAGAAACGATCCTGTACCGCCTCTATCATGAAGAAGAGGTTATGCTCTACGAACCGGCTGCCATAAGCTTTCATTGCGGCTGTTCCCGTGAACGCTGCGCAGACACCCTGGTGACCCTGCCGGAAGAAGATGTTACCCATATTTTACAGGAAGATGGCAATATTGATATGGAGTGTGAATATTGCGGCACTCATCATATCTTTAATGAGCAGGATATCCGTGATATCCGTCATCAGAAAGAACAATCACTGCACTGATTCGTTTAAGCTGTCCTGACACCAGGCCGCGCCGGTCTTTCCCGGCGCGGCCTTTTTGTTGAATTTTTCTTATGGTATCGAGTCAGCTCACAAAATAAGCTCAAAAAAAATCCGGATTTTCATTTATTTGATAGCTATCGCTGTTAACCAGTCGTAAACAATTATGATATCAGAAGATAATTCGATGACCAGGAGGCTTTGGATGAGCGCAAAAACGATGGCTGTAAACGAACTGGAGCAATACGGCATTACTGATGCCACGCAGGTAATCTACAATCCGAGTTATGATTTACTCTTCGACGAAGAAACCAACCCCGGCCTGACCGGTTATGAACACGGCGTTGTCACCACCAGCGGCGCAGTCGCCGTTGATACCGGTATTTTTACCGGTCGTTCGCCGAAAGATAAATATCTGGTCAGAGATGACATCACCCGCGATACCGTCTGGTGGGCCGATCAGGGAAAAGGTAAGAATGACAATAAACCTCTGTCGCAGGAAACCTGGTTTTCACTGAAAAAACTCATCACCACGCAATTATCCGGCAAACGCCTGTTTGTTGTTGATGCCTTCTGCGGCGCCAATGCAGATACCCGCCTGAAAGTCCGTTTTATTACTGAAGTCGCCTGGCAGGCACACTTTGTGAAAAACATGTTTATCCGCCCGGATGAAGATGAACTTCATAATTTTGAACCGGACTTTATTGTCATGAACGGCGCAAAATGCACCAATCCGGACTGGCAGGCACAAGGACTGAATTCAGAAAACTTTGTCGCGTTTAACCTGACGGAGCGCATCCAGCTCATCGGCGGCACCTGGTACGGCGGAGAAATGAAGAAAGGCATGTTCTCCATCATGAATTATTTGCTGCCGTTACAGGGAATTGCAGCAATGCACTGTTCGGCGAATGTCGGGGAAAAGGGCGATGTGGCTATTTTCTTCGGGTTGTCCGGCACAGGAAAGACCACGCTTTCCACTGATCCGAAACGCAAACTTATCGGCGACGACGAACATGGCTGGGATGATGACGGCGTCTTTAACTTTGAAGGCGGCTGTTATGCCAAAACCATTAATTTATCCGCTGAGGCAGAGCCGGATATCTATAACGCCATCAGCCGGGATGCATTACTGGAAAACGTAGTTGTACGCCCGGATGGCAGTGTTGATTTTAATGACGGCAGTAAAACAGAAAACACCCGGGTTTCTTATCCCATCTATCATATTGAAAATATTGTTAAACCTGTTTCAAAAGCAGGACATGCAAACAATGTGATTTTCCTGACAGCGGACGCATTCGGTGTATTGCCGCCGGTCGCGGAACTGACCCCGGAACAGATGCAGTACCACTTCCTGTCCGGATTTACCGCCAAGCTTGCCGGGACTGAGCGGGGCGTGACAGAACCGACGCCAACCTTCTCTGCCTGTTTCGGTGCGGCATTCCTGACACTTCACCCGACACAATACGCCGATGTTCTGGTGAAACGCATGAAAGCGGCAGGTGCAAAAGCGTACCTGGTTAACACAGGATGGAACGGTACAGGAAAACGTATTTCAATTAAGAACACGCGTGCTATCATAGACGCCATTCTCAGCGGGGATATTGATAAAGCGGCAAAACATACGCTGCCAATCTTTAATCTGGCCATTCCTCATGAGCTGCCGGGCGTCGACAGTCATATACTCGACCCGCGCAACACGTACGATAACGTGGCGCAATGGCAGGAAAAAGCAAAAGATCTGGCGGAACGGTTTATAAATAACTTTGATAAGTATACCGATACTCCGACCGGTCAGGCTCTCGTCAGCGCAGGGCCTTTGCTATAACCGAATAACAAAAAAAGCAGTGTGAGCAAAACAGCAGCCCCGGATCAAAAGTCCGGGGCTTTCTGTTTTAATCCGCAGCAGGCAGGTCAAACAGCAGTATTTCACTGTCCTCTGTAGCCCGCAGACTGAGCAGGTCTTCATCGCGGATAGCCACACCATCACTGGTGACCGCTGTGTGACCATTAATAGTCAGCGCACCTTTCACTACCTGGATCCAGATCATCCGCCCGCTCTGTGGCTGATACGACCCTTCCTCGCCACCTGTCAGTGCCCAGCGCCACAGCGTCATATCCTGAAAGACTTTAAGCGACCCGTCGCGGGCATCCGGTGACAACACCAGCTGGCGTCCGTTTACAGCATCAAACCGGCGTTGCTCATAGCGTGGTGCCAGCCCCGTAGTCTCCGGAATTATCCAAATCTGATATAAATGCAGCGCCGTCGTATCATCAGGATTATATTCCGAATGGCGGATCCCGGTACCGGCGCTCATTATCTGGAATTCACCGGCAGGCACCTGCTCTTTATTTCCCATACTGTCCTGATGCTCAACCGCCCCTTCCAGGACATAGGTCAGGATCTCCATATCTTTATGCGGATGTGTGCCGAACCCTTTGCCTGCTTCAATAAAATCTTCATTAATCACCCGCAGCGCGGAAAACCCCATAAAGTCCCGGTCATAATAATCAGCGAATGAAAAAGTGTGCCAGCTTTCAAGCCAGCCGTGAGTTGCATGACCGCGTTCATTTGCAGAGCGTACATAAATCATAATTTGTCTCCTTAATCTGATAAGAAACAGTTTACGTCCGCCACAGAAATAGACCAGCAGGGCTGATTAACGTAAGGATCCAAAAAATTTGAATAAGTATTACGGAGTATTAAGGGCGGGAGATTACGGCGCGGTGATTACGGCGCATAGTTTTCACACCGGTGGCGCGGGAATAGCCGGTAAAACGGAAAGACGCTGACACATCCCTGTCCGCTCGGATCGCGCCATCCATGGCGCTTTACGCTTTCCTTTTTTTACCGGCTACTCCCGGATGAACTCCGGCACTGTAAAAATCAAAAGTAAAAACCAAAAAAATTCATCTGCTAAATCATCCGATTTGCAGCACGAAATATACTTTCTGGTTTTGGCCCACACACACTTTCCCCGACGCCATTCGTTCTGCAGCAAGGCGGCAAGGGAAGGAAGACGGGGAGCATACATTAGTATGTGACCCGGCTGCCTGAGTGCAGCCAACACAGCGGCAGAGCGAATGGATAAGGGGAAAGAGGGGGAAAAAAAAAGCCGGCGCAGGGCCGGCTAAATAAACACTGGAAGCAATGTGAGCAATGTCGTTCTTTCATCTGAACCCTGAAGGTGGTCATCTGAAAGTGGATTAATGATAATGGTTATCAGTATCATTTGTAAAGCACTTTTTGCTTAGTTCCATGTGCAATTACTGTCGTTTTCTGTTAACCCACTGATCCGTTGGTTTATTTTAACGTAATTTAATAATTCCATAGGGTTACTATGGATTTACTCATCTGTTCAGCACTCAGCCGGGGCAAACGGCAACGCCTGCGCACATGCCCACGCCGAGCTCCATGCCCACTGGAAGTTATACCCTCCGAGCCAGCCGGTGACATCTGTCACTTCGCCGATAAAATACAGACCCTGAACGTCCCGGGCTTCCATCGTTTTTGATGAAAGCGCCAGGGTATCAACACCGCCCAGCGTCACCTCGGCTGTCCGGTAGCCCTCTGTACCGTTCGGCTGTACCTGCCAGTTCTGTAATTTATCCGTAATTTCCTGCTGTGCCGCTTTTGACAGCTGATTAAGCGCCACATCCGGTAAATCACCCATTGTCTGTAAGCACTCCACCAGCCGCTTAGGCAACAGTTTTGCCAGCGCATTGCGCAGACTCAGGTTCGGGTGTTTTTCCCGCTGAACAGCAAAGAACTCCGCCAGGTCAGCCCCGGGAAGTAAGTTAATGCTCACATACTCGCCGGCTTGCCAATAGCTGGAAATTTGCAGAATGGCAGGACCTGACAGCCCGCGATGGGTAAATAAAATATTTTCAGCAAAGAGCGTTCCGTCCTGCGCTGTAACGGTTGCAGGTACAGCCACGCCGGAAAGTGCCTGAAGCTCTGTCAGCAGGGGCTTATGCAGGGTAAACGGCACTAATGCCGCGCGGGTCGGCAATACCGGCAGACCAAACTGCTCTGCCAGACGATAACCAAACGGTGTTGCTCCCAGGCCAGGCATAGATAATCCGCCGCAGGCAACAATAAGTGAGTGTGTACTCACTAGCTTTCCGTTGACCGTAACAACAAATTCTTCTCCCTGCTTTTCCACAGAGGTCACTTCACTGCGCAACCTGACTGTCACCGCACCCAGTTCACACTCTGCCAGCAGTAAATCAATAATCTGCTGCGCCGAATCATCACAAAAGAGCTGCCCGAGCGTTTTCTCGTGATATGCAATCTGATATTTCTGCACCAGCGCAATAAAATCCCACTGTGTAAAGCGGGCAAGCGCTGACTTACAAAAATGCGGATTATTACTCAGATACGCTGCCGGTTCTGTATACAGGTTAGTAAAATTACAGCGCCCGCCCCCGGACATCAGAATTTTTCGTCCGGCTTTTTTGCCATTATCGAGAACCAGCACACGCAGGCCGCGCTGCCCTGCCTGTGCGGCACAAAATAATCCGGCAGCACCTGCGCCGATAACTATTGCATCAAACTTTTCCAAAATTATGTTCTCTATGGCTAAAAATGTGGCGAAATCCCGGTAAATGTCTTAAATTTGTCATAGTGTTTAAATCAAGCTATAAATTTGTCATTTTTTATTTAGGAGCCTAACCCGATGATATATAAGCGCTAACGATTTTTACGCCTGATCTTCTGAAGGTATCAAATCAAAAAAAAGGCTATATTTCACTTCCCCGGGACGCATTTGTCGCTGATAATGCGCCGCGTTCATGTCCAACAACTGGCTTAACGTCTATGCTACATCTATTTA
The DNA here is from genome assembly GCF_001676155.1 of Morganella psychrotolerans. Classification (GTDB taxonomy): domain Bacteria; phylum Pseudomonadota; class Gammaproteobacteria; order Enterobacterales; family Enterobacteriaceae; genus Morganella; species Morganella psychrotolerans. Next base: position 19,306 of record NZ_LZEW01000030.1, on the reverse strand, counting down.
CAGGCTTGGAATTCCATACCGGCCTTTTGTTAGTACTGGCTCTGATTTTCGTGCTGGTTTACGAAGCCATTAATGGCTTCCATGATACCGCAAATGCGGTAGCAACTGTTATCTATACCCGGGCAATGCGGGCTCAGCTTGCCGTTGTCATGGCGGGTGTTTTTAACTTCCTCGGGGTACTGCTCGGCGGTCTGAGTGTGGCGTATGCGATTGTGCATCTTCTGCCCACAGACTTACTGCTGAATGTCAGTTCAGCCCATGGTCTTGCCATGGTCTTTTCCATGCTTCTCGCCGCCATCATCTGGAATTTGGGCACCTGGTACTTCGGTATCCCGGCCTCAAGTTCTCATACTCTGATCGGCGCCATTATCGGGATCGGCTTAACCAACGCAGTTGTCACTGACAGTTCTGTGGTGGATGCGCTTAATATTCCGAAAATGGTCAGCATCTTCCTCTCACTGATTCTGTCACCGTTAATCGGTCTGGTCATCGCCGGGTTAATGATCTGGTGTTTGCGCCGGTACTGGAGTGGTACAAAAAAACGCCGCCGCATTCACTTAACACCGGCAGAACGTGAGAAAAAAGACGGCAAACGTAAACCGCCATTCTGGACGCGTACAGCCCTTATCCTCTCGGCAGTCGGCGTCAGCTTCTCGCATGGCGCAAACGACGGGCAGAAAGGCATTGGTCTGATTATGCTGGTTCTGATTGGTGTCGCACCTGCCGGCTTTATGGTGAATATGAACTCCAGTGATTACGATATCGCCCGTACGCGGGATGCAGTCGTGAATCTGGATCAGTATTACACCACGCACCGGGAAGCATTAGCACACGCTATTGAGCTGACACCTGCGGCTGGCGCAGAAAATGCCGTTCCTGATGAGCAGTTCCATTGTGACAGCTCACGCACCGGCATTGTATTACAACAGGCACAAGGGCTGCTCAGTAATATTCATACCTACAGTGATTTATTACCTGAACAACGTAGTCAGATGCGCCGTCTGCTGATGTGTATTTCGGATACTGCCGCAGAAGTTGCGAAGTTACCGGAAACTAAACCAGAAGATGCCCGCTTCCTGAAACGTCTCTCTAATGACCTGCTGAGTACCGTTGAGTACGCACCAATCTGGATCATCATGTCTGTCGCACTGGCCCTGTCTCTGGGGACTATGTTCGGCTGGAAACGTGTTGCGGTGACCATTGGTGAAAAAATCGGTAAGAAAGGTATGACATACGCACAGGGTGTGTCCGCGCAGGTTACTGCGGCGGTCTCTATCGGTGTGGCAAGTTATACCGGCATGCCGGTTTCAACCACTCAGGTGCTCTCCTCAGCCGTTGCAGGGACCATGATTGTTGATGGCGGGGGCGTTCAGTCCAAGACCATCAAGAACATCCTGCTGGCGTGGATACTGACCTTACCGGTCTCGATTATTCTGTCCGGTTCGCTTTACTGGATTTCCCTGCAAATTATCTGACCGCAGGTTGTTATCCTCAGAAACTGAAAAGCCTGACGGCAGCAGCCGTCAGGCTTTTTTTTGTTTTTTTCTTCTTTTTTTGTTTCACTGCCAGATAAGCATCATCAGTAATGAGGCTATCACAATACCGCATATCGCACTGATCATCGTAAACTGGCGGTGAATACGCCCGCAGCGTAAAACGACCTCAGGATCATGATGAGTGAGATATTCCCGCTGATTAATATAGCGGATAAGGCGCAATTGTTTCTGCCACTGAGTATAATCCGTAAAAGCATTATTACCGCCGACCGCGTGGTAAAGCAGAGGATCACACTCACGCAGAACAGAGAGCAAGGCCCGGATTGAAGAATAAAACCGGATCATGTTAATCAGGCAAAGAAAACATAACGCCCAGAACAGTGTAGCGATGCTGAACATAATCCACCCCTCAGACTATCCGCGGAGAAGGAACCGGTGATATCAGTGTTAATCACAGCGTACTGACAACATTCTATGTATTCAGTATGGACAAAGCTGTGAGGTTCCACAAACTATCGCATTCTTTCACACTGTAGTTTAATAGTTAAGTCTCCTGAAAATATTGGTTTTGCCACGCATAGCCTTGTTAGAAGTATATAGATTGTTATATCTTATAAATCAGACATTCTCCCTGATATCATAAAAGCGTTGAGTTGTGATCGGCATTACACTCTTTAATGATATGAAACAGTTATAGTATTCATCAAGGATAGCGGCGTAAGCCCTGCCAACCCTTAACACTTTGAACGGAAGGAATTTATTTATGGCATATAAACATATTTTGGTCGCAGTCGATCTCTCGCCTGAAAGTGAAGTGTTAGTGAGTAAAGCGGTTTCTATGGCGAAGCCTTACGATGCAAAAGTGTCGTTGATCCACGTTGATGTCAATTACTCTGACTTATACACCGGGCTTATCGATGTTAACCTGGGCGACATGCAGCAGCGTATTACTGAAGAAACCAGTAACTCACTGAAAAATTTATCCAAAAACTCAGGTTATGAGATTCAGGAAATGCTCAGCGGCAGCGGTGATCTCGGTCAGGTATTAGTCGATGCTATCAGAAAATATGATATGGACCTGGTTGTCTGCGGGCACCATCAGGATTTCTGGAGCAAACTGATGTCTTCTGCACGTCAGCTGATCAATACCGTTCATGTCGATATGTTGATTGTTCCGCTGCGTGACGATGATACCGCATAATCTTCTGTTGAAATATTATTCATATAAAATGCCTGCTTATGCAGGCATTTTTTTTTAGCTGAAAATGAGGCGGCTGATCCGGCACAAAATGCCGTCAATGAATTTTTTTTTGTCATATATGTAAAAAAACAACTTGAAAACCAGATATAAACAAGAGATAAATTCAAGTGGTAAATGCAAACACATCTCACATTATCAGAAAAATAAAATAAAAAATGTCTGGGATACCTCACAATGTAACGTAACCCGACATCATTCGTGTCACAGATATGTCGTTCGCAGGAATGTTCCGGAGAACCTGCTCCCGGGAGATGAGTGCGGTCTGTATATTTTGCGCATGAATGCATAAGGGTAAGACAGACAGGAAAATAAATATGAGTAACTTTATCTCTTTGGAAACGTTTCTGGAAAGTGTTCAGCGTCGTGATCCGTCACAACCTGAATTCCTCCAGGCAGTACGTGAAGTGTTCTCCACACTATGGCCATTCCTTGGCAATAACCCGCAATACCGCGATCAAAATCTGCTCGCGCGCCTTGTTGAACCGGAGCGTGTTATTCAGTTTCGTGTCACCTGGGTGGATGATCAGAATCAGGTACAGGTTAACCGTGCGTGGCGCGTACAGTTCAGCTCCGCTATCGGCCCGTACAAAGGCGGTATGCGCTTTCATCCGTCAGTAAACCTCTCAATCCTCAAGTTCCTGGGCTTTGAGCAGACACTGAAAAACGCACTGACCACACTGCCGATGGGCGGCGGGAAAGGCGGTTCTGATTTTGATCCGAAAGGAAAAAGCCAGAGCGAAGTTATGCGCTTCTGCCAGGCACTGATGACCGAACTGTACCGTCATCTGGGTCCGGATACGGATGTTCCTGCGGGTGATATCGGCGTGGGTGGTCGTGAAGTCGGCTACATGGCGGGCATGATGAAAAAACTCTCCAACAACACATCTTGTGTATTCACCGGTAAAGGGCTCTCTTTCGGCGGCAGTCTGATCCGTCCGGAAGCCACAGGTTACGGACTGGTTTACTTCACACAAGCCATGCTGGAGCGCCACGGAATGAGTTTTGAGGGTATGCAGGTTTCTGTTTCCGGCTCCGGTAACGTAGCGCTGTTTACTATCGAAAAATGCCTGTCACTTGGTGCAAAAGTTATTACCGCATCAGACTCCGGTGGTACTGTTGTCGATAAAGACGGTTTCACCACAGAGAAACTCGCTCGTCTGACAGAAATTAAAAACCGTTACGGTCGTGTGGAAGAGTATGCGAAAGAGTTCGGGCTGGTTTATCTGAAAGATCAGACACCGTGGGCGGTTCCGGTTGATATCGCGCTGCCGTGTGCCACTCAGAATGAGTTGGATCTGGCGGATGCACAGGTGCTTATCAAAAACGGCGTGAAAGCAGTTGCAGAAGGTGCCAATATGCCGACAACTATTCCGGCAACAGATGCATTCCTGGCGGCCAATGTGCTGTTTGCACCGGGCAAAGCCGCAAACGCAGGTGGTGTGGCAACATCTGGTCTGGAAATGTCACAAAACTCAGTGCGTATGAGCTGGAAAACAGAAGAAGTGGATGCGCGTCTGCATCACATCATGCTGGATATCCACAACGCCTGTGTGCAGTACGGCAGCGAAGAGAAACAGACTAATTATGTACAGGGTGCGAATATTGCCGGGTTTGTGAAAGTGGCTGACGCAATGCTGGCACAAGGCGTTCTGTAAGTTTTAATTCGTTGCAGCAGTAAGTGTCTGTCGTGTCAGTTACGCGGTAAACACAGTGTCGAAGGGGGTATAACAAGCGGTACGGAAGTCTCACTTGTTGCCCCTTCGCGAAACGGGAACTGCCCTGTCCCCCTTTCACACTGACCGCATCAGTTATTCTGCGTCGGCCTCTGCTTTTATGCAGGGATAGATATCAAAACGATGGCTTTTTGTCTCCAGCGCGGCCGGTGCTTTCTGCCCCGCTAACGGCTCTGCGTAATCCGGACGCTTCACCACGACACGCCGGGTTGCAAGTGCCAGAGCAGGTGTTAGCAGTTTATCTGCATCCTCATCTGCCCCCACCAGCGACTGAAATACCCGCATCTCTTTTTTAACCAACGCACTTTTCTGCCGGTGCGGATACATCGGGTCGAGATACACCACTTCCGGCGGCGGCGAAATATCCGCAAGGGCATCAATACCGGATGCGTGGATCAATACCATCCGCTCACGCATCCAACTGCCGATCTCACTGTCCTGATACGCGCGCTGTAAGCCATCATCCAGCAATGCCGCGACAACCGGATGGCGCTCTATCATGCGCACCCGGCAGCCCAGAGACGCCAGCACAAACGCATCACGCCCCAGACCGGCGGTCGCATCCACCACGGACGGCACATAGGATTTTTTTTATCCCGACTGCTTTCGCAACTGCTTCCCCGCGCCCGCCGCCGAAACGCCGCCGGTGTGCCATGGTGCCACCCGCAAAATCCACGCGGATCCCGCCGAGTTTCGGTTCATCGCACTTGCGCAGTTCCAGCCCTTCCGGTGTCAGTACCAATGCCATCGGTGCCGTTTCATCATGCACCAGACCCCAGCGCACAGCTAACGCGTTAAGGGCGCAGTTATCTGCGCCCTCCTCACACTGTAAACGAATATTCACTTATTACCCGTTGATTCCGTAGCCTTTTAACATCGCATCCAGCTCTGGTTTGCGTCCGCGGAAGCGCTCAAACAGAACCATCGGCTCTTCTGAACCACCACGGCTGAGGATGTTATCCAGGAAAGACTGCCCGGTAACCGGGTTGAAAATCCCTTCCTCACTAAAGCGGGAGAACGCATCTGCCGCCAGCACATCCGCCCACAGATAACTGTAATAACCGGCTGCATAGCCGCCTGCAAAAATATGACTGAACGCATGCGGGAAACGGCTCCACGGCGCACTTGGCACAACAGAGACTTTCGCTTTCACCGCAGACAATACCGGCATAATCTGCGCACCGGTGGCCGGGTCATATTCCGCATGTAAGGTGAAATCAAACAAACCGAACTCAAGCTGACGCAGGATAAACATCGCAGACTGATAATTTTTTGCCGCCAGCATGCTGTCGAGCAGCGACTGAGGCAATGGCTCACCGGTTTCATAATGACCGGAGATAAACGCCAGCGCGTCCGGCTCCCAGCACCAGTTTTCCATAAACTGGCTCGGCAGTTCGACCGCATCCCACGGCACACCATTGATACCGGAGACATCCGCAACCTCAATCTGTGTCAGCATATGATGCAGACCATGACCAAACTCGTGGAATAATGTCAGCACTTCGTCATGGGTAAACAGCGCCGGTTTGTCACCGACCGGTTTATTAAAGTTACAGGTAAGATATGCCACCGGTTTTTGCAGAGAATTATCCGCATGACGCATACGTCCGATGCAATCATCCATCCAGGCACCGCCGCGTTTGTGTTCGCGGGCATATAAATCCAGATAGAAGCTGCCGCGCAGCTCGCCGGTACTGTCAAACAAATCAAAGAAACGAACATCCGGATGCCAGATTTCAACACCGAAACGCTCTTTGGCGGTGATCCCGTAGATCCGGCGGATCACTTCAAACAACCCGCTGATCGCTTTTTCTTCCGGGAAGTAAGGACGCAGTTGCTCGTCACTTATCGCAAACAGATGCTGTTTTTGTTTATCGGCAAAATACGCCATATCCCACGGCTCGAGTTTATCGACACCATATTGCTCTTTAGCAAAAGCGGCCAGTTGTGCAACTTCCTGTTCACCCTGATGATGCGCACGCTCAGCGAGATCATTGAGGAACGCCAGCACTTGCGCCGGGTTTTCTGCCATTTTAGTGGCGAGAGATTTTTCCGCATAATTTTTAAAGCCGAGTAACTGAGCCAGTTCGTAACGCAGCGCCAGAATCTCTGCCATTACATCACTGTTATCCCATTTCCCGCCATTCGGTCCCAGCTCTGATGCGCGGGTGCCGTAGGCTTCGCTCATCTCTTTGCGCAGCTCCCGGTTATCTGCATACGTCATCACCGGCAGATAACTCGGCATATCCAGGGTGAATAACCAGCCCTTATCGCCTTTTGATTCCGCCAGTGCCTGAGCGCCGGCAACAGCACTTTCCGGCAATCCTGCCAGCATTGCTTCATCAGTAATCAGCTTGCTCCAGCCCATCGTGGCATCCAGCACATTATTGCTGTACAGCGAACCAAGCTCTGACAGGCGCGCTGAAATTTCGCCATAACGCTTTTGTTTTTCAGCCGGTAAACCAATGCCGGATAATTCAAAATCACGCAGTGAATTTTCAATCGATTTGCGCTGTGCCTGAGATAAAGACGCAAATTCAGGGCTTGCTTTCAATGCTTTATAGGCATTGTATAACCCTTCATGCTGCCCCATCCAGGTACTGAACTCTGACAACAGCGGCAGACACTGCTCATAAGCTTCACGTAATTCAGGGCTGTTTTTAACCGAATTCAGATGACCGACCGGCGACCAGACGCGGGATAATTTATCACCGGCTTCCGCCAGCGGAACACAGACATTTTCCCATGTGAAATCAGGAGCATGACTCATCACCTGCTCAACCGTCTGACGATAGTTATCCAGCGTTTCTTTTACCGCAGGCACAATACATTCGGGATTAATGGCAGAAAATGCCGGTAACTGATTTTTAGTCGGAGAAAGCAAAGGGTTCATCATAAAAAACATCCTGTTAGCTGTCTGGTGTACATCCGCCTGACGGCGCACATACAAATGAAAAGTGAAAACCGAAACTCCTTATAACATGGGGACATTATCCGGCAAGTTCAATGATTTTTCGTGTTATTGCGCTGAGTAAAAATCATTCGCGCAAATAATCACACTATTCTGATACATCTCAAAAGAAAAGCCGTAAGAGAACTTTTGAATCGCTACCGGAAAGCGTATAATATGCAACCTCGAAACGGAAGATCATCGTCCCCGGTGGGGCGGCCGGATTTCAAATCCGGTTGGGGCCGCCAGCGGTCCCGGGCAGGTTCGACTCCTGTGATCTTCCGCCACTCAAGTTCAATACAACTCCATCAATTCTATTAAATTCAAATCATTACTCAAGTAATCTGCGGCAAATAACTAACCTGCCGGGGTATTTTAATGTTTATTTTTCAGGGTATATTGGTAGGATTGGTTTTCATTTGGTTGGGATAACAGTCAGTAAAACGGAGGCAATGTAATGAGTGATAATCTTCCTGAAGCACCACAGGGCGAATTTGTTTTGTTCCGAAGTGAAGATGGTCAGACTCGCGTCGAATGCCGCTTTGAATCCGATACGCTGTGGTTATCTCAGGCTGAAATTGCCAACCTTTATCAGGTAACACCTCAGGCAATAACTCAACATGTTAAAGCTATCTACGACGAAGGTGAGCTTGTACAAAATTCAACTTGTAAGTCTTTCTTACAAGTTCGGCAAGAAGGTAACCGGCAGGTTAATCGCAATACGCTGCATTACAATCTTTCAATGATCCTCTCCATTGGCTACCGCGTCCGATCTGTTCGCGGAACACAGTTTCGTCAGTGGGCAACGCAAACGCTGGAACAGTATCTGATCAAAGGGTTTGTCATGGATGATGAGCGGCTGAAGAATCCGCCTGTTGGTCAATCAGTGGTGCCTGATTACTTTGATGAGATGCTCGAACGCATCCGTGATATTCGTGCCAGTGAGCGGCGCGTATATTTACGCGTGAAAGAGATCTTCACCATGGCAGCGGATTATGAACCCTCGAATAAAGAAACCACTCGTTTTTTTCAAACCATCCAAAACAAACTGCATTTTGCTTGTACTGGAATGACTGCCGCTGAGCTTATTGCCAGTCGTGCAGATGCGGGTCAGCCGGATATGGGCTTAACCAGTTATAAGTCCGACGAGGTTCGTAAAACGGATGTGACGGTTGCAAAGAATTATCTGCGTGAGAATGAACTCAAAGAATTAAATCGCATCGTCAATATGTGGCTCGACTTTGCCGAAGACCAAGCGCTGCGCCGTAAGCAAGTTTTTTTACAGGATTGGGATACTAAGCTGGATCAGTTTTTGAGTTTCAATGACCGTGAAGTTTTGCAAGGTGCTGGTGGAATAAGTAAAAAAAACCGCTGATGAAAAAGCCAAAGAGATATTTGATATTTTTGCTCAAAAACGTCGTCAGTTAAAAGAAGCCGATGGGGTGAGGGCGAATATTGCGGCACTGAAAGATTTGCTGAAAACAAGTAAGAAAAAGAAGTAGTTTCTAGTTTTTGAGTAATGTTTGACCCTCTGATCTTTTATCCGGGTAACTAAATGGCTAAAATGAGTAAATTGCACAAACAAGCAGATGAGTATTTCAAGCTATTGGAGGAGCAAAAATATGAAAAAAGGGCAACTCATATTTTCGGTTGTGAACCAAGTTTGGCAGTGTTTTTATTATGGTGCAATATAGAGGTACTTCTCCGATTAAATAAATATTATCATAAAATCCAAGAGCCTTGGCCTGATAAATTATCGTTTATAAATGCTAATTGGGCGCCTTTGAAGCACATCAAGGGAATAAATGTCGATGCATATAATGCAATATTTGGCAGTAGCAAGTCACTCTGGAAAATAAGAAATGAAATAGCACATACAGGTAAGTTTATCGAAGAGCATGAGGTTATACATTTTGTAGAATATGCCAAATTTGTTATTGATCGCCTTAACTCAGAACTTCCTAAAAGGAGCGACTTCTTAGTTAAAAAAAAGGCGTAGTGATGCACAAAAGAATAATAGAGGAAGGAAATGACCGCTTCTAAATTATTTTTTTATAGAGTCGGTAAGTGTCAAGGTAGTTGTCACCCCTGGTTGAGTTAAGCAGCTTGTTTCCCCCGCTCCGGATTCAGTGTTACCGCGCCTTCCGGTTGCCAGTTTCGTATCCTGCCTGACCAGCGCTCCGAGTGTGCTTCTTTTGCCCGCCGGTACAGCTCATCCCACTGTTTCAGCAGCCCGTAGTCTCCTCTGCGAGGTTTTTTTCCTTACGAACCCACCGCCTACTTAACTGATTGTTTTCATTCTGGTTTTACTTGATAACTGCTTTGTCGCCGAGAGCTGGAATTTGCAGTAAATCCTATTTCCACTGCTCAAGTTGTTCCGGATAGAGTCCTTTTTACGACAGTATTCAGCCACTTCCGCCTCACTGAGTGTGGCAGTTTCCACGATAGCGGCAAAGTGGGCTTCCGCCGGCCATTGTTCTGTATTTTTATCTGCACTAGGCACCGGTTTCCCCTCTGATTTAGCCTTGTTTCGCCAGTTATACAGAGTAGCTTCGAATATTCCTTCCATTTGTGCAACTACGGCCACAGTCATATTGTAAGGCGGCAGTAATTTAGCCAATACAGCTGTTTTTCGTTCAGTGGAAATACTCACTCCGCGCCCTCAGATTGTTTTTCAGAGGGAGTGACAACTATGCTGACATTGAGGGGTATGAGTAAGCTATAATTTTAAAATGCATGAATACAGAGCATCATTAATGCTGGTTATAAAACTAGTGAGGCTAGGAAAAGCTATATTTGTAAGTTCTTTTTTTGAGATGATGTTTGCATGTAGTGAGGAAAAAAAACTTGATAAGCTAGCTATGTGTTTTATTTTATTTGAATTATTGGAGTGTACATTTTGCTTGATGATAGAAGTGCCGCACAGCTTTTTACAAGTCAGGCTATTAATAAAATAGTTAGTGGAGATTATTCGTTTCTTCAGCAACTAGTTCATGAGTATGTTATACCGAGATTTTCGCCTGTGAAAGTCTCTGATGTTTTTGAACTCACTTATAAAAAAATCCATAAAAGAATATAAAGGCGAGTACTATTATAAGAATGTTATCGCTAATAAGCTATTTCTGAAAAATCATTATAATAGTAACGCTACGGTAGTTAGCGAATTTAGGGTTGGAAGCAATAAAGCTGATTTTGTAATTGTTAACGGCCATTCGGTTTGCTACGAAATAAAGACCGAGCGTGACACACTGAAACGGTTACCTGAACAAATAAAAACTTTCTCTAAGGTATTTGATCGTGTTTATGTCGTTTGTTCTAATAGTCATCTCTCAAATGTATTCGAGATGACTCCTGATAATATAGGTATTATTGAGTTAAATAAAAATGGAACATTAAAAGAGGTTAAAAAATCATTAAGTAATGTTGATGTAGACTGTGAATTAATTATAAGCTCATTAAGGAAAAATGAGTATGTATATATAGCAGAGAGAATATTAGGTAATCCATTACATTCATCTAATATGGATATTTTTTTTAGATTGTTTGTCTATCTTCAAAAATAGCTCACCGAATGAATTGAAAAAACTTTATAGGGAAGCGCTCAAGAAATATAGAAAATCAGATTTTGATTTTTTGAAAACACTTCCTACATCATTAATAAACTCAGCGATTAGTTTTAAAATGACCCCGTTTAATAAAGAACGGTTAGTGGAAAAACTAGCTGAATATATTTACTAGGAGTTTATATGTATTTTCCTTTTGTAAGAGGTAAACAGTTCGAGTTAATAGCTTTGCGAGAGTTAGCACCTAGATTACCTAACAACATTTACAAGCCTATTATTGAGCCTGTGAGGAAAAATTTATTACCTTTATTGAAAACAATAAAAAAAAATAAATGAATATAATATTGAACCTATTATTATTATAAATCCTAACATTGGAGACTATGCAAAAGAAAAAGATAATGTAAATATTAATGATTTACTGAAAGTACAAGGTGAAGATTTAAAATTCTTGCCATGTGTAAAAATTCACGATGAGAATGAAAATTACAAAACCATCATAGATACTTTGCCAGAACGGCATGCAGTATTTGTTGCGGAATTGGTAGACAAGAAAAACATGGAGTATCTCTTCGGGGCCGAATACGCAATTATTCCTAAACGTACTATTGATGAAATACTAACGAGGTTAAAAAAGAATGTAGTCCTCATTGATGATCCATTTCAGAAGAAAAATAGAAATGCCGACTACAAAGACAAATCTCATTTTTCAGATATTCATATTAGCTTTAATCAGAGGCCCAATGTCATTGGTTTTAGTGATTATACTATAGTTGGTTCTGATTATTCTGAGGCAGGCGGACCGGCCTATGTTGTAACAATTCATCTTTCTTACATTGAAGATGAATATAACCAGATGTTTATACGTCATTTTTCATCACAGGAAAGCAATAGTCCTGCGAACCCAGGAGGGAAGTTCAAAGAAGCGATTCATAAGTGTGTTACTTATATAAACGCTAATCCTACCGTGTTTGATGATACTTTAGGTTTAGATGAATTGTTATATCTCTATGAAAAGGGTCATTTCCCAGGTTTAGGGCAAGTAAAAAAGATTTCTCTAGAACATCATATTGAAACACTCTGTAACTTTTTGAACTCCTAATATTATGAGGTAAAAAATGAGCCTATGTTGCATATCATGTTTTCACGATGTAGTTATTAGAGATTTTATTGGTAAAGATCACGGTAATGGTCGTTGTGGTCATTGTCAAACTACTGATATATTTACAATCGATGCTGAGAAACTATCACAATTTTTTTGAACCATTTTTAGGTTTGGTTGAAGAAAGTGATGGTGGTAATAGTTTGTCTAATATATTACAAAGTTTGTTCCATATGTTCAATAATCAAGTGGAAAACAAGGATAGGTTGATTGCTCATATATTAGGTGAAGAATATAGAGATAAGAAATATAAGCTAAAATACCATTACCAAGAGCATTTAGATGGGTGGGAAGAATTTAAAAAATGAAATAAAGCACAAGAATAGATTTTTTCCAGAAAAATCCATGTACTCATCTTTGTTCGATATAAAAGATGATGATTTTGATGGTGATTTTTTTGATATGATAGAGCAATTGAAAATAGACTATCACGAGGAAGACAAGTTCTATCGCGCTCGAATAAATGAAAGCTTGCTAACGAAAGATGAAATGGGAATGCCTCCTAAAGAATATGCATCAGCGGGACGAGCAAACCCTATAGGTATACCATATTTATATTTGTCAAATAATAAATCAACATGTATTGCCGAGGTTAGACCTAATAATACAAGTAAGATACACATATCTGAGTTTACATTACTCAAGAATGTTTCTTTGATAGATCTAACTAATCCAAGAAAAAAAAATGTCTATATGCAAGTTTGAAGAAGGGCATTATAATAATGTCATAAGTATATTAAATTTAATTGAGGCTCTATCTAGAGAACTTTCTATACCAGTACGTCCAGAAAGTTCAAACATTGACTATATTCCAACTCAATTTTTATGTGAGTTTTTGAAAAGCTTTAGTAAATGTGATGGAATAATATTTGAAAGCTCTTTTGGTAGTGGGTTAAACTTTGTCTTTTTTTTTAGAGGTTGATTTTACTGTAAGTAACCCAATAATCCATAGAGTTACTAGAATCACCCATGAATATAATCCATGAATACAAAACTTTAGATGCGATATGAATCATAGTGCTCTCTAATACTTTTTCCAAGTGAAGGGATGTAAAATAAAAAATAATATCTTGAGGGCATTTTCCGTGATTTTCATTAAATATTAAAATATTAGTTATATATATTATGTACTTCTATCATCGTAGTATTTCCCATGAAATTAATGATTTTTTATAATAACAAAAACTTTCATATAATTAAACTTTAAAATCCCCTCCGGCCATTTAACCAAAACTCATTACGCATCTGCTAGCCACAGCGTGACACCTCATATGTCACGCCGCGCCCTCAGATTGATTTCTCAGAGGAGATGACAATTATGCTGACACTGAGGGGTATGTTTTAGCCGGGTTGATTTTCTGACTAAAAATCAGTCTTAGAAAAACCGGTCATATCATCCAGTCCCATTTCGCGACCTAATGCCGTCATTGGATGGACAATTATCAAGCCTCGCACGGCTTTCTTCAGCTTGCCAATATCAGCTTGTTCTTTCTTAGTGATAGGGCGTTTGAATGGCATATCCACTAACTTCTGCGCTTCTTTGCTTAGTTTATTGCTACGTACCGCCTTCAGACGAACAATTTCAATTTCCAGCGCCGCTTTTTCTTTCTCAAGCTCTGCATGCTTTTCCGCTTCGTTCGTCAGCTGCATACCCGCCATCTTGTGACGGATAAGGTCTAAACGGTCGTTAAGAAGTTTAATTTGTGCTTTTTCGATTTCTTTCATTATTAATTAACCGTGAATAAATTTCTTGTCGGCAAGTATACACCATTCGGCGTATGAGGCGAAAAGGGATACTGGTTACTTCTGTAGCGCATAAACAATAATCACCCCGATATTCATAGCAAAAACACCCTATTCTATTTCTATTATTTATAAATCAGCCGGTAAAAAACCCCGCGCCCGGTGTACTGACTGTCTGATACATCAATATTCCGGCAATAATAAATATTCCCCCTGCAATCAGGCGTAAATATTCGCCGTAGCGCAAATTCATACCTCTTCCCTGAGTATGTGTCAGGCGCAGTGCCAGAAAACGCATGCTGTGAACAAACCAGGCAATAGCGCACAGTGTGATCCCGGTTCCCAGCGCCATGGCAAATGTGGCTATAACGCCCCAATGAAAAACACCAATAACCGCAGAGAATAGTAAGACCAGCAATGCACCTGAACAAGGGCGGCAACCCATCGCAAGGATCATTCCTGCCTGTGTCCGCCAGTGTCCGGTTAATGCATCGTCAGCCACAACATGCTGATGCCCGCAACCACAAGCCGGTATCTGACCACCCCGGTGAACCTGCGCCGGTTGTAAAACAGCTGATGATTTTAGTGGCAGCGGTGTGACTTTTTTGATGGCGGATAGTTTAGCAGGTGTAGATATCGCCAACCGGCGGAGCGCGCGGATAATAATAAATCCGCCCAGTGCGATGATAAATACATAGCTCATTTTTTCAGTTAACTGACTGATATGATTCAGCTGTCGTGTTGAAAGTTGCAATATAAATAATACAACCGAAACTAATGTGACCGCGACAGTTCCCTGAAGCAGGGAGGCGAGAAAACTGAGTAATGCGCTGTGGCGTAATTTAGCCGGGTGTGTGGCGATATAAGCAGACAGTATCACTTTACCGTGACCCGGCCCCAGCGCATGCAGCAGACCATACAGAAAACCGAATAATACCAATAAGCCCCCCGCCCGCAGCGGATCGAGTGTTGCCAGTCCGATAAGCGTTGCCAGCTCAGTATTCAGCTCTCTTTGTAATCCGGTACTGATATGCAGTAAAGATGGCCATGCGCTATACAGCAAGTAGCTTCCCGGTAAAATAATGAGCAGGAACAGAATCCATAGCGCAATATGACCGTGCTTTATTGTCGGTGTCTTTATTAATGGCATTGCAATGTGACCCGCTGTGCAAACTGACGACCCAGTGTAAGATCATCATCCGGGGTTTCCCCGGTATCTAATGATAAGGCGTAATTTTTAAGCTCATCCGACGGCTGCGCCTCGGTTAAGGTCAGTTTACACGCTGATTCTGACGGCTTAGAAAGATGCAATGTCCCGCTGCCGGTATACGCCATACTGACAAAAAAGGTCGGTTCATACGTCAGTAAGTCAATCGTACTGCCCGCCAGCGGGATTGGGTGTAACAGCGATACACGAAACGACATCACAATCTGTAATCCCTTCCGGGTCATCTTGTATTCATCAGGAAATAATTTCAGCGGTTGTTTTTTATTCTGATAATAGAGCTCTGAAAAATAGGATTGCCCGATAATATTCGCCATGACAGATGCCGCCTGCTTTTTCCACTGCGGGCTGTCTTCCTCTGTTTTCAGTAAATCATACAAAATATCTGCGGATGTCATCGGGTCCATTACCCACACATAGCTCAGTCCGGTAAGATGATTATTATCAATAACTAATGTGGTATCCATCTCAATAAAACTGTGCGGGTGCGCCATAATACGGGGACTGAAAAAAAAATATTAAAATCAAAAAAAACAGATAATATCGGATATCTGATTACCTTCGTATGTTCCATACCGGTTCCCATTATAACGCCACTTATTGATATAATATAACATATCAATTCATTCACAGAAACCGGCTCAGTAACAGATAACAATTGCATTATCATTAATAGCGTCTGTTTTTATGCATAAAACATAATCAGTATAACTACGCAAAAATACGGTATCCGGGTGCAATATTATTCTGCTTGTCCGGACAAAACTAATCATAAAAAGACTGAAGTGTATTCTCTGCCACAGATCTGCCCGAATCATTCATTAGCTCAATAAAACATCATAAAGATATCACCCAAAGCGCCGATAACGTAAATATATGCTTATCTGTCCCGGGAGATTTATATGTCCTTGTATCCGTCCCGCATTTCAACCCGCCTGACCATCGGGGGCATACTGCTCCTTGCCATCACCACTGTGATTATTATTGTTATCATGCTCTGGCGGGGACAGCCGCGCGTTGTCGAAATAAATACAGCATTAATCGAAGAAACCGGACATGGTCTGACGGCCCGGGTGAGCACGATCTTATCCCATATCGACGGAAAAACAGTCAGTCTGGCACGGTTGTCAGAAGTACTGCCGAATGACGAAGCGTTGTATCAACATATTCCGCCAAACCTTATCGGCGGACAAAATAATGCCATTATTACCGGTGGTGGGATCTGGCCGGAACCGGGCGCTTTTCTGCCGGATGTGGCAAAACGCAGCTTCTTCTGGGCGCGTAACAGCACGGGAGAATTAATTTTCTCTGATGAATATAATGCGGAAAGCGCAAGCGACTACCATAACGAGAGCTGGTACAAAAATGCCCGCGAACACGCGACGGATACCTGCCTGTGGTCTGATGTATATCAGGATGCTGTTTCCGGTGTGAATATGGTGACCTGCAGTGTGCCTTACCGCGTTGGTGGTCAGTTTTCGGGAGTCGCAACAACGGATATCCGCCTGAATAATATTGCCGCCATTATGCAGCAATATGGTGACAGCACCGGCGGCTACGCTTTTGTGACCGACCGGCAGGGACAATTAATTTACTTTCCCGGCGACGATAATAAAAAATTCAAAACATTTGATGAGCTTGCCGCCCAATCCGTATGGCTGTCGCCGGTTGCAGAAAGGCTGAAACAGCAACATTCTCCGCAATCCGGTATCGACATAATAAAGCTCGATGATGACAAACTGCTGAACAGCGCATCACAAGTGATGCTTTTTCCGATGGAAGATACAGGATGGGTTATCGGCCTTGTCACACCGGAAAACCGGATCACCGGTTTGGCAAAAGTCATGATGCAGGATGTACTGGAAGCCTTGCTACCTATAATGGCACTGTTGTTGCTGGGATCCTGGCTGGTTGTGCGCCGGTTAATCACACGGTTGGATGATACCCGCAAGGCGCTGGATGATATTGCACAGGGAGAAGGCGACCTGACACGGCGTATGGACGTGCGGGGCAAAGATGAGATTTCGGCTATTGCACAGGCGTTTAACTTATTCGCAGATAAAATATCCACTATGTTACTGACTGTCCGCAACAGCAGTGCTGTTGTCGCCGGAAACACTGTCAGTCTGGCAGATAACAATAATGAGTTGTCCGCCAAGGTAACACAGCAGGCGGCGGCGCTGGAACAGAGTGCATCTGCGATGGAAGAACTGAATGTTACTGTTCATCAGAATTCAGAAAATACACTTCAGGCAGATAACCTGGCAGAAAGTACAGCGCAAACAGCCAGCCGCTGCGGCGATATGATGCAAAATGTTATTTCAACCATGAATAATGTAAGTACATCATCGGGCAAAATGGTTGAGATTGTATCTGTTATCGACAGCATTGCATTCCAGACCAATATCCTGGCATTGAATGCGGCGGTAGAAGCCGCCCGTGCAGGTGATTCCGGTCGCGGATTTGCGGTTGTGGCATCAGAAGTCAGAACACTGGCGCAGCGCAGTGCACAGGCAGCGCAGGAAATTAAAGTTCTGATTGATCAATCGGTATTGAATGTGGGAACCGGCAGTCGCCAGGTCAGTGAGGCGGGTGAAACACTGGCAGATCTGGTGATGGATGTGCTTCAGGTAAGACAATTAATGAATGATATCCGCATCGCCGGCGAAGAACAGAGTAAAGGTCTTGCTGAGGTCACTATGGCCGTATCTGAAATGGATACAACGGTTCAGCAAAACGCGACATTAATTGATGATGCCGCTTCGCGCACACAGATCCTGAGAAAAGAAGCTGAGCAACTTGCACAGATGGTTTCGGCCTTTAAATTGCCGGAAACACATTGATCAATCATGTAATCAAACACCGGGTTGATACTTTATCAGCCCGGTATTCATTCTGGTGATTATTCAAAATCCGCCGCATCATGGCGTTCACGCAGTAATTTCTCTGACGGATCGCCTGTACGGTTGACCCGGTGCCCTCTCTGTACACCCGGACGGGCTGCCACCTGGTTTGCCCAACGGATCACATGAGGGTAATCACTCACAGATAAGAACGTTGCCGCGCCATATAATTTTCCTTGTACCAATGCGCCATACCATGGCCAGATAGCGATATCCGCGATGGTATAGTGCTCACCAGCGATAAATTCATGCTCAGCCAACTGATGGTTCAGAACATCCAGTTGCCGCTTGGTTTCCATTGCATAGCGATTAATCGGGTACTCGTATTTTTCTGGTGCATAGGCATAAAAGTGACCAAATCCACCGCCGACAAATGGCGCGGATCCCATCTGCCAGAATAGCCATGACAATGTTTCAGCCCGTTCAGGTTGATTTACCGGTAAGAATGCTGCAAATTTCTCAGCCAGATACATCAGGATAGAGCCTGATTCAAATACCCGTATTGGTGCGGTGCCACTGAGATCAACTAATGCGGGGATCTTTGAGTTTGGATTAACATCAACAAATCCGGAACCAAATTGATCGCCTTTGCCAATATCAATAAACCAGGCATCATACTCTGCCCCTTTAATGCCTGACTCCAGTAATTCCTCAAGCATGATCGATACTTTCTGGCCGTTAGGTGTTCCCAGCGAATAAAGCTGGAACGGATGCTTGCCCACCGGCAGGGCTTTCTCATGTGTGGCCCCGGAAACGGGACGGTTAATATTGGCAAACTTGCCGCCGTTACCTTGCTTCCATTCCCATACATCCGGCGGGGTATACGTTGAATCAGCCATCAGTTATTTCCTCTGCGTTGCTTATCCCGGTGATACAACCGGGAATGCAGCACTATACGGTTTTTATTATGGACATTTAATTTACCGTCAGCAGCGTAAAATAGAAACCCTTGTTTTATTCATGGATAGTATCAGGATTTACTGCATCAGGTCAGGAGGAGGATAACCGGGGGATTCAGGGCAGGTGAAAAATAGCGGTGGTGTTGTCTATTCAGTGATTTTATTACAGTCAGGCTGATTGTTGATTACTTTTCGCCCAAACGCAAAAAAGCCACCCTTTGGGTGGCTTCTCGGCTTAAATAATAACCTGGCGGTTCCCTACTCTCACATGGGGAGACCCCACACTACCATCGGCGCTACGGCGTTTCACTTCTGAGTTCGGCATGGGGTCAGGTGGGACCACCGCGCTAGTGCCGCCAGGCAAATTCTGT
>NZ_LZEW01000029.1 GCF_001676155.1 Morganella psychrotolerans | reverse complement strand
AAAAAACGGGATGTTAAAAACGCCCTAAAACGTCACAGAAACCGTTATAAACTTTCAGGATGGATTTGGGTGTTAAGGGGGGTGTTTGGTGCTTAAAATCGCGCTGAGGCGTTCTGATGGTGTTAAACGGGCGTTTTTGAGTAGTAAACTCGACCGTTTAACATAATGGGTCTTATAGGAATTGATTATATGATTGATATAAAAAAAGATAGATTAAAAAAATTTTTTATTTTTGTTGTAGCTATTTGTATTTTGTTTTTTATATCGAAATTAATGTTGAAAGGCGCAGGGTTATCAGGAAGTGAAAGGAATGCTTTCTTAGTTGTCGTTCTTATTGTGTTCTTGAGTGCATCCAAAAAAAGCATTTTTGGTTGTTGGTTTTTTCCTATGTGTTTTTATTTACGCCATATATTCACCTATTGGAAGTGTTTTTTGGTCAACCGACATATCAATATGTGGCTTCTGTTTTCGCCACAGATCTTTTAGAAAGCAAGGAGTTTTTCTCTCAAATACCTTATGT
>NZ_LZEW01000028.1 GCF_001676155.1 Morganella psychrotolerans | reverse complement strand
TTTTGTGATGGTCGGGTATATTTTCTTCCTCAAATGACAGACACCCCACGGTGTACGCATTCTTAAATCCGCAACTCTCCGCAATAGACTGCGACAAGTCAGGGTCGCCCCGTAACACCTGAAATTGTGTGTCCTCTTTGCCCTCCCGAAGCAGGTAATCCATGCTGGCTTTCGGACTGCCACCGCCTTTGTTACCAAAGAATTTAATCAGCACGGTCAAGCACCTCCCGAAGCTGTGCCTCAATATGCCGTAACGCTAAGGCAATATTGACCGTCTCCATAGAAACCGGAGCCTGATGGCAATGACGGGCTATCTGATTAAGGTTCACACCTATCCGGTTAAGCTCAAACAGTAATGCTGGGTCAACGCTTTTCGGCTGACGCTTTGGCTTCTGACCTAACGCCAGTTCACGTAACCACTCCGCTAAACGGGGTTTGGTTTTCCGCAGAAGTAACGATTGTTTCTCGTCAGGGGTCAGGCGAATAATCACGATTTCTGTGCGTTTGGTCGTCATGCTGTTGTCCTTTTGGGGTCAAGGGGCAAAGCCCATTGCAAGGTCACGAGGAAATCTCGCAGAGATAACGATGTGTGTCCTTGCCCTAAACATTAACAGCAGATAAGATTTTGTACAATCAGTGAGGAAATGGACGGATATTAAAGATGACGAAGCAGGAAAAA
>NZ_LZEW01000027.1 GCF_001676155.1 Morganella psychrotolerans | reverse complement strand
AACCTTCGGGAGGGCGCTTACCACTTTGTGATTCATGACTGGGGTGAAGTCGTAACAAGGTAACCGTAGGGGAACCTGCGGTTGGATCACCTCCTTACCTAGTCGGTAGAGAATGTGAGTGTTCACACAGATTGTCTGATAAAAGTACGAGCAAGAGTGCGTCTGCGAAGCTGACTAATGTCCCCTTCGTCTAGAGGCCCAGGACACCGCCCTTTCACGGCGGTAACAGGGGTTCGAATCCCCTAGGGGACGCCAGTTTTGCGCAGAGGAGTGAAAGTCATCTGCAAAAAGTAATGATTAAACTGATTTTAACAGTCAGCTTAATCATTATGCTCTTTAACAATCCGGAACAAGCTGAAAAATTGAAACAATCAATATTATCACCGAGGTGATATTGATGAGTCTCTCAGCCAATCAACTTTGAAAGCAATGACTTTCGAGGGGAAGCGAGCTAAATAGTGTCGCGAAGGCCGGCGCACAGCAAGCGGAGCATACTCAGGTATGTGAGCATTGCGAGCACCGACCGACAAAGACACTATGACGCGCAGCGACCCGTCCAAAAGACATCTTCGGGTTGTGAGGTTAAGCGAATAAGCGTACACGGTGGATGCCTAGGCAGTCAGAGGCGATGAAGGACGTGCTAATCTGCGATAAGCGTCGGTAAGGTGATATGAACCGTTATAGCCGACGATTT
>NZ_LZEW01000026.1 GCF_001676155.1 Morganella psychrotolerans | reverse complement strand
AAATCGTCGGCTATAACGGTTCATATCACCTTACCGACGCTTATCGCAGATTAGCACGTCCTTCATCGCCTCTGACTGCCTAGGCATCCACCGTGTACGCTTATTCGCTTAACCTCACAACCCGAAGGTGTCTTTTTCGACTGGCTGCGCTTTGCGATTCTTTGTCGGGCGGTGCGCGTGATGCTCACATACCTGAGTATGCTCCGCTCACTGTGCTCCGGCCTTCGCGAAATCACTTCGCTCGCCGCGTCTCATTATAAGAACACGTTCTTGATTGATTGGCTGAGAGACTCATCAATATTACCTCGGTGATAATATTGATTGTTTCAATTTTTCAGCTTGTTCCGGATTGTTAAAGAGCATAATAATTCACAGCATACCGTTTCCGGTAGACTCTGAATTATTGTTCGCAGATATCAGAGATAATGGTGGAGCTAAGCGGGATCGAACCGCTGACCTCCTGCGTGCAAGGCAGGCGCTCTCCCAGCTGAGCTATAGCCCCATTAATCTCTCGATTTTTTTTACCGGAATTTCTTCAATAAGAAAGGTTCTTTTTATTCAGACAAGGCGCAGGAAGGCGAAGTTTACATAAAGTAAACGAGTCTTTCTGCAACGCTGTATGAGAAAAAAGTGGTAGGCCTGAGTGGACTTGAACCACCGACCTCACCCTTATCAGGGGTGCGCTCTAACCACCTGAGCTACAAGCCTATTCCCGGTATCTGCTTCTTTTCTATCAGACAATCTGTTGTGAACACTCACATTCTCTACCGACTAGGTAAGGAGGTGATCCAACCGCAGGTTCCCCTACGGTTACCTTGTTACGACTTCACCCCAGTCATGAATCACAAAGTGGTAAGC
>NZ_LZEW01000025.1 GCF_001676155.1 Morganella psychrotolerans | reverse complement strand
AAACTCGATGACCTGATAGCGAAAGCGGAAGACAAAGGCATTGATACCACTGACGCGAAAAAAGAGGCGGACAGCGCACAGGATCACCTGGATAAAGCGCAGGATAATCTCGACAGCACGGAAAGCATCATCGATGACGTGAAAGCGAAAAACGACCTCGATGGCACGGACACGGACGACAAAGATTTAAGCAAAGTCAAAGCGCAGCTGGACAAAGCAGCAGACTCGGTCAGTAAACAGGCTGAAAGCGCGGAGAAACTGGCAAAATCAGCTGAAAAAGCAGCAGAAAAAGCCCGTGAGTCCGGCGATAAAGCAGATCTTGATTATGCGAAAAAACTGCTGGCTGACGCCAGAGAAGCACTGAGTAACGCGGCAGATTCCAAAGCCAAACTGGATACGCTTATCAGCAAAGCCGGTGAAAAAGGCGTGGATATCAAAGATGCGCAGGCGGATGCCGGTGAAGCGCAGAAGCATCTGGACAGCGCGGGTAAAACCCTGGATAACGCCGGGAAAATCATCAGCAGCATTCAGAGCGATATTGATAATAAAATCGATGATACCAATACAGCCATCGACGACCTGCCGGATAATCCGACCGCAGAGCAGAAAAAAAGACGTCAAAGATAAGCTGGATAAAACCGCTGAATCCGTTGATAAATTAGCGGAAGACGCAGAAAAACTGGCGGAAGATGCGAAAAAAGCCGCAGAAAAAGCGCGTGACAGCGGGGATAAAAAAGACCTCGCCGACGCGGAAAACAAGCTGGAAAAAGCCAAAGACGCCCTGAAAGATGCCGAAGATGCAAAAGCAAAACTCGATGACCTGATAGCGAAAGCGGAAGACAAAGGCATTGATACCACTGACGCGAAAAAA
>NZ_LZEW01000024.1 GCF_001676155.1 Morganella psychrotolerans | reverse complement strand
CCACATGGTTATACCCCAGCAGATTAGCGCCCACATACGCAATTTTTTCTTTCGGCGGGTCATCAGGGGTACACCCCTGGAGAAATAACACCATAATCAGAACAAGCCCGGACCACCATTGCATACACCGCTTCCTTTGCGCATCAAATGAGAGATAAGTATATTTTACTTAAGGCAAATTTACCTGTCCGCGAGTCACACTATCAGAATAATAGGGGACGTTTTCCGTAGACTGATGATATTAAACAGGTATGTTGAGTAACCAACCCCGCCCGCTTATTGAGGACATTGCGCAGGCTCCGGTTGGTCAAAGGGGTCTTTCACAGGGTGGTCAGGGTGGTTAATACCGTAACAGGTCGCCGTCACTTTGACCTGTTGACAGGGTAAAAAGTGTACCTGCAACCCGCAGGAATCATCGTATTCAGGGATAGTGGTTGTAGTACGATATTGACGGTAATTCGCCTTATATTTTTTCATATAGTTTTTATAATTCGGATCATTGAACTAAGGTAAGTCCATAGGAAAAGGATCGGGATTCACCTCCCACTCCACGTCAACCTTCATATTGGACTGCCATTTTTCCGGCAACATCACACAGCAGGTAAACCCTCCTGTACGCCCCCGCTGCCCGTTCACTGAGAACCAGTTGATATTGGTCCCCACCACATGGTTATACCCCAGCAGATTAGCGCCCACATACGCAATTTTTTCTTTCGGCGGGTCATCAGGGGTACACCCCTGGAGAAATAACACCATAATCAGAACAAGCCCGGACCACCATTGCATACACCGCTTCCTTTGCGCATCAAATGAGAGATAAGTATATTTTACTTAAGGCAAATTTACCTGTCCGCGAGTCACACTATCAGAATAATAGGGGACG
>NZ_LZEW01000023.1 GCF_001676155.1 Morganella psychrotolerans | reverse complement strand
ACAGAATTTGCCTGGCGGCACTAGCGCGGTGGTCCCACCTGACCCCATGCCGAACTCAGAAGTGAAACGCCGTAGCGCCGATGGTAGTGTGGGGTCTCCCCATGTGAGAGTAGGGAACCGCCAGGTTATTATTTAAGCCGAGAAGCCACCCTTTGGGTGGCTTTTTTGCGTTTGGGCGGAAAAGCAATCAACAATCAGCCTGAATGCAATAAAATTACTGAATAAACAACACCACCGCCATTTTTCACCTGCCTGATATCCCCCGGTTATCCTCCTCCTGACCTGATGCAGTGAACCCCGATACTTTCCATGAATGAAACAACGGTTTCTATTTTGCGCTGCTGACGGTAAATTAAATATTCGTGTCCAAAAGACGAATAGCACCACATCCCTTATATCCCCCGGTTGTCCTTTTCATCACCTGATATGGTAAATTCTGATACTTTTATGAGTTAATTTTCATAAATGAAACAACGGTTTCTGTTTCACGTTGCTGACGGGAAATTACCGGGGCAATGCTTCGATGAAATGCATTTTTCTCAGCAGTATGTAATAAAAAAAGAAATAGACGAATTTACACAGAAAGACCACTCAGTATCGTAAAGTATGTAATAGAATTTGTTAAGATAACAGACACAGATAACGGGTATATACCCAAATAGCCTGAGGGTCGTATTGAACAAGAAAAAAACCTGGTCAGTCCGCTATGTTGCGGGGCTTCCGGCTCAGCAAATTCCACCTATGTCAGCAGATATGTTGGGATCCCGGCTTCCGGTAGGTTTACCTATCTCCACACCGGCGCAACCTATTCGTGTTGTCGTCTGGAATATCTATAAGCAGCAGCGCCCAGACTGGCAGAAGACGCTTGATAAACTCCTGTGTGACACACAACTTGCGTTATTACAGGAAGCTCAGCCATCACCGGGATTGGTTAATCTCTCGGCAAAACATCAGCTTATTGCTGATCAGGTTCCTGCGCTCCGCTTTCAGCAGCACCCTTCAGGTGTAATGACACTTGCAACTTCGCATCCTATCTATTGCTGTCCGCTACAGCAAAAAGAGCCATTATTACGTCTGGCAAAATCGGCCCTGATTACGGTTTATCCGTTACCGGATGGTCGCCAACTGATGGTAATAAATGTCCATGCAATTAATTTTAGTTTTGGTGTGGATGTGTACCGCCGCCAGTTAAATACGATTGGTTCGCAGATCCGTTGTCATATCGGACCGGTTATTATGGGTGGGGATTTTAATGCCTGGAGCAGGCAGCGAATAAATATATTGAAAAGGTTCGCCCGTACCCTGCGTCTGAAAGAAGTTATTTTCCCTGTTGATATCCGCACCAGGGTATTCGGGCATCCGCTGGACTATTTATTTTATCGCGGATTCAAATTGATACAGTCAGATGTCATGCTGACTGATGCGTCGGACCATCATCCTTTGATTGCAGAATTTCAATAATAAGAACCACATCATATAAATGATATATTAATATAAATTATGTAAGTAAATATAATTAGCAACCTGCTATAGTTAAACCGGTGTTATTATTTTGTGTTATTTATTTAATTCCGATGTTAAATAATTTACCGGAGAAACTAAATGCAGCGTATTGTTATTGTGGGTGGCGGGGCTGGCGGCACGATGGTCGCGAATATCCTGACGAAGAAGTTGTTAAATGATATTTATCAGAAGAAAGTAGAGGTTGTACTGATTTCAGACAGTGAATGGCACTATTATAAACCTGCGTTTATGTATGTTGCGTTTAATCTGTATCAGAAAGATGAGTTACGCAAATCTCAACGCTCTCTGCTGCGCCCTGAAATTAAGTTTGTCCATGACCGGGTTGAACATTTTGATTTTGCCTCGCAGACATTGCAGGGAAAAAACGGCACAAAATACGGCTATGATTACCTGGTTATTGCCACTGGCTGTCAGCCAAGACCTGAACGTATCTCCGGTATGAAAGAAGCTGCCGATCATTTCTATCAGTACCAACCCGCCCGCCAACTGGCAGAAAAACTGGCTAAATTTGAGAAAGGCCGGATTTTCATTACAGTCTCTTTCCCGAATACCCCGAATGTTCCTCACCAGTGCGGTATCGCCCCGATGGAAACGACATTGATGCTGGATGATTATTTCCGCCAGCGCCGTGTCCGTCAGGATATCGAGATTGTTTATACCTACCCGACAGTCTCCCAGTTATTGCGTAACTGCTTGTTTATGCAAAAGGATGTGTGCGAAGTCCTGCCGACTGTTTTTCAGGAGCGTGATATTCAGGCACAGCGTGGCTTTACCCTAGAACGCGTTTGTCCGGAGAAAAAAATCGCCTATTCGAAAGAGGGTGAAGAGCAGCCTTTTGATCTGCTGATAAGCACTCCACCTATCTCAGCAGTCGAAGCGGTGCGTAATACCGGGCTGTGTGACGGGGATCCGGAAGAGGGATGGCTGCCGACTGATCCTGAAACATTACAGGTTTACGGGCTGAAAAACGTGTATGTGTTGGGGGATACCGTTGACCTGCCGGTCAGCAAAGCTGCGGGGAGTTGTCATAACCAATCCACGGTTGTGGTTGACAATATTATTGGTGAGATGCGTTTTGGCTATACCACTGCAATTTATGATGGTCGTGTCCAGGCGGTAGCGCAGATGGGGCTGAATGCAGGTATGCCGCTTCAGTATGATTACAAACATGATGTTGTACCGACACCGCCGACAAAGCTGGGCGGATTACTGCGCACCGGTTTTAACCGCGGGCTGTACTGGTCAACTGTCCGTGGCCTGGTATAAGAGAGGAACTGATAATGCCGACAACTGAACACAACACTGAACAGGCACCGCAGGCGCCGGAATTTTCTGCACAAACACGGGACAAACTGGCAGTATTAATGCAGATGAACCGGTTTGATAACGTGATAGATGCGCTCTCTTTAGTCGCCGACCTGGTTGATATCATCGGAAAGAACGAGGTGAGTAAGCTGGCGGATAATACAGAATCTGCCATTGCCCAGCTATGGGAAGGTGGCCTGGCACTGAATCAGGCTAAAATGGAGATGATGTATAACGATGAGAAATACAACTTCCGTAATACCTACAAATTACTGAAAGATCCTGAGACATTAAAAGGTATTCACATGGTACTCAGAACCTTGCAGATTATGGGATCCCGCGTTCAGCGTATTGACAGTGAGCCCTGATTACCGATAAAAAAGGGGGAGCTGATAGCTCCCCCTTTTTTTTATGTTATGTCGCTCTGATCTGAATTAATGCATAAACGGTAATGCACCGTTTACACGGTAATAATTAGTGATGAAACCAATGAGAGACAGGGCTATTAATGCAAGAATAGTGCGGGTCTTTTTATAGAAGGCCAGCGTCAGAATGACCACCCAGCCCATCCCTACAGCAAGTGCCACCCTGGTATCCGGGAAATAGCCCAGCAGTGCGATAACAAAAGCCATAAACACAATAGTGACAACTGGCGCGACCGGCCACATCGGCACCGGGAACTTCAGGGTTTTGACTTCTTCCGGTGTCATCTGACGGCGCATTGCCACCTGGGATAACAGGATCATCAGCCAGACCCAGACTGTCGCAAAGGTCGCAATAGAGGCGATAATGATGAATATTTTTTCCGGCACCAGGTAGTTCAGCACCACACCGGCAAGCAGCACGATACTCATTACCAGTACTGTCATCCATGGTACGCCATTTTTTTGTCAGCTTCATGAATGATTTAGGCGCCTGACCTTCCTGTGCCATGCCGTACATCATACGACCTGCACCGAAAATATCACTGTTGATGGCAGACACTGCGGCGGTGATCACCACCAGGTTCAGAATATTTGCCGCATAAGAGATATTCAGTTTTTCGAAAATCTGCACAAACGGGCTGCCGTTATGACCAATCTGGTTCCACGGGAAAATACACATCAGGATAAACAGCGTCAGCACATAAAACAGCAGAATACGGAACGGTACGGCATTGATCGCCTTCGGAATAGTTTTTTCCGGGTCTTGTGCCTCGCTCGCGGTGATACCGATAACCTCAATCCCGCCGAAAGCAAACATCACTATGGCAAGGGAGGCTATCACCCCGCTTATTCCGTTCGGCATAAAGCCGCCGAATTCCCATAAATTACTGATACCGGTAGGATGATCTGTCGCCTGACCGAAGCCAAATATCATGATGGCGGCACCGCCGACGATCATGGCAATAATAGCGGTAACCTTAATGATTGACAGCCAGAATTCCATTTCACCAAATATTTTTACGTGGCATAAATTCAGCGCACCAATAAAGCAGACAATCCCCAGCACCCAGATCCATTGATCCACATCCGGGAACCAGAGCTTCATATAGAAGCCGAATGCCGTGACATCCGCGAGACACACGATGAGCATTTCGAAGACATAGTTCCAGCCGGTCAGAAAACCCGCCAGCGGCCCCATATAATGGCTTGCGTACTGTGAAAATGATCCCGGTACCGGATGGTGAACGGCCATTTCGCCCAGTGCACGCATTACCATAAATACGGCTGCGCCCCCGACAAGGTAAGCCAGCAGAACAGCAGGACCCGCCTGCTCAATTGAGGCTGCGGAGCCGTAAAACAGGCCGGTGCCTATCGCAGAGCCGAGCGCCATAAAGCGGATATGCCGCCCTGTCAGCCCGCGCTTCAGCGTGGTGCTATTTTCATTCATCTATTTATCCCGTCGCTGTCATGACATGCAGCGTTTTTTCTGGTGTGGAACGCGGTCAAATTCAGCCCGGTACTTTACCATAAAGAGTCATACCGGCGGGATAATTATCTGCAATAATAGAGCCTCAAACGCAAGGAAAAGATGAGTGATGCATTACCCAATTAATAAAATTTTTCAGACATTGCAGGGCGAAGGAGTATTTACCGGCGTACCGGCTATTTTTGTCCGTCTTCAGCGCTGCCCGGTCGGGTGCAGTTGGTGCGATACAAAACATACCTGGGAGCAGGACCCGGAAAAGATTTGTTCAGCTGATGTGATGATGAATAAAACACAGGAAGATGACCGGTGGGCATCTCTGAGTGCAGAACATATTATTATGCAATTTACTGCACAGGGCTACACGGCACGGCATATTGTGATCACCGGCGGGGAGCCGTGTCTGTATGATTTGCAGCCACTGACAGCAGAACTGGAAGCGCAGGGCTGGAAATGTCAGATTGAAACCAGCGGCACACAGCCGGTCTTGTGCAGTGAAAAAACCTGGGTCACGGTTTCCCCGAAAGTGAATATGCGGGGAGGTTATGATGTGTTAACTTCTGCGCTTATCCGCGCGGATGAAGTAAAACACCCTGTCGGGCGGCAACGGGATATTGATGAGCTGGATTTATTGCTGGCGAAATTACCGTCCGGTAAATATCCGGTGGTGGCATTACAGCCTATCAGCCAGAAACCGGCGGCAACAGAACTGTGTATTAAAACCTGCATCGCCCGCAACTGGCGTTTTTCAATGCAGACACATAAATACCTTAATATCGCCTGATATATACCCTTATTCATTCAAACTGCAGGTTCGTTGGCGGGGTCCTGAATTACGTTGGGTATAACAGGGATAATCAATGTCCGGTTATCCGGACATTGATTATGTGATTATTCACCCCGGTAAATACAGCCGGCGGTGCAGGTTTCTTTGACCATCACCGCACTCAGCAGCGGCAGCAGGGGTTTGGTCTGTTGCCAGATCCAGTGTGCCAGCACTTCGCTGGTCGGGTTTTCCAGCCCCGCTATCTCATTGAGATAATGATGATCCAATCTGTCATAAATAGGCTTAAACGCCTGTTTCACTTCAGCAAAGTCAATCAGCCAACCGGTATGGGCATCCACATTACCACTCAGTTCAAGACGGACCAGGAACGAGTGTCCGTGCAGGCGCCCGCATTTATGACCTTCCGGAACATGTGGCAGGTGATGGGCAGCTTCGAACTGAAATTCTTTAAAAATCGTGGTGGTCATGATGTTCTCCGGATGATGACGGATATACCCTTATTCATTTAAACTGCAGGTTCGTTGGCGCAGGGAAGCCTGCCTGCATCTTGAATGACGTTGGGTATAAAAACGGTATTTTACGCAAAAATAATGGCAAATGTTACCGATAAACGGCAAAACAGCTGACTAATATTACTGATACAGCAACCCTGTTTTGTCAGACGTCCGGAAATTTTGATTCTGCCCGGTATTGACGAATAAATTCCTCTCCGGCTGAATGTTTGCTTACCTTATTACGGAATAACCGAGGGAGTAGTAGCATCTGCGCCGATCTTATGGGAAGATTAGCCGATCTTTTCGGGGGCGGTGATGGGTAAACTGACGCTATTACTCTTAATAATTCTGGGCTGGCTGCAATATTCATTGTGGTTAGGGAAAAATGGTATTCACGACTATGTACAGGTCAGTGAAGACGTTGTTGCATCAGAACAGGTGAATGTGAACCTCAAAGCCCGTAATGAACAGCTGTTTGCTGAAATCGGGGATCTGAACGACGGGCTGGAAGCTATCGAAGAGCGCGGACGCAGCGAATTAGGTATGATCAAGCCCGGTGAAAGCTTTTATCGTGTCCTGTCCGAAAAACGGACTCAGCAAAGTACACAGTCGCAAAGCCGTACTAACTAATCCCTATGATGATAACGCCTCCCGTAATGACCGGCTCACAACCGGCACCGGACATATCCGGTATTTCTGATAATGTTCCGGTGACAGCACTGATCCCCGCCGCAGGGATTGGTACGCGAATGCAGTGTGAATGCCCCAAACAATACCTTATCGTTGCCGGAAAAACCATTTTAGAACATACCCTTGCCATCTTACTGGCGCATCCCCGTATTTCGCAGGTGGTTGTGGCGCTGCATCCGCAGGATACCGTGTTCAGCACCCTGCCTGTGGCACACCATCCCCGCATCCGGACAGTAACCGGCGGCGGCGAGCGGGCGGATTCAGTTCTGTCCGGACTTGATTATCTGGCGGCTCACGTACCTGAAAACAGCTGGGTTCTGGTTCATGATGCAGCACGTCCCTGCCTGCATCTCAGTGATTTAAACCGCCTGCTGGCTGTCCTGTCTGAAGAAGATACAGACGGACGGATCAGGGGGGCGATTCTGGCGTCACCGGTGCGTGACACCATGAAACGGGGCGTGATATTACCCGGACACACAGGTATCGACCATACAGTGGATCGCACACAACTGTGGCATGCACTGACCCCGCAATTCTTTCCGCTTCATCTGCTGCGTACCTGTCTGCAACAGGCGCTTTCTCAGCAGGCGGTGATAACCGATGAAGCATCCGCACTGGAATTTTGTGGCTATCAGCCCCTGTTGGTTACCGGACGTGCGGATAATATTAAAGTCACACAGCCGGAAGACCTCGCGCTTGCCGGGTTCTACCTGTCCAATAACAATAAGGAACAGACATAATGATGAGAATCGGACACGGTTTTGATGTTCATGCTTTCGGCGGCGAAGGCCCGATTGTGATTGCCGGTGTGCGCATCCCTTATGAACAGGGATTACTGGCACATTCTGATGGTGATGTTGCCTTGCATGCCGCGACAGATGCCTTATTAGGTGCGGCGGCGATGGGTGATATCGGTAAGTTATTTCCTGATACCGATCCCGCTTATAAAGGTGCGGACAGCCGTGTTTTACTGCGTGAAGCATTCCGGCGTATTCAGGAAAAAGGCTATAAACTGGGTAATCTGGATATCACTATTATTGCGCAGGCACCGAAAATGCTGCCGCATATCCCGCAGATGCGCGTTAATCTGGCAGAAGATTTACACTGCCACATGGATGACATCAATGTAAAGGCGACCACGACTGAAAAACTCGGCTTTGTCGGGCGCAAAGAAGGGATCGCCTGCGAAGCCGTCGTATTACTTGTTAAGGTCGCACAATGAGCCTGAATGTCAGCTGGTTTCACGGAAAACCGGTTGCGACCGGCGTATTAAAAGCACAGCCGGAAGATTTTTTTGTTCAGGAAGATCTGGGTTTTGAGCCGGATGGCGAGGGCGAACATGTCATGGTGCGCGTCCGGAAAACCGGCTGTAACACCCGGTTTGTCGCGGAACAACTGGCTAAATTTTCTAAAATCGCAGCCCGGTCAGTCAGTTATGCGGGGCTGAAAGATCGCCACGCAGTGACTGAACAATGGTTCTGCCTGCAAATGCCCGGCAAAGAGACGCCGGATTTCAGTAAGCTGGAAGTGGAAGGCTGCGAAGTGCTGGATGTCACCCGGCAAAAACGCAAGTTGCGCATCGGCACACTGAAAGGTAATCACTTTACCCTTGTGTTGCGCCAGATTAGTGACCGCGCAGCGGTGGAGCAGCGCTTGCAATCTATTACTGAGCAGGGTGTACCGAATTATTTCGGCGAACAGCGCTTCGGGCGCGGTGGTCAGAATCTGTATTTTGCCCGCCGCTGGGCAAATGCAGAGATCAATGTAACCGATCGCAGCAAGCGCAGCTTTTATCTTTCCGCGGCGCGCAGTGCGATGTTTAACGCGGTGGCAGATGCCCGCATTACTCAGCATTTACAGGCAACAGTGCTGTCCGGTGATGCAGTACAGCTTGCCGGGCGCGGGAGTTGGTTTGTGGCACAGCCGGAAGAACAGGCTGATGTACAGCAGCGCCTTGATAACCGGGAGTTGCGCATTACGGCACCGTTACCGGGTAAAGGTGATTTGGGTACTCAGGATGCTGCGCTGGTATTTGAAACGGAACAATTAGCTGACTGGCAGGCATTATGGCAGTTGGCAGCAAAAGAAGGGGTGGAGAATGCCCGCCGTGCCGTCATGCTGTATCCGGAAAATTTTGTCAGTGAATGGATGGATGATGAAACAGTCCGGCTCTCGTTCTTCCTGCCGGCAGGCTGCTTTGCGACCAGTGTTATCCGCGAAGTGATTGAGCTGGCAGCCGATCAGGCGGCAGAGTTCAGCGAATAGTTAAGCAAATAGTTAAGCAGATATCTCAGAGAATAAAAACGGGCAGGTGATGCGAACACTTTGCCCGTTGTATTTTTTATTGTGCTTTCACGGCGTTATCTGTATCTGACAGTAATTGTGACAGATATATTTGTGCATCAACAGGCGGTTGCCCCGGGAGTTTTACCTGATAGGGCGTTCCGGTAATTGAGGACTTTGATGCTACGTTATCCACAAATTGTTCTGCGGTTTTCAGCCGTTTTTTGGTCTTGCCCAGTTTCAGCCGCAGGTGAGATTCTGCCTCTGCAGCATTATGTTCACTGCCATTGCGGATAAAGAGCAGTTGTTCCTGCTTACCAACAGCAATCAGCAAATTATCGACTCTGGTTTCTTCCTGCGGAGTCAGCGCAAAAGCTTCCGATACCAGTAAAAGACCTGCAGTCAGCGCCGTAATCATGACGGAAAAAAAAGCGGACTGTTTTTCTCTGTGGTGTATACATTCAGATATCCTGTCAGTCAAAAAAAAGGTACGGAAAGTATCATGGCGATAAATATGTAAAAAGCAATCAGACTAAATCTGCTATACCCTTATTCATTCAAACTGCAGGTTCGTTGGCGGCGTGAAACCAGCCGGGTCACATAGTTGATCTATGCTCCCCGTCTGTTTTCTCTTGCCGCCTGCCTGCATCTTGAATGACGTTGGGTATATAACACTTTTTTATCGCTGTTAACTTGATAAAATAGTTTACCATTGTGAAAGATAATCTGTTGCTGATAAAAAGAGGGTACCGTTTTGCTGCGAATTCTGGTGAGTAATGATGACGGCGTCAGTGCGCCGGGGATCCGGGCGCTCTCTGAGGCGCTGCGGCGTACTTATCATGTGCAGGTTGTCGCCCCCGATCGCAACCGCAGCGGGGCATCTAATGCCCTGACGCTTGACCGTCCGCTGCGGACAGTCATTCATGAAAACGGCGATATTGCGCTGGTGGAAGGGACACCGACAGATTGTGTTTATATCGGTGCCAATCATCTGATGCGCCCGCGCCCGGAAATCGTCGTTTCCGGTATTAACTGCGGCCCGAACCTGGGTGATGATGTTATTTACTCAGGAACTGTTGCCGCAGCAATGGAAGGGCGTCATCTCGGGTTACCGGGAATTGCCGTTTCACTCAACGGCGACACGCATTATGATACTGCCGCACAAATCACCTGCCGCCTGCTTGCTATGTTACAGCAGGTTCCGTTGCGGGCGGGTAATATCCTCAATGTGAATGTGCCGGATGTACCGCTCAGTGAAATCAAGGGCATAAAAGTCACCCGTTGCGGCACGCGCCGGGCGCCGGACGTGGTGTACACTCAGTTGGATCCGAAAGGCAATCCGCTTTACTGGCTGGGGCCTCCGGGTGATAAACTGGATACAGGACCGGATACTGATTTTGCTGCAGTGGATGCGGGTTATGTTTCCATCACCCCCCTGCAGGTTGATTTGACCGCCTATAATACACAGGCAAAAATTGAAGACTGGCTGAAAAAAACAGGAGAGGCAGAGGAATGATCCGCCGGGTAGTACTGGATCTGATAACACAGTTACGTCAGGCAGGGATCCGCGATGAACGTCTGTTACAGGCGATGGCGGCTGTCCCCCGGGAAAATTTTGTCGATGAAGCCCTGACGCACAAAGCGTATGACAATACAGCATTGCCGATAGGCTACGGGCAGACAATCTCCCAGCCTTTTATGGTGGCGAGAATGACAGAACTTCTGCAACTGACGCCGCAGGCACATGTGTTGGAAATCGGTACCGGTTCCGGCTATCAGACAGCTATCCTCGCGCATCTGGCAGCTCACGTTTATTCTGTGGAACGGGTGAAAGGGCTGCAATGGCATGCCCGGCGCCGTTTAAAACAGCTGGATCTGCATAATGTTTCAGCCCGCCACGGCGACGGCTGGGAAGGTTGGTCATCCCGTGCGCCGTTTGACGGCATTATTGTTACCGCTGCCGCCAGTGAAGTGCCGGTCGCACTGCTCAATCAGCTTGCAGATAACGGGCGGATGGTGGTGCCTGTCGGTGAACAGCAGCAGACTCTCAAATTTATCCGCCGTCAGGGCAATGATTTTCATACTCAGTCGATCGGAACTGTCCGGTTTGTTCCCCTTATCCATGGTGATTTGGGATAAAAATGGCGATTTCAGTAACAACACTTTTTCATTTCGCTTAGTATCTGTTTTAATAATACAATCCTGCCATGCGGACGATTTTCGCATGGTGATTTTATGATTGTCAGTTTTCGCAACGTTTCCGGTTTTGGGAGAAGAAATATGAACTCAGGAAACCCTATGAAAGCAATACGATGGATTGCTTTCGGGTCGCTGGTGAGCACGGTTTTGGCCGGTTGCTCAACGCCGTATCATGCCGCACCAATCAGCAGTGTGGAAGAGAGCAGCAGCGCGCCTGTGATGACAGCCGGCAATGACAACAGTAATTCTTCGGTTTCCACACCGATGCCGGGACGTCCGCAACTCAGCTCAGAAAATTCACAGCCTGTGAGCCGGACAGCGGTACAGCAACAACCGCGTGCTGCAAATATTCAGACCAGTAATGATGGACGTATCCGCTATAACCGTGATTATGAATCCATTCCGAAAGGCAGTTACAGCGGAAATACGTATACCGTTCAGCGCGGCGACACCTTATTTTATATCGCTTATATTTCCGGATCTGACTTCCGCGAACTGGCATCACAGAACAATATTCCCGAGCCTTACGGCCTGAACGAAGGGCAGGTGATACGATTAAGCAATGGCGGCGGTAATAACATTGCACCGGTCAGCGGCGGCACTCAGGTAGCAACAAATAAGAATACTCCGCAAAACAGGGTGGTTGATTCTCAACCAACTAATGCGTATTCTGAATCAGCAGGCGCAACATCAACCGGCGGTAAGATGCTGTCACCACAGGTCACCGCACAAGCGAAGGGTAACTCAGGCGCAGTCACACCAGCCGTCGTTAAGTCACCTTCAGTCACAACCAGCGCGCCTGTTGCCGTAAATAGTGGTTCCTTTAAATGGGGCTGGCCAGCGGAAGGCAATGTCATTTCCAACTACACAGGACCTACCAGCGGTAACCGGGGTATTGATATCGGTGGTACACGTGGACAGCCTGTTTTTGCTTCAGCGCCGGGTAAGGTGGTTTATACCGGCAATGCGTTACGCGGTTACGGCAATCTGGTCATCATCAAACATAATGATGATTTCCTGACGGCATACGCACATAACGACACCATTTTGGTTAAAGATCAGCAGGATGTTGCTGCCGGTCAGAAAATCTCCACAATGGGCAGCAGCGGAACCACATCAGTCAGATTACATTTTGAAATTCGTTACAAGGGAAAATCAGTCAACCCGTTGCAGTATTTACCGCAGCGATAAACGGCAGAACAGCTTGTTCTGCCTGAATTATCTAGGGTAGGAGCAAGCTGATGAGCCGTAATTCACTGAACGTTAACGAGTCATACGACGAAACATTTGTCGCAGAGCAAGCTGAAACTGAGGAAGAAGAGGCGCTGTTTGATGAAAAACAGCAGTCAGAAGAGGCGGAACAGGATGACCTCAGTTCTGATATTGAGCTATCACAGAATGTCAGTCAGCGTGTCCTGGATGCCACTCAGATTTACCTTGGTGAGATAGGCTTTTCACCACTGCTCAGCGCAGAAGAAGAAGTTTTTTTTTGCACGACGCGCATTGCGGGGCGATCCCGCTGCGCGTCAGCGTATGATTGAAAGTAACCTCCGTCTGGTGGTTAAAATCTCACGTCGCTACAGTAACCGTGGTCTGGCGCTTTTGGATCTGATTGAAGAGGGAAACCTCGGATTGATCCGCGCAGTCGAAAAATTTGATCCGGAAAAAGGATTCCGTTTTTCAACCTATGCCACCTGGTGGATCCGTCAGACTATCGAACGGGCTATCATGAACCAGACCCGCACCATCCGCCTGCCAATTCATATTGTTAAAGAACTGAACGTTTACCTGCGAACCGCCCGTGAATTAGCACAAAAACTCGACCATGAACCTACTGCGGAAGAAATAGCACAACAGCTTGATCGTCCGGTGGATGATGTCACCCGTATGCTGCGTCTTAATGAGCGCATTACGTCAGTGGATACGCCGGTCGGCGCGGATTCAGATAAAGTACTGCTGGATATTTTATCTGATGAGAATGAGGTCACGCCGGAAAACCGCCTTCAGGATAACAATATGCAGCAGAGTATTGTTAAGTGGTTGTTTGAGCTTAATCCTAAGCAGCGGGAAGTTCTTGCCCGCCGTTTCGGGCTGCTGGGCTATGAAGCGGCAACACTGGAAGATGTGGGGCGCGAAATAGGATTAACCCGTGAGCGTGTGCGTCAGATTCAGGTGGAAGGATTACGCCGCCTGAAAGACATTCTGCATAATCATGGGTTATGTGAGAATTCATTATTCAACTAATTGACTGGTTGAATGTGGATCTCAAAATCGTCACGAGTAATAAGTTAACGAATACTATTTAACGGTAGATAGTAACGGTAAGCATTAACGGTAAATAATCAAAAGGGGGAATCGCTTCCCCCTTTTCGCTGTCTTTTTTTTGATTACCTCAGAGCATATCTTTCAGGCGATACAGTAAGTCCAGTGCCTGGCGCGGTGTCAGTGAATCCGGATTGACGGATGCAAGTGCTTCCAGCGCAGGGGAGGATTCTTCGGGGGTATCCAGCAGTGTCATTTGTGGCGTATCCACATGCCCGGCTGTTGCATTCAGTGACAGTGTTTCAAGCTCACGCAGTTTCTGTTTTGCCCGTTTAATGACATCACGCGGTACACCGGCGAGCAGTGCAACCGCCAGACCATAGCTTTTACTTGCCGCCCCATCCTGCACACTGTGCATAAACGCGATAGTATCGCCGTGTTCAACGGCATCAAGATGAATATTCGCCACACCTTCCAGTTTTTCCGGCAGTGTTGTCAGCTCAAAATAGTGAGTGGCAAACAGCGTCAGTGCTTTAATACGGTTTGCCAGGCTTTCTGCACATGCCCAGGCAAGAGAAAGCCCGTCATAAGTGGATGTGCCGCGCCCGATTTCATCCATCAGTACCAGGCTTTGCTCCGTAGCATTATGGAGGATATTGGCAGTTTCCGTCATTTCCACCATAAAGGTGGAGCGACCCGATGCGAGATCATCAGAAGCGCCGACACGCGTGAAAATCCGGTCCACCGGACCAATCACTGCGTTTTCTGCCGGGACAAAACTGCCGATATACGCCAGTAAGGTGATCAGCGCAGTTTGCCGCATATAGGTACTTTTACCGCCCATATTCGGACCGGTAATGATCAGCAGACGGCGCTGCGGTGACATGGTCAGCGGGTTGGCGATAAACGGCTCTGCCAGCACATGCTCAACCACCGGATGGCGTCCGCCGGTTATCCGGATACCGGTTTTATCTGTCAGTTGCGGACAGGCATAGTTCAGTGTCTCAGCCCGTTCTGCCAGGTTAGTCAGCACATCCAGCTCTGCCAGTGTATCGGAGCTGCGTTGCAGCGCTTCCAGATGTGGCAGCAGCAGATCAAACAGTTCCTCATACAGCCCTTTTTCAATCGCGAGTGCTTTGCTTTTGGATGTCAGGACTTTATCTTCATACTCTTTCAGTTCGGGAATAATGTAGCGCTCGGCATTTTTCAGTGTCTGGCGGCGCACATAGTGGATTGGCACCAGATGGCTTTGCCCGCGGCTGACCTGGATATAGTAGCCGTGAACGCCGTTGAACCCGACTTTCAGCGTATCAAGACCCAGTTTTTCCCGCTCACGGATTTCCAGCCTGTCGAGATAATCAGTCGCGCCGTCTGCCAGCGCACGCCACTCATCCAGCTCTTCGTTATAGCCCGGAGCGATAACACCGCCGTCACGCACCAGCACGGGCGGTGCTTCCACGACAGCCCGTTCGAGCAGTGCCTGTAATTCATCAAACTGACCTATACGTTTTTGTAATGTTTCAATATAGGGGTCAGTAATACTGCTAAGCTGTGCCTGAATATCCGGATACTGTGTGAATGCATGACGCATTCTGGCCAGATCCCGCGGGCGGGCAGTACGCAGGGCAAGGCGCGCAAGAACACGTTCGAGATCGCCGATTTGGCGCAGGACCGGCTGGATATCAGGGCTGATGCCCATCAGCGCGCCGATGGTTTTCTGGCGGTTTTCCAGCACAGTGCGATCCCGTAGCGGGGAGTGCAGCCAGCGCTTGAGCATCCGGCTGCCCATCGGCGTGACGCACAGATCCAGAACGGATGAGAGCGTATTGTCTGTTCCGCCGCTGAGGTTTTGTGTGATTTCCAGATTACGGCGGGTGGCGGCATCGAGGATCACATTTTCCTGAAGGATTTCCAGCGTCACACTGCGGATATGCGGCAGTGAGGTGCGCTGAGTATCTTTCACATATTGCAGCAGACAGCCCGCCGCCTGTAGTGCAAGAGGGGCATTTTCGACGCCGAACCCATGCAGGTCGCGGGTGCCGAACTGTAAATTCAGCTGCTGGCGGGCAGTACCGATTTCAAATTCCCAGAGCGGGCGGCGGCGCAGACCCTGCTGATGCTGAATAACAGCAAAATCAGTCATATCTTCCGGATAGAGTAACTCGGCAGGGCGCGTGCGTTGCAATTCCGCCGCCATCGCATCTTTATCTTCCAGCTGTAAAATACGAAAACGACCGGATGTAATATCCAGTGTGGCGTAACCGAACCCGCGCGCATCCTGCCAGACTGCTGCCAGCAGGTTATCCTGGCGCTCTTGTAACAGGGCTTCATCACTGACGGTTCCCGGTGTCACAATGCGGACGACTTTTCGTTCAACCGGTCCTTTGCTGGTGGCAGGGTCGCCGATTTGTTCGCAAATCGCCACTGATTCCCCGAGCTGTACCAATTTTGCCAGATACCCTTCCACTGCATGATGCGGTACACCCGCCATCGGAATAGGTTGTCCGGCAGTCTGACCGCGTTTGGTCAGCGAGATATCCAGCAACTGAGATGCCCGTTTGGCATCGTCAAAAAACAGCTCATAGAAATCCCCCATGCGGTAAAACATCAGGATATCAGGGTGCTGAGCTTTCAGCCGGAAGTACTGCTGCATCATAGGGGTATGTGAGTCAAGATTTTGGTTGTCAGTCATAGGTATTCTGTTAGCACGCTGAAAAAGTTGTTATTTATCAACCATCCGCATTGCGGTACGGTTTTCGCCAATACGTTTAAAATAGCACAGATTCTGATGAAAAAGGGACATCCTTCATACAGTGGCATGAATTATTAAAAAAGATGGAGTGGGATCGCATAAGTGAGGTTATTTAAGGTTAACCCGGGTGGGGATGGCTATCCCGGTTCTTACCGCAGTACCTGATCAGCCATATTCTGTGGTTGGACTGACTTCTCTCACTATTGACATATTATCAACCCGGTAGTTTAAATTTCTACACATACATTCACTTTTGGTGCAGATATGAGGTATTTTTTTAAACTGCATAAGCTAATCTGTAAATTTTTACTAATTTCATCTAAGTAATCGTTATTTATCAAGTCTCGGCATTAAAAAAGCCACGTAATTTTCACTACGTGGCTTTGGGAGGGTAATAACTGATACAAAATACCAGCTATTTTACTGTTAAACGCGTTATTGCAAACTACATCACAGATAAACGGTTAATTTGATTTCAAATATTGAGCGGAGTTCTAATCCGTGAACAGTCACTCTCTATTTATGTGAATTAATAGTGTTATGTACGGTGTTACCCGTAGTTTTAAATATCAACTCAGTAATGCTACACTCAGAACTAATAAGGGTGCCGAACTATTTTCATATCTTAATAAGAAGAATATGAGGTACTGTTAACGGTTGCTCAGGCACAATGTCCGCTTTTACTTAGTACTCTTATAGCGGAGTACCTTGTTATTAACAATAATAACTATCTTAAGTAAAAAGGTTTTATCTTATGTGCTTAGCCCTAATTTAGAACATTTTACGATAATATCAACAAGTAAATGTGAAATTTGTTTTAATTAGGTAAACACCTCACTTTTTTTACTGTGTATTTAGCGGTAGTCTATTATTGTTTTGTTAACCAGTATTATATATCTGTGATGTATACGGTTTACTCAAACACAACTCTGATTGATTTAATAGTGTATTTACCATTTGCATCTTCACCACGTTCATAGAGGTAAAGCTGCCCGCGGATAAAGAAGAAGTTACATGTTTTTCTGTCATCCATAACATAGTCTGTCCGGACTTTTGCTTTCAGTCCATTCTCATGTGTTTCAAAAATTTCTATTGCTTTCCAGGATAAACTAACACAACAAATAAATGTTGTGGACGTATATTCATCATATGCTGCCTGAATAATGTCATAATAATAACGGAATTGTTTATCAACAATAATTCCTCCTAATCTTCCGCTCTTTAAAATAGGCTTGATCAGGTAATTAGCATCTTCATCTTCAGCTAAGATATAATGATTACAGGCGATCTGATAAACAACTGTGTGTGGATAAAGATGACCAAGATTATTTTTATCGACCATATCAAACTCTAAAATACCATCATCATATAATATAATTCCTTTTGGGTTAGTTGTGTTTGTGCTTTAATGCGGTAATGATTATGGGAAATAAAAATAGTAAGCACAATAATGAATATTAATAATATTGTTACTTTAAATGTATTCGTCAAAATAAATTACATAATTAAGTTTTAATAAGATTATTATTTTATTTTACTTCTGTCTGGGGGCTCTGCATAGAAATACGGGTACATTATTTGTTTTTTTATTGAAACTATAACGCACATAAACAATAAGGCATAACAAATAGCAATAATTGTTAATATTCGCACATAATGTTCGCAATTTAAGGTGTTTAGCCGTTAGAATTCACCACCATTTAATTAAATAATACCGGCTTATATTATGTTACGCCCGATACTCCATTCCCTGATTATTACCGGCTCCCTGAGCCTGAGCGTTTTTGCCTTTGCTGACGGGCCTTTACTGTCATTAAGTGTCAGCCAATCCGGCGGCGCATCACAAAATGATGATGGCTCAATTGATGCGACACGCCCGTCAGAATCCCAGTCCCGCATTCTGCCCATCTGGGGGGATGACGCCCGCGCCCGTGGATATGATATCCCGGAGCCGTTTGGTATCGGTTATAACTATATGAATCTTCACCAGGATATTGTGGTGGATAAAATCGGTTTTATTTCACCCCGAATTCCCGGTTTAGAAGATATCATTGATGTTGATGCCGGACATACGCGTGAAAAGAGCGAAACGCATATGTTAAAACTGGATTCCTGGATATTTCCGTTTATGAACGTTTATGGTTTGTACGGAAAAACAAAAGGATCTTCAAATGCGGCTATTAACAGTATTAAACTCGGTGGGCAGGATGCAGGTTATGACCCCATGGATTTTAAACTTGATTTTGAAGGGAAAACCTACGGTGCTGGTGTGACACTTGCCGGTGGGTATGAACAATTTTTTGGTACAGTCGATTTTAACTACACCAAAACAAACCTGGATATTCTCGACGGGGATATTAAAGCGCTGGTTATTTCACCGCGTGTTGGTTATGAATTTATTTTTTCGCCGTTAATTTCCGGACAGGGTAATACAAAATTACAGGTCTGGACCGGGGCAATGTATCAGGATATTACCCAGCGCTTTAAAGGGGATATCAGCGGATTAAATTT
Source organism: Morganella psychrotolerans (assembly GCF_001676155.1). Lineage (GTDB taxonomy): Bacteria > Pseudomonadota > Gammaproteobacteria > Enterobacterales > Enterobacteriaceae > Morganella > Morganella psychrotolerans. The sequence continues at coordinate 407,009 of NZ_LZEW01000023.1, read as the reverse complement.
ACCACCTGATTTTCAGGAATTAGTGGGTATGTTTGACCCGGATATGAAATTCGATGTTGAACAGCATCTTGCTCATAAATGGAGCAATTTAGTCGGCGCACGTTTAGAAGTAACCCGCAATTTTAATATTATTTCAGAAGTGGGTTTTAATAATCGTAATAGTTTCTTTATCTCCGGCGAGTTCCGTTTTTAATGACGTTTCGTATTTACGTTACCTGGCTGGTACTGACCGGCCTGGTAACGGCACACACAGCAACTGCCACCGTTTTACCTTCCCGCGACGACATTGATCATGCGTTGTCAGGACTTGGCAGTAATAATCAGTTTGATCGCAGTAAAACCATTGACTGGGGTGTTTTACCCGGTCCTTTTTATACGCCGGAGCTGGAATTAGGCGTCGGTGTTGCATTGGTGGGGATGTATCAGGCGGACCGTGCCCCGGAGAGCAAAATTTCGACACTGTCACTCAGCGGATTTGCATCATCAACCGGCGCTTTCGGGCTGAATCTGAATAACTATACGTATCTTGATGATGATCGCTGGCGTTTTTATCTGAGCGGTACACTCAATAATGTTCCGACAAATTATTGGGGAAAAGGCTATCAGGCCGGACGCCACAAAGATCATTTTGCTGAATATAAGTCACAGCAGTTGCGGCTTACGCCGTCACTGTTACGCCGTGTGGCTGATAATACATATCTGGGATTGGGCTGGGATTTCAGCACCCTGAATGTGGCATCGCCGGATAAACCATTCCGTGATTATATGGCAGAAAATAATGTTGGTTCACATTCAGTGAACTCCGGCGTCAGCGCCACATTCAGCTATGACAGCCGGGATTTCCTGCCGAATGCACGTCACGGACAGGCGCTTGATCTCCGCTATACTTATTATGCGCCGTCAATCGGCAGTGACAGCCGCTTTAATACCACTGAAATTCAGTACAATTATTATTATCCGCTGGATGAAAAAAACGTTCTGGCATTTGATAATTTCGCGCGCTTTGCGTCCGGCGATGTACCGTGGGATCAGTTTTCTCACCTGGGAAACGGGCGGCAGATGCGCGGCTATTACAATGGTCGTTATCAGGATAATCATATTTTCGCCACTCAGGTGGAATACCGGCGCAAGCTGGACTGGCGGCACGGTATTGTGTTCTGGGCGGGCAGCGGAACAATGAGTGACAGCGCCCGCCATCTCGGTGGCGGTCACTGGTTGCCGAATGCGGGTGTGGGGTACCGGTTTGAATTCAAGCCACGAATGAATGTGCGGCTCGATTTTGGTGTCGGTAAGCAGAGCAGCGGTTTTTATTTCCAGGTCGGGGAAGCATTCTGATGCGTGGCATTATCACCGGTATTGCGTTGATTCTGTTTCTGTCCGGCTGTCAGAGCCGGGTGACTGAGGTTCCGTCTGTGACGGCGAATCTCACGCCACAGACCAGTGAAGTTGCAAACCAGGTATTTCCTGTCTCTGAGAACGTCTCCGCACCTGAAGGGCTGCGCCCTTGTTGTGCGTTCGGGTATGACCTGGGCGCAAAACTGGGGCCGGTTCCTGTTCCCTTTTACCGGATAGGCAATGTTCTGACGACAGAGAGCCTCGGCGAGCATGTCTATAATGACAGTTTTTGGTTCGGGATAACGGAAGTCATTGGTTTAAGTAATGAAAATCTGGGTATTATTTATTCCCGCAAAGGGGGATTTATTGATATCGCCCATGTGCGGGATACCGCAGATTACACATATTACTTGTTCACGCAGATTTACCCGCGCCTTGGTGAGGCGTGGATGCTGACATTAACTGATGAGCTGGCTTCCCGCCGTGTTCAGTTCCGGGCGTTTACGCCACCGGATAATGCGGCAGACCGCTATACCCTGAGCGTGTATCTGGCGGCACGCCTCGCGTTTCGGATGGCGGTGTGGCATGAAATTGCTCAATGGTACGGATATCATTCTGTTCCGGGATTTTCTGAGGAAATTTCGGCATTTACCCCGGAAGATCTCTATTCCAATCTGCTGGGGGCACGTCTTGCGATAACCCTGCTGCTTGAGGGACACGGTAGGTCGGTTGCGGATTTTAACCGGGGAATGCAGGGCATTTTGCCGTCCGCACTGGCACAGTTGTCCGCGCAACCTGCAGATGCAACGCGTGCTGCATTTGACAGTATTGATAGACACTGGTGGGATAAACGTCAGCGGGTGCCGGAGAAATTTCTGGTGTTGTACCGGGATTATAATGTGGAGGACGATCGTTTGCCGTCACAGCCGGAACAGGAAACGGCGGCCGCGATGCGATTGGCGTTACCGCAGCATTATCGCAACTGGTCACTGGCAGATTTAGCCGCATTTGAATTATGGCCTGCCCGCGATATGGGTAATTTGCCGGCGACACTGCTGCCGTTTACAGAGCGTGATTTTCCGGCACTGATCCGACATGCGGCGGAGGTTGACGCAAAAACTGCACCGTTATTAATGCAGAGAGATAAGTAGCAGCGGCAGTACCCGGCCCGGCATAGATTCCGATGGCGTTTCTCCGATACGGATAGCACCCTGGCGGATATAAAAAGCTTCTGCATTCGGGTCCGCATCGATCAGCAGAGCACTTACACGCTGTGCCTGTGCCGCTGAAACTGCCCAGTGATACAGCGCACTTCCAATCCCCAGCCGTAAATAATCCGGATGAACAAAGAGTTTGGACAGCTTGCCGTTCTTTTCCCGGCGGTTGATTGTCAGCTGAACTATTCCGGCTATTTTTCCGTTGATGCGGGCTGTCATCAGCCGGGAATGGTCAAAGTCAGCCGCCGTAATGGTCAGATCATCACGACAGGTTGCCATAAATTCTTCATCATATCCCCAGTACTGCTTTGAGCGCAGACACAGAGTTGTCAGGTATTCGGCTTCGTCGCGCTGAGGCGGAGCAAGTAAAAAAACAGGTGCTGCGATGGTCATCAGGCTCAGATCCGTAGTTATGATGAGACACCTGATTATACCAGATCCGGTGTCAGGCTGCGTAAGTTTGATGTGTGCGGACGCTACATGTTGCGTTATGACATCAGGCCGTCGTTTTTGCCCTGTTATCATCGGCGATAAATGTGACGGTGGAACTGAGGCAAAGCGGATGGTTATGCATCTGCCCGGCAGCACAGTGGCGGGTAAAGCGTGAGGCTTTTATCGCCGGCAGATCAGTGCGTCCGTGATAACTGAGCGTCTCAAGCTGCCCCGGCCAGTGTTTGGCTGCCCGTTTCAGGTTTTCTTGTGTATCACCTGCAATTAAATTAAACCCGTACGGTAAAAACTGGTCAGGATCAAATGTCCGTTGCAGTGTAATTCCCCAGCCTGAACCCGGGCTGTAAGCAGCCGGTTTTAATGGCGGTGTCAGAATATGGCGCAGTGTCAGTTCTTTGCTTTTTGCCATCTGTAATAAACGGACCGATTCCGGCAGGCGGGGCAATTCATCCAGAAGCTGAACCAGTGAGAGATAAAGCCGTTCTGCTATCATCGGGCTGTCCAGCAGGATAAAGCGTGGCGAGCTGTTTACCTGTTGTGAGAACAGGCAGGTATCCCACAAAATCAGTTCCGGTGCAGGCAGATCCGCGCCACATATCGCCATAGCACTGATTTTCGGCGCTGATTCGATAAGCCGGATATACGACGGTGTGATAGTCCGCCAGTGGCGGATCAGAGCATCATCACCTGCCGGGATAACGGTATCCGTGCCGCGCAGCAGAGCGGCATCACTCAGTCCGGGGCAAACAACATCATACCGCGTATTGCCCGGGTCCAGATGTCGGCACAGAGTAATCAGCCACTCCCGGTGGTGCCGGGTTTTAATGCGGATGGCCGATCCCGTAAGGCAGGCGGTAAGAAAGGTATCCAGAGTACTGAGCGGGTTGCATCCGTCATCAATGATAAGGATCTGTTCCGGTGCCAGCCAGGGAGCCAGTCCCAGATCTTTTTCTGCCTGATGCTCCAGCGCATTACTGTCCGCCAGCCATTGCAGGCGCAACTGACAGAAAGATTGTGTTGCAGGATCTGCTGAAAACAGTAATTTCCGGGTCTGCGGGTCACTGAGCCAGGCTTTTACCGCACTGATGCGTTGTCTGATTTCATCTGTCATCATATATACCCTTATTCATTCAAACTGCAGGTTCGTTGGCTGCACTCAGCTAACCGGGTCACATACTGATGTATGCTCCCCGTTTATCTTCCCTTGCCGCCTGCCTGCATTCTGAATGACGTTGGGTATCTCCTTATTCATTTAAACTGCAGGTTCGTTGGCTACGCTCAGCTAGCGGCACAGTGGTTTTCCGGGGATATAACAGTGCGGTGATAATGAAGCCAGGGCAGTGCGCAGCCGCACGGACAGCCGGTTCCCTGTTCACATTCATCCATTGTCAGCAGCCGTTGTGCTGACAACCGGGTAAGAAGCGGCGTTTCCAGTTGAAGAAGCCCGCGTTTTCCCGGGGCTGCGGGGTTGCCGTCGTCACCGATAAGGGCAAAGCGGGCGAATGCAGGGATATGAAAATGCCCTTCTTTGCAGCTGATATAATGCAGCGGGTGTTCAGGAACGCCGTAAATTTCACACAGATCAGTTGATGCTGCACGGAGTGTCAGCTGTAATTTTCCGGCCACTGCCGGACGATCAATGTGTTGTCCGCGCCCAGTTAAGCCTTTAACCGTCCCTTTCAGCAAAAACGGCTCAGGGCAGTGCTGCGCGAGATGTTCCATGTGATGTGTTAACCCTAAGATATAAACAGGATCTGACTCTTCTGCCCAGCGTTTCAGTACAGACCAGGCCAGTGCCGCGTCTGTGCCTCCGTCAGCCGATACGGCACAAACACACTCTTTGACCGGGGCGAATAATGTTAATCCCGGGAAAATAGCGGTATCACCATCCCGCACAGCAGTGATTAAACCGTCTGACAGCAACAGAAAACGCGATGGTGTAGTGGTTGTCAGTCCGTTCTCTCTGAGAATAGTCTTCATGGCGCGCTGAATGTGTCCGGCATTTTTATCATCAGCCTGTATTGCCGGACATATATCGTTAAAGAGTCCGGCAGGAATAACCGGGGACGGGTTGGCGTTATATAGCCGGGCATAAACTGAATTATGTTCACGGTGGTAATTATCCGCTTGTGTCAGCGCCTGCTGATAACGTGTTTCTGTTGACGGCGTGACAGCGTAATAAGGTGCGGGAATATCTGCAAGTTGCTCAATAGCCCGGATTGCCTCTGTATCGGCGGACTCCGGTTGTATTTTTATTGTCTGCATAATTCCTTCCGTGAAATAACTGATAAGACAGACCGGTTAGTATATAAGTGTTCCTCATCCGATGATTCTTAATTATACCCTTATTCATTCAAACTGCAGGTTCGTTGGCTGCTCTCAGCCAGCCGGGTCACATACTCATGTATGCTCCCCGTCTGGCTTCCCTTGCCGCCTGCCTGCATTCTGAATGACGTTGGGTATACCCTTATTCATTCAAACTGCGGGTTCGTTGGCTGCATAGCTGTTTTTGTGACAATACATTACCAGTATCCGAGGAATTTCCACCACAGGCTGCCGGTAACAATCCAGATAATCAGATTAACAATGCTCATCACAAGCCCTGTTTTCCACCATTCCCCGAGAGTGGCATAGCCGGAGCCGAAAATAATCGGCGCGGTTCCTGTGCCGTAATGGGTCAGTGACATCATCAGGGAGGATGAGAATGCCAGTGTCAGTCCGAGCAGCATAGGCGGGGCGCCGAGTGATAACCCGGCGGCATAAAAAGCAGCAAACATTGCGGTAATATGGGCGGTGGTGCTGGCAAAGAAATAATGAGAATAGACATAGAACAGAACCAGCAGCAACATGCCGCCCATCCAGCTGATTCCCATATGGTCGATACCGCTGCCGACAGTGAGTGACACCCATTTTATCAGCCCGAGTTTTCCCAGGAATGATGCCATCATCACCAGGGCGGCGAACCAGACGACCGTATCCCACGCGCCTTTGTTTTTCAGAATATCATCCCAGCAGAGCACACCGCTGCACAGCAGAGCGGTAAGGCCGATAAAGGCGGCGGTTGTCGGATGAACATTGTGCTCTGCGCCGAACAGCAGGCCCGGAATACCGGACCACAGCGCCAGAAGCAGGATAAATACACCGAGTGTGATTTTTTCCGGCAGGGAAACCGGTCCCAGTTCATTGAGCCGCGCGCGGGCGAAATCCGGCGCATCAGGTGTGGCGGTAATCTCCGGTTTATACAGAAAATAAATAACCAGCGGCATGGTGATGAGTGAAATCAGAGCAGGTAAAAAGGCGGCAATTGCCCACATTGACCAGCTGAGTTCGCTGCCGGCACCAGCTTCCTGAACAATCAGAGTGACAATCAGCGGATTAGGTGCGGTAGCCGTAATAAACATGGCGGAGGTAATAGGATTGGTATTGTAATTAACGAGTGCAAGATAGCGTCCTATTTTACCTGACGTGCCATCTTCGGCTTTTGAATTAAAACTGTCAGCGATGGAGCGCATTATCGGGTGAATTATTCCGCCGCCGCGCGCGGTATTACTCGGGGTCACCGGAGCAAGAACTGTTTCGGCAATGGCCAGGGAATACGCAATTCCCAGAGTCCGTTTGCCGAACAGTGAAATAAAATAATAGCCGATACGCGCGCCCAGCCCGGTCTTATTCAGGCTCAGGGAAACCATAATTGAAATACCGATAAGCCAGATCAGTTCATTGGAAAAACCACTCAGTGCATCATTAATTGCACCTTTAACAGAATCCGGATTAGTTACGCCGGTTACGGCAACCAGCGCAATGGCCACAATAGCGACAGCGCCGATAGGCAGCGCTTTACCTATAATCGCCGCGATAGTCCCGACAAACAGAGCGAGCAAATGCCAGGCATTTGGATCAACCTTGTCAGGAACAGGAATAACAAACCAGATAATTAAGGTAATCACGATAGCAATTAAGGCGGGAACCGGTTTAAGCGGGGTCAGTTTATTCATAAATCCATCCGTAGTGATTTTATTTAACTGCCGGTGGGTGAATGCTCAGTACTGATATATTATATTGATTTTCTGGTGGTTGTATTTTGACCGGAATCGATTTTTTACCATCAGCCGGCTATTTTTATGTTACAAAAAATAAACCGGCGTCAGTATTAATCATTGGCTGGCTGAGTGTAGCCAGCGAACCTGCGGTTTGAATGAATAAGGGTATAACTCAGAGGACAGGAATATAGTAATCGACCCGCAGCCGCTGCGGCAGATTGTCACTTATTTCTTCTGTGCGGGTATGTTTTTCAATATCAAGACCGGGGCGGCGGCATAATCCGAGCTGTGGTAACGAGTAAAGATACATATTGAAGGTAAAGTCGCGGTAATCACTGAATAAACCATCAAAATGAAACTTCGCGTATTTCCCACGGCTGATAACTGCCGGTGTGAGCTGATTTTCCTGACGGATTAACGCAGTATCATCAACACCAATATAATAGCTGATAGCAATACCTTCCGGATCATCGGCCATATTGTCCCAGGCGGTCCGGACATAACAGTGCTGAATATCCGGTGAGACTAATTGGAAAAAATCGCGCCAGAATGTACAGCGGATCTCTTCATGTAAATGCCCTATTTCATCTAATGATGACAGATAGTGATAACCCTTTTCATGCAAAGGGATAGCATTCAGAACCACAATTTCCGGTTGTGGCAGCGCGGTTACGTCTGTGCGCAGCGGGGGTTGCAGCGTGTTCAGATCCCAGTTCGGACTCTGGCGGTACTCTGTCGGCGTCATCTCAAACACCGCTTTAAAACGCCGGGCAAAGGATTGCTGAGAATCAAACTGATATTTAAGGGCGATATCCCCGATATTTTTTGTGGTCAGGCGCAGCTCAGTAGCGGCTTTGGTCAAACGACGCCTGCGGATATACCCGGCGAGTGTCAGGCCGGTAAATCGTTTGAAGATCCGCTGGAAATACCATTTGGTATAACCGGATCGCTGCGCAACCACATCCAGTTGCAGTGATTTATTCAGGTTATGCTCAATCCATAAAATAATGTCTTTTATCACACTGAGATAAAAGGCATTTTCATCCTGTTCTTTCTCCGGAACTGATGATAAATCAACGGGTTCGGATGTGGCGGTATTATGTTTCAGCATACGGATTTCCGGCTCATTGGCACACAAAAAAATACTGTGATACGATTACATACCAGCGGTATGTAACAGGGTTATATTTACCATGAACACATTGACCGGGCAACAGGAAAGTTCAGCGCGAACGCGCCTGGCATTGCTCAATTCGGCTCATCAGCTTTTTATTGAAAAGAGCTATCAGGCGGTTTCTGTTGATGAAATTGCCCGTGATGCCCGGGTAACAAAGGGCGCTTTTTATCATCACTTTAAAAATAAACGTGATGTGTTACTGCACTGCTATGAAGCACAATTACAGCGGATAAGCGCCCGGCTTGATGCCATTGTGCCGCCGGCGGATAAATGGCAGGAACTGGAAGACATTGTCAGTTGTTTTATTGATTACCTGCAGGGGCATTACCGCGGGCTTATTCCGATTCAGGAAGTTATGCCTGTGCTCGGCTGGTATGAATTTGAACATATTAACCAGTGTTATATCAGCGGGCGGGTTGATAGTATTCTCAGTGAGCTGAAAGCAGAGCGCTGTATTAAAAATTATAACATCGATCTGCTGTGCAGCTTAATTCACGGCTTTATGAGCCATATAACGCTCAATATTAAAAATCTGGTCGATTATCCGGGTTTTAAAGAAAATTTCATTGAAATTTATAACAATTTTCTGCAAACACTAAGGAAAACCCCCGGCTAAGAGGGATTTTTAAATGTCATATGAAGTATTTTCAGCCCGACCATTCCGAGAATAACACCCGCCGTTTTATCTATCCAGAATGCGCAGCGGTTAAATTGATGACGTACCGCCGGACGGGTCAGAAGATACATAATCAGACTGTCCCATATTAACACTGCCATTATCATCCAGAGCGCGATGCCGGTTTTAAATAATGCTGAGTTATCCTGACTTTCCAGTACGACAGTAAAGAGGCTTAAATAGAATAATAAATTTTTCGGGTTTAATAACCCTGATGATAAGCCAACCAGGAATTCCTTAAAAAAAGTACTTTGACGGCGAGATTCTGTATTTTCAGCAGCCTGCGCCATCAGAAAAGCATAATCTGATTTTTTTTGCCCGCAGTGCCTGCCACGCGATATAAAGCAAAAATAACCCGCCGAATAACTTTATGATGATCATTAAGGTGACTGATTGCGCGAGAATAGCGCCGGCACCGGCTAAACAGAGCATAATATAGAGCGCATTAGCCGTAACAATGCCGGAGACGACACCGAATGCGACCCACCGGGTATTACGCAGTGTACTTTTAATAATCAACAGAAAATCAGGTCCCGGGCTTATCAGTGCAATAAAATGGGCAAGAGCAACTGCCATAAAAATCATCATGCGGGCCATCCGGTAAATAAAATAATCTCTGAAAAAACATAACACTGAACGGGTTACGGTTGTACGTTAATATGCAGAGAGTGCACATAATGCACAATAACCCCGCCAACGAACCTGCACCCTGAATGACGTTGGGTATATATCATTTATTTTTCTGATGATGATATTGTCTGAAAAATAAGGCTGATTGGTGATAGTAAAAAAAGAATCTGCGGTAAGAATGGGTTAATCCAAAGTATAGAAATAACTATTTAGCCATTCCGGTAATTTTTCGCATTATCCTGTTTTGACAGAGTCAATGTAGGTGGAGATTGTATCTGTACCCTGCAAATAATGATTGATAATATCGGGCTTATAATCCGAAGATATAATGAGATAGCAAATGAAAACCACATTAAAATTAAGTGTATTAAGCGTTGCTGTTTTACTGGCAGCAGCATGTGACAGCCTGGATCCTGATAGTACAAAAAATGAGTTCTGGTACAGTAATCCGGCGAACAGCGCGCTGACATTTAAAGTGGATGATAAAGATTATGCCCTTGAGCCGGGAACGACCGGCAGCGTTAAATTATCACCCGGTATGCACAGCATTCAGAATGCAAAAGGTGAGAAATACACTTTTATGGTGTATGAAAATAACAGTGGCGGCATTATTAACCCGGATAATCACGTTTATTATATGTTATCGGAAATATATGCGACAGAAGGTCAGAGTGCCCGTTTTAAACCGGCGCTTTTTGATGTCACCATTAATGGTCATGAATTACAGATGCCGGTGCGCAGCAGTAATGCGGTAATGATTGACCATAACCTGTTTAATTGCAGCTATCCGGTTGGTAAGCCATTCCCGGATGAAATTACCACCGGTGACCGCAAGTCTGTCGGTAATATTAAAACAAAATGTTTTGATAAGGCGGAATTAGTCGCTTATATCGCGTCTGATTATGGTCAAAAATTGGCTCCGGCGGCTCCCGGAGATGAAATCAAAGACAGTGTGAATATGACCTTTGATTATACTATTCCTGTGCCTGCTTTTAAGGATGCAGAGACACAGAAGCAGGCTGTAAAATTAACCGGTCTTCTGACACAGATAAAGGAGTCAGATAATGCGGATATTCACGATAAGCTCAATGATGAAATCCACCAGACAACAATGGCTTTGGTTTCTGCTTCGGCAAAAAGTGGCTCTTCAAATACCGTTGCAGAGAATGAGTATCACAATGATTTTATGAAACAGACAGGTAATTTCCGTGGTTATGGCGTTCTGCCAAAATAAGCGGATTACAGGATGATTTTTCAGAGAGGGCGGCACAGTGTGCTGCCTTTTTTTTTATAAATAAAATTAATAGAAAAGAAGATGTTGGTGTTTTTATCAGCAACAAAAAATTAAACAATAAAGCGCGCCATATCAAATAAAAAAGGAGTATGATTTTCTGAGAGCCATATTTCTTAATGAAAAACAGGCCGTTCGTATAAAAACCAAACATCATTGTTAATGTGATGTGAATGACAGTAATAAAGTAACTTTATTGCGTAACATCGATTACGTGATCCTTAATCTGCAACAAAATAATGGCTGAATTGTGTTCGGTTCAGTGGGTAAAATTACGCATTGCTATGTGAATGGCGGTGTATTTTATTGATCATTTTGTTAAAGGCAGACGTCAGTATTGTTCTTAACTCCCCCTCTTTCTGTGTATGGTTTTTTCTGTTGCAGGCAATAACAGAGATAATCAATCAGATTTATTTAAGTCTCCCGGGAGAATAATACACATCAGCATAACGGAGATAGTATGAAGTCAAAAAATTTAACGACCTGGATTGTCGTCGCATTATTTTTCGGGGTGATCGTCGGATTTGCTTTGAATAATCTGGCAACGGCTGACTTTAACCAGCAGTATTCTGCCGATATTTCAATTGTCACTGATATTTTTTTACGCCTGATCAAGATGATTATCGCTCCGCTTATCCTTTCCACATTGGTGGTGGGAATTGCAAAAATGGGCGATGCCAAAACCCTGGGCCGGGTTTTCTCCAAGACGCTGTTTTTGTTTATCTGCGCGTCATTTATTTCCATCACGCTCGGGCTGGTGATTGTTAACCTGCTCAAACCCGGCGCGGGTATTAACTTTGTGGCACCGGCGGATACGGTTGTTGAGAATGTATCCGTGGTGGCTTTTTCGGTGAAAAATTTCATCGCGCACCTGATCCCGACCAGCATTGTTGATGCGATGGCGCGCAATGAAATATTGCAGATTGTTGTATTTTCAATCTTTATGGGGATTGCCCTTTCAGCGATAGGTGAAAAAGGCCGGCCGATTCTGGCGCTGCTGGAATCCGTTGTCAGCCTGATGCTGAAACTGACCGGCTATGTGATGCTGTTTGCACCATTAACGGTATTTGCGGCTATTTCAGGCATGATTGCCGAACGCGGGCTGGTGGTATTGCTGAATGCCGGGATTTTTATGGGTGAATTTTACCTGACCCTGGCAACATTGTGGCTGGTATTAATTGGTCTGGCGGTGCTGATTACCGGGCGCTGTATTTTGCGCCTGACAAAAGGGATCACTGAGCCTGCTTTGCTGGCATTCACCACTTCAAGCTCTGAGGCCGCTTTTCCGGGCACGCTGAAACAACTGGAGCAGTTTGGTGTTTCCAATAAAATTGCCAGTTTTGTCCTGCCTATCGGCTATTCCTTTAATCTTGTCGGTTCAATGGCGTATTGCTCTTTTGCGGTTATTTTTATCGCGCAGGCGTGCAATATTGACATCTCTGTGGGCGACCAGGTCACTATGCTGCTTATCCTGATGCTGACCTCCAAAGGCATGGCAGGCGTGCCTCGGGCATCGCTGGTGGTGATCGCCGCCACACTGACGCAGTTTAATATCCCGGAAGCCGGGCTTATCCTGCTGATGGGGGTTGATCCGTTCCTGGATATGGGGCGCTCAGCAACCAATGTAATGAGCAATGCGATGGGTGCGGCGATTGTCGGACGCTGGGAAGGTGAGCATTACGGGGAAGGGTGTCACGGAAAGCCACCGGTAACCTCTGTTCAGGCATCTGCTGACGATTTAACAGAGCAGGAGCCGGTCAGAACCGTCATCTGAACCGGGCTTCACATGCTGTAAAACCGCAGGCCGCACTTTCCGGCCTGCGGTTTTTCTTATCCGGTACGGAATATCCTATGACCGGCTTAACACTTTTACACTTTTGTTATTTTGTATTTAGCAGACTGGATCTCATTTTTATTAAAATAAAGTTTAGTTTATTATTTTATAAATTTATAACTATCATTAAATATGGTTTTAATATGTTATTTTATCATTTTAAATTCGTTAATTAATATTGTATCCGATTGTTTTTATGGTTATTTGTTATTTCAATGAAAATATAGTGATAAGTGCCGGTTTATTCTTTAAATTCACCAACTTCTTCATTTTAATCATTTGTTTTCAACAGTGATAAACAACCATAATCAGTCAGGATATGTCTATTTTTAAATCTTATGTCGGATGTTCTTCATTCTCTTTCTGATTTAATACGAGTGAATATAATGACAAATAAAACTTTTGAGTATCAGGATCCTTTCCCGTTATCTGAAGATAAAACGGATTATTATTTGCTGAGCAAGGAGCACGTTTCAACGGTGACATTTGAAGGTCGTGAAATGTTAAAAGTTGAACCGCAGGCTCTGACACTCATTGCTGAGCAGGCCGTCCATGATGCCTCCTATTTCCTGCGCCCGGCGCATCAGCGCCAGGTTGCCCAAATATTAAGTGATCCGCAGGCCAGCGAAAACGATAAATATGTTGCGCTGCAACTGCTGCGTAACGCCGAAATTTCGGCGAAAGGCGTGCTGCCGAACTGCCAGGATACCGGAACGTCCACGATTGTGGCGAAAAAAGGTCAGCAGGTATGGACCGGCGCAAATGACGCCGAATGTTTATCCCGCGGTATCTACAATACCTTCCGTCGTGAAAACCTGCGTTACTCGCAAAATGCAGCGCTGGATATGTACCGTGAAGTGAATACCGGCACTAATTTACCGGCGCAGATTGATATTTTCGCGACCGAAGGGGCGGAATATCACTTCCTGTTTGTCAATAAAGGCGGCGGCTCAGCAAATAAAACGGCACTGTACCAGGAAACAAAAGCCATTCTGGAACATGACCGTCTGAAAGCCTTTCTGATTGAGAAAATGAAATACCTCGGTACAACAGCCTGCCCGCCGTACCATATCGCATTTGCTATCGGCGGTACTTCACCCGAAATGAACCTGAAAACCGTAAAACTGGCATCCACCAAGTATTACGACAACCTGCCGGACAGCGGCAATGAGCTGGGGCGTGCATTCCGTGACAGAGAGCTGGAGCAGGAGTTGCTGGAAGCGACCCGCGAATTTGGTTTCGGGGCACAGTTCGGCGGTAAATATTTTGCGCATGATATCCGGATTATCCGCCTGCCGCGTCATGGCGGTTCATGTCCTATTGGTCTGGCGCTCTCCTGTTCATCTGACCGTAATATCAAAGGGAAGATAACAAAAGACGGGATCTGGCTGGAGAAACTGGAGTACAACCCGGGAAGCTACATTCCGGAGTCCATGCGTACTGAAGATGAAAGCAACATGGTTAATATCGACCTGAACCGGCCGATGGCAGACATTCTGAAAGAGCTGAGCAAGTATCCGGTTTCAACCCGCGTATCACTCAGCGGACCGCTTATTATTGCCCGTGATATCGCGCACATGAAGCTGAAAGAGCGTGTGGACAGAGGCGAAGGCTTACCGCAGTACTTCAAAGATTATATGGTGTACTATGCGGGACCGGCGAAAAAACCGGAAGAGCTGGTTTCCGGCTCCCTGGGGCCGACAACCGGTAACCGTATGGATCCGTATGTGGACTTGTTCCAGTCGATGGGCGGCAGTATGCTGATGCTCGCGAAAGGCAACCGCAGTCAGGCAGTGACAGATTCGTGTAAAGCACACGGCGGTTTCTACCTGGGCAGTATCGGCGGATCAGCGGCTATCCTGGCACAGGAATATGTGAAGAGCCTGGATATCCTGGAATACCCTGAACTGGGTATGGAAGCGGTCTGGAAAATGGAAGTGGAAGGGCTACCGGCATTTATCCTTGTGGATGATAAAGGGAACAACTTCTTCGAGCAGGTTCAGACTAAAAAATGTGATAAATGCGTGGCGGGTCAGCCTGCCTGATCTAACACTTTCCCTGAGGAGTTTGCATGAGTGACGAACGTTATCAACAACGACAACAGAAACTGAAAGATCATGTCGATGAGCGCGTTGCCGCTGCTCAGAAAACCGGTGGCGTTCTGATGGTATTCACCGGAAACGGGAAAGGGAAATCCACAGCGGCTTTCGGGACGGCCACCCGCGCTGTCGGGCATGGCTTGAAAGTCGGTGTTGTGCAGTTTATCAAAGGTCAGTGGGAATGCGGCGAGCGCAATATTCTGGAAAAACTGGGCGTTGAGTTTCATATCATGGCGACCGGTTTTACCTGGAACACGCAGGACAAAGAAGGTGATACCCGGGCGGCACAGGAAGTGTGGCAGTACGGAAAGGCAATGTTACAGGATGCCTCTTATGACCTGATTGTCTTTGATGAACTGACCTACATGGTGCGCTACGGGTATATTGATCTGGATGAAATTATTTCATTCCTGAAAAATCGTCCGGAAAATCAGAGTGTGATTATTACCGGGCGGGGCTGCCACCGTGATATCACAGACTTGGCCGACACCGTCAGTGAGCTGCGTCCGGTCAAACATGCTTTTGATGTCGGTATTGCAGCGCAAAAGGGAATTGACTGGTAAGTCTCAGCTCTGCTGTGAATCCTGCTGTATATATTATGAATATCGCCTCTGTTATTTACAGGGGCGATTTTTTTATATGACTATATAAAAAAATACTAATGATTAAATGGTGGTATAACCGCATTTCATTATCAATAAAAATGAGTTTTTGATCTCAAAATGAGAATATTCTGTGATTTTTCAGAATAGACTGCTTCCGGTGGATGAACAAAAATTGTTATTTTCTGAGAGGTTACATAAAGCTAATTAATAATAAATGGATAGGGAAATGATGAAACTGAAAACAGCTCTGGCTATTGCATTAACAACAACAGTACTTGCAGGGTGCCAGAACATGAATTATGACGCGCTGGCGCAATCCGGCGGACAGTTATTTCAGGCCGCAACATTAACGGATGCGGATATGGTGAAACTGACTGACGGCGCCTGTAAAGAAATGGATGCGCAGAACAAGATTGCACCGGCATCAAGTAAATACACTGCCCGTATGAATAAAATTGCCAAATCATTAGGCTCTAATATTGATGGCACCAATGTTAACTATAAAGTGTATATGACAGAAGATGTGAATGCCTGGGCAATGGCAAATGGCTGTGTGCGCGTATACAGCGGCCTGATGGACATGATGACTGACAATGAAATTGAAGGTGTTCTGGGTCATGAAATCGGTCACGTTTCCCTTGGTCACTCCCGTAAAGCGATGCAGGTTGCTTACGGCACCGTTGCAGCAAAAACAGCGGCAGGCTCTGCCGGTGGTGTTGCGTCACAGCTGAGCAACTCTCAGTTTGCTGATATGGGTGTGAAGTTAGTGAATTCGCAGTTCTCTCAGCATCAGGAATCAGAAGCGGATAATTACTCTTACGATCTGCTGAAAAAACGCAATATTTCTACTGAAGGGCTGGCAACCGGGTTTGAAAAATTTGCCGCTCTGGATAAAGGCAAGAGCAGCATGTTTGACTCTCACCCGCCATCAACTGAGCGCGCTGAGAATATCCGCAACAGAATTGCGAAAGATAAAAAATAAGTATCAGCGTCTTTGATGTAAAAAGAAATGATGCAAAAGAAAAAGTGATACCGCGAGGTATCACTTTTTTCGTCCGGTATTAAGGCAATATCAGTTCTTTTTCCCGTGATTTCTGGTGGATCCAGTCACTGAATTTACGCAGATTCAGGGATCCTTTTTTGTCCTCTTTATAGGTGAGAACAAAGCGGTTGCCGGTGCTCATCGGCAGGTCGCACGGAATAACCAAATCGCCGTTTTCCAGATCTTTTTGTATCGCAAATCGCGGCAGAAGTGCCACACCGAGATTGGAGCGGATCGCGGAGATAAGCATAGAGAGCAAATCAAAGCGCGGACCGACACGGGTTTTCGGGTTATGAATTCCGGAAAGCTGGAACCAGTCACTCCACGCGTCCAGCCGTGTGGTCTGGTGCAGCAGGGTAAATTCTTCCAGTACCTGGCTGGTGGTGAGTTTTACACTGTCATCACACAGCATCCGGCTGCATACCGGTACCAGTTCTTCTTCAAACAGATATTCAAAGTCCGGCCACGGGTTACAGAAATCTTCCCGCATAATTGCCGCGTCATATTTCAGGCTGGTAAAATCTGATGGTGTGGTTAATGCACTGATACTCAATGCGATTTCCGGATGTTTCTCACGAAATCCCTGAAGATTAGGGATAAGCCAGTGTGTACTGAATGTCGGCGTGACCGCCAGTTCAAACAGTTGCTGAGAGGATTGCCAGGACATAATATCCTGCGTGTCTTTTTCCAGTTTATCCAGCGTTTCATGCACCAGCCCGAGGTAATGTTTTCCCGCATCACTGAGGAAAATACGTTTACGGACGTGATGGAACAGCGAGACATTTAAAAATTCTTCCAGCCCGGCTATCTGGCGGAAAACGGCACTCTGGGTCAGTGATAACTCTTCGGCTGCCCGCGTGTAGCTTTCATATTGTGCGACAGCCTCAAAGGTTATCAGCAAATCCGTTTTTGGGATCTTCTTTCGCATTGCGTTTTACTCCCTAAAAAAATATCCATTTTACCGGGTCGGAGACGGCGGCAGCGAGAAACCACTGGCGGCCTGATGTCCCATATGGCAGTACATACTGCACGCGGCGTTGATGACTGACATTGCTAATGCCGCGCCACTGCCTTCACCCAGGCGGAGATCTAAATATAAGAACGGTTTGAGTCCGAGTTGCTCTAAGGCGATACCCGCGCCTTTTTCCGCAGAAAAATGGGACGGGATCAGATAATCACGGACTTTTGGTGCCAGGCGACAAGCGGCTATCGCACAAGCGTAGGATAAAAAACCATCAAGGACAACCGGGATACCGCAGGCGGCGGCGCCGAGGATAACCCCGGTCATTCCGGTCAGGTCGTACCCGCCGATTTTGGCAAGCACATCAACTGCATCCGCCGGGTCCGGCTGATTCAGCGCGATAGCCTGACGCACTATCGCCTCTTTGTGAGAAACGCGATCCAGTGGCAGATTAGCGCCGATCCCGACAGTATCATGCGGATCAAGCCCGCACAGCACACTGATCATGGCAGAAGCCGGGGTGGTATTGGCAATGCCCAGCTCACCGGTACCGATCACGCGGATACCTTCCGCCACGCGGGTTCGGACTAATTCTGCGCTGGAGATCAATAGATGTTCGGCATCCTGATAAGACATCGCCGGACCTTTGGCGATATTGCCGCAGCCCCGTGCCAGTTTCAGGCTGATCATGCCGTCGATAGGCTCACAATCAATGCCGATATCCACCGGCAGCACGCTGGTTCCGCTGCTGCGGGCAACCGCACAAACACCGGTCAGTTGCTTTTGGATATTACGCGCCTGGATAGCGGTAACATTCTGTGGTGTGACGGCGACGCCTTCTTCAAATACGCCGTGATCCGCACACATCACAATAATTTCTTTTGGTAAATCATCGAGGTTATCGATACCCGGCATACCCGCGAGGAGAACAGCAAGGTCTTCAAGCCGTCCCAGGCTGCGCGGAGGCTTGGCTAATCCTCCGATATGTTGCTCTGCCGCCTGCATAGCCGCGTGATCCAATGGCGGTATTGCACGGATCAGGTCTTCCAGTGTCGTCATTGTTTTTTGCTCACATTATTATTTTTATACCCTTATTCATTCAAACTGCAGGTTCGTTGGCTGCATCCTGAATGGCGTTGGGTATATAATTAAACAACAGGCGTATAAGGTGACCGCCCGTTAAATACTGATAACGTCATAAATCCGGCGCGGCATTCGACCACACTGTAACTGTCCTGCGCACAGGGAAACTGCCACATAGCATCAGCGGGCAGACCAAACCAGCGGGCGATCATCAGTCCCAGAACGCCTTTATGTGCCACGATAAGATGCGTGCCGGGGTTCTCTGCTGCCTGTTGGCGCAGAGTGTCAGCAAGCGTCTGCACACGCTCGGCGAAGACCGGAAACGGCTCTCCGTTTGTAGGCGTTGCGTTCTGCCAGTCATTTATCCAGCCTTCCCAGTCAGCCGGGAAACGGGTGGCAATCTCACTGAAATGGCACATTTCCCAGTCGCCGAAGTCCATTTCATTCAGATTCGGTTCACTGGTATGTGCTTTTCTGTCCGGCGCAATTATTTGTTCTGCGGTTTGTTGTGCGCGCAGTAACCCGCTGGTCAGCACGCTGTCAATATGTACCTGCTTCAGATAGTCCGCGACGGTGGCGGCCTGGCGGTGACCGGTGTCTGTCAGGGGAAGATCGGTGCTGCCGTAAAATAAACAGTCCCGGTTACCGGTGGTTTCACCGTGGCGGACAAGAATAAAGCGGCTGAGGCTCACCGGTCACATCCAGAAGAGCGCGAGCAGAAACAGAATCTCTCCGCACTCTTCAGCAGCACCGAGGGTATCTCCGGTTTGTCCGCCGAGGTGATGGCAAAAATAGCGCCCGAGCCCGTAAATAATAAAGGCGGTAATAATCAGCGCGCCGAATGCTTTCATGCCGCCCAGCAGCGTAACAATGACGGCGCCGGTTGCCAGCGTGGTAATAAACCGGCGCAGACTGATACGTCCGATATAAATATTGCCCATACCTTCCCCTTCGCGGGCGTAGCGCTGGTTATACATCAGCAGCGACATACAGGTACGCCCGGCGACCGGAGCACAAATCAGCAGTCCGGCGGCGGTCATCAAAGAGAGGGGATGTAACATAAGGACTTCATAAGCGGCGGCTGATTTTGCCATCAGCGCAAAAACCAGCGCCAGACAACCATGCGTACCGATGCGGCTGTCGCGCATAATCTCCAGCATCCGCTCCCGTTTGCGGGCGGAAAAAATACCGTCGCAGGTATCCGCCAGACCGTCGAGATGGAACCCGCCGGTCAGTAACATCAGGGCAAATACATATCCGAGTGCTGCAATCAGCGGGCTTTGCGCGGAGTAATCTATCCAGACGGTGAACAGTGCGGCGATGACGCCGACAATCAGACCGGCGACCGGAAAGTACGGAACCCCGCGGCGGTACTCCTGAAATTCAGTCCCTTCACTCCAGCGCGCCGGCACCGGTATCCGGGTGATAAATTGCAGTGTCGCCCACAGATATTTCAGGTTCATTTGATTTGAACTCCGATCCCGGAAACAACCAGCCAGACCTGTTCTGCCTGACGGGCAAGCTTTTGATTAATACGCCCGGCGATATCCACAAAGTGGCGCGCCAGGCGGTTTTCCGGCGTGATGCTCATGCCCAGCTCATTAGTGACGATATACACCGGGCATCCGCTCTCTTTGCAGGCATCGATGATATGGTCGATTTCGCTGTTGATGCCAATTTCCAGTTTTGCATAATCCAGGGTATCGGGATCAGCGCCCCCTGAGGCATCATAAAGCAGGTTGGCGATAAGCGTGGTGATGCATTCCAGCATAATCCCTTCACCGGGTTTGCGCTCATAACGGATGGCATCTGCAATGTTTTTAAACCCTTCCCAAGTGCGCCAGTGCTGCGGACGGTCAGCTTTATGGCGGGCGACACGCGCCGCCATTTCATCGTCAGTAATGACAGAGGTGGCGATATACAGTGCGCTGTGACACCTCTCCGCGACAAGATTTTCGGCAAAGCTGCTTTTGCCGCTGCGGGCGCCGCCGGTGATAATAATCATGCTGTTTTTTCCTTGTGCGCGCGCATCAGACGGGTGATTTCTGCGATATCCAGATGCTCCCGCATCTGTGCGGCGAGAATATTGAACTGCTCTTCCTTGTGCAGGGCATAATCAAAGATACTTTCGGGCAAGGGTTCAAGTCCTTTAGATTCACGTAATTTATTGAGCAGAGGGCGGGTGAAATTAGTTCTGTCGAATATTCCGTGCAGATACGATCCCATCACGCTGCCGTCCGGGCTGACTGCGCCATCTGCATGGTTGCAGGGCTCCCGGTTTTTCTGATGCATGTGCGCAAACGCCAATGCATCCGGACCTAATTCTGATACACCCATGTGGATCTCATAACCGCTGACCGGCTGTGTGGTGCATGCCGACCAGATACCCGGCAGTGTGCTGCTGATGGTTCCGGCGGTTTGTGTGGTATTTTTTTCCGGGGAGAAGCGGGTGGTGATATCAAGCAGCCCCAGTCCCGGTAAATCTGACATGCCGGATTCGACATCGTCATAAATATGTTTACCGAGGATCTGATACCCGCCGCAAATACCGGCAACCGGCGTGCCTTTTGCGTGTTGTGCGAGGATCGCTTTATCCATGCCTTTCTGGCGCAGCCACAGCAGATCACCCAGGGTATTTTTACTGCCCGGAATAATCAGCAGATCCGGTTCGCCGAGGGCTTTCGGGTCTGATTCATAGCGCAGACGGACATCCGGTTGCGTGGCAAGGGCATTAAAATCAGTGAAATTAGCAATGTGCGGCAACTGAACTACCACAATATCCAGCACTTTTTCTGTTTTGCCGTCATATTTACCGACCTGCAATGCAACGCCGTCTTCATCTTCCAGATCGACATCCAGCCACGGTAACACGCCCAGAACAGGAACGTTGGTGAGCCCTTCGATCTGTGTGATCCCGGGCATCAACAGAGCAACATCGCCACGGAATTTATTGATGATAACCCCGATAACCCGGGCGCGTTCCTGATCACTGAGCAGTGCCAGTGTGCCGTAAATAGACGCAAATACCCCGCCGCGATCGATATCTGCCACCAGGATCACGGGCGCGTCGATCATCTCCGCCATGCCCATATTGACGATATCGCCGTCGCGCAGATTGATCTCCGCCGGGCTGCCCGCACCTTCCAGCACAATGATGCCATGCTCAGCGGCAAGGCTGTTATACACCTCGTGGATCATTGTCCGCAGTTGGGGTTTATAGTTGTGATATTCCACCGCGTCCATGTTGCTGGCGACTTTGCCCATCAGTACCACCTGCGATTTGCGGTCAGAGGTGGGTTTGAGTAAAACAGGGTTCATGCGCACATCCGGCTCAATACCGGCGGCTTCCGCCTGAAAAATCTGGGCGCGTCCCATCTCCTTGCCGTCACGGGTGATCCCCGAGTTCAGTGCCATGTTCTGTGATTTAAACGGGGCGCAGTGATAGCCGTCCTGAGAGAAAATCCGGCAGAATCCGGCGACTAATACACTTTTTCCGACATCGGAAGCGGTGCCCTGGATCATCAGTGAAACTGTCATGCCATTACCTCTCGTGTCCCGGCGGCGGGAGTTGTCTGCTGTTGCAGTTGTGCAAACAGCGCCTGTTCAGTTTTACACAGCGGCAGACCGGTTTCACAGTGAAGTTTGACCAGCCAGGGCTGTTCCAGACCGGCGGCGGTTATCATCTCTTTTTGCAGGAAAACCGCTTCCGGTGTGCCGTGACCGCACACTTCGCCGTGCGACATCACGTAAATACCATCACAAACCTGATAGATAAGGTCAATGTCATGGCTGGAAATAACAATGTGTTTGCCTGCGGCGGCAATGCGGGCGAGCAGGGCGATCATATGCTGCCGTCCGGCGGGATCAAGTCCGGCAGTGGGTTCATCGAGCAGCAGATAGTCTGATTCCATCACCAGCGCACCGGCGATCGCGACCCGTTTTTTCTGCCCGAAACTCAGGTGCTGAATCGGCTTATCGCGGAAAGAGAGGGCATCAACCAGACGCAGCGCTTCATCTGTCCGGTGTTTTATCTCTGCTTCATCCATCCCTAGGTTGCGCAGGGCAAAGGCGATATCGCTGTCCACATCAGTATAAAAGATCTGTAAATCCGGATCCTGAAAGACCGTCACAACGTGCGAACGCAGATCAAGAAGGGCTTTTTTGTTGTAATTCAGCGGTTTGCCCTGCCAGAGAACCTGTCCGTGCTGCGGTTTGAGAATACCGGATAAATTCATAAACAGGGTAGATTTTCCGCAGCCGTTTGCGCCGATAATTCCCGTTACCTGATGTTCACTGAAATCCATAGTCAGGTTTTTCAGAATATTATCATCCTGATAGCGAAAAGTAAGGTCATTAACGGCTAATTGAGGGCGCTGGTTCATATATGAAAATTCCCCTGATATAACTTCACATCGAGTGCAACTGACATTTGCTGATAGCGCATCATGACTCTGGAAAACAGCATGGTTACCAGCATCGCCAGCGAGCGGTAGCCGGTACGCAGGTTGCGGTAGCCGAAGCGCAGAGACTGTGCGTGATAAATGATTGCCGCTTCTTCCAGAAAGATAAAAATAAACCGCCAGGTCAGCAGAATTTGTTCGATAAGCACCAGCGGAATGCGTCCGTGTTTCATCAGTTTAATCAGCTGTTCAAACGGCATATTGAGCATAAACCAGAATGTCGCGGCAAGAGCCGCCATACTGCGCCAGAATGTCAGATTTGCCGTTGCGATACCTGCGGGATCTAATCCTATCCAGTACTTTCCGGTCTGAATACTCCACAGTAAGACATCCGGCTGGCGGGCAAAGGAAATAATAATCGCCACCAGACCGACCGCCAGAAAACTGAACGGGATCAGCAGCCATTTCAGATAGCGCAGCGGTGATACCCGCAATAACCAGCAGGTAAAAGCTGCGATAATAATAAGTAAAGCCGCCTGGCCTGCCGGAGGCAGGCTCATCGCCAGCACCATCATCAGAACGTAGAGGGCGAATTTCGCCCTCGGATCACGCTGACGCCAGCGGCTTTGGTAACTCAGCGCATCAAGGCTTTGCATTTTTCCGGCCGCTGCGGTAATAACCGAGCACGTAGAAAATAACTGCGGTGCCTAAACAGCCCTGTAAGGTAAATAACAGGCTCTCGATTTCACCACTGGCCGGTTCGTACAGAGATTCAAACCAGGGTTCATAATCCGGCGCGATAGCAAGGATCTGCTGCTCTGCCTGATCGTCTGATCCGCCATACTCACCACCGTGATCGATAAAAAAACGGGATGATAAAAATAGCGATGGTCAGAAACAGTAAAATCAGTGTCTTTTTCATGCCCGTACCTCATTTCCCACCAGGTTTCGTTTCACTAACTGGTCATAAACCATCACAGTGAGCAGACCTTCAGCAATGGCAATCGGCACCTGAGTCAGACAGAAAATACTCATGAATTTCAGGATAGCCGCACCCATGCCCATTTGCGGATCAGGAAAGGCGACACCGAGCTGAACAGAGGTGACAAAGTAGGTGGTCAGATCGGCAAACACTGCCACAAGGAAGACGCAGACATCTTTACGCCAGCCGAGTTTGGTGGTGAAACGCCAGATGAGATAACCGACCATCGGGCCGATAACCGCCATCGACATGCCATTGGCACCGAGTGTGGTCAGCCCGCCGTGTGCCAGCATCAGTGCCTGGAACAACAGAACAATAGAGCCGAGCACCGCCACAACTGACGGTCCGAACAGAATAACCGCCAGCGCCACCCCGGTCGGGTGAGAGCAGCTTCCGGTGACTGACGGGATCTTCAGTGCGGAGAGCACAAAGATAAATGCGCCGCACAGCGCCAGCAGCACTTTCTGGTTGGCATCTTCCTGAACAATCGCTTTGAGACGGACAATCCCTGCCACAAGGAACGGCAGGAAAATCAGCCACCAGGCAATCGCCCACATCGGCGGTAAAAAGCCTTCCATGATATGCATGGCAAAGGCTTCCTGAGGTGCGATCATCAGCAAAATTGTGACGGCGGCACCGGTTAACGAGAACTGCGTGAGTTTCTGTTGCATAACAACCTCACCGAATTATTTCCGGGTTTTATTAATTAATACCGTTGAGAAATAAGGCAGTGTCTGTTCGTCGTCGATCTCATCCAGGCGTCTCCAGCACTGTTCAGTTTCCAGTGTGGCGTCGGCCATCAGGATGGCATGATCAAATAAATCATGGCGGCGGAGCAGATCGCGTACCTGTTGTAAACGACCATAAACTTTCATTAAAACAATACAATCGTGATGGGTAATCGCATGCTCAAGTTCTTCGGGCGATGCGGTACACGCCATAACGGCAAGGCTCTGGGTTTCCATCGCCAGCGGCACAACTGCGCGTGAGGCGATGGCGGCAAACGAGGTCACGCCCGGCACAACTTCCAGCCATGGCTGGTTGCCGATGCGTTCCAGTAAGGAGACCCAGGTACTGAACAGCATGGAATCACCTAGGGTAATGAAACCGACTTTTTTGCCGTCAGCCACATCTTCCTGAATTGCTTTTGCAACATCATCCCAGACTGCTTCTTTCGCTTCCTGCGGGGCTTTCATCAGGAAGTGATAGGTTTTCACCGTGGTTTTTCCGGTGATATAAGGGGCAACAATAGTATGTGCCAGGCTCGGGGCATCTTTTTTCCCGGCCGGTGCATACAGAATATCCAGCTCACTGATGATCCGCGCACCGCGTACCGTAATCAGGTCGCTGGCACCGGGACCGGTGCCGATAGCGTAGAGTCTGCCCTGTGGTTGTTCTGTTTGTTCGCTCATGTATGTAAGGACCTTACTCCGCGTTATCCATTGTTTGTGCGAGATGTTCGACAAACATCTGGCGGATCATGTTGTTTTCGCCCATGCCCTGTAACCATGGCACAGCTTCAATACCGGCCTGCTCAAGCTGTGTGCGCCATGAATCTTCTTCATCAGACGCCATGTCGTTAATGGCATGATCACCGGCCACCAGCATCAGCGGCATCAGATGCACTTTACGGATATTGTCAGCTTTCAGACCTTTGATAATTAAATCAATTTCCGGATAGCTTTCGACGGCACCGACACGACCCGGAAAACCGCTGTTGGTCATCATGTGATCAAGGCAGGCGTATGCGGAGAACGCATGGTGCGAGGCACCGTGCCCCATAAAGACCACGCGCTCGTCGTCTTTGAGTTCCGGCATCTGGAAATGCAGGGCATCAATCAGTTGTGAGTAATCGTCAAAGCTGCTCAGCAGGGGTTTACCCACGCGCAGATAACGGAAGAACGGACGGTATTTTTCGACCTGACTGACAATTTTTTCGTATTCATCACCATTAATCACATGCAGCGATTGTATCGCCACATCTTCATAACCCTGCTCGTGCAGGTGGCGCAGTGCTTCTTCGGGGTTATCGATATGCAGGTTATCGCGCGCTTTTAATTTGCGGATAATCATACCGGACGTAAAGGCACGGAAAAAATCACGGCCGGGAAACGCTGCCGCGAGCTGTTTTTCACAGCTTTCAATATTTTTTTCCCGGGTTTCCGCGTAACTGGTGCCGAAACTAATCACTAATAACGCTTTTTTCATCTCATAACCTCAGTAAATCAACAGACAGAAAAACGGGATACCAAGTACTGCTCTACCCCGGAAAGATTATTTAATTCAGTCACATCACCGGGCACCTGTGTCTGCGGGCGAACCACGACAATGCAGGGAATGCCCAGCGCCAGGCAGGGGGCGACTTTTTCACTGAATCCGCCCTGTGCGCCGGACTCTTTGGTGATAACCACATCTGCATTGCAGTAGCGGTAAAAGGATTCATTAAACTCAGCAGAAAACGGGCCTTTCAGGGCAAAAATCTGGTCGATAGTCAGCCCGTAAGATTCACACTGTGCGAGAACATCCTGTGTCGGTAAAACGCGTGCCAGCACGGTTTTACCCGGCAGGCGCGCAATATAGTCCGCCAGTTGTTTGCTGCCCGTTGTCAGCAGAATCCGCTCCCCGAGCTGCATCGCCAGTTCACAGGCGCTGTCAATGGAGTCCACTTTATGCACCAGCGGGTTATCAACGGCGTCAATGTGACTCGGGCGGTTATAACGCACCAGCGGAATTCCCAGCTCGCGCTGCACCTGTAAGATATTCTCACTGAGTACAGCGGCGTATGGATGGGAGAGATCAGCCAGTACGCCAATCTCATGACGGCGGCAGAAATCTGCCATCTCATTTGCATCCATCCGGCCTTCGACGATCTCACCCTGTAACCCCGCAGCCTGCTGACGACCTGCCGGTGTGGCGACAGAGAGCCGGTAAGCGACTCCCTGTTCATCCAGGCGCCCGCAGAGCAGGCGGGCATCTCCGGTCCCGCCGAAAATCAGCAGCCCGCGCGGGATCACAGTACGTATCCCCGTGGTGTGATCATCAAATCATCACTGATATAGGTGGATTTATTACCGACGATCACCAGGCTTGTCATATCAACGCGCTCATATTCCATCTCACCGAAGGTGGTTATCCACTTCTCTTCTTTCTTACGCGCTGCCGCTTTGACAACACCGACCGGCGTTGTGGCTGCTTTGTACGGCGCCATCAGTTCAAATGCACGCGCCAGGTGACCTTCACGACCATGGCTGCGCGGGTTATAGAAACAGATAACAAAATCCGCATCAGCTGCTGCAATAACACGTTTTTCGATGACTTCCCACGGCGTCAGCAGGTCACTCAGGCTGATGTGGCAAAAGTCATGCATCAGCGGCGCACCCAGCAGGGATGCGGCAGCGATACTGGCGGTAATGCCCGGCACGACGCGCACTTTGATATCACGTTTTTCTTTGGTGACAATTTCGAGGATAAGCCCCGCCATGCCGTAAATACCGGCGTCACCGCTGCATACCATCGCAACGTTTTTACCTTCCTGTGCCAGATCGATTGCCAGACGGCAGCGCTCAATCTCTTTACACATCCCGGTTTTGATCACTTCTTTATCGCCTACCAGAGGTTTCACCAGATGGGTATAGGTTTTATATCCCACAACCACTTCCGCTTCTTTCAGTGCGGCGATGGCTTCCCCGGTCATCATGGCTTCGCTGCCGGGACCAATGCCTATAACGGTTAACATATTATTTCTGCTCCTAACGTAATGGTGATCCCCTGGTCTTTACGGGTTTGCCCGATCAGGTGACCACGGCTCATCAGCCATGCCACCGGTTGGGAAACACTCCCTACGCCCACGGTTTTCTTAACAAATTCGGATGCCGGGAACTGCGCCGCAACGGGCGACAATTCTTCAGCACTGAAAACAGTAAATGGCACGCGGTAATGCTCCGCGAGTGCCAGTAATGCCGGTTCTTCTGCTTTTAATTCGATGCTGCCGATA
Source organism: Morganella psychrotolerans (assembly GCF_001676155.1). Taxonomy (GTDB): domain Bacteria; phylum Pseudomonadota; class Gammaproteobacteria; order Enterobacterales; family Enterobacteriaceae; genus Morganella; species Morganella psychrotolerans. The sequence continues at coordinate 379,193 of NZ_LZEW01000023.1, read as the reverse complement.
GCCCGGACGGACTGCGGCAGCAGATTATTTTCTGCCAACTGCTCTGCAAACAGGTGCAGGACCGCCTCAGTTGCGGTTTCTTTCCGGCAACCCATGCCCGCGATAATCCGGCGCGGAATAAGCTTATAAACCGGTACTGAGAGTAATAGTTCTTCGCTGCGGTAGCTTACACACACCAACGCATCCAGTTCCGGAAGATTGCGCAGGTTATCCACCTGTATCAGTCCGGGAGTGGCGTACTTATCCTGTTCACCGGCAACATCCGGATGCCACCAGATCCCGATACGCTGCCCGCTGACCATCATCTGATTGAGGGTTTTGACGGTTTGGCGGAAATCCGTAAACGTGGCATCCATCTCTTGTGCCAGCAGATCAAAGCTGGTCACCTGATTGACATCAGTAGCGGTCGTGATAACCGCTTGTCCGCCGATCCGCTCTGCCAGCCAGACCGCCAGTTCATTTGCGCCGCCGAGATGTCCGGAGAGCAGGCTGATAACAAACTGCCCTTTTTCATCCATCACAATGACAGCAGGGTCGCTCATTTTGTCTTCAATTACCGGCGCGAGAACGCGCACCGTGATACCGGTTGCACCAATTACGATTAATGCATCGTTATCACGGAATGCCTGTTGCAGCGAGGCTCTGAAACCACCGATAAAGGGCTCAAAGCCTTCCGACACCAGTTTTTCGCTGGTGTAACAAGCCACCGGTAGCAACGGGCGGATTTTCTCCGCCAGTGCTTTGCCGCCCGGTGTCAGGCAAAACAGCGCAATGCGCTTACTCTGTGGCTTTCCGGTATTCATGGCTGAAGCCTGCATCGTACAGTTTGGAATAATGGTATTCGTTGCCCAGGAACGGACCGACCAGAATCAGAGCAGTTTTGCGGATTTTCGCATTACGTACCGCGACAGTGATATCTTCCAGCGTGCTGCGCAGCACCTGACAGTCAGGCCAGGTGGCTTTATATACGACGGCAACCGGAGTTTCGATCGGATAACCGCCCTCGGTTAATTGTTCAACCACACCGGAGATATCCTGTACGGAGAGGAAAATCGCCATAGAGGTCTGGTGAGCGGCAAAGCTGCGCAGACTCTCTTTCGGCGGCATCGGCGTGCGGCCTTCGATGCGGGTGATAATCAGGCTTTGTGACACTTCAGGGACGGTATATTCCACGCCCAGTTCTGCGGCAGCGCCCAGGAAAGAACTGACGCCCGGGATAGCACTGAAGCCGATATTGTGCTCATTAAGCACTTCGCCCTGTTCGCGGATAGAGCCGTAAATGGAGAGGTCGCCGGTCTGTAAGCGCACCACCAGTTTGTTACTTTTCACACCATCAACCATGACAGTGATGATATCGTCCAGGGTCATGCCCGCGCTGTCATAGCTGACAACACCGTCTTTGCAGTAATCCAGAAGCTCTGTGTTAATCAGTGATCCGGCATAAATGACGATGTCAGCCTGCTGTAATATACGGTAGCCTTTCAGGGTGATAAGACTGATATCCCCGGGACCGGCGCCCACAAACCAGACTTTTTGGTGGTCAAACTGTTCAGCCACAACGGGCCTCCTTACGACAGGAAATAAGATAGGTAGGGTTATTCGGTTTAAAATAGTAACTGTGTCCGAGCGTGGTCATGTGACCTGCCTGTAATTCACAGCAATCCAGCTCAGTGACTTCGCACTGTTTCAGATGGGTAATCGCCTGCGTCAGGTTATCCAGCAGGATAAAGGTCATGACCAGGGTGCCGTCGTTATGCAGATGGTCAAGCGACCAGTCGATAATCTCTGTGAGATTGCCGCCGGTGCCGCCGACAAATACGGCATCTGCTTTTTCGGCGACGTCCACCGGCGCATAGGCTTCAATCAGGCGGATCTGCGGGCACTGAAAGTGGCGGCAGTTCTCTTTGATAAGTGCGACGGCGTCCGGTTTTTTCTCGATGGCAATAATATCCAGCGCCGGATAGCTTAGTGCCGCTTCAATAGCAATGCTGCCGGTACCCGCGCCCACATCAATCAGACGCGCAGCGCCCTGTAAATCCAGCCGTGAGAGCGCAAGCGCCCGCACCGGCTCTTTGGTCATCGGGATTTGTTGCCCGCGCAGAAAAAGTTCATCTTTCATCAGTAAACCTCACTGCCTTTTTTGTCGATTAACACCACATTCATGTCGTAATCGCCCATGACCTCATCTGCATTAAGAATGCTTATCCGCTCATTTCGCATCGACAAATTCTCACCAATTATCAGGCGGCGGTTCTGGCGGCGCTGAATAATCTCAGCGGCAATTTCTTTGGGACCGATGTTTTTGTCTGTGACCATACCAATGCGCTCATGTCCGAGCAGCCAGTCAAAATCCGGACAGCGGTTATGGCTGCTGGTGAGATAGATATCATTCATATCCATGCCCACTTTGGCGCACAGATACTGCACCGAGCTAATCCCCGGGATTATCTGCACTTGCTCCGGTGAAAAGGTGTCACAAATTCGTTTGCCGATACCGAAATACATCGGGTCGCCGGATGCGAGGATCACAATACGTTGATTAAGACGTTCCGCTATCCAGTGCATCAGCCCGCTGACATCGGCATCAATCACTTTGGTTTCAACATGCAGATCGGCAAATTCATTCAGGTGACGCTGTCCGCCGATTAAAATATCCGCGCCGGAAATTGCATCTGTTGCCCGCCGGGTCAGATACGCCTGTGACCCCGGACCCACGCCGGTTACATAAATCATCGGAATCCCTCCGTAATGGCGCTCAGCGGACGGTTTGTCCCCAGCACCTGATTATCAAATGAGAACAAAATGGCATCGCATTGCGGCGGGGAATCAGAAAAGCGCAGCATCTGATTAACACGGTCGCAGATTTTCTCTGCAATACGCGGGTAAACCGCCTGAAAGCCCTGTGCATTGATAAGCTCAATTGCCGCTTCTGTTGTGGTGCAGTCGTCAACTTCCTGTAACAGGGAGAGCGGTGCGCCGATTAAAGCAAGATTTGAAATGAGTGTTTCCATCCTCGCATCCGCAATATGGCTGTGAGTGTGGAAAATACCGGCGGCGATTTTAACCAGCTTGCCGAAATGCCCGAGGATCACGACATGTTCGAATTTCAGCCGCGTGACTTCCTGCAACATGTAACCCACAAAATTACTCATGGTGACGACATAGTTGCCGTCCAGCCCGAGCTGTTCATTAACAAAACGCTCGCCGTGGTTGCCCGGCACTAAAAAGATCCGCGTCAGACCCTGCGCACGTTTCATCTCTAATTCAATGGAGAGCGATCGCTTCCAGCTCTCTTCCGACATAGGTGTGACAATGCCGCTGGTACCGATAACGGAGATCCCGCCGAGAATACCGAGCGTCCGTTATAGGTTTTTTTTCGCGCGCTCTTCGCCTTCGGGGGCAAAAATCGTGACATCTGCGCCCCGGTTTGGTCCGATGGCTTCACGGACTGCCGCTTCGATTGTCTGGCGCGGGGTTTTGTTGATCGCGGCATCACCAATCGGCAGCCCGACCCCGACTTTTGTCACCCGCCCGACTCCTTCACCACCATCTAAGGTGATGATTCCGCTGTCATTGATAACCACACGGGCAAAAATCAGCATACCGTGAGTGGCATCAATATCATCACCGCCATCTTTGCGGATAGCGGCGGTGGCGGTTTGTCCGCAAATCAGCGGCTCTTCCACATTCAGGGACAGCGCAACACCGGAAGGTGTGACGATAGAAACCTGCTGAATAACTTCCTGACGCAACACCATCAGCGCAGCGACTTTCGCCGCCGCTGTTGCACAGGAGCCGGTTGTATAACCTTTACGCAGTGCTTTGCCCTTGTGCCAGACAACACCGGTTCCGTTGTCATCTGTGGCTGTGGTGTTTTCCTGCGTCATGATTACGCCTCCGGCATCCGGTAGAGGATGGCGTTAATAATCGCGGCGGCAACATTACTGCCACCTTTGCGCCCGAGGGCGGCGATGCACGGCAAATCGCTTGCTGCCAGCGCATCTTTTGATTCTGCCGCGCCCACAAAACCGACCGGGACACCGACAACGGCAACCGGTTTTTCTGCATGCTCCATAACCCGGAACAGCGCGGTCGGCGCATTACCGAAGACGAAAATTTTCTCACCCGGCTCCTGCATAGCGATATCAACCGCTGCCATCGAACGGGTGATTTGCTGTGCTTTTGCTGCGGCAACCACACGCGGGTCGCTGACATAGCAGCGGCACTCTGAGCCATATTGCGCCAGGCGGTTTTTATTGATCCCTGACAGCGCCATGGTGGTATCGGTATAAAGAGTACAACCGCGGGCGATACCGTCGCGGAGAGTCTCAATCACACCCTCAGAAAAATGCAGAATATCCAGCCAGTCAAAGTCAGCCGTTGTGTGGATAGCGCGCTTGATAATGGCGGCGTGATCATCACTGGTAAAGCGGTACTCCGGACGCGAATCCCGGATAATGTCATCAATGATCAGGAAACTGTTTTTTTCGATTTCCTGCGGTTGTTGTATATAACTCATCATTTTCCCTTACAAAATCCACTGTGACAGAAGATAAACGACAGCAAACAGTGCCAGCGCGGCGGAGGAAGCAACCCACATCAACCGGATGGTGCTGAGAATATCGTCTGCATTAATTTCCCGCGTATCGTCGCCGAGCCATGGTTTGTCAACTAACTGACCAAAATAGGTATTCGGACCGCCGAGGCGGACACCGAGCGCACCGGCAACCGTTGCTTCTGACCAGCCGCTGTTCGGGCTGCGGTGATTGGCGTGGTCGCGCAGTCCGGTGGTGTAAGCGAGTCGGTTATTGAGTTTTAAGATGCGGGCGGCAAAGGTGAACAGCAGCCAGCTCAGGCGTGCCGGAATATAATTGGCAACATCATCCGCGCGGGCGGAAAACATCCCGATATCGCGGTATTTATCATTTTTATAGCCGACCATGGAATCCAGGGTATTGACAGCTTTGTATGCCATCGCCAGTGGTGCGCCGCCGAGTAATAAGAAGAACAGCGGAGCTATCACGCCATCGACGGTATTTTCTGCAACCGTTTCAGTGACTGCCCGGGTGATTTGCGGTGGCATCAGTTCGCTGGTGTCCCGCCCGACAATCCATGAGAGTTTTTCGCGGCTTTCGGCTAAGTTCCCGGCTTTCAGGGCGTGATACACCCGCATGGCTGAGTCCTGTAAACAGCGGGTTGCCAGCGCGGTGTAAGTCATCCAGACAGTAACCAGCCAGCCGAGACTGGTTTCGAGATAAAAGGCCAGCGCCAGCATGGCGTAGCTGATAATCCAGGTGCCGCCGACAATCACAATCCACAATACGATACCGCCCCGGCGCAGTGCGGCGTCACTCCGGCAGCGGCTGCGGATCATACTTTCTGTTTTGCGGATAGCATTGCCAATCCAGCGGATAGGGTGCGGCCAGTGCTCCGGGTCACCGAGGCGCCAGTCGAGGAGAAAGGCAAGCAGCCAGCTGAGCAGTGTCATAACACGCCCCGCGCAAGAGAGAACCAGTGATCGAGTAATCCGGGACGCTGGGCAAAATGCACATGCAAATAACCGGCAAAGGTATTTCCGACCTGATAACCGCCAGTCCAGCGCTTTTGTACTTCGCCGTCGCGCTCTTTGATAAATTCAAACGCAGGAGGCAGATCAGTCATGAAATCAGAATAATGGAACTCATGCCCGCGCAGGCGATCACCGGCTTTAACCAGTGTGGTGTCCGTCAGCGCGGTTCCCTCACAGTAGCCGAAACGTTTGAGACGGTTACCCATTGTGCTGTGTCCGCTGATAATGCCGGTCATCGGGTAAGTCTGGTTGTTGCTGTCGGTCAGGGTATCACCGAGATACATCAGACCGCCGCATTCCGCATAAACAGGAACACCGCGCTGGTGGGCGGCAAGTAACGCATCCCGCATCTCTTTATTGGCGGACAGTTGCTCTGCGTAAACTTCCGGATATCCCCCGCCGATATAAATCATATCGCATGCGTCAGGCAGTTTTTTGTCATGCAGCGGGCTGAAAGTGATGATTTCTGCGCCACAATGGCGGATGAGATCCAGATTATCGGGATAATAGAAGTTAAACGCGGCATCCTGTGCAACTGCGACGGTCAGCCCGCGTCCGGCGTCCGGGGTGGTCAGTACCGGTGCGGTGCAGGTCTGCGGTGCCTGCCATTGTGTGAGTGTGAGTAACGTGTTGATATCAGTTGTTTTTTCAATCTGTTCAGCCAGCCGCTGCCAGCGCTCTGTCTGTTGTGTCTGCTCCTGTGGCGGAATAAGCCCCAGGTGGCGGGAAGGCAGTTCAATATCTGCCATAACCGGAATATAGCCGAGAACAGGTATATCGCAATAATGTTCAATTGCGTGTTTCAGAAGTTGATAGTGGTTGTCGCTGTTGACCCGGTTAATCAGCACACCGGCAATATTCAGTGTCGGGTCGAAATGCTGAAAACCCATAACAGTGGCGGCAATCGACGTGGAAACCGCTTTGCCGTCGACCAGTAAGATGACCGGGCAGCCGAGTTGTTTTGCCATCGCGGCAGTACTGCAATAGTGCGGATCGGTACCAAAACCATCATAAAGTCCCATCACGCCTTCAATAACACCGGCGTCTTTATCCTGCATATAATGATGAAACTGAGAAGTCAGGATGGATTCCGGCAGCATAAAGGCGTCCAGATTACGGGAGGGGACACCGGTCACTGTGGTGTGCCAACTGCTGTCGAGATAGTCAGGACCAACTTTGCAGGGCTGAACAGTCAGTCCGCGCGCACTCAGTGCCCGCATAATTCCCAGCGTAATGGTGGTTTTACCGCAACCACTACTGGTTCCGGCAATAACAAAAACCTGTTTTTGTGCCTTATTCATACGCTACCTTTGACACTATATTGTTGCCAAAAAAAACGTCCTGATAACAGGAAAGCAAAAAAAGGTTAAATAAATTAACCCGGTGACTGTCTTTTTATTTTCATGATCATTAGCAAAATGAAAAATGCTGAACAGCGACATGAAAAAATTAATGATCATTTAATTAACATTGCCGATTTTTGATATAGTAAATTTGTTACGGCTATTTATATTCGGGTTTAATAAAACATAAAACTCTGTTTTTATATATCGACATATTGCAGTTTGTGATGTTGTTCACATAAATACTTGATTTGTGATCAAGACAAATAAAAGTAGATCTATTTAATTTCACAAATAGGTATTAATATGTAAAATAAATATTACCGTTATCGTAAGTTGTTAGTTTAAAATAAAATAATGGTAATCTATTTGTTGTTGGTGATGACTTTGTTTTAGGTGGGTTATGTAAAAAATCATTTATTTCATGCACTTGAAAATCATGAAACTTCTTGATTTTTTTCGTATGAACTCTTCCGTAGCGTGAACGTATTATTGAGACGTGAATCATGTATTTTTTTTCTGTTATTATTCAATAATACAAAATATTAAACAGAGTTGTCTTTATTAAGCATTTATCGTGAGCAGATCAAAGAATATCGGTAATGATTAATTAATACTGCTGTTCATCTATTAAGACATCATTAATAAGACGTATTTTTAATAGTCGTCAGGGTGTGAGTATTACTAACGCAAATGATGATGATAACAATGATGTTGTTTCTTTCTGTTGATTACTTTAATTGATAAGGCAATAAAATGAGCGAAGGTAAAGTATGGCTTGTCGGAGCCGGACCCGGAGATGCATCATTAATTACCGTTAAGGGACTTCATTGTATACGCCATGCCGAAGTATTAGTGCATGACCGTCTTGTCAATCCTGAGTTGATCACTTGCGCGCCGTCCGGATGCAAAATTATTAATGTCGGCAAAACACCGAACCATCATCCGGTTCCGCAGGATGAAATTAACGACATTCTGGTAAAATATGCGTCAGAAGGCAAAAATGTTGTCCGTCTGAAAGGCGGGGATCCGTATGTATTTGGCCGTGGCGGTGAAGAAGCAGAATCACTGGCACAAAAAGGGCTGGATTTTGAAGTCATCCCGGGGATCAGTTCCTCTATCGGCGGGCTGGCTTACGCGGGGATCCCGGTCACACACCGCGATCACGCATCCAGCTTCCACGTAGTTACCGGACACATGTGTCAGGGGAATGAGCCTCAGAACTGGCAGGCACTGGCCGCACTAAGTGGCACGCTGGTTATTCTGATGGGAATGACCCGCCTGGCAGAAATCAGTCAGTTATTAATCGACAACGGAAAATCACCTGATACCCCGGCGGCGGTTGTAATGTATGCAAGCCAGCAGCGTCAGCAGGTGGTTACCGGCACACTGACTACATTACCGGACGAAGCCGCGCGCCTTAAATTGCATCCGCCGGCACTGATTGTAATCGGGGATGTGGTTAATCTGCATCAGGTTCTGTCATTTGCTGCCACACAAATTGATATTACGCAGGAACCCCCGCTGGAAGCAGTGTCATAGTGTTATCCTTAAAATAAACGGGCACCCGGCTGTACACAGATGATACTGCGTGCAGCCTCAGATTTGGAGGAGGCTATGAGCGAACACGGTGGTAATGTAGTTGAAGTGGCTGAGCATCTGGGTATCTCACCCGCATCAATCTTCGATTTTAGTGCCAATATTAATCCGCTGGGACCACCCGACAGGGTTAAAGCGATTATCCGCGACAACTTATCTGTTATTGAACGCTACCCTGATATTGAATACCGTTACCTGCATGCCGCGCTGGCTAAAGGTGCCGGATGTGAGCTGGGGCAGGTCATTGCCGGGAATGGTGAAACTGAACTGATTTACTCGCTGGTGCGCCATCTGAACCCGCACAGCGCACTATTATTAACCCCCGGATTTGCCGAGTACCGCAGAGCACTGGAACACTTGGGCTGTGACATCATTGAGCACGCGCTGACAGAAGATAATGACTTCCAGCCGGATGACTCCCTGCTGGCAGATATTGAAGCCCGCCGCCCGGATTGTGTTTTTATCGCCACCCCGAATAACCCGACCGGTCTGATGCCGGATATTGCATTGCTGCATAAACTGGTTTCTCTGTGTGAATCCCGCCATATCCATCTTATTGTCGATGAAGCCTTTATTGATTTTCTGCCGGAAGGCTCACCGCTGACCGCACGTCTGCCGGAAACCCGCTATCTGTATCTGCTGCGCTCCCTGACTAAATTTTTTGCCATTCCGGGGCTACGTCTGGGTTATCTGCTTTGTGGTGACAGTCATGTCATCAGTAATCTGAAAGGATGGCGGGAGCCGTGGACGATTAACGGACTGGCGGCGCTGGTCGGGGAAGTTCTGCTGGATGATAAAGAGTATATCCGTAAAACTCAGGAACTGATTGCCTCACAGCGTGAGTATTTGTGTCAGGAATTACGGCAGTTTCCGCTGCTGAAAATCCGCGAGCCGACAGCAAACTATATTTTTATCCGCTGCCTCAATGGTGTGGAATTACAGTCTGCGCTGCTTAAATATAAGCTGCTTATCCGTCGCTGCCAGAATTATCCGGGGCTTGATGGCTCATATTACCGCATCGCTGTCCGCAGTCAGGCGGAAAACCGCCATCTTATCGGCGCATTAAAACAGGTATTCCAACATGGCTGAGGCACATTGTCCGGCATCCTGTGGTGAATTATTACAGGGGTGGATCCTCGGGGGCGAGAAACTGGTTTCCTGCCCGATCAACTGGTTCAGCTATGTATCTGTCACCGAAGATGTACCGCTGGGGCTGGAGCGCCCCCGTATGCGCCAGATGCTGGAGCGGGTACTGAAGCACCTGGATATTGTTCCGGAAGCGACCGGCATGCTGCGCATTGAATATGACTCAACAATCCCTGTCGGCAAAGGGCTGGCGAGCAGTACCGCAGATATTGCGGCAACCGCACAGGCAACGGCGCGGTTTTACGGACACGAATTATCACCGGAAACCCTGGCCGCACTGTGTGTGGATATCGAGCCGACAGACAGCACGCTTTTCTCTTCCCTGACTCTGTTTGATCATCAGACTGCCGGAACACAAATCTCTCTCGACTGGGCACCAGACCTGAAAATACTGTTACTGGAAAGCCCGGATATTGTGCTGACCGAGGATTTTCATAAGCGGGATCGCCGCGCGGCATTGTTAGCCCGTGAAACTCAGCTGGAACAGGCGTGGAAGTGCCTCAATATTGCCTGTGAACAGCAAAGCCCGCAACGTCTGGGGGAAGCTGCCACACTGAGTGCGATAGCCAGCCAGGATCTTCTGCCCAAGCCCGGTTTTAACGGGCTGTTTGAACTGGCAGAGAAAAATAAAATTTACGGGCTGAATGTCGCACACAGCGGCAGTGTTATCGGGCTTATCTACGATGATACACAGCACGATAAAGATTTTATTTATGACTGGATCCAACGCCATCAGCTGGATAAATTTTATCCGCAAGTGCATGAGGTATGCATGACGCCAGGCGGCGTTCGCTAATCCCATGTCATCCGCGTCATCCTTCAGCCTGTGGCTGCGTTGGCTGCGCTCAGCTATCCGGGTCACATACTGATGTATGCTCCCCGGCTATCTTCACTTGCCGCCTTGCCACAGACTGAATGATTTAGCGGATATCTTTCACCTTTTTTTAAATCTTAATTCTTTCGAATTGAATTTTATCTCTGTCTTTTATAAATGCGTATATAAAAGGCAGATAACGGGCAGGGAAACGAAAAGCATGCGCGCCATGGATGGCGCGCCTGAGCTTACAGGGATGTATTTACAGCGACTTTTCGTTTTGCCCGTTATCAGCCTATCCACCGAAGCTGAATTGGCGCTCCCCGATCCGCGTCATCCTTCAGCCTGTGACTGCGTTGGCTGCGCTCAGAAATCCGGGTCACATACTGATGTATTCTCCTCGGTTTTTTTCACTTGCCGCCTTGCCACAAACTGAATGATTTAGCGGATATATTTCACCTTTTTAAAATCTGAAATCTTCATTCTTTCAAATTGAACGCGATCTCTGCCTTTTATAAATGCCCATGTAAAAGGCAGATAACGGGCAGAGGAACGAAAAGCATGCGCGCCATGGATGGCGTGCCTGAGCTTACAGGGATGTATTCACAGCGACTTTTCGTTTTGCCCGTTATCAGCCCGATCCGCGTCATCCTTCAGCCTGTGGCGGTGTTGGCTGCATTCAAAAAACTGGGTCACATACTGATGTATGCTCCCCAGTTTTTTTCATTTGCCGCCTTGCCACAGACTGAATGATTTAGCGGATACATTTTTATCTTTGTTTTTAAGTCTTAATTCTTTCAAATTGGGCACTATCTCTGTCTTTCATAAATGCCTATGTAAAAGGCAGTTTCCGGCGCTGTACCGCAAAGTCAGCAGCGGAGTGCTGCGCATCTGACGCGGGCGGGATATGATGCGAAAAATACTTTCTGACCGAATAATCCGGAGAAAAAACATTATGCTGCGCTATCCGTTGTTTTGTGACTTACAGGGAAAAACGTGTCTGGTTGTGGGCGGGGGAGAAGTTGCCCTGCATAAATGTCAGGCTCTGTTACAGGCGGGCGCTAATGTCATTGTGGTTGCGCGCTATTTTCACAGTGACTTTGCTGCACTGGCGGAACATCCGCAGCTGACATGCACGCAAGCGCCGTTTGACAGCACATTGTGGCCGGATGACTGCTGGCTGGCATTTGCCGCCACTGATTCACCGGAGGTTAATCAGCAGGTACTGGCTCTGGCAAATACGCACCGCTGCTTTTGTAATGTGACTGACTCGCCGGAAACCGCCTCATTTATCTCTCCTGCGACAATTGATGTACTGCCGGTACAGATAGCGCTGACCTGCGGCGGTAATCCCGTATATACCCAATTCCTGAAACACCGGGTGATGCAGGCAATACCCTTCGACGCCCCGGTGAAACTACAGCTTGCCGCCCGTGTACGGGAGCAGGTGAAAGCCACAAATGCCTCCCGTGATGCCAAGCGGCTGTTCTGGCAAAAATTCTTCACAGATACCGCACTGGAGCAGCTTTTATCATTACAGGATGATGACCTGCTGGCAGATTACCTTTCCTATCTGCTGGCACAGTTTACCGAAGAGCAGGGTACGTGCTGAAACATACTTTAAGATTGTCGCCATGAGCATATACCCTTATTCATTCAAACTGCAGGCTCGTTGGCCGCGCTCATCCAGCCGGGTCACATACTAATGTATGCTCCCCGGCTATCTTCCCTTGCCGCCTTCCTGCATCTTGAATGACGTTGGGTATAGATGCCCGGTATATATTGATAAAACCAGGCTTTTATTTATGGATAAGAATAATATTATTACCCCATTTTTTGAGCTGAATGGTTTAGTTTAAAATTATAATGCGTAAAACAACCAAAATAAACCAACGGCATTATCATATTAATAGTAATTAATTTACTTTTCCGTATCATTTATTTTTTATATGTTTCATAATAATGGTGTTTCATCATTAAATAAGATGTGCGTCACACTATTAAGGTGATGTGTATCAAAATATATTCATATCAAATATACTGCAAAATATAGTTTAAATATTAAAATTTAATTGTTGATTTTATTTAATCTAATAATATAACGATGATCACAAAAACAAGAATGATTTATTATCCATTATATTTAAATAATTGTTAATTAAAGTTTTTATATGTTTATTTTAATGGTATCTATATGATTTTTATCATAAATTTAATGTGATCTGCGTCTTGTTTTGTACCTTGCTAAAAACCATTCCGTTTTTGCAAGATATCCTTACTTTATATCAATTGTTTTTAATTCCCCTGAATTGCACATTAGAATCAGTGGAAAGTTAAGGGATTAAATAGGAATGAATACATAATTTGTACTTAGTTATCTTCTTAATTAACGCCAAACGGATTTTATAAAAATTGTATTGACTTTAATTCCGAACATTTAGTCTATTTAGAGGTATATCATGCAGAATCCTACCATTGTTATTGGTGTAATTGGTGCCGATTGCCATGCCGTCGGTAACAAAGTTTTAGATCGCGTTTTCGCGCAACACAATTTCAACGTGATCAATCTTGGTGTCATGGTAAGCCAGGACGAATATATTGATGCCGCCATTGAAACCGGTGCGCAGGCAATTGTTGTTTCTTCTATTTACGGACACGGTGAAGTTGACTGTTTAGGGATGCGCGACCGTTGCATCGAACGTGGTCTGGGCGAAATTCTGCTGTATGTCGGCGGTAACCTGGTTATCGGTAAACAGGCACCGGCTGAAATCGATAAAAAAATTCTCCGCAATGGGCTTTAACCGTGTGTTCTTCCCGAATACTGACCTGGAATTTGTCTGCGATGTCATGAAGAAAGATATCGAGAAAAGCCTGTCAGCTAAAAAAGAAGGAATGACCGCGTAATGATCTCTGTCTCTATAGATATCGGTTCTACCTGGACGAAAGGTGCCGTGTTCGACGTGGGCAGTGATGATCATATTGATGTAAAGAATTATGCCCTGACCCCCACGACGACTGACCATCTGGCCGACGGATTTTTTACGGTACTGAATAAAATCCTCAAGGTGTCCGATGCACGTCCTTTACTGGAAGCAGGAAAGATAGATATCAGCTATTCCTCTTCTGCAAAAGGCGGGTTAGCGGTAGCGGCACTTGGTCTGGTTCCGACTATAACCCTGGAGTCAGCGAAAGTAACCGCTCACTCAGCGGGTGCAAAAGTATCACAGCACTTTGCTTATAAACTTAACCGGACTGATATCCGCGCACTCGAACAGACACCTCCGGATATTTTTCTCTTTACCGGCGGGACGGATGGCGGCGATGTCGGGTACGGATTACAGAATGCCAGAATGCTGGCGGAATCTGACCTGAACTGCTCCATCATTTATGCGGGTAACCGCGATATTCAGGATGATGTTGCTGAGATCCTCAGCCATAAAGATCTGACTATCGTAAACAACATTTTACCCAGTCTGGATAGCCCGAATCCGTTCGATGCACGTAAAGCTATCTGTGACATTTTTCTTAAAAAGATTGTTAAAGGCAAGGGACTGGACGTCATTGTTGAACAGACAGGTGAAGAGCCTCGTCCGACACCGTTCTCTGTCTTTGAATTAGTGCAGCAAATCCGTGACACCATTCCCGGCTGGGAAGAGTTTGTTCTGATGGATATGGGTGGCGCAACGACGGATATCTATTCGTCCTGCAACAACAGTTTACTGCCGGATACTATTTTACACGGTATTCCGGAGCCGAAAGTGAAGCGGACGGTGGAAGGTGACCTCGGTATGCGGGTGTCAGCAGTCATCGCCGGTGAAGCAGGCCGTGGGTTAGCAGAAGCACAGTTTGTCAACCATCCGGAGCAACTGGACGCGTTTTACCGGTATACCCATTACATCAATGCGCATCCTGATTATTTGCCACAGACAGACGACGAACGGGTTTATGACCATCTGTTAGCCGGAATTTGCGTCGCCCTCGGTACAGAGCGCCATGCAGGGACCAAACAACAGGTCACAACATGTGCAGGAACGGTGGATTTACAGATCGGACGTGATTTATCACGCGTTCGTAAAGTCATCGGCACCGGCGGCTGGTTATCACGCACGGATGATTTTGCCATTCAACAGTATATGAAGTACCGCAAATTCGATAACAAAGGCCGCCAGATTTTGCTGCCGGACGAATTTGAGTATTACCGGGATTCACAAGGATTATTTCCTCTGTTAGCCAATGTCGCCTGTCGGCATCCGAAAGCAGCAGCTCAGACTGGCGTACAGATTTTGACCAGATAGCGATATTATTGGAGCCATTAAATGGAACTGAAAAATAAGAAAATTGCGATCGATGACTTTATGTCTGAGCGCAAAGACGTTTTAAAGACCTGGGTAACAGGGAAAGATGTAACCAATTTCGAAGATGGCGTGAAATATCAGTCGACTATCTCTGCTGATAAGAACTTTGCGAAAAAATTATTTGAAGCAGATCGCGATGGCATCACATTAAGCCAGCCGCGCGCCGGTGTGGCATTAATCGAAGAGCATATCGAGCTGCTGAAAAAATTACAGGTTGAGTGTGACCTGCTGCCGACAACTATCGATGCATATACCCGTCTGAACCGCTACGAAGAAGCGGCTGTCGGTATCCAGAAATCTGTTGAAGCCGGTACATCCAAACTGAACGGTCTGCCGGTGGTAAACCACGGTGTGGCAGCTTGTCGTCATATTACTGAATCCCTGGATAAGCCTCTGCAAATCCGTCACGGGACACCGGATGCCCGTCTGCTGTGCGAAATCTCCATGGCGAGTGGTTTCACCAGTTATGAAGGCGGTGGTATCTCTTATAACATCCCTTACGCAAAACGCGTCACGCTGGAAAAATCTATCCGTGACTGGCAGTACTGCGACCGCGTAATTGGTTTATATGAAGAAAATGGTATCCGTATCAACCGCGAACCATTCGGTCCGTTAACCGGTACGCTGATCCCGCCATTTATTTCTCACACTGTGGCGATTATCGAAGGTCTGGTTGCACTGGAGCAGGGCGTTAAATCTATCACTGTCGGTTACGGTCAGGTAGGTAACTTAGTGCAGGATATCGCGGCAATCCGCTCTCTGCGTGAACTGTCCCACGAATTTTTCCGCTCTTACGGTTTCGAAGATTATGAACTGAGTACCGTATTCCATCAGTGGATGGGTGGTTTCCCTGAAGATGAATCCCGCGCAGCGGCAGTTATCTCCTGGGGTGCGGCGGTCGCCGGTATGTCCGGTGCAACTAAAGTTATCACCAAATCTCCGCATGAAGCATTCGGTATCCCGACTGCTGAAGCGAACTGCCAGGGGCTGCGTGCTTCCAACCAGATGCTGAACATGATGCGCGACCAGAAATTCCCGCCTTGTAAAGACGTGGATCTGGAAGTGGAACTGATTAAACGTGAAGTTCACGCTGTCATGAAGAAAGTGCTTGAGCTGGGTAACGGTGACATTGCAGTCGGTGCTGTCCGCGCATTTGAAGCCGGCGTACTGGATATTCCGTTCGCTCCGGCGATGTGTAACTCCGGCAAAATGCTGCCTATCCGCGACAACAACGGCGCAATCCGTGTGTTCGACGCAGGTGCCGTTCCTCTGCCGGCTGATGTACTGACTATGCACCAGGATTTCGTTGCTGAACGCGCCCGTGTTGAAGGTCGTGAAGCTTCATTCCAGATGATTATTGATGACATTAACGCAGTATCTCACAGTAAATTGGTAGGAAGACCATAATGAAAATTAAACATGCATTGTTCACGGCGGGTAACTCATCTTTCTATTTTGATGATCAGCAGGCAATTAAAGACGGCGCAGGTCACGATGGTTTCGTTTATACCGGTAAGCCGGTAACGCCGGGCTTTACTGCAATTCGTCAGGCAGGTGAGTGCGTATCAGTTCAGTTAGTCCTCGAAAATGGTTCTGTGGCTATCGGTGACTGCGCCGCTGTTCAGTATTCCGGTGCGGGTGGTCGTGACCCGTTATTCCTGGCGGAAAACTTTATTCCGTTCCTGGAAAAACATATCAAACCACTGCTGGAAGGTCGTGATATCAGTGAATTCCGCGCTAACGCCAAGTTCTTCGATGAACTGAAAGTGGAAGGCAAACAACTGCACACGGCTATTCGTTATGGTCTGTCCCAGGCACTGCTGGACGCTGCGGCATTAGCAACTAACCGTGTGAAAGCGGAAGTTGTCTGCGACGAATGGCATCTGCCGGTTGTCGCTGAGCCGATTCCTCTGTTTGGTCAGAGCGGTGATGACCGTTATAACGCCGTTGACAAAATGATCCTCAAACACGTTGATGTGCTGCCACATGGCCTTATCAACAACGTAGATGAAAAACTGGGTCGTCAGGGTGAGAAACTGCGTGCATACGTTTCATGGCTGGCAGAGCGTATCGTTGAATTACGCACAGAAGACAGCTACAAACCTTCTCTGCACATCGACGTTTACGGCACTATCGGTATCATTTTCGACAAAGATCCAATCCGTTGCGCGGATTATATCGCAAGTCTGCAGGAGCAGGCCGGTGATTTGGAACTGTACATCGAAGGTCCGATTGATGCAGGTAACAAACCAGACCAGATCCGCCTGATGAAAGGCATTATGGATCACCTGAAAAAACTCGGTTCAAAAGTCAAAATTGTTGCTGACGAATGGTGTAACACCTGCCAGGACATCATTGATTTCACAGATGCAAAATGCTGTGACATGGTTCAGATTAAAACCCCTGACCTGGGTTCAGTTCATAATATCGCTGACGCAGTGCTGTATTGCCAGAAGAACGGTATGGAAGCATACCAGGGCGGTACCTGTAACGAAACCGACGTCAGTGCGCGTACCTGTGTTCACATCGCTATCGCAACACGTCCGATGCGTATGCTGATCAAGCCGGGTATGGGCTTCGACGAAGGTATGAATATCGTTAACAACGAAATGAACCGCACACTGGCTGTACTGAAAGCAAAAGGGTAAGGAAACATTATGTCTGAGACATTTAAAATTCTGTCTCCCACTGCCATTCTGGGGTACGGATTTCCCGAAGAGAGTTTCATGAAGGCGATGGAAGAATCGCCGGACCTTATCGCCGTTGACGCCGGGTCTTCTGATCCGGGTCCGCACTACCTCGGTTCAGGTAAAGCCTTTACCGACCGTGCCGGTGTGAAACGCGACCTGCGTTATATGCTGAAAGCCGGTGTGAAAAACAACATTCCGGTTGTTATCGGGAGTGCGGGTGGTTCCGGTGCGCAGCCGCATCTGGAATGGTGTCGTGAAATCATCCTGGAGCTGGCGAAAGAAGAGAATCTGTCTTTCTCTATGGCGCTTATCCCGGCTGATGTTGATAAGAAAACCGTTCATGAAGCACTGGATGCCGGTAAAATCACACCACTGCATTTCGTGCCTGAACTGACCCACGAAGTTATCGACGAAAGTACGTATATCGTTGCACAAATGGGTATCGAGCCGTTCCAGGAAGCGCTGGCAGCGGGTGCTCAGGTTGTTCTGGCCGGTCGTTCTTATGACCCTTGCTGTTTCGCGGCACTGCCGATTATGAAAGGGTTTGACGAAGGTCTGGCACTGCACTGCGGTAAAATCCTGGAGTGCGCGGCAATCGCAGCAACACCGGGTTCCGGTTCTGACTGTGCGATGGGTATCATCGACAAAACCGGCTTTACCCTGAAAGCGTTCAACCCAATCCGTAAGTTCACTGATACCTCTGCAGCGGCGCATACCCTGTATGAGAAATCAGATCCCTATACTTTACCGGGTCCCGGCGGAGTGCTGGATCTGAAAGAGTGTAAGTTTGAAGACCTGGGTAACGGCCAGGTTCGTGTAACCGGTTCACGCCACGTTGCAACGCCGTACACGGTTAAACTGGAAGCAGCACGCCCGGTTGGTTATCGCACCATCACCATCGCGGGGACACATGATCCAATCATGATCGCCGGAATGGATAAGATTTTGGTTGAAGTGCGTAAGAGTGTTGAGAAAAACCTCAGTATTGACCCTGACAGTGTGAAAATGAATTTCCACCTGTATGGTAAAAACGGTGTGATGGGTGATGCAGAACCGGAAACCGTGACTAAGAGTTATGAGCTGGGAATTCTGTTAGATGTTGTCGCACCGACTCAGGAGCAGGCTGACAGTATTTGTTCTCTGGCACGTTCCACCATGCTGCACTACGGGTACGACGGTCGTATCGCTACAGCGGGTAACTTAGCCTTCCCATTCTCGCCATCGGATATTCGTGCCGGTAAAGTATATGAGTTCTCTATCTATCACCTGATGGAATATACACCGGACATTAAATTCAAATTCCGGATGGAGAATGTGACACCAGAAGGAGTGGCGAAATGAAACAGTCAATTTTAGAATTAGCAAAAGTTGTGCGTTCTAAAAACTCCGGCCCGTATGAAATTGTAATGGATATTTTATTCAAGGATAAAGCAACTTATACCGCGGTAAAGAATTCAAAACAGTTTAATAAAGAAGTCGTGGCTGGTTTATATTGTGTTAAACCTGACTTTATCGATAATATTGTTTGGTTTGACCCGGCTAATGCTGTGAAAATTGTAATGCCGAGACATATTGTTTCTGGTGCCGTCGGCGATACCGATGTTTATGGTGCTCAGCAACATGCGCCTTTGTTAAAACTGGAATTTGATATTTAATTAATATCAATACTCCATTATCTCTATAGTACGACAACTCGGTGTGGTGAGAGAAGAGATTATCTCCCTCTCTCTACATCGATTTCAGAAACAGAAATCGTCATTTTTCTCAGTAGGTTGTCTAAATTTATTTAATATTGAAAGCCATGGAAGGCCGGGTAAAAATAACTGAAATAAAATTTCAGAGGATATTAAGTGAGTTGAGAATAAATGCGACCCAACACAGAATGGAATTATTATGAAATCGAAGAGTTTAACCACTTGGATAGTCATTGGTCTTATTGTAGGTATCATTGTCGGCTTTAGCTTTAATGAAATGGCAACTGCTGAGTTTAATAAGGTCTATGCAAAAGATATTTCAATTATTACTGATATCTTCTTAAGACTGATTAAAATGATTATCGCACCATTGATTATATCAACACTGGTTGTTGGTATTGCGAAAATGGGTGATGCGAAAACGTTAGGTCGTGTTTTCTCTAAAACATTATTCTTATTTATCTGTGCATCGTTTATCTCAATCCTGTTAGGGCTGGTTATTGTTAACCTGTTCCAACCGGGTGCCGGTATTAACTTTGTGGCAGATACTGCGGTTGCAGTTGAAGGTCTGGTTGAGCCTGTTCCATTCTCGTTCAAAACCTTTATTGCTCATGCTATCCCGACCAGTATCGTTGACGCCATGGCGCGTAACGAAATTCTGCAAATCGTTGTGTTCTCAATCTTTATGGGTATCAGCCTCTCCGCTATCGGTGATAAAGGCCTGCCGATTGTGAATGTACTTGAATCCCTCGTCAGCCTGATGCTGAAATTAACCGGCTATGTCATGCTGTTTGCACCGCTGACTGTATTTGCCGCGATTTCGGGCATGATCGCAGAACGTGGTCTGGGTGTTCTGGTCAGTGCC
This sequence comes from Morganella psychrotolerans, assembly GCF_001676155.1. Lineage (GTDB taxonomy): Bacteria > Pseudomonadota > Gammaproteobacteria > Enterobacterales > Enterobacteriaceae > Morganella > Morganella psychrotolerans. Next base: position 359,118 of record NZ_LZEW01000023.1, on the reverse strand, counting down.
GGTATCTTCATGGGTGAATTCTACTTCACACTGGCGATGCTGTGGTTCATTCTGATTGGTCTGGCTGCTCTGGTTGTTGGCCGTTGTATCTTCCGTCTGACTAAAAATATTACTGAACCGGCACTGCTGGCATTCACCACATCAAGTTCTGAAGCTGCATTCCCGGGAACCCTGGAAAAACTGGAAGAGTTCGGTGTTTCCAACAAAATTGCCAGCTTCGTACTGCCTATCGGTTACTCTTTTAACCTTGTCGGTTCAATGGCTTACTGTTCATTTGCAGTTATCTTTATCGCACAGGCATGTAATATCACCTTAACAATGGGTGAGCAGATTACCATGCTGCTGATTCTGATGCTGACATCCAAAGGGATGGCGGGTGTACCGCGTGCATCTCTGGTGGTTATCGCGGCGACACTTAACCAGTTCAACATACCGGAAGCAGGTCTGATACTGCTGATGGGTGTGGATCCATTCCTCGACATGGGTCGTTCAGCCACTAACGTGATGAGTAATGCGATTGGTGCTGCAATGGTTGGTCGCTGGGAAGGTGAGCACTATGGTGAAGGCTGCCGTGGTAAACCAAAGACTATTATTGAACCTCCGGTGTCGCAGGCAACCACTGCCTGACCACTGAGAGCGCAACATAATGCAGTCAGAGCGGTACGGTAAGACATATTATCCGTACCGCCCGTAAAACAAATGTGTTGTTAGTGAAACGCAAAAGGACCTCCGCCTTTTGCGTTTTTTTTTATTGTTGCGAAATAGCACAGTGTGCAACCTTAAGTTAAATGTCATAATCGGGCTACGCTATAAATTTATGGGATATCATGGATGGACGATAATATTGCACTGAGTACCGACGCGTTTAATAAACAAAAATCACTGCTGCCTGATCAAACGATTAATAATGTGATATTCCACGGAAAGACCGGTGATTATTTCTCACTCTGGCTGAAAAATATCATATTTTGCATACTGACTTTAGGTATTTACCTCCCCTGGGCGATGGTCAGTCGCCGGCGTTATTTTATGAATGCCACTGAAATTAACCATACCCGCTTTGAATATCATGCAAAACCGACAGAAATTTTATTCGGTTTTATTCTTACCGGCGTATTGCTGCTGCTTATCCCGGTTTTAACATCGGTATCTCCGACATTGGGATTACTGATGATGCTTGTTGTTATTATCCTGATGCCTTACGCCCTGATCCGGTTGTGGCATTTTAATGTACGTAATACGTCCTTCCGGGAACACCGTTTCGCCTACCAGTGTCATTACATGCGCCTTTATTTGGTGGTATTAATTCTTCCGGTTCTGCTGCTTGTCGTGACAATGGTGTGCAGCGTGATGTTTTCGCAGTGGTATGTAAAAGTATCCACCGGACCGGCGGTTGATGATGTATTCAGCCTGATGCTGACGACCAGTGTCATACCGTTGACCGGATTATTTCTTATCTGGTCGGTGCAGGGCAAACAGCTTTGTGAATTACTGGTTAATAATCTTTCATATAACAAAACTGCATTTTCACTCAGCCTGTCGTATAAACGGCTGATGCTGATAAGCCTGATCACGGTATTATTGTTATCGCCGTTTGTGGCAGCCGGGTTTTCACAACTGAGTGACCTGACTTTTCTGATGATGATCCCGCAGGAAATGTGGACAGAAAATCTCCGCGCGATGGTGATAATAAAAATTTCGCTGTTCTATCTGTTGTTTTTTTGCGGTGCGATGACTGCCGGTATCTATTTCCGGGTGTCCTGCTGGACATATGTTATTAATTCAATGACTCTGGGCAATCTGCGCTTTCGCTGTAATATGACGTATCTGTCTTATTTATTTCTGATCCTGAGTAATTTCCTGCTGATAATATGTACCCTGGGATTTGGCTCCGCTTACGCCGATATCCGTCATGCCCGTTATCTGGCACGGCATATTTGTATTGTTGGTGATATGGATAGTATTTCAGACAGTAATAAAAGTGAAATACAGGCAGACCGCAGCCGTTATGATAATGTCGTGGTTTCTGTGGACTGACAGGCTATAAACGCCGCCACTGTAAGTGCGGTACGGTAATACATATTATCCGTACCGCTTTTTGTGTTTTTTATTGCTGTGGTGCCGTATGAATACGGATCGCTCCACCTTCTGTCCGTACGGCAAAATGAGCAACAGAATAGGCGGCATCCTCAAGACACAGACCATCCGTTAAGCGAAAGTGCTGTTTTTTCAGCGGGCTGACAATCCACAATTCATTGTCATGTTCTGCGATTAACCCGCGTGACAACACACTGGCTTTTGCAAAGGGGTCAATATTGCTTAATGCAAAAATCTGGTCGTCATTGTAAGGGCGGAACAGCGCAACCTGCTCTCCATTTACCAGTGCACAAACGCCGGTTCCCGGCGTGATATCACTTATCTGACATACTGTTATCCAGTGGCTCATCATTACTCCTCCCCGATAAGTGTTACGGCTATCCGCTCTTCAGGACGGGCCGGGCGATGTTGTAAGCGCTCACTGACTATTTGTACATCCGGGTCCGGCAGCGGGCTGTTAATAAAGTGATTAAAGCGCTGACGTGCGTGCGGATTATCCACGGTTTCCTGCCATTCGCAGATGACTTTGTTGCGCAGATGGGTCAGTTCCTGCTCCAGTTGGGTATTCAGCCCGAGTTTGTCGCTGACAATCACATCGCGCAGATAATCAATGCCGCCCTCCAGGCTTTCAAGCCAGGTGGATGTCCGGTTCAGTTTATCCGCGGTACGGATATAAAACATCATAAACCGGTCGATATAATTTATCAGTGTCTCTTTATCGAGATCTGCCATCAGCAGATCGCCGTGACGTGGTTTCATACCGCCGTTACCGCAGACGTACAGATTCCAGCCTTTGTCTGTGGCAATAATCCCGATATCTTTTCCCTGTGCTTCTGAGCATTCGCGGGTGCAGCCGGAGATACCGAATTTCATTTTATGCGGTGTGCGGATGCCTTTATAGCGGTGTTCCAGTTCAACACCCAGCCCGGTACTGTCCCCGACACCGAAGCGGCACCAGGTTGACCCGACACAGGTTTTTGCCATACGCAGTGCTTTGGCGTAGGCATGCCCGGTTTCAAACCCGGCGGCAATCAGTTTTTCCCAGATAGCCGGAAGATCCTGTTTATGTGCGCCAAACATTGCCAGACGCTGAGAGCCGGTAATTTTGGTGTATAAATTGTATTCCTGTGCAATGGTACCGACAGCAAGCAAACCCGCCGGGGTAATTTCTCCGCCCGGTGAGCGGGGGATCACGGAATATGTGCCGTCTTTTTGTATGTTGGCGAGGAAATTATCGTTGGTATCCTGGAGGGAAACCAAATCATCCCGCAGGATATAATCATTCCAGCAGGACGCCAGCAGAGAGCCGATGGTTGGTTTACATACTTCACACCCATAACCTTCGCCGTATTTTTTCAGCAGGTCATCAAAGGTCTTTATTTTTTCCACGCGGATCAGGTGATACAGCTCCTGGCGTGAATATGCAAAGTGTTCACAAAGATGATGATTAACCTCAATACCCAGGTTAGTCAGTTCGGCATTCAGTACCTGCGTTATCAGCGGAACACAGCCACCGCAGCCGGTGCCGGCTTTGGTTTGTGCTTTGATAGCGGCGACTGTCTGGCAGCCGTTTTGAATGGCCTGAATAATGTCACCTTTGGTGACATCAAAGCAGGAGCAAATCTGCGCACTGTCAGGCAGGGATTCAACACCAATAGCCGGTTTACTGCCTGCATGAGCCGGTAAGATCAATGTATCCGGATTTTCCGGAAGTTCGATACGGTTCAGTGCCAATTGCAGTAAAGTACCGTAATCTTCAGTATCACCTACCAGCACAGCTCCCAGCAGATATTTATTATCCTTACTGACAATAAGGCGTTTATACACCTCATTAGCTTCATCCAGATAAATATAGCTGTGGCAACCTTCTTCGTGGCCATGTGTGTCCCCGATCCCGCCGACATCCACACCCAGCAGTTTCAGTTTTGCACTCATATCTGCGCCGGTAAACTGATTATCACTGCCCAGCAGGCTATCAACCGCGACCTGTGCCATTTTATAGCCCGGGGCCACCAGTCCGTAGGTTCTGCCGTGCCACGATGCACATTCGCCGATGGCATAGACATCCGGGTCAGAAGTCTGACACTGGTCATTAATCACCAGACCGCCGCGTTCGGCAACAACCAGCCCGCACTGACGGGCAAGCTTATCCCTTGGGCGGATCCCGGTGGAAAATACGACAAAATCGGCTTCCAGCGACGATCCGTCAGTAAAGTGCAGAATCTTACGGCTGTTGCCGCTGTCTGAACGGGTGATTTCTGCGGTATTCTTATGGGTGTGAACGGTCACACCCATCCGCTCAATTTTTTGTTTCAGTTGCTCACCACCCAGTGCATCAAGCTGCTCCGCCATTAACACCGGCGAAAACTCGATTACATGGGTTTCAATACCTAAGTTTTTCAGTGCTCCGGCGGCTTCCAGCCCTAATAATCCGCCGCCGATAACCACACCTTTGCGGCTGCGGCGGGCGCAGGCTTCAATGGCATTGAGATCTTCTATCGTCCGGTAGACAAAGCAGTCCTGCGTATCATTGCCTTTGATAGGCGGGATCCACGGGTACGATCCGGTGGCAATCACTAATTTGTCGTAATGGACGGTGCGCCCGGTATTGGTGTGCAGCACTTTTTCCTGCCGGTTAATGGTGATTACCCGCTCGCCGGTCAGTACGGTGATAGTGTGCTTTTCATAAAACCCCGGTTTAACGAGGGACAGCTCTTCCGCCGTGTGATGGGAAAAGTAAGAGGAAAGATGCACCCGGTCATAGGCTACGCGCGGCTCTTCACAAAAAACGGTAATATCAAAATGTCCGCTTCCGGCTTTATCGGTCAGTTCTTCAATAAAGCGATGCCCCACCATGCCGTTACCGATTATCGCTAACTTGACGTTGCTCATTTAAGCCTCATATTTTGTATGGATTAAGGCTAAAAATACGGCGATCAGGGTTTTTCTCATTGATGTATATCAAATGCAGCTTAATCAATTCAGCCAATGTAAAACAAAGATATGATTATTTTTTGTCAATACCTCTCAGGTGGTAGATGTGGCTACGGTTATGCCGCTGAATAGTCAACGGCATAACCGGTATCCGAAAGCGTAAGTTATTTATTACTGTGCAGCTAATTCAGCCCGCGCCTTACGCTTTTTAATATTAATAATTAAAATACCGGAAGCAAAAGCACCACAGAAAGCAAATAATGCCATTAAACCAAAGACGATTTTATAGCCCGTTATGCCCGGGTAGATATCCAGAATATGACCATACAGACTGAAGCAGAACATGGCAGGTGCGTAGCCGATAAAGCTGCCCAGCGCCATGGCAGAGCCGGTATTGGACTCTTTAATATTGGCTTCACCGATAGGTGCAAAGAAGATAGCGCGTTGCGTGAAGACGATGGTTCCGAAGCCCAGCGTACACACCATGCCTAAATAAACCGGCATACTTTCATGCGGCAGGAAAATAAAGATGACTAATACAATGACGCTGAGAATAAAGGTATAGAACAGGTATTTGGTTGGTGATTTTAATATTTTATCAGCAATTAACCCGCCGATAGGACCGCCGACCATTTTCAGGCAATATTGATTCAGAATACCGTAAATACCGACTAACGCGATGGGCAGTGCATAAATATTACTCAGGAACGGAATAAAAAAGGTTAATCCGCAATAGACGGCATAGACAAAGAAAATACTCAGGGCAATAAGCCACACTGTACCGTCTTTTAATACTGCGCCCACGCCCGGCTTTTTCTCTGTGCTTTCTTCTTTGGTTATTTCTTTTGTGACAACGGTTTTGTCATCTTTCAGGAACAGGAAGATAACGCCACCAACAAGAATAGCCATGCCGGAATAGAATAAAATCCCCATTTTAAAACCCAGTAAACCACTGCCGAACCAGGTAAATACCGCCAGTGCGGAAAACGCCACAATGGTATCGACAACGCCGCGACCGGTTTCAAAGAAACCAAAAATTCGTCCTTGTTGCGAGCTGTTACCCAGCAAACTGACGGATTTTAATAATACCGGCCAGTTGAGCATGTCACAGGTAACACCAAATAATGCCCAGACAAATAATATCCCCCAATAGCCCGGCATAGTGGATAAGTAAATACCCAGTAACCCGGTTGCTATTAATGAAAATGAAATTGTCAGGCGGCGGGGCAATTTATCTGAAAAATAGATAGATAAAAAGAAACCTATGGTAGTGACGACGGAGTTTACCGACATCGCATTACCTATCTGACCATTGGTCAGATGAAAGAATTCCTGCATCGGAATATAAAATGCATCTTTAAGTGAAGGCAGTTTATATATAGTACCGCCGCATAAAACTAATAAGCTGAATATTGCCCATCTTTTTTTTATCAAGCATAGTGCCTCCCGCCTGAAAAGTAATTTACTTTTTCAGCCAGTGTGAATTGTTATTTTAAGAGTTTGCTGTGTATAGAACAGGTAGTTGTTTTATTCTTTTATTTTTTTATACTCGTCATACTTCAGGATGCTCGGGTGTTGACTGCGTTCAGCTCGCCAGGTCACATAGTTTATCTATGTTCCCCGTCTATCTTCACTTGTCGCCTACATGCATCCGGAATTATTTAGAGTATAGAATGGCCTCTGCTTTAATTTCATTTATTATTTTACGGACATAACGAATCTGATTAATGGCATCCTCTTTTTCCTGGGCTAAACGGGCACTGATTTCATTTTCCGGCAGCGGTGTTTCACTCATCTGACGCCACGGGATCCACGGGTCGGCAACTTCATCTGCAAAACGGAATGCCGGTGCGTAATAATCAACTTCTTCTTCCAGCCCGTAAGAAATGACCTGCGGACGCTCTTCGCCCAGGCATATCAATGCCTGTAGCATCTCTTTAAACGGCAGATTTCCCTCGCCGGAACGGCAGGCTTTATGACCGAAACCCTGTCCTTCTTCCAGGATCACCGCATCTTTGATATGCACCTGAGTGATGTGTCTCTGCATGGCAGACAGCGCATCCATCGGCAATTCGCAGGCATTGATCATATTACCGAAATCAAATAACAGAGTAAGCTGCGGGAAACCGGCATTTTTTTATCAGCTCAACCAATTCATGATTTTTTAAATCTTCATGTTGTTCGAGGACAAATGTCAGGCCGCTGTGCTGATAATGTTCTTTGAGATAACACAGGTCGGCGGCAATGGTTTTTAACACGTCAGAAAGAGCACCTTCATAACGCGGATAGAAACGGACAGAACTTGCGCCGGTTTTCAGGGCAATTCTGACAGCGTCATCAAGGGTTTTATTGTCTGACGCACTGGTTTCAATATTAATATCGAGATTATAACGCGTTGCTTTTTCGCCGAACTCTGCCAGTTTTTCGTCATTCATGGTGGACAGCGATTGTGTTTCACCATCCAGCACATGTATTTTGACACCCGGCAAATTATGCTCGTGTGCAATATCAAGAAGATCGCCTGGCAGCAGTTTTTCAAAACGCATATTCAGGTGGTAAGCATACGCGTGCAGATACAGTGGCAAATTATCTGCACGTTCAATAATCCGGCGGGCTTCATCTGATGTCATGGGTATATTTCCTTATCTCAAAGCTCAACAAAAAAATTAACAGATTCAAAGCGCCAGTATTCGATATCTATCTGAACAATATTATGTGCAGAATCGCAGCGGTATTTTTCGACCCGGATCCCCGGCGAATTGGCGGTGCAGCCGATTTCTTTACTGGCCGCTTCAGGCATACGGGCAGGTTTAAATGCCAGGCGTGCCGTGGTGGTGGTGATGTGGTATTCCTCTTCCCAGATAGCGGCAAAAGAGTGATTATCCAGTTTGTCGGTAAATCCGGGACCGACTGCCGGGTTGATATACGTCTGGTGCCAGAATACTTTGTGCCCGTCGAGCGCGCCCCAGCCACAGATGCAATAAACCGGCTCTCCCGGCGCAAGCCCCAGTTTTTCAGCTATTTCCGCAGGCGGGTTGGTTATCAGTGATTTATCGCTGTATTCCCATGATGGCTCCCGCCCCTGTGCTCTCGCCGCCTGATTAAAACTGGCGGGTGATTTCGGGTTGTAATTAAATCGCGGAAGCGCGGCAAACCAGCCACTGCGGTTTTTGCGGAAAATTTTCCCGTCACTTTCCATGCTCAGCAATGCCTGGCGCAGTGACATCCGGTTAACACCGAGTTGTTCCGTCAGCGGGCGCTCAGCAGGTAATTTATCGCCGGGTGTAATTACACCGTCAGTGAGCAGTATTTCTAATTTTTCTCTGGCAAGGTCAGCTGCTGTTTGTGTGTTTTTCATATTATTTATTTTTTTGGTTTAAACCAAATTCATTGTAAGTTACGTGAGTCGCATTGTGCGCGCAAGTGAGGAACCCCGGGATAAGTGTCAATTTGGGAGATACTTCACATTCTGATACTTCCCGGTGACAGGGAAAATAACAGATCAATCCACTATCCGATAAATATTTGCTGTTCATAAACGTAATTGTATTCAGTAATAAATAAATAACCCACCAAACTACGTATCTATATGTAATTGATAATATGTATTTCCGTTATTTCCTGCCGATTTATCTTTTTTGTCACAATACAGTCATGATGAAACCTCACTATTTCCTCTCCATGATCTCTGCATGTTACAAATTAACATTTCTGTCAATTAGTGATCTGTTTCAACTTTTAGGCGTGCTTGCCGATTTTTGTTATCCCCTTTTTAAGAGTATGACTAGGATTGAATTAATTCTTATGAGGAGAGTGCGATGGAAAAGGAACGTATCATCCAGGAATTTGTTCCCGGTAAACAGGTAACCCTGGCGCATCTGATTGCGCATCCCAGCCCGGATCTGGCTAAAAAAATCGGGGTTCCCGGCGCCGAAGCCATCGGCATTATGACGCTGACACCCGGCGAAACCGCCATGATTGCCGGTGATATTGCCACCAAAGCCGCCGGTGTTGAAATCGGCTTTCTTGACCGTTTTACCGGTGCGCTGGTGATTTACGGCTCAACCGGGGCGGTAGAAGAAGCCCTGATTCAGACTGTACGCGGGCTGAGCCAACTCCTCAAATACGCTATTTGTGATATCACCCGCAGCTAGCCGGGTGCAGTTAAGGATGCCGTCTGAATGAAACGAATTGTGTTTGTGGGTGATGTGGGAGCCGGAAAAACGACATTATTCAATGCGTTGCAGGGTGATTTTGATCTCGCACGTAAAACACAGGCGATTGAATTCAATGAAGAAGGTCGTGTTGATACACCGGGTGAATATTTCAGCCATCCCCGTCTCTACCATGCATTGATTAATACGCTGGCAGACTGTGATGTTCTGATCTACGTCCACGCAGCAAACAATCCGGAGTGCCGTATTCCGTCCGGATTACTGGACATCTACTCTCACATGCGCCGTTTTGCCGTGATCAGCAAAATTGATGCAGCCGATGCAGATGTGCCGGCAACCCGTGAACTTCTGGCCTCGCGCGGCTTTGAAGAACCGATGTTTGCTATCAACAGCCTGAATCCTGACGACATTCTGCCAGTGAAACAGTTTTTGGCCTCACTCGACAGCCAATAAGAGGAATATCCGATGAAGAAATTAATAACGGCCAATGACATCCGGGATGCACACGCAGCGGGCAAAACCCGTCTCGAAGTTGTGCTCAAAGATAGCATTATCACCCCGGAAGCCCATGTCGTGGCTGACCAATTGGGTTTTGCCATCTGCGAAGTGACGACGGCACAAAATACCGCGCCGACAGCCGCACCGGTTGCAGCAACCGCCGGAACAGAACCCAATATTTCATCCGCAGAGCGGCAGAAAATCCGCGAATGCATTATTGCACAACTGCCCGCCGGTAATGTGACTGAAACCCTGATCGCCCAGTTGGTTGATAAAGTGGTTCAGGAGCGCATGGCGCAGATCAAAGCAAAAGTGGCGGCATTCAAACCTGCCGCAGATGAAAACACCGATACCCCGAATACCCAGAGCTACCGCAGTGTTACCGGCAAAGGCGGCATTAAAGTTGTCGACAGCAGTTCGGTAAAATTCGGTAATTTTGACGGCGCAGGTCCGCACCGTGTCGGGATTGCTGATTTAATCACCGCGCAGGATAACAGCAGCATGGCTGCCGGTTTTATGCAGTGGGACAAAGGCTTCTTCCCGTGGACACTCAATTACGATGAAGTGGATCTGGTACTGGAAGGTGAGCTGCATGTGCGCCATGAAGGCGAAACCATGATAGCGAAAGCCGGTGACGTGATGTTTATTCCGAAAGGCTCTGCTATTGAGTTCGGAACAACCTCCACCGTCCGTTTCCTCTATGTGGCCTGGCCGGCTAACTGGCAGGAGTGCTGAGGAGTATCGCCATGACCTTTATCACTGAAGACTGGCTGCGCGACAACTTTACCCTGAGTGAAGGCAGTGAAATTCATCTGCCTGCGGACAGCCGTATGACGCCGTCTGCCCGTGAGTTGATCGAAGGCCGTCGTTTACAGGTGAAATTTCAGGATAAACAAGGTCGTCTGTTTGTGGAAAAACCGGATGCGTCCGGTAAAACCGAAACAGCGGTTCCTGATCTGAAAGCGGTACACGGATTAACCAGTAAAGATAAAGCGGATGTTGCCGCCTGCGAGCTGTGCCATCAGCCGGTGGCGAAAAAGCCCGATACCCTGACGCATCTGAATGGTCACACTATGGTGGCAAAAAATGATCCGCGTCTGGCATTCCGTGCCGCGCTGGATGCAACCATTGCAGAAGCGGTCTGGTTACAGACTGAATTTGCCCAAACGCCGCTGAAAGGCTGGCTGGCAGATATCCGCTCTGTTCTCGGCAACATTATGCGTGCCGATGCACTGAACGAGCCGTTAGACGACCAGCGTATTGCTGACCTGAGTGCGGATGAGCTGCATAAGCTCTCTCATAACCCGCTGAAATACCTGGGTCACGACCATATTGTTCCGGATGTGAGCCACGGGCGTGATTCCGCAATACTCAATCTGCTGCGGACCAAAGTCCGTGAAACAGAAGTCAGTGCCGCGCGTATTTATATCGATTGTTATTTTCAGGTTATCCGTCCGGACATTATGCAGGCGCTCAACCGCCTTTCAAGTGCGGTCTATGTCCTGATGGTGATGGTGGTCCGCGAAGGCGGCTTTATGACCACACAAGCCCTGAAACAGGCGCTGACCAAAGGAGAAACACATGCTCATTGAACGATGTCGTCAACAGGCAAAACAGAACCCGCCACGGGTGGTTCTGCCGGATGCACTGGATGAGCGGGTTATCCACGCGGCGCGTTACCTGAAACAAAATGGTCTGGCTGAGCCGGTTCTGCTGGCAAACCCGTTTGCACTGCGTGATTTCTCACTGCGCACGGGTGTCATTATGGACGGACTGAGCACGATTGACCCGGACAATGCCGATGAATGGCGGGCTGAATTTGCTGCTGCGGTAACCGAACGTCTCGGCGAAAAAGCGCCGGAAGATGCGGATAAAGCTATGCGCCAGCCGCTCTGGTTTGCCGCTGCAATGGTTGCTGCCGGAAAAGCGGATCTGTGTGTGGCGGGGAATATCTCGTCAACGGCTGCCGTACTGCGCGCCGGACTGAAAGTGATTGGTCTGAAGCCGGGCGTTAAAACATTATCCTCAATTTTCATTATGTTGCCGCCGGGAACGGAAGGCAATGTACTCGGTTTTGCAGATTGCAGTGTCGTACCTCAACCCACTTCAGCACAACTGGCGGATATCGCGCTGAGCAGTGCTGAAACCTTCACCGCAATCACCGGCGAAACCGCGCGCGTCGCAATGTTATCGTTTTCATCCGCAGGCAGTGCCAAACACCCGAATGTGGCAATGGTGCAACAGGCAGTAGAAATGATCCACGCACGCGCACCGCAGTTAAAGGTGGATGGCGAATTGCAGTTTGATGCGGCGTTTGTTCCGGATGTTGCTGCAAAAAAAGCGCCAAACAGTGAGTTAAAAGGCCGCGCAAATGTCATGGTCTTTCCGTCACTGGAAGCCGGTAATATCGGCTACAAAATTGCCCAGCGTCTTGGCGGTTACCGGGCTCTCGGCCCGCTGATTCAGGGATTAAACGCACCGGTACATGATTTATCGCGCGGCTGTAATGCCCGCGACATCATTGAACTGGTGCTGGTAGCACAAACACAGTTAGCTCAGGCAGAACAACCTGTTCTCCGCCCTGAAGCAGAAAACGTTATTTAAACCGGTCCCTGATGGGATCTCAATGAGAGGAAGATATCATGGAAGCATTAGGACTGATCGAAACTAAGGGTCTGGTTGCATTAATCGAAGCATCTGACGCGATGGTCAAAGCAGCACGCGTTAAATTAGTCGGTGTTAAACAAATCGGCGGCGGTCTGGTAACAGCTATGGTGCGCGGTGACGTTGCAGCATGTAAAGCAGCTACCGACGCAGGTGCAGCAGCAGCTCAGCGTATCGGTGAACTGGTTTCTGTACACGTTATTCCGCGTCCGCACGGTGACCTGGAAGAAGTATTTCCTATCAAAATGTCCAGCGATCAATCTATCGATTAATTGTTGTTAGCGTGGCGTAGATCTGACGCCACGCTTATTTAATCTCCCCGGTTTTTTTGCTGTCACTCAGACGGCAGGGGATTTTTTTACCTGAAATCCGTAGCCGGCTGTATTCAGGCTGCTGAAATAGAAAGGAGGTGAACATGAAACTCGCTGTTGTTATCGGACAGATCGTGTGCACCGTGCGTCATCCCGGATTGGATCACGACAAATTACTGCTGGTGGAAATGATTGACCGCCAGGGGAATCCAAACGGTGAGGTGGCCGTCGCAACCGACAGTATCGGTGCGGGTAATGGTGAATGGGTGCTGATCGTCAGCGGAAGCTCGGCGCGGCGTGCTCAGAACAAAGAAGCATCACCGGTTGATCTCAGCATCATCGGCATTGTGGACGAGGCCGTTATGGAAAGTCAGGTGATTTTTCATAAATAAATCGCTGCAACGAGTCACAGAAAGAGGCGTGGGTGAATATGGATCAGAAAGAAATTGAAAATGTGGTCAAAGCAGTTCTGGCCAGCATGAGTGCAGGCGCACAACCGGCTGCATCAGCAGCACCACAGCAGGCGTCAGCCTCACAGAATAATGGTTCCGGGGTTTTCGACTCATTAGATGACGCCGTACTTGCCGCAAAAGAAGCACAAAAATCATTAAAAACCGTCGAAATGCGCAAACGTTGCATCGATGCTATCCGTCATGCTGCTGCTGAACATGCCCGTGAACTGGCTGTTATGGCAGTTGAAGAAACCGGCATGGGTCGCGTGGAAGACAAACTGGCAAAAAACTTAGCACAGGCAAGCGGTACACCGGGTGTTGAGTGTCTGCGTCCGGAAGTCTTAACCGGCGACCGTGGCTTGACCCTGATTGAAAATGCACCGTGGGGCGTTATTGCCTCTGTTACGCCGTCAACTAACCCGGCGGCAACCGCAATCAATAATGCGATCAGTATGATCGCGGGCGGTAACAGTGTGGTCTTCGCACCGCATCCGGCAGCAAAGAAAGTATCACAGCGCACTATTACTGTTCTGAATCAGGCGATTGTCGCCGCAGGTGGTCCGAACAACCTGCTGGTTACTGTTGCAAATCCGGACATTGAAACCGCGCAGCGTTTATTCAAATACCCCGGAATTGGTCTGTTAGTCGTGACCGGCGGTGATGCAGTTGTTGAATCTGCCCGTAAACACACGAACAAACGTCTGATCGCAGCCGGTGCCGGTAACCCGCCGGTGGTTGTTGATGAAACGGCTGATATTGAACGTGCGGCAAAAGCTATCGTTCACGGCGCATCATTTGATAACAACATCATCTGTGCTGATGAAAAAGTGCTGATCGCGGTTGACAGTATCGCCGACAAGCTGGTCACAGAAATGCAGCGTAACCACGCGGTATTACTGACCCGTGAGCAGAGCGAAAAACTGATCCCTGTTCTGCTGAAAAATGTGGATGAGAACGGACACGGCACCGTAAGCCGTGACTGGGTTGGTCGTGATGCAGCGAAAATTGCTGCCGCTATCGGCATGACAGTTCCGGCGGATACCCGTCTGCTGATCGCAGAAACGGATTGCAAACATCCGTTTGCCGTCACTGAACTGATGATGCCGGTTCTGCCAATCATCCGTGTGAAAGATGTGGATCAGGCAATCGATCTGGCGGTGAAACTGGAAGGCGGCTGCCATCATACAGCAGCAATGCATTCCAATAACATCAGTAACCTGAACCGCATGGCAAATGCCATCGACACCAGTATTTTCGTGAAAAACGGACCGTGTATTGCGGGGCTGGGTCTGGGCGGTGAAGGCTGGACAACCATGACGATCACCACACCAACCGGTGAAGGTGTGACCTGTGCGCGGACATTTGTTCGTCTGCGCCGCTGCACCATGGTGGATTCGTTCCGCATCGTGTAAGCGACTGCGGTGAGATCTGCGATCTCACCGCCTTTTTTATTAAAACCGGAGGAACCGATGGTTCAACGCAATCAGGAATGGCTGGCATCACGCTTACAGCAGGCAGCGACAATCTGTAATCAGCCGGCAACGGATGAGAAGAAAGATGCGCCGTTATGGCTGGGGATTGATCTCGGCACCTGTGATGTGGTGTCCATGGTGGTCAATGCAGAAGGTCAGCCGGTCGCGGTGTGCCTCGACTGGGCAGATGTTGTCCGTGACGGCGTTGTCTGGGATTTCTTCGGTGCGGTAACTATCGTCAATAAACATCTGGATACGCTGGAAAAACAGTTAGGTTTCCGGTTTGAGGTCGCCACCACTTCTTTTCCGCCGGGAACCGACCCGCGCATTTCAGTCAATGTGCTGGAATCAGCCGGGCTTACTGTTTCAAAAGTGCTGGATGAGCCGTCTGCGGTTGCTGACATGATGGGGCTGGATAAAGCCGCTGTTGTTGATATCGGCGGGGGCACCACCGGCATTGCTATCGTGCAGAACGGGGAGGTTGTCCGTTCCGGTGATGAAGCGACCGGCGGACATCATATTTCTCTGACCCTGGCGGGTAATCAGCGTATTGAACTGGAAGTCGCTGAGCAGATGAAACGTGAGCGCGGTGAAAGTATCTGGCCGGTGATCCGTCCTGTATACGAGAAAATGACGGACATCGTTGAACATCATATTCGCGGTGAAGATGTGACCGAACTCTGGCTGGCGGGCGGCTCTTGTATGCAGCCCGGTGTGCAGCCGTTGTTTCAGGCGCGTTTCCCGCATCTTAATGTAGTACTACCACAGCAATCTATCTTTATGACGCCGCTGGCGATTGCCGTCTGCGGTGTATCTCAGGGGGAAAAGCATCATGCCGGATAATAAATTACCTGCGGACGCGATGCAGTCCGCAATCTATCAGGCACTTGACCTGGTCAATGCCCGTCAGGTGCGCGAATTTTCTGTTCCGCCAACCACATTAATCGGTCCGGGTGCGGTCGGGCGCAGCGGGGATGTTCTCGCTGAGCGCGGTATTAAGCACGTTTTCATTATGGTTGACGGCATGTTATTACAGGCCGGACTGACCGACGTGCTTGAACGTAATCTGACCCGCAGCGGCATAGCCTATGAAATCTGGTCGTGCCCGCCGGGTGAGCCGATGGACAAAGATGTCTTCAATACTGTTGAGCATCTGCTGAAAGTGAAATGTGACGGGATCATCGCCCTCGGCGGCGGTTCTGTTCTCGATGCAGCAAAAGCAGTTGCTGTTCTGGCAGCGAATCCCGGTCTGCCGCTGGCAAATTTAATGCCGGGTGCGGCACTGAATCCGCGTCTGCCGTTTATCGCTATCCCGACCACTGCCGGAACAGGCTCTGAAGCCACCAATGTTTCCGTCATTATTGAAGCACAAAATCATATCAAACAAGTGCTGGCACACAGCCAGTTACTGCCTGATCTTGCCATTATCGATGCCTGTCTGACACTCGGCGTGCCACCGCACATCACTGCGATGACCGGAATCGATGCCTTAACACATGCCATCGAAGCCTATGTTGCCAGCAATGTCACTCCGCTGACACAGGCGCTGGCGTTGCGGGCGATCACTATGATCAGCCACGCCCTGCCGGTGGCGGTTGGTCAGGGTCATGATATTAAAGCACGCGAAGACATGATGCTGGCGTCTTATATGGCCGGTATGGCGTTTTCCAATGCCGGTCTGGGATTGTGTCACGCGATGGCGCACCAGATTGGTGCGGCGTACAACATTCCGCACGGCAAGGCGAACGCCATTCTGCTGCCGTGGGTGATGCGTTTTAACCGCCTGGTGTGCAAACAGGCGTACAGCGAAATTGGTCATGCCCTGACTCAGCGTCAGATGACCGACATAGAGGCCATCGGGGCCGTGGAACAACTGATTAGCGACGTGGAACTTGCGCAAACGCTGCCGGCTCTGGGCGGGAAACGTGAGGATTTTGATGGTTTTGCAAAAGCAGCATTGCAGGATATCTGCATCAAAACCAACCCGCGTGCGGTCACAGCGGCTCAGATAGCGGCGATTTACGAATCTGCCTGAGTCAAATAAGAACAGCCTGCGCGACAGGCACGGAAGGAGTAAGGTATGGGCATTAACGAAATTATCATGTACATCATGATGAGTTTTATGCTGATAGCCGCTGTGGATCGTATCTTTAATCAGTTCGGCGGTTCAGAAGCTATCCTCGGTAAAATTGGTCTGGGTAAAGTCGGGAAAGGCATTGCCGGTTCCGGTGAGCAGTTTGAAGAAGGGTTCATGGCAATGGGTGCGCTGGGTCTGGCAATGGTCGGTATGACTGCGCTGGCACCGGTTATTGCCATGTTGCTGGGGCCGCTCATTATCCCTGTATATGAAATGCTGGGCGCGAACCCGTCAGTATTTGCAGGTAGTATCCTGGCTATCGACATGGGCGGTTTCTTCCTCGCGAAAGAGCTTGCCGGTGGTGACGCCGCAGCATGGTTATATTCCGGTGTGCTGTTAGCCTCCATGATGGGTGCCACTATGGTGTTTTCCATCCCTGTTGCACTCGGCATTATCGATAAAAAAGACCGTCGTTTTCTGGCACTCGGTGTGCTGGCGGGTATTGTCACCATTCCGATTGGCTGTATTGCGGGCGGACTGGTCGCGAAGTTCTCCGGTGTTGAATATAACGGCGAGATTGTTGATTTCAGCATGACCATGTTACTGGTCAATATGATCCCCGTGATCATTGTGGCTGCGCTGGTTTGTCTGGGTCTGAAATTTATCCCTGAAAAAATGATCAACGGCTTCCAGATTTTCGCCAAAATCCTGGTCGGCATCATTACTATCGGCCTGGCGGCTGCGGTGGCTAAATTCACTGTGGGCTGGGATATTATCCCGGGGCTGGACCCAATCTTTATGACAGAAGGGGATGTACCGGGACAAGTGATGCGCGCCATCGAAGTTATCGGTTCTATCTCTGCGGTACTGTTAGGGGCTTACCCAATGGTGCTGCTGCTGACCCGCTGGTTTGACAAATCCTTTATGAAAATCGGCAGCCTGCTGAAAATTAACAATATTGCAGCCGGCGGCATGATCGCGACACTGGCGAACAACATCCCTATGTTCGGCATGATGAAAAACATGGATACCCGCGGCAAAGTCATTAACTGCGCATTCTCTGTTTCAGCGGCGTTCGCACTCGGTGACCACTTAGGTTTCGTGGCAGCGAATATGGCACCGATGATTTTCCCGATGATCGTCGGCAAAATTGTGGGCGGTATTACGGCGATTGTTGTTGCCATCATTATGATGCCGAAAAATATTGAGCAGGAAGATATCGCAGCAGACGCTGAAGCACAGGCTGACAATGCAGCGGAGGAAAGCCGCGCATGAAAACCCTCGAACTCTTAAGTGTCGGTATTGATGTGGGCACGACCACCACTCAGGTGATCTTCTCCCGTCTTGTTCTGGTAAACCGCGCGGCGGTGTCACAGGTGCCGCGCTATGAGTTTGTGGATCGCTCGATTATCTGGCAGAGCCCGATATTATTCACGCCGGTGGACAAAGATGGTCATCTGCGTGAAGAGGAGCTGCTGGCGCTGGTGCTGGCACAATATAACGCCGCCGGAATGGATCCTGCGACGATAGATTCCGGTGCCATCATCATTACCGGTGAAACGGCAAAAACCCGCAATGCGCGTCCTGCTGTGGTGGCGTTATCCCAGAAACTGGGGGATTTCGTGGTAGCTACTGCCGGTCCGCATCTGGAATCGGTGATTGCCGGTTTCGGCTCCGGCGCACAGACACTCTCTGAGCAGAAGATGGCGCGGGTGCTGAACATTGATATCGGCGGCGGCACAGCAAACTATGTGCTGTTCGAAGCCGGTCATGTTATCAGCTCTGCCTGTCTGAATGTCGGCGGGCGTCTGTTTGAAACGGATACCAACGGGCGTGTCAGTTATGTGCATGCGCCCGGTCGTCTGATTGCCCGCGATTGTTTCGGGGAGCAGACAGATCCGATGTCACTGACTGTCGCACAGCTCAATATCATTGCCGATCGCATGAGTGAACTGCTGTATGAAGTGATCAGCGGGAAGTTATCGCCGCTAGGTCGTGAATTACTGATGACGGATGGTTTGCCGGAAAACAGTTCCTATTACGCAGTCACACTTTCCGGCGGTGTCGGTGAGTGCTACAGCAATCCTGAAACCGGTAATGATTTCCGTTTCGGGGATATCGGTCCTCTGCTGGCACAGGCTATCCGCCGCGATGCCAATTTCAATGCATTACCAATGCAGACCCCGGCGCAGACTGTCCGCGCGACAGTTATCGGAGCCGGTGCGCATACCTTATCACTCTCCGGCAGCACTATCTGGCTGGACAGCATCACCTTGCCAATCCGCAATATCCCGGTTGTCCACCCGGCACTCGGTCGTGCGGATGATGAAGATCTGGTCAATACCTGGAGCCGTGCCCTGACGCAGATGGATCTTAATCCGCAGCAGGATCTTTACGCACTCTCTCTGCCGGACTCTCTGCCGACCAGTTACGCCTCGGTGCAGTTCTGCATTGATGCCCTGGAACGCTTTACAAAAATGTACCCGAACACCATGCCGCTGCTGGTGATCGCCGGTCAGGATTTTGGTAAGGCGCTGGGTATGCTGCTGCGCCCGCTGATGAACGGCCGCGAACTGGCTGTCATTGACGAAGTTATTACGCGTACGGGCGATTATATCGATATCGGCTCACCGCTGTTCAGCGGTTCGGTCGTCCCTGTTACTGTTAAATCACTCGCATTTCCTTCCTGAGGGAACGTTATATGAAATTAAAAACAACGCTGTTTGGTCAGACCTATCAGTTCCGGGACGTCAAAGACGTCCTCGCGAAAGCTAACGAACTCCGCTCCGGTGATATCCTGGCGGGTGTTGCGGCAAGTAACTCGCAGGAACGTGTAGCGGCAAAACAAGTGCTCGCTGACCTGACTATTGCAGATGTCCGCAATAATCCGGTTGTTCCGTATGAAGAAGACTGTGTTACCCGTCTTATCCAGGATGATATTAATGAGACGGAATATAACCGTGTCAAAAACTGGACTATCGGCGACCTGCGCGAGCATGTACTGAGCGACACCACGACTCTTGATAACATCAACCTGCTGCGCAAAGGGCTGACGTCTGAAGTTATCGCCGGTGTGGCGAAAATCTGCTCTAACGCTGACCTTATCTACGGCGCGAAGAAGATTCCTGTCGTAAAACGTGCGAATAACACCATGGGTCTGCCGGGTCACTTCAGCGGACGTTTACAGCCGAATGACACCCGTGATGAAGTGCAGAGTATTGTTGCACAAATCTATGAAGGTCTTTCTTATGGTTGTGGTGACGCGGTTATCGGCGTCAACCCGGTCACCGATGATGTGGATAACCTCAGCCGCGTGCTGGATGCTATCTACGGCATCATCGACAAATACGACATTCCGACACAGGGTTGTGTGTTATCACACGTTACTACTCAGATGGAAGCGATCAAGCGCGGTGCGCCGGGCGGTCTGATTTTCCAGAGTATTTGTGGTAGTGAAAAAGGTCTGCGTGAGTTTGGTGTTGAGCTGGAAATGCTGGATGAAGCCCGCCACGTAGGCGCGCAGTATAACCGCATTGCCGGACCTAACTGCCTCTATTTTGAAACCGGACAGGGTTCTGCGCTGTCAGCAGGCGCTCACTACGGCGCTGACCAGGTCACTATGGAAGCCCGTAATTACGGACTGGCGCGTCATTACGATCCGTTTATGGTTAATACCGTTGTTGGTTTTATCGGACCTGAATATCTCTATAACGACCGCCAGATCATCCGTGCCGGTCTTGAAGATCACTTCATGGGTAAACTGAGCGGTATCTCCATGGGTTGTGACTGCTGTTACACCAACCATGCGGATGCAGACCAGAACCTCAACGAGAACCTGATGATCCTGCTGGCGTCTGCGGGCTGTAACTTCATCATCGGGATGCCGCTGGGTGATGACATCATGCTCAACTACCAGACTACCGCGTTCCACGATATCGCCACCGTCCGCCAGTTACTCGGTCTGCGCCCTGCGCCGGAATTCGAAGCCTGGCTGGAAACGATGGGGCTGATGGAAAACGGACGTCTTACCAACCGTGCCGGTGACCCGTCACTGTTCTTCTGATTGTTGAGGTAAATCATCATGGATCAAAAACAAATTAATGACATTGTACGCAGCGTGATGGCTCAGATGGGGCACACGGGTACCAATGCAGAAGCGGTTGCTGCGGCGACACATGCGGCGCTGAATCAGGGTAATACCTCTGTTGAGTCAGTTGCATTAGATCTCGGCTCTCAGGAAGCAAAACAGTGGATCGGGGTTCAGAACCCGCACCGCGCCGAAGTGTTACAGGAACTGCGCAACAGCACCGGTTCACGTGTCTGCTCCGGTCGTGCCGGTGTGCGTCCGCGCACACAAAGTCTGCTGCGTTTCCTGGCAGATCACTCCCGTTCAAAAGATACCGTTCTGAAAGAAGTCCCGGCTGAGTGGGTGAAAAAACAGAATCTGCTGGAACTGCAATCTGAAATTGCTGACAAAAACCAGTATCTGACCCGCCCGGATATGGGGCGTATTCTGAATAAAGAATCCATCGAACTGCTGAAAACCAAGTGTGTGCAGGCGCCGGATGTGCAGGTCATTATCTCTGATGGTCTGTCTACGGATGCTGTCACAGCGAACTATGATGAGATCCTGCCGCCGCTGATGAAAGGTCTGGAGCAGTCCGGTCTGAAAGTCGGCACGCCGTTCTTTGTCCGCTATGGTCGCGTGAAGATTGAAGACCAGGCCGGTGAAATACTCGGCGCGAAAGTGGTTATCCTGCTGGTGGGCGAACGTCCGGGTCTGGGACAGTCTGAAAGTCTTTCCTGCTACGCGGTGTACTCACCGACGGTTGCGGGCACAGTAGAAGCTGACCGCACCTGTATCTCGAATATCCACCGCTCCGGTACACCACCGGTTGAAGCGGCCGCGGTTATCGTGGATTTAGCCAAACGTATGCTGGAGCAGAAAGCATCCGGCATCAACATGAATCGCTAACGGGGAATTTACTATGCCTGTATTAGATCTTATCCGTCCGAACATCACTGCAATGCGTCTGATTGCTAATGTGCAGCAAGATTTCTGCCGTGAACTGAATTTACCGAAACACATCCGCAGTCTGGGTCTTATCACTGTTGACTCTGATGATGTGGCGTATATCGCTGCTGATGAAGCAACCAAGCAAGCGATGGTGGAAGTGGTATTCGGGCGCTCCCTGTATGCAGGAGCGTCAAACTCACCGTCACCGACTTCCGGCGAAGTGATGATTATGCTGGGTGGTCCGAACCCTGCGGAAGTACGCGCGGGTCTGGACTCAATGATGGCAACAATCGAGTCAGGTCCGGCATTCCGCTGGGCAAATGACAAAGAAGATACCGCATTTCTGGCGCATCTGGTGTCCCGTACCGGGTCATATTTATCGGGTGATAAAATCCGTGCCGGTGACCCGATTGCGTATCTGGTGGCTCCGCCGCTGGAAGCGACATTTGGTATTGATGCCGCACTGAAAGCCGCCGATGTACAGTTAGCAACCTATGTGGCACCGCCATCAGAAACTAACTACTCAGCAGCCTTCCTGACCGGCAGCCAGGCTGCATGTCAGGCCGCGTGTAATGCCTTTACCGAAGCGGTTCTGGATATTGCCCGCAACCCGATTCAGCGCGCCTGAGTCCGGGAGTACCCGACGTCATTCAGGATGCAGGCAGGCGGCTGTCTTCACGCCGCCAAAGCACCTGCAGTCTGAATGAATAAGGGTATAGTCAGTTCAGTCATTAATACAGGAGAGAGGTCATGATCGATTCGTTGGGATTACTGGAAGTGTACGGTCTGGTGTCCGGCATTGATGCGGCGGATGCGATGCTCAAGTCGGCCAACGTCCGCATCCTTAATTATGAAATGGTGATCCCGGGGATGGTGACCCTTGTTGTTGAAGGCGATCTGGCGGCATGCCGCGCTGCTGTTGATGCGGGCATTGCCGCCGCGTCACGCACCGGCAAAGTGGTTGGTCATAAAGTGATCGGACGCCCTGACAGTGATACCGAATGGCTGGTCACCGGGTTCAGCGGCGTACCGGTTAAGGTCAAACCGCAGTCTCCGGCACCGGCGGCTGCACCTGTTGCCGCGCCGGTTTCCGCACCTGTGGCTGAAGCCGTAAATGCACCGGATACGGATGCTCTGCTGGCGTTTACCGCGAATGCACAGCATCGTCATGGTGTGACCGCCGGTGAAGCCGCTATGCACTTCAGTTGCCTGATTGAAGAGAGCCGCGATGCGCTGGAAAGCCTGTTTAAACAGGGAAAACTGCGCAAACGCGGCAGTCGCTACCGGATGAAACAGGAAGGAAACCGCGATGAGTAACCTGACTGCGGGTCTGCATGAGTGCGGACCCGACATTATTCGTCAGCGGGTGCAGGATGCAGGTGTCGTCGGCGCAGGCGGAGCGGGGTTCCCGACTCACGTTAAGCTGGCGGCGCAGGCTGAAATTTACCTTGTGAATGCGGCCGAATGTGAGCCGCTTTTGCAGGTGGATCAGCAACTTGCTGTCCGTGAAGCTGATACCCTGATCCGTGGCTTGCTGTATGCCATGCGGGCGACCGGCGCAAAAGAAGGCATTATTGCCATAAAGGGTAAATATCAGGCGGCTATTGATATCCTGAATGCCAGGCTGCCTGATACCCTTCGTCTACATATTTTACCGGATGTCTACCCGGCAGGTGATGAAGTGATCACCATCTGGCTGGCAACCGGACGACGCGTACCACCTGCGGCACTGCCGCTCGCGGTTGGTGTGGTGGTGAGCAACGTCCAGACACTGATCAATGTGGCGTATGCCGTTGAAAAAGAACAGGCAGTGATTTACCGGGTCTTAACCGTCAATGGTGCGGTTCATCATCCGGTCACGCTTTCCGTCCCTGTAGGCACCTCACTGCGTGAAGTGCTGGCGCTGGCAGGTGGCGTAACCATCAGTAACCCTGCTTATATTAACGGCGGGCCGATGATGGGAAAATTACAGACATCACTCGATGATGCTGTGACCAAAACGACCGGCGGGTTATTAGTGCTGCCGGACGATCATATTTTAATTCAGCGCCGTACGCGCTCAGAGCGCACGGTGATTAACCAGGCGCGCACAGTGTGCGAACAGTGCGGAATGTGTACCGAGCTTTGCCCGCGCCATATTATAGGTCACGAACTGCCGCCGCACCTGATTGTCCGCGCGGTGGGTTACGAGCAAATTTCGTCTCCGTCAGCGGTCGTGGCAGCACTGACCTGCTCGGAATGTGCGATTTGTGAAGCCTGGTCCTGCCCGGTTGAAATCTCCCCGATGCGCCTGAATCAGATGCTGAAAGTGAAGCTGCGCGAAGAAGGGATCCGCTACGAAGGCGAATTGCGCCCGGAAGATCCGATGGCACAACACCGGATGCTGCCGGTAAAACGGCTTGTCCGCCGCCTGGAACTGACGCAGTACATGCACAAAGCGCCGATGACAGATGATATTTACGCGCCGCAGCAGGTCATTATTCCGCTGCGCCAGCACATTGGCGCACCGGCAGTACCTGTGGTCAGTGCCGGTGATAAAGTTACCGCCGGTATGCTTATCGCCGCGATCCCGGAAAAAGCGCTGGGCGCACCGGTTCATGCCAGTATCAGTGGTGTAGTCCGCCATATTGACAGCACCGCTGTCACGATAGAGAGAGAATAAATATGCACAGCGCAATTGCGATGGTTGAGCTTTCCAGCATCGCCAAAGGCATGGAAGTGACAGACTTTATGCTGAAAAGTGCCGATGTAAAATTGCTGATGGGCAAAACAGTCTGCCCCGGCAAATATGTTGTCATGGTCGGCGGTGATGTGGCAGCCGCGCAGCAGGCGATGCAGTGCGGTGTTGAAAAAGGTGGCGCACAGGTAGTGGATGAATTTTTGCTCAGCAATATCCATCCTGACGTTCTGCCCGCTATCGGCGGTGTGACAGAGGTAAATGCCCGCGAAGCCGTGGGAGTAGTGGAAACCTTTAGTGTTGCGACCTGCATTGAAGCGGCAGATTTTGCTGTTAAAGCAGCCGGCGTCACGTTAATACGTCTTCACATGGCGTATGGTATTGGCGGTAAGTGTTACTTTGTGATGAGCGGCGATGTGGCAGATGTCGAAACCGCGAAAAAAGCGGCATCACAGGTAGCTTCTGATAAAGGTGCGCTGGTCTACAGCATGGTCGTACCTAACCCTCATCCCGATTTCTGGCAGCAACTGGTCGCAGGTTAATATGATGACGGCCGTTCATTTTGGGGACAAACTGATGAAGAAAATCACGCCTGATTTACATCACCTTAATGATGACGTGCCACAGGACCGCGATCTCAGCCCTATTGTGATCGAGCAGAATTTTACCCAGCGCTACACCCATGATGCCTATGATCAGGCTTGTGCTATCACCGCTTGGCAGCAGTTGTATGATCAGCTTACGCCGGGCCGGTTCGAGGGTGAACTGACAGAAACCCTGTTTGACGGGCTTCAGGTGTTCCATGAATACACAAACCTCTCTTTGCGCCAGTCCTGTATGGTCTGGCCGAACGCGTTCTGGTTTGGTATTCCGGGAGAGCAGCAGAATACCGGTTACATCGGCAATCAGATGCTGTGCAAACAGAAAATCGCCGTGCGTCCCGGTGGTAAAGAATTTGAGCTGAGCACGCCGGATGATTATCATATCCAGGGCCTGGTTATCTCCTACGATATCCTGAAAAAACATTCGGTTGTGCTGCAAAACCCGGAACGGCTGATGAACCTGCTCAGTGAAAATCCGGCAATCGGTGTGAATCCATTCAAAAAAGAAGCGATCTGGCAGTATATCCGCCATGCACTCTGGCACGCAAAAATAGAGCAGGAACGTAACCAGAATGTCAGCCGCGTGCTGAGTCACAATCTGCTGACCTCTTTCCTGGGATTACTGGAAGATGCCAGTACGGTGGCGGATGAACATTACACCAACCGCGTCAACTACCTGAAACTGGTCTCCAAAGCCCGCGAATATCTGTTTGAAAATGCATCAGAGCCGGTCACTGTGCTGGAATTGTGTAATGAGCTTTATGTCAGCCGCCGCACATTGCAGAATGCCTTTCAGCAGGTGCTGGGAATTGGTCCGAATGCGTATCTGAAAACCATCCGCCTGAATGCAGTGCGCCGTGAACTGATAAGCCCGTATTCAAAGCAGACCACAGTCAAAGATGCCGCCATGCAGTGGGGATTCTGGCATTTGGGTCAGTTCGCCACAGATTATCAGCGCTTATTTAATGAAAAACCGTCGGTGACATTAGGTAAGCGATTGATGTAATCAATTATTTTTATACCCTTATTCATTCAAACTGCAGGTTCGTTGGCGAAGCAAAGCCTGCATCCTGAATGACGTTGGGTATAGTCCGTTCTCCGGGATCGGTATTGTTTACTGTGTCCCTGATTTATTTCCTTCCTGATTATTTTCATCACTGGTTTTTTTGCTACCCATCCCATTTTCGATATTTTTTCATGATTATTTACCCTACCTCACATTTTAATATCGCACTTATTGCTTTTTAAGCTAATAATTTATTGGAAAATATTGTTTATTAATGGGGTTTACGGCATGAAAAATAGCAATAAGGCATTATTGGCGACATTGATCTCACTATTTATGGCTCCGGCACTGGCATTACCATCCGTCACCATACTGGCGACCGGCGGTACGATTGCCGGCAGCGGGGATTCTTCAACCTCTTCCGGCTATCAGGCAGGAAAAGTCGGTGTGGATGCACTGATTAATGCCGTGCCTGAAGTGAAGGCGCTGGCGAACCTCAGCGGTGAGCAGGTCGTGAATATCGGGTCACAGGATATGAACGACCGGGTATGGCTGATGCTGGCGGATAAAATCAATCAGACGTGCGATAAGACTGATGGATTTATTATTACCCACGGTACCGATACGCTGGAAGAAACAGCGTATTTTCTTGATTTGACTACGGCGTGTAAAAAACCTGTCGTATTGGTGGGGGCGATGCGTCCGTCGACCGCACTGGGTGCGGATGGTCCGCTCAATCTCTATAACGCGGTTGTCCTTGCCACCGATAAATCGGCAGCGGATCGTGGTGTTCTGATGGTCATGAATGACAGCGTTATCAGCGGGCGCGATGTTGTTAAAATGAATACAACAGAGGTTCAGGCATTTGCTGCTGTTAACGCAGGTGCGCAGGGATTTATTCATGACGGTAAGGTGACTTATTATCACGCTGCCGTCCCGCGTGAGTCCGGCGCGGCATTTGATGTCAGTAAACTCAGTGCATTACCGGATGTCGGGATTGTTTATAACTATGCAAATGCTTCCGCCGCGCCGGTAAAAGCGCTGCGGGAAGAAGGTGTGAAGGGAATTGTCAGTGCCGGTGTGGGTAACGGCAATATGTATAAAAGTATTTTTGATGCACTGGCGACAGCGGCAAAAGAGGATGTTGTTGTTGTCCGCGCCAGCCGTGTGCCGACCGGTTATACAACACGCAATGCCGAAGTGGATGATAACGCTTATGGGTTTGTGGCATCAGAAAGGCTGAATCCGCAAAAAGCACGCGTATTGCTGCAACTGGCGCTGACGCAGACAAAGGATCCGAAAAAGATCCAGTCGTTGTTTGAAAAGTATTAATTGACCAGACCCGGCCGCAGTCATCAGTAATATGATGATTGCGGTTTTTTTTCGGGTGTGAAACAAAATAGTTACTTTTTATGATAGTTAACAAATGAAACAAAAAAAGACACAGATGGCTACAGGAATTTAAAGAAAAACAAGCCTGAATCTGTCTGTATTCACAAAGCAGGAAAAAGAATTGTTCTCATATTTACCCTTTGAATTTGTTCAGTATATTGGCTGACTATAAGTCAGGGATGATTTTTAATCTGCCATATTGATCACGATAAAATAAAAATGAGAAGGGTATGACACCGACTAAATTTGTACTTGCACCATTGGCAGCAATGGTGATTTTACCGCTTTATGTGCAGGCGAAAACACCTGAGAAAAATGACACTATTGTTGTCAATGCATCGACGATTGAATCGAC
Source organism: Morganella psychrotolerans (assembly GCF_001676155.1). GTDB lineage: Bacteria > Pseudomonadota > Gammaproteobacteria > Enterobacterales > Enterobacteriaceae > Morganella > Morganella psychrotolerans. Next base: position 331,389 of record NZ_LZEW01000023.1, on the reverse strand, counting down.
AAAAGTGAATGAACTGGCAGATTACGGTAATAAACTGCATGTCATTACCCGTGATGAAATAGAACGCTCCGGACCCTCTTCCGATTTAAACCAGGTATTACAAAAATATGTTCCCGGCTTATATGTCTCTATGGGACAGGGGGCTTTCGGTTACGGAAAATATTCGTTTATGGGCGGACGCCCGGATGACACCTTAATTTTAATCGATGGTGTCCGTCTTAATAATCGCCTGTTCGGCGGGATCTATCTTGATACTCTGCCGCTGGTCGCCATTGATCGCATTGAAATTCTTCAGGGTGCGCAGAGTCTCTCTTTCGGGACGCAGGCAATCAGCGGTGTGATTAACATCGTGACTAAAAAACCCACCTCTGAAACCTTGTCCGGTGAATTCAGTACGGGTGCGGATACAGACAAAGGTCGCTCCGGGGAAGGTTATGTTCAGAAAGCGTTTGATAATGACATTGGCAAAACCGGGCTGATGGCGTGGGTCAGCCGTCATAAATCTGAGGGCTATCAGCCATACCGTGATCGTGATTATAACGGCAGAATCGGTGATAAAAAACGTGGCTATGACCTGACCTCTGTCGGGATGCAGGTCACACAGGTCTTTACGGATAAAGCACAATTACAGGCATTTTATCAATATACCGATGCGGATCTCGATATGGTGTCTCCGAATAATCACCGCAGCGCGGTAAACAAGCGCGACCATCATCTCGGTACACTCTCTTTCGAGCACTTTCTGACTGCCGACACCAGTTATTCCCTGCGCGCACACATGAATGACTGGAACACCCGCTATGACCGCAGCCGGTATCTGGCGGACGGCTCAGTCGAGGTGCAAAACGATGATTCGTATTGGGGATTCCGTGATTACGGCATCCAGGCGCAGTTAAAAAGCTACCTGTTTGGTGAGAATGAATTTGTCTTAGGCTCTGATAACCAGTGGTATAAGGGCAAAGATGAGGTGATGAAAATTGAGACGGATACAGCAAAAGCCAATGCGCTGTATTTGCAGGTGCGCCCGGCGATTACCGCTCTTCCTGAATTAAAACCGAGCCTGGGTGTGCGCTATGAACGCTTTGAGGGCGGGCAGGACGCAACTGTCTGGATGGCAAGCACGGCTTATGAAGCGAGTGATAACCTGACACTGCGCGGGCAGGTAGGAACCGCCTTCAAACTGCCGAATGCGGAGCAGTTATTTGTCAGTGATGCAAACAAGCAGGTGGTGGGCGACCCTAATCTGAAAGCCGAGAAAAGTAAGAATATTGAAGCCGGTTTTGATTATCTGACACAGTGGGAAAATGGTGGCGCATGGCAGTTTGGTGCCACCGGATATGCCCGTGAAATCAACGATTTGATTACAACTGTTAAAGTCGGGAAAGTCGATCGCTGGGTGAACGGAGAAGGTGAAATCCGCACTAAAGGCGTGGTGCTCGCTACCAAGCTGAATTTCAGTGAAGAGTGGTATGTCTCCGCAGACATGACCCGCAACTGGCTTGATACTAAAAACGGCGCGACACTCAATGATATACCTGATGTCTTTACCCGCGGGCGTGTTGGTTATGATGCCCCGGCGAAACAGTGGGGGGCGGAGTTGTCCACCCGCTATGTCGGTGAGCTGAAATCCGGCGGGGTATCTTATGGTCATTACACTGTGTTTGATGCCGGCGCATATCTGTATGCCGATCACGCGCAGCAGCACAAACTCTCTCTGTTAGTGGAAAACCTGCTTAACCGCGATTATCCGGCAGGGCTGACCAGTAACGGTCTGGTCAAAGTGGATAACCTCGGGCGTCCGTTAACCGCAGAATTGCGCTATACCTACCGTTTCTGAGGAGTTTGAAAAATGGGAAAGAGCATCACACTGTATCTGGATACCTTACAGAACGCAGATTTTTTATCTCCGGATTTCTGGGGTGCACTCAGTGAGAGAGGCTTTCCCGGTAATATAGCCCGCTGCTCTGACAGCGGGGCGGTATTGCATCAGTTAGCAGAGCAGATAACGGAGGATACGCGGCATCTGTTGCTGCTGGTGTTTACCGGCGCGGAACAATCCGGTGAGGCGCTGATATCTCTGACATCGGTGCTGGAGCAGGAAATAACGGCGCAGCACCCGCAATTACGGGTTCACCGGAGTTTGTGTGTACTCACCGGGGCGGATAATGCACTGAATTCAAAACAAGCCGCAGAGCTGCTGGCAGATCTTGAAAAGCAGTCACACAGCCGTGAGCCGAAAGCAGAATCCAATCCTAACTGGGAAAAAACACCGCCGCACCGCTATCACCTTTTCTTCTGTATGGGGCCGCGCTGTGTTTGCCGGGGAGCTAAATCCCTGCTGACACAACTGCGCCATCAGCTTGCGGCGCGTAATCTGTTTGAAAATGAAAAAGGGGTATTACTGACCCGCTCACATTGCCAATATCCCTGTAATCAGGGGCCGCTTGTTACTGTTTATCCTGATAATTTATGGTATCGGCTGACCACACCGGAAGAGATACATCTGTTTGTTTCCGAGCAGATTGAGCAGGGAAGACCGGTGCCGTCTTTGCTGGTGGAGCATAAGTAACATTATGTATATTCAGCATTTTATCAGGATGGTAATCAGTGCGGGGCTTCTGTTTCTCTCTTTCACTGTGGCTGCTGAAAAACAGTGTGAGCCGCTGTGGACAAAAGCCACGCCGCCGCAACATATCATTGCGATGAATCAGCACGCCGCAGATATGCTGCTGGCACTGGATGCCGGAGAGCAAATGCTGGGCGTCAGTTATATTGATGATTCTGCCGAAGCCATTAAAACCGGGTTCTATCATCAACTACCTGTTTTTTCGGTTAAATATCCGGGATCGGAAAAATTAATCGCCTCCGGTGCTGATTTTGTTGTTGCCGGGTTTTCTTCCGCATTTACGGCATCGGTGAGCAGCCGTACTGATTTGCAGCGGGCCGACATCGGCAGCTATTTACTGACCTTTGCCTGTGAGCGTCAGGCATACAGCGGGTTTGACGGGATCAAAATTGATTTACGTAAACTGGGTGGCGTTCTTCACCGGGAAAAAGAGGCTGATGCTGCCATAGCCCGCGTCGATGCAACGCTTGCGCAGGTAAAAGCATTGCCGCCGCTGCCGCGTAAGCCGGTGATTTTTTACCTCGACAGTCAGAGCGACACGCTGATGTCGCAGGGAAAGAAAGGCTTTATGACGGAGATTATCCGGCTGGCGGGCGGTGAAAATTCGTTTATAAACATGCAGATGGCAGGTATTCAGGTGTCCCCGGAGATCCTGCTCAGCAGTCAGCCGGACTATATTATCCTGGCTGATGCGGTTTGGTCGCCGGCAGAGAAGAAAAAAGCCTGGCTGGCAAACCATCCCGCACTTTCTCACCTGGAAGCAGTTAAAGCACAGCGCTACATTGTTATTCCTTTCAGCGCAATCTACCCGAATATCAAAAGCCCGGACGCACTGCTGACAGTGGCAAAGGCTATTCGTCAGTAAGTGGTTACTTACTCTTCATCTGTTTCCAGATTGCGGATAAACCGGTAATCCTTCGAGGCCGGTTTTAAGCGGTACAATGCCGCCGGACGCCCGCGATCAGCCCGTTTTTCTCCGGTTTCAATCAGTAAATCAGCCTGCTCCAGACGACGGCGGAATGATTTTTTCTGAATCGGTTGCCCGATAAGAATTTCATGCACCTGTTGCAGCTCCGGCAGAGTAAAGGTTTCCGGCAACGCAAATCCCGGAACAACGGAATAGAGCGATTTCTGCCTCAGGCGCGCTTTCGCCTGTTGAATCAGCGACTGATGATCAAATGCCAGGCTCAGTTGTTCCGCCTCTTTCAGCGATACCCATTTCACATTACTGACGGTATCAATATGTTTTTCACATAACTGGTGCGCGATCAGCGCGGTATAGCAAACCGTGACTGACCAGCCGCGTTTATCCCGCTGGTCATTGCCGGCGGTGCATAACTGTTCGATATAAGGCGGCAACACACCTGTTTTCTCGCGCAGTTTGCGCATCACGGTATCTTCCAGACTCTTATCCTGTGATTCATCGATAAACCCGCCCGGCAGTCCCCACTTACCTTTATCCGGGTGCTCCGCGCGCTCAACCAGTAATACTTTGAGTGTCTCTTCGTGACAGGTAAAAAGAACGGCATCCACCGTTATCAGCGGGGAGATAAAGTCACGGCGCTGATAGTGCGCAAGGTAAGTTTGTTCATCCATAGGGCTGTCCTGCTCAGGTCTGAGAATTATTTATACCCTTATTCATTCAAACCGCAGGTTCGTTGGCTGCTGTCAGCCAGCCGGGTCACATACTGATGTATGCTCCCCGTCCGTCTTCCCTTGCCGCCTTCCTGCGATTTGAATGACGTTGGGTATATACCTTTGTTTATTCAAACTGCCGGTTCGCTGCCTGCATCCTGAATGATATTGGGTTTATTGTAAGGCGCCTGCGACAGATTGCAAACTAAATGTCATTGAGACACTAATTCTGCTTGACATCAATAGTGTCCATAGGTCACTATTGTATTATTGTCATAAGGACACTTAATGGAGCGATATCATGTTAAATCTCAGATTCTTTAAAGCAGACCCGTCCACGTTTGTTATTAAATCCGTCAACGGCACTATCCGTCAGCAGGGGAAAGGGTTGAGTTTCTGGTACAACACGGCGACAACCTCTGTTTCTGCATTGCCGCTCAATGCACAGGAAACGCCGTTTATCTTTAATTTTCAGACTGCTGATTTTCAGAGCCTGCGCGTGCAGGGACAACTCTCATTTCAGATAAGTTCGCCGGAAAAAACCGCCGCGGTGCTTAATTTCACACTGAATAAGGATGGCAAAACCTATGCCTCAGAAGATCCGATGAAACTGAATGACAGGGTTGTCCGTGCCGCCCAGACCATTATTCAGGCCGAAATCCAGGCAACGCCTCTGCGCCACGCATTGTTACTCAGTCAGTCTCTTGTCGCACTGGTGCAATCGCGTTTATCACAACTGACTGCACTTGAGGCTCAGGGGCTGGCGGTACTGGATTTTTCTGTCACCGCTATTACGCCGACACCGGAAACGGCAAGAGCACTGGAAGCCGAAGCCCGCGAATCCCTGATGAAAGAGGCTGATGACGCTATCTATGCGCGGCGCAAATCCTCTGTAGAGCAGGAGCGTACCATCAAAGAAGCGGAGCTGGAGACGGATCTCTCTATACAGCAAAAAGAGCAGGAGATTGAAGAAGCCCGGCTGGAAAATGAGCGCACATTGTTACGCGAACAGGCAGAAATGGCGCAGGAGCGCCTGGCTGCGGAGATCGGGGAAGAGGAGCAGCGCCGGACACTGGTTTCACTCAGTGCCGAAAATCAGCGCGTTCAGTCAGAGGCTGATGCGTATTCCATTGAAACAAAAATGAAAGCATACCGCGAATTGCCGGTGGAGAATCTCAAAGCGCTGGCATTAAGCCGGATGGCACCGGAGCAACTGATGGCGATGGCATTTGAATCCCTGGCACAGAATGCCGGAAAAATTGGCGAACTGAATATTTCGCCGGATATGTTCAGCCAGATGATGAACAAAGGGAGCAAAGCATGAGTATAAAAGAGGATGTCCGCGTGGTGCTGGTCACCAGGAAAACCCGTTTACAAGAGCTGACCGAACGTTTCAATACCTGGCCGCAGGCAAAGTTTTATCTGGAACACAGCGGGGTATCAGTCAGTGATTATCTCGCGGAGCATGACCGTTATCAGGCGCAACTGACGCAGGCAAAACAGATCCTGCAACCGTTTGGTCACTTTCAGTTACTTGAGCGCGCATTGCTGCCGGGTTATCAGTTTTCTGCCCGTGATCTTGTGGTGGTGATAGGCCAGGACGGGCTGGTCGCCAATACACTGAAATACCTGAACGGACAGCCGGTTATTGCCGTTAATCCTGATCCGCAGCGCTGGGACGGACCATTGCTGCCTTTTGAGCTGGCGCAGTTGCAGGATGTGGTGACGAACACGCTGAACGGAAAAATGGATTGGAAAACCCTGAGTTTTGCACAGGCGACCACCAATGACGGGCAGCAGATGCTGGCGGTAAACGATTTGTTTATCGGACCGAAAAGTCACACCTCCGCGCGCTATGTTCTGAGCTGGTCAGGCGACAGTGAAACACAGTCATCTTCCGGGATTATTATTTCGACGAGTCTCGGATCAACCGGCTGGCTGCAATCCATTCTTGCCGGTGCGCTGGGTGTGACCGGTCAGGTATCTCACCCGTTACAGCAGGGAGTAAGCTGGGCAGATAAGCGGCTGCGCTTCAGTGTGCGTGAGCCGTTTCCCGGACGCACGACCGGCACCAGGCTGGTATTCGGCACAATTGATGATACCGCACCGCTGCAACTGGAATCGCTGATGCCGGAGAACGGCGTGATTTTCTCCGATGGTATCGAATCTGATTTTCTGCACTTTAATGCAGGCTGTATTGTTACTATCGGGACAGCAAAAACAGAAGGGCGGCTGATATGGGGATGAAATTGTCTGCCGCTTCTGTTGTACTACAAATGGAGCGCTATTTTTTTTCCGTCCGGTAAGGTGATATCAAGAGCCAGTTCACCGCCGAGTGCTTTCACATAGCGTCTGAGAGTTGATAATTTAGGATCACTGCCTACCCGCTCCATTTTTGCCACAGCAGGCTGTCTGACACCCAGGCTTATTGCAAGCTGAGTCTGAGAGATCGCCAGTTCTTCGCGTAGTGTTGCCAGAGTCAGTTCACGGCGGATTTCTTCTGTTCTTTTTTCTACCCGCATCCTGCTTTCAGGTGTGCGTTTTGCCAGCATTTCGTCTAACGTTGACATGTTTCCTCCAAATGCGCTTTATACTCTGCCTCAGCCTCTTTTATCAGCTTCTTATAGAAGCGTTTTTCATTCTGACCTTTTTTATTTCCTGCACATAAAATAACTGCTCTGCGGATAGGGTCGAAAGCAAAACAGATCCTTACCGGGTGCCCGGCAACCTGTATTCTGAGCTCTTTTATGTTGCAATAGCAGGAGCCGGTTAGTGTATCAACCAGCGGACGACCAAGATGAGGCCCGTCTTTTCTCAGAATACAAAGGATAGCTAATATTTCTTCCTGTACGGCATTCGGCTGTATTTCAAACCAGTTATCGAAATGCACTCTCGTTATGATAGACCACATCTGAGAAGCCATAACCTCTGAGTTATATATTATAACCCTGAGGTTATAAAATGAGTATCAAAAATAAATCTGATTAACTAACATTATTAATTAATCTAATTTATTAACAATGAGTTAGATTAGATTTCTATTTTAGATTTATTATTTTGGTGAAGCTATACCGGAAAACGTAGTCAGAGGTGGATTTTAACTATCGGGACAGCAAAAACAGAAGGGCGGCTGATATGGGGATAAAATAACAAGAGGGACTTTAATTACGTAAAGTCCCTTTATAAAAGCAGCGGATTAATACGGTATCAATATTATTTACGGCTTGCTTTAACCCATGATGAAATCAGGGAAACAGATTGATCTACGATAGTACCGATAGTTTCACCAAACTGTGAACCAATATCAGCGCTCTGCTCTGTACCTTTGTAGTGACCTACGATAGTACCAACACCGCGACCAATTAACGCACCTGCATCAGAATAGACACCAGCACCGGAAACCATATCAATTTCAACTACGCTTAATTGTTTCATTTTATATCCTTATTAAATGTTTATTATTTAAAATACACTACCCTTTATGTGGTGGGTATATATTAGCGTAACTGTTTTAAATTAATTTCGTTGAGAGGGAGTTGCAAAAAGTGCTAATCTGGATATACGGGATTAAATAAAATATAGACTCTGTTTCTTGTTTTTTTATTTTGTAAATATGAATGTATCATGAAGGTGATACCTTTGTGATAATAAATAATAACCAGGAGCCCTGTCCATGGTGATGTTTTTTTTAGTCATAAAATCATATCGATATGAAGCAATAATATATTGAACAAGCGTGCTGTAAGGAATGAAGTGTGGAATATAAGGTATTTCAGAAAAATCTGTTTTATCAGGAGAGAAATACTGAAAGGGGCCGGAGATATCCGACCCCTGAGATAGCACGGTTATGGAACAACGTTTTTTTAATACGCGGTGCGTATTATTTTTTGACAGATTTAAACCATGAAGAAATCATAGAAATGGATTGGTCAACGACACCACCAATGGTTTTACCAAGATCTAATCCAATCTTTGAACTCTGCTCTTCAGTACCTTTGTAGTGACCAACAATACCACCGATAGCCTGACCAATTAATGTGCCTGCATCAGAGAAAATACCAGCACCGGAAACTGCCTGAATTTCTGCTACGTTTAATTCTTTCATTTTATATCCTTATGAATTTGTCCATTTTTAAAATAAGCTGCTCTGTACGCACGTTGGCGTCACAGACAACACCTTATTGTCTGACTTAAAAAATCACAAATCAATTGGTAAGAGTTGTTAAAGAATTAATAAGAAGATTAAATTTGTCATCGCTATATAATAAAAACCGGTACTTTTCAGCACCGGTTCTTATATAAATAGCTCAGAAAAAGGTTAAATCGCCCAGCCTCCGGCATAGAACGCGACTAACACAATCGCGATAATGACAGTACCGGCATTCAGTTTTCGCCACTCTCTGGCAACCAGACGCCCGATAACCAGGGTGACGTAGCCCAGCATGATCCCGGTGACAATATTACAGGTCAGCACGATAAAAACAGCGCATACCAGTCCGGACATGGCATCCACAGAGTCATCAAAATCCAGTTTTGCCACATTGCTCAGCATCAGCAGCCCGACATACATCAGTGCCGGTGCGGTTGCATAGACCGGGATCAGATAAGACAACGGTGAGAAAAAAAGGATAAGCAGGAACAATACGCCGACAGTGACGGCTGTCAGCCCGGTTTTCCCGCCCGCCGCCGTACCGGCTGCGGATTCAATATAAACCGCCGCAGGCGATGCGCCGACACAGCCTGAAATAATGGAGCTGACGGAGTCCACTGTTAGCGCTTTGCCGCCATTAATTATCTGATTATCTTCATCCAGCAGATTTGCCTGACCGGCAACGGCGCGGATAGTCCCTGTGGCATCAAAGACGGCGGTCATCACCAGCGCAAGGACACTCGGCAGAACAACGGGCTGTAATGCTCCCATAATATCCATACTGAATATCAATGAATTACCATTGTCATCATTCAGCGACGGCATTGCGATCAGACCCTGATAAGTGACATTAGGGTCAACAATCAGCCCGATAACGGAGATCCCGACGATAACCAGCAGGATGCCGCCGGGAACGTGCATTTTTTCAAGGCTGACAATCATCGCCAGCCCGATCAGCGCCATCGCAACCGGGAAAGAGGTAAATGCGCCCATTGCCACCGGAAGACCTTCCAGCGGGTTTTTGATAACCAGTCCGACACCATTGGCAGCGATCAGCAGCAGGAACAAGCCAATTCCTATCCCGGTGCCGTTTGCTATCCCCATCGGGAGATTGCGCAGTATCCATTTTCGCACGCCGGTGACAGAAATCAGGGTAAAAATAACCCCCATCAGAAATACCGCGCCGAGGGCGACAGGGATGCTGATGTGTTGACCAAGTACCAGGCTGAATGCCGTAAAGGCGGTGAGTGAGATAGCACAGCCGATTGCCATCGGCAGATTCGCCCACAGCCCCATCATGATGGAGCCGATACTGGCGACGAGACAGGTTGCGACAAAAATAGCACCCGGCGGAAACCCGGCTTTGCCGAGCATGGAGGGCACGACGATGACAGAATAGACCATGGCGAGGAACGTGGTCACGCCTGCCAGGATCTCCCGTTTGACACTGCTGCCGCGGGAGGAAATTTTAAAGTACGTATCAAGTGCGCCTTTGGCAGCAGCACCTGAACTATCCGGTGTTGTATTATCAGACATAATTGCAGACCCCGAGAATGAAATGAAAAAAAAAGTTTTTTTATTCACTACGCCGGTGTGCGTCAGGTCCGTTCATAGACCAGGCGTCCATCGATATAAGTCCGGTAAATCGTGCGGTCATCACCAAGCGCAATCAGCACAAATAATTTTTCTGCCAGCGTGCGGGAGTTGTCATAACGCAACTGCTGGAGCGGGGTCGCGGTCGGTTCCAGTACCACAAAGTCGGCTTCTTTGCCGATATCAAAGTTACCAATGCAGTTATCCAGTCCCAGTGAATGCGCGCCGCCGAGAGTGGCGAGGTAAAAGGCTTCAAAGGCGGATAAACAGGTTTTCTGCAACTGCATCACTTTGTAAGCTTCACTCAGTGTTTGCAGCATATTGAAGGTCGTTCCGGCACCGACATCAGTACCAATTCCTACTTTTACTTTTTTGGCGAGCGCTTTTTTCAGATTAAACAAGCCACTGCCGAGATACAGGTTTGAGGTCGGGCAAAATGCCACGGCGGAGCCTGTTTCGTGCAGGCAATCCCACTCTTCTTCCTCAAGATGAATACAGTGGGCAAACACACTGCGCTCACCGGTTAAACCATAATGGTGATAAACATCCAGATAGTTTTTACTGTCCGGATAAAGCTCTTTTACCCAGGCGATTTCATCTTTGTTTTCATTAAGATGCGTATGTACCCAAGTATCCGGATATTCTTTGCGCAGGCGCTGACAGACAGCAAGTTGTTCCGGGCTGGAGGTCGGGGCAAAGCGCGGGGTGATGGCATAGAGCAGACGCCCGTTTTTGTGCCAGCGTTCGATAAGCGTTTTGCACTCTTCATAGCTGCTTTCCGGCGTGTCGGTCAGATAATCCGGCGCATTTCTGTCCATCATCACTTTGCCGGTGATCAGCCGCATATTGAGCTGGCTTGCCGCATCAAACAGGGCATTCACCGATTCCGGGTGAACAGTACTGAATACCAGCGCCGTTGTGGTGCCGTTACGTAACAGTTGTTTGATAAAAAACGCAGACATTTCCCGTGCGTAATCAATATCCTGATACAGTTTTTCAGTCGGGAAAACGTGCTTGTTCAGCCACTCAAGCAGTTGTTCGCCGTGGGCGCCGATCATTTCACTTTGCGGATAGTGGACGTGGGTATCGATAAAGCCCGGAATGACCAGTTTTCCGGTGTAATCACGCACGCGGACAGATTCAGGGATAAGGTGTTTTCCCTCTTCCCACTGACCGAACCACTCAATTTTTCCGTGGCGTAGAAGCATTAATCCGTCGTCAATCAGGCGGACTGCGCCGGGCAAATCATCCATTGAGGTTACTACACGGGTGATATCGAGAAACTTCCCGCGTACCGCCTTGACGGTATGTTCCGAAGACATAGCTGACTCCTCTGCTTACAAAAAGCCCTCACCGGAACCGGTGAGGGCGGGTGTTGGCCGGATTACATTTTGCCCATGCCGCGCAGAATTTTTTCCGGTGTGAAGTGCCATTCACGCAGCCAGACACCACAGGCGTCATGGATAGCGGTGGCGATTGCAGGAGAAGCCCCGTTGACGGCAATTTCAGAGATGGATTTCGCACCATACGGACCGACTTTATCATCACTCGGTACCAGGAATGCGCGGAAGTCACGCGGGATATCCCCGATTTTTGGTGCGCCGTAAGTTTTCAGGTCGCGGGTCAGCGGTACGCCTTTCGCGTCGTAGCGGATTTCTTCTGACATACTGTGACCAATGGCACGCATGGATGCGCCGTAAATCTGACCTAATGCCAGATCCGGATTCACCGGGGTACCGCAGTCGAGCAGTGCATAGAATTTATCCAGACGAATTTCACCGGTGCGGGTATTCACTGATACTTCAGCAAAGTTTGCGCCATACGGGAAAGCAAAGTCCGGCGTGATATAACTGGCGTTCGCCACCAGCACACCAAACCCGGTTCCGCCTTCGGCGGCATGTGCCAGATCCCCGAAAGAGATTTCCCCTTTCTTACCACGCACCACACCCGGAGCGGCAAGCGCGACATCTTCCACCGGTTCGCCAAGCTGTGCCGCGGCGTGGAACAGGATTTTTTCACGCAGGTTTTCTGCCGCCATTTTCGCCGCGTTACCGGAGAAGCAGGTCCCGGATGAGGCATACGCGCCTTTATCAAACAGGGCGTGGTCGGTATCCCCTGAAATGACATGGATGTCATCAAGGTCACAGCGCAGTACTTCGGCGGTCAGTTTTTTCACCACAGTATCAAGACCGGTACCGATATCCGCCCCGCCTGAGTGGACGATAAAGGTACCGTCAGATTCCAGTTTCACCATACAGTTTGCCTGGTCGATATCCGGAATACCGGATTTCTGCATGATGATGGCAACGCCGCGTCCGGTTTTCCAGTCACCGTTTTGTTTGCGCGGAGAATCCCAGTTAATCAGTTCGCGACCTTTTTTCAGGATAGGACCGAGGGCGCAGCTTGCCGCACGTGGAACGGAGGTCGGCATTTTCCCTTCCCCGATAGCGCCGAGGATCTTCAGTTCCTGACCTTCATGCACACGGTTTGTTTCGATCAAATCAAGCAGGTCGATATTCAGCTCTTTTGCCAGTTCCGCGAGGATCATGGTCAGCGCAAAGTTACCTTTTGGTGCGCCGTATCCCTGATAAGCCCCGGTCGGGCAGATATTCGAGTAATAGGTGGTTACCTGAAAATCGACGTTATCACACGGATAAAGTGGCAGTGATAATGCAGGGCCGTTACTCGGTACTGTCAGTGAGTGGTTACCGTAAGGACCGGTATTTGCCAGGAATTCCATATTGATGGCAGTGATTTTACCGTCTTTGGTGGCACCGAGCTTAATTTTGACTTTTGCAACGTGGCGGCTGGTATTGGCGATAAACTCTTCTTCGCGGGTGTAGCGGAAAGAGACTGCCCGCCCGGTGACATAAGTCGCCCATGCGCAGACTTCTTCCAGCAGGATATCCTGCTTGGAGCCGAAGCCACCGCCGACGCGCTCTTTGATAACATGCACTTTATTTTGTTTCAGACCGAGGATACGCGCCACCTGGCGGCGTAAGTGCCACGGCACCTGAGTGGAGGCATGAATAACCAGGCGGTCGTCGTTCATATAGGTGTAACAGATGTGCGGCTCGGTCGGACACTGCTGAACCTGGCGGGATTCGTATGTGCGTTCCAGTACAACATCCGCTTCTTTAAAGCCCTTATCCAGGTCGCCGATATGACCATGCACACCTGCGGCGATGTTTTTGCACGGTTTTGCGCCGATAGGGAAGTTAATCTGCATGTGCTCGCCGCGATCAACAGCATTCTTGTTTTGTTCAGCCAGATCAGCGGGTGCGCCGTTAACATAAATAACCGGCTCATCATGCACCAGCGGTGCGCCGTCTGCTTTGGCTTCATCAATATTCAGCACAGGCTTGAGTACATCATATTCCACACTGATCAGAGATAATGCTTTCAGCGCGATAGCTTCATTTTCAGCGACAACAGCAGCAACACGGTCGCCGACGTGACGAACTTTTTTACCGAACATGCGCCGGTCAAGCGGCGACGGCTCCGGCGCACTCTGTCCGCCCGGGGTGTAATAGATATCCGGACAGTTTTTATGTGTAATAACATGTACCACACCCGGCAAGGCTTCTGCCTTGCTGACATCGAGATGGGTTATCAGCGCGTGTGCGTGCGGGCTGCGCAGCATTTTAATGACACAGGTATTGGCAGGAATACGGTCTTCCACATAGCAGGGTTTTGCCTGCACCATAACGGCGGCATCGGTTTTCGGTGTGACTTTCCCGACAACAGTCAGGTCGTCGCGGAATTCCGGTGCAGTATCAGCTTTATAATGAGGGTCTTGGCGGCGTTTGACCAATAATTCGATAACCTGATAAAACTGCTGATAACCGGCATCACGGCTGAATAAACCGGAAAGTGCATCATCTATCTGAGCACGATTAGGTTCCGGAATACGGTTGATAAGATCAGTCAGGATCAGTGCTGCAGCAGGATCGTTATAACCGGACTGGATCACACCGACATCCACCATTGCCTGCTGCACATCACTCAGCTCATTCCATTTACCGAGGGATTCGGCGGTTTCGATTACCGCTCCTTCTAACTGGGCGGCGATCAGCAGTGAGGCATTAACAATATTGCCGTTGAGTAAAATGGCATCAGAGCCGGCGAAACCAAAGCCGTCATCACTGTTACGCACTGAGTGCATTCCTAAACCAAACAGAATATCGCGGACATTTTCGCCCGGGATACAATCAAGTGAATGCGGGGTGCCGTTAAGTATAAAATGGACGTTCATCTGTTATTTCTCCCCCATTTGCCGGCAGTCTGTCAGCAGGTCTGATACTAAAATTCCGGTGATATAGCGTTTGTACTCTTCGCTGCCCGTCAGGTCAGCTTTCGGGTTTATTGCCTGACTGACCGCTTTTTCCAGGGCTTCGCCACTGAGTTGTTTTGCTTCAATTTGTGACAGACGGGAAATCGCGCAACCAACACCATCCACCGCAATTCGTTGCTCATTGTTGCCGGTCAGTGCGACAGCGGCGGTAACAACAGACCAGCCATCGGCGGTTTCACGGATTGTCCGCGTCGCGCAGCGGCGGAACGGATCCTGTAGCACCAGGTGCGTGATCAGGCGCTCATCCGGTTTAGCGAGGTAGCTTTCCAGCGAAATAACATCATTGCTGTTGGCGAGCTGTACCTGTGCATCCAGCACCAGCAGAACCGGCAGCAGCGCATGCTCGCGCTGGCAGGCGGCAATTTCCCCGCCGATAGTTGCCTGGTTGCGGATATGGCGTGAATAAACAAAACCGAGTGCGTCATACAGCGCGCGCGGGATCAGCGGGCTTTCACGCAGTGCTTCCAGTGTGACAGTAGCTCCGATACGCAGAATGCCATCCTGCCATTCAATGGTTTTCAGCGGCAGCAGAGACAGCGAAATCGCGATATTGCGGCTGGTTTTTGTGAGTAAGGCATTCAGTTTACTGCCACCGGCAAGCCAGACTGCACTGTCCTGAAACCGGTTTTTCAGCTCGGTTGCCTGCGATAAAGTGGCAGGACGGAAAAATTGTTCGATCATGGGTTACCCCTACATTGCTCTTCAGGCCTGCGGTATAACCGCAGGCCATGGTTTTATTTATTTCAGTGCGTCCATCCGGGCCCACATTTTCTTCGCGGCTTTGCGCGCATCGGCAAAAATTGGTTCGATATCAAACGGGAACTGTCTGTCTTCATAGACCATCACACCATCCACCATCACACTGTGAACGCTTGACGATCCTAATCCGAACGCCAGATGACCCGGCAGATTGTCACCGACAAACGGGGTCGGCGGCATGTAATCGCAAATGGTTAAATCTGCCTGATAACCGGCTTCCACCCGACCAAACTGTTTACCGAAGTTGCGTGCCAGCAATCTGTTGCCGTTCCACAGGAAGCGGGTAAAGCTATCCGGCCACATAGAACCACCTGCATCGCGGTGTTTGAAGAAGGCGAATTTAAGCTCTTCAAACATATCAGAGCCGATACCGTCTGTGCCGAGCACCACATTGTTGTAATCACCCAGGCGGTGGTTATAGCCGACATGGTTATTCATATTGGAGCGGGCGTTGTGAACAAGGAAGCCATCTTTTTTTATTCAGCAGGTCAATATCTGCGGAAGATAAATACAGTCCGTGTGCGACAAGAGTTTTTTCATCAATAAGATCAAACTCATCCAGGCGGATCAGCAGGTCTTTGCCGTATTTGTCATGACTGAATGAGACATCGTAGCTGTCTTCCGCCGCATGAATGTGCAGCCCGCGCCCGGTCTTTTTAATCGCATCGCGCAGCATTGCCAGACCTTCATCAGCAACGGTGAACGGCGCGTGCGCCCCGATGTGCGCTTCCACCAGATAGCGGGATTTACCGCTTTTGCGCTCACTGTCGATAAGCTCTGCGAAGGCGATATTTTCTGCCACACCGGCTTCCAGTTCTTTCAGTCCGCCGTTGCGATCAGTGGTTTCATAACAGGTTATGCCGCGCAAACCGGCTTTCAGGAAGCCGTCACGCAGGGTTTTCAGGGAACCGGCGATATAATCAGGTGACGCATGGTGATCGACCACCGCGGTACAGCCGCTTTTAATCGCCTCGAGTGAGCAGATAAGCCCGCTGTAATAAAGAGACTCTTCATCCAGCGCGCGATCCAGCCGCCACCACAGATTTTTCAGTGTGGAAATAAAATCCGGGCTTGGTGCGATATTCGCCATGATCCCGCGGGATAAACCGGAATAAAAATGGTTATGGGAGCAGACAATCCCGGGCATCACCAGGCGCCCGTTCATCTCTTTGGTTTCCGACCCCGGATAGCGGGAGCTCAGCCCGCTGCCGGTGGCGACAATTTTGTCGCCGTCGATGGCGATATCTGTCCCTTCGCGGACAGATGTTGGTTCAAACTCAACAATAGTGGCATTTTTCAGGATCAGCATGGTTTATACCTCCACCCGGCCTAACAGATAGTGATAGTGCTTGTTGACGTGACTCATAATGCGGCACATCGCTTCCAGCTCCGGCGGAACATCAGTAAATTCACCATTACCGTTCAGTTTCATCTCGCAGACATTGCCGTCCAGACGCACGGTAAATTTATCGCCGTCAGCCAGGAAACCCGGGTTGGTGCTGTTGGTGAAATCTTCCGGCAGGCTGAAGATAGTGACTTTGTCTTTGTAAGGCTTACCCTGCCACGGACAGAACTGCGCACAGTTGCCGCACTCATTACACATCGCGTCGAGGTGAAGTGTCTGATAACGGTCACGGAAGCCCGGGATTGCCAGTGACATATTGGCGCGGTTCGGGCAGACATCCACACATTTCGCACAAACGTAATTACATTCCAGGCAGCGCTGTGCTTCCTGCTTCACAAAGGCTTCGCGGTCGTCACTGTTTACCATCTGCACGGCTATTGCACCTTTGCGGTCAGTGATTTCCTGCGGGTCAGCATTGAGCCAGTATTTATTACCATAGTGAGAAAGGATGTTTTCGCGCTCAAGAATGGTATCCACCGCATGTCCGGCGTCACCGATAGCGGCAACAATTGAGGACGGACCGCTTTGCACATCACCAATCAGGAACACATTCGCGCGGGTGGTTTCGCCGCTGTTGCGGTATACCGCAGGCCAGCCGTCATCACCCATCGGCACGCCGATTTGTGATAACGCTTCGCAGTCCTGCTGCTCGCCGATGGCGGTTATCACGCTGTCAATTTTCAGAGTGACCGTTTCGTCAGTTGCCACAGGGCGGCGGCGACCTGACTCATCCGGCTCACCGAGTTTCATGGTGCGCACCAGCAGTGTGCCGTCTGCATTAAACTGTTCCGGATTGTGCAGGAACATAAATTTCACATCATCTTCAACCGCTTCTTCATACTCTTCCGGCCAGGCAGGCATTTCAGACTGAGAGCGGCGGTAGATAACCGTCACATCCTGTACACCGGCGATACGTTTGGCTGCGCGGGCGCAGTCCATCGCGGTATTACCGGCACCGATAACCGCAACGTGTTTACCCATCTGTAATGGCGCGTTGTTGTTGTAATCGTGCAGGAACGGCAGAGATTTGTAGACATTGCGGTTATCACCGGCGAGTTTCACGCCGCTGTTTTTATCTGTTCCGATCCCGACCAGCACATAATGGAAACCCTGCTCCAGCAGTTTATCGACAGTCAGTGTCGGGTCGCAGCTGTATTCAAATTTTACACCGTGGTCGGCAACAAACTGAATATCATGTTCGATGGTTTCACGCGGAATACGGAAATGCGGAATAATATTGGCGACGACACCGCCCGCATTGGCTTCTTTTTCAAAAATAGTCACCTGATGACCTGCGCGGGCGAGGAAATACCCTGCAGCCAGACCCGCAGGACCGGCACCAATCACCGCGACAGGGTTTTTATCACCGGTTCCGGCGGGTTTATGCCAGCGCGCTTTATACTCTTTCCAGCCTTTTTCCACGGCGATTTTTTTCAGCTCGCGGATATTCAGCGCACTTTCATAATCCAGGCGGGTACAGTTGTACTGGCACTGGTGATCACAAATATGACCGGTGATGGCAGGCAGGGCATTGCGCTGATAAATCAGCTCCAGTGCATCGGCGTAGCGGCCTTCGCCCAGCAGGCGGATATACTCAGGAATATCCTGCTTAATCGCACAAGCGGTTACGCAAGGAGCGACATAACAGTCTGTCATCGGCAGCGGACCACCGGCATCAATTTCCTGGTCTGATTTCCAGTGTTTCTGGGTATATTCCATGCTGACAGAGCGCTCAGCAAGTGCATTCAGTTTGCCCACATCAACCTGTGTCATGCCCCAGGCATCTGAGTCTTCCAGTGCATTCAGACACTCTGTCTGGCGCATGTAACCACCTGGTTTCAGCAGGTCAGTTGCCATGGTGATCGGACGGATACCGGACTCAAAAATATCGCGGATATTAAATTTACTGGCACCACCTGAATAGGAAATAGGCAGTTTGCCGTCAAAGTGGCGGGAAAGCAGGGCGGCAACATTAATAGAGAGCGGGAACAGAGCACGCCCTGACATATACATCTCTTCACCCGGCAGACGACCTTTGTGATTCACTGTGCCGAGGGTATTGGTCAGCTTCACGCCGAAGCCGCGTTTCACTTCTTTCCCGAGATCCAGCAGACGCTGTAACATTTCCAGGGCGCGATCCAGTTTCAGATCATGTGAAAAAGACTCCTCACTCAGCCCGATATAATCAAATCCGCAGGTATCGAGAATCTCACGCACGCGGGAAAAGCCGAGCAGTGTCGGGTTCAGCTTCACATAAGTATTGATGTGCTTCTCTTCCAGCATATAGCGGCAGATAGCTTCAATTTCATCCGGCGGGCAACCGTGCATGGTGGAAAGTGTCACACCTTTGGATAAATCACCCGGAACCAGGTCGGCGACTGCCAGCAGATCAGCTTTGCGGCTCTCTAATCCCAGTTCTGCCAGGAAACCCGGACGGGAGATAAAGGCTTTCATTTCGTCACGGTACTGCGCGAAAGACGGTAACTGAGAGGAATCCATCATGGCGTGAATATACTGCTGCATGCGCGGCTGTTTAATTCCGTCAAGGTTATACCCGACACTCATATTAAAGATGAAGGATTTGGCTTCGCCTTTGGTGCGCGGGTCAAAAATGGCTTCTAATAAATGAAGGGCAAACCAGGCTTTCAGATATTCATCGTGGGCTTTCGGCAGGGTAAATTCAGTGGACCATTCAGTGTTGAAACATTCATCCTGCGCATCAATGCAGGGTTTTTCCAGCTCCAGGGTATCGATTATCTGAACGGTTTTCACCTCGATAAAGCGACCGCCGGTAAGCCATGACACCACAATATTTTGTGCAAGCTGAGTATGGGGACCGGCTGCGGGGCCGATCGGCGTCTCATAGGTTTCACCAAATACGGACAGAAGTGGGTGCTGCTGTGCTTTCCGGTAAAATTGCCGTTCATTGATCCCAAAAATAGAACGACTTGCCTTATATTCTTCAAAGATCCGGTTCAGAAGTTCACCGAACGGAACGGGACGCATTATATCTCCCATAAATACTCTCCTTGCTGCAATGTGAGGGGGCATGCCGGTGGAGCGGGACATGCAGCTGTATACACTCAACGGTTGCAACAATTACGCCAGATAGCGCAATTCATCATCGGGGAGATAAAAAAAGTGTGAGACAAATCTAATATTAATGACAAAGTGTGAAACAGCTCGCACCATGCTAAATGCGAATATGAATCAATAAAAAACATCTTGATTACTATGGGGTTAACATATGAATGAGATTCTCAAAAAAAAAGAAAATCTGTATCAGATTGATAATGGCAAAAGCATATTAACAGTTAATGTTATTAATGAGACGGATGTAATAGTGTGCAAATGCCTTACACGCGATAATGCTGCTGATAAACATCCCTGGTGTCGATGTCGGTTATCACCGCATCGCTGTCCATATCAAGGAAGTAATGGGGTCCGGCAAGCAGGCGTTTTTTCATATTACTGCCCTCCGGCAATGCCAGAGCATTCAGCAGGCAGTCGCGGGAGAGCAACACGGGATGGCCCGGAACTTGCTTGTATCTGGGGAGCAGCGCGGCATCACTGCGCAGCGCCCATAACTGCTGCCAGATATCAGGGGTGAGAAACGGCACATCACCGTGAGTCAGAAAACAGTAGTGAGTACTCACAGCCTGCGCAGCAAGGCGCTGTGAGGAGAGCAGACCGGTTTCAAAATCCGGATTATGCAAAATCTGAATCCGGCTGACTGACTGATAACGCGCTGCCAGCTCTGTGCCCCGGTAGCCGGTCACCAGGATGATGTGGTGACAAAAATGCAGTGCATTGTACAGACTGGTATCCAGCAATGTATTGGTGCCATCGCCCCACGGCAGCATCATTTTCCACTCACCCATCCGTGAGGAAAGCCCGGCGGCAGTCACAATGCACGTTATTTCCTGCGGACAGAGCGGCGCGGGCAAATCATGCAGCCAGGGTACAGAAGATGATGCAGAAGAGGATAAATAAGACAACGCGGTATCGGCTGAAGCCGTGTGAGACGGCATAATAGGTGTAAACTCCGCTGATGGTTTTTAAAAAGTTACCGACATTCAAAGGCTTAGAGATGACAATGACAAGTGCTCTGAACACCCGGATACCTGCCCGTAGTTGCGCCACTATACCTGAACCGCTGCGCCGGTTATGTGATACACATCCGGGCGGACACGCCATGGTGATAAGTATTGTCGGCGCAGGCGGCAAAACCAGTTGTCTGTTCTGGCTGGCGTGCGCTTTTTCTCAATTAGGGAAAAAGGTGATGATCACCACAACGACCCACATGTTTCTGCCCGACGAGGGCTTTCCCGTCATTTTTGCCTGCCACCCGTCCCGGTTACCGGATTCGGTCATCAAACGGGGATCGTTTGCCTGTTATGCAGGCTGGAGCCCGCAGAATAATAAGGTTTGCGGCTTCTCCCCTGACGAAATTAATGCGCTGGCAGAAAAGAATTCGGTTGATGTTATTTTGACCGAATCTGACGGAGCCCGCGGTTTTGGCATAAAAGCGCCGGGTGAGCATGAACCTTGCATACCTGAATACAGTGATTGCGTTATTGCTGTAACGGACGGGCAGCTCCTGGGCGCGGCCGTCGGGCCTGATAATGTTCACCGGTGGTCACATTTCTCTGCCGTAACCGGCTTAAACAGCGGTGATACACTGGATTTGAGCGCAATAAGCCGCCTGATCCGGCACCCGCAGGGGATGTGGAAATCAGCACCACAGGACGCATTACGGATCTGGCTGATAAACCGTTTTTCTCAAAATGAGAATTTCTCGCCGGATGCGCTGGCAGACTGGATACGCGGCACGTCACTGGATGCTGTCTGGTTCGGTGCCGTCAGGGAAAACCCCGCAATCACACATATTTTGCAGCGACAATAATATCAATGATAAATGCAGGGTATCCATTGAGGTCTGTTTATGAAAATTTTTACCGAAGCAGCGAAATTGGTTGAGAAAAACTGCCCGTTTGCCATGGCAGAAATTATCGAATGTTCAGGTAGTACGCCACGTCACAGTGCACAAATGTTGGTGATGGGGGATGGAAAAACCATCGGGACTATCGGCGGCGGTATGGTTGAGCGCAAAGTTATCGAAGAAGCGGTAGAGGCACTGCACGAAGGCCGCTCACGAATGTTCCACGGGCGCATGGCCCGTAACGGGCAGCATGCGGTTGGTTCTGACTGCGGTGGTGCGATGTCGGTTTATATTGCGGTACACGGCGTGCGTCCGCGACTGATTTTACTTGGCGGCGGGCATGTGAACCGCGCCATTGCCCAGATGGCGGCATTTCTTAATATCGATATTCATGTGGCGGATGTTTATGCGGGCAGCCTGGAGCCGGACTTGTTCCCGCCGTCCACCCGCCTGTGGCATGTCCCTTCCTTTACCGATGCGGTTTCTCAACTTGATCCTCAGCCTGAAGACTATGTGATTATTGCCACCAACAGTCAGGATCTGGAATCCCTCAATTGCCTCATTGATAAGCCGCTGAAATACCTGGGATTACTCGGCAGCCGCCGCAAAGTTCAGACATTCACCAAACAATTAAGTGAATCCGGGGTATCAGAAAATCAGTTAGCGAAACTGTATGCACCGATTGGCTATGATATTGGCGCAGAAACCCCTCATGAGATTGCTGTCAGTATTCTCGCAGAGTTATTGCAGATTATGCATGGCGCACCGGGTGGCGCGATGAAACAGAATCCGGCGGAAAGCCGCAGACCAAAACGGGTGGTTATCCGCGGGGCGGGCGATCTTGCCACCGGCGTGGCGCTGCGCCTTTATCACAGCGGCTTTGATGTGATTATGCTTGATATCAGCAAGCCGACTGTTATCCGCTGCACTGTCTCTTTTGCCCAGGCACTTTACGATGGTGAAAGCTGTGTGGAAGGGGTCTGCGCCCGTTATGCACATGATATTGATGAAGTAACCCGCTATCTGAAAGAGGGTACTATCCCGGTGCTGGCGGACGAAAACGGTGAATTATTACCGGCACTCCAGCCGGATGTCGTGATCGATGCTATTATTGCCAAGCGCAATATCGCCGGGACGCACCGTAAAATGGCACCTTGTACAATTGCACTCGGTCCCGGGTTTGAGGCGGGTGTGGACTGCGATGCTGTAATTGAAACTCAGCGCGGGCATCATTTAGGGCGCGTGATTACCCACGGCTGCGCGGCACCCAATTCCGGTATTCCCGGCAATATCAACGGCAAAACCACAGAGCGTGTACTGCGCGCACCGCACAGCGGCATGATGACCCGGCACATTAATATCGGCGATGTCGTTCATGAAGGTGATGTCATTGCGCGCATAGGCGAAACAGAAATTCTCTCCCCGATGGACGGCATGGTACGCGGTCTGCTTAATGAAGGATTATGTGTTCCGGAAGGTTTTAAAATTGCGGATGTTGACCCGCGCGGCGCACTGGCGGATTTCAATTCTGTCTCTGATAAAGCCCGTGCGATTGCCGGTGGTGTGCTGGAAGCCATAATGACCCGTCTGAATAAGATGGATAATGCAAAGTCCTGCTGACAGACAGCCGTAAAAGAAACAGCCGGGATCTTATCCGTGATCCCGGTTTTTTTATGGCTGTAATCCCTGAACTCTTCAGATTTCAGAGGATGCCGACTTCTGTTTTTTGTGTAATACGCTACCCTCATACACAGTAATATCTGCGTAAGAGATGAATAATGAAAATCGGCAAATATACAGTCTACGCGCCGTTTCTGGCTGATGATAAGCCCAGCGAGGCGGAGATTTGGGGGGCAGCAGTCTGGTTATGGATGCTCTCTCCCCGGCACAGTAAAACGCCGCTGCGTTCATTGGGAAAGCTGCTGTTGCCGCTAGTGAAACAAAAACAGTATGTGCTGGCGCTGGATAATAATCAGCCCTGTTTTTTCCTCAGTTGGGGCGCTTTGAGCGCGGAGGTTGAACAGCGCTATTTAGGCGGCTGTGATGAATCAGACCTGTATCAGCAACTGCGCACAGGTGAGCGCATCTGGTTATTTGACTGGATAGCGCCTTTTGATGATGACAATGAAATGTCCGCTATTTTAATGAACTCTGTTTTTCCGGATCGCTGTTTTCGCATGCTGCGCCTGAATGAAATAGAGAAAAGTATAAAAATCATTGAATTTAAAGGAAATAATCTCAGTGAACAGCAGGCGCTGGCGTGGCGGGCGGCGCATCCGGTTACGTATCCTGATAAAACAAGTCCGGAGAAAATAAAACAGTGAAAAAAATATATCTGATCATTGCACTGTTATCCGCCGGGTGTGCAGATGAATCCATTTACCCTGCCTATACCTCTGATTCGCTGATGATGCATGCTAACGTGGCGATAACAAAAGACTTCTCCGCGAATGATATTTCAGATCTGACCATTACGAATATTGTTGAAAGCCAGCCGTCATTCAGCGGAAAAAGAGAAATCCGTTTTACTGTTTCTTCCGGTATGACAAAGAAAACGTATGACTGTGTCCGCTCCGATTATGCTGTCCGCCGGTTTGGTGAGCAAGCCATGAACCCGGTATCGCCGGGTAACATGGAATGTATACCCTTATTCATTCAAACTGCAGGTTCGTTGGCTGCGCTCAGATAGCCGGGTCACATACTGATGTATGCTCCCCATCTATCTTCCCTTGCCGCCTTCCCGCATCTTGAATGACGTTGGGTATAAAATAAAAAAATAATCAAGGCTGAACACTTTTCAGCCCCGGACGCGATATTTAGTTTATCGTAAAGAAAACCAGTGAAATACCCAGCAGCATCAGCAGAACGCCAATGACTTTATCCATCAGTAACTGGTGATTAAGAATTTTATTACGGATAACCGGATTAGAAAAAAACAGCGCAATCAGACTGAACCACAGCAAATGGACAAACGAAATAAATAATCCGTAACTGAAATTTATCAGCAGGGAATTATGACTGCTGATAACTTGTGTATAAACGGACACCACAAAAAACATAGTTTTCGGGTTCAGGGCATTAACAAAAAAGCCATTGCGGAATGCCCCGACAGCGGACAGCGCAGCACTTTCCGTATTATTCACCGAAATCCGCGTTTTATTGGTGAAGGATTTAAACCCCAGCCAGACCAGATAAATAATCCCGAACGATTTAATGACGGTAAATAAGAGCGGGGATTGCATAATTAACAGCGTGATACCAAAAACAGTGTAAATAACATGAACCTGCACACCAAACGCAATACCCAGCGCGGAGAATAATCCGGTCCGCGTGCCGTACAGATAACTGTTGCGCGTCACAGCGGCAAAATCCGGTCCCGGGCTGATAACAGCCAGCGTGGTAATAACAGCAACTGCAATAATTTCATTCATTCTGACGATCCCTGATAAAAACTAACCTGAAAGATGAAGTGTCAATTCATCATTTTCTGTCTGCAGGAACTATTATCACGGGTTTGTATAAGAGAAAAAAACGATATATCCTGACAGAAACAGGTTAGCTTTTGTGACAGATATGAAACTTCCGCCATTATCATCATTACGCTTTTTTGATGCCGCCGCGCGAACCGGCAGCTTTATGAAAGCCGCGCAGGAACTGCATGTCACTCATGGTGCCGTGAGCAGACAAATCCGCCTGCTGGAAGAGGATTTAGGTGTTTTTCTGTTTGAACGGCGCAACCGGGCTGTATTTCTGACCCCGGCGGGTCAGACATTGTTTCAGACCACCGGGCAGATCTTCAGCCAGCTTGCGCAGACAGTGGAAAAAATACAGCATCAGCAGCAGGACAATGTGGTCAGTATTTCCTGTGAACCGACGATTGCGATGCGCTGGCTTATTCCTCGTCTCAGTGATTTTTATCAGCGTTATCCTGCCATTACTGTGCATCTTATTACTGCCGGCGGGGCTATCGACTTTGCGAAAACCGGTGTCAGTATCGCGTTGCGCCGTAACGATTTTAAATGGCATCATGATATTCATTCAGTGGAATTATGCCCCGAATGGATTGGCAGGGTGCAGCGCCCGATGGTATCGCAGGATACTACCGGTTCCGTCCTGCTGCTTCCGGCGACGCGTCAGGATGTCTGGCAGACGTGGCAGCAATTATCCGGTGATTCAACGGATTGGCAACGCACTGTTTCCTATGAGCATTTTTATATGTGCATTCAGGCGGCGCTTGCCGGGCAGGGTGTCACCGCCGCTTCTTTTCTGATGGTGGCGGATGAATTGCTCTCAGGACAGTTAGAGGCATCTGCCGGATTTATGACAGACAATACCGCGTATTATCTGCTTTTCCCGTCAGTGCCGGAAAAAGAGAGTCCTGCATGGGTTTTCTCTCTCTGGCTGCGTGAAAAAATTAATGAAAGCCTGACAGCATTGCATATCCGCAGTCTCCCGCCGGAGAGTGATACTATCGGGTAAGATATCTGTTTTTCGTCGTATTACCGGAGAAAACCATGACACCACATCTTTTTCATGTTGATGCATTTACCAAAGAGTTGTTCAGAGGAAATTCAGCTGGTGTAGTGCTGAATGCTGATGAGTTAACTGAAGAACAAATGCAATTGATTGCCCGCGAACTGCGCCACTCTGAAACAGCGTTTGTTCTGAAAAGTGAAGAAAGTGATATACGTATCCGTTATTTCACACCATCAGCGGAGGTGCCGATTTGTGGTCATGCGACAGTATCGGTTCACTATGTCCGGGCAAAAATGCTGGGACTGAAAAGTTGCACACTGTATCAGTCCTCTCTGGCAGGTCGCCATCGTGTTGATATTGATTATAAAAATGATGACTACATCATCACGCTGGAGCAGGGGGAGCCTTTATTTGAGCCGCCGCTTGAAGGGGATATCCGTACCCGGATCATCCGTGCGCTTGGTTTAAGTGAAGATAATATTCTGACCGGATTGCCGGTACAGATTGTTTCCACCGGACATTCTAAAGTGATGATCCCGCTGAAATCTGATGTGTCTGTTGATAATATCAATCCTGATTTAGCCGGACTTGCAGCGATCAGCGGCGAAATTGGCTGCAACGGATTTTTTGTTTTTTCCATCCGTCCGGGCATCTGTGAAACTGACGGGCGAATGTTTGCCCCGGCGATTGGGATTGCTGAAGACCCGGTGACCGGCAATGCTAACGGACCGATGGGCGCATGGATTGTCCGCTACGGACTGATGCCGCATGATGGCAAAACATTGCGGATCCGGGGGCATCAGGGACGGGCTATCGGGCGCAGCGGGACTGTGCATGTGACTGTGAATATTAAAGACAATCAGCCGCAGAAAGTCAGTATCTCAGGGGAAGCAGTTATTTTATTTGATGCGCCATTGCCGTTGTTGGGTTGATTTGACTCATCAGCTGATATTTTGATGTATACCCTTATTCATTCAAACTGCAGGTGCGTTGGCCGCACTCAGATAGCCAAGTCACATACTGGTGTATGCTCCCCGTCTATCTTCCTTTGCCGCCTTCCTGCATCTTGAATGACGTTGGGTATATACTGTGGGGTATTATGGAAAAGTTAATTGAGATATATGATTTCATCGCATCAAGCGCCATATTATCGGCGGTATTTTTGTTTGCGGTTTTATTAGTCACCTGGTTTCTCGGGCGGATGATTTTTTTGCGGGTGGCAAAACGTCTGCTGTCATTATTTACCAATCTGACTGATGACGAGACTATCCACAGCGTTGCCAAAAAAAAGTGCCTCTGTCGTTTCTGTCACGCTTGTTCTCTATATTAATAAAATGCTGCCGACATTTTCAGCCGAAATGAATATTCTGTTCAACACGGTATGCAGTGTTTTTCTTATTATCAATCTGGCATCACTGGTTAATGATGGTCTGGATATTTTTATTCTGCGCCATTCCGGACGGGTATCTAACCGAAACAGCTCAATAAAAGGCTATATTGAGATTGCAAAAATCGGGGTATGGGTTGTCACATTCATCTTGATAATAGCCCTGATGACATCTCAGTCACCCCTGATTATTATTTCCGGTTTTGGTGCTATTGCCGCTGTACTGATGTTTGTTTTTCAGCATACGTTATTATCATTTGTGGCAAATATTCTGGTTTCAAACGGTAAAGTATTGAAACTGTATGACTGGATAGAACTGCCCAACAGTAATATCAGCGGGGAAGTGATTGATATTGCACTGCATACTATTACTATCCGTAACTGGGATAATACCATTTCCCGCATTCCGACCAAGGATTTCCTGACGGAGAAATACACCAACTGGCAGCCGATGTTCTCTTCCGGCGGACGCCGTATAAAACGCAGTTTTTATATTGACCAGTCTTCAGTTTCATTTGCCACAGAAGATCTGCTGGCGGAACTGCGGGATTCTGAACCGCTGCGCCGTCCGCTGGAAGCTATGTTAGAAGAGAGCAATCATAGCGGTGATATTAATGAGTGGATGGTAAGCAACGGAGTGACTAATTTACAACTCTTCCGTAAATACATTCTTAACTGGATAAAGGCGCGTGGTGATGTGCGGGCTGATATGTATCTGGTGGTCAGAACGATGCCGCCGACCCCGAACGGGCTACCGGTTGAGATATATTGCTTTACCCGTTCAACAACCTGGGTGGATTATGAGGAAACACAGTCGCAGATTTTTGAGTATGTGAATGCGTCAGCAAAATATTTTAAACTTGATATTTATCAGCATCCGTCAGGAAACGATCTGTCAAATATAAGACGCTATTTGTGATAAATAATATATAACAAGACACCGGCAGATGTACAATATCGTGCCGGTGTTGATTTCAGTCTGCATTAAAAAATAAAACAGACTTAATGTATTAAATGCCGTTGGTTATTTCATCGAATTTAAGGCGGAATACGGATTTCATCTGTACTCTGCATTTAATATCGACTTTGCCATTTCCGGCCTGGCGGATACGGTTAGCCATTTTCCCTAATTGTGATGCGATGTAGCCGATACCTGGCATCGCGCCTGCGGGGGTCGGAACATATGCCATCATATTTGTGCATTTTTCTGCTTCAGACAGCATTTCCCAAATGACAGTAACCGCTTCATCGGTCATCGGCACTCTGCCCGCATAGACCGGGTCGTAGAAATTAGCTAAAATCACGCGTGCATTATTTCTGTCAATATCTGTAAACTGTGACATATTATCAGCTTCCTTTATATATATGATAATAAAAATAATTCATCCATGTTGTATTGCTGTCACATGTTAATTCATTAACTGTAAGTCAGTCAAAATATAAAAATATTATAAGTTATAATTGCAATTGGTAATAACATTTACGTATCCGGTCGTCGGGTTTGTATTATTACTGATAACATACCGTGCATGCCCGGATGATATTCCGGCTCACTGATGATGTATTATTTCCCCCCGGCACCCTGCTGACCTGCGCTATACAGCCGGCGGTATTGTGCGGTATGGTTACGCCATCCGTGCTTACCCTCTGTGAGCCTAAGTTGATAAAGGAACCGTTATGAAATCACGCGCAGCCGTTGCCTTCGGGCCGGGGTTACCCCTTGAAGTTGTTGAAATCGATGTTGCTCCGCCGAAAAAAGGTGAAGTACTGATTAAAATCAGCCACACCGGCGTGTGTCATACGGATGCTTATACCCTTTCCGGTGATGATCCTGAAGGGCTGTTCCCTGTGGTACTGGGTCATGAAGGTGCCGGGGTGGTGGTTGAAGTCGGGGAAGGTGTGACCAGTGTGGTGCCGGGCGACCATGTGATCCCGCTGTATACCGCGGAGTGCGGTGAGTGCGATTTCTGTACCTCCGGCAAAACTAACCTGTGTGTTGCTGTGCGCGAAACTCAGGGGAAAGGGGTGATGCCGGACGGCACCAGCCGTTTTTCTTACAATGGTCAGCCGCTGTATCACTATATGGGCTGCTCCACATTCAGTGAATACACGGTGGTTGCTGAAGTCTCTCTCGCGAAAATTAACCCAAAAGCGAATGCGGAGCAGGTTTGTCTGCTTGGCTGTGGCGTGACCACCGGCATCGGTGCGGTTCACAATACCGCGAAAGTGCAGGAAGGGGAGTCAGTTGCCGTATTCGGTCTTGGTGGTATCGGGCTGGCGGTTGTACAGGGCGCACGTCAGGCAAAAGCCGGACGCATTTTTGCCATTGATACGAATCCGTCAAAATTTGAACTGGCAAAACAGTTCGGCGCAACGGACTGCATCAATCCAAATGATTATGACAAGCCAATCCAGCAGGTGCTGGTTGAGATGACAAAATGGGGCGTTGAGCATACCTTTGAATGTATCGGCAACGTCAATGTGATGCGATCCGCGCTGGAAAGTGCGCACCGTGGCTGGGGACAGTCCGTGATTATTGGTGTGGCAGGGGCAGGGAAAGAGATCTCCACCCGTCCGTTCCAGCTGGTGACCGGGCGTGTCTGGAAAGGCACAGCATTCGGCGGCGTGAAAGGGCGGACACAATTGCCCGGCATGGTCGAAGATGCCATGAGCGGAAAAATTGAGCTGGCACCGTTTGTCACACATACCATGGAACTGGATAAGATTAACGACGCGTTTGACCTGATGCATGAGGGTAAGTCTATCCGCACGGTCATCCATTACTAAGATACCCTTATTCATTCAAACTGCAGGTTTGTTGGCTGCGCTCAGCTAGCCGCCTGCCTGCATCCTGAATGACGTCGGGTATATACGTGTCACAGATATTATTTAAGGGAATATTATGGAACGGATTGAACACCACCAGTGTTTCGGCGGGAGCCAGGAAGTCTGGCGTCATCATTCAGAGACGGTGAATACGCCGATGACGTTTTCTGTGTTTCTGCCACCGCAGGCAAAAACGGAAAAGTGCCCGGTGCTGTACTGGCTCTCCGGGCTGACCTGTGACGAGCAGAATTTTATCACTAAAGCCGGTGCGCAGCGCTACGCCGCCGAACACGGCATTATTATTGTCGCACCTGATACCAGCCCGCGCGGCAGCAATGTTGCGGATGATAAAGAGTATGATCTGGGACAGGGAGCCGGGTTTTATGTGAATGCCACACAAGAACCGTGGAATGAACACTATCACATGTATGATTATGTTCTGAATGAATTACATGAGCTGGTTACTGCACACTTTGGAACATCGCCAAAACGCAGTATCTGCGGGCACTCAATGGGCGGTCACGGCGCATTGGTTCTGGCATTGCGTAATCCGGATGCTTTTTGCTGTGTCTCTGCGTTTGCGCCGATTGTTTCTCCGTCACAGGTGCCGTGGGGGGAGAAAGCATTTTCAGCTTACCTCGGCGCAGATACGGCGGCGTGGGAGCAATACGACGCGGTAAAACTGATCGAATCCGGGCATAAAGTGGCGGATATTTTTGTCGATCAGGGGCTTGCGGATCCTTTTTTCAATAAACAACTGAAAACCGGATTACTGAAGTCTGCCTGTGAAGCCAACGGGATCCCGCACAATATCCGTATTCATGTCGGATACGACCACAGCTATTACTTTATTGCGAGTTTTATCCCGGAGCATATTGCGTATCACGCCGCACGGCTGAACGCATAAATCTGCGCAGTAATCTTAACCCGGCTCAGCCGGGTTTTTTCTATGAGAAGTATTTGATCGGGACATGCGGTGTCTGCCAGACGCCGTCATCCGCCAGATAAAACGGATATCCGGTTTTAAACATTTCACCTGCCGCAATGGTCAGCACAACAGGATCGCCGTGGCGCGCACCGGCTTCCAGTGCCGTGCTTTTGTCAGCACTGAGATGCACATTGTTGCGCTTTCCGGCTATCAGACCTAACTCACAGATATCACTGATAAAGCGGATCGCGGTGCCGTGAAACAGAATGTCCGGCGGGGTCTGCGGCGGATGGTCAATTGCTGTCTGTGTGGCGCAATGCCCCTGTGCCGAGCGGATAAACAGCCCGTCCGATGAAATCGTGAAAGGATCTGTATGGTTATCCTGAACAATTTGCTCAAGCATCTCCCGGCTGAGTGGCGTGCCGTGTATCTGCATCTGACGGAGCAATATGACGATATCAGTCCAGCCGTCATTATCCGGGTGAATATCAATGGATTCAGGTTCATGTCTGAGGACATGGCTTAATAATTTGCTGACTCTTTCGTATTCATTCATCTTATTTTTTCTGTTATTCGTTTTCCGGCAAAATAAGCGGGTATTCATTTAAGGGCGCTATTGTGTGCTGAGTATACCCCTTTGTCGTTGTAACATATTGATGCCGGTCAGATTGAACTCAGCACCCGGTTTTTAGTTTCCTGCCCGAGGAAGATAACCGCGAGGACAGCGATCACGATTGCCAGACTGAAAATCATGAAGATACTGCTGACAGCAAACTGATACTGGATCATATATCCCGCCAGCAACGGGCCGATGATCCCGCCTATCCGCCCGACAGCCGTTGCTGTACCTGTGCCGGTTGCCCTGACGCTGTCCGGATATTGTTCCGGCGTATAGGCGTACAGTGCGCCCCATGCGCCGAGGTTAAAGAAAGAGAGCAGCATTCCGGCTATCACCAGCATGGTGGCAGAGTCCGCACAGCTAAACCAGTAAGCACTCACTGCGGTTCCGGTGAGATAGGTGACTAACACAAATTTTCGTCCGTATCGTTCAATCAGCCAGGCAGCGCTGAAATAGCCCGGTAACTGCGCCAGGGTCATAATCAGAACATACTGGAAACTCTTGATTAAGCTGAACCCTTTGAGCATTGCCACACTCGGCAGCCAGAGAAAAATGCCGTAATAGGAAAAGACCACACAGAACCAGAGGATCCACAGCATCAGGGTGGCACGGCGGTATTGCGGTGACCAGATAAGCGACATGGATTGAGCGATGGTGAGTTTCGGGCGGGTTTGTGCCGCATAACGGGATGTCGGCTCCGGCAGTTTTGCCCGCAGCCACAGGGCATACAGTGCGGGTAGTGCGCTGAGCAGCATGGCGGCGCGCCAGCCGTAATCCGGAATGACGTAATAGGCGATCAGCGCCGCAATCAGCCAGCCGACTGCCCAGAAGCTTTCCAGCAGCACAACAATGCGTCCGCGTTCATGAGGCGCGACACTTTCACTGACCAGTGTCGAGGCAACCGGCAGTTCACCGCCCAGCCCCATCCCGATAAAAAACCGCAGAACCAGGACAACAACAAGCGAGCCGGCAACAGCGGTCAGACCGGATCCCAGACTGAACAGCAGCAGTGTCAGGATAAAAACCGGTTTGCGTCCTTTCCGGTCCGCCATAATGCCGAATACAAACGCGCCGACTGCCATTCCGGCTGCATTCATACTGCCTATCCAGCCGAGTTGTGCCGCACTCAATCCCCAGTCAGCCTGCAACGCCGCCAGCAGGAATGCCAGTAATCCCACATCCATAGCATCAAATGTCCAGCCCATCCCGGCTATCCATAATAGTTTGTTCCGCGAGAGTGTTGCCGGTGCCTCTGGTGTATTTGCCATCGTCATGTGTATTGCCTTTTCCGCCTATCCGGATGAGTGTGTTTAGTATACTAAACAAAAAGTGAGGTGATGTTAATACTAAAATATAGTTTTAAAAAAATCAGTAACATGTTTACAGGTGTGGAAGTGTCACAGGTTGCTTATTTTTAAGGTTATTCCGTTATCTTCCGGCAGGTTGCTGACCTATTATAAAAGGTTATTAACAGTGAACGGATGGTAATTCTGATAACCGGGGAGTCAATGAAATGGCATTAACGTACAGCGTAAAAAGTACGCTTCTGGTGGCCGGTATGGTGATGTCGGCAGGTGCGGTGGCAGAAGCACAAAATGTAATTGTTCAGGATGTAAAACTTAACAGTGCGACGATTTTTCTGCGTGGCGCAGAACTGTTTAACAGTGCCACACTGACACTGCCTGCCGGAGCAAGCGAAATTGTGCTGTCAAATGTGGCAAACAATATTAATCCCGCCAGTCTCTCTGTCATATTAAATAATGATGATGTGACGATTCAGTCAGTCAATTTGCGCAGCGAAGCAAAAGAACCGGTTTATCCGGCAGATATCAATGCTCTGAAAGCACAGATTGACACCGCTGAGCAGGCGGTTGCGCAGCTGAATATGTTTATTCAGGTAAATAATGAACAGCTGGGATTACTGCGGGATCAGGACTTTTTCGGCAGCAGCGGGGCATTATCCACGGAGCAATCCGTGCAGAAGCTGGCGTTTATCCGTGAGCAGATGATAAAAATCTACGGTGAACAACTCAGTTATCAAAAACAAATCAGTGATAAAACAGAAGAAATCACCCGGCTGAAGGCACTGTTTGCAGAAAAAACCGCCCGGTTTGACGGACGACAGCCACAGATTGTCGTCAGTGTGGCGGCGAAAAAAGCGGTTACCGCAGAGCTGGATATTGCTTATATCACCGCCGATGCCGCCTGGGCGCCTGCGTATGATATCCGCACCACCGGGCTGGATAAGCCGGTAACACTGACATATAAGGCAAATGTTATTCAGAATACAGGCATTAACTGGGATCAGGTAAAACTGACATTATCATCGGCAGACCCGGTACAGACTATTGCACCGCCACAGCTTTTCCCTTGGTATCTGGCTCAGGTTCAGGACTATGAAACCCGGAATATGATGGCAGATATGGTCGCTGCACCTGCTCCGATGGTGATGGCGGGGGAGAAGTCAGCGAAAAATAAAAAAGTAAGCCGTGGGATAGCTGACTTTGTCAGCACCGACAGTAATGGTATCAGTCTCAGTTATACCATCGCGCAGCCGTATTCACTGCCATCATCACAAGAGTCGCGTTCGCTGACCATCAAACAGACAGAGTTGACCGGGAAATACCGCTATATCACCAGACCTAAGCTGGATGAGCATGTTTATCTTCAGGCGGATATTGATAATGCCCCGGCACTTAACCTGCTCAGCGGCAACGCGAATATTTACTTTGCAGACCGGTACATCGGTACCTCGTTTATTGATGCTGCTACTCTGACGGATAAACTGGCGGTTCCGTTCGGGATGAATAAAGATATTCAGGTAACGCGCACAGTGAATGCGAAACTGAAAAAACAACCGGGTATTCTCGGCTCTGCCGTTGAGCAATCCGAAGGCTATATTATCCGCCTGAAATCGGTTTACAGTGAACCTGTTACTGTACATGTGTTTGACCAACTGCCTGTCAGCCAGGACAGTAAAATTCTGGTAAAAGATATGGAATTTGGTGATGGAAAACTGGATAAGAAAACCGGTGAGATTGAGTGGGAAGTGACACTAAAACCACAGCAGGAAGTGGAGTTACCGCTGAATTACACCCTTAAGTATCCTAAAGATACCCAAATTTACGGGTTATAATATATATACCCTTATTCATTCAAACTGCAGGTTCGTTGGCTGCGCTCAACCAGCCGGGTCACATAGTTTATCTATGCTCCCCGTCTGTTTTCCCTTGCCGCCTTCCTGCATCTTGAATGACGTTGGGTATATGAAAAGTCGGTTAAAATAACCGGCTTTTTTATGATTAATTAAATGTGATGGCAACTTCTGCGGTCGCATTTACTTTTCCGTAGGGTAACGGATCTGATTTATTCCCTGCGGAGCACAGTCGCCATGTTACAGGTGTATCAACAGATTTAGTCTTTTCGGCTGGTGTGATAGTGGCTATTTTTATTTTACCCTGATTAAATTTGATACCATTAGATAAATTACACTGCCCGTTAAAATTAGCACCGACAGAGTTTTTTATTTCACCGGTAATATATCCGCCACCTTCTTTTAATTTCAACCTGGAGTAGTCACCATTATATATTCCGGATACGGCTCTGAATTCCAGGTTCATATTATAATTAGAGCCCTGGCCATTCTGCGAACAGCTTGCATTAATCACTGAGGTTGTTTTACCCAGTTCTTTACCTGCTTCATTACTGTAGGGAACATCGCCGAAGTTGATGGTTGCCGGTGTACTGACATTACATTCCAGAGTAGATACTTTGATGATAGTTTCAGGGGTGAATAATGATTCAACCTGTGTATTTGCTGCCCATAACGTGGCATACGCCCGGAAGTCGGTGATAGTGGTATTTTTTTGTGTACCATCACCGTGAATAGACCAGCTTCCGACCATCCATACCCGCCGGGTTGGTGAACCATGAAACGGAGATACCGTATTTACATCACCAAAGTTTGCACAGTTTGCATATTTTTGTGAGAGCTGAAGTGGCGGAGAGCTGGCGATGTTGGCTGACAGAAATGGAGTCGGACCAAATTCACCGCCAGCTTCTACTACTCTGCCGGCGGTATTGGTGTAAGTGACCTGAAAACTGGCCTGGGGAACGATAATAATACCGGGAGCCAGCCTGACCCCCTGGGCTCCGTTTACCATGGCAGAATAATTTTTTTCGGCACAAAAAATATAATTACCGCCAAGACCCATTGCAACATTAGGGAAGCCGAGATTAGGTGCCATACTTGTTACGCCAGTTCCCGTCATTGTTATGTTGAACGTCTTACCCGACCAGAGTTGCCCCTTTCCGCCATTAACTGTAATGGTTTCAGCGCGTGCCGCAGAATAAAGTGTTAATGACAGTATGCCTGCCAACATTAAACATTTAGTTATACTTCTTTTTATTGTTGTCATTTTTTCACCTGAAAAATAATAATTACTATTGGCTGCAATCAGATATAGTTTGTTTTTCTGATGGTGTTATCCAGCCACTTTCATCAATTAGTGTCCATTCCGCTTGCTGATGATTTAAATCACTTTGAATTTTATACGGATAATTTTCATGCGGTGGTACCATATGGCGTAATTGCTCTTCGCCGATATTTTCTTTATCTGTTTTAAGAGAACTGAATACCAGCCAGTATGGCGTATTGTTTTTTGCAATCAGTATATTGCCTTTTTTACATAACACCGGTAATGAAGATGATGCATAAATGAAATCCCGGGTTAATTCTTTTGGCCGATAAAATAATTTTAGATTAATAACAGTAGCCAGAACAATACTATTATCAGCAGCATCAGGTTGCTCGGTAACCGGAATTGCTTTTAACGAAATAAAGAAAGCCGATTCATTCTTATCTGACAGAGTAATACTGTTTATCCTGCGAATATGCAGTGTCTTTTCACTGTGTGCAGCAAATTTATCAAGCGGTGGTGTGATGATAAATGGCATCTTTTTACGTTCTGACTGACTTACGCCTCCTGTTTGCGGATCAATATCACGGACAGCAGATTGAAGAAGGTAGTCATTATCTGAGTTATTTATAATGTTGAGCGTAACGCCTTTCCGGTCATCTTCATGAAAAATAACCCGGGTAACATGTAAGGATAATCCGCCGCTATTATCAGGTGCTGCCTGAACATTTGTCAGCGAACTTAATAAAATACATAATGTTATAAAAAGATATTTCATAATAAGTACCATTTTCTGATAAGTTTTACTGACACTGTAGTGAAACTTCTTTAATAAAATGATTATCGTCATCAATTGATGTACTGTCTTTTTTCAGGTTGTAATTGCTGCGACAGGACTGATTAGCCGAATTACCCCATTTTGCCAGTATAGTTCCTTCAGCGGGAAGACCGGAAAGATAAACCTGTCCGCTGTCACCGACAATCCCGCTATTTGTATTATCACCTTCAGCGGAGACAATTGTGCCAAATGGTAATTCACTTCCGTTATGGCTTAATGTAAAGAGTACCTGGTAGCCCTGCTTCGTTTTAAATTTCGCGAGAACAACGGCATCTTTTGTCGGATAAACATTAATAACAGAGCTGTCCACTTCCACATTATCCGGCAGTGTTGTGACATCTAATGCAACTGAATTTTTATTATAGGGATTACCGGCAAAAACTAATGCCTGTCCACGACTATTAATATCGGAAAGCCCGGTATTAATTTTTTGTACCACCGGCGCCGGGTGCATCAATAAGGACTAATGCCGTATTGCCCGCCTGTTTAGAAAAAATCACGCCTTTTTCATGGAGAACAACAGTACCGTTAATGTTGGCATTCAATGAGTTATAATTATTTCCATAACTATAACCAACACTGCTGTTTGTTATGTTTCCGGTATAATTAGCATTTAGGTTTGTATTATTAGTCTGGTCGCTGTTATGTGAGTAGTCCTGATTTAATGACAAACCCACTTTATTATCAAGAAAAGAGGTTCTTAAACCAAGATTGTTCGTTGTCGATGCGTTCCTGCTGCCATTGAGTGAATAGGAAGCTGATGAATTTTTTGCAAATTCATTATTACTCATCACAGATAAAGGGATCTGTATATTGGCAGTCCAGCGCCTGTCTTCCGGCCAGGTATTGTTATCGCCTTTCTTTTTTTTCAATACTGTAAGAAAGCGAGTAATTTATATTATTGAGCGATCCGTTATAACCCATTGATAAATTGTTATTTACGGTTTTATTATCCCAGAAGTCTTCACGGTTACCGGCAACAAAAACAGATCCATATTTACCCAGCTGCTGGCTGACACTCAGGCGTAAACTTGAGCGCTGTTTTCCGTTTGCCCATGCATTATCTGTATACTGAAAATTATTAATTTCATTGAAATCATGATAGTTTTCAGTCGAGTAACGGTACGCCGCCAGGTCAATAGTAGTCCCGGTAGATAACATGTTTTTTGCATATTTTATCCGGTAAGACTGACCTTTTTCCCGCTGATGTGTATTTTCCGGTGTTGTATCTGATGTCGTAATATCAACAGACAGCGCGCCGAATTTACCCAGTGATGTACCAACCCCCATAACAGTGGAGTAATATTTTTCTGAAATCAGGGCGCCACCATATACGGTGATATTTTTTGGTAAACCATAACTGAATGCACCAAGAAGGAATGACTTCTTCTTTGAGTTTTTACTGTTATATTCCCCTGACGACGCTTCATACTTAAATCCGCCTTCCCGCTCCATAACCGGGAGTCCGCTGGATGCATAAAGCTGTTTTCTGACCGTACCGTCGGCTTCTGTTATTGTTATTTCTAACTCACCGGATAACTGCGATTGCCGGATATCATCAATCGAAAAGGGACCGGGAGAAACATAAGTCTGATAAATGACATTATTATTCTGGCTGACCGTGACGGTAGCATTACTGTTGGCATAACCGGTGATAGTCGGCGCAAATCCGCGCAGTGACTCCGGGATCATGTCGTTACTGCTTGATAATGATATTCCTTTGATAGGAAATGACTCAAAAATATCTAAGGAAGGAAAAATTTCACCAATTTTAAGATTGGATTTTAATGATTTAATGTCACGGTATAACCTGACATTATTAATATCATGATTGTTATTGGATGTGGTTTTTCCATCTGAAGTTGATTTATAGTAGCTATTACTGGCATTCATCCTCAGTCGCCATGCCTGAAAATTTAAACCACCATATAGTTGTGTAAATAAATTTTCAGATTTAGTACCATTTGATCCAGTTTTCCCACCCATAATATTATAGTTTAGTATCAGGGCAGGTACTCCGTCATCCCAAAGCAATGGGTCAGTTGATCCATTATCTTTGTTTCTCATTACAATCTGAGGAAAGCTGAACAGCAGATCCAGTTTGTTTTCATTAAATGTAAATTTATAGTCAGGTATTAATTCAGATAAATTGATAACAGGTTTATCTTCGGGTAAATCTTTCAGATAAGGCGTATCTTTTATATTGACACCGAAGCTCATTAACTGTAATGGCGTTAATAGAGGCGCTAGTTTATTTTCTTTATCCTGGTAGAACGTAATTAGTTCTTCACTGTTAAATCTGCTATTAACACTAATATTGACGTAATATTCACCCAGAGGGAGTTGGTCATCTTTTTCATAACTGGATAAATCCAGGTCAGATACGGTATTCTCACCAAAGGATAAAAAGGCAGGATCAAAGAAATCATCTGCAAAAGCCTGGTTTACAGATAAAAACACAGATACCGGTATTATTGTTAATACAAAAAAATGCTTATTTTTCATTTTATATTTTTTCATTTTTAAGTATTCCCTTGTGTTAAAAATAATATCTTTTATTAATTGTGTTTTATCCGGGCATCGCAGTACTCAGAGGAGGTTCCATAGTCATTGATATATCTCCATTTTATTTTTTTGTATTTCCGGAGCTATATTTATTTTGACATTGTCAAAAGGGTAAATCATTACGGGTCTGTCTAATATGTTTTCGTTATCATTAACTATTACTTCACTTATGGTGATGAAATAAGCGGTCGTGTTGGTTGTGGTAACCTGTTTATTCGTTGTTTTCTCAAAGTTCAGGTTGCATACTGAATGATGAGTGAGTTCAGGTAATGACGCGGGTCTTATAAATACTTTAATAACACTTCTTAATCCAACTGAAATATAATCATTATTAATATGACTTTCAGGCGTTGACGGGATCGCAAGAACAGAGAGATAGGCAATATCTTCACGATCTGATACATGATGTTTCTTTTTCCATAGTTTTATGGTCTTTGTTTCATTTCCCTTTATTTTTAGTAACGGAGGCGAAATGATGATGCTATCATTTTTTTTTGTCGTTAATTTCAGGCCCTGTCAATATATCGCTTTTTATAAGATATATATTATCGCTATTATTCTTTATTGATAAGCTATCAGTATCATTGACGATAATGACTCTTGTTTTATTAAGTATTATCCCGTTTGTGTTGTTTTGTGCATGACAATTAAATGCGAATAGGAATAATGTTGTAAAAATAATGTTATTAAATATATGTTTTTTCATTTAGTCATATCTGAAATCAAAATAAACAATGGCTTTCATTTCACCCGGTTCTTTTTGTGCTTTATTACAGGTTATGGGATCTCCACACGTAAGCCCGGCATGAAAATTTATGGACTCACCTATAGGGAAATCCTGTCCATTGTAGTTAAATTCAATTCTGTCTCCGGGCTTTAATTCTTTGTCCTGGTATGTTGGCGACTGGTTTTTATGAAATATCATCGCGCCAATATTTTTGAGTTTCGAATTATCCTGTCTGAAAATCCACTTTCCATCCTGACTTTTAAATCCATTTCCGGAGATAACCACCTGTGGTTTCAACCCGGTTCCGGGTAATCCGGTGCAATTTTTAATATTGACCGAAAATTGTTTTATATCTGACAACTGTGATCCTTTCAGTTGTGACGCTATTACCCGGTTAAATCGTATACTTGAATTTGATACTGATAATTCACAGGATAAACGTAAGATATTTGCTGTAAAGTTTAACTGGGCAGTCGTTGCTGCCTTAGCTTGGAAAAATGGTAATAATATCAATAAACTGATAATTGTTTTTTTTATGTTAACGGGTAAATTCCAGCAAGCCACCAGCATCATTGATAATTGTCCATTTTATTTTTTTGTCAGTGAGCATTTTATTCAGCAGGTATGAATGCTTTTCAAATGGCGCAAGCATTGGTTTTTCTGAAATGACAATATTTTCACTGCCTACTTTTACATTGATTAAATTAATGTAATAAGGTGATGGGTTTGTAATAGTAAGTTTTTTTATCAGTGACGGAAAATGTAAGGTTTTTTTTGTGCGTCATCTACTGTTACCGGAAGGTTAGCTGGTCTGTAAAATAGTTTAATAACAGATGCGATTCCGATATTAATGCCACCACCTACAGCGCTATTCTCATCATTATTTTTATTCGCAGCACTCAGTGCTTTGCTGTTTATATAAAAAAGTGATTCCCTGTCCGCAGGCAAGTTCCTGTTTATCTGGATTATCTTAATCTGATTAGATGATCCCGGTAATACTTTAGTTAATGGCGGAATAACTTTGAAGTCATTTACTGCTTTTCCTTTCGGATCATCAGTAATTATCGTCTGTGTCAGAATAGGCGTATCCGGAGAGTTGTTAATGAGATCCAGCGGAGCACTTTTTTTGCCCCTCATTATAGACAACCCGCAGTGCGCCTAACTGGAATGACATGCCTGCTGTGTTCGCATGAGCAGATAATGTCATAAGTAAAAGAAAAGGGATTAATATATATTTCATTTTTTTTTTCGTATTAAAGAGGGAGGGATATACACAGTCTTCCGGGTAATCCGGACAATGTGTATATCCTCCCTGAAAATTAATTACTGATAAACAAATGAGAACAGAACAGGTGCGTTGAAAGTACCGACTGTCACGTTTTGTGCTGTTGCAGTTGATGCATACGCAGCGGTTAAGGTAACGGTATTATCAGTTAAAGGATTTAAGGCGCCTCCTTCCCCTTCAGTTACTTTACCAATTTCAACGAGTGAACCGTTTTCTACAGGATTTGCACCATTCATCAGCATTACACCGACATTACTGGTTGGGTTTTTAGATTTCTGCAGGAAGATATTATTGGTACCTGATACGGTATCACCGCTCACTTCCAGTGAT
The DNA here is from genome assembly GCF_001676155.1 of Morganella psychrotolerans. Lineage (GTDB taxonomy): Bacteria > Pseudomonadota > Gammaproteobacteria > Enterobacterales > Enterobacteriaceae > Morganella > Morganella psychrotolerans. Next base: position 289,526 of record NZ_LZEW01000023.1, on the reverse strand, counting down.
GCAGTACCTGCGGCAGCAGGTGTGTCACAGCCGGTTAATGCAATCTGAAATTCTTTCTGCCCGGCAGTGATAGCGCTGTTGGCAGTTGCAAAGTCAGATGTTTTTACTGTACCCAGAGAGACCTGGCTCTGACCATTCACGTTAATATCACAGCTGATTGCCTGAACGTTACCTAAAAACTCGACACTTGTCTGGTTTGCAGCCTGAGCAGCGGTAGTACCAAATAAAGCAGCAATAGATAAAACGATTAATTTCTTATGCATAATATACCCCAGTTTGTTTATACAAATAATAAACGGATTGTTGATTTTTATTTCTTTAAGGAAATAAAAATAGATAAATAAATTAAATATATATTTTTACGTGTTTTTAAAATATTTAAATCAATATTTAAAAATAATTAATTTAATGTTTTCGGATGATTTCAGGTATTCGATTATACGTATTAAATTCCCCATTGATATATATTAATTATTTTTACTTATTATTTGTGTGGTTTTGTTTATTGTGTTTCGGTTATTTTTATCATTGCAATCAAGATCTTGACTGTAGTTGTGTTTTTTTTGTTATTATTATCTGGTTTTTTATCTAGAATTTAATCACAAAAAGAATGCAAATAAGTCATTTGTATCTTATATATTGATTTTATTGGTTGCATAAACCACCGTAGCCGTGTTGTTACAATTGGTGCGAGTAATCTGTTTCAATGTGTAATATATTATTGCGATTAATTTTAATTATGTCGTTTATATATTAATGTTTTATTTAGTTGTTTGAATTTAATCAGGTTTTAAATGAAGTTGTTTTTTTATCTGATGGTTTTGTTTTTTTTTCTTTATATGTTTCATTATGTGTCGGATGAACACAATAAAAAACATTAGGTGAAAAAACTTATTGTTTAGTTAAGAATAAAGTAAAGGTCATTATTCAGATGATGAAAAAAAATGACCGGATATCCGGTCATTTAGTTATTAATGATTTTTGTACCATCAATAAAGAGGGAATTTAACGGGAGATCTATTCGTCACTGATAACCGTTCCTGTTTTTCCTTCAATTCCATCTTTTGCTTTGCTCAGCAGGGTGATCAGGGCTTTACGTCCTTTGCGGCTGCGGCTGAATGACAGCGCCGCTTCCACTTTCGGCAGCATCGAACCCGGTGCAAAATGTTTTTCATCGATATAGCGCTGCGCATCGGTGGATGTCAGTTTATCCAGCCACTGTTCATTTGGTTTGCCGAAGTTAATCGCAATTTTTTCAACGGCGGTCAGGATGATCAGCATATCTGCATCAATCATTTCTGCCAGTTTGGCGCTTGCCCAGTCTTTGTCGATAACGGCATTTGCACCGCGCAGGGTATTGCCTTCACGGATAACAGGAATACCGCCGCCGCCGACAGTGATAACCAGTTGATCGGCATCCAGCATGGCTTTGACGGTTTCTTTTTCAATAATATCAACCGGTTTTGGTGAAGAGACAACACGGCGGTAGCCACGTCCCGCATCTTCGCGCATTTCAAATCCTTTTTTGGTCAGCGCATCCGCGTCTTCTTTGCTATAAAACGCGCCGATAGGCTTGGTCGGGTTGAGGAATGACGGGTCGTTTGCATCCACTTCGACCTGGGTCACAAGAGTGGCAACCGGTTTATGGATACCTCTGTTCAGAAGTTCTTCACGCAGCGCATTTTGTAAATCATAGCCGATATAGCCCTGGCTCAGTGCCACACAGACAGACATCGGCAGAACCGGCGATTTGGCTTCGGTCTTGCTCGCGGCTTCAAAGGCCTGAGTTATCATGCCGACCTGTGGTCCGTTACCGTGTGTGACCACAACACGGTATCCCTGTGCGATAAGGTCGGCAATAACAACGGAGGTGGTTCTTACTGCTTCTCTTTGCCCCGGAAGGTCATTTCCCAGTGCGTTGCCGCCCAGTGCTAATACGATTGTTTTTTTCATTCTTACTTACCCGTATTGAATTAGTTGAAACGATAATCGGACAATGATTAATAGTGCCGGAGCGGTGCCTGAAACGGACGCCGTTTCAGGAAACGGCCGCGACCGGGCTCAGCGGTAAATTCGCCATCACGGTAAATAACATCACCGCGTGATAACGTGCAGCGGATGGCACCCTGTAATGTCATGCCCTCGTACGGGCTGTAATCGGCATTATCATGCAGATCCGCGTGGCGGATAGTGGTTATCTGCGCCGGATCGATAATGGTAATGTCGCCGTCAGCACCCGGGCGGATAACGCCTTTTTCCGGCCAGACCCCAAACAGTTTCGCCGGCATGGCACTGGTCAGAGACACGAAGCGCTCCGGTGAAATCCGCCCCTGCATCACACCGGCTGAAAACATCAGTAACATGCGGTTTTCCACGCCGGGCAACCCGTTAGGGCAGCGGGTGAAATCTCCGCCGGAGAGTGCCTGTCGTTGCTGATACGGGAAGGTGCAGTGATCTGTCGCCACAACATCCACAGAACCGTCATTTATCCCGACCCACAGCGCATCAAGTTCCCGCTGATTACGCAGCGGCGGACTTAAAATAAATTTCAGGGCATCACTGCGCTCATAACAGCGCTCATCCAGAAACAGATACTGCGGACAGGTTTCTATCCAGACCGGCTGATGCCGGGCTTTTGCCATTTTCAGATAATCCAGACCCAGCCCGTTGGACAGATGCACAATATAGAGCGGCGCATTGCCGGACAGTTGTGCCAGGTTGATCATTCTGCTTATCGCTTCCGCCTCACATTCGGCAGGGCGGCTCAGGGCATGGAAAATCGGTGCGGTCTGACCTTTTTTCACAAATTCAGCTTTACGCTGTGCGATCACGGCATCATTTTCCGGATGCACAGTGGTCAGTGCGCCTGAGCGGTTAAGCTGTTGCAGTGCGCGTAAAATATCGGGGTCATCCAGTTTGTACTGATAAGTCAGATAGAGCTTAAAACTGCTGATCCCGTCCGCGACCATCAGCGGAATTTCATTGAGGATATCATCATTGATATGCTGAATAACACCATGAAAACTATAATCAATAACAGCGCGACCCCTGGCGTAGCGGTGATAATTCTCAAGCTGATGGTGCAGTGAGCAGCCGGCAGGACCAAATCCCATATGATCGATAATGGTGGTTGTTCCTCCACAGGCCGCCGCACGCGTACCGGTATAAAAATCATCACAGCTGCGGGCAAGTCCGACATCTATATTAAAGTGGGTATGAACATCAATTCCGCCGGGAAAGACATAACATCCCTGCGCATCAATGACCTGACAGTCATCCGGAGGGTTAATTGACGGAGCAAGCTGTGCGATAAGACCATTCTCTATCAGTACATCCTGCCGGTATTGTCCGTCAGCATTGACGACGGTGCCGTTGATAATGAGTGTGCGCATGGGGGGTACTCCGGAAAAAAGCCCCGCACATGAGTGCGGGGCAGAGATTGCTGACACGATTATTTTTTCAGCTCAGCCATGTAACTTAACGGAATGGCAGCGTACATTGCCGCACAGGTAACCAGATGGTCTTTCCAGGTTTTTTCATTTGGTGCGTGAGCTTCAGGCTCTTTACCAGGACCAAAACCGATAACCGGAATACCATGACGACCCATGATAGACACGCCGTTAGTGGAGAATGTCCATTTATCAACAACCGGCTCTTTGTTAAACAGACCACGGAATGCGCGATCCAGCGTTTTCACAGTGAAATGATCTTCTTCCACTTTCCAGGTCGGGAAGTAGCACTCTGTCGGATAGACCAGACCGGTCCAGGACGCGCGCTCATAAGTGTACATAGTCACCACGCCTTTTGCGGCTTTCACTGCCGGTAATGCGCGGATTTCTTCCAGCGCACCTTCCCAGGTTTCGCCCCAGGTCAGACGGCGGTCGATAGACACGGCGCAACTGTCAGCCACGGCACAACGGCTCGGAGAGGTATAGAAAATTTCAGAAACGGTTAATGTCCCCTGACCCAGGAATTCGTCAGTTGCCAGACGTTTACCCAGTTGCTGCAATTCACCCAGGATCGGCCCCATTTTAAAGATAGCATTGTCGCCGCGCTCTGGTGCAGAGCCGTGGCAGCTTATCCCCGGAACATCAATGCGGATTTCCATACGCCCGCGCTGACCACGGTAGATCTGGCAGTCTGTCGGCTCGGTACTGACCACGAACTCAGGTTTGATTTTGTCCTGCTCAATAATATACTGCCAGCACAGACCATCACAGTCTTCTTCCTGAACAGTCCCGGTCACTAACAGGGTGTATTGATCTTCCAGACCTAAATCTTTGATTATTTTACCGGCATATACCATGGAAGCCATACCACCTTCCTGGTCTGATGTACCGCGTCCGCCGATAATTTCGTCGTTTTCCATTCCTTCGTACGGGTCGAATTCCCAGTTTTTGATATTACCGATACCCACGGTATCGATATGCGCATCCATGGCAATCAGGTGCGGACCATGACCGATATAGCCGAGGATATTACCCATCGGGTCGATATCCACTTTATCAAAGCCAACTTTTTCCATTTCTTCTTTGATGCGGTGGATCACGCGTTTTTCATCACAACTTTCGCTGGGAATTGCCACCATATCGCGCAGAAAGCGGGTCATGTCTTTTTTATAGTGTTCTGCTTTTTCGACAATTTTATCAAACGGGATTTGCTTAGCCATCTTTCAATTCTCCAATCAGTTAAATTCGCAATCAGTTAAATTCGTCACGACGGATACACGCGGCACCGCCGTAAGATGCTTATTTCTGCGCCGGGTTTTTACCTTCCCAGACCACTTCGCGGTAATGTTTTGTATCTGTGTCACCTTCGGTGTTGATAACGAGGATGACGGAATCACTGTTAAGACCGAGTTTTGCCATCAGTTCCGCGCGTTTCGGGTGATGATGAACCGCTGCCAGTACGCCCAGACCCACCGCACCGGACTCACCGGAAATCACACGGGTATCACTGCCGTACGGGTTACCGAGAACACGCATACCGAGGGCGGCAACCGCATCTTCACAGGAGATAAACTGCGTCGCACAGTTGCGCATCAGTTCCCAGCCAATCGGGTTTGGTTCGCCACAGGCAAGACCTGCCATAATGGTTGCCATATCCCCGCCGACATTGACGATTTCGCCTTTCAGGCTTGAACGGTAGAGGCAGTCTGCCAGTTCCGGCTCAACAATAATGGAGTGCAGATCTTTTGCGCCGAACTCATCAACCAGATAGCCCAGCACGCCGCCTGCCATCGCGCCCACACCCGCCTGTAACAGAACGTGGGTCGGGCGTGTGATCTTCATTTCTTTCATCTGGGCGACGGCTTCGGCAGCCAGCGTTGTGTAGCCCTGCATAATCCAGGTCGGGATCTTGGTATAGCCTTCACAGGCGGTATCCTGCACCACGAGCCAGCCATGTTTTTTGGCATTTTCCATGGTGAGACGAACGGTATCGTCATAGTTCATATCGGTGACGATACACTCAGCGCCAAGACCGGTGATGTGATCCACGCGCTCCTGTGCGGAGCCTTTCGGCATATAAACAACAGCTTTCTGACCTAATGCACGGGCAGCCCATGCCACACCGCGTCCGTGGTTACCATCAGTTGTGGTGGCAAACGTCATTTTTTCGGTCAGCGTGCTTTTGAGTTTCTCAAAGGAGAAATCATCAATATTCATGTTGTACTTTTCGCACAACAGGTGGGCGATAGCATAAGAGCCGCCCAAAATTTTGAAGGCATTGAGTTCAAAACGCTGTGATTCATCCTTTACCAGGATGTTGCCCACACCGAGTAATCCGGCGAGATCTTTCATGTCATACAGCGGGGTAGGATGGTATCCCGTAATTTTCTCATGAAATTTCAGCGCTTTGTGAGCTTCAGCGCGGGAGAAAAGCGGAGAATGTTTTCCGTTAAAGAAACGGTTATCTGAAATATCTAACTTTAGTGAGAAGACAGACATATTGCCTCACCTCATATCATCGGGAAAACGACCCGGCCGTTACCGGCCGGGTTCCGGATTACAAAATACGTTTACGTGCGTTTTTCAGCAGTTGCTCAAGCACAACGGCAGGCTGCGGGAATTTGCGGGCCAGGATCATGGCGGAGATAATGTATGGCTTCCAGCTTGCTTCTTTGTAAGTGGCGATACGGTATTTCTCAAATACAGCCTCTTCCACTTCGCCCTCTTTACAGGAAACACCGGAGATATCCGCAGGCAGACAGTGCATATAAAGCGCTTCGCCACCTTTGGTCAGCTTCATCATCTCTTCAGTACAGTGCCAGTCTTTGTGATTCGCATTCTGTGCCAGGCAGCGTTGTTCCAGGGCTTTCAGTCCGTCATGGTCATCAGCACGCAGCAGACCGGTACGGGCTTCCATCACTTTGTAAGGTGCCCAGGATTTCGGATACACGATATCCGCATCTTTGAACGCTTCAGCCATAGACGTTACTTGTTTAAAGCTGCCGCCGGATTGTTTGGCATTATTTTTTGCCACATCGATGACATCAGGGATCAGGTCATAACCTTCCGGATGCGCCAGAGTCACATCCATGCCGTAGCGGGTCATCAGACCGATAATGCCCTGCGGAACAGACAGTGGTTTGCCGTAGCTTGGTGAGTACGCCCAGGTCATGGCGATTTTTTTGCCTTTCAGATTTTCCAGTGACCCGAAGTGCTCACGTAACCAGGCCAGATCCGCCATTGATTGTGTCGGGTGGTCGATATCACATTGCAGATTAACCAGCGCAGGGCGCTGTGGCAGAACGCCTTCTTCAAAACCTTCATCCAGCGCGGCACCGACTTCACGCATATAAGCATTACCGGCACCGAGATACATATCGTCACGGATACCAATCGCATCTGCGCAGAAAGAGATCATATTTGCGGTTTCACGCACGGTTTCACCGTGGGCAATCTGCGATTTTCCTTCATCAAGATCCTGCTGTGCCAGACCGAGCATATTCAGTGCGGATGCATAGGAAAAACGGGTGCGGGTGGAGTTATCACGGAAAACAGAAATACCAAGGCCATTTGTAAACACATTGGTTGCGATATTATCGGCACGCAATCCTTTCAGCGTCGCCGCAATATCAAGCACCATCGTCAATTCATCCTGACTTTGCTCCCAGGTGAGTAAAAAGTCTTTCTGATGAAGATTCGATTTCAGTCTGGCGATATCTTTCAATAATTCATTAACGTTTTTCATCTTTAAGTCCTATGTGAAATGGCCGGTGACAATTGAATATGCAGTGAGACGAAGGCATTTCTGCATCTGTACTCTGACTATTAACAATAAGCATGCCAGGTAAGCCGGGAAGGCTGTTTTTGGTCTGAATGCAGGGTGAAGTTGGGATAATGATCACAAATGTAAGGGGGGTTAAGGTGGCTTATGTCAGACAAATGCGAATAAAAGTTATTTTCAGTAACCGCAGAACAGGGTCAGAATCAGACAGGTGAGAGGGCAAAACAGAGGGAACGGGGCCAGAATGATAAAGTCAGCGCGGTGATTATCATATTGATAAAATAAAGTGACCGCGCTTCCATTTTCATTATCAAAGCTAAAGAAAAGTGTGATTTTCGTACATGTGTTGGAGTTTCGGCGGGAGATATCTGGCAATGTGCAGTCACTATACCCTTATTCATTCAAACTGCCGCCAGTCTGCATCCTGAATGACATTGGGCATACAATATATAACTATAATAAAATTAATAATTTATCGCGTTATGTACTTTCTTTCATATATGTCATTTGAAGAGCATAGGAAGTCGTAAGCATGATCACTGAAAAATCACTGTCTGTGCTGATGCAGATACAACCGACGATCGTTCATTTCAGCAAGATGCTCGCCAGCGTGCTGCAACTTGATGTGGAAATCGTTGATGACAAACTGACAAGGATTGCCGGAACCGGGCTGTTTAATCAGCATCTGGGGCATCGTCTGACGAACAATTCGCAGCTTCTGCGCTATGTGCTGGAGACAAAAAAGGAAAAAATTGTCACCCATTCCTGTTTTGATCCCCTGTGCCTGAATTGTGAGGATAAAGATAATTGTAAGGAGAAAGCCTTTATCGGTACGCCGATCATTTTCCAGGATCGCTGTATCGGTGTGATTAGCCTGGTGGCGGTCACGTCAGAACAACAGGAGCGGATCCGCGATAATATTCATGATTTCTCGGATTATGTGCAGCATATTTCGAATATCTTTGTCGCTAAATTGCTGGATGAACAAGAAGGCCGCAGCGGGGCGCAAAAAGTCTTACTGAGCCTGATTGAATTTATGGATCAGGGCGTATTGATCCTTGATGATTCTAATCATCTGAAGTTTGCCAATCCTCATGCACTGAAAATTCTCCATATTCCGTATGAAAAAATCTCAGGAAAAATCGTGACCATCCGTCCGCTGACTTACTTCAAGAGCCTGAACAGCGGGCATTTACAGCACATTGTGTCATACGATGGTGAGAGCAATATTATTATCGGTCAGTTGCATGTGGTGAACGGCTGTCAGATGTTCCTGATGGCATTTCATCAGTCCCATGCGGCGATTGATATGAGTGAGGCACGCGCGGGTGAGAACGGATTGTTTATTGAACATCTGGTCGGAAAATCCGAACCTGTCCGCCAGCTTAAACACCTGATTTCCCGTGTGGCACCCAGCCCGTCGAGCATTCTTATTACCGGCGAAAGCGGCACGGGGAAAGAAGTGGTGGCGCGCGCTATCCACAAGCTGAGCAACCGCAGCGAAAAGCCGTTTATTGCAATTAACTGTGCCGCCATTCCTGAGCAGTTACTGGAAAGTGAGCTGTTTGGTTATGTGAAAGGCGCATTTACCGGGGCATCCGCCAACGGGAAACAAGGGCTGATTCAGGCGGCAGACAAAGGCACCTTATTTCTTGATGAAATAGGGGATATGCCGCTGCTTGTTCAGGCGAAATTGTTACGGGCAATCGAATCCCGCGAAGTGCAGCCAATCGGGTCAAGCCGGACCATTCCGGTGGATATCCGCATTGTGTCCGCAACTAATCAGAATCTGGAGCAGTTTGTCAGTGAAGGTAAATTCCGGGAAGATCTCTATTACCGCCTCAATGTTATCCCGATTGCCCTGCCGCCGCTGCGTGAGCGCTATGGTGATGTGGAACTGCTGGTGCATCATTTCCTCAATGTGCATACCAAGCGCCTCGGATTGGTCTATCCGGGTATTTCGGATGAGGTGATGGCGGTGATTAACGCCTGGCCGTGGCCGGGTAACTTGCGGGAACTGAGTAACCTGATGGAATATCTGGTGAATGTGGTGCCGCCGGGCGAAGTGATTGATATCTCACTGCTACCGCCGAACTTTGCGAAACATGCCGGACAAACAATAAATGCACCGGCGTTGCCGGGTCAGACCGGCGGGGATGTGTATCAAAGCGACATAACTATTCCTGTTAAAAGCATTCCGGTAAAAAGCATTCCTGTTAAAACGATTCCGAACAGCGCGGTGCCACTCAGAGGCATTCCGCCGCTGCCGGCAGATGACCCTGTATTACACGGGGAAACCATGCTGGAAGAGATGGAAAAGCAGATGATCCGCGAAGCACTGCAACGTTATGATAATAAACGTCAGGCGGCGGAAGAGCTGGGAATAGGCATTGCCACACTGTACCGGAAGATTAAAAAATACGAATTATCAGCAGACTAATTATGATTATGTCAGCCTGATACAAAAAAGCCGCCGGGGTAATTTTACTTCCCGGTGGCTTTTTTTCTGTTAAATTATGCTGTTAAATCATGGAGATAATCTGCTCTTCCGGAAAACGGGATTTTGGCAGGGCGGCATTGAAATCATCCGCACTGCGGTAGCCGAGAGACACGACGGCAACCGGGGCTAACCCTTTGGCAGACAAACCAAATTCATTATCCAGCGTATCAAAATCCATACCTTCCATCGGCACTGCATCCACTCCCAGAGCACCGGCACCCAGTAACAGCGCGCCAAGGTTCAGAAAGGTTTGCTTTTCCAGCCAGTGCGGCAGGTCACCGAGTTTTTCTTTATGAAGATTGACAAAGAATGTCCGTCCGCCGTTATTCATTGCTTTGTGCTCTGGCGTGGCAAAACGTCCGTCTTTGTCTTCCTGCTCCAGCACGGCATTTATATGGGCGTCATCAATATCTGTTTTTGCGCACAGCAATACAACATGGGAAGCCTGTGTAATTTTCGCTGTATTAAATTCATAGCCCGGCTGAGTGGATGTCGCAATACGCTGCTTGCCTTCCTCAGTTTGCGCAATAATAAAATGCCATGGCTGAATATTGACGCTGGACGGGCTGTAGCGCAGCAGGGTTTTGATCTCTTCCATAACGTCCGCGCTGATTTTCTTTGCAGGATCAAATGATTTGGTGGAGTAGCGGTGCATTACAGCCTGTGTGATTGTCATAACGGAGTCCTTGTTGATTAATATGTGCTGATTAATTTGTATTGCTGATTTTTCAATGGTGCTTATCATAAGCCATGATGTATTTTTAACAAGTACGCACATTTTTGGTATATAGGTACAAAATGGATACTGTAAAAAAGACCCGCTACGAGTCATACGCTTATGAAGCCTGTCCGGTGGAAGCATCACTGGAACTGATGGGCGGAAAAGGAAAAGGGATGATCCTTTATCATCTGATCAGTGGAACAAAACGGTTTAATGAACTGCGGCGGCATCTGGTATTTATTACGCCGCGTATGCTGACAAAGCAGTTACGTGAGCTGGAAGCCGCTGAACTGATCCACCGGGAAGTGTATCCGCAAGTGCCGCCGAAAGTGGAATACAGCTTGACGGCAGCAGGTGAATCACTGACGCCGATATTACTGATGCTCAAAAGCTGGGGAGAAGCGCACGCGCTGCCGGTACTGATGAAAAGACAGATGCCACAGCCCTGAAACCGGCTGCGGTTTTTATACCCTTATTCATTCAAACTGCAGGTTCGTTGGCCGCACTACGCCCGCCGGGTCACATACTTATGTATGCTCCCCGTCTGTCTTCCCTTGCCGCCTGCCTGCATCCTGAATGACGTCGGGTATCACTTATTTTATTTATTTTACTGATTTTTCTGAAGTTTATCGGCTGCATCTGCGACCATCTGATAACCGGTACAGCGGCACAGGTTACCGGCAAGTCCGTGGCGGATCTGGCGGATAGTCAGGGGATGCCCCTTATGTTTCTCCAGAAGTCCGGTGGTCATCATAATCAGTCCCGGTGTACAGAACCCGCACTGTACGGCACCGCTTTCAGCGTATGCCTGCTGCACTGCGGACGGTTTGCCGTTTTTCATTTCGCCTTCTGCTGTGCGGATCTGTTTTCCGTCTGCCCAGACAGCGAGATACAGGCAGGTATCAATAGCCACATCATCAATCAATACCGTACAGGCACCGCATTCGCCCACGGAACAGCCGTGTTTCACGCTGATCAATCCCTGCTCCCGCAGAATATCAGACAGCCTTGCTGCCGGAGAGACTGTCAGCTCGCGTAATTGCCCGTTCAGTGTGCAGTTGATAGTTATCCACTCTTTCATATTCATGCGATTTTTTCTCCCAGGCGTTCAGCCGCCGCGCGGATCACCCGTTCACTCAGAACACGGATGAGATGTAAGCGGAACTCTTTTTCGGCGCGCCATGAGGTGCGCGGTGCAACATCCTGCTCAATGGCCTGGCTGACGGCTTTCAGTGTTGCTAATGTGACCGGTTTCCCGACAGCTGCCGCTTCAGCGTGCTCACAGCGTACCGGTGTGGGTGCGGCAACACCAAAGGCAAGGCGCAGTTCTTCAAAGCGTCCGTCGCGGATATCACACAGTGCCGCACAGTTGATTGTGGCAATATCCATCGCACCACGCATGGCGTATTTATAGCTCGCCGCACCTTTGTTTTGGTAATTTTCCGGCGAGAAATGGAATGCAACCAGCAGTTCGCCCGGCTCAAAGGCTACTTTACCCGGACCGGTATGGAAGCCGCGCAGTGGTCTGCGGCGGATGCCGTCCGGTGTGGCAATTTCCAGCTCTGCCTGATAAATCAGGGAAGGGCAGGCGGAGTCGCCGCTGGTGGCGCCGTTACAGATATTTCCGCCGTAAGTTGCCACATTGCGGATTTGTGGTCCGGCAATGGTTGCCGCCGCTTCGCTCAGTGCGGGAAGGCACTGATTAATCAGCGGGCTGTCAATCAGTTCGGAGAATGTTGTGGCAGAGCCTATCCGGATATGACCGTTATCATCAGCGCTTATTCCGCGCAGTGCCGGTAAGTCATGGATATCCACAATATGACGGAAGCGCTCATTCAGATGATGTAACTGAATTAAGACATCTGTTCCGCCTGCCAGTAGTTTTGCCTGCGGGTTTTCAGCAAGCAGGGCGACGGCATGAGTGATGCTCTCAGCGCGTTTGTAAGTTTCAAAATCATACATCGTCATTATCCCCTGATTAGCCCGGCGTTGACAAATTCCCGGAACAGCCGTTTTGGTGTCATCGGAATTTCATTGATGGAAATACCTGTCGCCATCCGGATAGCATTACGGATAGCGGCAGCCGGGGAAATAATCGGCGGCTCTCCCAGTGATTTATGACCATAGGCAGATTGCGGCTCGTACGTCTCGACAAAACCGCATTCCAGATCCGGCAGATCAACCATTGTCGGCATTTTGTAGTCGAGCAGATTAGGGTTATGGACAACACCGGATTTTTCGTTGATCAGCATCTCTTCAAACAGCGCCCAGCCGATCCCCATTCCCATCCCGCCGTGAACCTGACCGGTGGCCAGTTGCGGGTTCAGGATCTGACCTGAATCATGCATATTAATAATGCGGTTTATTGTCACCTGACACATCGGGATATCGACCGTGACATCAACAAACGTACAGCCGAATGCCGGCGGATTGGTTTGTGTCTTATAAGAAGATTCAGCTGAGAGCTGCCCGCCGATTTCCTGATGATAAAAACTGTGCATTGCGACTTCGGCAACCGTGGTAATGACGATTTCCGGTTGTGCCTCCAGAACAACATCCCCGTTGAGGATCGTCATATTAAAGGCGGCCTGGTGAGTCATCTGCGAGGCATGAGCCAGGATCTTCTGCCGTAATGTCAGAGCTGCCTCTTTCAGTGCGGGAGCCGTAACATAACTCTGACGTGACGCAAATGCGCCCGGGTCAAACGGTGAGATATCGGTATCCTGTGTGGAGATCAACTGAATGGTGCTGACGGGCACGCCGAGGGTTTCAGCGACCATCTGGGAAAATACCGTGTCAGATCCCTGCCCGATTTCGGTTGCACCGACCTGCACATTGATGGTGCCGTCCTGGTTCATCAGCAGGCGCGCACTGGCAATTTCCACACCGACTGGGTAGGTGTTGGAGGAATAACTGAAGCAGGCAACACCGACACCCCTGCGGATATCGCCTCTGGTTGCCAGCGCCAGCGCCTTGCGTTCATCCCAGCCGAACAGTTCTCTTCCCTGTTTCAGGCACTCAATTAAGCCCGCGCTGTAAATCGTTTTTTTTATTGACCGGGTTGCAGTCTCCGGTTTGTGCTGCATTACGCAGGCGGATCTCAACCGGGTCGATATTCAGCTGAGCGGCGGCATCATCCATCAGGCATTCAAGTGCAAACGTGACCTGCGGCGCACCATAACCTCGCATAGCACCGGCTGCCGGGAAATTGGTATACACAGTTGCGGCAGAATAACCGTAGTCGCAGCGGGGATAAAGGTACGGGATTTTATTTCCCCCGGCGGAGGCAATGGAGTGTCCGTGAGAGGCGTACGCACCGGTATTGGAAATCACATCCAGATGATAACCATTAAGCGTGCCTTCTGCGGTCAGCCCCATTTGCGCATCGATATGGAAAGCATGGCGTGTGCGCGTGGCAAAAAAGCACTCTTCGCGGCTCAGTTCCACTTTGACAGGAATGCCGCCGAGTTTGAGTGTCAGCCAGGCTGCCATCGGCTCTTCCAGCACATCCTGCTTGTTACCGAAGCCGCCGCCGATATACGGCTTAATCACACGAATGTGTGACCAGGGCACATCCAGCGCCTGTGCGACGACCCGGCGGACAATATGCGGGATCTGTGTGCTGGATACGATAGAAATTTTATGATCATTTTCCTGCCATGCGTAGCAGGTAACGCCTTCCATGTGGCAATGCTGGACAACCGGCGTATCAAAATGACCACGGAACTGGTACGGCGAACGGCTGACCGTCGCTTTTGCGCTCTCTGCATTGATGGACGTGCGTTTGAGCAGATTGCCGCAGGCATGGATCGGTGGCGCATCAGCGGCGAGTGCCGCTTGTGGTGAGGTAATCACCGGCAGTTCGTCATAAGTGACTTTCACCCGCGCTGCCGCTTTTTCTGCGCTCAGTTCATCACGGGCAACCACAATAGCCACACCGTCGCCATGGTGGCGAACATGGCGGTTGAGCAGCAGGCGGTCAGCCACATCGCGTTTGGCAGGCTCCAGTGACCAGGCGTGTCCGGCGGTCGCAAACGGAATTGGCGGCACATCGTCACACGTAAAGACGGCCACCACGCCCGGCATCGCGAGCGCCTCTGCGGTATCAACGGAGGTGACTATACCGTGTGCAATAGTGCTGCGGACATATTTGGCGTAATGCATACCCGGCATGGGCATATCATCGGTATAGCGGGCACGCCCTGACGTTTTACTCAGAGCATCGACGCGCAGGTAAGGTGTACCCACGGCGTGTTTTCCGACTGCTTCAGACATTATTGTTTCTCCGGCTTTCAGGAAAAGAGTGCATACCTGAAAACAAGCAATAAATACGCCAGCAGGGAGAAATAGCGTAATTTACAGAGGAATTTGTGACTGAGGTAAAAAAAATAAAGCGGAGTGCGGCAAAACGCCATTTTATTTTCCGGTGCTCTCTCATATTGAGAGAGAAAATACCGTCATTATTGATAATCCGGCACTAAGCAGAGACATAATGATAATCTATTCCCTGAATAATTCGGGCTTTGAGTAGTCAACGACCAGGCATCCTGAAGTATGACGGGTATATCGTTTGATAGGGATATCAGTCGTATTAAGCGTAATAAACCTGATAAATCCTGCTAATTTTAAATTATGTACGGATAATGGCTTTATCATTAAATAATAAGGAAAATAAGCAGGTAAGGCGGAACACAAGCGCTGTCGCATAATTAAGAAAAAAAGAGATAACACACACAAAATATTCATTTATACTCCGGCTGAGAACTCAGGATAACATCAGGTTGCGCACTTATCCTGTAATCATCGTAATGCTTTCAGATTTACAGCAGAGTTGTCTGTGGCGGTTAATCGATTTTATTCGTGGATAAGATATAATAGCCCATCAGGGATAGTTTCATTTTGTATGTTCTTTTTTTGGACGTATACACATACCCTGATACATGTTTTGATTAATTATTACAGAATTTCCGGCAATTATCCGGAACGTATCCTGTAAAATAAATTGGCTGATTTATGTTCTCGGTCTGCAACAACAGACCTGCAGAGCAGAATAATAACGAAGAAAAATTGTTAGCGCGATAAGCATGAAAATTCAGATTGTGCGGCTGTGGTAAGGTGTTCGGATAACAAAAAACGAATAGTTAAGACTCACCCGCGGCGTAATGTATGTTATATAAGCCTGAGTTGTGACAGGTTAGAGTTTATTTTCAGAAGCTCTGGCTATACAATTGGTGCCTATTTTTGCACAACGCAGCAGTGGCCAAATTATTTCTCTAAGGTGAAACTATGTTATCCAAGACAGCACTGAACAAAATGACGGGGATACTCCTGTTAGGAGGCGTGGTAACCCTGTCAGGTTGTTCATTATATACTCCGCCTGCCCCGGCACCAGTGGCACAACCGGTTCAGCCGGTTCAGCCTGAGCCGGTGAGAACATCAGCACCTTTGCCAAGACCTGAATTGCAGCACTCTTCCGGACCGATCTCCCCTGAGCTGAGTATGTGTGTAAAAGAACTCGATTCACTGAAAACGATTTCACCGAAAGACTATAGTCAGATGGTGTCTGCGTTCAGTGAAATCAGCCAGATCAACGGACTGTATCGTCAGCTTGAAAAAACTGCCAGCCCGGATACGCTTAAACTGTTGAAAATGACCGTTGAAGCGAAAACCAAAGTCCTGTGCGCGCAGGTTCGTTATTACTCTGTTCTGTCTATTGAGAATACCCTGGAGAAGGTTAACGGGTTATGAGACTGAACATTAGGTTGTGTATTACGGTAGCATTGTTTGCGGTAGTACAACCGGCAACGGCATCTGAATTTAATCAGGTTATAGAAGATTTTGATCGTTATATTCAGACTGAGAAAGATTCAGGCAGTTTTCCTGCTTCCGTTCAGCAACCTAACAAGTATCCCGCTCAGCGGGTTGACCGGGCTCCGGCAGTAAAATCTGCGGGAAAAACCACCGGGTCGTCACGCAAAGGCACACAAAAAGTGTCCCGCGCAGAAAGAAATTCTGTCCCGCCTGCGTCTGAACGCGCAACACGGACAGTGAGTACTCAGAAAGCGGAAACAACAGCCCCGGCAATCTCTGTGCCGGCACAATGTGAAACCATTGTGGTTAAGGAACCGGTTGTTGTAACCAACCCTATTCCTGTCGGATACCCTCAGTGGTCACCGGCTTATCTGGTTCGCGACAGCCAGAAATGGAGCGGAAAACACAAGGGATTTGTTTTCTCACCAATCCCCGGACGTCAATCCTCCTCACTCATTCTCACACCGGAAATTATGTTCTCCATGTTGGGTGAACCTTTCCGTTCAATGACTTATTTCTCCGAACTGCCGCTGACTGTGGCCCGTGTGCTGGAACCTGAAAACTGGTTTAAGCCGACGGATACACAGAAACAGCTGCGTCTCACCCGTATAAAACTACAGGATGTGAGCCGTGAACTGGCGGCATTGAACGAAAAGTACCAGCAGGTTAAGCGCGACTATGACGATTCCCTCATTGAGATTGCGAAAAATGAGATGACGTTAAAATCGCTGACTCTGGCAAACAATCAGCTTAAAGCCGCCGCAGAGGGTGGTAATGCACAGTTAGCCGCTGAACTGGATCAAAACAGAAAAACGATTGATTCACTGAATCAGCAGATAAGTGAAAATTTATCACGCTATGGTCAGTCAGAAAGTCAGATTACGGCACTGACCGGTGAAAAAACAGAGCTGGAAAAACAGATTTTATCTCTTAATAAAGAGAAAGAACTGTCGGATAAAAATATTGCATTGCTGGAAGATAAAAATGCCGATGTGGCAAAAATATCACAGCAGCTTATTGAATTAGAAAAACAATTAGCTATCCGCGATACTGAGAAATCAGCACTGACTGAACAACTTTCACAGAAGAATGCGGATAACAGCAAACAAACTGAGTTGCTGAAAAAAGAGTTACTGGCGCTTGCCACAGAAAAAAAATGCGTTAGATAAACAGATAGCCACACTGACGGCTGATAACCTTTTGTCAGAGAAAAATCTGGCGCTGTTGCAGGACAAAAATGCCGACATGGCAAAAGTGTCACAGAAACTGACCGGGCTTGAGAAACAGCTTGCGGTTCGTGATGCAGAGAAAGAAAGCCTGACGGCTCAGTTACGTCAGCAGGCGGCAGATAACAGCAAACAGAGCGAACAGCTGAAAAAGGATTTGCTGGTACTGACCACAGATAAGACGTTGTTAGTAAAACAGATTGCGCAACTTAATACAGATAAAGTCCTGTCAGAGAAAAATATGGCTCTGTTACAGGACAAAAATACTGATATGGCGGCTGTTACGCAAAAACTGACCTCGCTGGAAAAACAGTTACAGCAGCGGGAAGCGGATAAGCAGCAACTGACTGAAAAAATGCTGGCGCTGACAACGGATAAAACAAAAGAAAGTGATGTCCTGAAACGGGATTTACTGGCACTGACGGCAGATAAAGCCGGGCTGGAAAAACAAATTACCAAACTGACATCAGACAGCGCTGTAGCAGAAAAAAAATATTGCTCTGTTGCAGGATAAAAATGCGGATATGGCAAAGGTGTCGCAAAAGCTGACGGAGCTTGAAAAACAATTACAGGCACAAGACGCTGAAAAACAGCGGCTTACTGCAAAACTGCAATTACAGGATACCGAAAGCAGCAAACAGAATGCGCAGCTGAAAACCCGTATTGCAGCATTAACGACAGAAAAAGCAACACTTGAAAAACAGGTTGCACAGATGAGTACGGATCAAAATCTGTCGGAAAAAAAATATTGCCTTACTCAGCAGCAAGAATGCAGATATTGCAAAAATATCACAGCAACTGGCCGCGACTGAAGACAAATTAAAACAAAGTGATACGGAAAAATCGTCGCTGACGGCTCAACTGGCCAGCCGCGGAACAGACAGTGATAAACAGAGTGCTCAACTGAGAAAAGAGCTGACTGCCCTGACAGCGGATAAAGCCGGGCTGGAAAAACAGATTGCAACGCTGATGGCAGATAACGCGGCATCAGCAAAAAATGCCGGATTGCTGAATAATAAAAATGCAGATATGCAGAAAATGACACAGCAACTGGCGGATTTAAATAAACAACTTCAGGCAAGAGATGCTGAAAAGCAGGTGCTTGCTATGCAGTTGTTACAAAAAACGACAGATAGTCAGCAACAAAATTCGCAATTGAAGAAAGATGTGTCAACGCTGACAGCAGATAAAGCCGTTCTGGCTGAGCAGATTGCCCGTCTGACCGAAGAACAGGCTCAGGCCGGTAAAAATATCACGCAGCTGAATAACAAAAATGCGGATATGGCTGTAGTCACTCAAAAACTGAGTGCGCTGGAACTGCAACTGAAACAGCGTGATGCTGAAAAACAGGTACTGGCGGCACAACTGTCCGATCGCGGTAACGACAGTGATAAACAGAGCGCACAGCTGAAAAAAGAGCTGGTGGCACTGAGTGCAGATAAAGCCGGGCTGGAAAAACAGATTGCTCAGCTGACGGCAGATAAAGAACGTTCTCAGAAAAGTATCGCTCTGCTGAGTTCTGAAAAGACTGATATGACCAATGTTTCCGGTCAGTTACAGGTGCTGGAAAAAGAATTACAGCAGCGTGATGCCGATAAACTCAAGCTGATGGCGCAGTTACAGAGCAGAGAAGTTGAAAATGTCCGTCAGAGCGACAATCTGAAAAAAGACCTGGCTGCACTGGCTGTTGATAAAGCGACACTTGAGCAAAAAATTGCTCAGTTGACCGCCGATAAAAAAAATGTTATCAGCAAAAGTCTCCGGTTCAGAAAAAGAGAGCGGAACAATACAGACAGATAATGCTGACCTGAATAAGAAACTTGCTGCCGAGCAGCAGCGGGTTGCCCAACTGGATAAAGAGTTAAAAGAAAAAGCGCAGCAGGTTGAAGCCCTGGCTAAATCTGATGTAGCCTTAGCGAAGTTGAATACGCAACTGGATAATCAGAAAAAACAACTGGCAGATAAAGATGCCGAGCTGGTAAAAGCTACAGCGAAGCTGAAAGAGAATGCAGATATTGCCGCTAAATATACTGCATTACAGAAAGAAATGGATAAACAGAAAGCGGCTGTCGACACGCAGCGTACGGTTAATAACACGCTGAATACGAAGATAGCGAAAGAAGAAGAAAAAAATAAAGCGGTTACTGCGTATACGTTCCAACAGGTTGGTGAGCTGAATAAACGAAAAAATAAAGAGCTGATAACCCGGTTGGAAAGTCAGAAGTACGAAAAAATGTCACCGGATGTCTATTTCCGTGTGACAAAACAGGGACAGAAAAATAAAGCCCTGAAAGGTAAAACAATTACATTTGCTATGCGTGAAGAGCTGACAGATGGCTCAGTAACGGTTTCTCATGGCAAAGATGCACCTGCGGTGGTTCCGTTTAACGAGCTGCCGGGAGATTTAGCGAAATTTGTGTCTCTTGCCGGTGTCGGCGGACAGGTTGATGTTTATATTAAACCTGAGGGTGGTTACGGTGTTGAAGGAATTGAAGGTCAGATCCCGCCAAACTCAATGTCGATGATTACGCTGAACGTACTGAAAATTGAATAACGTATGTATATACCCAACGTCATTCAAGATGCAGCCAACGAACCTGCAGTTTGAATGAATAAGGGTATACAGATATAAAAAAAGCATCCAATGGATGCTTTTTTTATATCTGTAACGAGTCACTGATGATCCGGAAGGTTGAGAGTCTCTGCAAAAATGAAAAAATTAACACGGCATTATTGAGTTACTGAATACGTTCTCAGAAGAGAGCAATATTATCTTGATATGATAAATAAGCAGAAGGTTTGAAGGCGGGATTTGGCAAACAGCCATCCTTTGTTACGCACAGCAGGCGTAACAAGGCCAAGTGTCAAAATTGTAACAAAATACTAAAATGCGTAATTGAATATAAATTTATCATCTTAGGTTTTTATTTATTTAAGGTAAAAGCGGTATCATAAAATTAGTTTTTCAGACTATATCACTATTACAGTATGTACTAACAGCGCATACATACCGCAAATACGTTTAGTATGTTATTTCGTTACGAATTGTTGTAATAAGTAAAATAGTAAATTTTAGGTGGGATCACGGGTGATATACCTGATCCCACATTGACGGAAATATGCCAAAGACAGTTAAGTGAATTAGACAAGAGTAAAAATATAAAATCATCGGTATGTTATTTTCTTATAAATAACGGAATATAAATAATAATATCAATCTGAATCAGATAGAATCGGAATAATTTTTGTAGAAATCGTATTCCTGCACAAGCTGAGGTAATGATTTAATACGTAATTTGGTATACATATTAGAACGATGAACTTCAACGGTACGCGGAGACAGAGACAGTTTCTGTGCTGCTTCTTTACTGGTATTTCCATCCAGGATCATATCCATAACTTCTTTTTCGCGTGCGGATAACTTACTGAATTTATCTTTTAGCCGTTGATAAGTATGGTATTTACTAAGGCTTTTTTCATATTGACCAAATGCATCATGAATTGCATTAACTAACAATTCAGAATTAATTGGTTTTTTAAAGAACTCCAGTACACCGGCTTTGAAGGCACGGCGGCAGGTTTCAAAAGAGGGATATGCGGTAATAACAATCGTCGGAATAATACTTTTCAGGCGTTTAAGTTCATCAATCAGATAAAATGCTTCTGCTGAAGATTCACCGACTTCCAGAATAATACATTCGCGGGCGTGCTCTTTTGGTGTATTGACATAGTATTTAAGAAAAGCCTGCTCAGATGAGTAGGATTTTACTTCACAGTTCATATCGTCGAGCATGAAGTTGATATTGTTGCTTGGCAGGTCCGCACAGTTGATCAAATGAATAACGGCATCCATAAATAACTCCTTTATTAAAATAGGATACTGAAATAAAAAGGTATTTGCTGATAAAAATACACGGTTGTTAAATTTACCTAAGTTTATCTACGCACTACCTGTATTGTAGACAAGATAACTTCAATAAAATGTTTAAATAGATAAGAAAATTTCATTTCCTAATCAGTGTGCAGTCTTGAATAAAAGTGATGATAATATGGTGTTTTTTCTTATTTTAAAGATAAAAAACAATGTGTTATATCTGGTCTGATTTCTTTTAATTATAGGTCATTACGCTGTTTTTGTGAAACAAATGTTTACATTTACTCTTGGGGTTATAGTGCTGATATGTTATAAATGATTGCTCATACTTTTCTTTATCTTTCTTACTACAGAAACTTACACTTATTTTCTACTGATAATAATATGGCATCACTTAAAGATGTTGCCCGGCTGGCATCAGTATCTCTGATGACAGTATCGAGAGCGATAAATAATCCTGAGTTATTGAAACCTGACACTCTGAAACAGGTTCAGCATGCTATTGACGTTCTGAATTACGTACCTGATTTATCAGCCCGTAAAATCAGGGGAAAGAGTACAAAGCTGTCAGGGTTCGGCGTCCTGGCTTTTGATACCGCGTCGGCCCCTTTTTCTGTTGAACTTCTTCTTTCTGTTGAACAATGCGCCAGAAAATATGGGTGGAGCAGTTTTGTTGTCAATGTTTCATCACAAGATGATTTAACTAACGCAGCCAGACAAATACTGTCTCAAAGACCTGACGGCATTATTATCACCAGCATGAAGCTGCGCGAAATCGAAATCCCTGAATTATTACGGGATAAAAATCTGGTATTAACGAATTGCTTTGATTCATCTGATGATTCATTACCGGCTTATATTCCGGACGATTATCATGGTCAGTACAATGCAACTAAATACCTTATTGCGCAGGGATACCGTCATCCGCTCTGTCTCTGGCTGCCCGCAGAGTCTGTTTCTGCCGCTGTCCGCCGTGATGCTGTTCAGGATGCCTGGCAGGATGCACAATTATGTCCGGATAATCTTATCCAACACAATATCAGACACCCTGATACACAATACCGCGATGCTATTTCGCTGATTGAACGGTATTGCCCTGATAATAAGCCAATGTTCGACAGCATTATTTGCGGAAATGACCGCATTGCATTTATCACCTACCAGGTCTTATTAACCCGCGGGATACGCATTCCTCAGCAGATAGGTATCCTTGGATTCGACAATATGGCGGGTATCGGTGAGTTATTTTATCCGCCACTGACAACAATTCAGTCACCTTATTACCAGTTAGGTGAAGCAGCTGCATTACATCTTATTGAAGAACGCCAGTCACAGGGGCGTGTTTATGTGCCTTGCCGCGTTCTGAACCGGGATTCACTCTGAAACCCGGTTAAGCTCAAAAATATTACTTTCTTTACTGCATTCCGGTTAATTTTATTTATTAACCGGCGGAGATCTGTCCGGATGCTGTTTATAAGATGTTCATTTGTTCACTGGCGGATTTATCTGTCAATCTGAGTAAAAAAATAAGCCAATCTTACGGAATAACTAAACATAAAACTTTCAATTACGTTTTTTTTATGCTGTATGATCTGTTTATGTATCATAATGATAATTAATCATACTGTTCTTATAATGTTAACGTTAAATTTTTGAATTTAAAAAAAAATAGCCACATTTTTTTAAGGACAAAGCTACCGCACGGATGATTTGTCAATCTCCGGAGGGGGAAGTCTGAGTTGTTACTCTGATTATCATGAAAATGAACATTAAATGATTATTTATCTTTTATCATCAACGCATTAACAGTAATAATGATTTTCAGGGTATAAAAAAATCAGGGGATCTATCTAGCTATAACTACGTTAAGTTAACGTTAACATCCAATATTAGGAATAATACCCAAAATTGATTTGTTAATGATACTTATTATGTTAACGTTACCAGTGAAAAAATCAAGTTAAATTGATGTTTTGTAGTTATATGCACGTAATCCACTGACTGTTTTTCATGAACATATTTTGAACGTCATGCAGTGAATTATAAATACGTATTTCCCCTGTAATTCACTGACAGATTTAATTCTTTTTTGTGATAGTAAAAAACGCGCCCCGGTAATCATTTCCCCACTTTATCGCAGATATTTAAATTGAGCTGGCTCATGGGATTTCCGGAGCAGAGGGGTATGATAGACGTCAGGATAATAATGAACAGGACTGACTGAATTATGTTTTTACGATCTGGCGCGATGCTGGCGATTTTTTTCTTATTTTTTTATGGGGAATAACACCGCTGTTTTATCGTCTTTTGCCGGGCGTACAACCTCTGGAGTTATTATCTCAGCGGGTTCTCTGGTCAATTCCGTTATTACTGTTTGTCCGTGTGTTCTTGAAAAATCGTACCCGTTTTCGTGGGGTATGGGCAGATAAGCGCTCGTTATTTCTCTGTTTTTTCAGTACCGGTGTCATGGCGGTGTCATGGTGTACCTTCACCTATTCGATGACACATGATTTAGTGCTTGAAGCCAGCATGGGCTATTTTATTACGCCGCTGTTTTCTATTGTGCTCGGTGTGGTTTTTTTACATGAACGCCTGAAACCGGCTGAAAAAATTGCCTTGTTATTTGTCTGTGCCGGGGTGGGTTATCAGCTGATTCAATACGGCAGATTGCCCGGGCTGGCGCTTATGATGGGCTCTGCATTTGCATTTTACGGGTTCATCCGTAAATTTATCCGCTATGACCTGACCACATCACTGTTGGTTGAAAGTTTGTGGCTGCTTCCGCTCGCGGTTGTGCTCTATTTCTGGCTGGAAAGCACCGGGCAAAGCACATTTGCCACAGCAGATGATTTTACCCGCCTCTGCTTTGTCCTGACCGCACCGGTGACCTTGCTGCCGTTGCTCTTTTTTACCGCCGCCGTGCGTTCAACCACACTGACAACCATCGGGCTGGCACAATATCTGGAACCGACGATTCAGTTCCTGCTCGCTGTATTCCTCTTTAATGAACATTTTGATTCGGTAAAAGGCGTGAGTTTCTCACTTATCTGGCTGGGATTATTGTTCTGTATCCTCTCACTTATCTGCCATCATTGGAAAAATACCGCAAAAATCGGTCTGGGCATGAAACCGCGTTAAGTATTCACATTAATTTACCGCCCGGTCGCTTAGTAAGTGACTAAAGCAAACGATTGCGTTTATACCCTTATTCATTCAAACTACAGGTTCGTTGGCTGCACTCAGATAGCCGCCTGCCTGCAGCTTGAATGACGTTGGGTATATAATAAAGCCGCTATTTTCCGGTATTTTCTGAACAGGTGACAGTAATGACAATCTTAGGCACGGCGTTACGTCCGGGAGCAACAAAGGTGATGCTGCTCGGGGCGGGGGAATTAGGTAAAGAGGTGGCCATTGAGTGCCAGCGTCTGGGAATCGAAGTGATTGCCGTTGACCGTTATGATAATGCACCGGCTATGCATATTGCGCATCGCCGTTATGTTATCAATATGCTGGATGGTGCTGAATTAGAGTCTGTAATCCGTAAAGAGCAACCGGATTACGTCGTACCGGAAATTGAAGCGATTGCGACAGACACCCTGTACCGCCTGGAGCAGGAAGGGCTGAATGTTGTTCCGTGCGCCAATGCTGTGAGGCTGACAATGAACCGGGAAGGTATCCGCCGTCTGGCAGCAGAAGAGCTGGGCTTGCTGACATCGGAATACCGGTTTGTTGATGATGAAGCGGCGTTTGTCCGTGCTGCCGGTGAGATTGGTTTTCCCTGTATTATCAAACCGGTGATGAGTTCATCGGGTAAAGGACAGAGTGTTATCCGCAGTGAAGCCGGACTGAGCGCGGCCTGGCAGGCGTCCCAGGATGCCGGTCGCGCGGGAAAAGGGCGGGTGATTGTCGAGCGGATGATCCCGTTTGATTATGAAATTACCCTGCTGACTGTCCGCGCCGTTGATGGTGTGCATTTTTGCGCCCCTGTCGGACATCGTCAGGAAAACGGGGATTACCGTGAGTCATGGCAGCCGCAGGCAATGTCAGACACCACACTGGCACGGGCACAGCAGGTGGCAGAGACGGTTGTTAACGGGCTGGGGGGCTATGGTCTGTTCGGCGTGGAACTGTTTGTGCGCGGTGACGATATTATCTTTAATGAAGTCTCACCACGACCGCACGATACCGGGCTTGTGACCTTGGTTTCGCAGAATATCTCTGAATTTGCACTGCATGTGCGGGCATTTCTCGGATTGCCGGCGGGGGATATTATTCAGTATGCACCGGCGGCATCAGCCGTTATTTTACCTTCTCTGACCAGTGATAATGTGTGTTACAGCGGGCTGGAAAATGCACTGCACGGAACGGTTCAGTTGCGTTTGTTCGCCAAACCGGCAATTGACGGCTCCCGCCGGATGGGGGTTGCGCTGGCAACGGCATCCGATACAGACAAGGCAGTATCTGTGGCAAAACAGGCGGCTGCTGCCGTGGTGGTTACCGGTTAATCCTGTTTGCTGATACAGCAGAAACAGTAGAGTGATTTTTTTCTGCTGTTTCTGTTTTAACTGATTTTATAATATCAGTCCTTCTTTATTCATTATGCCGGATTTTAATGATTAATTAATTTATGACGGACAATAGTGTCATAGTCTCTTTCCAACGAAAAATTAAGGGCTCTGATATCGCGCTGACTTTTGAATTGACACATTCTTTGGTTATGGAACAATACCGCGCAATAAATACCAGAATAAATTTCCCATATTATCTGTCAGGTTATGCATAAAAAAATCCGATTCTCAGCACTTTTGCCTACGGCATCATTAATTCTTTTTGTCTGTCTTCTGCATATCAGTTTTGGTTATCCGCTAAAGCTGGTGTATGTCTTTAATGCGCTGGCATTTTTCGCCTTTATTGCTTCCGTGAGCCGCAAGGTATATCTGGTTGTGGTATTACTCTATGCGCTGACCGGTATATTTTATGCGCCGGTAGGAATTAATTACGGTTTTCCGGATGTGAATTCAATCGGCTCACTGATTTATACTAACAGCCGTGAGTCTGCCGAGTTCTTTATGGGAATATCTCTGCGGATTTACCTGTTTATGGCGGCATTGCTCGGCTGTGCAATAGCAGCAATGCGGTTAAAGGTGAATGTCAGAAAACCGGCACGCTACTGGTTGTTTGCTCTTTTCTTTATTCCGGCGTTCTGGTCACCGGTCAAAAATGTGGTTAAAGCAGGCTGGAATTCTGAATTCAGCATTGTGGATTCCGGTCTGCCTGAATTACGTTTTTTTTTATGATATTGCTCAGAGTTATAATGAAGTAATGGCATCCAACAGCCATTTCGCAAAAATAATTCAGATCCCGGATAACTGGAAACCCGTTACTGTTCCCGGAAAGTATGACACTTATATTCTGGTCATCGGTGAAAGCGTCCGTAAAGACTTTATGCAGGCGTATGGTTTTTCTTATGCGGAAAATACCCCCTGGATGAGCCGGGCAAACGGCACATTATTTACTGATTTCATTTCAGCCGCCGGAGCCACTCAGCCCTCTCTGACCAATGCCTTTACCTTGCATGAAAATACTAAACGGGATCTGAATAACAGTCTGATTACCCTGGCAAAACGCGCCGGGTTTGAAACATACTGGCTCTCTAATCAGGGATTGCGCGGCAAATATGATTCTCCGGTTGCCATGATAGGAAAACAGGCGGGTAACACTGTCTTTCTGAAAGAGGGGAATGCGGGGGATCGCGATTATTTACCGGATGAAAATCTCCGTCCGGATATCCTGCGTCTCCTCGCAGAACCGTCGGGTAACCGTAAGCGGCTGATTGTTATTCATCTTATGGGCTCACACCCACAGCCTTGTGCACGAACCAATAATCAGTTTGATAAATTTATTACGTCTGACAATATCTCCTGCTATGTGCAAAGCATTGCGAATACGGATAAATTTCTGTCAGAGATAGCGACGGACGCAGATAAGCACCATGTAAACTGGACGATGATCTATTTCTCTGACCATGGTCTGCGTGTGACGGACAATGGTCTTGATACAATGAACCTGGTGCATTCTGATGAATTTAAACAAAATTATCAGGTGCCGTTCTTTCTGACTGCCTATGATGCAACGGAACAAAAAACGGTTCAGTCACGCCGCAGCGGGCTTTCTATGTTGCCGTTCCTGGCGCAGTGGATGGGGATCAGCGAACTGCGCCTGTCTCAGCAGTGCGCCTGGCGTGATGATGTTCCCTGTGAGGATCAATCCGGCTATATTTCGTTTCATAACAAAGTACAATCTTATGATGATTTACCGGATGATTTACCAACATTGATAACGGACGATAATAAAACAGGGGAGTAACAGAATAATGCGCAGGTTTCTGAGTGTGGTGCTTTTGTCGGCAGTGCCGTTGTCTGCGGCGGCGTATTCTGAGGCTCAGGCGGTGAAAGCCCGTGAATGGGTACAGGCGAAATCAGCAACTCCGTCAGATGCAGATGAGTGCTTTAAACCGGATAACCCGTATCAGGTCTGTCTCTATCAGGACAAAAAAACCTACAGTTTTCATTTTGTGGATATAAATTTGCAGGAACCTTACGCGCCTTATTATTTTGATAACGGGCCTGATTATCCGTCAGAGGGACGTTACCGCGTCAAAATCGGGGATAAAATCGGCTTTGCTGACAGTGTCACCGGAAAATTAGTGATCCCTGCCATTTATGACTGTGCGCATCCGTATAGCGGAGGAATGGCGCAGGTAGGTGTGGGGTGTGGCACTGAAGGCGATGGTGAGCACCACTGGTGGGTCAATGGCTACTGGCTGCGCATCGACCCTTACGGACTGATTACCGGGTTTGAATCGCCTCCCCGCCGGTAATGCTTAATTATAAAGTGCCGATTACAATGTGCCGTGACGGCGGCGCATCAGAATACGCAGACGCCAACTGTACAGGATATAGGTACACAGCAGCACAAAGGCGATAACTCCCCAGACAATTATTTCACCATAGCGGGCGCCGAAGTCCGCAATCTGTGCTTTCACCGGATTATCTTTCTGATAATAAACACCGGTCGGGCCGGTCTGGCATTCTGACCGACAGACCAGGCTATCCGGCGAGGTGAATGTCACAATTTTATTATCCGGTGTGACAAATTTAATCAGCGGCCAGCCGACAAGTTGTTGCCCGGAGCGGGTATCACGCACTTCTGTCCGGGAGTATCCGGTTATCTGCCCGTCAACATAGGCTTCATTTTTTTGCGTCTGCCAGGTCTGATAAATCATAAAACCGGCAAGAAAAAGCACGCAGAAAGTAAGCAGGCGGAGAAAACGCTGTATCAGCATACCGCGCTGGGTGTGTTTGTCGGTACAGGCAGGGTGGCGCATGTGATGAGAGTCAGATTTTTTGGTCATATCCGTTGCTGTCTTCTGTCGGTTTCAGGTTCGTTGGGTAAAAAATAATACTTTTATACCCTTATTCATTCAAACTGCAGGTTCGTTGGCCGCACTCAGCTAGCCGGGTCACATACTAATGTATGCTCTCCATCTGTTTTCCCTTGCCGCCTTCCTGCATCTTGAATGACGTTGGGTATATAAAAAAAAATGATAAAAATTGCAAAAAAATTTAAAAATCATAACGTTAACCCGATCACAGAATTCAGTGCCTTTGGTACAGTATAAAACCGCCCGGCAGCAAATTGTGACCGCTTAATCCGCTATATTACCGCTTACGGGATAATTCCCGTTTCCTGCCTTGATTTTTCTATCATAAAACACACTTGCAGAAAGTTTCTATTTTCTTTTGCCGGAACACTTTTTTCCGCACGGAAGCGGGTCAATTGCTTATCACAGTCATACTTAAGGTGTGTTATGAACTCTAATCGCTTATTTAAGCACATTCCCTGGGTAATATTAGGGATAATTGGTGCTTCCTGTCTCGGCGTAGTTGCATTACGCCGTGGCGAGCACGTCAGTGCATTATGGATCATTGCTGCATCGGTATCAGTCTATCTGGTGGCTTATCGCTACTACAGCCTGTATATCGCAACAAAGGTCATGAAACTCGATCCGACCCGGTCAACACCGGCGGTTATTAATAATGATGGTCTGAACTATGTTCCGACTAACCGTAACGTTCTGTTTGGTCACCACTTTGCCGCGATCGCAGGGGCAGGTCCGTTAGTCGGACCGGTACTTGCCGCGCAGATGGGGTATCTGCCGGGCACACTCTGGCTGCTGGCGGGTGTGGTACTGGCGGGTGCGGTACAGGACTTTATGGTGCTGTTTATCTCCTCACGCCGTAATGGTGCTTCTCTTGGTGAAATCATTAAAGAAGAGATGGGCACCGTTCCCGGGACTATTGCACTTTTCGGCTGCTTCCTCATCATGATCATCATCCTTGCGGTGCTGGCACTGATTGTGGTTAAAGCGCTGGCAGAAAGTCCGTGGGGTGTGTTTACTGTCGTATCCACTGTGCCGATTGCCCTGTTTATGGGGATCTACATGCGGTATATCCGGCCGGGACGCATTGGTGAAATCTCCGTTATGGGGGTGATTTTACTGATCGCTGCTATCTGGTTCGGTGGCGTGATCGCGGCTGACCCGTACTGGGGTCCGGCGCTGACCTTTAAAGATACCACTATCACCTATGCTCTGATTGGCTATGCGTTTGTTTCCGCACTGCTGCCGGTCTGGCTGATTCTGGCACCGCGTGACTATCTGGCAACTTTCCTGAAAATCGGGGTTATCGTCGGTCTGGCTGTGGGTATTGTGATCCTGAATCCGGATCTGAAAATGCCTGCCATGACACAGTTCGTTGACGGTACTGGTCCGGTCTGGAAAGGGGCGCTGTTCCCGTTCCTGTTTATTACCATTGCCTGTGGTGCTGTTTCCGGCTTCCACGCACTGATTGCATCCGGTACTACGCCGAAACTGCTGGCCTGTGAAACAGATGCCCGCTATATCGGTTACGGCGCAATGCTGATGGAGTCCTTCGTGGCGATTATGGCACTGGTTGCCGCATCGATTATCGAACCGGGTCTTTATTTTGCGATGAACACCCCGCCGGCAGCATTAGGTATCACTATGCCTGATCTGCATAATCTGGGGACAGCTGATGCGCCGATGATCATGGCTCAGCTGAAAGATGTTACCGTGCATGCTGCGGCGACTGTCAGTTCCTGGGGCTTTGTGATTACACCGGAAGAAATTTTGCAGACTGCAAAAGATATCGGTGAGCCTTCCGTGCTGAACCGTGCAGGTGGTGCGCCGACACTGGCTGTGGGTATCGCGCATGTCTTCCACCAAATCATTCCTGCTGCCAATATGGGCTTCTGGTATCACTTCGGGATCCTGTTTGAAGCGATGTTTATCCTGACTGCTCTGGATGCAGGTACACGCTCCGGCCGCTTTATGTTGCAGGATCTGCTGGGTAACTTTGTTCCGTTCCTGAAAAAAACCGATTCTCTGGTTGCCGGTATCATAGGTACAGCGGGTTGCGTGGGTCTGTGGGGCTATCTGTTATACCAGGGCGTGGTCGATCCGCTGGGTGGTGTTAAGAGCCTGTGGCCGCTGTTCGGTATCTCCAACCAGATGCTCGCCGCTGTCGCGTTAGTCCTTGCCACTGTTGTTCTGATTAAAATGAAGCGTACCAGGTATATCTGGGTGACAACCATCCCTGCGGTGTGGTTACTTATTTGTACAACATGGGCGTTAGGTCTGAAATTGTTCAGTGACAATCCGCAACTGGAAGGTTTCTTCTGGCTGGCGAATGAATACAAACGCCGTATCGCAGAAGGGACGGATTTAACTCCTGACCAGATTGCGAACATGCAGCACATCGTGGTGAATAACTACACCAACGCCGGTCTGAGTATTATCTTCCTGGTCGTTGTTTACAGCATCATTTTCTACGGTGTCCGCACCGCGATGAATGCGCGTAAAAACCCGGAACGTACAGACTGCGAAACACCGTATGTGGCAGTGCCGGAAGAAGGGATTAAAACCGTCTCTTCACACTGATAACAGCATGTTTTACAGCCGATGTTTTACTGCTGAGTAATCCCGTCCCCCGCATGATGTGAGTCACATTGTACGGGGGATGTTTTTTATCTGCGCTATTATTTGTTACTCTGTATTCCTGTCTGTCAGTAAGAAGGATCTGATGATGCAACCTATTTCTGTGACTATTCTGACCGGTTTTCTGGGCGCCGGAAAAACGACGCTGCTGCGCCATATCCTGCATGAAGATCACGGGCAAAAAATTGCAGTGATTGAAAATGAATTTGGTGAAGTGCCGATTGATAATGAAATTATCGGCGATCGCGCTACACAAATAAAAACCCTGAGCAATGGCTGTATTTGTTGCAGCCGTTCAGATGAGCTGGAAGATGCACTGCTTGACCTGTGTGATAACCTGGATAAAGGCAATATTGATTTTGACCGCCTGGTGATTGAATGCACAGGCATGGCCGATCCCGGTCC
Source organism: Morganella psychrotolerans (assembly GCF_001676155.1). Classification (GTDB taxonomy): domain Bacteria; phylum Pseudomonadota; class Gammaproteobacteria; order Enterobacterales; family Enterobacteriaceae; genus Morganella; species Morganella psychrotolerans. The sequence continues at coordinate 257,681 of NZ_LZEW01000023.1, read as the reverse complement.
GATTACACAAACTTTTTTCTCCAATGAAAAGCTGTGTGAGCGTTATGTTCTGGACGGTATTATCACGCTGGTGGATGCGGTTCATGCGCCGCAGCAACTGGATCAGTTTACTATCGCGCAGGCACAGATTGGCTATGCGGATCGCATTCTGCTGACCAAAACGGATGTTAATCCTGATAATGAAGCACTTATCACCCGCTTACAGCGTATTAATGCCAAAGCGCCGATCCATAAAGTGCTGAACGGTGATATCAGCCCGGATCTGTTGTTTAACGTGGGCGGTTTTATGCTGGATGACAATGTTGCTGTCAGTCAGCCGGTATTCCGCTTTGCTCCTAAGCAGCAAAATGACATTCAGTCTCTGGTGATAACCATGGACAAGCCCGTTGAAATCAGTGCTATTTCCCGTGCAATGGAGACATTGCTGCTCAGTTATGCAGATAATCTGTTGCGTTACAAAGGGCTGCTGTGGATTGAAAATGAGCCGCGCCGCTTATTATTCCAGGGTGTTCAGCGCCTGTATAGTGCGGATTTTGACCGCGAATGGCGGGAAAGTGATACCAAACAGAGCGTGCTGATTTTTATCGGAATGCAACTGCCGGAGCAGGAAATCCGTAATGCATTTGCGACCCTGACGGCGTAAAATAATGCCCGGAAAATGACACTGGTATCTGTTTGTATGGCATCAGCGGTACGGTTTGTTATGCCCGCTGATGACTGCCGGTTCATCCGGGTGTGACTGCCAACATCGCAGGCAGGCGGGCCGCCAGAAAATCAATGAAAACACGGACGGCGGGCAGCATTCCCCGCCGCGTGGGAAAGACCATATGTACAATCAACGGATGCCGGCTCCACCGGGGAAGTACCCGGATAAGCTTACCGGAGTGCAGTGCGTCACCACAGATCATATCAGGCAACAGTGCGATCCCCTGGTGAGAAAATAATGCAGTTTGTACTATGTCCCATTCACTGCAGGACAGATGAGGATCTGCTGATAATGTTGCCGTATTCTCTTCCTTATCAATAAACTCCCATATTTGTTCATGTTCATTATCTATCAGGCTTAATAAGGCGTGACCGGCTAAATCCGTCAGGGTGACAGGATGACCTTTTCTTTCGAGGTACTCCGGTGTTGCAACGAGGATCCTGATACTTTTCCCCAGTTCCCGCGCTATAAAACCCTTTTCCATGTTCTTTCTTTCCCTTAGCCGGATAGCAATATCTATTTTTTCAGTAATAGGATCACAGCGCTTATCCGTTGCTAATAACTGAATATTTATCTTCGGATATTGCTTCATGCATTCGGCAATACATTCAGCCAGTAATAAACGGCTTGCCAGTGACGGGCAGCTGATTCTGACCAGTCCGGAGGGTTCCGACAAGCTGTTGGTAATCATCTCCTGGGCAGCCTCAACTTCGGAAAGTACAGCTAATCCGTGTGCCATAAGCCGGTGTCCTGTTTCGGTCAGTGTGACATTCCGGTTTGTGCGTTGCAGCAGGCGCACATTTAAGCGTTCTTCCAGGGCGGTGACCCGCCGGCTCAGCTTATTTTTTGCGATCCCTGTTGCCCGGCTTGCTGCTGCATAACCGCCGTGCCGCGCCACCAGTGTGAAATAATATAAATCACCAAGACCTTCTTCCAACCCACTCATCAGACATTAACCCTATTTTTGTAACACTGTGTCTTATTTTATCCCATTTTAAGTATGTCCCTTAGTATTTATACTCTCAGTTAATCAATTGGTACTTGGTATTCACAGAATGGATGTTGATGTGAATGCGGTCATTGCTGAGCACATTGGTGATTTGCCGTACATAGCAGATATTCCGATCCGGATAAAAATGTCTGCAGTAAGTATTAATCCGACGGAATAGCGGGTATTAATGCCGCCGGAAATTTATTAAAGCCATTGTAAAAATGTAATTTCAATAAACAGGTGATTATAGTGAAAATAAAATACCATGCAGTATGGTTACTTTGTCTTTCTTCGGCGGCATTTGCCGGACCAGGTAATGAGGATTATATTCAGGAAAGAGAAGGTTACTATTATCTGCAACAGGGATACTCTGACCGTGATGCTGCCGAGTTCTACTGGCGCAGCCTGGAGGGATGGTCGGAATTCCCTGATAACGTTGAAAAATACTTTACTAAAGACGGACGGTTTGAATTACCTTATGCACCTGAATATGATTTTCCTGTTCTGTTTTCTTCAGTATCCCGAAACAGGAAAGAAATAACCCGTTATTTTACGAATATGAGTCAGTATCTCGGAAAATTAAAATATTCAGCGCCGGAAACATGGGTAATTATTCCGGCAAAAGAACCAGGGCTTTATACATTTGAATATACCAGTCGCGGAAAATTACGGCAGACGGGGGCGGATTATCGTCAGAAATTTATTGCGACAGTAAAAATAGAGAAAGGACAAATTTCAGTAGCCCGCGAGTTTTGGGATCCCTATGTTGCATTACGGGATTTTAATTTAATAAAAAAAAACTAATTAATAATGTTTTCGGCAGACGACATACAGCAATATTTTATTATTGGCGCATTTTAAAAAATGAAAAAACCGGCCGTTATGGCCGGTTAAGGAAAGGGGGCTTCCTCAAAAGCTAAACCCGGAAAAATCAGACTGATTTTGCCTTGTTTGCCATGATTTCGATAATCTGTACATCAGTGTGCTGCATTGAAAGGCTTGCCAGCGCACATAAATTCGCAATAGAGCCATCCACATCTGCGCAGACGATGCCGTCGTTACCACCGACACATTGTCTGTCCATTGCCATCAACACTGCTTTGTAGGCGGCGCTGACGCCACTGGAGACTTTCATCGCACAACTGTTGGATGCACCATCACAGATAATCCCGCTGATATCGCCGATCATACTGCTGATTGCCATCGCAACCGGCTCATATTTTCCTTCAAATAACCAGGCGATACCGGCAGCCGCGCCCATTGAGGCGGTTGTTGCCGCGCATAACGCAGAAAGCGGCGGAAACTGGCTGTGAATATAGATAGCCATCAGATGTGACAATGTCAGTGCGCGGATAAGTTTTTCATCATCCGCCTGTAAATACTCAGCAACGACAACTACCGGCTGTGTGGCGGCAATTCCCTGATTACCGGAGCCTGAGTTGCTCATTGCAGGCAATTGCGCGCCGCCCATACGTGCATCAGAGGCTGATGAGGTGCGGATCATAATGTCGGACAGTAAATCTTTTGCCAGCAGCCCGCGGTTGCGTTGCTTTTCCAGCGTACGCCCGATTTGTAATCCGTACGGGTTTGTCATGCCTTCACGGGCGAGCGCGTCATTCAGAACGGCAGCCTCACGCATAAAATTGAGCATCGCGACGGGGGCTTGTGTGGCGAAATCATAGATATCCTGCGCGCAGGCATCAGCAAACGGATTATCGCTGCCGCCCTGATGAGCAACCGCATCATCCTGATAAATGACGTTACCATTGTGACTAATTTCAGTGACATGCGTGTGATCGCCGCAAATAATGGCGGTTGCCTGCTCATCACCGCTGTATACGGTTGCTTCGGAGTAGAGTACATGGCTGCAGGGCGCTTTGATTTCCACTGATACTGCGCCGGATGCGAGAAAGGCTTTTCCTGCCGCAATATCATCCGGTGTCACGCCGCACAGAACATTCAGTCCGGCATCCGGCTGACCGCCGATAGCCCCGAGGGCTGCGGCAACGGGTAAGCCGGTCATGCCTGTTCCCGGAACCGTTACGCCCAACCCGTTTTTCATCAGGTTAGGTGAAACAAAGCAGCGGATTTGTGTCGGCGCGCTGCTCAGACAGGCCGCGGCTTTCGCTGCTGCCAGTGCCAGCGAAATAGGTTCGGTACAACCGGTCGCCGGTTTTACTGACTGACGCAGTACCGTGACAAAATTATTCCATTGGGAAGGGGTGTGGTGTGTTGCCATTTTTCAGCCTCAGTACGCTAATCCGTTATGCTGCACAGTGTAACGAAAGGGAAGCAGAAAAATCCTTTCAAAGTTCAGGGGTATTTTCAGAATCGGGAGAAAATCTTTCTCCGGATAATAAAAAATAGGGTAAAAAGGGGTAAAGGGAGCAAAAAATCAGACCACAGCAAAAAACCACAGGCTGGCCATACTAATTATTTGATTTAAAAGAATTAATGAATGTGATCGGGCGGCATTTGGTTATGCACAAAATAAAAAGTGTGATATTCCCCTGTGATGCATATCACGAATAGCTATGAATAAAATGGTTTTTTTGGAATATATCACTTTATTTTTGTTTTTTTTATGAATCATTTCAGTGTTATTAACCAGATAATCTGATTTTTTTAAAATAGAGCAGCTCGTAACCGATTACCGGTGGGGCGGATCACACAAAAAACGGGACAGCGCCGGGCTGCCCCGCAATACTCAATAGAAAAGACCGATAATCGTACAGTGAATGACAAACCCGACCATCAGCGGAATGGCTGTGCGTTTAACGACATCAAACGGCTGGAGTTTTGCACCGCTGGACACGGCAATGATGACTCCGGAAACCGGAGACATACCACGACCCATATGAGACGCCTGCTGCATCGGCAGGATCATCGCAACTGCACTTGCTCCCATGCTGTGTGCGATTTGCGGAATAAGCTCAACAAAGGCGAGGAACGGCGCATTACCTGAACCCATAATAATAGCGGCAGCCAGTGTGATCAGTGCAAATACCAGCGCCATGGCAAATGGCGGTAAACCGACGGATTCCGCCATCACAATCAGGTGATCAATCGCTCCGCTGACTTTGATACCATGGGCAAATACCCCGGCGGCAACCAGCAGCCCGACAACATTACTGAAGGCATGTCCCATCCCGTTAAGGAAATGCTGGAATCCGTTACAGACCGCTTTGAAATTACGCACCCTCAGTGTTTCAACCACCATACAAATGGCCATCGCGATCAGAACGATGGTCACCACATCAAGATGAATACCTTCAAAAAACAGGTTTGATGTTCCCACCGCCATGATAATCGGCAGCATCGGCAGCAGGGCGTAATAACCCGGCACACTTTTGGTTTTTTCCTTCTCATGAGCAATAACGGATTTGCCGATTTCAGGAATAAATCCCTGTTTGCGGTCACAGTGGCGCTGCCAGAAGATATGGGTTACCCCGACAGCCAGAACCGTGGCGAGAGCAGCAGGTCCCTGGTAATAAAGCACATAATCAACGACTGACATATCCACGGCTTTTGCCCCGCGGATTGCATCAATCGCCGTCGGGGTATATGCCACACCCAGTGATGTGGCGATAACCCCGGCGGCAGATGCCGGTGATAATCCCAGCCCGATCATAATCGGGAACATGGTTCCCATCAGCAGAACGGCAAGCCCGGTCGCGGACGGGATAGCCAGTTGCAGAATACTGGCGAGCAGGAAGGAGAAAAACAGCAGTACATAAGGCGAACGCATGTTTTTCAGCGGCTTAGTGGCAACATTGACCACCGCGTCATTGGCACCGATATGATCCATATAGTGAGCAAAGCCCATCAGCGCCATGATCATCAGACCAAGATCGGCGGCACGGCTGCTGAAGAGATCACGCATTACTTCAAACGGATCAAGCCAGGTTATCCCGGTTGTGGCAAGGTTTTTCGGTAAAATCGAGCCCCAGCCAAAAAGCAGCGTGCAGCTCATCAGTGCCAGACCGGCGATAAACAATACCGGCTCGGCTTTGTAACCCTTCAGGATAAAACGGGCAACAAGGATAATGACGACAAGAACAGCCAGAATCGGGAGCATACTCAGACCCCCGGCTTAAAGCGGGAAGCGGTCAGTGTCACGACGTTTTTCAGTACATCGCTTGCGGCATACAGTGATTTTACCGGCAGGTATTCATAAATTGAATGGAAGTTATGAGCGCCGGTAAAAATATTCGGGCACGGCAGACCATTTTGTGACAGCGCTGCGCCATCGTAACCACCGCGCATCGGGATAACTTTCGGCTCAATACCGCAGGCGCGGTAAGCCGCTTTGGCAATATCCACAGGATAACCATTTTCGCCCTGCAGGCTGTTGAATACATTGGAATAGCGATCAGCCAGTGAAATCGCCACACTGCCTTCACCCCAGAGTGCATCACACTGCTCAGCTAACTGTTTCAGAAAGGCCATCCGGCTCTGATAACCGGTTTCGGTAAAGTCACGCACATCCATTTTCAGTACGGTACGCGCGCTGTTTCCGGATAGTTGTTTTACCCAGTAATAACCCTCACGACCTTCTGTATACTCAGGTGCTTCGCCGCCCGGCAGCATAGCAATGAATTTATGCGCCATCAGCAGTGAATTCTTCAGTTTGCCTTTTGCGGACATCGGGTGTGCGGACTTTCCGGTGAAAACGATTTCAGCATCACCGGCATTCCAGTTTTCATATACCAGTTCGCCGATACCGCAGCAGTCGAGGGTATACGCAAAATCGGCACCGAACTCTTTAACATCAAACACTTTCGCACCGCGCAGACCTTGTTCTTCATCTGGAACAAAGCCGACTTTTACTGTACCGTGTTTTATCTGAGGATTCTGTTTAAAGTATTGAAGCATGTCCATAATGGATGCAATGGCGGCTTTATCATCTGCGCCAAGCAGACTGGTGCCGTCGGTCACAATAATATCGTCGCCCAGATAATCCGCCAGTTCCGGGAATTCACTTTTACGCAGATAAATACCCAGCTCTTTATTCATGCAGATATCATCACCGGTATACGGCAAAATTTGTGCGTGTGTATCATTAGTTTGTTCTGCACTGGTATCCAGATGTCCGAAAAACGCGACCGCAGGCACGTCATAATCCAGATTTGACGGCAGTGTTGCAGTGACAATAGCAGTATCACGCAGTTTGATGTCGGTGAGTCCCAGCCCTTCCAGTTCCTGCACTAATTGCTTTGCCAGTACGCGCTGGCCCTCAGAAGACGGCATAATACCCGCTGCGCCTTTTTCCCTGTCTGTCGTTGTATTAATTTTTGTGTAGGCAATAAAGCGGTCAACGATGTTCATTATTGTTATTCTCCGGCTGCGTAATGTGATGTATACCCTTATTCATTCAAACTGCAGGTTCGTTGGCTTCGCTCAGCTAGCCAGGTCACATACTGATGTATGCTCCCCGTCTATCTTCCCTTGCCGCCTGCCTGCATCTTGAATGACGTTGGGTATGTGTGTGTTTTTGTTTATTTTATTGATGTATTTAATTGGGCAATTTTTATATGCCCCTTATTGTTTAACACATATTTCACCGGTTCGGATATCCGACCTGTTTATTTTTCCTGATTTTTCTCACTGAGATGTGTTTTATCAAATATAAATAAGTAATATTGCATTGAGTAATGAGGAGAGGAAAAGGGAATGAAATTAATGTGTTGATAATTAATAGTATTATTTATTTTATATTTCTGTGGTAATAGCTGATTTGTTATTAATATTTATTTTTCGGAATGTTTATTGTGTGATTCAGGGAAGGGCAGAATAAACAGAGGGATATTCCCCTCCGGATCAGTATAAACCGGAGGGAAATAACAGAACTGATCAGCTTTCAAGATCAAGACGTTTTGACTGCCATCTTTTCGAGCGCCAGCGCCAGGTATTAACCAGCCCGCGCAGCCACTCATCACACAGAAAACCCATCCAGATACCGAGAATACCCATTTCCAGTTTGATCCCCAGCACGTAACCTACCGGCAGTGCAACGCCCCACATAAAGATAAGGGCAGTACAGAGCGGGAAGCGGGCATCGCCTGCGGCACGCAGGGCATTGACCATGATGATATTCAGGGTGCGTCCGGGCTCTAAAAAGACAGAGAGCAGGAACAGCGGCAGCAGCAGTTTGATGACGGATTGATCATCACTCAGCCCGTATGCCAGATGGTCGCGGAACAGCCAGAACAAAAAGACGATAGGAATGGTGCTGAAAAACCCGGTTTTCAGGCTTTTCATTCCGCGCTGATAGGCATCCTCAAAGCGTTTTGCACCAACGAGGTGCCCGACAATAATCTCATTACCGATACTGATGGTTATTCCGAACAGCATAATAAATAATGATAACTGGAAGTAGATTGTCTGTGCGGCCAGCGCGGTTTCGCCCATCAGCCCGATAAAGGCGATGGCAACCATATAATGCAGCATCCAGACCAGGTTTTCACCGGCAGACGGCAGACCGACATGCAGGATCTGGCGCAGCATATTTTTAGACCAGTGAAACAACATGCGCGGCACAAATTTGATCCGCAGGCCATAAAAGAGCAGGGCGCACAGCAGTGCAACCGCTATCAGACGTCCGGCGACAGTTGACCATGCCACGCCGACCAGCCCGTACTCCGGCAGTCCGAACAAGCCATACAGTACAATACAGTTCCCGATGACGGTCACAACGTTGGCAACGAGAGTCACATACATGGCGGGCTTGGCTTTGCCGTATACGCGCAGACAGGCGGCAAGAATAATGGTAATTGCTTCCGGAATTAAGCAAATTCCCAGAATATGCAGATAGTTAAAGGCATCTTCCATCAGATGCGCCGGCGTATTCATCAGTTCCAGAATTTTATAGCCGAAAACGATGGTAAACCCGGCGGACACTAATCCGAGTAACAAATTGAATGCAATGGAAATATGAATCGCCTGGCTGGCTTTATCGCGCCTTCCTGCACCGATGTACTGGGCGATTACCACACTGCATCCGACACTGATAAAGTTAAAAATAGTAATAAACAGGTCAAATGCCTGATTACCGACTGCCATTGCCGCCAGATATTTTGACGAGACGTGGCTGACCATCCAGGTATTAATCAGGAAAGTGGAAAAGTGTAATAACAGGTCGATAAAAATCGGCCAACTTAATGAAAAGAGCCCGCGCTCTGTAACATCAGACTGATGCATGACAACCTTCTTGTTGTGAGTGATTTTCTTCCGTGATGGGATCCGGGGAGGCGGATTTTACCAGGATAATATTGCTAAGAATAGCGAAAGGTGAAAAATAAAACATTTTTTTCATAACTATACCCAACGTCATTCAGGATGCAGGCAGGCGGCAAAGGAAGATAGATGGGGAGCATACATCAGTATGTGACCTGGCTATCTGAGTGCGGCCAACGAACCTGCAGTTTGAATGAATAAGGGTATATTTAAGAAATCAGTATTTCCTTTCATAAATAAGTGTGATTTGCTGGAGTTAATAATCAATAGTAACAGAGAGAATCCCGTGAAAAAAATACGTGCAGCCGTCGTCGGTTACGGCAATATTGGTCAGTATGCGATTGAGGCTCTGGAAGCCGCTGATGATTTTGAAATAGCCGGTGTTGTCCGCCGTAATCCGTCTGCTTCTGATGCACAGATTGCGTATCCGGTCGTGGCGGATATCCGCGAACTCGGACAGGTGGATGTGGCGTTGCTGTGTTCGCCGACCAGGGCTATCCGTGTGGTTGCCGCAGAAATATTGGCGCTGGGCATTAATACGGTGGACAGTTTTGATGTCCACAGTGAAATTGTGTCGCTGAAACAATATCTTGATCCGATTGCCTGTGCAGGAAAGAGCACGGCGATTATCTCCGCCGGATGGGATCCCGGATCTGACTCGATTGTCCGCACACTGATGCAGGCGATGGCACCGAAAGGGCTGACGTACACCAATTTCGGACCGGGTATGAGCATGGGGCACAGTGTGGCGGCTAAAGCTATCCCGGGTGTAAAAGACGCGCTCTCCATGACCATTCCGATGGGCACCGGGGTTCACCGCCGTATGGTGTATGTTGAGTTATCAGAAGGTTATGATATCGACACCGTCACGGCAGCACTTAAAGCAGACAGTTACTTTTCTTCTGATGAAACTCACGTCCGTCAGGTTGACAGTGTTGATGCACTGAAAGATGTCGGACACGGCGTGTCGATGATCCACAAAGGTGTGTCCGGCAAAACGCATAATCAGTTATTTGAATATACAATGCGTATTAATAACCCGGCATTAACCTCTCAGTTTATGGTGTCTGCTGCGCGTGCTGCATGTCGCCAGCAGCCGGGGGCTTACAGTGTGATTGAAATTCCGCCGGTGAATTTTCTGGCTGGTGATGTGAATAGCTGGATCCATAAACTGGTGTAACTATTCTGAGTATCTATCGATGTCACAGAATAAAAATAAAAAAGTGGTGAAAGCCACTTTTTTTTATTTTCCCGGAAACAGATAATTAACTTAACTGTTATATGCACAGTGTTATCGGGTCTTCTTTCTTTTCCGGATATAAAAATACACAATAAAGTGAGTGGCGATTAATGAAACCGCACCACTCACAGAATAGCGTTAAATACAGAACAAGAACGGAGAATTGCAATAACAGCTGCAATTGATTAAATTTGCTAATGGTATTGGTTTTAGATGGAAATAATATCATTTATTTAATCATTTCATATATTAATTATGAGACATTCATCATGGACAAAAGGATTATTCAATGTAATTTTGTGCATTACTTATCCACTGCAGGGGGCTTGTGTATGAATTTCTTATCCATTCAAAGTCGTCTTACTGATGCCTGTCATGCACAGGCGTGGTTCAATATTGATCATCGTATCTCCAACTTCTTCCCGAACTAATTTTCCTTTCGCGTATTTATTATAATGAATAATTAAAAAAACACACGAATAAATACCGTGGCTGTTTCTGTATCTCCTGTATTTTATTTTTAATAAAACAGGGGCGGAATAATAAACAGCTGCCTGACGGAGAATTAAATAATGAAACGTATTCCTGAGCCGTTCCGTATTAAAATGGTAGAAAATATCCGTATGACCACCCGTAATGAGCGCGACGTTGCGCTGAAGGAGGCCGGATATAACCCGTTTTTATTACCCGGGGATGTGGTTTTTATCGATCTGCTGACAGACTCAGGTACCGGTGCAATGAGTGATCGCCAGTGGGCGGGTCTGATGATGGGGGATGAGGCGTATGCCGGTTCCCGTAACTATTATCATCTGTGTGATCAGGTGAAAAAGTTGATTGGTTATCCGTTTACTATTCCGACTCACCAGGGACGCGGCGCTGAGCAGATTCTGTTCCCGTCACTGATCGCCCGCCGCCGTAAAACCGGGGCGGATAAACCGGTCTTTATCTCAAATTTCCACTTTGATACAACGGCAGCTCACGTAGAGCTGAACGGCGCAAAAGCGATTAACGTCGTGACACCGAAAGCTTTTGATACCACGACGTATTATGACTGGAAAGGGGATTTTGATTTAGATCTTCTCAATGCTGCGATTGCAGAGCACGGCGCGAAAAACGTGGCCGCTATTATCACTACGGTGACCTGTAACAGCTCCGGCGGACAGCCGGTTTCGCTCGCCAATATGAAAGCGGTGTACGACATCGCGAAGAAACATGATATCCCGGTGGTTATCGATTCCGCCCGTTTCTGTGAAAACGCCTGGTTTATTAAACAGCGCGAAAAAGGGTATGCAGACAAAACCGTCAAAGAAATCGTCAAAGAGATGTATAAATACGGCGATATGCTGACAATGTCGGCGAAAAAAGATTCTCTCGTTAATATCGGCGGGCTGTGTTGCTTCCGTGATGATGAAGACCTGTTTAATGAAGTGCGCATCCGTTGTGTGCCGATGGAAGGCTTTGTGACATACGGCGGTCTGGCCGGACGTGATATGGAAGCGCTGGCAATCGGGCTGGAAGAGGGGATGGATGAAGATTATCTCCGCTACCGGATTTCTCAGGTTGAATATCTGGGTGAGCGCCTGCGCGAAGCCGGTATTCCGATCCAGTTCCCGGTCGGCGGACACGCGGTATTTGTCGATGCGAAAAAAATGCTGCCGCATATTCCGGGCGATCAGTTCCCGGCGCATGCCCTGAATAACGCACTGTACCTGGAGTCCGGCATACGCGGCGTGGAAATCGGCTCGCTGCTGTTAGGGCGTGATCCTGAAACCGGCATTCAGAAACCGTCTCCGATGGAGTTACTGCGTCTGACTATTCCCCGTCGTGTGTATACCAACGATCATATGGACTATATTGCAGATGCATTTATTCGCCTGATGGATAACGCATCGGCGATCAAAGGGCTGACATTCACTTATGAACCCCCGGTTCTGCGTCACTTTGTCGCCCGCCTGAAACCTGTCATGTAGCTCTGTTACGTAAACCTGTCGTCTTACAGGAGGATGTTACGGCATCCTCCTGAATTCAAAAAATAATCATAACGTTAAGCCACCAGAGGTACTCTTATGGCTACTGTTCCTGCGTCTTCTGTTTCGCCGTCGGTATTTGGCGGAGCAATGATTATCGGCGGAACTATCATCGGAGCGGGGATGTTTTCCCTGCCGGTGGTAATGTCCGGCGCATGGTTTTTCTGGTCGGTTGTGGCGCTGGTATTCACCTGGTTTTGTATGCTGCATTCAGGGTTAATGATTTTAGAGGCTAATCTTAATTACCGGGTCGGTTCGAGTTTTGACACTATCACCCGTGATCTTCTGGGAAATGGCTGGAATATTATTAACGGAATAACGATTGCCTTTGTTCTCTATATTCTGACCTATGCCTATATTTCAGCCAGCGGATCTATTTTGGGGCATACATTCTCTCAAATGGGGATTCATCTGCCCGGGCGGATGGGCGGATTCTTATTTGCGCTGGTGGTGGCGTTTATTGTCTGGCTGAGCACAAAAGCGGTCAGCCGGATGACGACCATTGTGCTGGGGGCAAAAATTCTGACCTTTTTTATGACATTCGGCGGCCTGCTGTGGAATGTCAAACCGGCGGTATTACTGAATGTCGCTCAGCCGGATGCCTCTTATCTGCCCTATGTTCTGTTCACACTGCCGTTTTGTCTGGCGTCTTTTGGTTTCCACGGCAATGTGCCGAGTCTGATGAAATATTATGGTAAAGATCCGGGTAAGATCCGCCGGTGTCTGACTATCGGCACACTGATGGCGCTGGTGCTTTATATCATCTGGATGCTCGGTACGATGGGAAATATTCCGCGCCCGGATTTTATTCCGATTGCGGAAAAAGGCGGAAATATTGATGTTCTTGTTCAGGCGCTGAGTGGTGTGCTGCACAGTCGCGGACTGGAGCTTCTGCTGATTGTGTTTTCAAACTTTGCCGTTGCCAGTTCGTTCCTCGGGGTGACATTGGGACTGTTTGATTATCTGGCGGACTTATTTAAATTTGATGACAGCAAATCCGGGCGGCTGAAAACAGCCGGGGTAACTTTTATTCCGCCGATGCTGGGCGGGCTGATTTACCCGGATGGTTTTATTTATGCCATCGGCTTTGCCGGTCTTGCAGCCACTGTCTGGGCGGCAATTGTGCCTGCACTGCTTGCCCGTGAATCACGTAAACGTTTCGGCAGTCCGCAGTTCCGTGTCTGGGGCGGAGAGGCGATGATTTGGCTTATTCTGAGCTTCGGGGTACTTAACGCGGTAGTTCATATATTGTCGGGTTTCAATCTGCTGCCTATATACAGATAAAGAAATCCCGCCGTCATTCGTAAGACGGCGGGATTTATATACCCTTATTCATTCAAACTGCAGGTTCGTTGGCTGCATCCTGAATGACGTTGGGTATACATCTATTTATTTATTCATTCACTCAGAAGGCTGACTCAGATTGATGACCCGGTCTGCCGACTCAATGGTTGACTCGCGGTGAGCAATAATCAGGCGGGTTATCGGCAACTGGCGGATAGCCTGGTTAACATAGGATTCGCTGTCTTTATCCAGCGCACTCGTGGCTTCATCCATAAACAGAATACGCGGCTTACGGTACAGGGCGCGGGCGATAAATACCCGCTGTTTTTGCCCGCCGGACAGACCTTCGCCCAGCTCACCTATCAGTGTTTCATAACCCATCGGCATCTGCGTGATAACATCATGAATAAAGGCCGCCTGTGCGCAGGCTATCATCAGCGGTTCATCCGGATTTTCGGTAAAGCCACAGATGTTTTCACGGATGGAGCCGGAGAACAGTTTGTCATCCTGCATAACGCAGGCGATCATTTTGTGATAGTTATTTACACCAAGCTGGCGGATATCAATATTATCAAGGAAGACCTTGCCCTCTGTCGGCTCAAACAGCCCGCACAGCACTTTCATCAGTGTGGTTTTCCCTGAACCGGATGTACCGACAATCGCAACACTCTCTCCGGGCTTTATCGAGATATTAATATTGTGGAAAATCGGTGGTGACTGGCTGTCATAACTGTAGGCCAGATCCTTGGTTTCCAGTCCGGCGGCTTTCATATGCGCCTCATACGGGATATCCGGTTTTTTATTTTCCGGCTCATTCAGGGCGATATCTGAAATACGCTCGTTGTGCAGGCTCATCATCCGTAGTTGCAACAGGAATTCAATAACAGATGCGGCCCTGTCCGAGAATTGCTCGCGGTAAGCACCAAACGCGACAAACATACCGATAGTCATCTCGTTATCAATAACCAGACTGGCACCAACCAATAAGATAGCTATCTGATCACACGCCATAATAAAGGTATTGACCCCGCCGAACAGCAGGTTCATTTTTGTCAGGCGGATACCGGTATTGATGGAATCCACTTTCAGATTCAGCCAGTGATTACCCCGGCGCTCACTCATTCCCTGGGTTTTCACTGTGGTGATGCCGTACAGGGACTCCATAAAATAGGAGCCGGCACGTGCTTCTTTGATCAGGGACTCTTCTGAGAGCTGGCGGTAATAACCATAGGTTGCCAGACGCAATGCAATATATGCGGTGGTAAATCCCAGTACAATCCAGGTCAGATGTCCGCCGTAGAGGATCATCATGATAAACACGCCGATCAGCATGATACCGTCCATGATCGCCCCGACCACACTGGTGGTAAAGGTTGATCGCAGAGCATCAAGGGAGGCAAAACGGGACTGGATATCCCCGAGTTTTCTTCGCTCGAAATAGCCCAGTGGCAGGCGCAGCATGTGGGTGAACAGCCCGGATTGCCACTGAACATTAATCAGCGTTTCCATGATCAGTGTGGCCCAGGCCCGGCACATACTGACGGCGGCGCGCAGCAGGATAAAGAAGAGCAGGCCGATGGCTATCAATGACAACAGCCCTTTATCCCCGGCGGGTATTGCATGGTCCATTACCAACTGGGTACCTATCGGCATAATCAGCCCGATGGCTTCAATCACCACAGAGAAAGCAAAGATTTTCAGCAGGGCTTTTTTCAGCCCGTGAATATTCCCGATAAGCTTGCGCAGGCTCAGTTTTTTAACCACTTCCTGCTTGGTAAAGGTACTGCCCGGCCAGGCTTCCAGCGCAACCCCGGTAAAGTTGCGGGACATCTCTTCCATCCCGACCACGCGGCGGCCGTATGCCGGGTCGTGCAGGACAAAACGATTGCCTTTTATTTTCACCAGCACCAGGAAGTGATTGAAATCCCAGTGTAAAATACACGGCAGGCGCAGGTTCGGCAGATCTTCCATATCCAGTGACAATGCACGGGTCGTCATACCCAGTTCTGAAGCAATACCTGTCAGACCGGCGAGTGTTGCACCACGGGCTGACAGGTTAAACTGCTGGCGCAGAGAGATAAGGTCGATACTCTTACCGTAATGCGCGGAAATCATTGCCAGGCTGGCAAGCCCGCACTCGGAAGATTCCGTCTGGTGAATAACCGGAATGCGCTGACGAATATTAATGTCGAGCTTTTCAATGATGCCTTTGATTGACAAACGGCTCATGAAGCCTCCCGGTCAACAGGCAGGCCGGAGATTAGTGTCCGTTGTGTCATGTTTTATCCGCTCCCTTTCCGTGGGCTGACGATGATGGTGGTGTGCCGAAGGCACCCAGTGACGGCCCGCCGGTTTCCGGTGGTGATCCCGCGTTATTCTCCGGTCCCGTATCCTGAGATAAATACTCCGGATTAACGGGTTCAGACAGGCTGAGTGCGGGTTGTACCGCTGACAGACTGGTTAATTTCTGTGTTTCCTGAACCACGCCGGACAGTGGGTTTTCGTTTGCAAACTCAACCGGACCGGAAGCACTTTGTTTCATATCGTAGAACGGTGACACCATCCATTGATAAATCTTCCGCTTTTCCAGGAAGAGGGAAGTGTTGGCTTTCATCCCGTTTTGCAGACTCAGTTCGCGTCCGTCATAAGCAATCATCTGTTTTTCCGGGCGCACAATGACTTTGTAGTAAGGTATTGATTGCACCTGGTTATTTTTCGGCGCGCCCGCATAAGTCATCATCTCTTGTTGTGATGCCGGTGTTTTGGAGATAACTTCAATTACGGCAGCGAACTGACCGAATTTTTCAGCCGGAAATGCTTCATAGCGGATATTGACGGCATCGCCGATATTCAGATACGGCAGGGCATCATTGGGAACCCAGAGTACCAGCCAGTATTGGGTAATATTCTCAGGAAGAATTTGCAGCAATGTGTCACCCGGGTTGACCATCTGCCCGACGGTCACACCCAGTGAATCAACGCGCCCGTCTGTCAGGGCGCGGACAATGATTTCACCGCCGACGTCGGTATTAACCAACTCTTTCTGTAACTCGTAGCGCTGTAACTCCATCTGATAAATCCGGTTATCAAATTCAGCTGCCTGAGTGTAGATCTGACTTTCCAGAGAGGTAATTTGCAACGCATTCTGTTCATTTTGTCCGCTGAGACCTAACAGACTGTTTTGCTGAGAATAGTAAGTCACTACCTGGTTAAGCAACTGATCTTTGTTAATCAGTCCTTTTTCCTGGTAACCGCGATAGTTTTCCATATTCTGCTTCATTATCGAAATCCCTTCTTCGGCACGTTTAACGATGCCGGTCGAACGCCGGAATGCGTCGACATAAAGGCTTTTCTGTTTTTCCAGGGCATCCAGCGTTGCACGTTTATTATCTTCCAACCGGGCGATAATTGTATCTATACGCTGTAACTGATTTTCAATCTCACGGCGCTGGTTTTCATTTACAACCCCGCTGGAGGTTGCTTTACTTACATCGATGACATAAACCGGGTCGCCTTTTTTTAATATGCTGGCCTTCACGGACATGTTGTTTTGTGACAAAGCCCTGAACATTCGCGTAGATGGTAACAGCACGCGGGTAAGTGGTAACTTCTCCGGTCGCAACCACCTGACGGGTGTAGGATCCGAAAATAATAAAAAGAAGAAAAATAAATAAAAATGCTGAGCAACCAGCCGTAATTATCCAAAGCGGAATACCGGGTAAAAGCATTGCTTTTCCCCGCCATTTCATTTTTCTGTTATCGAGAGCTTCCTGCCGGAACAATATGGACTCCAATCCTTAATCAGGAGGTGAGTAAATAAAATTACTGAAGTGTTCAATCCCTTTGATGTGATTATTTTAATCATCAGGAACGTTTTATCGTATCCGAAAATATACGTATTTATAGGGAAGGAACAGAGTAAAGGCATAAATAATTAGTATTATCAGAATTATCGTATCCGGGTAAATAAGAATTTTTACCTCTCATGCTCATTATTGTGTGTGTTTTATACGGTATTGTTTTTCTGTGGTAATAATTTTAACGACCTCAGTTATGGTTAGTTTACTTATACATATGAATGTTTTAAAAAACAGGTTAAATATGAACATAATCCTTTCATGCTAAGTGAAAAGCATTAATTAAGATTATTATTAATTTTAAAGAAAAATACATAACGTGACTTTTTATTGGAAGTTAAGGGTGTATACTCCGCATCCGTTACAGTGAGTATATTAGCTTGCAGTAATGTATGCCAGACCCGGAATGACGGGCGACTGGTTAGGGATAACATTTCCGAACGGAAAATAAAGGAATAAAAAATGAAAGAATTAACAACTCAACAAACCAATGACGTAAATGGCGGCCTGTTAGGTCTGGGTCTGGTATTCGGTGGTATCGGTGCAGTAATGGGTACAGCTATCGGCGGGATCGTTGATGCAGGTTGTAAAGCGGGTGGTTACACCACTAACTTTAAACAGTCTGGCGCAATGTTAGGTGGTGGTATCGGTGCTGCTGTAGGCCTGAGCCCAATCTTAGCAACAGCAGGTATCGGTTTTGGCGTGACCAGCATTGTTGGTAATGCAAAAAGCATCAAAGCACAGAAAGGCCTGTAATTTATAATATGTTATCCCGCTGATTCGGTGTAACGCTGTTATTCGGAATAAAGCGGGTAATAATATTATTGCCTTATTATAAATCCGCTTCTCTCTGAGGGCGGATTTTTGTTTTCTACTTTATTTAAATCATATTATATTCATTTGTACGTACTTTTATCTACTGTTCAATTGATTATATAGTCATTTTGTTTACTTGACTTGTTATTAATGAGCTATTAGTGCTGAATATTTCCTGATTCATGATGATTTTTTTTGTTTTATGTATAATGGCGACTTCTGAAGAAGTGTTGGTTATTTTATTTCTTCAGGTAAAGACTCTTTCTGTTTTATTACGGATATCTCTCTGCTTAATATGATAAGGAAATACAAAATGAAAGAATTAAATATGAATGAAGTTAGCAATGTTTCCGGCGGTCTGATTTTAGGCGCTGCAATCGGTAGCATCGGTGCAGTTATGGGCACAGCGATCGGCGGAATTGTTGATGCGGGTTGTGCAGCTGGTGGTTACCAGACTAACTTTAAAGCATCCGGCGCAATGTTAGGTGGTGGTATTGGTGCTGCGGTTGGTTTAAGCCCGACTTTAGCAACAGCCGGCATTGGCCAGGGTGTTGTCAGCATCGTAAATAATGCAAACAGCATTAAAGCACAGAAACGCCGCTAGTCGTCATATAAGTAATATCCTCATTATCAGGAATAATCAGAATTAATATCTGGTTTATCTGATTACTGATATTATCTTTGTTATAAGAAAGATCTGATATTAAATTTTTAATTTAATCAGGTCTTTTTTTATATCTGCTATTTATACTCATATTTTAATTGGTGGGAATTCTCCTATTATTCTTACTCCATTTTTATTTCTTTAATAAAATAAACGTACTTGTTTTTATTTAAGAATATTCCGTTTGATTTTTATGGCATTTGCTTTTTTTGTTTATATTCATGTAGTTGTGATATTTTTTTGTTTTATTGTCACACAAGTAAATTAAATTGTAATTTACTATTTTTTATTATCTGATGTTAACTATGTATTGTGTTTATGTGAATTTTAATATTGAGATAATTTGTTTTAACTTATTTTATGACTATACTCAGAACAACTGAAAGGAAGCATACCTCTCAGTTTATATTGCATAGTGTGGCGCTTATTAGTTAACAGTGACGCACAATCAAAGGATTTGATTTACGTGTATTTTCACAAGGAGATCACAATGAAAGAATTAACTAAAAGCGAACTTAATGAAGTCAATGGCGGCCTGTTAGGTCTGGGTCTGGTATTTGGTGGTATCGGTGCAGCACTGGGTACAGCTATCGGCGGGATCGTTGATGCAGGTACAGCAGCTGGTGGTTATAAAACCAACTTCAAACAGTCTGGTGCTTTATTAGGTGGTGGTATCGGTGCAGCAGTTGGTTTAAGCCCGATTTTAGCAACCACCGGTATTGGTATGGGTGTTGTCAGTATTGTTGATAACGCCAGAAGCATCCGTGGTCAGAAAAAAAAGCTTTATTTAATTTAGTCATGTAAGCGTTGATACTTTCATTTATTCAGTAAGTAAATTTATTTCTTTCGGTTCTGTATTGTGAGTAAGCATTTATCATATTTACTCATAGTAACGACCCTGTTTCTGTATGGTATAGCATAAGGAAATCACTATGAAAGAATTATCAAAACGTGAAATTAATGAAGTCAATGGCGGTCTGTTAGGTCTGGGTATCGTATTTGGTGGTGTTGGTGCTGCATTAGGCACTGCTATCGGTGGGATCGTTGATGCCGGTACTGCTGCCGGTGGTTATAAAACTAACTTCAAACAATCCGGTGCCTTATTAGGTGGCGGGATTGGTGCTGCGGTTGGTTTAAGCCCGATCCTGGCAACAGCCGGTATTGGTATGGGTGTTGTCAGTATCGTTGAGAACGCCAGAAGTATCCGTGGCCAGAAATTAGCTTAGTAATTAAAGTAAAGATTGATATTTTTATTTTTTAGTAAGCTATCAGATAAATACGATTATGTATTTAATCTGAGTATTTAATTGCTATTTAATATTTAAACCCGGTGCTCTTTTATAGCTCGCCGGGTTTTTTAATATCATGGTTAACTTTCTATAACTATTATTACTCTATTTTTAAAATAATCATTAAGATTTGTTTATTTACTTTGTGTTATGAGTATAATAATCACGTTCCTGAATGGAACAACAAAGTCTCTCTTATCTTGGTGAAACAACAAAAACAATTATTCAATATAAAGATGTGTTGTTGTTATATAATTTTATAAGGAAATAAAAATGAAAGTATTATCTGCAAATGAAGTTAACAATGTATCTGGTGGTTTGATCCTGGGCAGTATCTTTGGTGCTGTTGGTTCAGCAATGGGTTCTGCTATTGGCGGGATCGTTGATGCAGGTTGCGCGTCCGGCGGCTACCAGACTAACTTTAAAGAGTCTGGTTCTCAGTTAGGTCGCGGTATTGGTGCGATTGTCGGTTTAAGCCCAATCATGGCAACTAAAAACATTGGTGCCGGCGTTACAGGTATTGTAAATAACGCACGTAGCATCCGTGCTCAGAAAAGCGGTTTATAATTTAATTATTCTTCCTCATTACTCTGAATATTTTTAAATAAATATCTGGTGTATTGACTCAGTATAATTTTGGAAAAAGCCTGAATGAATATAATATATTCTTCGGGCTTTTTTTTATCGCCTTAATGAATGCATTGTGTTCATTATTATTTATTGTAACGTAAGAAAATAATAACAAATTAAAATCAATATTTAATAATAATCTGTATTTATTTTGTAATGATTTTCTTTTTTTGAATTTTGTAATGTGTATAATATTTTTTATTACAATGCAGGATATATTGTAATAAGCATATTACCATGTCAATTGGTGGTATAAATAGTAAGTATTTTAGTATATAGGGAAATAAAAATGAAAGCGTTATCACAAACAGAATTAAATGAAGTCAGCGGTGGTTTGATTCTTCTTTCTGCACTGACTTCATCTTATGGTGCTTCTATGGGTCAGGCTATCGGTTCAATTGTTGACGTGTCTTATAAAGTTGCCGGTAAAAACACCAACTTTGCGCTGGCTGGTGCAACATTAGGCTCTGGTATTGGTGCTGCGGTTGGTTTAAGCCCGGTTAAAGCCATTGCCGGTATTGGTCAGGGCGTTAACCTGATCATTGATAACGCACGTATCCTGAAAGCATAATAATACATTTCATGGTCAGGTTGATTCTGATGACATCATTCTGATCATTATTGTTTATTGTATGCAATTAAGATCTGACTTGCTAAGTCAGATCTTTTTGTTTTTTTATTTATGTTGAAAAACAAGCTGAAAACCATGCTGAAAAATCGCAGATAAAAAAATGCCTGCAACAAAAATTGCAGGCACCCGGTGTAGGCTTTTGCCTGCGAATACAGGCGCAATAATGAAACAGTGATAACTATCTTTTTATATTTTTAAAGGCTTCAGTGGTGGCTTTCAGTGCTGTTTCTGCCGGTAAACGCTCCATAGAGCTGGCTCCGTAAAAACCGTGGCACTCAGGACAGTGTTCTAAAATATACTGTGCATCTTCCGGTGTGGCGATAGGTCCGCCGTGGCACAGGACAATCACATCCGGACGGATGGCTTTCGCCGCTTTCGTCCAGTCATTAATCATGTCAATGCAATCATCCAGGGTCGTTGCTGTTTCGGCACCAATATTACCGCCGGTCGTCAGCCCCATGTGCGGAACCAAAATATCCGCCCCCGCCTGTGTCATAGCAATCGCATCTTCGCGGCTGAAAATATACGGGGTGGTGAGCAGCCCTTTTTCATGGGCTTTGCGGATCATATCGACTTCAAGCGCATAACCCATGCCGGTTTCTTCGAGATTGGCACGGAATTTCCCGTCAATCAGCCCGACCGTCGGGAAGTTTTGTACCCCGGAAAAACCGGTCGCTTTGATCTCATCAAGGAATTTGTCAAACTGACAGAATGGATCTGTCCCGTTTACCCCGGCTAAAACAGGGGTATGTTTTACCACCGGGAGGACTTCCTTTGCCATATCCATCACGATTTCATTCGCATTGCCGTAAGCCAGCAGCCCTGCCAGTGAACCACGCCCGGCCATACGGTAACGTCCTGAATTATAAATTACGATAAGATCGATACCACCGGCTTCCTCGCATTTTGCGGACAACCCTGTACCGGCACCGCCACCGATAATCGGCTCACCGCGTGCGATCATATCATTGAATTTTTTAAGTAGTGCGTCACGGGAAAGTGGCATGGTGTGTCTCCTTATTTTGCCCGTAGTATCTGGTGTTGGTTAATGACAAATCGGGTAAATTCCGGGTCATTAATATGATACGGGCATTTGTGTAAAATACGTTTTTCTGTTTGTTTATAATGAGTTTCAAAAGCATCAATAAAAGCGCGGTCAGCTTGTGGTGACCAGAACGGTGCACCTTCGGCATCCAGCGCGGAAAAGCCACCTTCAGGAATGATAAAAATGACGTCACCGTTACAGCGGTTGAGTTTTTCAGCTATCCAGCGTCCCATTTCTGCATTTTCTGCAGGGGTGGTCCGCATCAGCGTGACCTGGGCATTATGATGATAAAACTGCCGGTCTGTGTACTTCTCCGGTACGGTAGACGGACGGCCGAAATTCACCATATCAAGTGCGCCGCAGGAGCCGATATACGGCGTTTCTGAGCGGGCAATGGCACCAAAACGGTCTTCATCACAGGCAAGAACGCCGCCAAAAAGATAATCACACACTTCTGTCGTGGTCAGATCCAGGATGCTGTCGAATAATTTATCATCCGCCAGTTTTTCCATTGCCTTACCGCCGCTGCCGGTTGCGTGAAAGACCAGACAATCATAATCCGTATCCAGCTCTTTACTGAGTTGCTGAATACAGGGTGTGGTGACACCAAACATCGTCAGCGCAATGGCAGGTTTATCAGTTACCTGCTCTTCCTGACAAAAGTAAACCGCCCCGGCAATTTGATTTGCCGCGTTACGGAGAACTTTACGTGAAATTCGGTTCAGGCCGGAGACATCAGTGACAGAGTAAAGCATGGCAATATCGCTTGCGCCTATATAGCCGGAAATGTCGCCGGATGCCATGGTGGAAACCATGAGTTTGGGAATGCCGATTGGCAGGGATTGCATTGCTGGTGTAATCAGTGCCGTTCCACCGGATCCGCCTAAACCGAGAAGTGCTGCTATATCATGTTGTTTTGCAATAAAGCACTCAAATGCGACAGCCATCGCCGCAATAGCCTGACCGCGGTCGCCGCAAAACACAGCACTTTCACCATCAGGGTGGCATGCTGCAACATCGCGGGCGCAAACATCCGCTTCCCGTGCTAACTGACCGGGTTTGGTGGTTAAATCTACCGTCCGTACGGTTAAGCCGGTGCGCTGAATTAACCCGCTGATGTAAAAAATTTCATCACTTTTCGTATCAAGCGTTGTGGCGATATAGATAGCGCCTTTATTGTTAGTCATTGTTAACCTCAAAGGTATACCGGATGTCTGATAACGCATGATAACAAAAGTGAGACTGTAGTATTATTTTGCTTGGCTGATTTTGAGACATCAGTCTCAATTTGTCTATCTTTAAATCATATTTATAATAAAAAAATAGTCACAATGGTGTTGCAGGCGGGGATGTTGTGTAAGATAGCGACGCAAAAACTTACAAAAAGCTTGTTTAAAGGATAAATCAGTTATGGTCTGTACTGATGATGGTGTGCCTTATTCCGGCACCCGGAGAAGGACATTTAATTTACTTATTAACACGGCTCTGACCCTTTTCGAGCAGGGCGCTATCCCGTCAGTGTCTGAACTGGCAGCAGATGCCGGTGTTTCCCGTGCGACGGCATACCGTTATTTTCCGACACAGAGTGACCTTATTTCTGCCACTGTAAATGCCAGCCTCGGTCCTATTCTGACCTGGCGTTCGGACAGCCCTGAGACACAAACCCGTATGGAACAGTTGCTTGCATTTGCGTATCCGCAAATGTTTAAACATGAAGGCGCATTACGTGCCGCGCTGTATGTGTCGTTAGAGCAGTGGGCGCAGGATCGCTCAGCCTCTGCCAAATCACTGGTTAATGATGAGAAAAAAACTGGTCAGAGGGCACCGCAAAGCGATTCTGGCAAATGTGGTGGAGCCGCTGAAAAATCAGGTGGATAACGACACGCTGGACAAAGTTATCCGCGCGTTTTCATTGGTGTATGGCTCAGAAGTCTTCCTGGTGATGAAAGATATCTGGAAGATGGATGATGGCGGAGTCATCGATATTACACAGTGGATGGCAAAAGCAATTATCAACCAGGCACTGGCCGACAACCGGGCGCATCAGGATGAGCAGCCGTAACCTGATCATTCTTTGATAGTCAGGCGCAGGGAATAGACCGGATCAGAGGTACCGCACATTGTGCGGTAGGATACGCCTTTTATATTTACCCGAACCTTTCCGCGCTCAGGCGGTGTGCCCTGCAGGCGGGCGGCGATCAACGGACGTGTATCCGCCTTCATCACCCTGGTCTGCCACTCTTCTTCTGTAATAAGCGGTATCCATTCACCGGCATCATTTTTTGATAAAAGCGTGACTGTCATCCATTCCGGCTTACCGGTGACATCAAAGGGGATCATCCCGGAGTGAGGGGCAACCTCAATGAGGTGATCATAAGGCTGAGCCACTGTTGCATCCGGAACCGTGATTTTTGTTACAGACTCCGAAGGTGTGAACAGGATAGAACTGCCGCACATCGCACCATAAAATATCCCGCATCCGCTCAACATCCCGCACAGAATCAGAATAGATATTCTTTTGATAAATCCGTTAATTACCTGCGGTATTATCATTTTATCCCTGATATTGATACAAAAAATACAGTCATCAGTATAAAGAAATATCATAGTAAAAACTGTGTGCGGTATCGGCCTGTACCCTTATTTATTCAAACTGCAGGTTCGTTGGCCGCGCTCAGCCAGCCGGGGAACATAGCTTATCTATGTTCCCCGTCTATCTTCCTTTGCCGCCTGCCTGCATCTTGAATGACGTTGGGTATATATATTAAATAACACAATATGTACTGGAGAATACGAATCACTCTTGTTAGAATCCCGTTGTGTACTGGTGAGTACAAACTTACTTGTGCGTTGATAACTAACAGTGCGATAAGCGGAGTAATAACGAAATGACAGATAAAGCGCAGGATCCTTCAAGACGATCTTTTCTGAAAAATGCCGGGATCGGGACGATGGGGCTGGCAGCCGGGGCTATCGGCAGTCACTCAGCGTTGGCCGGTGGTAACCCGGTATTGACAGGCGCGGATGATAAAAACAAAACCTATATTAAGACTGATAAACGTAAAAAGCTGATTTATAACGGCTATCTCATCACTATGGATGAGGAATACGGGGATATTGAAGACGGCGCAGTGCTGGTTGATGGCGACAAAATTATTGATGTGGGTCCGGTTTCAAAATTTGCCGGTGTGGATGCTGAACTGATTGATGCTGATGGCGGCATTATTCTGCCGGGTGTTATCGACAGTCACCGCCACACCTGGATGTCTCTGCTGCGTGGGATCTCGGCAGATATGTCACTGGCGGGCTTTCTTGGCTCCACGTTTTATGGTATCGGCTCCGTGATGGAAGCAGAAGATATTCGTATGGCGGCATTGGTTGGCTCAGTGGAAGCACTGAATGCCGGTGTAACAACTATTCTCGACTGCTGCGACTGTGTGAACTCACCTGATCACGCACCGGCGGCAATTGAATCCCTGCGCGCATCCGGGATCCGCAGTATCTATGCCTACGGTATGCAGGCGTATGACTTTAAAGGTCCGAACCGTTTCCGCAGCCATCAGCAGCGCCTGGATGTGATGAAACAGATGCATCAGCAATATTATGGCTCCGGCAATAAAACCCTGAACCAGATGGGTGTCCTGCTGAGTGATTTCGGGACACTGCCGTTTGCAGATACCGCAAAAGAGATCGAACTGGCAAATGAACTGGGTATTTTTGTAGCATCTCACACCGGGGCGGCAGAAAAATCAATCCTGCTCAAAGGCCTGCATGAGCTGCAACACAATAACCTGCTGAAACCGGGACATTTACATATCCACTGTACTTCTCTGGATAACAGCGAGTGGAAAATCCTCAAAGATACCGGCGGTAAAGTCTCTATCGCGCCGGAAACCGAAATGCAGATGGGGATGGGGCGTCCGCCGTTCCGTGCCAGTATCGATCACGGCTTCAAACCGGGTCTGAGCAGTGACATCGTGTGTGTTGGTTCAGGCGACCTCTTCTCGCAGATGCGTCTGGGGCTGCAATTCCAGCGCTGCATGGATTCTGAGGCAGAAGCAAACCGTACCGGAAAAACCACGACAAAAATTAGTTTAGGCGTACGCGATGCGCTGACCTGGGCAACACACGGCAGTGCGGAAGCGATGGGGATGGAGAAAGAGATCGGCTCAATTACCAAAGGTAAAAAAGCCGATATCGTGATTGTTTCTCAGAAAGAAGCCTTTGTACCATCGAGCTATCCGGCGGGCTCTGTTGTATTACAGACCACGGCGTCCGGGGTGGATACCGTTATTGTGAATGGTGATGTGAAAAAACGCTTTGGTAAACTGACACAGCAGAACACGGATAAAATCCGTTCTGATGCGACAGAAGCACTGGGTCGTATTCAGCACGCCGCGAAAAAATTGCCGAAACAAACCGCAGAAGAAGTGGCAAAATTCTTTGATGCCGCGCAGGATCAGGCACGCGAGAACTTCTCAGCCGGTTACAGTTATAAAAAATAAATAAACGTAAGCAGTGGCTAAAAGAACCGCACCATTTTGGTGCGGTTTTTTCATTGGTGAAGTATAACTTACTGTTTTTCTTCCAATATAAACATACCGTACGGATGTATTTGCAGGAACAAACTCTCTCCCGCAGACGGCTGCAATTGAGTGGCATTGATTTGCAGCAGCATTGATTGTCCGTGCCAGTCCACTGTTACTTCATACTGTGGTCCCATATAAGCAACATGCGTAACGGTACAGCGCTGGCTTTCATCACCCTGTAAACTCAGGGTAATTGCTTCAGGGCGAACCCCTACCGTGACACTGCTTTTATCTGTGACAAACTGCGGCGGACGCGGCAGGCGGTAATTAAAAATCTCCACAGCATCATGACTTAATGTGGCCGGGAAGATATTGGCATCCCCCATAAAGCTTGCCATAAATTTCGATGCCGGCTGGCGGTACAGTTCCTGCGGTGAACCCAGTTGCATTATCTTCCCTTTATTCATCACCAGCACCATATCAGAAACAGCAAACGCTTCGCTCTGATCGTGGGTGACATAAAGAGAGGTGATATTAAACTGCTGCTGTAATTCACGGATTTTTTCCCGCATGCTGCGGCGCAGGTTGGCATCCAGGTTACTCAGCGGCTCATCAAATAACAGCACTTTCGGTTTGAGGATCAATGCACGCGCCAGCGCGACACGCTGCTGCTGCCCACCGGAGATCTGATCGACAAAGCGTTCGCCGAATCCGGAAAGGTCGACCATCTCTAACGCCTCTTCCACGCGCTCTTTGATCTCCGCTTTCGGGCGTCCGAGCATTTTCAGCCCGTAACCGACGTTATCCCCGAGGGACATGTGCGGGAAAAGGGCATAAGACTGGAACACCATACAGATATCACGCTGCTGGATGGAACGATCAGTTACGTCCTCTCCATCAATAAACATCTTCCCCTCAGTCGGTTTTTCCAGACCGGCTACCAGGCGCAGTACCGTGGTTTTACCGCAGCCTGACGGGCCGAGCAGTGTGACCATACTGCCTTGCGGAATGGAAAGACTTAAATCGTCGATGACCGTGTTGGTGCCAAAGCGTTTAGTCACATTTTTTTAATTCAACAAAACTACGTTGTGTCATGTCGGTTACTCCGTGATTACTGTGCATTTTTGGCTTTGGAACGTGAAACACGGGCTTCGCCAATCAAAAAGTCGAACAGGAAGATAATCGCCAGCATCACGACGATAAGAATTGAACCATACGCAATCGCCACGCCGTATTCGCCGTCTTCCACCCGGTTCAGGATGTAAGCGGTTGCCACGCGGGTGTCCGGTGTGACGAGGAACACGATGGCGCTGACGGTGGTTATCGCACGGACAAAGCTGTAGATAAGCGCGGAGAGAATAGCCGGGCGCAACAGCGGCAGCAGGATGTGGAAAATAGTCCGCATTGATCCCGCGCGCAGGCTGAGTGAGGCTTCATCCAGCGATTTATCTATCTGCCCCAGACCGGCGATACCGGCGCGAATTCCGACCGGAACGTTACGCATAGTCATTGAGATAATGACGATAGCGGCAGTACCGGTGATATAAAACGGTGAATCATTAAAGGCGAGAATATAAGAAACCCCTGCCACTGTGCCCGGTACAGCAAAGCAAAGCATAGTGGTGAATTCGATAGTTTTCTTACCACGGAACTCCTGGCGCACCACAATGTAAGCTATCAGCAGACCGAGAACCGCCGTGATTGGTGCGGCAATACCGGCGTAGAGCAGGGTATCCAGCAGTGAAGGCCACGCGCCGTCATTCATGCCCTGACCAAACAGTTTGACAAAGTTATCCAGGGTTAAGGTGTAATCCACGCCCCAGTTCACTGTGAAGCTGCCGTAGAAGATGCTGCCGTACAGTACCAGGTTGAAGACTACCCAGATTGCCAGGAAAACCGTCACAAAGGTGACCAGCGCCGCCGGTAATGGTTGTACATCACCACGATAAGATTTTCCGGAAACCGTGACATAAGAGCGCTTGCCAATCCACATATACTGCACACAGAAGATAAGCAGGGAGAAGACCAGCAGGGATGCACCCAGGGTACTTGCTGCCTGATAATCGAGCTGGGAGCCGGTGATATAGAAATAGATTTGTGTGGCGAGTACATCAAAGTTACCGCCGAGGACCAGCGGGTTACTGAAGTCTGCCAGTGATTGCACGATAACAATCAGGAACGCATTCGCCAGCGCCGGTTTCAGCAGTGGCATAAAGACGTTGAAAAAAGTCTGAAAACGGTTGGCGCGCAGGGTATAAGAGGCTTCTTCCAGTGACGGATGAATAGTTTTGATAGCGCCGTCGAGGATCATAAAGGACATCGGCGTAAAGGCGAGCACTTGTGCCAGCCAGATACCGGTGAAGCCATACAGCCAGTTGGTGTTTTCAAGCCCGGCATAAGTCGCCAGAAACTCGGTTACATACCCGGAACGTCCCATCATCAGTGTTACGCCCAGCCCGACAATAAACGGCGGGGTGACAATCGGCAGAATAGAGAAAATACGACCGACAATGGCAGAACGTTTGGCGATTCGGGTGGTATAAATAGCGAGGATCAGCCCGAAGAAAGTACATCCCGCACCTACGGCAAGGGAGAGGATTACGGAGTTCCAGATAACCTGCACAATATGGGATTGTGTCAGGATCGCGACAAAGGCGAAAGGCGCGAAATCTCCGTTATTGTCCGTAAACATCGGGATGAAAATCGCGACACTCGGGAAGACAATAAACAGCGCAATCAGTGCGACAACCGCAATCAGTGAGCCGATAACAAACTGATCGCCACCCAGCCATTCCAGCCGTTTGAGGGCGAGGGTCATTATCATGCCGAGCGAAATAAACAGCACAATGGAAGAGTAACCCAGTCCTTTACCTTCCCATATTGCGCTGAGAATAGTGGCAACTAAGGTCAGTGCTGCAATGGCGATATCGGTGTAGTGCCGGCTCCGCTGGTTACGGGACGCCGGTGTCAGCGGACGGAAAAACAGCACTGACGGCAGCAGATACCAGAGCCAGCTGATGTTAAGACCGTTCCAGCCGTAAGCGGCCAGAATTTCATCTTGTGTGGAGTCGGTTAAACCATAATCCAGGCTCCATGATGGCAGCAGAGCAAAGCCCAGCCACGCTATCAGTAACCATAAGAAGATGGTATCCCGTCCCTGTTTAGCAGACAGAGTCAGGGTCTGAGACATAGAAATCTCCCTTGCTCGTCCTCATTCAACCGGCAGGTGCGTTGGCTTCATTCACAATCCGAATCACTTACTGGTGTAAGCTCACCGGTTTGTTTCATTTGCCGCCTTCCTGCCAGCTGAATGAGTTAGAGCAATGTTATTATAAAATTAACAGCAATATTAAGTAATCGGGGAATAACGCCGTGCGGAGATCACCGCACGGCGGACAACATTACTTACTCATTTTGACGTCAGTGACCCATTTGTTGATCAGACTTTTACGGACTTCGGCGTCGCCGTATTTATCCATATCGTAATTGATCAGTTTCAGGTCAGCGAGTTTCAGTGACATAGGTGAAGATTCAGCCGTGGTGTTGGTCAGGATTTGGTAAGATTTACCCTCTTTCCAGCTGATTTCCTGTGCTTCTTTGGAGAGCACAAAATCGGTGAACAGTTTGGCGTTGTCCATGTTGCGGGCATTTTTCAGGATACTGATCCCGCCGATTTCATAACCGGTTCCTTCACATGGTGCGATTAATTCCAGCGGCGCACCGTTTTCCACTTCCAGAGAATAGTCATGCAGGAAGCCGATACCAATGGCGGATTCACCACGGGCGGCGTTACGCGCCGGGGCAATACCGGATTTGGTGTACTGGGAGATATTACCGTTGAGTTTTTTCAGGTAATCAAAGGCTTGTGCATTACCCCATAACTGATCAAAAGTTGCCAGTGCGGTATATGCTGTGCCGGAGCTTTGCGGGTCGGCAATCTGAATTTCACCTTTGTATTCCGGTTTGGTCAGATCTTTCCAGCAGGTCGGGATCGGCAGACCTTTCTCTTTCAGACGATCTTTATTCACACCAAAGCCCAGGATCCCGACATAAACGGCGGAAGAGTAGTTACCTTTGCGTTTGGCCGGATCACGGAACTGCGGCATGATCTGATCTAAGTTCGGGGATTTGTAAGGCTCCAGCAGATCCATTTCACCCGCCTGTGAATGCGGATCTAATGTACCGCCGTACCAGACGTCAGCCTGCGGGTTACGTTTTTCAGCTTCGATTTTTGCCAGCGTACTGCCGGAACCGTTGCGGACAAACGTGGTTTTAACATCATATTTTTTGGCGAATGCCTGGGTTTCGGCTTCACACATCGCATTGGTTGCGCTGCAATAAACAACCAGACGACCGGCGGCGTTAGCTGAGGTGGTAACAGCCGCCAGCGATAAACCGGCAGCAACAAGAGCAGAGAGGGTGTTAAGTTTCATTATCAGTTCATTCCTTCTATAGGGTTCTGTCATCGGAGAGTGAAACAGAGCCTGCCAGATGCTCCCGTTTGCTGACATTAGCAATCAGAAGAGGCATCAGCAGTAATCCCGTCAGCGCCGCAGCACTGGTCAGCAGGGTAAACATTCCCTGCCAGCCGTAATGTGCCATGACCTGAGCGAGCGGCCACCCCGCCATTGCCGCCCCTAAATAGGCGTACAGACCGAGGTAGCCCGTTACCGTGCCGGCGGCTTTTTTATGGCAATATTCTGTCGCCGCCAGCCCGATTAACATTTGCGGCCCGAATACAAAGAAGCCGATACTAAAGAAACATACTGCCAGCAGCCCGTAGTGATGAATCGGCATTAACCATAAGGCGCTGACAGCAACAAATAAACCTAAGGAAAACAGCAGGATCATCGGTGCCCGCTGACCACGGAACAAAATATCAGACCCCCATCCCGCGCAGACCGCACCCAGCAATCCGCCTAACTCAAAGAGTGACAATATGGCATTGGCACTCAGCAGATTTGCGCCGTGTGTTTCAGATAACCAGAGGTTTCCCCAGTCGTTTATCGCCATACGGATCAGATAAACGAGAATGTAGGAAAAACCGAGTAACCAGATCATCCGGTTACATAAAATCGTCTCTTTCAGAATGGTCAGCATCGGCTGCGGAGGCGATAACTGCTCCTGGCGCAGCTCTGACGGGTCATGCCGCCATTGTCCGACTGTCGGCAGCCCCTCTTCCTGCGGCGTGCCGTGCAACCGGGTACTGAGCCACAGACCGGTCACCATCCCGATAATCCCCGGCACAATCAGTGCCATCTGCCAGCTGTACCGGGTTGCCAGCCAGGCGGTCAGCAGCGGCAGGGTAATGCCGCCGAGGTTGATGGAGATATTCCATAATCCCCACCAGAAACCGCGCTCGTTACGCGAATACCAGTGTGTCAGGATGCGGGCGCACGGCGGCCAGCCCCATCCCTGAAAAAAGCCGTTCAGTGTCCAGACAATCAGCAATGCAGGAAACGACAGACACCAGGCAAATACAATATTGAGCACGCCGGTCATAAACAGCCCCGCGCCCATAAACCAGCGATAGCCTGTAATATCGTGAAAAATCCCGGACAAAAACTTTGAGATACCGTAGCTGAGGTAAAACGCCGTGGCTATCCAGCCTATGTCGCTTTTATCCAGAAATAACTCAGCCTGCATAACCGGCATGACAAAATTGAAACTTTTTCGGGTCAGATAAAACGTGGCGTAACCGATAATCATCGATAACATCAGTTTGTTGCGCCAAAAATGATACGTTTTATCCATAGATGCTCCCGCTCAGGATGAGAAATGTAATCAATCTGTCAATGAAAAGGATGAGATAAGGTAGTAGATGACTAGGAATTAGTCTTAGTTTTCAGTATTTTCATCAGAAAATGTGGGCAGGTTAACAATAATTCGGGTACCGCCGCTGGTGGTCAGTGTCCAGTCGCCGCCGAGCGCCTGCACCCGTTCTTCAATGCCGCGCAGACCAAAGCCGCCGCTGCGTTTGTTATCAGGTATTCCGATGCCGTTATCGCTCACATGAAGCTGTATCGTGTCACGTGTTTGTTTCAGTGAGATCAGAATATGGGTTGCTCCGGCGTGCTTGCTGATATTATTTAACAATTCCTGAACAAGCCGGTAGAGCGTAAACAAAACCGTCTCGTTTTCCGGCGCCTGTTGCAGCTCATAATGAAAATCACATTGAATGGCGTTTTCCCCGAAGGCAAACTCCGCAATCAGGTGGCGCAGGGCATCTTCCAGTGACATTTCATTCAGTACCGGCGGGCGCAGTTCGCGCAGTAACTGGCGGGTGGATTGATGGATCTTCTGTGCCAGCTCGTTTATCTGTGCGGCCGCCTGACAACTGCGCGGATCAGGCGCTGTCTTTTTGACCAGCATGGATTGGATCTGAATGGCGGTAATATTCTGTCCGATTTCATCGTGAAGCTCGCGGGCAATCGCTTTTTTGACATCCTCTTCCGTATGTACAAGTTTCTGCATCAGGTCACGCCGCGCCTGTAATTCCTGCTCCAGCCGTTCCCGGTAGCGCTGCAAATTGCGCGATAACTGCTGCTGGCGGCTGATGGCAATCCCCAGTCCGATACCAATCAGTGCCTGGGTACTCATAAACATCTGTAATTCCTGAAGATCAGCAAATGCGCCGTTAAACTGCCGCGCAAAAGTGATAATCAGGCTGCCGAGCAGTGCTGATAACACGCCACCCTGCCAGCCGTAGCGGTAGGCCATAAAGACATTCGGGATAAACACCAGCAGCACCAGCAGGCGCTCAATCTCCGGGGTGAAAAACAGTTGTGCGCTGAGCCCCGCCAGACAGAAAAGAAAACACCACATCAGCAGTGAGGTGCGCAGTTGCGGATCAGGCGAGCCATAATCAAGGATCAGGCGGAAATGTTGTTCATGGAGATATTCATAAATCAGATACACAAAAGGTGTAAGCAGAATGCCGCCGGTGAAGCTGGTAAGAAACACCTGGCTGACACTCAGAGGGGTAAGCAGACCGAACAGGACTGTG
The DNA here is from genome assembly GCF_001676155.1 of Morganella psychrotolerans. GTDB lineage: Bacteria > Pseudomonadota > Gammaproteobacteria > Enterobacterales > Enterobacteriaceae > Morganella > Morganella psychrotolerans. The sequence continues at coordinate 223,730 of NZ_LZEW01000023.1, read as the reverse complement.
TGCAGAATACTGTTGATACCGACACCGGCAAGCAGCAGTAACAGCCGCTGCCAGTACAGTGTGTAGCGCCACCAGATAGCCTGTACGGCAAAGGCGGTCAGCAGGCTCAGTAACGGGGAGAGCAGAATAGCGGTGTGCGGCATCAGCTGTTCCTGCGATAACCAGATGCTCAGCAATAATTCAGACAGCAATAATACCGGCCAGAAGCGGCGCCACAACAGGATCATCAGTGCCAGGCGTAATCCCTGCGGCAGAAATAAGGTGGACAGCATACTGTCCGGGCTGAGATAAAAGCTGATGATCCAAAGTCCTATCCAGGTCAGTGAATAGGTAAACAGCAGAAAGACAGATTGTAACAGCAGACGCGCACTGCGGCTCATGGGTTATTGTCCCGCGATCAGATGATGCGCCAGGGCAAAATGAACCAGATCAATGGTGTTGTCACAGTGCAGCTTTCCCAGCACATTGGCACGGTGAACATGCACCGTTTTGTGGCTGAGTGTCAGTTTATCCGCAATGGCTTTGACACTCATTCCGCCGACGAGCAGGTCAAAAACCTCGCGCTCACGCGGAGTCAGTTCATTCAGCGCCCGGTTTTCCGGCGGCGACTGGCGCAGCGCGCGCATTGCATCCGCACACAGATAACAGCCGCCTTTATGTACCGAACGCACCGCCTGTACAAGTTCTTCCGGACCGCAGCGTTTGGTCAGATACGCAGCCGCACCTGCATCCAGCGCACTCTGCACAAAAGCGGGTGTATCGTAAATACTCAGAATGATCGTGCGGAAAGCCGCCTTATGCTCACGCAGGCGGGTCAGTAACTGTAACCCGTTTTCGTCAGGCATGGAGATATCCATGATAGCCACATCAATATTCAGGCGGGTCAGTTCCGGCCATGCCTCTTTGGCACTGGCATATTGTCCGGCAATTGTGATATCCGGTTCCAGAGTCAGGAGCTGTGCAAAACCTGACCGTACGACTACATGGTCATCGATGAGCGCTATTTTTATCATGTCCGGACAGTGTGTTATCAGTCAGAGAGGGGGAAATTGAATAAAGGTTATATCAATATAGTGAATGATAATCGAGGGGATTCACGCAGAAATCAGCTATACGGCGTTTTTTTTTACAGCTAAACCGATTCGGTTGCGGGCAATTTACCGGCAACCGGCAGGCCGATTATTTTACGTAGGCAAGCAGTGAGAGTGAATCGCGGGCAAGAGCGGTGCATTTATAGTTTTCTGAGAGCTTGATCTCTTTGATATCGAGATAATTCTCTTTATTCATTTTTGCCATCTCTTTCATGTTGTAATTGCTCATATCCCAGCGGTTACTTTGTGCAAATAATAAAATGGCTTTTTCGATACGGGCATTCTGCAGATCCTGATAGCCACAATCATTCTTCAGATAGATAAAAACAGCCGTCAGCCCGGCAAGATCTTCAGCCTGTGACGGCGTCAGTGCTTTCGCAGGAAAGGAAAGCAACAATGCAAAGCTGATAAAAAGACTAAGTAATATTTTCATAAAGGTAGTGTACCGGTAACGCTTGTCAGTTTAGGTGAAGATTTTAATAGTTTTGTCGTGAATTTAATAGTCTGACTAAAGTGGTGTAAAGCCCTTGTTTTCAGCGTGGCATTATATTGACCTTGCCCTTAGGTCAGGGTTTAGCCTTGCTATAACAGCATATCATTATTGATGATAAAGGAAGCATATCATGCAACGACGTGATTTTTTGAAATATAGCGTATTCTTAGGTGCCGCCACGATGCTGCCGGCATGGAGCCGGTTTGCTTTTGCCGCTGAAAACCGTCCTTCCCTGGGGATCCCTCCACTCTTAACCTCTGATAATGCACAAAGAATCACACTGAACATTCAGCAGGGACAGATGTCTTTTGTTGCCGGAAAAACCACACCGACATGGGGATATAACGGCGATTTGCTCGGACCTGCGCTGAAATTGAAACGCGGTAAACCAGTCACCGTGGATATTGTGAATAAATTACCGGAAGCCACTACGGTTCACTGGCACGGGCTGGAAATCAGCGGTGAGCAGGATGGCGGTCCGCAGGCGATTATTGAGCCGGGTAAAACCAGGACAGTCAATTTTACCCCGGATCAACCGGAAGCAACCTGCTGGTTCCATCCGCATACTCACGGAAAAACCGGGTATCAGGTCGCAATGGGGTTGGCGGGGCTGGTACTGATTGAAGATGAAAACTCCGCCACCACCGGCTTGCCGAATCAGTGGGGCGTGGATGATATCCCCGTTGTATTACAGGATAAGCGCCTGAAAGAAAACGGCGAAATTGATTATCAGCTCGATGTGATGTCAGCGGCAGTCGGCTGGTTCGGCGACATGATGCTGACGAACGGCACGGTATATCCGCAGCATATGGCGCCGCGCGGCTGGTTACGCCTGCGTCTGCTCAACGGATGCAATGCCCGCAGCCTGCGGATAGCCGCCAGTGACGGGCGTCCGTTGTATGTGGTGGCGAGTGACGGCGGTCTGCTGGGTGAACCGGTAAAAGTACAGGAATTACCGATCCTCATGGGAGAGCGTTTTGAAGTGCTGGTGGATACCTCAGATGGTCAGCCGTTTGATATTATCACTCTGCCGGTACGCCAGATGGGCATGACGCTCGCTCCGTTTGATAACCCGCTGCCGGTGCTGGCTGTCCGTCCGACACTTGATGCCGCACGCGGTAAACTGCCGGATGTTCTGGCGGCAATACCGGTGCTGATTGATGCCTCCCGTCTGCCGGTACGTGAGTTCCGTCTGATGATGGATATGCGCCTTGATATGCAGGGCATGATGATGCTGACAGATAAATACGGTCAGCAGGCAATGGCCGGTATGGGTAATCATGGCGGCATGGGCAATATGGGTGGCCATGGCAATATGGGCGGCGGCATGAAAGGCATGAGCCACGGAATGCACGGCGGCGGTAACAGCGGCTCCGGAAACATTGATATGATGAATGCGAACAGTATTAATGGTCTGCCGTTCTCAATGACAGAAAGTGCGTTTGATGTGAAACAGGGGCAAACGGAGCGCTGGGTTATTTCCGGTGTGGGCGACATGATGCTGCATCCGTTCCATATTCACGGCACGCGCTTTCGTATCCTCAGTGAGGGCGGACGCAAACCGGCAGCACACCGGCAGGGTTGGAAAGATATCGTCCGTATCGAAGGTGATGTCAGCGAAGTTCTGGTGAAATTTGATCATCCTGCAACCAATGCACATCCGTACATGGCGCATTGTCATCTGCTGGAGCACGAGGACACAGGGATGATGACGGGCTTTACGGTTTCAGCCTGATTTATTTTTGTACATTCCGCATCTGCGTCATTATATGGCGCAGATGCGTTTTGTTCTCCCGCCCGTTATCGCGGATTTGTCCGGGGTATGTTAAACTAACGCGCTTTCTGACCAGTATTATACCCTTATTCATTCAGACTGCAGGTTCGTTGGCTGCACCTTGAATGACGTTGGGTAGAAATTCCTTTCTGTTTAATACTGAACCACTGTAACAGCGTAGCGTTGACGGCAAAAAAATCATGAAGAAACATACCTTAGATACAATGATCTCCGAAGCGGAGATTCAGCAGCGTGTTGCCGGACTCGGCAGTGAAATTTCCGCACACTATCGTCACAGCGATAAAGATCTGGTTTTAGTCGGATTGCTGAAAGGCTCTTTTATTTTTATGGCTGATTTATGCCGTAAAATTGATGTTCCGCATGAAGTGGATTTTATGACCGTATCCAGCTACGGCAGCGGCACATCCTCCACCCGTGATGTGAAAATTGTCAAAGATCTGGATGAAGATATCCGTGGCAAAGATGTGCTGATCGTGGAAGATATTATTGATTCCGGTAATACATTGCATCGTGTGCGCGATATTCTCTCTCTGCGCGGCCCGAACTCTGTATCTATCTGCACTCTGCTGGATAAACCCTGCCGCCGTGAAGTGAATGTACCGGTGGAGTGGGTGGGTTATGCAATTGAAGATAAATTTGTGGTGGGTTATGGCATCGATTATGCCCAGAGCTACCGCCACCTGCCGTATATCGGGCATGTGACACTGCTGGAAGAGTAATTTTCTGCACAATTATTCAGCCGGAAATTACTTATCCGGGAGTTACTTACCCGGAAATGCAAAACGGCACTTTACAGTGCCGTTTGTCTTTCTGTTATATAATGCGCCCGGTCAGTGATCAGGACTGTGACATATTAGAAAGCTTGGCAACCGCCTGACGATAGACCAGTTCCATTTTTTCCCGGCTGTCAGAGCTGATATCCAGATCATGAAGCAGGCCTTTGTTTATCCCGTAAATCCAGCCGTGGATCATCACCCGCTGACCGCGTTTCCACGCCGCCTGCATGATAGTGGAGTGGCCGAGGTTATACACCTGCTCAACCACGTTCAGCTCGCATAAGCGATTGATTCGGTCCTGCGGCGCGAGTTCACCCAGCAGCGAACTGTGCTGATACCAGATATCGCGGATATGCAGCAGCCAGTTATTAATCAGCCCGAGTTCGGTGCCCTCGATGGCTGCCTGAATACCGCCGCAGTTATAGTGACCGCAGACGATAATATGCTCGACCTGTAAAACATCCACCGCATACTGAATAACCGAGAGACAGTTAAGATCAGTATGGATAACCAGATTTGCCACATTACGGTGAACAAACAGATCCCCCGGTGCGGCGTCGATCAGTTTTTCGGCGGGAACGCGACTGTCAGAACAGCCAATCCAGAGGAACCGCGGCTTTTGAGCCTGTGCGAGTTCTTTGAAAAAATCCGGATCTTTTTCATTTACGGATTCGGACCACTGTTTGTTATTGGCAAACAGCTCTTCGATTTTTTTCATCATGACGGATAGCCTGTTGGAGATCCTTTCGCTAGAATCTGTGTATAAAAAATTTAAATTTTAATAATTTGTTATTAAATGATTTCAGAAAAGAAGACAAATTGTCAAGAACCGATTCCGGTTCGCAGGTAATATTTTGGTTTATATTGCACTCAAATTTCTAAATTAAAAAGGTATTTTTCTGTTATGACCTATGCACTGGAAATATCACAATTAACCAAGCAGTATGCAGGTGGCGTGCAGGCTTTGAAGGGAATAGACCTGAATGTCAGCGCCGGGGATTTCTATGCGTTACTGGGTCCGAACGGCGCAGGAAAATCCACCACCATCGGTATTATCAGCTCTCTGGTCAATAAAACCGCCGGGAAAGTCTCGGTTTTCGGCTATGACATCGATACCGACCTGGTGCTGGCAAAGCGCCAACTGGGGCTGGTACCGCAGGAGTTTAACTTTAACCCGTTTGAAACCGTATTACAGATAGTATTACAGCAGGCGGGCTATTACGGCGTGCCGCACGATGTGGCGCAGGAGCGGGCAAAAATCTACCTGACGCAACTGGATTTATGGGGAAAGCGCGATGAACGTGCCATGCATCTGTCCGGCGGGATGAAACGCCGCCTGATGATTGCCCGCGCGCTGATGCATCAGCCGAAACTACTGATCCTCGATGAACCGACTGCCGGGGTGGATATTGAACTGCGCCGCTCGATGTGGGGCTTCCTGAAAATGTTGAATGCACAGGGGACGACTATCATCCTCACGACGCACTATCTGGAAGAGGCAGAAATGCTGTGCCGCAATATCGGAATTATCCAGCACGGCGAGCTGGTGGAAAATACCAGTATGAAAGCACTGCTCAGCAAGCTGGAGTCTGAAATCTTTATCCTGGATTTAGGCGCAAAAAGTCCGCTTCCGCAGCTTGAGGGCTATAAATATCAGTTAACAGATACCTCAACGCTGGAAGTGGAAGTCCGCCGTGAGCAGGGGCTGAATGGTATTTTTGCACAGTTGAATGCGCAGGGGATTGATGTGTTAAGTATGCGGAACAAAGCAAACCGTCTGGAAGAATTATTTGTGCATCTGGTTAATCACGATGCGGAGGCTGAAAAATGATGTCGTTGTACTGGGTGGCGCTGAAAACAATCTGGCGCAAAGAGATCACCCGCTTTATGCGGATTTGGGTACAGACACTGATCCCGCCGGTGATCACTATGTCACTCTATTTTATTATCTTCGGGAACCTGATAGGTAACCGGATTGGTGAAATGGGCGGCGTGGGATACATGCAGTTTATCGTGCCCGGACTTATCATGATGTCAGTGATAACCAACTCTTATGCCAATGTGTCGTCTTCCTTTTTTGGTGCGAAATTTCAGAAAAGTATTGAAGAACTGCTGGTCGCCCCGGTGCCGACTCACGTCATTATTGCCGGGTTTGTCGGTGGCGGCGTGGCGCGTGGTGTGCTGGTTGGCATACTGGTCACGCTTATCTCCCTGTTTTTTGTACCGTTACACATCCATTCGTGGTTTATGATTGTTACCACACTGCTGATGACCTCGATCCTTTTCTCGCTGGCGGGGCTGCTCAATGCACTGTTTGCGAAAAGCTTTGATGACATCAGTATTATTCCGACTTTTGTCCTGACGCCGCTGACCTATCTGGGGGGCGTATTTTACTCCCTGACACTGTTACCGGCATTCTGGCAGGCGGTTTCCAAACTCAACCCGATTGTGTATATGATTAGCGGCTTCCGTTATGGTTTCTTAGGTATCAGTGATGTTTCTGTGGCGACAACACTCAGCGTTCTGAGTCTGTTTATCGCGGTATTTTATATCCTGACCTGGCGCCTGATAGAGAAAGGACGCGGTCTGAGAACCTGATCCTGAATCACTCCTCTGATAAAAACCCGGCAAAACAATCGCCGGGTTTTTTGTCGCATCACCCCACCATTTCCCCCCCGTCATGTAATTATTTTTCCTCCGGCTATCTCTGATAGCTGAGCGCCTTCTTCTGTCCTCAGCTGTTCCAAAACCAAATAACAGAATTAGTGTGCATTTATTTATCACCAGATAGATTAGTTAAACTAATGTGTTTATCGTGTGCAGACTGATGAGATACATCAGTTTCATTGACTGTTTAAGATAAATTTCGTTCTGTTTAACTACTATACCCAACGTCATTCAGGATGCAGGCTGACTGCGGCAACGAACCTGCAGTTTGAATGAATAAGGGTATATACCGGAGGTATTTTATGGGTGTAGCGGCATACGGCAAGGAAGGCGGGTGGTCATTTATTAATGATATACTGAGTAGTCCCGGGCGGGGTAACGGGCGTTATATTAATAATAAAATCTCATACGATGCATTTGATGCGGGTGATCATATAGCCCGGAAAAATACAACATGGAATGGTATTGATAAAATCGGGCAGCCTGCGGAGGTGACTTACTCTTTCCCGACATGGGAAGGGATGTACAGGAATGCTTTCGGTGATAAAGGATTACAGGGATTTAATGAAAACCAGCAGGCACAGGCACGCTTATCACTACAGTCGTGGTCTGATGTGGCAAACGTTAAATTTACTGAAGTAAATGCAGGGAAGGGCGAAATATATACCAATATTACCTTCGGATATATTAATGATAAATATACCCAGGCTTACGCGATGCTGCCGTTCAGCCGTGATGAATGGGGCAGGCCGTTTACGGATTCACGCGGCTATGATGTGTCCGGTCAGACCTGGTACAGTTCAACGCCGGGTGCGCTGAATATTACACCGGAAAACGGTAATTACGGACGCCTGACAATGACGCATGAAATCGGTCATTCACTGGGATTATTACACCCCGGTGATTATAACGCGGGTCAGGGAAGCCCCTCTTATAAAAATGCCGATTATGCAGAAGATACCCGCCAGTACAGTGTCATGAGTTACTGGAGTGAAAAAATGACCGGCGGCGATCATAAAGGAAGCTATGCTTCAGCCCCTTTGCTGGATGACATTACGGCTATCCAGAAGCTGTATGGTGCTAATTACAACACCCGGTCGGATGATACCGTGTATGGGTTTAACTCTAATACCGGACGTGATTATTACTCCGCCAAAAGTGGTGGTGACAAACTGATCTTCACCATCTGGGACGGCGGGGGCAATGATACGCTGGACTTCTCCCGTTATTTCAATGACCAGAGGATCACCCTGGAAGAAGGCAAATTCTCTGATGTCGGCAGATTGATCGGCAATGTGTCCATTGCACACGGCGTGGTGATTGAGAATGCCTATGGCGGTTATGGTGACGATATTCTGATAGGCAACGATGCGGATAATATCCTCAAAGGCAATGCGGGGGATGATGTTCTGTACGGCGGTGCCGGGCAGGATAAACTCTGGGGCGGTACCGGGCAGGATATTTTTGTCTTTTCTGCCGTAACAGATTCTCTGTATGCGCAGCCTGATCGCATTATGGACTTCTCAACCGGTCTGGATCGCATCGACTTACAGGGACTGAATCAGAACCAGTTTGGTGACAAGTTTATTCACTTTGTGGATGAATTCAGTGGCACAGCCGGGGAAGCCATGCTCAGTTATGATGATGACCGAAACCTGACTGAGCTGCTTATCAATATTGGCGGGCATCAGTATCAGCCTGATTTTAAAGTCGATATTGTGGGTACGGTAAATGTCGTAACTGACTTTATCGTATAACGCAGCAGGCGGGCGCGGCAGTAGTGACTGCGGCGTCCGTACCGTACAGGGAATGGTTGAAATGCCTATCAGATACTTAATATTATCACTGTTTTTTCTTCTTTTTTCAGGATACAGCATGGCGGACAGTCAGGTTCTGCCCACAGCGGGCGCTTTAAAAGGTGAATGGCAGTTTACCGATGTGCAACACACACAAAGAGTCATACTGACCGATATCCCCGATGAGACAGCAAACGGGTTTGTGCTGAACTTTATTGACGACGCGGCAAACCAACCCGTTACTGCCTGGCGTCCGGAACCGGACGGAATTGCGTTTGTCACCGCAGACGGCACCGCCCGTTACTTTTTTTGTGCTGAATCTCCCGGTCATTACCGGGCCGAAATCTGGCGTGATGGCGGCGCTCAGCTTGTGAAAGAATAGCCCGCCGGGCATATATGTAACACCCCTCTCAATAACACCATACCCAACGTCATTCAGAATGCAGCCAACGAACCCGCAGTTTGAATGAATAAGGGTATATCAATAACAAGACTCCTGAGCTATGACTCAGGCGGAGCACCTGTTTATGTTTTCCGGGAAAACCAGAAACGAAATCACCGCGTTTATCACCACACGAAAAAAACTGTTTACCACTCTCGCATTATTCACTGCACTGATTAATCTGCTTATGTTAGTGCCGTCCGTGTATATGTTGCAGGTCTACGACCGCGTTTTACCTTCCGGTAATGACATGACATTACTGATGCTGACACTCATTATGATCGGGCTGTTTATCCTGATGGGCGGGTTGGATTTCCTGCGTAATCTGCTGGTTATCCGTATGAGCAATCAATTTGATATGGCACTGAATACCCGTATTTACACGGCTGCATTTCAGGCGAAACTAAACCGCAGCCCGGGTATTACACCATCAGCGGCACTGACCGATCTGATGCTGCTGCGCCGTTTTATTACCGGCAACGGTATTTTTGCCTTCTTTGATTTGCCCTGGTTCCCGGTTTATCTGCTGGTTATTGCGCTGTTTAACCCATGGCTGGGATTGTTTGCATTATGCGGGGCATTGCTCCTGCTGTTTCTTGCCATTATCAACGAGCGTTTTTCCGGACCACCGCTGACGGCAGCGAATCAGTTTGCCACCACCGCGCAACTGATGCAGAGCAGCCATTTTGAGCACACACAGCCCGCTGACGCGATGGGAATGCAGCATCACCTGCGTCAGCGCTGGCTCAATAACCACCTTTGCTGTCTTGAGGCGCAGACTCAGGCAAGTGATATTGCCGCTAAAATGATGTCGCTGACCAAAACCACGCGTATAGCCCTGCAATCCCTGATGCTCGGGTTGGGTGGCTGGCTGGCGCTGGATAATACCATTACGCCCGGCATGATGATTGCGGGATCTATTCTGATGGGGCGTGCACTTGCGCCGATTGAACAGGTTATCGGCGTATGGAAAAGCGCGAAAGAGAGCCGGCTGGCCTATCAGCGTCTGAAAACCTTGCTGGCAGCACACCCGTCACCTCCGGAGAAAATTGCGCTGCCGGTGCCAAAGGGAAACCTGTCTGTATCCGTTATGCAGGCGGGGTATCCTCACAGTAATGTGCCGCTGTTGCATAATCTGCATTTCAGTCTGGCGGCGGGAGAGGTGCTGGGGGTGATTGGTCCGAGTGGTGCCGGTAAATCGACCCTGGCAAAACTGCTTGCCGGGCTGTGGCCTGCAACGCGGGGTGCTGTCCGGTTGGATGGCGCGGATATCAGTCAGCAGGACAAAGCGGAGATTGGTCAGTACATCGGCTATCTTCCGCAGGAAATTGCGCTTTTTACCGGCACAATTGCCGACAATATTGCCAGGTTCGATCCTCAGGCTGATACAGATAATATTATTTGTGCCGCAAAAATGGCGCAAATTCATGAATTGATCCTGCAACTGCCGCAGGGATATGAAACGCTGACCGGACCCAACGGAGAAGGGCTTTCCGGCGGACAGCGCCAGCGTATTGCACTTGCCCGCGCACTGTATGGTTCACCTGCACTGATTATTTTAGACGAACCAAACTCTAATCTGGATGATGCGGGGATACTCGCGCTGGTCAGTGCTATTAACACACTGAAAGAACAGAAAAAAAACCGTCATTCTGATCACTCACCATAAACAACTGCTGTCTGTCACAGACAAACTGTTACTCCTGATTGACGGACATACAAAGCTGTCCGGACCCACTGCTCAGGTTATCGCAGAACTGAATCATTCACCGAAAAACGATCCACCAGAAAACAATACACAGGCGGGTAACTCACAGGGAAACCGGGCAGAACATCATGATAAATAAACATAAAAAAACAAAATCAGACGCTGTGAATGTGCCGGTGGACACCCAGCTGTACAGGCGGGCAGGTGGTGTGATGATTATCGCCGGTTTCTGTGGTTTTTTGCTGTGGGCGGGGTTGGCACCACTGGATAAAGGTGTCGCCGCATCGGGGACAGTGATTGTGTCCGGCAGTACAAAGCAGGTTCAGTCGCCGGTGGACGGGGTTATCTCTGCCATACAAGCAGAAAACGGGCAGCGGGTGGATGAAGGTCAGGTACTGGTCAGTCTCAGCCCGGTGCAGTCTCAGGCGCGCAGGGTGTCACTGGCGGAGCAACTTGACAGCACACAGGTCACTATCCGCAGGTTGGAAGCTGAACTCAGCGGGCAGAGCGGGTTTACACTGAATGCAGCGGACAAATACTACGCGCCTGCACCTTACGGAGAAGCGCAGTTACAGGCACAAAATGCATTACTGACCGCCCGTCGTCTTGAGCTGGAGAGTGAAATTCAGGGCTGGCAGGTGACCATCAGCGGTCTGACCCGGCGGCTCGTGACTCTCAGCGATATTACCCGCAACAAGCAGCAGCAACTGAGCAGCCTGACCACTCAGACGGCAAACCTGAAATCACTGGCGGAGGAGGGATATCTGGCACATCACCGCTATCTGGAGATCGCCCGCGAAAAAGCAGTGTGTCTCAGCCAGATTAATGAAAACCGTCTGCACATCAGCCAGGCAGAGGAGCAAAAAGCTTCTCTGATACAGCGGATAGCCCAGCGGCAGGCAAATTTTCAGCAGGAAGCGCGTGAAACCCTGGCGCGCCTGACGGTGCAGTACAGCGATTTGGAAAAGCAGCGGATTATTGAAACGGATCTGACGGATAAACATCAGATAACCGCACCGGTGAGCGGAACAGTGATGGATTTATCCATTTTCACTCACGGTGGCGTGGTGCGGGCGGGTGAGAAACTGATGTCGGTTGTCCCGCAGGAACAGACATTAATTATTGACGGAAAATTATCACCTCAGTGGAGAGATAAAGTGGCATCCGGTTATCCTGTGGATCTTATTTTTACGGCATTCAACCAGAACCGGACGCCGAAATTGCGCGGTGAACTGATATTTATCTCTGCTGACCGCCTGACAGATCCCGACACCCGCGAGCCGTATTATCAGATTCAGGTCGCCGTAGTGCAGGAGCCCGGACTTCCCGCGATAAAGCCGGGTATGCCGGTGGACATTTTTATTAAAACCGGCGAACGCTCATTGTTAAGCTATTTATTCAGACCGGTAACCGATCGCCTGCATTCCGCACTGGCAGAGGAGTAACAGCATGCACTATTTTTCAGGCGCACTCTGTGCGGCATTGTTGTGGCTGCTGACCGGGACGGCACAGGCAATCACACTGTCTGATCTCTGGCTGCTGGCGCTGGAGTCAGATCCCCATTTTCAGGCAGCACTGAAAACCCATGAAGCAGATTTAGCTCAGGCGGATGCCGGGCTGGCACACCTTCTGCCGACAGCCTGGCTGAGTTATCAGAATGCGCCGCAAAACCGTCTGACAAAACGGGAGCCGGTTGCGGAGCAGCAGACTTACCGCAGCCACTCACTGAATGTGGTGGTGACGCAGCCGCTGTTTGATTATGCGGCGTACAGTCAGTATAAAGCGTCGCTTATCAGCCGTCCGGCAGCGGACAGCCGCAGGCAGCAGCAGGTATCTGACCTGATGGTCAGAGTGACAAAGGCATATCTGACACTCGCTTATGTTCAGGATAAACAGGCACTGAACCGGAAACAGGAAGTATTGCATCACGCACAGCTGGCAGCAGCGCAGCGGCTTTATCAGTCGGGAGAAGGTATGCTGACTGATATTCAGGCTCAGCGGACACAGTTGTTACTGGCTCAGGCGCAGGTGGCGGATACAGAGCCGGAGATTGAACATGCCCGCCGTACCCTGGCAGACATTATCGGTCAGCCGCAATTGCGGGCCGATGATATTGCCCGGCTGAATTCGGGGGATTTTCAACCACCGGCGCTGTTACCGGCAGAATACCCGGCATGGGAGCAGCGGGCGCTGGCAGAAAACCCGCAGATCCTGGCGGCACAGTATGAAGTGAGCCTGGCAAAACAGGCAGCAGAAGTACAGCGCGGGGCGTTCATGCCCACCGCGCAGATCTTTGCATCCTGGTCTGATAATAAATCTGACAGTAATAATATGGTGAATCAGCGTTATGAATCACTCAGTGCGGGTATTCATCTCTCTGTTCCGCTGTTCAGCGGCGGTAAAGATATGGCAGGAATGCGCCGTGTGTCGGCACAGTATCAGACCGCGCAGCATGAGCGGGATGCGGTGGTGCAGACGCTGCTGCGTGAGTTATCACGCCAGTATCAGATTTGCCTGGGCGGCAGGGTAAAACTGCTGGCTTATGACCAGGCGGTGGCGGCGGCACAATTGCAGATTCAGGCGACACAAAAAAGTATTGCAGCCGGACAAAGCAGTCAGCCGGATATGCTTAACGCGCGGACACAGTATCACCGGGTGCTGAGTGAGCAGATAAAAGCCCGCTACGACTGGCTGGAGGCATGGATTTTGTTATTGCAGTACAGTAATACGCCGGACAGTGATACTGTCCGGCGTATTGAGGGGTATTTCAGTCAGCGGGCGGCAGATTAACATGCAGGCAGTCAATCAGGCGGATGCTTCCCAGCCAGGCAGAGGCCAGAATAACTGCTTTCTCACTGTTTACACGTACATCCTGTAAATCCTCTGCATCACAGATTTCCAGGCTGACATCACGGAAACCCGCGGTGTTTAAATCTTCGCGGGCATTATCCAGGCTTTCGCTGATGGCACTCGGACGTTCGCGGATCATATCTGCCAGTGTTTGCAGCGTCCGGTAAAGACCCGGTGCAGCTTTTTTCTCATCCGTACCGAGCAGCGTATTGCAGGAACTGAGCGCCAGCCCGGTTTTTTCGCGGACGGTAGGAATAGTTGCCAGTGCAATATCATAGTTCAGGTCGCGGATAAGGCGGCGGATGGTCAGATAGCGGGGATGGTCGTTTGTGCCGAAAAACACAATGTCCGGGCGGACAAGGTTGAATAATTTGCACATCACGGTGGCGATGCCTCTCAGGCGTGTGCGCTGATGAGGCTCATCACACTGATGAACCAGCGGCGGCACAACAACCTGTGTCTGGTGTGTCAGCCCGTGAGGATAAACATCACTGACGGCAGGGGCATAGACCAGATCAACCTGTGCTTTACTCAGTTTTTCACAATCCGCCTGCAAGGTTCGCGGATAGCGTTGTAAATCTTCTTCCCGCACAAACTGCAGCGGGTTAATAAAGACGGAGACCACCACAATATCAGCCTGTGCGCGGGCTTCTTTAATCAGAGCCAGATGACCATCGTGCAGGTTTCCCATTGTCGGGATAAACGCAACACGTTTGTTGTCAGTGCGCAGGCGGGCGATTTCGTTGCGCAGGATAAGCGCTGTTTCAATAATCCGCATCAGTGTCTCCTTGTCTGTGTCCGGTAAGCCAAAAGTACAGAGTCCCGGCGTGTCTCACGACCAGAGCGCGAGCCCGTTTTCCGGGGTACGGGCGATAACGTCTGCCAGTGATTCGCCATCCGGCAGGATAAGCCCGGGCGCTATCTCTGCCAGTGGGTACAGCATAAATTCACGCTCTTTCAAGCCATAATGCGGTACGGTCAGCCGTTCATCATGAATGACTTTATCACCAAACAGCATAATATCTAAGTCTAACGAGCGCGGACCCCAGCGCTCATCTTTGCGCACACGACCTTGTGACAGCTCGATAGCCTGGGTGGCATCAAGCAGCTCATGCGGGGTCAGCGTGGTGTCAAGCAGGACAGCCAGATTGAGATAATCAGGCTGACCGGCAGGCCCCATTGGTGCGGTGCGGTAGAATGCAGAGTGGCGCACCAGGCGGCTTTGCGGTATATCATTTAATGCCGCAATCGCCCGGTTGACCTGATCCAACGGAGAGTCCAGGTTACTGCCGATGGCAATATAGACCGGGATCACGATGCATTGTTCTCATTACCCTGACGGGAACGCGGGTGACGACGGCGCGGGCGGCGTTTGAGTGTATCGCTGCCCAGGTCTGATACCATTGTGCGCTGCTGCGGGGCATTCGCCAGTTGGAAATCAGCCCACCAGAGTGTCAGTTCCTGCAATTCGTGACGACCTTCCACTTTTGCACGTAATTCCAGCAGATCAAATGCCGCACGGAATTTCTGGTTTTCTATCAGACGGTTAGCCCGTTTACCCTGACGGCGCGGCAGACGAAGCTGTAACTGCCAGATATCCCGCATTGCGGTTGTCAGGCGTTTAGGAATAGCAATGGCGCGGCACTGTTCATCCAGAATATCGTTGATGGCGATAGCAAAGGCTTCATAGTAGGCCAGACCGCTTTCCTGAGCGAGTTTCTCCGCATGTTCGCACAGCGGATACCACAGCATTACTGCAAACAGGAACGCCGGGTTGACCCGCTGATCATGATGGATGCGGTAATCGGTATTTTTGAGTACCTGGTCGATAATACGTGCCAGCGGCGTGTTACCACTCTCTTTTAATGGTCCGGCGACCAGCGGGAACAGCATATCCAGCAGATCGTACTCACGCAGCAGATTGAACGTTTTATATCCGTCACCGGCCTGTAATAATTTCAGCACTTCTTCAAACAGACGGGCTGCGGGAATATCG
Organism: Morganella psychrotolerans; assembly: GCF_001676155.1. Lineage (GTDB taxonomy): Bacteria > Pseudomonadota > Gammaproteobacteria > Enterobacterales > Enterobacteriaceae > Morganella > Morganella psychrotolerans. The sequence goes on along the minus strand of NZ_LZEW01000023.1, from coordinate 208,116 downwards.
CGCAGCAGTGTGCTCAGAGTGCGGATAGGTGCAGCGGTTTGCGGCTCAATAGTCATGTCCAGCTTACCGGCAAAACGGATAGCGCGTAACATCCGCACCGGGTCTTCGCGGTAACGGGTTTCAGGATCACCAATCAGGCGGATAATCCGCTGCTGTAAATCGGACAACCCACCGACATAATCCCGTACTGAGAAATCGGACACGCTGTAATACAGGCTGTTGATGGTGAAATCACGGCGCACTGCATCTTCTTCGATTGTGCCGAAAATATTATCACGCAGCAGCATGCCGTTTTTACCCTGCTGAGAGCGGGTTTTTTCATCAGTTTCGGTGGGTTCTTCCACATTGTCATGCGGACCACGGAAAGTGGCGACTTCAATAATATCCTGCCCGAACATAATATGTGCAAGGCGGAAACGACGACCCACCAGGCGGCAGTTGCGGAACAGTTTTCTGACTTCGTCCGGTGTTGCGTTAGTGGCAATATCAAAGTCTTTTGGTTTGCGATCAAGCAGCAGATCACGGACACCCCCGCCGACAAGGTGGGCGTCAAAACCTGATTTATTCAGGCGGTACAGAACTTTAAGCGCGTTTTCACTGATGTTCTGACGGGAGATAGAGTGACTGTTCCGGGGAATGACTGTCGCCCGGATTGTTCCGCTATTATTATCCATTTGTGCCGGTTTTTTACGCTTCACGGCAGGACGCGCGGGCTTAGCCCTGCGGGTGGCCGGATTTTGCGGCGCATGGTCAGCATTCGGGGCCGGCCTCTCAATGGCAGCCTCTGTGCAATCTGTTTTATTTTCGCGTGAAATCAGACTGCGACAGAACTTTGCGACTCGATTTAAAATGGTACACCTCTGTATAACAATTAAATGATCTAAAAAATAAGCGACTAATAATATCGTACACTTGTATTTTTGAGAATGCTTTACCTCAGGTAAAGCTAAATTATTCCCTGTTTGCAATCATATTATCACGGGGAATACAGGCCGTTTGCCCGGAGAGTTTACGCGCGGCAGGGCCTGGCATCAATGGTAAATGAATATAAGTGATTTACAACGCCGGTGTTTATTGTGACGGAGGAACGCAAGACAGTCCCGGTACAACGGCCGGAGAGCCGGAAACAGGCACGCCACGTCGGCAGAGCAGATTGTTGTTTGCACTATATATTATAATTTTCACTATATATAGGTTACAGGATAGAAAATAAAAACGGACGGCGCTGTAAAGCGCCGTCCGTGGTAAATAATGTATCAGCCTGCCATCTGCTTTTCGCGGATTTCAGCTAATGTTTTACAGTCGATACACATATCTGCGGTCGGGCGCGCTTCTAAGCGGCGGATCCCGATCTCGACTCCGCAGGACTCACAAAAACCAAAATCGTCGTCCTCAACCTTCTTGAGGGTTTTTTCGATTTTTTTGATCAGTTTTCGTTCGCGGTCACGGTTACGAAGTTCCAGGCTGAATTCTTCTTCCTGAGCCGCGCGGTCGACCGGGTCCGGGAAGTTTGCTGCTTCATCCTGCATGTGGGTAACAGTACGGCCGACTTCGTCTCTCAGCTGGTTGCGCCATGCTTCAAGTATTAACTTGAAATGGGCCAACTGAGCGGTATTCATGTATTCTTCGCCTGCTTTTTCGTGATACGGCTCAACGCCGGCAATGGCAAGAATGCTCAGGGACGAGGTTTTACGTTTTTGCCCTTCCTGCATAATGCTTCTCCTACACACGCATGTCTGACAATATCCCTTAGAGGGGAAAAAATAGGTCGCTATTGATAGCAGATGATTACGGGTAATGCAACCCTGGTTCTCATTAGTTTTGTAAGGTGTGAAGAACAGCGTGTTTATTCGCCCACAGCTAACAAAACATCCTACTTATTATTAAAAAAAAACTGATATTCACCCCGTGAATACAAAGGGTATTTTTTCATCAACCCTGATGCCATCCGGTGTTATGCGCATCTTGTAGCAGATAATTTCCATTCCGGATAGTACTGCCTGCTGCAATAGTGATGAATATTTTTTATCAATGTGTGCGGCTCCTGATACTGACTCAATCCCTGAATGCAGTACAGCAAAAAAGAGAACTGCACGGTTTCCCGCTTCAGCAATTGCTTGTAACTCACGTAAGTGTTTTTGTCCACGTAAAGTTACGGTATCGGGAAAATAACCTTGTTCGTTTTCCAGCAATGTGACGGATTTTACCTCAATGTAGCAGGGCGTTTTATGCTGATCCGTCAGTAAAAAATCTATCCGGCTGTTTTCGCTGCCGTATCTTACTTCCTGTGCCTGAGTTTGATACCCGGCAAGCTCCGGGATTTGCGACTGCATCAGCGCTTCACTCACCAGCTGATTCGCCCTCAGGGTATTAACACAAATCAGATGTCCGTCCTGCGTCTGTGTCAGCTCCCAACTGTGCGGATACTTGCGCTTCGCATTGGCGGATTCGGAATACCAGACCGTATCACCCGGTGTTGCGCAGCCCGTCATCGCGCCGGTATTGGCACAATGAATGGTGATAGTGCTGCCGTCCTGCGTGATAATATCCGCAAGAAAACGCTTATAACGCTGAATCAGCGTCCCCGCCTGTAACGGGGGATGAAACTCCATAGCAACTCCTGTCAATGTGATTGCACTTTTCAGGGGGCGGCAATGCTACAATGTTGCGCGTCGAAAGTTAAGCAGAAGATGATGAGGTTTTTGTGACATATTCCCCCGTTTGTAACATTTACCCTGCGCTGAGTGCCGCACTCAGGCATGCGCCACAGGTATTATTACAGGCACCGACCGGCAGTGGTAAGTCCACCGTATTGCCCTTACTTATGCTTGATGATGAATCAGTTACCGGGCGGATTATTATGCTGGAACCCCGCCGTATCGCGGCCCGCAGCGTAGCGCACCGGCTGGCATCACAGCGCGGGGAAAAGGTGGGTGAGACTGTCGGTTACCGGATGCGCGGCGAAACCCGGGTCAGCAAAATGACACAAATAGAAGTTGTAACAGAAGGCATTTTAGTCCGGATGTTACAGCAAGATCCGGAATTATCTGACGTAGATATTATTATTCTGGATGAATTTCATGAACGCAGTTTGCAGGCTGATCTCGCTCTTGCACTACTATTAGATGTGCAATCTTCACTGCGCAGTGATTTGCGGCTGCTGATTATGTCCGCCACATTAAATAATGAACAATTATTATCTCTGCTGCCGGATGCTGAAGTGATCACCGCCGAAGGCCGCGCATTCCCTGTTGAGCGGCGCTGGCAGCCTCTCAATCCGCATCAGCCGTTTATCAGCGAAGTTGCCCGTCATGTATTACAGTTGTATCAGCAGGCGTCCGGGTCTGTACTGGTCTTTTTGCCGGGACGCGCTGAGATTTGCCGGTTACAAGAGCAACTGACCGGGAAAACGGATGCGGACACACTTATCTGCCCGTTGTACGGGGCGCTCACCCTTGATGAGCAGCAGAAGGCAATTGAACCGCCGCCTGCGGGAATGCGTAAAATTGTACTGGCAACCAATATTGCGGAAACCAGCCTGACAATAGAAGGTGTCACCCTGGTGGTGGACAGTTGTCAGGAAAAAGTGGCTCAGTTTGATCCGCGCAGCGGGCTGACCCGTCTGGTGCGCAGCCGGATAAGCCGTGCCGCCATGACTCAGCGCGCGGGACGTGCCGGGCGCCTGAGTCCCGGGATTTGCCTGCATCTGTGCGGGCAGGCGGAGGCAGAGCGGGCGGCGGCACACAGTGAGCCGGAAATCTGTCACACGGATTTATCCGGATTAATGCTGAACCTGGCACAGTGGGGCTGCCGTGAGGTTTCTCAGCTGTGCTGGCTTGATACCCCTCCTGCGGTTGCGGTGCGCGTTGCACAAAAATTGCTGACAGATGTGGCTGCCTTCTGCCGCAGGGCGGGCTGACGGCAAAAGGCGAAGCGATGGCGGGAGCCGGTACTGAGCCCCGCCATGCGGCATTGTGGTTATATACGCTGAATGAATTTCCACAGCAGATTTATTGGGCGGCACGATTGATTGCCGTACTGGAAGAACCGCCGCGTGAGGGGAACGGGAACCTGCTGCATGATTTGACTCACCCGTCTGCGCGTTGGGACAAGAGGGCTCAGCAATTACTGAGTGCCGCAGGGCTGCCGGTCAGAAAACCGGCACAACCGCCGGACAATGACTGGCTGTGCCGCACCTTATTACAGGGATTTCCTGATCGCATTGCCGGTAACCGCGGACGTTTTGGTATTTTTCAGCTGGCAAACGGCGTGGGTGCGGTCACAGATGAAAGCAGCCCGCTCGGCAATGAAAACGGGCTGGTAGCCCCGCTTATCTTACAAAATGAACAATATGCCAATGCGCGCATTCTGCGCGCAGTGCCGTTTGAACTGTCACAATTGCAGGATATCGCCCCGCATCTGCTGAAAACAGAGAACCGGCTGACCCGTGATGAGAGTCGCGGAACATGGCAGGCGTGGCGGGCAGTCACCTGCGGTCAGCTGATTATTGAGCGCAGACAACTTGCTGCGCCCTCTGCTGACATTGTCCGTGAAGCCTTGCTGGGCTGGATAGGCGAGCAGGGTTTATCCGTGCTGACGTGGCGTGATGAGAGTCAGCAGTTGCTCATCCGCTTACAGTTAGCGAAAATCTGGTTCCCGGAGAAAACGCTGCCGGGAGGGGATGATGAAACACTACGGGAAACGCTTGCGGTCTGGCTCTCTCCTTATCTGAATAATGTGCGCAATCAGCAGCAGCTTGCGGGAATTGATCTGTATGGTGCATTGCGCCAGCGTCTTGACTGGTCACAGCAGCAGTGGCTGGATACACAGTTTCCCCGCCATTTTGATGTTCCCACCGGCTCGCGGATCCCGGTAGAATATACATTAGATAAACCACCTGTTATGGCAGTACGTATTCAGGAGATGTATGGTGTGGGTGAAACACCGTCTGTGGCGCAGGGTCGTCTGCCGGTGACAGTCAGTCTGCTGTCTCCCGCGCACCGTCCGATTCAGGTCACCGCAGACCTGAAAGCGTTTTGGGCAGGGAGCTACAGGGAGGTACAAAAAGAGATGAAAGGACGTTATCCCAAGCATTTCTGGCCTGATGATCCGGCAAACGCGCAACCGACCAAGCGTGTAAAAAAGTTTATGTAAATGCAAAGATTGCTTTTTTTAACGCGATTTTTGCTGTGTCTGTCGCCGGAATCGGTGACAATAGCAGGTATATATATCGCCTGTCCCGCTGTAACAACGGACGGCGGCAGACAGACTGACGGGAGAGAGCATGTCTGATTTTGATCGTGAACGCACCGGCCGCAGTGGCAAAAAAGCCGCTGCCGGTAAGAAAAGGCGCTCAGACCGCCGTCGCCGGGACGCGGATTATGACGACGATTATGAGTATGACGATGAATTTACGGATGACGAGCCTGAAGATGATGACGATTATGATGATGAGGAAACCGCTCGTATGAGTAAAAAAGGGCGCAAAAACAAGCCGCCTAAGCGCCGCTGGCGCTGGATCTGGTTCCTTGTCAAGATTGGTGTTGTCATGGCGGTACTGCTGGGAATTTACGGCGTGTATCTGGCCAGTAAAATCAGTGAGCGGCTGGATGGTAAAGTCTGGGATCTGCCTGCGGCGGTTTACGGGCGTACCGTGAATCTTGAGCCGGGCATGGATTACAGCCAGAAAGAGATGGTGAAACTGCTGGAAGGTATGCAGTACCGCCAGGTGACTAAAATTACCAGCGCCGGTGAATTTACCGTTAACGGCAATACGATTCAGTTGCACCGCCGCCCGTTTGACTTCCCTGACAGTAAAGAAGGGCAGATTAACGCACGTCTGGTCTTCGGCGCCGGCGGGCTGGAAAAAATCGAAAATGTGGATAACGGTCGTGAATTCGGCTTCTTCCGCCTCGATCCGAAACTGATTACCATGCTGCAATCTGCAAATGGTGAGCAGCGGTTGTTCCTTGCCCGTAACGGTTTCCCTGATGTACTGGTAAAAGCCTTGCTGGTCACAGAAGATCGTAATTTCTATGAGCATGACGGGATAAGCATTACCTCCATCGGGCGTGCTTTACTGGCAAACCTGACCGCCGGACGCGCGGTACAGGGCGGCAGTACTCTGACACAGCAACTGGTGAAAAACCTCTTCTTATCGAATGAGCGGACACTGGTACGTAAAGCAAATGAAGCCTATATGGCGCTCATTATGGATTACCGCTACGACAAAGATCGCATCCTTGAACTGTATCTGAATGAAGTGTATCTGGGGCAGAGCGGTGATGAGCAAATCCGCGGCTTCCCGCTGGCAAGCCTTTACTATTTCGGGCGTCCGGTGGATGAACTGAGTCTTGACCAGGTTGCATTGCTGGTGGGGATGGTTAAAGGTGCGTCGTATTACAACCCGTGGCGTAATCCGCAAAATGCCCTTGAGCGCCGTAATGTGGTGCTTAAACTGTTGCAGACACAGGGCAATGTTATTGATCAGGATATGTATGATGTCCTGAGCGCCCGTCCGCTGGGTGTGAAAGAAAAAAGCGGGGTTATCACACCGCAACCGGCCTTTATGCAACTGGTCCGCCAGGAACTGCGTGAGAAGCTGGGTGATAAAGTGGATGATCTCTCCGGCGTGAAAATTTTCACCACGCTGGATCCGGTATCGCAGGATGCGGCTGAAAATGCCGTGGAAGAAGGGATTAAAGCTATCCGTGCAGAACGGAAAAAACCGGCTCTGGAAGGGGCGATGGTTATCGTTGACCGGATAAGCGGGGAAGTCCGCGCCATGGTCGGCGGCTCTCAGCCGCAGTTTGCCGGGTTTAACCGTGCAATGGCGGCAGAGCGCTCTATCGGCTCGCTGGCAAAACCGATGACGTATCTGACGGCGCTGGGAAATCCGGATACTTTCCGTCTGAATACCTGGCTGGATGATAATCCGCTGACCATTCAGGTTCCGGGCGGCGGCGGTACCTGGTCGCCACGCAATGATGATCGCCAGTTCCGTGGACGCGTCATGCTGATTGACGGGCTTGCCCGCTCTATTAACGTGCCGACAGTCAACCTGGGTATGGCGGTCGGGCTGGATGCGGTAGCGGATACCTTTATCCGCCTCGGCGCACCGGCGAAAAACATACAGAAGATCCCGGCAATGCTGCTGGGTGCGGTTAACCTGACACCGTTGCAGGTTTCGCAACTGTTCCAGACTATCGGCAGCGGTGGTAACCGGGCAACATTATCAGCACTGCGTTCTGTTATCGCAGAAGACGGTACAGTGATTTACCAGAGCTTCCCGCAGGCACAGCGCGCGGTTGCACCACAGGCGGCTTATCTGACCTTATATGGTATGCAGCAGGTTGTGGTGCGCGGCACGGCTGCCCGCCGGTTAGGACCGAAATTCGGTAAATATAATCTGGCGGGGAAAACCGGGACTACCAACGAAATGCGTGACAGTTGGTTTGTCGGTATCGACGGTAAAGAGGTCACTGTGTCCTGGATGGGACTGGATGACAACAGTCCGTCCGGTCTGTACGGCGGCTCTGGTGCGCTGGTGCTCTATGCCCGTTATCTGGATAATCAGCCACCGCTGGCGCTGAACCTGAATCCGCCGGAAGATATTGCTGATATGTCGGTTAATGCTGACGGCAATTTTGTCTGTAACGGCGTGGGTGTCACCCGTACCCTGCCGGTCTGGACCACAGATGCCCAGGCACTGTGCGGACAGCAGGCGGCGCCTGTACAGCAGGAACCTCAGTCCGGCGAAGAAGCACCCGGCTGGTTAAAAGAGATGTTTGATCAGTAATTACTGCGCACAGGGAAGTGTCGTGAGTTCTCAAAACCCGCCTTTTGGCGGGTTTTGTTTTTTCAGTGACCATTGCGGATTATGTGCAATGGTATTATGCTCAGGTGTGTCATTGTGCCCGGAGGAAAAATGAAAAACAGTAAGAAAACACAACATGCACTGATAATGCCCGATAGTGAGCAATTGATCCGGGCTGTAGTGACGTCCACGGCGGTTGAGACCGGACAGGAGTCCCGAAGTCTGGCAGATGCCCTGAAGGAAAAACGTGAAAGGTATGCTCACCTCAGATTGGCGGTTTAGTCTTTTTTCAGTGCTTCATTAACCCAATATTTCATTGGTTCATAATTCAGATTTAATGCCGCGTGGATAGCAGAAATATAGTGTGGCGGGTTTTGTTTCCAACTGTCGTAATCCAGCGGATATAGTCCGCCCTGAACAGCCATAACATCAGCAAGAAGGCGGGATAAACGGCCGTTTCCTTCACGAAACGGATGGATCAGAATAAGTTCTGTGTGTACTACCGCAATTGCTTCAATAACCTGCTCACGAGACATTCCTGTACAGGGTGTATATTTATTCAGGTACTCTTTTTCGAGCTGTGTAAGCAGCCCTGTGATTCTGCCCGCAGGCGCGAACATGAAATTACCTTTACTGATATTAACCGTCCGTATTTGCCCTGCCCAGTCATAAATATTTCCCAGCCACTGACGGTGCCACTGTTTTATGAGCGCTACTGTAATTTTTCCGGCAGGAAATGCAGTACTGAAAACCATCTGATAAAGTTTTTCCAGTAATACCAACTCGGCATCGTTAATATCATCGGCTTCAGATAACAGAAGCTTGTTTTCTAAAACATCATCGTCTGAACCCGCTGCAAATCTACCTTCACTATTTGATACATGGTACTTATTCATTCTGCTGATTTATCCGCTGTATTGTGCTGAATGCTTTATCCTGAGTCAGGAAGTAAAGCATAAAAAAAACTGCGCCACATCCGTTGTTTTGAACGTTTGCGGCGCAGTTCACATTTACAGCTCCAACAGCTTACTTCTGCTGTTTTGCGTCTTCAGCGGCTTCTTTAGCTTCGACTTCTTCATACCAGCGCGGGTGATGTTTCTTCGCCCAGCGGCGGCTGACTTTGCCTTCAACCATTCCTTTAATCGATCCTTTCACCCAGAATGCCATATACATATGGATCAGGATGGCGTGGATCAGAATGATAGCGGCAGCCGCATGAATCAGCAGGCTCCAGCGGATCATCCACATCGGGAAGTAGTGCGCGAAGTACGGACGCCAGATGACAATACCGGTGGCAAGCAGCACAAAAATCATGCTCATAATGCTCCAGAACATCATTTTTTGTCCGGCGTTGTATTTACCGACCCGTGCCACATTGTGTTCATTGCCTTTCAGCACTTCCACAATATTTTTAACCCACGAGATATCTTCGCGGTCAGGAATATTGTGTTTGACGAAGCGGAAAAACATAAACATCAGCACGAAGAAAATAAGTACACCAAAGAACGGGTGCAGAATACGCCCCATCTGTGGTGTCCCGAACGTCTCAGTCAGCCATTGCAGTGTCGGGAAGAACAAAGCAATACCGGATAAGGAAACCATAAAAAAGCAGATAACCACGGTCCAGTGACAGGCACGATCAACAAACTTTGTGCGCAGGATCATTTTGCTTTTTTTCTTACTCATGATGGTTTTCCTCATCTTCTTCTTCATCGCTCACTTCTTTATTCGGCCCTATCCCCACATAGTGGAAGACCAGCCCGGCAAACGTGGCGATAAACCCGATGGCAGACAGCGGTTTCAATACGCCTTTCCAGAGGTCGATCGGGGTATCTATTTGCGGATCTTTCGGCAATCCGTGATAGAGCTCCGGGTTATCCGCATGTTGCAATACATACATGACGTGTGTACCGCCGACACCTTCCGGGTTATAAACACCCGCATTGGCAAACCCGCGTTTTTTCAGTTTCTGCACGCGTTCATCCGCCACTTCCAGCATGTCTGCTTTGGTGCCGAAATGAATTGCGCCGGTCGGGCAGGTTTTGACACATGCCGGTTCCTGACCCACGGTGACCCGGTCAACACAGAGAGTACATTTGTACACTCTGTTGTCTTTCGGATTGAGGCGCGGAATATTGAACGGGCAGCCCGCAATACAGTAACCGCAACCGATACAGTGCTCTGACTGAAAATCAACGATACCATTGGCGTACTGAATGATTGCGCCGGCAGACGGACAGGCTTTCAGGCAGCCCGGGTCTGTACAGTGCATGCAGCCATCCTTGCGGATAAGCCACTCCAGCTTGCCGTTTTCTTTGGTTTCGCTGAACCGCATGACCGTCCAGGATTTGGCACTCAGATCCGTCGGGTTATCATAAACCCCGGTACAGAATCCGACTTCATCACGGATATCATTCCACTCAGAACACGCCACCTGACAGGCTTTACAGCCGATACAGGTAGTGACGTCGATAAGCTTTGCGACTTCAAGTTTGTCGTCGCGCGCCTGCGGAGGTGGCGTTATGCTGTTAGTCGCAGAACGTTTGATAATGTCTTGAGATTGCATGGACATAATTCCTCCTTACGCCTTCTCGATGTTAACTAAGAACGCTTTAAATTCAGGCGTTTGCGAGTTGGCGTCACCGACTCCCGGCGTCAGTGTATTGGCGATAAAGCCTTTTTGTGTCGCACCTTCAAAGCCCCAGTGAATCGGGATCCCGACTGTTTCGATTGGTTTTCCGTCCACCATCAGAGTTTGCAGGCGCGCTGTGACGACGGCAACGGCGCGGATAAAGCCGCGTTTGCTGCTGACTTTCACTTTATCGCCACTGCTGATCCCTTTGGCTTCACCCAGTGTTTCACTGATTTCGACAAACTGTTCCGGCTGCGCGATAGCATTAAGCCGCGCGTGCTTGGTCCAGGTATGGAAATGCTCGGTCAGGCGGTACGTCGTCCCCACATACGGGAACTCGGTATGGCTGCCCAGGCGTTTTTTGTCATCTTCAAAGATACGGGCGGCCGGGTTAGAAATCACATTCGGGTGAAGCGGGTTCGTCCCGAGTGGTGTTTCAAACGGCTCATAATGTTCCGGGAACGGACCTTCCGCCATTTTATCGATAGCAAACAGGCGGCCTAAGCCTTCCGGTTGCATGATAAACGGCCCTGTTCCGACTTCCGGTGCCGAGGTGTTGAAGTCAGGGATATCGTTACCGACCCATTTCTTGCCGTTCCACTCGATAAGCACGCGGTTTTTATCCCACGGTTTACCCTGCGGATCAGCAGACGCGCGGTTGTAGATAACGCGGCGGTTCAGCGGCCATGCCCATGCCCAGCCCAGTGTGTTGCCGATACCGGAAGGATCACTGTTATCCCGGTTCGCCATCTGGTTACCTTTCTCCGTCCAGCTGCCGGTGTAGATCCAGCAGGAAGACGCGGTGGTACCATCATCGCGCAGGTGTGCAAAGGTGCTGAGAAGTGAGCCTTTTTTCGCCAGCAGATTACCGTCGGCATCAAAAAGATCTTCCAGAGCAACACCGTTATTTTCGCGGGCAACTTCATCAGATTCCGGGTGGAATTTACGTTTGTAATCCCACGACATCTTCATCAGTTGATCAACGCCTTTACCGCCTTCTTCTTCATATAATTCACGGATCTTATAAAGAATACCGGCAAGGATCTGACCATCGTTGCGCGCTTCGCCCGGGGCATCCGCTGCTTTCCAGTGCCACTGTAACCAGCGTCCGGAGTTGGCAATCGAACCATCTTCCTCAGCAAAACAAGTGGATGGCAGGCGGAACACTTCTGTCTGAATTGACGCGGTATCCACATCATTCATCTCACCGTGGTTCTGCCAGAAATTCGAGGTTTCTGTTACCAGCGGATCGATAGTTATCAGGTATTTCAGTTTGCTCAGGCAGCCGACGACTTTGTTTTTATCCGGGAAGGACGCAACCGGGTTGAAGCCCTGACAGATATAACCGGTGATTTCATCGTGGTTCATCATGTCGAAATACTTCAGCACGTCATATGCCTGATCCCATTTCGGCAGCCAGTCATAACCCCACTGGTTTTCCGGCGTAGCCGCATCACCATAGAAGGATTTCATCAGACTGACGAAGAACTTAGGATAGTTGCTCCAGTAATTCACCTGGTTCGGCAGTGTCGCTTTCGGCGTATTCGCTTTCAGGTAGCTGGTGATATCCGTTTGTTTCTCTGACGGCAGTGTCAGATAACCCGGCAGGCTGGTGGAAAGCAGACCGAGATCAGTCAGCCCCTGGATATTTGAGTGACCACGCAGGGCGTTAACACCGCCGCCTGCCACACCCATATTTCCGAGCAGTAACTGGATCATTGCCATAGTACGGATGTTCTGCGCACCAACGGTGTGCTGAGTCCAGCCTAAGGCATACAGGAACGTGGCTGCGCGGTTCGCCGGGCTGGTAGAGGCCAGGATTTCGCACACTTTAAGGAAATCTGCTTTTGGTGTACCGCAGATTTTCTCAACCATATCCGGCGTATAGCGGGATACGTGTTCTTTCATCAGGTTCCAGACACAGCGCGGGTTTTCAAGTGTATCATCTCGCAGCGCATGACCATTTTCATCAAACTGGTAGTTCCAGGTTGCTTTGTCATAGCGGCGTTTTTCAGCATCATAACCACTGAATAAGCCGTCATCAAAAGTGAAATCCTCACGAACCAGTAATGCGGCATTGGTATAATGGCGCACATACTCGTCATGGAATTTCCCGTTCTGTGTCAGATACAGAATAACCCCGGAAAGGAAGGTAATATCAGTACCCGAACGGATAGGAATATAATGATCCGCTACGGAGGCTGTCCGCGTAAAGCGCGGGTCAACCACGATCAGCGTAGCATCGTTATTATTTTTAGCTTCCATCGCCCAGCGGAATCCGACAGGATGCGCTTCTGCCGCATTCCCGCCCATGACCACAACGACATTGGCATTTTTGATATCAACCCAGTGGTTGGTCATCGCACCGCGACCAAATGTTGGAGCAAGACTTGCTACCGTTGGTCCGTGTCAGACACGCGCTTGGTTATCAACTGCCAGCATCCCGAGGGAGCGGGTAAATTTCTGGGTTAACATGCCGGTTTCATTACTGGCAGCGGAAGCGCAAAGCATCCCCGTTGTCAGCCAGCGGTTAACTGTGGTGCCTTCGTTGTTTTTTTCAATGAAGTTGGCATCACGGTCAGCTTTCATCAGACGGGCGATGCGTTCAAAGGCATCATCCCAGCTGATACGCTGCCACTTATCTGAGCCGGGTGCCCGGTATTCAGGGTAGCGCAGACGGCTGTTACTGTGGATATAATCAAGTAAGCCGGCACCTTTCGGGCATAATGCCCCGCGGTTAACCGGATGATCAGGGTCACCCTCGACGTGGAAAATCGCAGACTTAGCATTCATGGCACCATCGCCTATGCTGTACATCAGCAATCCGCACCCGACTGAGCAGTAGGTACAGGTGTTCCGGGTCTCTTTCGAGCGGAGTAATTTGTATTCCCGTACATTAGACATTGCTACTGACGGCATAAAGCCTAACGCGGCGGCTGTAGTTCCGGCCAGCCCGCCCGCACAAATCTTAAAGAACTGTCTGCGGCTGAAATTCATCGCATCCTCTTTTTTTTTATATATTTGTAAAAAATCATGAGGAGAATATCAGCAAAGGTTGAATTTATATTGCCTGAAATCAATGAAAGTGAACTTTAATGTTTAATTAAAATTAATCGGGAGATTAAGCACAATTTGAATAATCACAAAGTAGTAGTTACTTCTTCGTAATTGATGCAGATCAATTAAAATTAATATCTGCTTATTGAGGGGGTGAATTAAATCAACTTTAATATTAGTGTCATAATAAGTTTAAATGTCAGAAAAGACAAATTAAAAAATGCCGGATATCCACATCATCCACTTTAAAATGGGAGGGTGACTGACCCATCTGTTTCTTAAACATAATAGAAAAAGCCCCGGCACTGTTATAGCCCAGGTCATAAGCAATCTCTGTAATCGATTTTCCCGATAATATATGAGAAAGAGAATTAAGCAGACACGCCTGCTGACGCCATTCTGAGAAAGACATCCCGGTTTGTGTGCGGAAAAACCGGCTGAATGAGCGCTCACTTTTATGCAGTTTTTCTGCCCAGGCTCCGGGCTGAGAGGTTATCACCGGGCTGCGCATAAACTCACGACACATAACACCGAGCTTTTCATCCCGCGGGACCGGCACAAAAAACGGCAGGGGACGGGCGCGGCTCAGTTCACAGAGGATCAACTGCATCAGCATTCCGTCGCGCCCCTGAATATCATATTCAGCGGGCACATCAGCGGCTTCAAGCAGTAACTGGCGTAACAGCGGAGAGACACTCAGGACTTCGCAATCTGCGCAGTGGCGCGGCTTTGCAGCCGGTTCAATATACAGACTGCGGGTGCTGACATTCAGCATGCGGGTTTCATGGGCAATCAGCGGCGGGATCCACACGCCACAGGAAGGCGGAATAACCCATTCACCGCCTGCGGTACTGACTTCAATCAACCCCGTTGCCGGGTAGAGAAACTGTGCCCGCCGGTGAGAATGGTACTCCAGCAGGGTATCCGGCAGATAATCGGTTCCCAGCGCAATAACATCCCGCGCAATATTATCCACGCTTTTTAACGGAATATTTCTCATAAGTGATGTGCTCCCTGCTTTCTGACTCAAGATGACGGTCTGCCGGCTGTTATATCAGATCCTGTGCCGCAAAACAGGTGCTTTACGATAACATTTTGTCATTATATATACCCAACGTCATTCAGGATGCAGCCAACGAACCTGCAGTTTGAATGAATAAGGGTATACATTCAGGTGTATTGAGCAACAACTATACCGTATTAAATTAACAGTGGCGGAAAAGAGGCTGAAATTCAAATGCCCTTGTCCGGTTTGCGTATGGCAGCAATATATAAATCCATTACCATTTTACTGCCGCCATTCTGTTTATTCAGATTCTGATTGTTTCCGGTTATTAATACGTTACCGGGAGCACGGCATTATTTCCGGTCATTTAAAATTAAATATTATTTATTATTTCCTGTTTTATACCCAACGTCATTCAGGATGCAGCCAACGAACCTGTAGTTTGAATGAATAAGGGTATAAATGTTGCTCTCTGTTTCTCACCCGGGGTAAATCCACTATGAGTCATCAATCCGGCCATGATAATGAAGATTCCGGCGCTATCGGCGAAATAAGCCGCCGGCGCTTTATACAGGTCAGTTCTGTATTATCTGCGGTGCCATTTCTGGCATCAGAAAGTATTGCTTCCGTTTCACCTGATCCGGCACACATCCCGGTACATCCGGTAGATGACGGTGTGCGGGTTGTTCCCACATGCAGCAGTTTTGACTGCGGCGGCAAGTGTGATATCCGCGCCCATATTAAAGATGGTCAGGCCATTCGTATTACGACGCGCCCGGATGCTGATTTAAATGAAGAGATGCCGATCATGCGGGCCTGTGTGCGCGGGCGCGGTTACCGGAAATTTATTTATCACCCGGATCGCCTGAAATACCCGATGAAACGCGTCGGTAAACGGGGCGAAGGGCGCTTTGAGCGGATAAGCTGGGAAGATGCGACATCACTGATTGCGCAGCAATGGCAGCGGATCAGTGATAAATACGGTCCGGCATCGCGCTTTGTCAGCCTGAGTACGGGTGTGACCGGCGGGATTTTTTCCGGTGCCAACATGCTGCGCCGCCTGTTTAACCTGACCGGCGGGTTCCTGGAAAATTATCACTCGGTCAGTAACGGCAACACCATGGCGGCAACGCCGTACACCTATGGCACGTCTGCCAGCGGCAGTACACTGGATACACTCGACAATACCCCGCTGGTAATTTTGTGGGGGCATAATCCGAATGAAACGATTTTCGGGCACAGCAACCACTATTTCCAGAAGATGAAAAAGAACGGCACAAAATTTATTATCGTTGACCCGCGCTATTCCGATACTGCCTCTTCTCTGGCGGATCAATGGATACCGATTCTGCCGACTACAGATAACGCCATGATGGATGCGATGATGCATGTCATCGTGACAGAAAACCTCCACGATCAGGCATTTATCAATAAATATACTCTGGGATTCAGTGAAGATCAGATGCCGGAAGGCGTTGCTGACAATGAATCGCTGGTGGCGTATCTGACCGGGAAAAAAGACGGTATCGCCAAAACCCCTGAATGGGCGGAGAAAATAACCAAAGTCCCGGCGGACACTATCCGCCAACTGGCGCGTGAATATGCCTCAACCAAACCGGCGGTGCTGATGCAGGGCTGGGGACCACAGCGCCATATCTGTGGCGAGCGTAGCGCCCGGGGTGCCACTTTGCTGGCAACGATCACCGGAAACGTGGGTGTGCGCGGCGGCTGGGCGGCGGGTTACGGCATGGCACTGAATCCGGATCTGCGCAAAACCATTGCCGGACCGGCGCTGTTTGATAATCCGGTTAAAGAAAAAATCAATATCACCAACTGGGTGCAGGCGTGTGAAGACAAAACGCTGGTCACACCGGCAAACGGTCTGAAGAATGCAGAAAAACTCGGCACAGAGATCAAAATGATCTTCTCGATGGCGGGTAACTACATGACAAATCAGAACACTGACATTCTGCATGCCGCAAAAGTGCTGGAGGATGAATCAAAAGTTGAATTTATCGTGTGCAGTGATCTCTATCTGACGCCGAGTGCGAAATACGCCGATCTTTTGCTGCCGGAAACCAGTTTTCTGGAGCGCTGGAATATCGGCGGCACCTGGAGTTACGGCGATTACCTGATCCTCTCGGAAAAAGCGATTGAACCGGATTTTGAGCGCCGCACAGATTATGACTGGCTGTGTGAAGTGGCGGAAAAACTGGGTGTATATGATGAATTTACCGCCGGTCACCGCACTGATCGCGACTGGATTGAATACCTGGTAAATGATGCGGCAATTAAGCGTCCGGAAGATAATATTCCAACCTTTGATGAACTGCTGGTCAAACGCCGTCATTTATTAACGCACCGTCCGCATACGCAGAATGTGGCGTTTGAAAAAAACATTCAGGATATCGAAAACAATCCGTTCCCGACCCCGTCCGGCAAAATAGAGATCTTCTCCAAACGCCTGTATGACATGGATAACCCGGAAATTCCGGCGCTCTCCCATTATGTGCCTGCGGTTGAAGGTCCGGAAGACACGCTCACCACAACCTATCCGCTGCAATTAATCACCTGGAAAGGGCGGAACCGCGCAAACTCCACGCAGTTTGCCAACCCCTGGTTACAGGAAGTGCAGCGCCAGGAACTGTGGATCAATCCGTTTGACGCACAAGATCGCCGTATTAATGACGGCGACAAAGTGAAGATCTATAACGGGCGCGGCATCACGATGATCCCGGTAAAAATTACCCAACGAATTATGCCGGGTGTGGTTGCGCTCCAGGCGGGTGCCTGGTGGCTGCCGGACAGTAACGGTGTTGATCAGGGCGGTTGTGCCAATGTGCTTACCTCGTCACGCAGTACGGCGCTGGCTCACGGTAATGCGCACCAGACACTATTAGTTGAGGTGGAAAAAGCATGAGTAAATTCATTATTTATCCGGCAGTCAGTGAAAAACAGTTAGGGTTTTATATTGATTCAGCCCGCTGCTCCGGCTGCAAAGCCTGTCAGGTTGCCTGTAAAGATAAAAACAATTTAGATGTCGGACGCCGTTTCCGCCGGGTGTATGAAATGACCGGCGGTGGTTACAGCCGTAACAATAATGGTGCGTTGATCAACAATGTGTTTGCTTACACGCTCTCCATTTCCTGTAACCACTGCAAAGACCCTATTTGTGTCCGCAACTGCCCGACGACAGCAATGCACAAGCGCGAAGGCGACGGCATAGTGATGGTCAATACAGACAAATGTGTCGGCTGTGGTGCCTGTGCGTGGTCATGTCCGTATGGTGCGCCGCAGATGAACCCGGAAACCAAACAGATGTCGAAATGCGATTTTTGCATTGATTTACAACAAAAAGGTGAGCAGCCGGTGTGTGTCAGCACGTGTCCGCTGGGCGCGATTCAGTTCGGACCGATTGATGAGTTGCGGGCGAAATACGGCAATCTGGATTATGTAACCGGTCTGCCTGATCCGTCCATTACACAGCCAAACCTGGTGATCAATGCGCATCACGGGGCACGTTTTGATGACATAAACAGTGAGAGAAAAGAAAATGAATGAGTGGTCGCTTTTAATTTTCACTTACATGATGAATGCGGCGGTGGGGTTGTGCGTTGTGAGCGGGGTGTTTGCCGCACCGCTCTCCCGCCGCCTCACGGCAGACAGTTTTAAACGCATGATGATGCTGACAATCTTTATTATCTGCATTATTGCGGGGATCGGATCAGTGGCATCTATCACGCACCTTGGTGTGCCGTTAAATGCCCCGAATGCCATTAATAATGTCTTTACGGCCTGGCTCAGCCGTGAAGTGGTGGTGACGGCAGCATTTGTCGGCAGCCTGGGTGTGACATTCCTCTGGTTGTGGAAATCGGGAAAACTCTCTTTTCTGCTGTTTGGCGCAGCAATGGCGATTGGTTTGGCTGATATTTACTGTATGGCGTCGATTTACCGCTATACCTCGATTCTGACGTGGAATGATGCCAATACCTATCTGATGTTTTTCGCCACTATGCTGAGCCTGGGTGTGGCACTGTATGTGCTGATGATGATGTTTGTTCAGCGGTTTGGTCATAAAGCGGGGGTTATTGTCCCGGCGGACTATCTGTCTGTTTCCCGTTTGTGGCTGTTGTGGAGTGTGATGGCGGTAAGCCTGACCGGGCGCCTGTTATATCAGCCATTTTATGAGCACTGGCTGACCGCCACACAGTTATCGCAAAAATCGGTTACTTTTCCGCTCTCACCCATCACCGCCTATTACAGCATTGCCGGATTGCGGATAAGCACCTGGATTATGGCGGTTGCCGGGCTTCTTTTGTGTGGTATCACACTGGTTCGTGCAGGATCGGCGAAAAGACGGGATACGGAGTATCAGGCGGCGGGTGGGTTATTTCTTACCGGGTGTCTGCTGACCATTATTGCAGAATTTATGCTGCGTTATGTCTTCTATTATATTCACGCCTGACGGGAGTGCCTGATGAGTAAGATCTCCCATTATGCGGCGGCGTTTAACGTGCTGGGTATTTGTTATCTGTTCTCACCGGATGATGACAGCAACCGCGTTGCTATGCGCCTGTTTACTCAGCCGGGGTTTGCGCAGCAATGGCCCTGTGAGGTGGATGAAGCACTCCGTACACAGTTGAGCAGCGCTGTCAGTTGTGGTTCAGAAACACTGAAAGCTGCCTGGCAGGATTTGTTTGCCGGTCCCGGGGCACTACCGGCGCCGCCGTGGGGCTCGGTTTACCAGGATGCGGAAGGGTTGTTACAGGGAGATTCCACCCTGGCACTGAATGCATTTTTAAAGCAGGAGCGGCTGAAACTCAGCACGGCGTATCCGGAACCTGCGGATCACATCGGGCTGATTTTATTTCAGGCGGCAGTATTAGCATCAGAAATGCGGGCACCAGCAGTAAATACACTGCTGAGTCAGCACCTGCTAACCTGGCTGCCCCATTACGCAGAACGCCTTAATGCTCACGGGCACAGCCCGTTTTATTCAGCACTGACACAACTGGCGCTGGTGACGGCTCGTGCGTTTGTGAAGCATAAGTAATTTATTGCGTTTTCCTTTCACTATAAAAACGCCCGGTACAGTGACCGGGCGCAGATTATAGCTGATCACCGCAGATTACAGTTTCGAAAATGCATAAGCGGCAGCATCAATGGTTTTGCGGATATCTTCATCACTGTGCGCGACAGACATAAATCCGGCTTCAAAGGCGGATGGTGCGAGATAAATCCCTTTTTCCAGCATCAGATGGAAGAACTTTTTGAAGCGCTCCACATCACAATTCATCACATCCTGATAGCAGGTGACAGTCGGTGAATCAGTAAAGAACATCCCGAACATTCCGCCGACATAATTGACCACAAACGGAATACCCGCTTGCTGTGCTTTCGCAGTCAGACCTTCCGCCAGCATTTCTGTCAGTTCAGTCAGGCGCTGATGCACACCGGGTTGTGAAATTTCCTGCAAACAGGCAAGACCGGCTGCCATGGCAATCGGATTACCGGAGAGAGTGCCCGCCTGGTAAACCGGACCTGTCGGCGCGAGTTTTTCCATGATCTCACCACGCCCGCCGAATGCACCGACCGGCATTCCGCCGCCGATAATTTTACCCAGGCAGGTCAGATCCGGTTCAACATCATAATACGCCTGTGCGCCGCCGAGGGCGACACGAAAGCCGGTCATCACTTCGTCGATAATCAGCAGTGCGCCGAATTCGTCACACAATGCACGCAGTCCCGGCAGGAAATCTGCTGCCGGTGGAATGCAGTTCATATTACCGGCAACCGGCTCGACAATAATGCAGGCAACTTCGTGAGGATGTTTTTCAAAGGCTTCACGGACAGAATCCAGGTCATTATAAGTGCAGGTCAGCGTGTGTTTGGCAAAATCCGCCGGGACACCCGGTGAGTTTGGCTGACCGATAGTCAGTGCGCCGGAACCGGCTTTGACTAACAGGCAGTCTGCATGTCCGTGATAGCAACCTTCAAACTTGATGATTTTATCGCGGGCGGTGTAACCACGCGCCAGGCGGATAGCGCTCATGGTCGCTTCCGTTCCGGAGTTCACCATGCGCACCATATCCATGGATGGCACCAGTTCGGTGACAAATTTTGCCATTTCGACTTCATCAGCGGTCGGCGCGCCGAAACTCAGCCCTTTCTCTACAGCTTTAATCACCGCCGTGCGGATAGCCGGGTGGTTATGACCCAGCACCATCGGTCCCCAGGAGCCGACATAGTCAATATAGGCTTTGCTGTCGACATCATAAATATACGCCCCGTTGGCACGTTCAATAAACAGCGGGGTACCGCCGACGCCGTTAAACGCGCGGACCGGGGAGTTTACTCCACCGGGGATAAAGTGCTGTGCTTCGGTGTACAAGGTTTCAGAGCGGCTCATGCAGGGCTCCTGTCAGTCAGTGAGCGGAAAGTGGGTATAGTGTAATGGAGAGCGCGGCTGAATCCAACTTGTCACATTATTCTTGTGAGGACTATATCCAACGTCATTCAAGATGCAGGCAGGCGGCAAGTTTAGCCCACCGGGGAGCATAGATAAACTATGTGACCCGGCGGGCTGAACGCGGCCAACGAACCTGCGGTTTGAATGAATAAGGATATATATCCTTACTAACAATATGGTTACTGCGCTTTATGTGTGGCGAAACTTGAACGATTCTGTGAGGTGGTAGATAATTGGTAATAATGTCCGGGAGCTGACAGCTTTCTGAGTGTGTTTACTGGTCGCGGCCAGTCTGGAGTAATAAATGAGCGATGATTCAGCACTGCCCCTGCAATTTACTGATGCGGCAGCTAAAAAAGTAAAAATCCTGATTTCGGATGAAGAAAATCCGAACCTGCGCCTGCGTGTTTATATCACCGGCGGCGGGTGCAGCGGGTTTCAGTATGGTTTCACCTTTGATGATGCCATGAATGACGGCGACATGACTATCGAGAAAGAAGGTGTGGCGCTGGTGGTTGACCCGATGAGCCTGCAATATCTGGTCGGCGGTTGTGTGGATTATACTGAAGGGCTGGAAGGCTCGCGGTTTATCGTCACCAACCCGAATGCCAAAACTACCTGCGGCTGTGGTTCTTCATTCAGTATCTGATTGAATTACCGGCAGCTATCAGAACGGACGCGCAGGCGTCCGTTTTTTTTATCAGGTAAAAAGTGAATAATACTACCGGACAGATGTAGCGCAGAGTTAACAGGTGTATTAGTGCTATATTATTCCGGTATGTCGGAAAATAAAGAATCTCCGGCTGAAACAGGATATCTTTATATTATGAATAACAGTATATGTATGGCAGTTGATTGTTATTAATACGGCTGAATTAACAAAATGAAACATAATAATATTATTTTTAATCTTTCTGATATTGATAATAAAATGACCGATTAAATAAAGTATCTGATATTTTTGTGTTATGTAAAAACCAACAGTAAACTGTTACTTATTGATTTAAAATGTATTTATTACCATTTTTTGTTTGTTATCATATTAATGATATTAATTGCCCGCCATATTCGCTATATATTTTAATTTACAGCGTTAAATAATAACAGGGTAATAAAGGTGAAAACATTTTTGATCCTGCTCAATAACCTTATATTTCATTCCTCTACACTAAAGATGTAAAAATATTACACCTATTCCTCCGTAAATATGAGAATAACCCGGCGGGAATCACATCACCGGCTGTTAACCATCACATCGTGACACCCGCCGACTGTCCCCGGCAATATACGTAAAGGAACAGCCATGATTTACCCGCTGACAGAACAATGCCTGAGCACTTATCGCAACAGCACATTGCAGCGCTATGCACAGCGCTATCTTGATATTGAAAAACAGACGCAGCAGGCGATCGCGCAGTATGGGCTGGTATTTGAAGCGCCACACCGGCGTCAGGCGCAGATTGATCTACTGCGAAGCGAGGTGAAGGCGCTGGGGGCAACATTTTCGAATAACGGCAAAAGTATTCACAGTAAATGGCTGTCCGGCGCCTGTGTGCAATGCCGCACGGGAGAGGGCAGCTATACCACGTTTTTATCGCTGAAATGCCACCGCGACTGCTATTTTTGCTTCAATCCGAACCAGGAAAATTACGATGGTTTTCAGCATGAAATGCGGGATGCTATTGGTGAAGTGAATGCGATTGTGGAAGAGGGCTATCCGCTGAGCCACATTGCACTGACCGGCGGCGAGCCGCTGTTGTTCCGTCAGGAAAGTATCCGTTTCTTTGAGACTGTACAGGAAAAACTGCCCGGCGTTCATACCAGACTCTATACCGCAGGAGATCCGCTGGATCGCAATACTGCGCTGGCACTGGCGGCAGCGGGTCTGAAAGAGGTGCGTTTCAGTATCAAAATTGACGATCCGCCGGAAAAACTGGAAAAAGTACTCAGCCGTATCGCACTGGCGCGGGAGATTTTCCCTGACGTCATGGTGGAGATGCCGGTTATCCCGGGCAGTGAAGAACAGATGAATGAACTGCTGCTGAAACTGGATGCTATCGGCATCGACGGTATTAATCTGCTGGAGTTTTGCTTTCCGCTGACCAACAGCCCTGAATATCAGACGCGGGGCTTTGCCCTGAAAAATCCGCCCTATGAGGTGTATTACAACTATTGGTACGCGGGCGGACTGGCGGTTGCCGACAGCGAACTTGCCTGTTTGCGGGTGCTGAAATTTGCCCTGGAAAATAATCTTTCCCCGGGTGTGCATTACTGCTCGCTGGAAAACAAACACACCGGGCAGGTGTATCAGAGCAATGCGTTTCTCAGCGCCGGTCCGCACTATATTTTTTCTCCGCGTGATTATTTCTTCAAAAGCGCCAAGGTGTTCGGTGACGATTGTTCATGTGTCGCTGCTATCCTGCGTGAGGCTGGTCTGCCGTTTCATGAAGATATTCTGCATGGTTTTTTACAATTCAATCCTGAATCGATTATGCACCTGACACATTTCCCCGATCTGCCCGTTGCGCTGACTTCCCATATTGCGGAAGACGACGGGCAGGGTAATCCGTTAATTAAAGAAGTGCGGGTGGAATTCACCACACCCGCTGAATTTTCGCCTGATGATATACACGGAGGTGTATGTGAGCAGTGACAGCCGGGAACTTGATTATCTGTATGCGCGTCAGTTTGCTTATGACGTATTGCGCCGTCTGCTGACAGAAGAGCCGATAGCAGAACTGCTTATCTACCTGCGCGATGAGGGGCTGTCTCTGTTCCCCGCAGATGAGAGCCTGCCTGCCATGCAGACTGCGCTGGATGCAATGCAGGATGATTTGAATACCCGCATGCTTAAAAGCGGAGCATCCGATTTTGAAACTCTGCACTGGGATTTCACCCGGTTATTTATCGGACCTGAATCCCCGCCTGCCGCGCCCTGGGAATCAGTGTATGTCTCGCGGGATAAATTGTTGTTCCAGGAAAGCACCCTGAGTGTCAAAACTTTTTATCAGCAGCACGGATTTCATCTGCCGGAAACAGAATATGAGGCCGCCGATCATATCGGTTATGAGCTTGATTTTCTGTGGAACCTGAGTGTGAAAGCGTCACAGGCGCTTGATGGCGGGCAGATTGAAGACATTAACGCGCCGTTGCAGGCATCAGCCGAATTTATGGAGGCGCATTTACTGGCCTTTATGACGCCGTTCTGCCGTGAACTGAATAATCACGCAGAGACGGTATTTTACCGTCAGTTCAGTACTCTTCTTGAAGTTTTTACCCGTAATGATCACAAAAAAATCAATGAATTAATAAACTTATAATAATAATTTTAAAACCTGATGATGAGGTATGAGCAATGTCAGACAGACAAAAAACAGGCTTAACCCGCCGTTCATTTGTAAAATGGACGACAGCGGCATCAGCTATGGCTGCACTGCCGTTAAGCAGACAACTTCACGCTGCAACACCAGCACCGGAAAAAACAACCCCCGTCACCGGGACGGCTGCCAAAGGGCAGTGGAAACCGGTCGCCTGCTGGCATAACTGCGGCGGGCGCTGTGTAAACAAAGCGCTGGTCGTTGATGGCGTGGTAGTCAGACAAAAAACCGATGATGTGGTTGCCGATTCACCGGACTTCCCGCAGCAGCGCGGGTGTCTGCGCGGGCGCTCTCAGCGCAAACAGGTTTTCGGCGCAGATCGCCTGAAATACCCGATGAAACGCAAAGGCTGGGCACCGGGCGGCGGGGATAAAACCCTGCGCGGGCGTGACCAGTGGGTGCGTATCAGCTGGGATGAGGCACTGGATATCGTCGCCTCCGAAACAAAACGGATCACCGGACAACACGGCAACGAATCTCTCTGGGTGACCGGCGGTAATGGTACTGATTTCCAGAGTGTGTTCGCCAAAGCGGGCGGTTTTACCGGTGACTGGGGAACCACCTCCTGGGGCGCCTGGTTTGAAACCCCGGCACATCTGGGATTGCTGGAAGGGTTTTACACCTTCGGCACCAACGACCGTTTTGATATGCGCAATTCACAGCTGATTGTGATGTGGGGTGCGAACCCGGCCTGGAGCAGCCCGGGCAGCCCGACGTATAACTATTATCAGGCGAAAAAAGCCGGTGCGCGTTTTATCAGTATTGATCCGAGCTACACGGCAACGGCAGAACTGATGGATGCAGACTGGTATCCGATTAATCCGGGAACCGATCACGCACTGGCGCTGGGTATTATGTCCGCACTGCTGGAGATGGATAGCCCGGCTAATCCGCTGATTGACTGGGATTTTCTGCGCAACTGCACGGTGGGCTTTGATGAAACCAATATGCCTGCGGGTGCGGATCGTCAGAAAAACTTCAAAGATTACCTGCTGGGAACCTACACCGGTGAACCGAAAACCCCTGAATGGGCATCGGATATTACCGGAATTTCTGCATCTGATATCCGTTCGCTTGCCCGTCAGATCGGCGGCACACAGCGGGTGGCGCTGTTAACCGGTTGGGCGCCTGCGCGTATTCATAACGGTGAAGGATGGGTTCAGGCGTTTTCAACACTCGGATTTATGACCGGGCATATGGGGCGTCCGGGGCGTATGACCGGGGTGAGCTGTCACTTTGCGGCGGGTAATAACGGAATGCGGTTGGTGGTTGCCGGGGCAAATGGGTTACCTGCGGTGAAAAACCCGGTCAGCCTGAAAATCAATCACAACGAACTGAACCGCGCACTGCTGGAGAAAAAATTCCGTCAGCGCGGTACGGGTGATGTGGATGCCAATATTCAGATGATTTTTCATCCGTTTAACGCCACTTTACAGACCCGTGCCAATATTATGCAGGGAATTGAAGCCTATCGTCAGGGGGTTGAGTTTATCGCGACCGCCGCGTATGTCCCGCATACCTGTGCGAAATATTCTGATCTGATCCTGCCGGTGACGACTGAGTGGGAGCGCGAGGGAACCATTCTTAATCCGAGTAACCGCGAAGTTATTATTGCTGCGGTGAATGTCACTCCGCCACTGTATGAAGCAAAAAGTGATCAGTGGATAGCAAAAGAGCTGGGTAAACGTCTGGGTGTGAATGTGGATGAGATCTTCCCGATCTCCGAAAAACAGCAGTTTTTCAATAAGCTGAATGGTGCCACTATCATCACGGAAGACGGTATTACCAAAGCGCCGCTGTTTACGGTCACTCAGGCAGATATTGATGAATGGCAGGTCACCGGTACGCCGCAGGACGGGCGCATCACGCTCAATGAATTCCTGACCAAAGGGAAGTATCAGGTAGAGCGCACGCCGGATGATAACTACAGTTATATTGCTTATGAAGATTTTATCCGCGACCCGGCGGCAAACCCGCGTCCGACACCAAGCGGTAAGTTTGAAATCTACTGCGAAACCCTGGTTGAGAAAGCGAAAGAGTGCGGCTGGACTGAATTACCCCCTATTCCGGCGTATATTCCGTCAGCAAGCGGCTATGAAGCCAGTTTCAGTGATTTCGCCAAAAAAGAGAAAGGCGATTATCCGTTCCAGGTCTATAACCCGCACTATCTGCGGCGCTCACACAGTACGCTGGATAACGTGCCGTGGCTGCGCGAGCAGTGGCCGAGCCCTGTCTATATTAACGCTTCCGATGCAAAACGCCTGGATATTAAGCAGGGTGAAACCGTTATGGTCACCAGTCCGCAGGGTAAACTTCTGCGTCCGGCGCTGGTTACTCAGACCATGAAACCCGGCGTGATCGCTCTGCCACACGGCAGCTGGACCAATGTGGATGAAACCACCGGCATTGATATGGCGGGGGCAGATAACACACTGACTATTCAGGTGCCGACCGGGCTTGGAACATCCGGATGGAACACGATGCTGTGTAATATCGAAAAATGGCATGGCGAACAGTTGACAGAAGATGCGCGACTGCCGCAGCGGATCATCGGATAAGGGGCACAGACAGATATGGACAAACAAGTAGGATTTTATATTAATGTCGCTGCCTGCATCGGTTGTAAAACCTGTGTTGTGGCGTGTAAGGATAAGAACGACCTCGAAGTCGGACGTAATTTCCGCCGGGTGTATGACATTGAGGCCGGGGAATATCCGCGCCCGCGCCGCTGGCATCTTTCCATCGCCTGTAACCATTGCGACGACCCGCAGTGTGTCAGCCATTGCCCGACCACGGCAATGCATAAGCGTGAAGAGGATGGTGTGGTGCTGGTGGATCATGACAAATGTGTGGGCTGCCGTTATTGCACCTGGGCGTGTCCGTATGAAGCGCCGCAGTTTGATCCTGCAATCGGTATGATGACCAAGTGCGATACCTGCCTGGATCTGCGTGAGCAGGGCGGCAATCCGATGTGTGTGGACTCCTGTCCGATGCGTGCGATTGAGTTCGGTCTTATCAGTGAACTGCGCAAAAAATACGGTACGAACGCGGATATCGACGGGCTGCCAAACTCATCCATTACCAAACCGAACCTTGTGGTCGGGATGAAAGGATAAGGAGAATTATCATGCATGAACTGCCTCTTGTTATATTCACCTTATTTATGCAGGCGTCAGTCGGCTGTCTGGTGATCACATTACTCTGCTATTTCCGTTTGTTCGGCAGCAAAGATCCCCGTACCGCGATGAAATGGGTGCGTGTGCCGCTGATAGCAAGCTTTTTGCTGGGCTGTGCCGGGTTGCTCGGCTCCCTGTTCCACATGGGAAATCCGCTGCACATGTTTTACACCCTGATGCACGTTTCTTCATCGTGGATGAGCCGTGAGGTGCTGGCAACCGCCGTTTATATGGGGCTGTTGTTCCTCAGTGTTGCGCTGCTGCTGTTAAAACAGAAAGTAAATGGCTTGCTGCTGCTGTTAAGTGCCGCAGCGGGGCTGGTGTATATGTATGCGATGTCTGCTCTTTACGCCGATACCTTGTTCACGCTGTGGAGTGGTCTGTTCACGTTTGCCGGTTTTGCCGGAACGATGCTGCTGACCGGCGGGATAATCTCTGCGCTGCTGCTGGTAACGGCGCTGGGCTATGCCCGTGAAGATGAATTGATCCGCCGTGTGGTGAAAATTGCGCTGGCGGCAGGTGTTGCCGGGCTTCTGCTGATGCTGCTGGGCGCACTGTCACTGCTGGGCAATATCGGCGAACCAATCTATACGGGAATGACCCCGCGTGTGATGCCGGAAGGATTGCTGAGCCTGAATATTATCCGCGTTGTACTGATTGGTCTGGGATTGTTTTTTGCCGGGCGTCTGCTGTGTCAGAAACAGGCTGAGATAACCAATGCCACAGTGATAATGTCACTGGCAACAGTCTGTGTTTTTGCCGGAGAAGTAGTGGGCAGGGTAGTCTTCTTCTCTCTCGGTGGCTGATATACCCTTATTCATTCAACCTGCAGGTTCGTTGGCTGCATCCTGAATGACGTTGGGTATATAATTAAATCATTTGTCATAAAAAATCCGGACGTGAATGCATCCGGATTTTTTTATGCTGTACTTACAGAGGGCAGAGGGTAATCAGCGGGTCAGGATCACTTCCCCTAAAATATTGTCTTTCAGCAACCCGCCATTTTTTGCCTGATAAAGGATAAAATCGATATCCCGCGCCTGATAACGCTCGCGCAGGATAGCGGTGATTTCTTTAATCGGCTTGCCCTGTAATAACCCGTCAATCACCATCGCCAGCAGCAGCGACTGATCACTGTATGTAAGCGGATTAAGCGAGCCCATCACCCGGTTAAGGTAATGGTCAAACGCCGGTAACGGATTCTCCGGATTTTCTCTGTTCAGTTTGATCTGAACATCAATCAATGTATTAAAATCAATACCATGATTAGCAATCCAGTCACGTAATTCATTGACATACGCATCAACATCATCTGAATGCAGGGTGCTGATGGTGCCGCTGAAATTAAACAGATTCACCCCGCTGAGCCGTTGCAGGATATAAATCGCAACATACAGATTATAGCGGGACGGGATCAGCAGGCAGTTATCTATCCACCAGACTAATACATGGCGCGGGCTGATACGGTCATCGATATATTTCGCCGGCGGATACACCATGATGTCAACATCGGTTAATTCGCCGAGGTGCGTCTGGATCAGATTATCCACCTGGCGCCAGTCCAGCCCGCCGCTACCGCAGCCGAGCGCAGGCATTGCCACCGATTTCAGTCCCTGTTTTTTAATCAGCGCTTTCAGCTCCCGCAGACCATTTTCGATAAATTCGTAGCCGGAGGGTGAATCCCATTTATCACGGGTCGGAAAATTAATAATATTCCGGCCGTGCTCTTCGGTAACAGATAACTGACCGGTACCGATCTTATTGCTTTTACACAAAGCCTCATAGGCCCGCGCATTTATCGGATAATCCAGTTTGAATTGATAGGCTATTCCTTTCCCCATTACACCCTGGCAGTTAACCGCGTTAACCAGACCCCGGGCATCCGATCTCAGTAAATCGCCTTTAAGGTATTTAATCATCGTTGCAGTCCGTTTCTTTTTTCACTCAATTCCTCCGCGGCCTTTAATCACAGGCAGATATGCCATGCCGAACCAATCCGGAATTATTCAGATTATAAATTATCCGGTTGCGGAGACCAGAATCCTCTGACATTGTCGCTTTCTCCGACACCAACTGATATCAGAATCTTCTTGGGTTTGTTATGAAAAGGATAACTTTAGCTAAGTGAAAATAGCTATTATTCTGTGATGATGATTATTTAATTTATTTTAGTATCAGTCTGTTATGGACTCTTATTGAAATATTAAAGTAACGTTATTTTATATACTATGCTGGTTTTAAATTAATTTAAATAAGATGAAAATGGAATGATTAAACATTGTAAATTTAATTTCGTAACTAAAAATCATTATTAAGATAATAAGGTTACTAAAATAAAGGTGAATTCATCAGCAATATGCCGCATTTTCAGCGGCGTATTGTTAACATGATATATTCATATTAAGTATTATTAATCTTCTCACACAACACCCCTGCGGCCTGTAATAACCTGGGCGTGCCACGCTGGAACCAGTCGGCATTTATCGTGATGATTGGGACATTCAGTTGCGGAGACCAGAAACGCCGGACGTTTCCGACTTCCCGTTCATCACCGGATATCAGGATCATCTCCGGTTTGCGGGTCAGTACCTGCTCCCGGTTAACCTGCGGCCAGGGTACCGGACTGTCAGCGAAGATATTTTTACCCCGGCACAGGGAAACCACTTCACTTTGTAATGTCGTCCCGGAGGCGGTAAAAATCGGGTTTTGACCAAACTGGAGAAAAATCGGTTTTTCCGGTTTGTTGTGATAGCGGGCTTTCAGTGACTCAACGCCCCGGCGCATATCCTCCGCAGCTTTTTCTGCCAGTGCAGGCTGCGTACTGTATGGCGCCAGACGATCAAGGTCATTGGCAATATCATCCAGATTTTTCGGGTCAAAATACTCAACCTTTATGCCCAGATGCTCCAGCTGACTCAGCGGACGCTGCGGATTACCACCGCGCCAGGCCATAATGAGATCCGGTTTAAGCGCGATAATGCGCTCAAGATTAAGTCCCTGCCAGTTGGATACCTGCTCAATACCTTTCGCCTGCGGCGGGTAATCCGCATTGGCACTGACACCGACCAGGTTTTCACCCATGCCTGCGGCATATGCCATTTCAGCCAGAGAGGGTGACAGTGCAATCACCCGCTGTGCGGCTGCCTGTGCCCCGCAGGCTGCGAGCAGCAACAGCGGAAGGCACAGACGGCGGACAAAACCGGAAACCGGGATCATCTCAGTGTATCAATATTGGCGAGGATCTCTGTCACCATCAGGGAGGACTGCTTTGCTGCCAGAGGCAGGAATTCATCAAAACTGAGATGAGACGCTTTATCCGCCACATCAGAGATTGCGCGCACAACCACAAACGGCACATTGTACTGATAGCAGACATGACCAATCGCGGTGGATTCCATCTCAACGGCAACCACGGACGGGAAGTTTGCGCGGATACGTGCCAGCGGCTCTGCGCCGTTAATAAAGGCATCACCGCTGCAAATCAGACCACGGACAGCATTCAGTCCTGTTGTCTTAATGCATTTTTCTGTCAGTGCGATAAGACCGGCATCGGCAATAAATGCCGGCGGGCATTGTGCCATCTGACCCGGTTCATAACCGAATGCGGTGACATCCGCATCGTGATAACGTACTTCAGTGGAGATGACGATATCGCCGACATTCAGATGTGTTGCCAGACCGCCAGCAGAGCCGGTATTAATGACCACATCCGGTTTGCACAGTTCCAGCAGCAACGTTGTGCCGATAGCGGCGGCAACTTTACCGATACCGGATTTCAGCAGCGCCACGTCTGTACCGTTAATCTGACCGGTATAGATCTCACAACCGCCGTGACTGAGGGTTTGCATGTTGGTAATCTGATCACGCAGCAGGGTTACTTCCTGCTCCATCGCACCTATGATACCGACTTTCATTATGTCATACTCCCTGAATAGAAATTGAACTACAGAATAACGAATCAGCAACAGTTTATCACTGAATCCCGGCGGAATGTGTCTTTTCCCGTCCGTCAGAATGTCACGCCGCGGGCTGAATAAAAAGACGGAGGCAATGTGCCGGTAATTGATTTCAAAAAGAAACTGAACTTTCACCGCCAGTTCGGACCGCAATCTGAGAAATGTGCTGAAGAACATATTGTTAATCAGGCATTTGAAAGTGATCGCGGGCGTATTATCAATTCTGCCGCTATCCGCCGGCTGCAACAAAAAACCCAGGTATTTCCGCTTGAACGCAACTCTGCTGTCCGCAGCCGCCTGACTCATTCGCTTGAAGTTCAGCAGGTGGGGCGCTATATCGCCAAAACGATCCTCAGTCAGTTAAAACAAGCGGGAAAGCTTGCGGAATATGGTCTGGATGAGCGTCTTGATGCATTTGAGAGTGTCGTCGAAATGGCCTGCCTGATGCATGATATCGGCAATCCGCCGTTCGGGCACTTTGGCGAGGCCGCTATCCAAAAATGGTTCAGTACGCTGCTGGGTGAACCGCACAGTGAAAATGAAGCAGAGGATCAGTGTCAGATTGCGGTACTGAAACTGACCGGCTACCCGCAGGCAGATGAACTGCGGCGCATATTGCGCCGGGATTTGTGTCAGTTTGAGGGCAATGCGCAGGGGATCAGAATGGCGCATCATCTGCTGAAACTCAACCTGACCTTTGCCCAGCTCGGCAGTGTGCTGAAATATACCCGGCCTGCGTATCAGCAGTCGCCGGTGCCCGATAAATTCAGCTATCTGACGAAAAAACCGGGTTATTACTGGTCTGAAAACGCCCTGATCATGCGTCTGCGTGAGGAATTACAGCTCGGCGAATTCTGTCGTTTTCCGCTCTGTTATATTATGGAAGCGGCAGATGATATCTCTTATTGTATTGCTGATCTGGATGATGCCGTGGAAAAGGGCATTCTGACGCCGGATTCTTTGGTTATCTATCTGCGCCAGGAGTGGCAGGCGCTGGAAGGGGAGCCGGATTCGGCACTGTTCAGTGAAACCGTGGAGCGTGCATATACGTCACTTGCGCGCGACCATCACCGCAGCGCGCAGGATCAGTTTTTTTATGTATTTGCGGGTATATATCACCAATAAACTGGTGCCCTGCGCGGCGCGGCGGTTTATTGATAATCTCCCGGCACTGTTTGACGGC
This sequence comes from Morganella psychrotolerans, assembly GCF_001676155.1. Lineage (GTDB taxonomy): Bacteria > Pseudomonadota > Gammaproteobacteria > Enterobacterales > Enterobacteriaceae > Morganella > Morganella psychrotolerans. The sequence continues at coordinate 175,444 of NZ_LZEW01000023.1, read as the reverse complement.
ACATATAATCTGGCGCTGCTGGAAGATAAAAGCGAAGAACACCGCCTGTTGAAAACGCTGAAACGGGTTGCGTTTAAGTATGTGTTCACGCATCACGAAGTGGAAGAACTGGAGTTACAGGGCTTTAAAATTATTAATGGTCTTCTGGATTTTTACCGGCCGCTGTTAATGATGTCCGGCCCGGACTTTGCGGAACTTGTCCGTGAAAACTTCCATAAACACTATTTTATTGAAACCCGGTTGTTGCATAAACTTTCCCGCAAACAGCGGGCTGCATACAGTGAAGCCGTGGAAGCGCTGGCAGATAAACCGGAAGATGAGAAAAATATATCGGAATTTTATTACCGCGCCCGGCTGATTCAGGATTATATCAGCGGAATGACAGACCATTACGCCTATGAAGAATACCGGCGCTTTTCAGTTTGTCAGTAACCTGCTGATTAATGGCAGCAACTCTGCTCTGGTGATATAACAATTCCTGTTCATTATTTCTGGTATTGTTGCTACGATTAATCAACAGGTGTTGCTGAAATAGACGCACTGTATTCAGTACGAAATAGCTGTTATCTGATAGAATAATACCAGCATAAATTGCTGTTGAAATGTTAATTAATATATACCCAACGTCATTCAAGATGCAGGCAGGCGGCAAAGGAAGATAGTCGGGGAGCATACACCAGTATGTGACCTGGCTATCTGAGTGCAGCCAACGAACCTGCAGTTTGAATGAATAAGGGTATAAAGCTATTAGTTATTATTTGCACACCAACAATAAGAGAATTAACCGGGATTACATCGCTTATGCAAAAAGAGTATCGGGTCGGGATTGAATTTGAATATTGGCTGACACAGTACCGGGATAAACGTGCCGCAGGTATTAAATCCTTTGACAATATTACCTTATCAGAACTGGCACCGGCGCTGGATAACCGCCCGGGGCTGGATGATGAATCTCTGCATAAAGGCGACGCAGGTATTAAGGCCGGTTACTGGTATGTTGAAGGTGATGAGCGTTTTTCAACGACAGGAAAGCTTACCGCGCAGGTGATTAAAGGCATTGAAATCCGCACGCCGCCTGCGACCTCTGTTACTGATGCGCTGACAGCATTACAGACTATCGAGGCGCAACTGAGTGAGCGCCTGCGTCTCTGCGGGTTGGGATTGGCGATCAGCGCTTATCACCCGGTGTCACCGCGCTATCAGTTTATCCCGCCGCTCAATGACTGGGAAAAGGCATTCCGTGAAGAACATTCCGCCTTCCGTCATGCGGATTTGGTGATGCAGACCTGCGGACCGGACGTTAATATTTCTGTACCGGAAATGAGTGATGCCCGTGTTGTACAGGCGGTTGAAAAACTGACTTTTTTCGCGCCTTATCTGGTCGCGTTATCCCTGAACGGCCCGGTAGAGAACGGGCAACTGTGGGGCGGATTATCACGGCGGACGGCGCTGCGTAGTTGTCATCGCCCGTCATGCAAAGGGTTTCTGACAAACGCGGCGGTGTATCCGCATGATTTTATTTACCTTGCGCGAAATGAGAATGAGCACGGGCGGATTGAATTCAAAGCATTTGATGCCGTACCGGACCCGGTGCTGCTGGGCGCATTTTGCGCGTGGATCCTGGGGCTGGTGCTGGATGATACCATTTCGTTTAACTATGGCGTGCAGCCTGATTCCCTGTTTAACGCGATTGCCCGTGAGCCGTTTGCTGATCTGACTGTCGCGACGGTCATCGACACATTACTGAATGCAGCAAAACGGGCGCTGGAGCAGCACGGTCTGCTGCATGAAGCACAGCGCCTGACATTACTTAGTGTTCGGCTGGCAACTAAAATCACCCCGGCTGATGAGGCCATTACCCGTTTTCTTACCAACGGGGAGTTAATGCATTTCGGCGGGCTGTGGCCGGATATGAAAGGATAAGCCTGCCGTCATATCAGGATACACTTTAAAACCCATAAAAAGAGTCGTTATTTTTTTTAATAACGGCTTTTTTTTTATGATAAAAAACAGAACGGGTAAGTTCACGTAAATTTATTATTAGTCGGGTGCTAATATTGTGTATTATTTAATTTATCACTATTGTATCGGGCGTTATAAATAATGAAATTAAAAACATAGGCTTATATAGATAAATATCGTTTATGCTTTTAACAAATAATGCTAAGGCGCCATCCGGCCTTATGATATGATTTATGTGATCCGTAGTGTGTGATGCAGCCGAATAATCCGTTGGTCAATGCGTCACTTTATGGGAAAATCACCGACCTCACAGACTAAGTTTTTATCACTATGGCGCAATTTTATTCTCAGCCCCGTCAGACCCCGCGGCAGTCACGGACTGTTACGGTAACTGCTGACTCTCTCGATGCCCAAGGGCAGGGTATTGCCCGCCTTCAGGGAAAGACTGTTTTTATCCCGGATCTGATGCCGGAAGAATCCGCACAGGTCAGACTGACTGATGAAAAACGCCATTACGCCAAAGGTGTGGTGGTTAAACGTTTGTCGGACAACCCGGCACGCCGTAAGCCGTTGTGCCGCTATGCCGGTCAGTGCGGCGGCTGCCAGCAGCAGCATATTCCTGTTGCCATGCAGCGCGATACCAAAGCGGCGTACCTCTCTTATCTGCTTACCCGCGAAACCGGAACCGAATGCGGACCGGTCACGGTGCTTTCCGGTGAAGAATACGGCTACCGTCGCCGTGCGCGGCTGGCACTGATGTATTCCCCGAAAACACAGCAACTGACCATGGGTTTTCGCCGGGCGCAGAGCAAATCGCTGGTGGCGGTGAAACACTGCCCGGTGCTGGTGCCGCGTCTGGATGCGTTATTATCACCGCTGAGTGCCTGTCTGTCGTCCCTGTCAGCTGCACCGAAACTGGGTCATGCGGAACTTGTGGATACGCAAGACGGACCACTGCTGGTACTGCGTCATCTGGCGTCTCTGAGTGAGGCGGACATGTCCGTTCTGACGGCATTCTGCGCAACTCACAATGTGGCTCTGTATTTACAGGGCAGTCACGATGAGCCACCTGTTGCCGTTTGTGCGCAGCATACTGCTTATTATTCGGTAGCCGGGTTAAAATTACAGTTCAGCCCGCAGGATTTTATCCAGGTAAACGGCGAACTGAATGAGATAATGGTTGCTCAGGCACTGAACTGGTTGGAGCTGACAAAACACGATCGCGTGTTAGATCTCTTCTGTGGCATGGGCAACTTTACATTACCGGTTGCACAACGCGCCGCAGAAGTTGTGGGTGTGGAGGGCGTGGAAGCGCTGGTCCGCACAGCACAGGAGAATGCGCGTTGTAATAATCTGGCGAACGCCACATTTTATCACGCCGATTTATCGCAGGATATGACCCGGGAGCCGTGGGCAGCCCGCGGGTTCAGTAAGATTTTATTAGATCCGGCACGGGCCGGAGCGGCAGAGATGATGCCGCATATTGTTGCGCTTTGCCCTGAGCGTATTGTTTATGTTTCCTGCAATCCCACCACACTTGCGCGGGATAGTCAGGTTCTGCATGATGCCGGGTATTACCGGAATGCTGTCTGTATGCTGGACATGTTTCCGCAAACCGGCCATTTGGAGTCGATGGTGCTGTTTACAAAGACACCACCGGTCAGTCAGTAGGGAGAATTTATGGTTGCGGTAAGAAGTGCGCATTTAACACCCGCCGGTGAGTTTGATCCGGTTCACTGGATTAACAGTCTCGGGCTGCATGGTCATGCAACGGGTGAGAAACTGGAAGAAGTCTGGCATTACTGTCATCAGCAGGTTGATGGACATCAGGATGCGGCGCTGTTGTTGGGGCGCGGTATTGAGATGGTGGAAATTTTAACCACCCTCAGTATGGATTTGGACAGTTTACGCGCAGCTTTGCTTTTTCCGCTGGCTGAGGCGGGCATCCTTGATGAGGAAAAGATCGGCGAGGCCTTTGGTCCTGCTATCTGGCTGTTGGTCAAAGGTGTGATGGATATGGACGCTATCCGTCAGTTGAAAGCGACCCATAACGACGAAACAAGCTCGGTGCAGGTGGATAACATCCGCCGTATGCTGCTGTCGATGGTGGAAGATTTCCGCTGCGTGGTTATCAAGCTGGCTGAGCGTATCGCCCATCTGCGGGAAGTCAAAGACGCCTGTGAAGATGAACGCATACTGGCGGCGAAAGAGTGTTTTAATATTTATGCGCCGCTGGCAAATCGCCTCGGGATCGGACAACTGAAATGGGAGTTGGAAGATTATTGCTTCCGCTACCTGCATTCCGATGATTATAAACGCATTGCCAGCCTGCTGCATGAGCGGCGTCTTGATCGCGAAGAGTATATCGACAACTTTGTCACCTCTTTGCGTAACGACATGAAAAAAGAAGATATTCAGGCTGAAATTTACGGGCGTCCGAAACATATTTACAGTATCTGGCGCAAGATGCAGAAAAAAAGCACTCACGTTTGATGAGCTGTTTGATGTCCGCGCGGTGCGGATTGTTGTCGAGCGCCTCCAGGATTGCTACGCAGCGCTGGGGATCGTCCACACACATTTCCGTCATTTGCCGGATGAGTTTGATGACTATGTGGCGAACCCGAAACCAAACGGTTATCAGTCAATTCATACCGTTGTATTAGGTCCGCAGGGTAAAACCCTGGAAATTCAGATCCGCACCCGTCAGATGCATGAAGATGCAGAGCTGGGGGTTGCCGCGCACTGGAAATACAAAGAAGGCACGGCAGTAGCCGGTAAAACAGGTAGTTACGAGAACCGGATTGCCTGGCTGCGCAAACTTATCGCGTGGCAGGAAGAAATGTCGGATTCCGGCGAAATGCTGGATGAAGTGCGCAGTCAGGTCTTTGATGATCGGGTTTACGTATTTACACCTAAAGGCGATGTGGTGGATTTACCGGCCGGCTCCACGCCGCTGGATTTTGCCTATCATATCCACAGTGATGTGGGACACCGGTGTATCGGGGCGAAAATCGGCGGGCGCATTGTGCCGTTCAGCTACCTGTTACAGATGGGCGATCAGATTGAAGTGATCACTCAGAAACAGCCGAACCCGAGCCGTGACTGGCTGAATCCGAACCTGGGCTATGTAACCACCAGCCGCGGACGCGCTAAGATCCACAACTGGTTCCGCAAGCAGGATCGCGATAAAAATATTATTGCCGGACGTCAGATGCTGGATAACGAACTGGCGGCGCAGGATCTCAGTCTGAAAGAAGCTGAAAAACTGCTGATCGCCCGTTATAACGTTCATTCTATTGATGAAGTCCTCGCCGGTATTGGCGTGGGTGATATCAGGATTAATCAGTTATCTAACTTCCTGCAAAGCAAGCTGAATAAACCGACAGCCGAAGAAGCCGATCGCGAAGCGCTGAAAACACTGGAAAAAGCACCGCCGGCGAAACCGGCTCCGGCGCACCAGAACAGCGGGCGCATTGTGGTCGAAGGTGTCGGCAATCTGATGCACCATATTGCGCGCTGCTGTCAGCCAATCCCCGGCGATAACATTACCGGGTTTATCACCAAAGGGCGCGGGATCTCCATCCACCGTGCCGACTGTGAGCAGTTGCTGGAGTTACAGGAACAGGCACCGGAGCGGCTGGTGGAAGCGGTCTGGAGTGCGAGCTACTCCAGTGGTTACTCACTGGTTGTGCGCGTGGTGGCGAATGACCGCAGCGGCCTGTTGCGGGATATCACCACCATCCTTGCCAATGAAAAAGTCAATGTGCTGGGTGTGCGCAGTCACAGTGATGTAAAACAGCAGATAGCGACCATTGATATGGATGTGGAAATTTACAACATCCAGACACTCAGCCGCGTGTTGGTAAAACTGAGCCAGTTGCCGGATGTGATTGAGGCAAAACGCCATACACAGTGATCCCGCAGAGGCTGTTTACTTATATACCCTTATTCATTCAAACCGCAGGTTCGTTGGCGGCATGAAACCAGCCGGGTCACATAGTTTATCTATGCTCCCCGTCTGATTTCCCTTGCCGCCTGCCTGCAATTTGAATGACGTTGGGTATAGTATTCAGCCTCTGTGCTTTTTACTGACAACAAATCTTCAGAAATAAAGTCTTCAGGAATAAATTCTATGTCTGCACCAATTGAGCGTCTGCTGACCATTATGTCGCAACTGCGTGACCCGCAAAGCGGTTGTCCGTGGGATAAAGCGCAAACCTATGACACTATCGCGCCCTATACTCTGGAAGAGACTTATGAGGTGCTGGATGCGATTGCACGCGCTGATTTTGATGACCTGAAAGGCGAACTGGGTGATTTACTGTTCCAGGTGGTGTTTTACGCGCAGATAGCACAGGAAGAAGGGCGTTTTGATTTCAGTGATATTGTGAATGCAGTCAGTGACAAATTAACCCGCCGTCACCCGCATATTTTTGCTAAAGAGCAGGGGATCAGTGCGGATGCCGCGATTTCCGGCTGGGAGCAGCGAAAAAGCAAAGAGCGGGCGGAAAAAGCGCAATATTCATTGCTGGATGATATCCCCGTCAATCTGCCCGCACTGATGCGGGCGTATAAAATCCAGAAGCGCTGCGCGACAGCCGGGTTTGACTGGGACACACTGGCTCCGGTGCTCGGGAAAGTTTACGAAGAACTGGATGAGGTGATGGAAGAAGTGAATCAGCCGCAGGTCAGTGACGAGCGGGTGGCAGAGGAGCTGGGTGACCTGCTGTTTGCCGTGGTGAACTTTTCCCGCCATCTGGGGTATAAGCCGGAGATGGTGCTGCACAAGGCATGCCGCAAGTTTGAAGCCCGTTTCCGTCAGGTGGAAACGCAGATTGCAGAGCAGGGACTGACGATGGAATCAGCAACGCTTGCAGATATGGAGAAAAGTTGGCAGGATGTTAAATCCCGTGAGGATTGAGCTTAATGCTTTCAGCTAATGAATTACCAAGAGAATGAAAAGTTTTTTATTTTATGTAACCAATTGATTTTTTAGTGATAAAAGCCGGTTTTAATAGGGCGGAAGGTAACAGATAACCTAAATGAGGCGACGAGATTATTTGTCGGCAAAATAAGGTTAGGGTATACTATTTTCCCGTCCGGTTATCTCCATCATCTATTACACCTAAACTTTCAGGTTCAGCATGAAAACTAATTATATTTTTGTGACCGGCGGGGTCGTATCCTCTCTGGGTAAAGGCATTGCCGCAGCCTCTCTGGCAGCTATACTCGAAGCCCGTGGACTCAATGTCACCATGATGAAACTGGATCCGTACATCAACGTCGATCCGGGAACAATGAGCCCGACCCAGCACGGGGAAGTCTTCGTCACCAATGACGGCGCTGAAACTGACCTTGACTTAGGTCACTACGAGCGTTTCATCCGCACTAAAATGACCCGGGGTAATAACTTTACGACCGGGCGTGTTTACTCCGAAGTTTTGCGCAAAGAGCGCCGTGGCGACTACTTAGGTGCCACTATTCAGGTTATTCCTCACATCACCAATGAAATCAAAGAACGTATCATCCGTGGTGGTGAAGGTCATGATGTCGTGCTGGTGGAAATCGGCGGAACGGTGGGTGATATCGAATCACTGCCATTCCTGGAAGCTATCCGTCAGATGGCGGCACAAGTCGGCCGTGAGCATACGTTATACATGCATCTGACGTTAGTGCCGTATCTGGCCGCTGCCGGTGAAGTAAAAACCAAGCCGACCCAGCATTCTGTAAAAGAATTATTATCCATCGGAATTCAGCCTGATGTGCTGATTTGCCGTTCTGACAGAGTGATCCCTGCTAACGAAAGAGCAAAAATCGCCCTTTTCTGTAATGTTCCTGAAAAGGCCGTGATCAGTCTGAAAGACGTCGATTCCATTTATAAAATCCCCGGCCTCTTGAAATCCCAGGGATTAGATGATTATATCTGTAAACGATTCAGCATCAATGCACCTGAGGCAGATCTCTCCGAATGGGAGCAGGTGATTTACGAAGAAGCCAATCCGTCAGGTGAAGTGACCATCGGAATGGTCGGTAAATATGTTGAATTGCCGGATGCCTATAAATCTGTGATCGAAGCGCTGAAACACGGTGGACTGAAAAACCGTGTCACGGTTAACATCAAACTGATCGATTCTCAGGATGTTGAAACCCGTGGCGTTGAAGTATTACAGGGACTGGATGCAATCCTGGTACCAGGCGGGTTCGGTTCCCGTGGTGTGGAAGGCAAGATAATGACTGCCCGCTATGCCCGCGAGAACAAAATTCCGTATCTGGGCATTTGCTTAGGGATGCAGGTGGCGTTAATCGATATCGCCCGCAACCTGGCTAATATGGAAGGTGCAAACTCCACAGAGTTTGATGTGGATTGTAAATATCCGGTCATTGCGCTTATCACTGAATGGCGCGATGAAGAAGGTAATCTTGAAGTCCGCAGCGAAGAGAGTGATCTCGGTGGTACGATGCGTGTCGGCGGCCAGTTATGCCATCTGACGAACAATACACTGGTTCGTCAGTTGTATGGCAAAGATGCGATTACTGAACGTCACCGCCATCGCTATGAAGTGAACAACATGTTGCTGAAGCGTCTTGAAGATGCAGGTTTGCTGGTTGCAGGCCGTTCAGTTGATAATAAACTGGTGGAAATTATTGAGAACCCTAATCATCCGTGGTTTGTGGCTTGTCAGTTCCACCCGGAGTTCACATCAACCCCGCGTGATGGTCATCCGCTGTTTGCAGGTTTTGTCAAAGCGGCCTCTGATAACCAGAAAGGTCTGCTGAAATAAGATATGAGATAAGTGACCGGTGATAAGTGCCGGTTACTTATCAAAAATTTAACGTGTACTGAGGAAAACCTAATGTCCAAAATCATTAAAGTGATCGGCCGTGAAATCATCGACTCCCGTGGTAACCCGACTGTAGAAGCCGAAGTCCATCTGGAAGGCGGTTTTGTAGGTATGGCTGCTGCTCCGTCAGGTGCATCTACCGGTTCCCGTGAAGCACTGGAACTGCGCGATGGTGATAAGTCACGTTTCCTGGGTAAAGGGGTTCTGAAAGCGGTTTCCGCAGTTAATGGTCCGATTGCACAAGCGCTGCTGGGTCAGGATGCAAAAGATCAGGCTAAAGTTGACCAGGTAATGATTGACCTGGACGGTACTGAAAACAAATCCAACTTCGGTGCAAACGCGATTCTGGCTGTATCTCTGGCAAATGCCAAAGCCGCAGCGGCATCAAAAGGTTTACCTCTGTACGCACACATTGCAGAACTGAACGGCACCCCGGGCAAATATTCTATGCCGCTGCCGATGATGAATATCATCAATGGTGGTGAGCACGCAGATAATAACGTTGATATCCAGGAATTCATGATCCAGCCTGTCGGCGCACCTTCTTTTAAAGAAGCGGTTCGCATGGGATCTGAAATTTTCCATCACCTGGCGAAAGTGCTGAAAGCGAAAGGCATGAATACCGCAGTGGGTGATGAAGGTGGTTATGCACCAAACCTGGGTTCAAACGCAGAAGCACTGTCTGATATCAAAGACGCGGTTAAAGCAGCCGGTTATGAGTTAGGCAAAGACGTTACCCTGGCGATGGACTGCGCGGCTTCTGAGTTCTACAACAAAGAAACCGGGATGTATGAGCTGAAAGGCGAAGGCCGTACCTTTACCTCTGCTGAATTTACCCATTACCTGGAAGGCCTGACCAAAGAGTATCCGATTGTCTCTATTGAAGATGGTCTGGATGAATCTGACTGGGATGGTTTCGCGTATCAGACTAAAGTCATGGGCGATAAAATCCAGCTGGTCGGTGATGACCTGTTTGTAACCAACACCAAGATCCTGAAAGAAGGTATCGAGAAAGGTGTTGTTAACTCCATTTTGATTAAATTCAACCAGATCGGTTCACTGACTGAAACGCTGGCTGCAATTAAAATGGCAAAAGATGCCGGTTACACTGCGGTTATCTCCCATCGTTCAGGTGAAACTGAAGATGCGACCATTGCTGACTTAGCAGTCGGTACAGCAGCGGGTCAGATCAAAACCGGTTCTATGAGCCGCTCTGACCGTGTTGCAAAATACAACCAGCTGATCCGTATTGAAGAAGCGCTGGGTGAACGTGCACCGTTCAACGGCCGCAAAGAAATCAAAGGTCAGTAATTTATCCGCTGAATTTATTTTGTGAATTCAGCAGGTGAATGTTAAAAAGGTGTGTCCGAAAGGCACGCCTTTTTTTGTTTCCTTTTTGTTTCCGCTCTGATGTTGTCTTACGAATGTCCCCTCTCTCTTCATCCGTTTTCTCAATGAGTAAAACTGGTCATTTATCCAACTATTACAAGTTTTTTTTACTTGTTCTGTAGTCGCAGATCTCAAAACCGACGATTTATGATGTCTTTTATCATTAATAGTTTTTATATTTCACATGAAGATAAATTGTTTAACATTTTTAGCATTCACGCAAAATAACGGGTTACTAAAATTCTATACCCAACGTCATTCAAGATGCAGCCAACGAACCTGCAGTTTGAATGAATAAGGGTATGTATAATCGGTTTCGTGAATGCTTTTATATCAAACTGAGGGAATTATCATGGACGCTTCAGATACGCTCACCCAATCCACCGGGATGAGTTCTTTTAATAAAAAAGGACTTATCATCGTGGCTCTGGATATCGTGCTGCTGGTGCTGCTGCTGAAATATCTGCCATACAGCGATAAAGAAAACGCGGGTCTGGCTTTAATGGCCTTTGTCGCCATCTTATGGCTGACAGAAGCAATACATGTCACGCTGACGGCGCTGACCATCCCTATTCTGGCGGTCTTTCTCGGATTGCTGGGAACAGGAAAAGCGCTGCAATCGTTCGCCAGTCCGACAATTTTCCTGTTTTTCGGCGGATTTGCGCTGGCAACCGCGCTGCACATTCAGGGGTTAGACCGCCTGATTGCAAACCGCCTGCTGGTGATCGCCAAAGGGCGTTTATGGGCCGCCGTTATCTTACTGTTTAGTGTTACTGCGGCTCTTTCCATGTGGATCAGTAATACCGCAACCGCAGCGATGATGTTACCGCTGGTGCTCGGCATTCTGAGTAACCTGGATATCCGCAATGACCGCAATACTTTTGTGTTTGTGCTGCTCGGTGTGGCTTACAGTGCCAGTATCGGGGGACTCGGGACAATGGTCGGCAGCCCGCCGAATATCATTGCCGCAAACCAGCTGAACATGGATTTCTTTACCTGGATGAAATACGGTATTCCGATGGTGTTGATTCTGATGCCCATCATGTTTGGTATTATGTACCTGATGTTACGCCCTAAGCTGGGTGCGCATTTTGATATTGAAGTTGAACAGGTTAAGTGGACACCAAAGCGCTTACTGACTCTCGGTATTTTTGGTCTGACCGTTATCTGCTGGATAACCAGTGTTCCGCTGAGTGAGTTGTTCGGCAATCTTAAAGATTTTGACACCATTATTGCCCTGAGTGCAGCGACACTGATTGGCATCACCGGTGTGGCGAGCTGGTCACAAATTCAGAACAACACCGAGTGGGGGGTTCTGTTCCTGTTCGGCGGAGGTCTGACACTGAGTATGATCCTGAAAGATTCAGGTGCCAGTGAAGTGATGGCAGACTGGATGAAAACCACCTTCGGTAACAGCAGTTGGCTGGTAATTATCATCGCGGTGACAACATTTATTATTGTACTGACTGAGTTTACCAGTAATACCGCGAGTGCCGCCCTGCTGGTGCCTATCTTTGCCGGTGTGGCTGACGGGCTGGGAATGCCGGTTATGGCGCTGACAATGATTATCGGTATCGGTGCATCCTGTGCCTTTATGTTGCCGGTGGCAACGCCGCCGAACGCCATCGTCTTTGGTACCGGGTTTATCAAACAGTCAGAAATGGTGCGGGTCGGGGCGGTACTGAATGTCGCCTGTATCATTGTTATTTCAGCATTTGCCTGGTTGTTCTGGGTGTAGCTGAAACTGAAACAGCAGTCATCATCAGATGTCAGAACTAAAAACCGCCGCTGAACTGTCAGCGGCGGTTTTGTTTTTACAGGGCAAATAGATGGCGCTTAACTCAGCTGCGCTTCCCGGCTAAATAAACCGTTAATTCAACACCCGGATGCAAATCTTTCATTTTCACTTTACTGTTCCAGGACATCAGTTCTTTCAGGCTGACACCATGACGCTGTGCAATACCGTAGTAAGAATCACCCTGACGCACTTTGTACTTAGCCAGACGCATGGCATTTTTGGTTGCCGCTTTAGATGGTTTAACCACCGGGCTGCCTTTTACCTGTAATGTCCTGCCCGGTTTGATAGCACTGGTGGTTTTCAGTCCGTTCAGTTTTGTCAGTTCAGTGACTGTCATTTTATGACGTGAGGCTATCGCATAGAGTGAATCACCACTCTTCACCTTATATTCAGACGCTTTTACGCGACCTGCCGGTGTACTTAACTGATTGCTGCGCTGGTTATTTTTGGCGACCGCAAGGCGGATATCATTCAATACCGCATCATCAGACAGCGCACTCATCAACTGATCAATTTTAGTTTTCGGCAGCATCAGATAGTGCGGACCTGCCGGTGACGTCACACCGCGTTTCAGGCTCGGGTTATAATCTTTCAGCTTTGCGACCGGCATATCCAGCAGTTGTGCTGCCATATCGAGCGAGATTTGCTGCCCGACATTGACCCGTGCCAGGGCGCGTTCTGAATTCGGAGCCGGTAAATTCACTCCATTGCGATCACTGTTGCGGATAACATTGCTCAGAGCAAAAATACGCGGCACATAATCCATGGTTTCTTTCGGTAATGACAGCGACCAGTAATCGGTCGGCTTGCCCGCAGCGGCATTGGCTTCCATTGCGCGCAGAACACGTCCTTCACCGCTGTTATACGCGGCAAGAGTCAGCGCCCAGTCTCCGCCGAACATACCGTTGAGGCGCTCCAGCAGATCCAGTGCGGCTCTGGTTGACGCGGCAACATCTCGGCGATCATCGACCCACTGGTTCTGGTTCAGCCCGTTCGCTTTACCGGTACTCGGGATAATCTGCCATAAGCCGGCGGCCTGTGCTGATGAGGTGGCATGCGGGTTAAAAGCACTCTCCACTATGGGCAGCAGAACAAGTTCCATCGGCATATTCCGTTCATCGATTTTACCGATGATCCAGTACATGTAAGGTTCTGCGCGGAGTGTCACATCGTGGAGATAGCTCTTTTTAGACAGGTAAGACAGTTCTTCAGCACGGACACGGTCATTGTCCGGGATGTTCATCGTCATTTCATCACGGATATAACCCCAGATATCTTCGTCCGGATTAACGGATGACGCTTTCGCCATTTCCATCTGCTGAGCAGACAGTAAAAAACCGTTACCCGAGGGCTGATAAGATTTCTGAACTGTTTTGGGTGGTGTACTCTGGCACCCCGCTAACAAAATAGCAGCGGCAAGTAAGGTGGCTTTAATTTTCATGTTGGCGGAGTCAGTACCGTTATATTTAGTCTTTAAGTTCAGCAATCATACGGGGGTTGCTCCGCCCTGACAACGTCTTCGGCTAAAATTTATCCTTTTTTACACGTATTGCGGCAAAAGTCTGCTCAGGTGTCATAGTATGTTTACCTGCGGATAAATTATGTTGCAGATCAAGGTCATCACAGTTAAGAAAAACATTAATTTTCTTTTCCGTTTCCAGCGTGACAGGCACAGTAGCGTCATTATTCTGACGTAATTGTGCAACATGCGTCTGATATGCCTGAATTATATCATTTTCGGGCCAGATGGCGCGGGCAAAGGCGATATTGGATTGTGTATATTCATGCGCGCAGCATATCAGGGTTTCATCCGGCAAAGCGGCGAGGCGGGTAACCGAGTGATACATCTGCGCTGCTGTTCCTTCAAAAATCCGCCCGCAGCCGCCGGAGAAAAGGGTGTCGCCACAAAACAGATAGGGTGCGCAATAATAAGCTACGTGACCAAGCGTGTGTCCCGGAACGGCGATAACCCGGAAAACAAATTCGCCACAGGTGATAATGTCATTGTCTTTTACGCAATGATTTGCCCCTTTAGTCCGTGTTTCTTCCGGGCCGTATACCGGTAAATCCGGATAATGTGATAAAAGATCCGTCACTCCTCCGGTATGGTCAGCGTGGTGGTGGGTCAGCAGGATTGCAGCGGGCGTTAATCCGTGCTTTTGCAGTGCTGTCAGGACGGGGGCACTCACGCCGGGATCGACAATTACGCAGGTGTGCGCATTATCGCGTAATAGCCAAATGTAGTTATCCGATAACGCGGAAATTCTGATAAGCTCCATACATACCTCACCTTTAGTCGGGTATAATTTAAGGATAACGCCATGTTTTCTGCGCGAGCGACAAATAAACTGACGATGCCCGGCTCATGGTGCGATATTCCGCGGGGACGTCAGTTCCGCCAGTCACTGGAGGCACAGTTAGCGCCCTGGTGGCCGAAAATGTTTGGTTTTCATCTGATAAAAATCGGGGCGTTGAGCTGTGAAATTGACAGCAGCGACTGCATGATCCCGCATCAGGTGAATGTTGCACCACAGGGTAACACCTTACAGGTATTCGGGGAGGCGGCGCAATTACCGTTTCTGGATAAATCCGTGGATGTCTGTGTGCTGGCGAACAATCTGGGTTACAGCAGTGATCCGCACTGGCTCCTGCGGGAGGCCGACCGTGTACTGATTGAGGATGGCTGGTTAATTCTCAGCGGATTCAATCCGTTAAGTCTGCTCGGATTACGTAAACTGATCCCGCTGTATTCCAATCAGCACCCGCAGTCCAGCCGGATGTTTTCACAATTTCGGATGCTGGACTGGCTGAGTCTGCTTAATTATGAAGTTATGCATCACCGCCTGTTCACCCCGGTTCCCTGGTGTGATCCGGACAGTTTCGGTAACCGGCATGGTCGTCTTCTGGGCTGTATCAGCGTTATTGTCGCCCGCAAGCGCACCGTTCCGCTGACCTTTACGCCACAGAAGCGGCGGGTACTCAAGCCGGGTCTTAATAATGTGGTGGGTGCAACCCGGCAGCAGACGCCGCCGGGTTGTCTGAAGCGCCGCTGATTAAAGCGGCTGCGCTATTATGTTGCAGGCTGATAGCCGGCATCTTCCTGTGTCGGGGATTCAGCTGCCGCGCGGGCAAGATCATCACAGCGCTCATTTTCCGGATGACCGGCATGACCTTTGACCCACTGCCAGTCAATCGTGTGACCGGCAATCGCCTTATCGAGGCGCTGCCATAAATCAACATTCACGACCGGGGATTTATCCGCTTTGCGCCAGCCGCGTCGTTTCCAGTTATGGATCCATTGTGTTATTCCCTGGCGCACATACTGGCTGTCGGTGGTCAGAACAACATCACACGGGCGGGTGAGGCTTTCCAGCGCAACAATAGCCGCCAGTAACTCCATTCGGTTATTGGTGGTAAGGAAAAAACCGCCGCTGAGGGGTTTTTCACGGCCTTTATAGCGCAGTAACGCGCCGTATCCGCCGGGTCCGGGGTTACCGAGGCAGGAGCCGTCGGTGAAAATTTCTACCTTGTCACTCATCTCTGGTAGACTCATCCTTTGATCGATTGGCAATTATCTGAGTCTGACATAAAACAGCATTATGAGCACTGATATTACACGACAAATTGTTCTCGATACCGAAACAACCGGTATGAACAAACTGGGTGCCCCCTCTGAAGGGCACAATATAATTGAAATTGGTGCGGTTGAGGTGATCAACCGGCGCCTGACCGGTCGTAACTTTCATCTGTATATCAAGCCGGACAGACTGGTTGATCCGGAAGCATTCGGTGTCCACGGGATCAGTGATGAATTCCTGATGGATAAACCGGTTTTTGCTGATATTGCTGATGAATTTATTGAATTTATCCGTGGTGCAGAGCTGGTTATTCATAATGCGCCCTTCGATATCGGCTTTATGGACTCTGAATTCCGTAAACTGAACCGGGGTATTCCGCCGACAGCTGAATTTTGTACCATCACGGACAGCTTAACGCTCGCCAGAAAACTGTTCCCCGGCAAGCGTAATAACCTTGATGCGCTCTGTGACCGCTATCTGATAGATAACACCAAACGCCTGCTGCACGGCGCGTTACTTGATGCCGAAATTTTGTCAGATGTCTATCTGGCAATGACAGGCGGACAGACCTCGCTGGCATTTCTGTCCGAAGGTGAGAACCCTGGTCAGAAAAATGAGCAGGTTATTCAGCGCATTACCCGTCCTCAGACAGGGCTGCGTGTGGTATACGCCACGGATGAAGAAGTTGTGGCTCATGAAGGACGCCTTGATTTGGTTGAGAAAAAAGGGGCGAACCCCTGTATCTGGCGCAAGCCTGCTGACGATGAAGAAACGACCGCTGATACGGCAGGGTAATTCAACGTAATTCGGGTCGTTAATAGCAAAAGGCGGAATATATGGAATGTCGCAGTGGTTGCGGGGCTTGTTGTATTGCGCCTTCAATTTCGTCACCCATTCCGGGTATGCTGGGCGGAAAGCCCGCCAATACCCGATGTGTGCAGTTATCCGTCAATAACGCATGTCTTATCTTTGGTCTGGCGTTACGCCCGCAGGTTTGTATCAGTCTCAATCCGGCACAGGAAATGTGTTTATCGAGCCGTGCAGAGGCAATGACGTATTTGCTGGATCTCGAAAAAGACACATTACCGTAAACGCTGACAGTGTTTTTTTTGTTGTATCTGCACAAAATTACATGTTCAGGCGAAAAACTGTGCAACTGCATGGTTTTGCGTAAATTAACATTGACGAACGACACCCGGCATCGTATTATCCGCGACGTTCCCGAAAGGAACAATCCGGAGCGGTAGTTCAGTTGGTTAGAATACCTGCCTGTCACGCAGGGGGTCGCGGGTTCGAGTCCCGTCCGTTCCGCCAAATATGAAAGCCCTGACATTACTGTCAGGGCTTTTTTGTTTTTATCACCCCGGAGCACCATCCTTCCTGTTATTGTCCCGTTCTGTTCCTGCCGTACAACCGCACAGAAAGCGGTATTTCTGCTTGCTATTCGTTGGGGTAATCGGGTCTAATAGGTCACTTCCGCTGTTGCGCAATATCAGTAGCTAAAAGGATTTTGTCAGCAAAAATGCCGCGGGCGCGAAGTTTCATGACAAATTATTCACCCGCTGTATATTTTGCCTGACAAGCCTCGCCTGACGTCTTATCTTTTGCTTTTTTTTAGCGCCGACGCTTTACCCTGACCGGTGAACGGATTGTCATCCGGGCGTGGTACTGCGAAAATAGCCTATGCCTGACATCATTCAGGATGCAGCCCAGACCCTGCAGTTTGAATGAATAAAGGTATATATCTGCTTTTTATCCGAACCTGGAGTAGACAATGACCTCTCGTAAAACTCTTGCTAATGCGATTCGTTTCCTGAGCATGGACGCGGTGCAGAAAGCAAATTCCGGACACCCCGGCGCACCAATGGGCATGGCTGATATCGCAGAAGTTCTGTGGCGCGACTATCTGAAACACAACCCGACCAATCCGCTCTGGAGTGATCGTGACCGCTTTGTACTGTCAAACGGCCATGGCTCTATGCTGATTTACAGCCTGTTGCACCTCACCGGCTATGATCTGTCGATGGATGACTTAAAAGCGTTCCGTCAGCTGCATTCAAAAACACCGGGTCACCCTGAATACGGTTACACGCCGGGCGTGGAAACCACCACAGGACCATTAGGGCAGGGCATTGCGAACGCCGTTGGTTTTGCTATCGCAGAACAAACTCTGGGCGCACAATTCAACCGTCCGGGTCAT
Organism: Morganella psychrotolerans; assembly: GCF_001676155.1. Lineage (GTDB taxonomy): Bacteria > Pseudomonadota > Gammaproteobacteria > Enterobacterales > Enterobacteriaceae > Morganella > Morganella psychrotolerans. Next base: position 157,675 of record NZ_LZEW01000023.1, on the reverse strand, counting down.
GATATCGTTGACCATCACACCTACGCCTTTATGGGCGACGGTTGTATGATGGAAGGGATCTCTCACGAAGTCTGCTCACTCGCCGGTACCCTGAAACTGGGTAAACTGGTTGCATTCTACGACGACAACGGGATTTCCATCGACGGTAATGTTCAGGGCTGGTTTACTGACGATACCGCTAAACGCTTTGATGCTTACGGCTGGCATGTTATCAGCGGCATTGATGGTCACAATTCTGACCAAATCAAAGCGGCAATTGAAGAAGCAAAATCCGTTACAGACAAACCATCTCTGCTGATGTGCAAAACCGTTATCGGTTTCGGTTCACCGAAGAAAGCCGGTACAGCTGATGCGCACGGCTCTCCGTTAGGGGATGCAGAAATCGCGGCAACCCGCGCGGCACTGAACTGGCCATATGCGCCATTTGAAATCCCGCAGGACATTTATAACGAGTGGGATGCGAAAAAGGCCGGTAAAGCAGCTGAATCTGAGTGGGATGTAAAATTCGCTCAGTACGCAAAAGCCTTCCCTGAACTGGCGCATGAATACCGTCGCCGTGTTGAAGGCGAACTGCCTGCACAGTGGAAAGCAGATGCAAAAGCCTTTATTCAGAATCTCCAGGATAACCCGGCAAATATTGCCAGCCGTAAAGCGTCACAAAACGCGCTGGAAGCATTCGGTAAAGTTCTGCCTGAATTTATGGGCGGCTCAGCTGACCTTGCGCCAAGTAACCTGACCATGTGGTCCGGCTCTGCGCCAATCAATGAAGACAAAGCCGGTAACTACATTCACTACGGTGTGCGTGAGTTCGGTATGTCTGCGATTATGAACGGGATCGCCCTGCACGGCGGCTTCATTCCTTACGGCGCGACTTTCCTGATGTTCGTTGAATATGCCCGCAACGCGGTGCGTATGGCGGCACTGATGAAGATCCGCAGTATCTTTGTTTATACCCATGACTCTATCGGTCTGGGCGAAGACGGTCCGACACACCAGCCGGTTGAGCAAATCGCCAGCCTGCGCGTGACACCAAATATGAGCACATGGCGTCCGTGTGACCAGGTGGAATCTGCGGTTGCCTGGAAATATGCGATTGAGCGTAAAAACGGTCCGACCTCACTGATTTTCTCCCGTCAGAACCTGGCTCAGCAGCCACGTACGGCACAGCAACTGGCTGATATCGAAAAGGGTGCTTATATCCTGAAAGATTGCGCCGGTCAGCCGGACATCATTCTGATCGCGACCGGTTCTGAAGTGGAACTGGCTGTGGGCGCGTATGATCAACTTACAGCCGAAGGCCGTAAAGCGCGCGTGGTATCTATGCCGTCAACTGATGCCTTTGACAAACAGGATACGGCTTACCGTGAATCTGTCCTGCCGTCAGCAGTAAGTGCGCGTGTTGCTGTTGAAGCAGGTATCGCTGATTACTGGTTCAAATACACCGGTCTTCAGGGTGCTGTTGTTGGTATGCATTCATTTGGTGAATCTGCTCCTGCCGGTCAGCTGTTCAGTGAATTTGGTTTCACTGTCGAAAATGTTGTTTCTCAGGCAAAAGCCCTGCTGAAATAATCAGCTGATTGTTTTTCTGAAAGCGCATTTCGGTTTTTTTTGACCGAATGCGCTTTTTTTCGTTTTTGCCCGCCGGACGGTCTTGCGATTTTTTTTCCAATTAGCATAATGTGGTGTTAGCAAGCTGAACCGTTTCAGTTTATTGTGGTTATATATTCCGCTGCTGATGAACAAAAAAAGTTTACGGTTTCTATGATAAATGCCCCGTACAAAAACCGGTGAGTCCGTTATCCTTAGTCCGCTGATAATTTGGCTATTTCTGAGGATACTATGACAATAAAAATTGCAATCAACGGGTTTGGGCGAATAGGGCGGAGTGTGCTGCGGGCGTTGTATGAAACCGGGCGTAATACGCAGATTACCGTTGTTGCCATTAATGAGCTGGCGGATACCAAAGGTATCGCCCATTTACTCAAGTACGACACGAGCCACGGGCGTTTTTTTTAAATCAGTACAGATTCTGGCAGATGATTTACTTCAGGTGGGGGATGATAACATCCGCATCCTGCATGAAGCAGATATTCACCAGCTTCCCTGGGCGGAACTGGGGGTGGATGTGGTGTTAGATTGCAGTGGTGTTTACGGCTCCCGCGAAGACGGTGAATCACATATCGCTAACGGCGCGAAAAAAAGTCCTGTTTTCGCATCCCGGCGGCAATGATTTGGATGCCACCATTGTGTACGGCGTGAATCACGACACACTGACGGCGCAGGACAGAATAGTATCGAATGCGTCCTGCACCACTAACTGCATCATCCCGGTAATTAAATTGCTGGATGAAGGATTCGGGATTGAGTCAGGCACAGTGACAACCATCCACGCGGCAATGAATGATCAGCCGGTGATTGATGCGTATCACAGTGATTTACGGCGCACCCGGGCGGCAGGGCACTCCATCATTCCGGTGGATACCAAGCTGGCGGCAGGGATCCGGCGGATTTTCCCGAAATTTGAAGATCATTTTGAGGCGATTTCAGTCAGGGTGCCTACAATTAACGTAACGGCGATTGATTTGAGTATCACCGTGAAGAATAATGTGACCGCGCAAGAGGTGAACCGGCTTTTGCAAAACGCAGCGATGACCTCATTTCGTGGTATAGTGGACTACACAGAATTACCGTTAGTCTCTACAGATTTTAACCATGACCCGCACAGTGCAATCGTTGACGGCACACAAACCCGGGTCAGCGGACAGCACCTGATCAAGATGCTGGTCTGGTGTGATAACGAATGGGGTTTTGCAAACCGCATGCTGGATACCACTCTGGCAATGGCTGAGACTGGTTTTCACTGAGGCTGGTGCCCCGGCAGAAAATTGTAGACAATTTAACTGATAAGAGAATCAACAAGAGGATTCACCATGTCCGTAATTAAGATGACCGATCTGGATCTGGCGGGTAAACGTGTTTTTATTCGTGCTGACCTGAACGTTCCTGTCAAAAATGGCAAAGTTACCTCTGATGCACGTATCCGTGCCTCGCTCCCGACAATCGAAGCTGCCCTGAAACAGGGAGCTAAAGTCATGGTGACCTCACATCTGGGTCGTCCGGTTGAAGGGGAATACAACGAAGAGTTCTCACTGAAACCGGTTGTTGATTATCTGGCAGATAAACTGAACTGCCCGGTCCGCCTGGAAAAAGATTATCTGAATGGTCTGGAACTGAATGCCGGTGAACTGGTGGTTCTGGAAAACGTCCGCTTTAATAAAGGCGAGAAAAAAAGACGACGAAACCCTGTCTAAACAATATGCATCACTGTGTGATATTTTTGTGATGGATGCATTCGGCACGGCACACCGCGCTCAGGCATCCACCCACGGTGTGGCAAAATTTGCAGATGTTGCCTGCGCAGGTCCGCTGTTATGGGCTGAGTTAGACGCACTGGGCAAAGCACTGAGCAATCCGGCGCGCCCGATGGTAGCGATTGTCGGCGGCTCCAAAGTTTCAACAAAACTGACCGTTCTGGACTCACTGTCCAAAATTGCGGATCAGATTATTGTCGGTGGTGGTATCGCCAACACCTTTATTGCAGCAGAAGGCCACAATGTCGGTCGTTCACTGTATGAAGCTGACCTGATCGCGGAAGCGAAAAAACTACTGCTTACCTGTGACATTCCTGTCCCGACAGATGTCCGTGTGGCAACTGAATTCTCTGAAACCGCAGACGCTGTTCTGAAATCCGCTAATGACATCAAAGATGATGAGCAAGTGCTGGATATCGGTGATGAATCTGCGGCACATCTGGCTGAAATCCTGAAAAGTGCGAAAACCATTCTGTGGAATGGTCCGGTCGGCGTGTTTGAGTTCCCGAACTTTCGTAAAGGAACTGAAATTGTTGCCAACGCTATCGCAAACAGCGACGCATTTTCTATCGCAGGCGGCGGTGACACATTAGCTGCCATCGATTTATTCGGTATCGGCGACAAAATTTCGTATATCTCTACCGGCGGCGGCGCATTCCTGGAATTCGTCGAAGGCAAAAAACTGCCTGCCGTTGTAATGCTCGAAGAACGTGCAAAACAGTCATAATCAGATGAAAATAACGGGCGGCTCCGGTTGCCCGTGACAACTTCCGACAGACCAATACAGGAAATTTGACATGTCTAAAGTTTTTGATTTTGTAAAACCCGGTGTCGTCACTGGCGATGATGTTCAGAAAATCTTTGCTGTTGCCAAAGAAAATAAATTTGCGCTGCCAGCGGTAAACTGCGTCGGTACAGACTCGATCAACGCCGTATTAGAAGCGGCAGCCAAAGTCCGTTCTCCTGTCATTGTTCAGTTCTCCAACGGTGGTGCTGCATTTATCGCCGGGAAAGGTTTTAAAGGCGAAGGCCAGCAGGCTGCAGTTCTGGGCGCGATTTCCGGTGCGCATCATGTGCATCAGATGGCGGAATATTACGGTGTGCCGGTTATTCTGCATACTGACCACTGCGCGAAGAAATTACTGCCATGGTTAGACGGGCTGCTGGACGCGGGTGAAAAACACTTTGCTGCAACCGGTAAACCCCTGTTCTCTTCTCACATGATTGACCTGTCAGAAGAGTCCCTGGAAGAAAATATTGAAATTAGCAGCAAATACCTGACGCGCATGGCGAAAATTGGTATGACCCTGGAAATTGAACTGGGTTGTACCGGCGGTGAAGAAGATGGTGTGGATAACTCCCACCTGGATAATTCCTCACTGTATACTCAGCCGGAAGACGTGGCATACGCCTATGAAAAACTGAATGCAATCAGCCCGCGTTTTACTATTGCAGCGTCATTCGGTAACGTTCATGGTGTTTATAAGCCGGGTAATGTGCAGTTAACACCGAAAATTCTGCGCAATTCTCAGGACTATGTGTCTGAGAAATATAACCTGCCGCACAACAGCCTGGATTTCGTCTTCCACGGCGGCTCAGGCTCTACAGCAGAAGAGATCAAAGAAGCAGTCGGTTATGGTGTGGTGAAAATGAATATCGATACTGATACTCAGTGGGCGACCTGGGAAGGGATCCTGCACTATTACCAGAAAAACGAAGCTTACTTGCAGGGTCAGTTAGGTAACCCTGAAGGTGCTGATAAACCAAACAAAAAATATTATGATCCGCGTGCCTGGTTACGTGCCGCTCAGCAGACCATGATTGAACGTCTGGAAAAAGCATTTACTGAACTGAACAGCACCAACGTTCTGTAATATTTTCTGCGTGAATAATTAAGCCGTCCGGTATAAAACAGGGCGGCTTTTTTGTAGCTTATTTTTTGTTTTCATCCCCGATCTCATTTCTTCTGATAACCGATTCAATTAATTCATCGATATGAAGTGTCACCAGCATTTCAACCGCATCACTGCGGGTTTTTCCTGAAAGCAGAGAGAGATGGTTAATTTTTCTGATCATTGTGCCGGTCAGTGACAGCGAAATGGCTTTTTTCTTCTCTTTATCCAGAGAGACTTTCCCGCTGTAATGTGCCGGTTTCTGCCCGCTGTTATTTTCCAGCCCTTCTTCCATTTTTCGCAGTGCTTTGCGGTTCAGTTCCCCGGCATCCGTCATCTGATAAGTATGTGAGGCTTTACGATAGCGGATCTCTGCATTATAGGTATCGCGTAACTCTTTGAATGTACGGGTAAGTGTTGCTTCTGAGCAGCGGAGTGTCGTCAGAATGGCATCCGATGAAACGGGTTTTCCTGTACCGAGCAATGTTGCCAGTGTGAATAAGCGGACTTGTCGTGTGCTTAATTGCATAGTCTGAAGACACCTGTATAAGAACAAAATCGAAAAAAAATAACGTTATGCCGGATACGAAACGTGATTACCGGCAGGATACCAGTCATCCGACCACTATGACTATTTAATCAGTTTGTAAAGATATTTCAAGATGTCTGAATACAATAATACAAGATATCCACAGTAAGAATGTATACCCTTATTCATTCAAACTGCAGGTTCGTTGGCTGCACTCAACCAGCCGGGTCACATAGTTTATCTATGCTCCCCGTCTGTTTTCCCTTGCCGCCTGCCTGCATCTTGAATGACGTTGGGTATATACTCTTATTCATTCTTACTGCGGGTTCGTCGGCTGCACTCAGCCATTCTGTGTTTTAAACGGCATTCCGTCCGTTTTTCGTTGTGAAATACCGTAAACCCGCGCCCGTGCCAGTATTGAGGATGCCCAGCGGCGGTGTGTTGCCGGTTCACACATGGCACCCTGGGATTTAAATACTGCCTGAGTGGAATTCAGGATGCGCAGGGCGTCTGCGTGTTCATCGGCTGAAACCCGCAGCGCCTGTTCAATTACCGCAACCTGATTCGGATGAATAGCTGTTTTGCCGACCAGCCCGTGAGCGATATCCAGCGCCAGTTCCCGGGTCATAACATCGTGATCATCAATGTGCTCACATACCGGTGCGGTCATGGCAAAGTCACGCGAAGCAAACACGGCGACCAGCATTTTAATGACGTATCCCATAGGTCCGTCATACAGCGTCAGATGCCGGGAGCGGCGCAGTGAAATGACATTCATCAGGTCGTTACCGCCGATACGCAGGGCGATAATCCGCTCATGGCAGGGATGTGATTGCAGTACCTGTGCCAGTTCGCGCATCTGCACCACATCATAAACTTCTTCTGTTTCCAGGGTCGGCATCATGCACAGCGGGCTGTTTTTAACCACCTGCCACCAGACAGGTAATGTCGCCTGTGTGAATTTCGGCAGTACCAGCCCGTCGATTGCACTGAGGTCACAGTTGTCGCGCAGCCACAGCCCCATTTCCGGGTGACGCGGGCGGATAAACACCAGTGGCCAGCTCTGATTACCGGTGCGCTGCTTTTCTGCGGTCAGTGTCGTTAAAATATCATGCAGATTGCGCAGCGCCTGCGGAATATCGGCTTCGCTGACGGCATCTTCCAGGCAGATGATAAGAGAGCGCAATCCGCTGATTTTATTGTTTATGGTAGCGTCAGCAATATCTGTGCGTGTTGCAGGCATATAGAGTGACGCCCCTAAATTCCAGGGAGAGAGACGCTGTGTCATGGTGATACCTTTTTGATAATAGTAACGGCGCGGTATTGCCCCAGGGCATCACCCGCTTGCGTAATAGTAATATTTTTCTGACGCGCCAGATAAACCAGCAATTCCACATCCGGTTCATTACAGTCGCGGACTAAAACGTGCTCCGGCACGCGGCGCAGCACCGCCCGGGTCGCTTCGGCAATGCCGGGTTTCAGCCGGTTGAGATCCGCCAGTCCATAATGCGCAGCCAGTGTGTCGATGACTGTTTTACTTTTTGCCCGCAATTCTGCTTTGTACTGCGGATCAGATAATGTTATCACCGGCGTACTGGTGAGTTTACGGCGCAATCCTGCAACTGTATCTGTCAGCAGGCGGCTGCATTCATATTGCTGCAAGTGTTCACAATGTACGCAGCCGTGCGGACCCTTATCTGACCAGACGGAGCGGGAGATAAGCCCGGAAACCGGTGCGCCCATAATGCCGGACGGGATCAGCCAGTCATCGTCTGCGGCAGAAAGCCAGGCGCAACCTGCGGGATCGGCGAGCACAACCAGGCGGGGATCAGCCGGATAGCCAGGACGGTTATGCAGTGAGCGAATTAATTCACCTGTAATAGCCCCTTTGCCTGTCCAGCCATCGACAAACACAATACCGGCGGTTCCGTGGTGATGCTCAATCCACTCCAGCGCGGCAGTATCAATGCCCCGGTCGCGGATGATGCTTATCCCGTAATGATATGAGGTTTTTCCCGCATCACGCAGTGCCTGATGCAGCATCACCCCTAAGGGTACACCTGCGCGGACAAGGCTCACCAGGACAATGGGTTGCTCTGTAAAATGGTTGCTCAGGGCTTGCGTGAGAAACGCAACATCACGCGCCAGGCGGGGCGCGCCCTTTTCCAGCGCCCGGTTAAACAGATCAAGATGCCAGGCGGTGGGCGCCGGCTCCTGACTGAGCATATCGGAGTAATGTTTTTTACCGGACTGAATAAGTTGTTCTTTTAATGCAACCGGCGTCATATCAAGCGTGATGGGTTTGAGCAGAAACTGCACATCTTCCGGCAAATAACTGCCTGAAAATTCAGGAAAATCATACATCTTTCACCTCACTGAATATCCGGCGGGCGATAGCATCAGCGAACTGGCTGCGGCGCGGCAAACCAAACCAGGTGCAGTGCTGCATAAAGCGGTAGTCGCTCAGGCTGTCACCGAGCCCGATAACCGGAAAGGTTCCCCGCTCTGCCCGCAGTGTGTCTAATAACCAACTGACTGCACGCCCTTTTTCGATGGCATCTGGCAGCCAGGCAACATTGTTGCCGTTGCGGTGGATATAAAATCCGTCCGTCCCGAAACGCTGCTCTGCTTCATCCGCTATCTTATACAGTTCATTCAGATGGTTGCTGTCCGTGTGCTTCATCACCAGATAGACCGGCACATCGCCGTATTCATAATTGATCCGCGCCCATGCATCAATACCGCGCTCTGCCATCAGTTGTGTGCAGAATTTCTGCAATGAGAGCAGCCGTTCACGGTAAGGTGCCAGCGCACTGAGTATGAGCGTCTGCCAGTGCGGATCCGGCGAGCCGTCCGGCGTGAGGATCACTGCGCCGTGAGTGGTTATTGCATAAGAGCAGAAGGGAATAGTCACGCGGCTGAACTCTTCTGTACCACGGGCGGTCACAGGGATCAGATCCGCGTGCGCCAGCAGCCAGTCAACCAGCATGGACTGTTCTTGTGTCATAAAGCTGCGCGGCTCGAGGCTGCGATCAAGTGCGCCCGCACGAAACGGCGTAATGTTTTGTTCTTCCGTCATTTTTCGCCGGGTCTGGAACAGGGTGTCATCCAGATCGGTCAGGATCACCGGGTCAGTCATCATAAATTACCTCCGTCAGGGGTGCCACGCGGGCAAGTGCGCGGAGTAATTCAGGATCCACGCCTGCGGGATCAGCTTCTGTACAGAGCAGAATGCGATCAAATGACTGATGCGCGACATTATAAAGATAATTCGGTATTCCCAGCCCGTAGTTATCGGTAAACGAAATAACAGATTCGATCGCACCACCGGCGGATATAGGAGAGCGGGTCAGGGCGCTGAATTTAACATCTGCACCAAGTGCTTCCAGGCGCTCTGCCAGCAAAAACGGCTCCCAGACAAATTCCCCGGAGCCGAGTACCAACACCCGTTCGCCGGGTGCGGCAGTGATGTGTTTGCCAAAATCCGTGCAAGGCTCAGCCATGCCAAGTCTTACCCGGGATTGCGGGCGGCGGATAGCCACATTGCCGCCGGCAGTCACATTTACATCAGGCATAGCGGGCAGTGGTGCGGTTTTATCCGCTTCCCAGTGCCAGCTTCCGTTTATCAGTGAGACATTTGTCAGCGGCAGCGTATTGTGAGATGTCAGGGGATTATCACGCCAGTCTGTCAGCGTGACAGTCACAACCTGTTGTAAGTCAGGCAACTGTCCGGTTTCACACAGTGCGGTCAGCAGGTTGATAAAGGTATTGCCGGTTGTTGCTTCGTCATCGACCAAAACCAGTGTCCGTGCCTGTTGCAGCCTGTGCTTCAGTTGCGGATCTGCCGGAAAATACAAAAGATGATCAGTCGCGTGGCTGTGATTTTCTTTAAATTCACACAGTAATTCCCCGTCTGCCGGATGGCGGGTGGAGGAGAGATACAGGGAATCCGGATAGTGACGGTGTATTTCATCAAATACACCTGCGCCCAGCCCGACGGCGGTTTCCGCCATGCCGGTTACCAGCAGCGGTTGTGGCAGATCCTGCGGGAACTGATGACTCAGTTGCCGGTAAACCCCGCGCATGATCTCCGGTTCAACCGGGATATGGCGTCCGAGCACTTTGCTGACAAACAGAAAAGCCCGTTTCGGATTACGCCGCTCCGCTATATCAAACAGGGCATCCAGCGTTTGCGGGGTGGCATCGCAGGTTATATCCAGCGTACCGGTGGAGAGTTGAAACCGGTAAAGACCGGGATGTGATAAACCGGACATATTTACCTCAGTGTATTTCATTGTTCAGTGAAAGCGGATAACTGATGGCTTCAGTCAGGGCGCGGATCGCCGCAGGGCGGAATGCTGTGCGGTTTTGCTCCTGCACATCATCAGCACTCATCAGCCTGAGACGGCGAAATGCGAATAAACCGGGCAGATTCAGCCCGCTGAGCGCGGTATAGCCTATTCCGCCTGACGGACGCATGTTGATTTCGAGTAACAAAGGCTGTCCGTGATGGTCATTGCGGGTCTGCACATTGATCAGTCCGTCAGCATGCATCGCCTGTGCGCAGGCACAGCCCAGCTCAAACGCTGCACCATCATGCTCCAGGTATTGCAGCGCACCCTCTTTGCGGCGGGCGACCGCCGCAAGAACCTGTCCGTTTTCGGCGAGAATATCCACGGAATATTCAGGTCCGGGCAGGTACGGCATCAAAACCTGCGGCGAAAATTTACCGGCACTTTCCAGTGCACAAAGATATTGCTCTGGTGTGGTTATCCGCCGTTCAGGGTTCTGAAACATTGCCATCGGGGATGCATTGTCATCAAACTGCCAGAAACCTGCGCCATAAATACCCTGTACGGGTTTAATGCACAGCGGTGTTCCGGAAAAAGGTGAGTTCTTCAGCGCGGCGCGCAGTTCTGCCGCACTATTAATACGCAGGGAGGGTACGACAGGCAGTCCGAGCGTATTCATGGCATCAGCAAAACGGGTTTTATCTTCTGCAACGGCCAGATCGGACAGGGACATGGCTCCGGTTGTCAGGCTTGCACCGCTTGCTGTGATAGCGTCACGGTGAGTTTCAAACCAGGCGGTATGCCGTCCGGTATGGATAACCTGAATATGATGCTTTTTCACCACGGACAGAATAAAACTCAGACGCTCATCATCATTTTTTGGCTCTGTCAGGGCATAATCTGCAAGAGAAAGGATCTCATGGCGTGGTTGCCGGTGGGAGGCAAATATCGTGAGATTAACCTGTGACTTTCGTGAAAATAGCCTGATGTTCTGAATAAGGTCCCGCTGTGAAGAGAGCCCTTCCATAAGCCAGATAGTATGAGCCATTATTGTTTATTCCTGTTTCCCGTTATCCGGTAAATTAGAAAGAAGTTTATTTATAATAAGGCAACTTGTCAATCATATTATGATTGAGACTTGAGTTGACAAATGGTTGACGAAAATTGACATCGATCACAGTTTCAAATGGATAAAGTCAATATTAAATTATTTGTTAATTCATTGTTTATAAGGTAATTAATTTTTGAATTTTGTTTTTTCTGAAAAATAGCTCTTGTCAAAGAACTACATCATGATATGATTTTTTTCATGAAAGGAATACAGACATTGTCACCCGTTTTTTTTTCTCCCGTTTAAGGAATAAAAATATGGTTTCACTAAATAAGAATCAGACCGTTTCTCTCAGTAAAGCATTAGCTGCATTAAATCAGCTACATTTCGGCCTTGGCTGGGATCCGGTACAAAAGAAGAAAGGTTTTCTCGGCTCCTTATTCGGGGGCGGCAGTGACTCGATTGATTTGGATGCCAGCTGTATTTTGCTGGACGGTCACGGCAAAATTCTTGACACCATCTGGTTTCGTAAACTGAAATCTGATTGTAAATCTGTTGTCCATGAAGGTGATAACCTGACCGGCGAAGGTGATGGTGATGACGAAGTGATCCGCGTGGATTTGACTCGTCTCCCGGCAAAAGTTGAGTATCTGGCGTTTACGGTAAACAGTTTCCGCGGCCAATCATTCAATGATGTTGAAAATGCATTCTGTCGCGTGCTGGACCAGAGCGGTAAAGAACTGGTGCGCTATCAGCTGAATGAGCAGGGTTCTCACACCGGTATTGTGATTGCCTCTCTGCGCCGCAGCGGTGGCGAGTGGAATTTCACGGCTCATGGTGATGCCTGCCGTGGCCGGACAATTGACGAAATGTCATCTGACATTATCAGTACGGTGGTGCGCTGATGGATATGACTCCCGGGGGAAATGCTCCCGTTCCGGTAAAGACATTACAGATTAATGTGTTGTCCGGTGCGGCGGCAGATGCATCCGCTTTCCGGTTATATGCGGATGGCAAAGTGCAGGGCGATCCGGATATGGTGTTTTACGGGCAGCCGCAAAATGATGATAAAACCATCAGTTGGCAGCAAAACGGTAATAACACCCTTTTTACGGTAGATCTCAGCCGTTTGCGTCAGGAAGTGCAGAAAATTGCGTTTGTTGTCACCTGTGACGGCGGAAAAACAGTTGCCGGGTTACGCAGCCTGGCGGTTCAGGTTGAATCTGACCGTGAAATTTTGCTCAATGGCACAGTGGAAACTGCAGGACGTCAGGAAGCAGCCCTGATCCTGGGTGAACTGTACCGGCGTAACAATGAATGGAAATTCCGCTTTGTTGCACAGGGCTTTAACGGCGGGTTGCAGCCGCTGGCAGAGCATTTCGGTGTGGATGTCGCCGCAGAATCTGCCCCGTCAGCGCCACCGGCACCGATTGCCAAACCGGCAGAAAGTAAAATCAGTCTGAGCAAGGTTTCACTGACAAAAGAGAAACCGTCAATCAGCCTGACCAAACGCGATAATTTTGGTGAAATCCGCATTAACCTGAACTGGCACCGTGGTGATAATACCGGGGCTTCCGGCGGGTTCCTGAGCAATGTGTTCGGGGGTGGTAATAAAGGTATTGATTTGGATCTCGGTGCATTCGCTGAGTTGCAAAATGGTCAGAAACTGGTTATTCAGGCGCTGGGTAACGCGTTTGGTGATTATCACCGTGAGCCTTATATTCAGTTACAGGGTGATGATCGCACCGGTGAGGTTTCGGATGGTGAATGGCTGCATATTAATGGCGGCGAATGGAAACATATCCGTCAGATCCTTATCTACGCGTTTATTTATCAGGCGCGCCGAGCTGGGATAAAACGGATGGCGTTGTCACTGTTCATGTTCCGGGACAACCGCCGATTGAAACCAGGCTGACAGAGGGCGATAACCGCCGTACTATGTGTGCGATTGCGCGTCTGGTAAATGAAAACGGATCAATAAAGGTTGAACGTCTGAACCGTTTCTTTAAAAATCAGAGTGATATGGATGAAGCTTTCGGCTGGGGATTCCGCTGGAAAGCCGGCTCTAAATAATTCAGAGAGGATGAAGTGATGAGTATACTGAACCGGGTAAAAAATGCGTTTAACACAGGTCGTGAAGAACTGACAAAGCAGGTCGGTCGTTTTAAAAACCGTAAGTTTATGGAAGGTACTGTTGCTGTTTGTGCCCGAATCGCTGTCTCCAGTGATGGTGTCAGCGCAGAAGAAAAACAGAAAATGATCGGTTTTCTGAAATCATCTGAAGAACTGAAAGTGTTTGAAACCGCAGAAGTCATCGAATTTTTCAACAAGCTTGTTACCAGCTTCGATTTCGACATGGAAATCGGTAAAGGTGAAACAATGAAATATATACTGGCACTGAAAAGTCAGCCTGAAGCCGCACAGTTAGCGGTGCGTGTTGGTATTGCAGTTGCGAAGAGTGACGGTGATTTTGACCAGGATGAACAGAAAGCTGTAAGAGAGATAGCGACCGCTCTGGGTTTTGAACCCGCAGAATTTGGTCTTTAATTTTTACCTGAGGGTTAAGTATGGAATCAACACATATCGGTTTTCCGATGGAAACAGTCACTGTTTTCGTTGTTCTCGCTATTGGTGCGATTTTTATTGATTTGTTTATGCACCGTGGTGATAAACCGGTTTCACTGAAAAATGCCGCCATCTGGTCTGTTTTCTGGGTTGCAGTTGCAATGGGGTTCGCCGGGTTTCTTTATATTCACCACGGCGCGGAAGTGGCAAGCCTGTTCGTTACCGGTTATGCACTTGAGAAAGTGCTGTCAGTCGACAACCTGTTCGTGATGATGGCAATTTTCTCCTGGTTCTCTGTGCCGGATCGTTTCCGTCACCGTGTACTCTACTGGGGGATCATCGGCGCTATCGTGTTCCGCGGAATTTTCGTGGCGATCGGTACCGGTTTACTGAGCCTCGGGCCGTACGTGGAAGTCATTTTCGCCGTCATTGTTGCCTGGACTGCGGTGATGATGCTGCGCAGTCGTGAAGAGAAAGATGAAATTGAAGACTATTCTCAGCACATTGCGTACCGGGCTGTGAAAAAGTTGTTTCCTATCTGGCCGAAGCTGGCAGGACACGCGTTCCTTCTGACACAAAAAGAAGTGGATGCAGAGCTGGCGAAACCGGAAAACAAAGACGTGACTATCGGTCGCGGCACAAAAGCAGCACTGTATGCCACCCCGCTGATGCTGTGTGTGGCAGTCGTTGAGTTATCCGACGTGATGTTTGCATTTGACTCTGTACCGGCGATTATCGCCGTCAGCCGTGAACCGCTGATTGTTTACAGCGCCATGATGTTTGCGATTCTGGGTTTACGTACCCTGTATTTTGTTCTGGAAGCACTGAAACAGTATCTGGTTCACCTGGAGAAAGCCGTTATTGCGCTGCTGTTCTTCATCGCGCTGAAACTGGGACTTAATGCAACAGACAGCCTGTGGGGTCATGGATTACATATTTCAGCAACCAGTAGTTTACTTGTGGTTCTCGGGGTTCTGGCTATCGGTATTATTGCCAGCCTGCTTTTCCCGGACAAAACGGAAAGCGCGGATAAATAAATTATCCGCCCTCCGTCACTGATTTAACTAAGGAGTAAGTGAAATGAGCGTTTCTCTTTCCAAAGGTGGCAATGTGTCACTGAGTAAAACCGCGCCTTCAATGAAAAACGTCCTGATCGGCTTAGGCTGGGATGTCCGTTCTACGGATGGTCAGGACTTTGACCTTGATGCCTCTGCTTTCCTGTTAACAGCAACCGGCAAAGTACGCGGTGATGCAGATTTTATTTTCTATAACAATCTGCGTTCAACGGACGGCTCTGTATCACATACCGGTGATAACCGCACCGGACAGGGTGATGGTGATGATGAATCACTTATCATCAAACTGGATATGATCCCGGCGGAGATTGATAAAATCGTCTTTGTCGTCACTATCCATGATGCGACGGCGCGCCGTCAGAGCTTTGGTCAGGTATCCGGCGCCTTTATCCGCCTGGTCAATGATGATACCAATACCGAAGTTGCCCGTTATGACCTGACTGAAGATGCGTCAACAGAAACGGCTATGCTGTTCGGTGAACTGTATCGTCATAACAGCGAGTGGAAATTCCGCGCTGTGGGTCAGGGATATGCCGGTGGTCTGGCATCCGTTTGTGCCGAATACGGTATCAACGCATCCTGATAATTGTTTTTTCATTTTCTTTCAGCGGGCTGGTATCCGGCCTTTCTGATACCCAACGTCATTCAGGATGCAGCCAACGAACCTGCAGGTTGAATGAATAAGGGTATATAATTGGTAGCAGGAGTCAAAAATATGGCAGTTTCTCTTACTAAAGGCGGTAACGTATCGCTGACGAAAGAAGCCCCGACAATGAGCGTGGCAATGGTTGGGTTAGGTTGGGATGCCCGCGTAACTGATGGTCAGGATTTCGACCTCGATGCGTCTGTATTCATGGTAGGTGAAGACGGAAAAGTATTATCCGATGGTCACTTCATCTTTTTTAACAACAAAACCAGCCCGTGCGGCGCGGTAGAACATCAGGGCGATAACCGCACCGGTGAAGGCGATGGTGATGATGAGCAGGTTAAAATCAGCCTGAACACTATTCCTGCTGAAGTGAAAAAACTGGTTTTCTCCGTGACTATTTATGATGCGGAAGCCCGTAAGCAGAACTTCGGTATGGTCAGCAACAGCTTTATCCGTATCTGTAATAATGATAACGGTGCTGAGATTGCCCGCTTTGATCTGTCTGAAGATGCATCAACAGAAACAGCAATGGTCTTCGGTGAGTTATACCGCCACGGTGCGGAATGGAAATTTAAAGCCGTTGGTCAGGGCTTTGCCGGTGGTCTGGGCGCATTAGCTGCACAGCATGGCGTGAATATCTGATTGTGATTTTCAGGTCTTTTCAGTAAAAATGCCCTGTCCGTTACGGACAGGGCATTATTGTTTACGGCTTTTGGAAGCAGGAATTACTCAACGCCTGTCGCTTCACCCGCCGGACGGCGGACATCATTGGCACCATAGAGATACCCTTCGCGGACCTTGCCGGAGACTGCTGAGTCATTACCGGACGAATCCGCACTGACACCTGCCGCACCCGGTAATCCTACCATAATCAGCTCTGCGGCTCCCCACGGAGTCTGCTCCACCATTTTGTAGCCCATTGTATCCAGCAGATTCAGTGAATCTTTTGATACACCGCGCTGCTCATAATAGACCTCATCCGGCAGCCACTGATGGTGAATACGCGGTGCATTTACCGCTTCCTGTGGTGACATACCGTGGTCAATAATATTCAGGGCAGTTTGTAAGGTGATAGAAATAATCCGTGATCCACCCGGGGAGCCGAGAACAAGGAAGACGTTGCCGTCTTTTGTCACGATAGTCGGGCTCATGGATGACAGCGGGCGCTTGCCGGGCGCAATCGAGTTGCGTTCCCCCTGAACCAGACCGTACATATTTTTCTCACCAATCTTTGTTGTGAAATCATCCATTTCATCATTGAGGAAGAACCCGGTTCCAGGTGGGATCACCACGGCACCAAAGCGCCCGTTAATGGTATAGGTCGTGGAAACCGCATTGCCTTTATTATCGACAACCGAATAATGCGTGGTTTCCGGTTTTTCATGCGGACCACTGCCCGGTTGCACCTGCGCGGAAGGTGTTGCTTTGCCCGGGACTATCTCTTTGCGCAGTTCGGCAGCATAGGTTTTGCTGAGTAATTTTTCAGTCGGATTATCAACAAACGCCGGGTCACCCAGGAAGGTATTACGATCCATATAGGCGTGACGCATTGCTTCTGCCAGCGTATGAATATAGTCGGCGGAGTTAAAGCCCATCGCCTGTAAATCATAGCCTTCCAGAATATTGAGTGTCTGGCAGATAGTCACTCCGCCGGAGCTTGGCGGTGGTGCGGAAATAAACTCATAGCCGCGATAGGTACAGGTGACCGGCGCGACTTCTGTTATCCGGTAATCGGCGAAATCCTTTGCTGTCAGTTTGCCGCCACCCGCCTGTGATGCTTTTTCCACACGCTGCGGAATATCACCTTCATAGAATGCGGGCGGTCCTTTTTTGGCGATCTGTTCCAGTGTATTGGCAAGATCGGTCTGGATAAGCCTGTCACCGGGCTGAAAGGCGCTGCCGTCCGGTTTCAGGAAAATCCGTGCGACTTCTGCATCCTGTTTAAAGCGCTCTGTGGTGGTATCCAGCACATCGGTATCCGCGCGGGTCAGGATAAACCCGTCACGCGCCAGTTTGATTGCCGGTGCCATTACCTGCTCCCGGTTCATTGTGCCGTATTTTTCCAGGGCATAATCGAGCCCTTTTACGGTTCCCGGCACACCGGCGGCGAGGTAGCCGTACAAGCTGGCACCTTTAATCAGGTTGCCGTCTTTATCCAGATACATATCAGCGGAAGCCGACGCAGGGGCTGTCTCGCGGAAATTAATAAAAATATTTTTGCCGTCAGCCGTATGAAGCGTCATAAAACCACCGCCGCCGATGTTTCCGCAGCAGGGATTCACCACCGCCTGTGCGTAGCCGACGGCAACCGCAGCATCAATGGCATTACCACCGGCTTTCAGGATATCGGCCCCGACCTGAGACGCCAGGTGCTGGGAAGAGACAACCATCCCGTTACGGGCTTCTACAGCCGGTTCGGATGCTGCAAAAAGTGGCGGGGAAATAAGCAGAGGGAGCAGCAGTGATAGCAGCAATAACGGGGTTCGCAGGGTTTGGTGTGGGGTTATCATTATTATCTCCAATAATACGCTTGTTAATTTTTAGTTAATTAACGTATAGACAAAAAATGATTATCTGAGAAATGATTTTTGGCGAAATGTGAAGTGAGGCAGGTGTTTATAATAAAAGAACCCGGTACATGTACCGGGTTCTGTACCCTTATTCATTCAAGTTGCAGGGTCTGGGCTGCGGTCAGCCTGCATCCTGAATGACGTTGGGTATAACAGCATGTAACACACAAATATTGCTGAAAACAAGCGCTGCAACGCCAGCGCCTGCTGTTATCAGGCAAGATTTTTGGTTACGCTGTCGTCTTTCATGATTTTGTTCAGTTTCGGTACAATTGCCCACATTATAAGGGCAACAACAAAAGTGGCGATCCCTATTTTACCGAATACATCGGTATAGACACCCAGGGTTTGCAACGGATCCGTTACACCCTGCGGTGCTGCGGTAAATGTCGCAACATAACCACCCAATAGTGTTGCCATTGCCTGAGTCAGGAACCACATTCCGAGAATAAAGCCCATCAGATATTGCGGAACGAACGCCGCAATCATCGCCAGACCCAGCGCACTGATCATCAGCTCGCCGACCGCCTGGAAGAAATAGACCAGCACGATAAACCATGGTGACGTCATACCGGTGGCATCGGCAAACCACATACCGGATGCGGCAGCGGTCAGGAAGCCGGCGGAGCAGCAGAACATACCGATGGTGAATTTACCCGGCATAGAGATATCTTTGCCGCGTGCCCCCATTTTACTGTAGAAATAGGCCAGAACCGGGCTCAGGACGATGATCCAGAACGGGTTCAGTGCCTGGAAGCTGACCGGGTGCACATCAATACCCATAATGGTGTGATGCACATTATAGATAGCGAAGAAGTTCAGTGAGGTCGGCATCTGTGCATACAGGACGTAGAAGACAACCGCTTCCAGCATCAGAACAAATGCGACATACATCTTGTTGCGCTCAACGCCTTTCAGTTTGAAGGTTTCGCGGAAGAAGAAGAAGATAACCACCGCGGTTACGCAGAGCAGCACATAGTTGGCTACCACCACGTTATGCAGTAACCATGCACACAGGAAAACGGTCGCCACACTACCGGCTAACACGACCAGCAGGCTGCCGAATTTCATTGGTTTATGATCCGGCTCAGAACCGATATTGCGAACCATTTTCTGGCAGAACAGGAAGACTACCAGGGCGACCAGCAGACCAATACCGCAGATATTATAAGTAACGGTATAGCTGTACTTGTCAGCGATAACCGGTGCCAGAGACAGGGAAATCAGGGAGCCGATGTTGATCGACATATAAAACAGGGTAAATGCTCCGTCCAGACGCGGATCTTTAGGCGCGTAGCATTTTGATAGCAGGCTGGCCGGGTTGGCTTTAAATAAGCCGTTACCGACAGCGATTGTCCCCAGTGCATAGAAAATCAGATCCGGGTTCATGATGGAGAGGCCGGTCATAAAATAACCGACAGCCATCACAATGGCCCCTAAAATGATGGTCCGCTTGGTGCCGAGGACATGATCTCCGACGTAGCCCCCGATAGAGATCAGGCCGTATACCAGCGCAGCAAATGCCCCGAAGGTGATAAAAGCCTGTTCCTGACTGAATCCCAGTTTTTGAACAAAGTAGACGGCCAGGATGCCTTGCACACCGTAATAGCCGAAGCGTTCCCACAGCTCCACGATAAAAATCATGAAGAATGGCTTAGGTTGGTTAAACAATCCAACCTGCGCGGGTTTACTCATGGTTAAATGCCTCTTATTAATAATTATTCATTACACTAAATTTTTTCCGGCATTGTGGAGGCAACGCTAAAGATAAACTGTTGTGTAAAGTTGAGTGTTTGCGTATTTGTCAGGGTATTTGCCAAAGGCGTTAGGCTAATATATTGCAGCCTGTTCATCTCAAAGGCAGATCACACTTACTACAATAATTAATATCACAATTGAAATAAAATTCATTAGATTGACATCAATAATTACATTGTAATGGTTTTGTTGACGGGTAATTAACCAGATTGATGGTAAATTATTCTGCGGGAGAAAAACAAACGAAATTAAATATACCGGAATGTAACAGTAATTTTTCTATTCAATAGCGATTCGTTAACACAAAAAGTATTAACGAATACGGATATTGATAAGAGAGGGTCAGGCAACGGCAGAAGAGAGGGTTTCGCTGGTTTCAACCACACGGAAGTCGCGTTTAAAATAAATCAGTCCGTGTCCCCGGTCGCGCACATCAATGTTTTCAATCTCAACCATAAAAACGTTATGCGTGCCGATTTCCTGAACCTGCGTCACCGCACCTTCCAGGCTGGCAAGCGAGTTATTCAGACAGGGCTGTCCCAGCTGACCGGGCTGCCAGTTATCACCTGAAAAGCGGGCATCCATACTCAGCCCTGTCATCCCGGCGAAATCACAGGCGAGAGCCTGATGGGAATGAGTGAGCACATTCACACAGAGGCGGCCGTTGGTTTTAAAAACCTCACTGAGTGCGCTGCTCCGGTTGATGCACACCAGCAGTGTCGGCGGGTTATCGGTGACGGAACAGACAGCGGTTGCTGTCAGACCGGCGCGTCCGGCTTCGCCGTCTGTGGTGACAATATTGACGGCAGCGGAGAGATTAGCCATTGCGTCGCGGAACTGAAGACACCGGGAATTATCAAAAGACATGCCAACTCCTGAAGAGCAAATAAAATGTGACACAATTGTTGCTATATTGCGAATGATACGCAGTCTAATGATAGCCGGGAAGAAAAACAAGGGAGAGTCAGAAAATGCGGCTGCGTATTCCCGCAGCCGAATTGGCTATATATTTGGGATTCAGTTGATCCCGCCAAAGCAGAGATATTTTATCTCCAGATAATCATCAATACCGTGACGGGAGCCTTCACGCCCCAGACCGGACTGTTTTATACCCCCGAACGGCGCAACTTCAGTGGACAGAATGCCTTCATTGATGCCGACCATCCCGGCCTCCAGAGCTTCTGCCACGCGGTATACGCGCCCGATATCCCGCGAATAAAAATATGCCGCAAGACCAAACTCGCTGTTATTCGCCGCCTGTATCACCTCTGCTTCATCAGTGAACCGCACAAGAGGTGCCAGCGGACCGAATGTTTCTTCGCGGGTAACAATCATGTCAGCGGTTACATTTGCCAGCACGGTCGGTTCAAAAAATAATCCGCCCTGTGGCGCGGATTTTCCGCCGGTCAGCACAATCGCTCCTTTGCTGACGGCGTCCAGGACATGTTCACTAATTTTACGGATAGCGGCATCGTTAATCAGTGGTCCCTGTTGTGCTTTTTCATCTGTCGCCGGGGCGATATGCAACGTTTTCACGGCAGCGGTCAGTTTTGCGGCAAACGCATCATAAACCGCATCCTGAACATAGAGCCGGTTGGCACAGACACAGGTTTGCCCGCTGTTGCGAAATTTTGCTGCCATCGCACCTGTAACCGCAGCATCTAAATCTGCATCATCAAAGACAATAAACGGCGCATTTCCGCCCAGTTCAAGAGAGAGTTTTTTAACAGTATCCGCACTCTGTGCCATCAGCAGTTTGCCGACGCGCGTTGAGCCGGTAAATGAGATTTTACGTACCACCGGGTTTGCGGTCAGTTCGCCGCCGATAGCCGCTGCATCAAGTCCTGTGACAATATTGAACACGCCTGCCGGAATACCTGCCTGTTCACCGAGTGCGGCGAGAGCAAGGGCAGAGAGCGGTGTTTCTGCCGCTGGTTTCAATACCATGGTACAGCCTGCCGCCAGTGCCGGACCCACTTTGCGGGTGATCATGGCATTGGGGAAATTCCACGGTGTGACAGCCCCGACCACACCTATCGGTTGCCTGATCGTGACTATCCGCTGACCGGCCTGAGTGGCAGGTATTGTCTCGCCGTAAATACGTTTACCTTCCTCGGCAAACCATTCGATAAAACTGGCTCCGTAGGTGATTTCACCGCGGGATTCAGTCAGGGGTTTTCCCTGCTCAAGACTCAGGATCTGCGCCAGCTCTTCCCGGTTTTCAATAATTAAATCAAACCAGTTGCGTAAAATATGGGCACGCTCTTTACCCGTCAGGCTGCGCCAGCCGGGTAGTGCTTTTTCCGCCGCATCAACAGCCATGCGGGTTTCAGCGGCACCCAGGTCGCTGACACGGGTAATTAATGCGCCTGTGGCAGGGTTGGTGACATCAAATGTGGCGTTGTTTTGTGCGTCAATCCACTGACCATTAATATAGCCTGCGTTGCGCAGCAGGGGGAAAGAAGGATCGGTTAACGATGAGGTGAACATAGGGAGCTCCGTTGCATTTTCTCAAAAAGATGATGAGGGCACAGGGATATCAGCAGAAGACCATTGATTTATTGTTAATATAGCGTTAATAAAAGGGGTGTCCTTTTAGGTCTTTACAACTGGTATGCTTTTTATTCTAACAGAGGATATCCTATTGCGCAGTTTCCCGGTAAAATTGCGCCTTTTTTGATAACACCGATGTTTATACCCAACGTCATTCAGGATGCAGGCTGAACGTAGCCCGGACCCTGCAGTTTGAATGAATAAGGGTTTATTATGCGGATACATCGCGGAGACATTACCCATTATGCATGAATCATTACTTATCGCCCTTTTGCAGGCACGCGAAGTGGTCCTCGGCTACTTCCGCCCGACACTGAAAGCCCATCAGCTGACGGAGCAGCAGTGGCGGATTATCCGCATACTGGCAAAAACGCCGTCTCTGGATTTTCATATCCTGGCACAGAAAAGTTGTATTCTGCGCCCGAGCCTGACCGGCATTCTGACGCGGATGGAAAAGGCCGGCATTATCCACCGGATGAAACCGCTCAGTGATCAGCGCAAACTCTATCTTTCCCTTACGGAAGAGGGGATTGCACTCTATCACCGGGTGCAGGCAGAGGTGGAAGTCGGCTATCAGGCACTGGAGGAACAGTTTACGCCGGAGAAAGTAGAGCAGCTTTATGCGTTGCTGGACGATCTGATTGCGCTTCCGCAGCGCAATAATGAAAACGGGCAACCATAAAATACCCGCGCCGCTGCCCTCTGAGAGTAGCGGCGCGGGTAAAACAGCCGTCAGTTTTGTTTATTTCTTGCCGATTAAGTGCAGGAAATGGATGTGCTTTTCGTATTGGTCAAGGATATCGTGAATAATCTGCTCCTTGTTCCAGCCCATGATATCGTAATCCTGCCCGCCTTCTTTGAGATGAATTTCAGCGCGGTAGTAACGGTGCTCATCATCTTTTTCTTCATCACTCAGACCGGATAAAGCAAAAGAGGGCTGATTGTAATGACGCAGGCGGGTTTCATACAGGAAGTTCATATCATCGCCCAGATCCACCTCAAAGGTCAGCCGGTTATCATGGCTGTTATCAATGCGGCTCGGTGTTCCCTGTTTATCCAGTTCTGCCGCAACGGATGTCATGGATTCTGACACCACTTCATCGATAAAGCGTTTGACGAGTGAACGTTTCGGGAAGTAGCCGATATTACGCAAACGGCGCTGCCATGGGATCGGTGTCCGGCTTGCGGTCGGTGCAATGGTAGCTAACTGCTGACTGTCCCGTTTATGGACGTCTATCCGCAATGCTTTTATCAGCCCGTAAATGGAGACTAACAAAATAGCGGCAAACGGCAGGGCGCTGGCAATCGTCACCGTCTGAAGCGCTGATAATCCGCCTGCCAGCAGCAGTGTGATCGCGACCACGCCCATCAATCCTGCCCAGAAAATCCGCTGCCACACAGGTGTATGCGAATCACCACCGGATGCCAGGGTATCAACAACCATTGCGCCGGAGTCCGCAGAGGTGACAAAGAAAACGATAACCATCAGCATGGCAAAGAAAGAGAGCACGGAAGAGAACGGGAAATACTCCAGAAACTGGAACAGTGCCAGTGAGACATCTTCTTTCACCACAGTGGCAAGTTCAGTCGCGCCCTGATTTTTAATCAGATCAATCGCGGTATTGCCAAAGAATGTCATCCACAGCAGGGTAAAACCGGCAGGAACAAATAATACGCCGGTCACAAATTCACGGATGGTGCGCCCGCGGGAGATACGGGCAATAAACATGCCGACAAACGGCGACCAGGATAACCACCAGCCCCAGTAGAGCAGGGTCCAGCCGCCCAGCCAGCCATCTGACTTAGGTTCATAAGCGAAAAGATTAAAGGTATTGCTGACAATCTCGGAGAGATATCCTCCGGTGTTTTCCACAAAAGATTTCAGCAGCAGTACAGTCGGACCTAAAATACCGACCATTGCCAGCAGCAGAACCGCCAGCCCTAAATTAAGCTCGGAGAGTATCCGTATGCCTTTATCCAGCCCGGAAACCACGGAAAGAGTTGCCAGGGAGGTGATGATAACAATGAGTATCACCTGTACAGTCTGTGTCTGAGGCAGCCCGAAAAGATGGTTCAGCCCGGCATTGACCTGTAAAACCCCGAAGCCGAGTGAAGTCGCGACACCAAACACGGTACCGACCACCGCAAAAATATCGACCGCATGACCTATCGGGCCGTAAATCCGGTCGCCGATTATCGGATAAAGCGCGGAGCGCAGTGTCAGCGGCAGACCGTGGCGGTAGCTGAAGAATGCCAGAATCAGTGCCACGATGGCGTAAATAGCCCAGGCGTGCAGTCCCCAGTGGAAGAAGGTCAGGCGCATAGCTTCTTTTGCTGCCTGAACCGTTTCCGGTGTACCGACCGGTGGCGAAAGGTAGTGCATCACCGGCTCTGCCACGCCGAAAAACATCAGCCCAATCCCCATACCGGCGGAAAAAAGCATGGCAAACCAGGAGATATAACTGTATCCCGGGCGGGCATGGTCGGGACCGAGTTTAATGTCCCCGAAACGGGATAATCCCAGGTAAGTGACACTCATTAAAATAAGGGCGACCGCCAGAATGTAGAACCAGCTCGCATTTTTAAACAGACTTGTCTGTAGTGCTTTCAGATGGGTTTCTGCCACCTGGGGAAATAATGCGGCAAAGCCGACAATCAGAAAAATAATAAGCGCGGAAGTGAAAAAAACGGGCGGATTAATCTTGATATTTTTTTTAGGTTGTTCTGTGTCCTGATGACTCATGAATTATTCCTTTTTTACCCAACGTCATTCAGGATGCAGGCAACGAACCTGTAGTTTGAATGAATAAGGGTATATCAGTTGCAGATAACGCCGGCAGTAAAAGGTGAATGCACTGCACTAAAGCGTCGGACTTTCCTTCTGAAAACGGTACGCATCAGCGTAGCGAATAAATAAAAAACCCCGGCACAAAAGTGTGCGGGAATATCAGAAATTACGGATATAAAGAGATACAAAAATGGATAAAAACGGGTGTAATATTTTGGATGAATTTCCCCTTAATGATAAAAAAAAGAGGGTAATAGTGCCAAAAATGTCACTCTGCGGCAAGTAATCCGGCTTTTTTCCGGAAAATGATGAAAATATTTTATCTGGATTCCGGCGCGGTATAGCGGGAAGCCGATGATATAAAGCAATAAAAAAGCCGGAAACATTATTGATTTCCGGCTCGTCTTTATTTTACGGATTATTACTGGTTCAGCGCTTTTTGTGCATCACCGAGTTTGTCAGACAGGTCTTGTTTCAGTTCGTCTTTTTTCTCTGTGGCTTGTGTTTTCAGCTCATCCGCTTTTTTCTCTGCGGCCTCTTTTGCGTCAGCAGCTTCCTTTTTCAGCTCTGTTGCTTTTTCTTCAGCCGCTTTTTTTAGCGTCTTCGCCTTTGTCTTTGGCGTCACTGAGAATATTATCCGCTTCTTTCTTTAGTTCATCGGCTTTTTTATCCGCCTCATTACGGATATCGGCGGCTTTCTCTTTGGCATCATCGATGACCGCACCTGTTTTCTCTTTTGCATCCTGCTTCAGTTCATCCGCTTTCTTTTCAGTCTCATTTGCGACATCTTTGGCGTCTTGTTTCAGTTCGCCTGCTTTCTGTTCCGCTGCATCCTTAATCTGTGCAGCACCTTCCTGCGCCTTCTGTGCGGCAGGATCGGTTTTACTGCTGTCATCACAGCCGGTTGCAAAAATAAAAACACCCGCCAGGATCAGTGAACTTAATAATGTCTTTTTCATGATTAACCCTCTTCGAAAAACGTTGAGTAAAATAACCAGATAGATATCTGTGATATATCATTATAAAACTAAATCGATGTATCTGCTAAGCGATATAATGATACGATATCATTGTCTCATTCAGCATAGAAAACTAAATTTCGCTTGTATATGATTTTTCTTATTTAATTAATAATCCTGAGAAATTATACAGTATATAATAGATACAAGTGCCGCTATCGGTTTTGTGATGGTAATGGCTGTCCGGAGAGTAAAAGCCAAATAAAATAAGAAGTAAAATATATTGAAACTTTATTTATTTCTTTTTATTTCAATTGATTATGTCGAATTACGCAGTGATTAAGGAAAATCCATGACATATTATCTGTTTGTTATTGTGAAGTTTATCATTGGTTTTGTTATTGTGATTACGCACATGAATATTTCCGGAAAAACACAGTTATCACAAATGACACCGGTTGATTTTATTGGTAACTTTGTCCTTGGCGGTATTATCGGCGGTGTGATATACAGCGACAGCATTCCATTAACACAATATGTTATTTTATTGCTGATTGGCGTTAGTTTTATCAGTGCGGTCAATTGGGTTAGCAAGCATATTAATTTTTTTTCGTTCTGTTGCGATAGGTAACCCGATACCCATTATAAAAAAACGGGTTATTTATCATGGATAGCATCCATGAAAAACGAAATAAAATTGATATCCTGAATATTGCATCAAGGATGCATTCTCAGGGAATTTATTCGTTCAGTGACGTTTATTATGCGCAGATAGAGCCTGATGGTCAGTTGACGGTGATTTGTGATAAAAAACAGATGCCTTCTGTGATTATTATGAAAGATGGCGTACCGCGTAAAAACGAGCTGGAACAGATTGGATATGATGAAGCCTGGCTGGAGAGCGGGCTGAAAAAGCTTGGCGTCGACAATCCCGAAGAGGTGTTTCTTGCTGAATTTTATGACGGCAATATTAATGTGGTCATGAAAGACGGGCGCATGACCGGGCATCACAGTGAGCCGTTACAGCCGTAAGGGGAGAGCCCCTTACGTCACGATCACCACTTTTTCGGGGTAGATATCCCGGAATTCGTGAGCTTTTTGCCATTTATCGTCACAAATTATTTTATCGATACCGGCAATTTCCGCAATTTTTAAAATACCCTGCTGACCGAATTTGCTGGAGTCCGCCAGAATAATTTTCTGCTTACTTTTTGCCAGCATTTTTTGCGCGATCATGCCCTCTTCCACACTTTTGACCAGGATCCCGTCTCCGCTTATCCCTCCTGCGCCGACAAAGGCAAAGTCAGCATAAATATGGTCGATTTCATGCAGGGTTTTGGCACCGAGATTGGCGCGGAATTCATGGCTGTACTCTCCGCCCAGCACATAGACTTTCGCCAGTGCATTCTGTGAGGCAATTTTATCGGCGATCAGTGCGGAGTTGGTAAAGACAGTGAAAGCAACCATCGGCAGCAAGCCTGAAAAGAGCAGAGTCGTGGAGCAGGAGTCGATATAAAGTGTGTCGTGTTGAGAGACAAGCCCTGCGGCATAACGCGCGAGGATCATTTTCTCATCACGGTTCAGTTCAAGGCGCTGTTCAAAGCTGCCTTCGCTGACACTTTTTTTTCTTCATCGCGCCACCGTGGATCTTAATGATTTCGCCCTCTTTTTCCAGAATGGAGAGGTCGCGGCGGATAGTTTCTGAGGTGACATTCAGCTCATCAGCAAGATCCTGAACACTGATTTCCCCCTTCAGACCCAACTGGCTGAGGATATATTGCTTTCTTTTAACCGGATTCATGGCTGTTCTCATCGCGCCCTTAAACAGTAACAATATTAGCGCATTATCCGCCGTTGCGGAATGCGGAGATAAAATGGCGGAGTGCGGCGGCAACACCATCATCCCGGCAGGTGCCGGTGATAAAATCGGCATGTTGCTTCAGCGCGGGAACGGCATTGCCCATCGCCACCCGGATATCGGCGGCTTCAAACAAAGAGAGATCGTTTTCCTGGTCGCCGACAGCCATTACTGATCCGGGCGGGATAATTCCTTTTGCTGTCAGTTCATGCAGTACCGCGCCTTTACTGACCGATCCCGGCACCAGCTCAAAATAGTGCTGATCGGTAAAAAATGTCCGCAGCGCTGACGGCAGTTCCGGGCGCAGTGTCTGTACCCGCAGAGCCAGATCCTGCGCATCACCGCACAGGGTAATTTTGAGAATATCAGCGCGGCTGAATAATTCATCGGCTGTCACTGTGTTGACCGGCAGACCAAACAGGGCGGCTTCGTGTGTTGTATAGTCGGCGCGTTCGCCCGGCAGGCAGAGCAGGGCATCCGTGGTAAATGCATGCCAGCCGCAGGGAATGGATTGCAGGACAGGTTGTAACTGAGATAACACAGCCGGACAAAGTGTGGTTTTGCTCAGTACTGAGTGTGTGCGGCAATCATAAATAACTGCGCCGTTAAATGCCCCGACAGCCCGGATAACAGTGTGCAGGTCTGCATTATCAAGCAGAGAAAGAATAGGCTGAAGCGGGCGGGCAGAACAGATAACAATATTGGTTTCAGCCGGGAGCGCCAGTAATGCCTGCCGGTTTGCAGCTGAAATATAATTGTCAGGATGAAGTAATGTGCCGTCGAGATCGATAGCCAGTGTTGTCATAAAAAACCTCAGCGGGAGCAGGCTCCCGCATTGGATAACAATCAGTTGTGATGAATAAAGGATTGGGTGACCTGCGCTGCCGCCTGACACACCACATTATCAATCGCTGTACCAACCACTAAAATATGTACGCCGGTTTCTTTAAATGCTTTGGCATTGGCGACGTTAATTCCGCCTTCCGCCAGTGTCGGTACACTCACTGCGCCAACCAGTGCTTTCAGGCGGGCTTTGATTTGCTCCGGAATTTCACCGGCACCCACACCTTCGTAGCTCATACCGGTCATCAGACCAATCATATCCACGCCGATGGCTTCCATTTTCTTCGCGACTCTTGCGACGTCTTCCGGGGTTTCCGCCGGAATGCCAAAGGTGTGTAAATCATCCGGATGACCAATATAGGCATCAACGGTCAGACCAAAACGGTGCGCCAGATTGACAATATCCGCCAGGTCTTCAAAGGTGGATTTATGCGTGTGCAGCCCGTCAGCCCCTGCGCGGGCAATCTGTAAAATGTCTTCTTCTGTGACCGGCACCGGGATGGTTTCAGTGAAACCACCGGCGATCCCGACAGTAATAAACACATCATCAGGAATAACATTACGAATACCGTTAACCGCTTCTGCCATCTGCGTGGTGGAGATTTCATGGCGGATTTGCTCTGCGGCGTGCATGTTATTCACACCACGGTGTCCGCGCGCCAGCGCCAGTGCCGGGTGGTTTGGTTCAAGCATTTTCACCCCGGCATCACACACAGCTTTCGCCAGTCGCGCGTCATCACCGGTGATACCTGTACTGAGCAGTGTCTGCCCGTTGTGCAGCGCAATAGCATTTCTTACTTTTACCATTGCCTGTTCACGTTTTTTATTCATATCACCTATAAACATATTAACCTCTTACATTCATTATTTTTTTAGTTACCGGCACTTTAAAGTGCCGTTTTAATAAAGCCCTGGTGTTGGCGTGTGATATTTTTCACACTTAGTATTGCTGTATATACCCTTATTCATTCAAACCGCAGGTTCGTTGGCGGTACTCAGCCAGCCGGGTCACATAGTTTGTCTATGCTCCCCGTCTATCTTCCCTTGCCGCCTGCCTGCAATTCGAATGACGTTGGGTATAGTCTTTGAATCAGCCCGCCGCTTTCGCGGATGTCACTGCACTGAAACGGTTGGCAATGACAGTAATGGTACAGGTTAAAATCAGAATAACGGTCATGGTCAGCGCCATGTATACCGCGTTGTTGGATAAGAACGGGGAGGCAAATGCCGGAACATACGCCACGCCTTTAACATCAAACATACCGAGCATCATGCCGCCGATACCGGCAGAGAGAATGGCCCCGCCGAACACAATTTTATTGGCAAACATGAAGGGATAAGCGGACTCAACAAAGGTGCCGAACCCCATATTAATCAGCAGTCCCGGTGCGGCAACAGCGGCTTCACTGCGTTCGCGCGGTGCGATGACATTAGCAAGGTTAATACCTGCCGCGACCATCACCAGCCCGACCATATCAACAGCACCCAGGAAGCTGACGCCGGATTTTTCCATCTCCAGTAACACCAGCGGGAGGATAACCGCGTGATAAACACCGCCGAGGATCGCCGGCCAGATAACTAATCCTGCCAGTAAACCCGCCAGTACCGGACTGAATGCCAGTGTGCTTTCCAGTGCCAGTTTGATGTAGTTACCGCCCATCAGCGCCAGCGGGCTGAGGAAGTAATACATAATCAGACCGGCTGCCAGTCCTGAAATCCCGCCTGCCACAATGTTGACGGTGGTCATCGGGAATTTCCAGTTCAGGCACAGCGTAAACAGATAGCGGACAAACACACCGGCCATGATCCCGCCTGCGATCCCGCCGATCAGCCCGCCTTCAACAGAGAGCACCCCGGCAACCACACCGGCGACAATAGAAACTTCATCCAGCTCAGAAACCTGCTTGGCGGCAATCACGGCAACAATCACCGGCAGACCTTTAAGCAGTAACTGGAAGATAGCATCCAGGCTTTCGAGTCCCGGAATGTGACTCAGCGCCAGCACAATTGCCATGGCGATAAAGCCGGGCAGTGCGGGGATCATAATGCCGCGGATATTCATCCGTTTGAGCAGGCTTTTATCAGAAGGACCGCCCGGCGTATTAGCCGCACCTAAAATCGGTCGGAATTTAATGCCCCAGTGTTTGCACAGGGAAGAGGCAAATGAGATGGCGCGGGTTCTGCTGGTGGTACCTGTGGTGCCGGAGGTGGCAATCACATTGGCTCCACTTGCTGCAATGTGCGCCATAGATGTACCGCCTGTGCCGACAACCGGGACTTTCTTTGCTGCTGCTGCCGCAAGTGCCAGCCGGTTAGCATTGTGCGGGTCGCCGCTCATCACAATAATGCCGTCGATTTCACCTTGTTCTATCTGCTGTGCAATCCGGGCATCGCTGTCACGCACAGCATCATTGACTTGCGCCAGTGTGCCGGAAAAGGTAACAGCAGGAATGGCATCCTCTTCTGTCAGGGTAAAAACTGCTGCTGCGGTTGTGGGTTTGGCGACATCCATTGATGCTTGTGCTGCAATAAACTGAACAGCAGCAATACAGATATCTGCGGAATGACATTGTGTGTAAATCTCGCTCAGAAGTTTTTCAGGATCTGCACCACCGAGGTTGTACAGATTCCCGCCACTACTGCCCAGTATTACAATCTTTTTCATAATCGGACCTCAGGGGTTCAGGGTAAGTAACGACTTATTGTTGTTTTTTGTTGATATTGCATGGCATAACAAAGCAAAGCAACACATCAAAATAAGGCGTCTTATTTATAAAACAATCATGCCATGGGGCTTTGTCGGATTAAATGGCTGCATTAATCTGGTAATGTGGTTGTATTGGCTGATATTTTGATATTTATATGGATTAGTGACTATTTGATTATTATGTAATTATTTTGTTATATGTTGTTTTATGTGATAGTGATCTGATTAAACGGTGTAAATGAGAATCAAAACAACATAAAACAAAAAAAAGCCACTCCGGAGAGTGGCTCAGGCCGTTGACAAACCTACAAGGTTTGGTGACGACCAAGAGAGGTTGTAAAATAAACCAGGAAAATCAATTTATTGATTTTCGGCTGATAACACATTGCAGGAAAAACCCCGTTTTATCCTGCAATGTCGGCAATCTCAGCCACTCCGGAGAGTGGCTTCAGTAAAGAGATAAAATCGTAAATCAGCCCGGCAGATTAACCAGTGAGTCGCGGGAAATATCGCGGATTGTTTTGGCGCCGGTCAGGGTCATTGCCACACGCATTTCTTTATCAATCAGATCAAGCAGGTTTTCAACACCGGCCTGTCCGTGTGCCGCCAGCGCATAAACAAACGCGCGTCCGAGCAGAACAGAATCTGCCCCCAGCGCGATCATCCGCACCACATCCAGCCCGTTGCGAACTCCGGAATCACTCAGAATAGTAATATCCGATTTTACGGCGTCAGCAATAGCAGGCAGGGCGCGGGCAGTGGATAGCACGCCGTCGAGCTGACGTCCGCCGTGGTTTGAGACAATAATACCGTCTGCGCCAAACCGGACTGCGTCTTTTGCATCTTCCGCATCCAGAATACCTTTGATGATCATCGGACCTTCCCAGAATTCACGGATCCACTCCAGATCTTTCCAGGAAATGGACGGATCGAAGTTTGCACCCAGCCAGCCGATATAATCTTCCAGTTTGGTCGGCTCGCCGCGATAGGCAGAAATATTGCCCAGATCATGCGGTTTACCCAGCAGCCCGACATCCAGCGCCCAGCGTGGATGCACCATTGCCTGAAATATCCGGCGCATGGCGGCATTCGGACCGCTCATTCCGGAATGCGCATCGCGGTAACGCGCGCCCGGCACCGGCATATCCACAGTGAACACCAGGGTTTTTACCCCGGCGGCTTTGGCGCGCTCCAGTGCATTCTTCATAAAGCCGCGATCACGCAGAACATAGAGCTGGAACCACATCGGGCGGTCAATTGCCGGAGCGACTTCTTCAATCGGACAGACCGAAACGGTGGAAAGGGTAAACGGAATACCTTTATTTGCTGCCGCTTTTGCTGCCTGCACTTCCCCGCGCCGGGCATACATCCCTGTCAGCCCGACAGGCGCAAGGGCGACCGGCATCGCCAGCTTTTCACCAAACAGCTCTGTTTCCAGGCTGAGGGAAGACATATCACGTAGCACACGCTGGCGCAGGGCGATATCCGCAAGATCTGACGTGTTGCGTTTCAGGGTGTGCTCTGTGTAAGCCCCGCCATCAATATAATGGAACAGAAAGGGTGGCAATTTGGCTTTGGCTGCTGCCCGGTAATCCGTTGAAGCAGAAATAATCATCTTTAATACCTATTTAATGTCTGTAACAAAATCAGTGCCGTGTATACCTAACGTCAGGATAAACGCCATCCCGGCTGCAATCAGCCCGTAAATAAACATCGGAACCACCGTCTTTTTGATAATCGATCCCTCTGCATTACTGATCCCGAGGATAGTGCAGACCGCGATAATATTATTGAGGCACACCATGTTGCCCATTGCCCCGCCGACAGATTGCAGCGCCAGGGTTAAATTCACATTAAGCCCGGTAGTCTGTGCAATAGATTGCTGAATACCGCCGAAGGTCAGGTTTGATACGGTATTGGAGCCGGAGAAGAACGAGCCGAGCGCACCCAGATAGGAGGCAAACCAGAGCCAGTTTTCACCGGTGGCACCTGCAAGCGAACGCCCGATAATATAAACCGGCGCATTTTCACCGCCCTGCATCATCAGATTGACCATGATTAGCGCACCAAACAGGGCAATAAACGGCTTGTTTGTCTGTTGTGCGGTCTGCACAAACATGGTTTTTACCTGCCCGCGCGTCAGTCTGAACAGAAAAATGCCGATGATCACGACGAGAAAGAACGGGATCAGTGCCGGGACATACAGGGTTTTGTAATCTGCCGCCGCCGGGGTGCCGAAGACATTACTCAGGCGGACAATCAATGCATCACTCAGCGTGATATGTCCGAGGAAACCAAGCGTGCCTTCCCAGATAACATTGGTGCTGTTGAGCAGACCTTTGATCCCGAGCTGGTGGATGCGGGTCACAATCAGAATGGCGATCAGCAGTAATGTCGGCGCCATCGCTTTGATAACCTGACCGAACGGAATGACTTTCTTCTCTTGTTTCTGCTCTGTTTTGGTCAGTCCGATTCCGGCACGGGCAATTACCACAGAAATACCCAGACCGATCGCACCGCCCAGCAGTGCCGGGAATTCATAATTAACCTGCGCCAGCAGCAGATATGGCACAGTACAGGAGAGGACACTGAGAAGAATAAACACGATATTACGGCGGATTTCCTGCCAACTGACAATAAAGCGCAGCGCCAGCAGCGGAATGAAGAATGCTGCCACAAAGTGAATAAGGGCAGAATAATGGCTTATCTGATACACACTCTCTTCTGACAGCCCGAGATTGGCAAAACCAAACCAGGTCGGCGTACCGACCGCACCGAATGAAACAGGCACGGAGTTCATCACCAGCGTCAGTAATGCGACCCGCATTGCCGGAAAGCCCAGACCCACCAGGATGGGTGCGGCAATCGCCGCCGGTGTGCCGAACCCGCTGGCACCTTCAATCGTAAATGCAAATGCCCAGCCGATAATCATCAGTTGTGCGACCGGGTTCGGGCTGATGTTCTCCAGCCAGTTACGGACAACATTTT
The DNA here is from genome assembly GCF_001676155.1 of Morganella psychrotolerans. GTDB lineage: Bacteria > Pseudomonadota > Gammaproteobacteria > Enterobacterales > Enterobacteriaceae > Morganella > Morganella psychrotolerans. The sequence goes on along the minus strand of NZ_LZEW01000023.1, from coordinate 123,226 downwards.
CCGCGCCGCTTATCTGCATCAGTTTATTTAGCATAATGGCCCCGGCGATAATGGTTATCGGGGTCAGAACAGACATAAACGCAGTAATAATATTGGCACCGAGCAGCGTAAAATCGGTTTTAAACCAGAACAACTGAATACAAAGTACCACTGTCGCTGTGAGCGGCAATGCAATGTAGGAAGGGATACTGCGGCGTTTTGTCATCATCCAGATTAACATCACGATAGGTGCAAGACTGAAAAAAATAGCCATAATGCCCTCAGATATTATTATTGTTGTATACCCTTATTCATTCAAACTACAGGTTCGTTGGCTTCGCTCAGCCAGCCGGGTCACATACTTATGTATGCTCCCCGGCGGTCGGAGCTTGCCGCCTTCCTGCATCTTGAATGACGTTGGGTATATTGGTTGTAGGGGGTCGTTAAATTTTTATTACACAATTATTTTAATCACAACCGAAATGAATAATCTATGCTGCATTTTTTTTAACAATTACAAAACAGATAAAAGTAGTGAAAAACAGGAATTAATGAATATATTTCTGTAATTTAAAATTATTGTTTATCAATAAGGTATGAGTTTTATTTGTATGATAAAAGGATGGGGTCACATTAATTAAGCGGTTCAGGGCGATAGAGAAATTCCAAAAAAACGACTAATAGATTGATAACTATACCCAACGTCATTCAAGCTGCAGCCAACGAACCTGCGGTTTGAATGAATAAGGGTATCAGCCGAAATAGGGACGGATAGCCTGATAAGATTGCTGAATATGATCAATCAACAGACGGATTTTCATCGGCAGGTGTCGGGTATAAGGATACACCGCGTAAACGCCGAGTTTTTTCCCGCTGTAGCCGGGCAGCACTTCAGTTAATAATCCGGCGTCTAAATCTTCATGCACCATACAGCGCGGCACCATTGCAATGCCATGTCCGCCCAGCAGGGCTTTACGGATGGCGCGGGCATTGTTAAACGCGATATTACCGCTCACCTGAAGCTCATAAATCTCCCCGGTATCCGGGCGTCTCATCAGCCAGTTTGATGTGCCGCTTTGCTGATAGGTGTAAGTCAGGCAGTTATGTGTCAGCAGATCTTCCGGGTTTTGTGGTGCAGGGTGTTTTTCCAAATAGCGGGGTGAGGCGAGGATCACCCAGTGAGAATCGATAAGCGGGCGGGCTATCAGGCTGGAATCACTCATCATTCCTGTGCGGATGGCGAGATCAATACCTTCATTTACCAGGTCAACAAACCGGTTCTCCAGATGCATTTCCACTTTCACATTCGGGTATTTTTCACAGAACTCAGCCACGCTGTCACTGAGAACCAGTTCTCCGGAGATAGTGGGTACTGACATACGTATCAGTCCGGTCAGTTCATCACTGTTTGCACTGACCGCCTGCAAAGCGCTGTGAACCTGACCGGTGAGGGATTTTGCATGCTGATACAGTACCTGACCATTTTCTGTCACTGACAGGCTGCGGGTGGTGCGGTAAAGCAGGCGTGCGCCGAGGGCTTTTTCCAGCCGTCCGACCCGTTTACTGAGCACGGAGCCGGTAACACCCGCCATTTCAGCGGCTTTGCTGAAAGAGCCGCAATCCACAATAAGCGCGAATAAAATCAGGTCATTAGCGTAATCGTGGGCGGGCAGCATGATAAAATCTCCGGCAATGTGTTATAGGATGATATAAAAGCCACTATATCAAAATCAGTATAACAGTGATAACACCCCCGCCATGTCCGGGCTTAAATTGTGTATACCATATGGTCGTAGGCGAAAACGGTTTCCGGGAATATCGCCTGACATTCGCGAAGTAAACGCTCACAATCTTCTGCGCTATAGCGCCCGCTGAAGTGAGTGGCGATCAGCGTTTTTACCCCGGCATCGCGTGCAAGTGTGGCGGTCTGTACTGTGGATGAGTGTCCGCGACTGTTGGCTTTTTCTGTCATCGAGCTGTCCAGGGTGGCTTCCAGAACAATCACATCGGCGTTTTGTGCCAGTTTCAGCGCGTTTTCACATGGCGCGGTATCCCCGAAAATCACCAGATGCCGCCCGCGCTGTGGTGTGCCGAGATAATCAGCACCATGAATAACCCGGCCATCATCCAGGGTTACATCATTACCCTTTTTCAGCGCCTGCATCCACGGACCTGACGGTACACCATCATCTTTCAGACGCTGAGCATCCAGTGCGCCGGGCTTATCATACTCTTCGATACGGAAACCATAGCTGACAACAGGGTGCTCAAGTGAGTAAGCGCTGACTTTCAATTGTCCGTCATCATAAATCACGCCTTCTTCCGCTATCTCAATAATCTCCAGCGGGAAGGTCAGGTATGAGCCGCTCAGGCTCAGGGTGGTTTCCACAAACTGCGCCAGTCCCGCCGGACCAAAAAGTGTGAGTGGTTCTTCGCATCCGCCCATAGAGCGGCTGCATAAGAGCCCCGGCAGACCAAAAATATGGTCGCCGTGCAGATGGGTGATAAAGATTTTTTCCAGCTTCGGGATTTTTACCGGGCTTCTCAGAATTTGGTGTTGCGTGCCTTCGCCGCAGTCAAACATCCATAAACCGCGCTGTAATGATTTGAGATCCAGCACCAGGCTGCTGACATTGCGGTTGTTTGACGGAACACCGGCACCGGTGCCCAGAAAAATTAACTCCATATTGTTCCCCGTATTACGATTTTGCTGCCCGCAGGCGGAGACTCACGGAATACGACGGAGCAGCGGCGAGCGGGTAAGATTTTCCGGTAAGATTAGCGGTTCTTCGACCATCGGTAAACTCAGACGGGTTTTACCGTTAATAATTGTCAGCCCGGCGGACTGCCAGGCCTGTGCCACCAGTTGGGTACAATAAAGCCCTTCCTGCGGATTGATACTGAAAGGTGTGCCGGTTTGTGACAAGGCATTGTCACGGGCGAGCCGGTGATGAGCGTCATCTGCCTGTACGGCGTAATAACTGACCTGCCCGTTTTTGGCATGAAGGATAAAAAAATCCAGAGTATCCCGGTTAACACCGGCTATTCCGCCCGGGTGCTCCTGTGGCGTGGCATGAATAACATAAACGCCGTCCGGGGCAATATCAAGCATACCGACGTGGCTGAACCCGCTGTTATCCACGGTTCTGACAATGTCACTGATGGCTTCACCGCCATCACGGAAGATAAGGTCGCCGCTCTGAATGCCGGGCGGCAGAGGGGATGCGCTGAGTGACAATGAGATAAAAAACAGGACCGGGAGCAGGCTCCCGGCGGATATACGGGGGATCATCAGCGCAGAATAACTTTCCAGTCGTCGTTTTCCTGAGTGAGCAGGAAGCGCTCATCTTTCTGTTTGCCGTCATTAAAACGGACGGTCAGGATAACCGTGGCGCGTTTTTTCGCCTCATCAATATCAACAGATTTCACTTCAGTGCTTTTTACGCCACCGTTTTTGGCGATGCGTCCGGCCATATCCCCGACAATCATCTGTACTTTACCTTTGATTTCCATCTCGTTTTTCTTTTTATCTTTTTCAGGGATGGCGAGCAGATCATAGGCTTTATCTGCATCTTTTTTCTCAACGGCGCTGTAAAACTGTTGTGCTACCGCTTCCGGTGGTTCGCTGCCGCAGGCGGTCAGCATAAAACTGCCGGTTACCAGCAACAGGGAGAGCGCGATTTTTTTAAACATAGTTTTTCCTTAACAACTGCAATGAAATTTTTATTATTTTTTTAACAATACGATGGGAAGTATACGGACATCAGGTGGCTTATCAATCCCGGATGCTGTGTCTGCCCGGGATTCAGAAAAAGATAGCGCAGTGAGGGAGATACTGCGCAGGTCGTGATAGGTATACACTGATTCAGATGATTAACTACGCAATAAATCAGGGATTATCACTGAGCAGGCTCTCCAGTACCATTGCGCCCGCACCCTGTGAAACAATCTCGTAGGAATCAAATGCGGCGACTATCCGGGTATCGATTTGCGGAAATCCGGCGAGTTTTTGCGCCACTGTTTTTTGCACAGTGGCAAAAAACGTATGTTTTGGCGTGAGCGTTCCGCCGCAGACCACGACATCGGGCTGAAAAGAGAGAATGATATTGGCGATCGCCTGCCCGTAATAGTAAGCCGCTTCTTCCAGTGCTTCGGTACAGAGGGGATCAGCCAGTTCAATCGCTTTAAAAATCACATGATAATCAATTTCCTGTTCATCACTGACCAGTGTGGTAATGACTGATGGTTTACCGCGCCGCAGATGCTGAATTACCGTGTTGCGGATAGCCTCCATTGAGCCGTATTGGTTAAGACAACCAAAGGTGCCACATTCACAGGCGCGTCCGCGAAGGTCGAGCGTCATATGACCAAACGCATTTTCTGTACCGGGCGGCATAAAACGGATGGGTTCACTGAGAATGGTACTGCTGCGGATCTCCGCATCACAGGTGGTGAAAAACAGGCGGCGGCTCTGTTTGTGACGCAGGCGGTATTCCGCAAGGGCAGCAAAATTGACACCACTGCCGATAGTGACCGGACATCCGGTCCGGGTTTCCGCCATTTCTTTCAGGTGCGGGATCAGATATTCATTTACTGCCTGCCGGTCACTGCCCGCAGGCAGAGTATAGTCTGCGGCAATACCGATGCCGGCTAAATCGCCGGTGGTGAGATGGTGTTCTTCCAGCAGAGTCTGCAACCGTGTGAGCAATTTCTCCAGCAATACCTGCGGGGTTTCCTGTCCGGTCGCCTTGATTTTACAGGTTGCCAGCACATCAAGTCTGAAATTTTGCAGCACAATGGTGGAGTAAATATTACTGATTTCAATACCGGCGAGACGGCCTTTGTCCGGATTGACACTGTAAAGGATAGGTTTGCGCCCGCCGGTAGATTGCCCGAGTTCCCCGGCAGAGATAAGGCCGAGTCTGATAAGTTCATCGAGCAGCCGGGCGCAGGTTGCGGCGTTCATATTGGCTTTTTCTGACAGCGTGTCCGCGCGGACAGGTCCGTCATTGAGGATAATTTGCCAGAGTGCTTTCAGTTTGCGGGTTTTGGAATTTTTGGATGACCGAAACTCACTGAGTATGCCGGATAGCGCCATAAGCCCGAATCTCCTTCTTTTACGGGTCACACCTGTTTCATCATTATAAGTGAAATCTTTTTCTCATATTGAGAAGAAGATCGTATTTCCATGTTTACATCTGATCTACAATCGCACCATATACTTCACTTATAGTTACATGCCGGACTAATTCAGGAGATAAATAATGCATCTCACAGCCGATATTGCAGAGAGCAAGGCGTTTGTTGAAGCACAGATAACCATCAAACCGACTATCGGGATCATTTTAGGATCCGGTCTGGGACCGTTTGCCGATATTCTGGAAAACGCAGTGCGTATCCCGTATAACGATATCCCGCATTTTGCCAGTTCTTCCGCCGTCGGTCATGCCAATGAGCTGGTTATCGGCACACTGGGTGGTCAGAATGTGGTGGCGATGAAAGGGCGCTTCCATTATTACGAAGGCGTTTCACTTGATCAGGTGACTTTTCCTGTTCGTCTGATGAAAGCGCTGGGTGTGGAAAAACTGATTATTACCAATGCCTGTGGTGCAGTAAATACAGGTTTTCAGCCGGGCGACCTGATGCTGATTACGGATCATCTTAACCTGACTGCAAATAATCCGCTGATCGGGCCGAATAATCCGGACCTGGGTGTGCGTTTCCTGGATGTCAGTCAGGTATACAGTAAAAACCTGCGCGGGATAGCGAAAGACGTTGCTGCTGAGCAGGGCGTGACACTGCGTGAAGGGGTTTATGCCTGGTGGACAGGTCCGGTATATGAAACACCGGCTGAAATCCGCATGATCCGCACGCTGGGCGCAGATGCGGTTGGAATGTCGACTGTACCGGAAGCCCTGGTTGCGCGCCATGCCGGTATCGAAACCCTGGGTATTTCCTGCCTGACTAACATGGCGTGCGGAATTCTGGATCAACCGCTGAGTCATGATGAAGTGATTGAAACTGCTGAACGGGTAAAAGGGACATTCCTGAAACTGGTCACAGAGATTATTACCCGTTTCTGAATGGTGTTCACTGGCCGCCCTGACATCATGGGACGTTGGCGGCCTTTTCCCTCTTTATCTCAGCGGAGATACCCATGGATATCAGAATCAGACTGAAAGCGATGTTGTTCCTCCAGTATTTTATCTGGGGCGCCTGGCTTATCACCCTCGGCGCATACATGATAAAAACCCTGAATTTTACCGGCGCAGATGTGGGCTGGATTTACAGCACCAAAGGGCTGGCTGCGATTATCATGCCCGGTCTGGTGGGCATTATTGCGGATAAATTTATTCCGGCAAACCGGCTCTATGGTTTGTGTCATCTGATCTGCGCGGGCGCACTTTTTTATGCCGCAACCGTCACCGATGTACATGTATTGTTCTGGGTAATGCTGATTAATGCGATGGCATTTATGCCGACGATTGCGCTGTCAAATTCCGTCAGTTATGCAAGCCTGCAAAAATATAATCTGGATTCAGTGTCGCATTTCCCTGCTATCCGCGTGTTCGGAACCATCGGTTTTATCGCAGCGATGTGGACAGTCAGTCTGATGAAGTTTGAACTGAGTAATACTCAGCTGTATATCGCGGCGGGGGCATCTCTGCTGCTGGCGGTTTACTCTCTGACTCTGCCGGCGATTCCGGTGGTGAAACAGACGGGTAATACGACCTGGGCACAGCGTTACGGGCTGGATGCCTTTGTGCTGTTTAAACAGCCGACAATGGCTGTTTTCTTTCTGTTTGCCATGTTGCTGGGTGCGGTACTGCAAATCACCAATACGTTCGGCAGTCCGTTTCTGCATGATTTTGCGCGTATTCCGGAATATCAGGATTCGCTGGTGGTACAGTATCCGTCCATTCTGCTTTCTGTCTCTCAGATGGCGGAAGTCGTGTTTATCCTTGCCATTCCGTTCTTTCTCAAGCGCTACGGTATTAAAAAAGTCATGCTGATCAGTATGGTGGCATGGACACTGCGTTTCGGACTGTTTGCCTTTGGTGAACCGGTATCAATCGGTTTCTTCTTCCTCGTGCTGTCCATGATTGTGTATGGCTGCGCATTTGATTTCTTCAACGTGTCCGGTTCGATTTTTATTGAACAGACCGTCAGCTCAAAAATCCGCGCCAGTGCGCAGGGGCTGTTTATGATGATGGTCAACGGCGTGGGGGCTTATGCGGGGGCGATTATCAGCGGTATGGTTGTCGATATGTTTACAGTTGATGGTGTGAAAGACTGGCAGTCAATCTGGCTGATTTTCTCTTCCTATACTGTTGTGCTGGCGGTTATTTTCCAGTTTACGTTCCATTATGATCACCGGACTGCAAAGCCTGCCTCTGTTTGAAGCGAATTAACGGTAACATAAAAACCAGCCGCGCCGGGAATGGCGCGGCTGGTTATTTTTTTTAATGCAGCGCGAGCTTCAGCGCTTCTTCTTTCAGATCAAGCTCCTGTATCAGATGAACATAGGTATGCTCATTGATATTTTTACTTTTACGCAACTGTTTCAGCGCTTCCCGCTCTGCGCGCAGGGCAATCAGAGACATGCGCCGCTCCATGCGGATAACATTGTGCCAGTCAAAATTCGCGGTTTTCTCATCACCGTCACTGTCCAGGTGGCGACCGTAGATCTCCAGTAAGTGAGTCCCTACTTCAGTGCGCAGTGTCATTTCATCTATATCTTCCAGCGGCTCTGCCATTTGCAGCCGCAGGTTATTCATGGCCGCTTCATTCAGTGTAAAGCGGGCATTTAACTCATCATTATTATGCGGTAAGTCTGTACTCAGCCCTTTTGTCAGGATTGGCAGGGCGACGGCGGCGATCACCAGCGAGAACAGAATCACGCCCATGGCGAGGAAGATGGCAAGGTCGCGGTGCGGGAACGGTGTGCCGTCATTAAGCAGCAGCGGCAGCGTCAGAATACCGGCAAGTGTAATGGCACCACGGACACCGGCTGTTGCCATAATCGCCATCAGGCGCAGATGTGGCATTGTCTGCTCGTTACCTTTACGGCGCTGATGGAAAACCGTCAGGGTCATGGAGATCCATACCCAGGAAAAACGCAGCAGCGCCAGTCCGACAGTAATAATCACCACATACGCCAGGAGCATCCACGGCTCTGCGGCACCGGCATCCGCCGCCACTTCAGGAATTGAACGCCACATTGCCGGTAACTGTTCACCCAGCAGAATAAAAATCATCCCGTTCAGTGCGACCTGCACCGTATCCCAGACCGCTTTGCTCTGCATGCGGGTGGCAGACTGCATACGCCCGACAATCCGCTCATAGTGCATGGCAATACCGGCAGCGACTGCTGCGAGGATCCCGGAGACACCCAGGTGCTCAGCTGCCAGATAAGAAACAAACGGGATCATCAGGCTGATCATTATCTGGATAGCCGGGTCTTCCCCCGTTCGTTTTACCAGGAACTGGTTTACTTTGCCGACAATCAGGGCAATTAACAGCCCGGCAATAATACCGCCGAGTGCAACAAGAACGAATTTACCGGTGGCCTCCGGCAGGGAAAATGTTCCGGTCAGTGCCGCGGTAACGGCAAAACTGAAACAGACCAGCCCACTGGCATCATTAAACAGGGATTCCCCTTCAAGAATGTGCGCCATACGGGAAGGCAGCGGGGCATTAACGGTCATTGCCGCAACGGATACCGGGTCTGTCGGTGAGAGGATCGCTGCCAGTGCAAACGCAACCGCCAGGGAAATGGCAGGTATCAGCCAGTGAATAAATAATCCCATGCCGACGACGGTGACAAAAACCAGCCCGATAGCCAGGGAGAAAATAGGTTTGATATCACTGAACAGGGCTTCTTTCGGAATACGCCAGCCATCCAGAAACAGCAGCGGCGGAATAAACAGGAACAGGAACAGGTGCGGATCAAACGCCACATCAAAGCCGAACAGTGATAACCCGGCACCAATTGCAATCTGAATAAAAGGTAACGGAATTTTATCACCCAACAGACGGGAGATAAAAACACTGGCAATAACCGCCAGCAAAAAAAACGAGAATTAGTGTAACGACAGACATAGGCAGTTTTTATCCTTACAGGATCCTGATACAGAGCCACAGATTTCGGGCAGGCAGATTATACGATTGACAGTAGAAATAAAGCAGAGAAAGCCGCAATTGTAAAATTATTGTGTATCAAAAGATTAACAGAAATTTCTGTTTCATGACGTTACATTAAAAAGTGATGAATGTCTCATTTTGTGTTTTGTGTCATTGTGTGTTCATGAGCCAAACCTTGGCAGCGTGCATGCCGCTTACCTTTTTCGGTTTTACCCTGTCAAAAAACACCATTTCTATGCATGTTTTCGTTATTAATATGCATTTTAAGGCTATCCTGTAATAATAAAATAGATTAGATAATATTAAGTCGGCATTAATAAAAATAAAATAAAACAATACTTTTAATAGAAAGGATTGGATCGTTTTTTTTAATCAAAATAAGAAATTCTATATTTTATATAGTGTTATTGATTTAATATTTACAACCGATTAGTTACATGTGTTAAAAATTAGTTACTAATAATAAATGCTACCAGATTAACGCATTTTTTTAATAAGAATTAACGCATTATTTATTCATTAAAGATATGGATGATTAATTCAATTCATTAAAAATCAATCAGTTATATATTCCTCACTTTGTGTGAACATTAGATTTTCTCCTTGTTCAGTATCTAAATTTGTTTTGTAGCGCATTACACAGCTTAAATTAGTTATTAATGCTAATTGAAGCGATTCAGTCAGGACTTTAAGTCTGATAATGACGTTGATTTTGGATTAAAATTTTACTAATTCAAAACTTGCGCCAGATCAATTCTAAAGGTGTGACCGTATATGTTAGAGTATTTCCAAGTTAAGTTACTTACATCCAAATATATCAAAATATAACTATCTAAATATAACTATACCCAACGTCATTCAAGTTGCAGGAAGGCGGCAAGGGAAAATAGACGGGGAGCATAGATAAACTATGTGACCCGGCTATTTGAGCGCAGCTAACGAACCTGCAGTTTGAATGAATAAGGGTATAAATTCATTATTGAGACGACGAGAATATACTCCATGAAAAAAATTAATGTCATTACCGCTATTATTTTTGCTGCTATTTCTTCCGGTGCTGTAGCGGGTGATGGTAAAATTACGTTTAAAGGTGAAGTGGTAAAACAAAGCTGTGTAGTTGAAGGTTCTGATAAAAATAAAACGGTTACATTACCGAAAGTCAGCGCTAATGCACTGCAAACTGCCGGTGATACAACAGGCACAACACCTTTTACCATTCAATTATCAAAATGTGCCGCAGCAGAAACAGTAACAGATGTTGGTTTAAGTTTTGTCGGCCCGAACATTGACTTAGCCACGAAAACGCTGAATACCGCGGGTGTGGGTACAACAACCGCGAAAAACGTCAATATCGCGTTGTACAACCAGAATGATCAGCTTATTAAACTGGGTATGGATAAAGATAATCAAAATGTTGGTTTTACCAAATTAGCAGAAGGTAATATTCAGTTAAACTATGTTGCCAAGTATTACGCGCTGGGTATTTCTGAGCCCGGTTTAGTAGAATCTAACGTTGATTTCGAAATTATTTATAAATAATATTCATACCCAACGTCATTCAAGATGCAGGAAGGCGGCAAGGGAAGATAGACTGGGAGCATAGTAAACTATGTGACCCGGCTGGCTGAGAGTAGCCAACGAACCTGCAGTTTGAATGAATAAGGGTATATTTATAAAATATAATGGAAATAGGCCGGTGAATTTGTTCTAATCACCCTGTTTCCATTTTCTGTTTTTTTGTCTTTAACTCATCATTATCCGAGTATATAAAACACGTATGATTAAAAAGATGATAGCTGTCTTTCTGTCGTTAGTGGCTATTCCGGCGACAGCCAGTATTGTGATAACCGGTACCCGGTTTGTATATCCTTCAGATGATAAGGAAATATCCATTAATGTTGAAAACAGCGGTGAAAAAACAGCACTGAGCCAGGTATGGCTGACAACAGGTTTCTCCGAAAAAAGAACAGATAAAGAAGTCTCAAAGGCAGATATTGAGGACACTCCGTTTGTTGTGCTGCCGCCATTATTTAAAATCAAGCCGGGTAATGTCCAGACAGTCCGTATTCTGTATACCGGTGAGCCGCTTGCAACCGATCGTGAAAGTGTTTTTACACTGAATGTTCTTGATGTCCCGCCTAAAAGTAAAAACATTGAAAACAGCTTGCAAATATCTGTTTTATCTAAATTTAAATTCTTTTACCGGCCTTCGGCTATTGCCGGTGATTACAATACAGCGGTTGATAAGATTGACTGGACAATAACAAAACAAGGTTCAGATATTTGGTTGTCAGCGAAAAATAACAGCGCCTTCTATATTACCCTTGATAAAGCCAGGGTTATTACCGGCGGGCAGGAATATGACGTACAGTCAGGTTTAGCCATGATGTCACCTTTCGGCGGAATAACTAAGGCAAAAATTAGCCGGTTAAATACCGTTCCGGGTCAGTCTGCGGAAATTAAATTTAGTTATATTAATGATTCAGGCGGCAGTTCAGATTCGGTTAAAATAGTAAATTAAGGTTATTGGGCTAATTTCATGAAAGGGTTTAATTATCTGCCGGTTATTTTATTCTCGGTCATGCTGCCGTGCAGCATGGTATTGGCTGACGATAATGACGACGATGATTATGAATTTAACCCTGCATTTATTAAAAATTACGCAGTTAGTGACGATGTCGATTTACGTGTGCTGGCGACTGATAATGATCAGATGCCGGGATTATACAGCACGGATGTTTATATTAATGAACAGCACATCGGTCAGTTTCTCATTAAGCTTGAGAGTAAAGATGAGAAATTACAGCTTTGTTTAACACCTGAATTAATTGATTCCATGGGATTAACCGATTCACTTGTTCAGCTGTATCATAAGAAATATGAAACTCAGGATGAAAATAGCTGCTCTTCTTTATCAGACCTGATACCCGAATCATTTTTCGAATTTATTTTCAATAAACAGCAACTTTCTGTTTCTGTTCCGCAACGCGATTTACTTAAACCAGTCCCGCCGGAAAGTAATCCGAACAATTGGGATGAAGGTAATTCCGTCATATTCAGTAATTATTTTTATAACCGCTATACCACCCGTGCGGAAGGTTATGAAAATACCGCCGATTCATTGACATTAAACTCAGGTGTGAATTTTTATAAATGGCGTCTGCGCCATGACAGTCAGATTAATGATGATAAATATTCAGCGGTAATGACCTGGCTTGAGCGGGATATTGATAGTGTCAGAGGAAAACTGACACTCGGTGATTTTTATTCCGGCTCTGTGTTTTCTAATGGCAGTTCATTGCGCGGTGTCAGATTACGCAATGATAACAGCATGTTATCCAGTCGTGAAACCGGTTTTGCGCCGATTATTCAGGGAATAGCCAAAACACAGTCGCAGGTAAAAGTGTACCTTGCGGACTCCGGCACAGAGATTTACAGCACAGTTGTTCCCGCGGGACCTTTTGAAATAAGTGATCTGCTGCCGCTCTATTATTCGGGTGATTTGCGTGTTGATATTATCGGCGCCGGTGGTGACGTACAAAAGATGAACATTCCGGTTCAGAGCGGGCTGGCATTTACCCGCCCGGGAAAATTAGACTTTGATATTGGTGTGGGTAAATTACGTTACCGGAATAGTGTCTTTGGTGATCCGGTAACAGATGCGTCACTGCGCTATGGTATTAATAACCGGATATCGGCTTCTCTGGGAACGGTGGTCAGTAATGATTATTTATCCGGCGCGGCAGGTATGACGATAAATACACCCGTCGGGGCATTTAATGGTGAAGTTATTCATGCAAAAGCCCAACTGAAAGACACGGATAAAACCCTTGAAGGGAGCTCCTATAAACTCAGTTACAGCAAATCATTTGCGGCAACCGAAACCTATATAAACCTGTCTTCTATACAGTTTGATTCTAAGAACTACATCAGTGTTTATAACGCGATGCAGATAAATGATGCGCATTATCAATATGATGATCAGCAGCAAAATAATGCGTATAAACTGAAAACCCAATATACATTATCAATGAGCCAGCGCCTGCCTTATAACACCGGCAGTATCAGTATGAGTGGTTCAACGGCGGATTACTGGAACAGCAGCGCAAGCAGCAAACAATATACACTCTCTTATTCGGCAACGGTTTTTGATGCCGGTGTTATTGCGTCATTACAAAAAACAGATAACCAATATAATAAAGATACCCTTTTTTCACTGTCACTGAGTATCCCGCTTTCTGTCGGTGACAGCACCTATCTGACCAGTAATTATCTCTCTTCAGACAGTACCCGCAATATTGGTGCCGGTGTCAGCGGACGGCTGAATGAAAATCTCGATTATTCATTATCTGCCGGACAGGACAGATATGACGGTGAAGCAAACCGGTATGCAACGGCCGGAGCGCGTTATAAAACATCATTTGCGGATTTTTCTTCGGATTACAGCCATTATCCTGACGCCAAAACATTGAGTCTGAGTGCTTCCGGGGCAATAGTCGGTCACAGCGGAGGACTTTTGTTCTCCAATACGCTGGGAAGTTCATTCGCTGTTATTAAGGCGGAAGGTGTTGAAAATGCGCAGGTTATTGGAGCGGATACAACAACTAACAGCGCCGGTTATGCTATCCAGCCGAATTTAGTGCCTTACCGGAAGAATTTAATCGGCGTGGAAACCAAAGATCTGGGGCAGAATTACACCATTGAAGAATCAAAGAGAATGGTTATCCCGCGCTCCGGCAGTGCGGTGTTTGTGACGCTGGATACCCGGATTGGTGCGCCGGTCGTCCTGAAAGCCACGGATGAACAGGGGCATGCATTGTCCCTTGGCGCCACCGTCTATAGTAATGATAATACGCCACTTACGTTTGTCGGACAGGGCGGGAAAATCTTCCTGAATCTGAATGAGAAACTGACAAAGATTCTGGTGGATACCAATTCGGCTGATGGTGGTCAGTGTGAGGTAGATCTGAATGCAATTAATCAGAAATACCTTATGAATGATAAAGTTTCAGTTGTCACAGTGACCTGCGGGGTGATTGATCATGAGAATTAACTGTTTGTTTTCCCTGTTATTGATGATTACCAGCATGCAGGTATCAGCATTCAGCACCATTACCGATATTAAGGGGCACGTTGCCCCTGTCTGGCGGGGAGCGACAAATATTCGTGCCACTATCGGCGTATTTAACTCCGGCAGCTACGAATTTGGTGAGCCTATCCGTGATACCAGCGGACGATTAATTGAAACCGAATATATTCCGCATTTTCATACAAGTTATTCATCGCCCAGGTTTAAGTGTACAAAAGGTGAAACGTACCGTGCATCAGTGACTGCGGAAGGAATTGGTACTGTTCTGGGCGAGAAAGACGGCTATGCCATTATTCAGTCAAATGTGCCGGGAGTGGGTTACCGGCTGGATATCGGCGGTGCATTTTCAGGGACTTATGTTAATCCGGCTATCACCAGGTACAGTAAGATAAGCACAACCGGCGCATCAGACATTGATATCAGTTGTACCGCGACGGCTCAGTTCGCACTGGGCGTTAAAGTGACACTGGTCAGAACCAATGAACAGCCGGATGACAATAACGGACTCGCTTATCTGCCGGTGAATGTTAATTCACCTTATCCTGTTGCTATTTCAATATATAACCGCAGCGGAGCCATTGAGTTGGACGGACGCTGGACGATTCCGCTGAAAAAAGTCAGCAATATTTCTGTCAAATATCTGAAAGAGTCCTGCCGTTACCGCTTTTCCAACCGGGAGCAACTTCTCAGCCTCGGCAAAGTCAGTTCTGCTCAGTTTTCCGGAACAGGCAGTACCGCCTATGGTGATAATGGTCCGCAGAGTGTGGATGTGTATATTGATTGCGCGGGGACGAATATTATCCGTAATATCCGTGCATCTGTTTTTGAAGCTATTGCCGGAAATGAAGCATCAGGGGCATTGCGGCGTCAGGGGGTTTTGCTTAATAATCTGACCGGACAAAATGCAGCAAAAGGTGTCGGTGTTCAGGTGTTAATTGATAATAATATCAAGCCGCTCGGTACGGATGCGCCGGTTTATATTAATGACGACACTCAGTGGGATGTGGAAAACAGCTATGAGGTAATCAGAGGTGTTTATCATTTTTCTGTCAGTGGTCGCTATTATCAGGTTGCACCTGAAATTCGTGAAGGTAAACTTCAGACTACTGCCGGATTTACACTGATATACCGGTAAAACCATTGACTTGCCGGGTTTGGCAGCGTGATACAGCGCTGAAAATTACAGGTATAATCCCACCCATTATTCAACCGGTTCAGAAACGAAAACGAAAAAGAAACGAAAATGACAAAACTCACCTTACAAGAGCAGATGCTGAAAGCCGGGCTGGTAACCAGCAAAAAGGTAGCTAAAGTTCAGAGAACAGCTAAAAAATCACGGGTTCAGGCACGTGAAGCAAGAGAGGCTGTGGAAGAAAACAAAAAAGTACAATCTGAGCGCGATAAACAGTTGAGCGACCAGCAAAAACAAGCCGCGTTATCTAAAGAATATAAAGCGCAGGTAAAACAGCTTATTGAAATGAACAGAATCGCTATTTCAAAAGGCGATATCAGTTTTAACTT
Source organism: Morganella psychrotolerans (assembly GCF_001676155.1). GTDB lineage: Bacteria > Pseudomonadota > Gammaproteobacteria > Enterobacterales > Enterobacteriaceae > Morganella > Morganella psychrotolerans. The sequence goes on along the minus strand of NZ_LZEW01000023.1, from coordinate 107,493 downwards.
CACCGATAATAATGTTATTAAAAAAGCGATTGTGGATAAGATTACTCAGACGCAGCTGATCAGTGGTCGTCTCGCCATTGCCCGTTTAGTTATTGATAACAGCGACGTGAATGAATACGCGATTATCCCCGCGAGTGTTGCTGATAAAATTATGCAGCGGGATGCGGACAGTATTGTATTAAATAATGCACTTAGCCGGGAAGCGGAAGATGAAGACGATCCGTATGCTGATTTTAAAGTGCCTGATGATTTGATGTGGTAATGGCGTATATATAAGCGTTTTTTCAGAAGTATTGGTATAAGTATGTTTGCTGTCAGAACGGGCTGGCATTTTGGGCGTTAATTGGCTCTCCGCTGACGGGATGAACAAAATTAAGCTCACTGGCGTGCAACATCAACCGGGGTGTTTTTTCTGTTCCGGGTTGCAGGAGCCCGCCATAAAGGTCGCAGCCCAGAATCGGATGTCCCGACAACTGACAGTGAATGCGCAGTTGATGAGTGCGCCCGGTTTCCGGGGTTAGCTGTACCCGCGTTACCGGCAGCAATGTTCCGTCTTCTGACTTATGATAAACGCGCTCAATGACCCGGTAGTGTGAGCGGGCGGGCTTGCCGCGGATAGCACAGATGGACATCCGTGGAAACAGCGCAGGGTCTTTGGCTATTGCGGCATCTATCACGCCTTCATTATCGCTCAGATGCCCGCAAAGCAGCGCGCTGTATACTTTGGTTACTGTGCGTTGGCTGAACTGTTGGCAGAGGGCGGCGTTTATCCCTTTATTGCGGGCAATCACCATCAGCCCGGACGTCCCGAAATCCAGACGATGAACCAGGGTGCAGCCCGGAAAGAGTTGCACCAGCCGGTAATGTACTGAATCCAGATTTTGCGGATTTTTTCCCGAGAGACTGAGCAGCCCGGCGGGTTTATTGATAAGCACCAGATGATCGTCTTGCAAGATTATCTCTATCTCGTCATGACACGGCGGGGCAATAAAGGTATCAATAATGGCAGACATCGGGCTATCCGGATAAAGAGCGGGAGTGAATGATAGCGAATTTTAAGCCGGCTGGCGACAGTGGCCACAGGGCATTCATCATCCGGATGTATACCCAACGTCATTCAGGATGCAGGCAGGCGGCAAAGGAAGCCTGACGGGAAGCATACATCAGTATGTGACCCGGCTGTCATCGTTCCGCCAACGAACCTGCAGTTTGAATGAATAAGGGTATAAGCAAAGACATGGTTTGCACAGGCAATGTGCTTTATACTGCGCGCTGCAAAAACTGAGCATATAAATGATTAAGCAGGGGTAATGGCGATGAACGGAACGATCACAACGTGGTTTGAAGATAAAGGTTTTGGGTTTATCAAAGATGAAAATGGTGATAACCGTTATTTTCATGAGGTTAAGGTCGCCAACCCTGAGCTGATAAAAAAAAGATGCGGCAGTGACTTTTGAACCCACGACAAATAACAAAGGTTTATCCGCCTATTCTGTAAAAGTTATACCGGAAAGCAAATATATCTATATTGCGGGCGAACGCATTAAACTTACGTCGATCAAATCCTACCTGATTTACAGTGAAGAAGTGCCGGTTGACTCCACAATTGATAAAGAGAAAACCGTGCTGTCAGTCGGTGTACTGATGAGCAGCATCAGACCTAAATTGACCAGCGCACCAGATGAAATGCGCACGCTGAAAAAACTGGCGATCACCACCTTCCAGGGAACAACACTGATCTTTTCGGAAGATGAAATAGATGTGGATGCCACGGTAAAACTGCTCGGCGTCTGACATAATCCGGGGCTCGCTGACTGCAAATTGCCGGCAAGAGAAAACGCTTACCGGCAGGACTATAGAGCGGGGTTCAACTGCCCACATTGATTCGCTCAAAGACGGGTTTGGTTGCGTTTTTGAACTGCTCAAGTGAGTAAGAGGTGTAGTTAATATCGTTATAACCCCTGATCATCATCACTCCGTTGCTCAAATCAGACAGGGTGGTCCAGACCGTGTATTCAGTTGTTATTTTTCCTGTATTGCTGCCACTTTCACCCATGGTATCGACGGTAATATCTTTAGTGCGGTCGAAACGGTTCATGATATGGGCCAGTGTATTCATCGCTTCAGAAGAACTGCCTGCTTTCCGGGCATGGGTTGAATAATAAATACCCCGGATAAAACGGCCTACCGAAGTATCCGATGAAGGCAGGGCTGATGTTGCAATACCGCTGTCCGGCTGCGATACACTGATTCCGCCAAGTGTCGCTGTTGAGTGATCCACGTTAGTCAGTTGGGTATAATTATTGAGGTTTTTCAGATGCCATGGGAAATCAGGTCCGTTGGTCATCACCCTGGTCGGGTTATCATACACTTGCAGTTTGCCATTATTGGCTTCCACTACAATGCTACCGCCATTCTTGTCATGAAATGCATAGTGAAGGGGGGATTTCAGGTTTCCGAATTTTTTTTAATGTCGGTGCCCAAAAATAACCATCATTAACGGCTTTTTTAACTTCTCCGACGCTTGAAAAGTTAGCAAGCGCCCACTCTCCGATAGTAATAACGGGAATAGCTTTATCATAATCCGCAGATTTAAGCGGTGTCAGATCCGCTTCATCAATCATATTGGCGCTGTAAGAGAGCCCGCCGCTGTTGAGCCCCTGCAAAATATTGTGATCATCACCATCAAAGTAAATTTCTGTCGAGATAGCCAGGATATCGTACCGGGACTGATAACGAATTCCGTTTTTACCATCCGGTGTTTTTTTTCTGAAAAACGGTATTTTTTGGGTAATAAGTCAGCCATGAAGGGAGTGATTCAGATAATTCCATCGTCCTGCCCTGATAAACATGGTTCTGACTATCCGTAATCGCCAGGCTTGAACAGGCGATACCTGCAAAAGAAGTAAACAGTAACGAGGATAATACGCAGCTCAGTATTTTATTCAGTTTCATTTGAAGTCATCACAATTAATAGTGAATTCTGTTCCGGTGAAAATTCGGGTAAAAAATAGTACAACAGGAAGTAAAAGAATTAAATATAGCGCACTATTTTCTCAAACATCAGCATATCACAGAATATAATCAGTGAAATATTAATTTTACAGGCTGTTACAGAGAAAAATTGAATATGGTATGTATTTAATCTGTATATCTGGTTATTACAGGTAATGCTCACGTCCGGTGAATGTACCGATTATATTGATTGTGTAAGTGTGGTTATATATAGCGATGATAAGGTATGTACAACGGCGTTAATGCGGATATGCAACACCGCGCAGTGTTATCAATACTGGTCTTATTCATCTTAAAATTAATTAGTTGTTATTTTTTTTACCGGGTAAGTAGTCAGGATAATAATAATCAGGCCGGAAATACTAAAGCGAATAGACCCGCGCACAAAGATATAGGCAGCTATTTCATGCATATGATGAAACAAATTTTGAGCTAAATGATTAATTAAAATCGGTGTTTGCTCACAGGAAAGTAAACTATCAGAGCCGTCAATTTACTGTATCTGAACGAAACCGATGTGGAGCCACGAGATACATCCCGGGCCGGTCTCCAGATAGGATTGTGGGCGCAGTATGTGTTAGATAACGCAGCCACGGTGACAGATGCGCTGGATGAACTGGATAAAGTGCAGTTTGTTATGGCGACCGGCTCGGTTAATGCCTGCCTTAAAAAGAAAAGAAATTCCTCCCGGAGCCCGGTAAAATAGAATACGGCATATTTTCCGGGAGAAACTCCCATGGAACAACCGGTTTCATATTCAGTAATATCGCCTATTACCGTGTCAACATTTACCAGCCTCTGTCTGTCGGGTAATGTATTGCCGGAACTGGTTATCGTGGCGGCAATCCAGACTGCATTAGTCTCTGCCCTGTCATGTATTTTCGCATGGTAATTTAATTTAGCAATTAACCGGTTATCATTTTCGGTATCAAACCCTGTACCTGTGGTGCATTTAAACCGCTGTCCACAAATAAAGTAGGGCGTATCGAAATCAAATACCGCTGCCTGAAAATCCGGCGATCGGTATTCCAGTGGTATTTGCAGTGCAATTCGGTTCCGGGTGGGATCATTGCGGTATTCAGTCGGACTTTTACCAAAACATGACCGGAAGGCGCGTGCAAAATTGGGTCCGCTATAATAGCGAAACGCCTCGGCAATTTCTGTTACCGTCAGCGAGGATAGTCTTAACATTACGGCGGCATGGGTCATCCGGCGGTGAAAAATATACAGACCCAACCGTAATCCGAATTCTTCCATAAATAAGTATTCCACGGCACTGCGGCTGTAGCCGGTTAATTTTATTAAATCAGTCACAGCCGCACCTGTATTCAGGTTCTGTTCGACCCAGCAAAGAATATAATTGGTAATTGATACGTGCAGAGATGATTGTTTCATAGGAATGAGTTTACCGGCATTTATTTTATCCCCACGGTTCATTTATCATAAAATACTATCGATTTTAATGCTTTATTATTAAGACCCGACGGTAACGAGAAGAAAAAGGCAGCACAAAGGCTGCCCGGTTTGAGGAAATACACATATCAGTATTATGTCCGGATCTGGTTTTCTTTTTGCAAAGGCAGCACCAGATTCATATCGCCTCTGATTTTCATATCCAGCGTGGCGACAATTTTTTGCAAAATCCCGCGGTCACCCTCAATGCTTGCTTTTCCGGCACTGATCAGGTCATCCATTTTTTCCTGACCTGTGATAACACGGACCAGGTCGTTTTTTTGTAATTTGCACAGTAACATCTGCTTTTTGAACCGGCATATCGTCAGTCAGCTTCACGTAATTGAGTACACCATTATGTAAATCAAGGATAAATTGATCGTTATCCATGTTCAGCGCAATAGTGTTATTATCCAGTTTCTCTGCTTTTATTTGATCAGATACCATACTTATGTAGGCTACCAGCATTTCAGACGGAAGTGCGGCAATTACTTCAGGAGATGCTGCGGCTACTTTGTTTGGTATGTTACCATCAATGCGCAATTCATGAGCCGCCGACAGGTACAGGTTACGGTACAGCGCATTTTCTTCCTGATAACCCAGTTGCTCAAGTGCATCCGCCATCAGATAATTAGCCTCTTTATTGGACGGATTGTAAGCCACAATATTATTCAGAAGATCGGCGGTAAAGCGATAGTCGCCTTTTTTGTAGTTTTGTATTGCAAGTTCAACCACTTTTTTCTCACCACCCAGCGCGTTCACATAATGTTTACCGCGTGCGCCATCCGGGTATTTAGCCAACTCTGCGGCATTACCACTGAACCAGCCCAGGTTTTTGATATAAGTGGATTTCAGATTATTACGGGTATGGCCGTAGTAAGGGCGGTTATCCCATTTACGGAAGACTTTTTCCGGCAGTTTTGCATTCTCGGCAATGTCATCGGGACGGTAGCCATGGTTGGCGTAGCGGATAGTCGTGTTGTAGATAGACTGATAAGCATCACGCTGATCTTTCATGTACTCCACCACATTCCGGTTGCCCCACACCGGCCAGGTGTGCGGACCAAACTGAACTTCAACGTCATTACCCCAGCGCACAATCGCGGAGTTAATGTAAGATGCCCACAGGCTGGCATCACGGGTCTGCGCCCCGCGCAGGGTATAGATGTTATGTTGTAAATGATTGACTTCTTCAGCCATTGACAGCGCTTTCCACTGCGGGATATACATCACCATCTCAGCGGGCGCTTCAGCGCCGGGAGTCAGATAAAAGACAAAACCCACACCATCGAGGGTGATTTTTTCGCCATCTTTTGTAATGGTTTTATTCGGCAACGGCAGCGCCCACTTACCATCCGCAAGCACCGGCCCCAGTGCTGCGGTGATCCCGCCGGTCGGTCCCGGTTTCAGTATGTTGCCATACTGGTAGCTGGCACGACGCGCCATAATATTACCCGCCATGACATTCTCACTGACGGCTTCCTGAACAAAACCTTCCGGGGCGATAAAAGGAATTTTACCGCCGGCGATATCTTCCGGTGTTGCCAGACCTGAGGCATAAATTCCGTCAAAACCCCCGAAGTGGTCAGCATGACTGTGGGAAATAATGATACCTTTCAGTGGTTTTTTTCCGCGCTCGTTTTCATAAAGCTCAATAGATCGTTTGAAGGTATCTGCTGAATATTCAACATCATACAGTACAATTCCACTGTCGGTTTCGATAATGGTGAGGCTGGCAAGGTCTTGTCCGCGAACCTGATATATGTGGTCGGATACTTTATAGAGGCCGCCCCGGTTAACCAACTGAGCATGGCGCCACAGGCTCGGGTTAACAGAAGGCGGAGCGTCTTTACCCTGCATAAAATTCAGACCGCTGACATTTATGATGCCGTCAATGTCACCTTTATTGATTAAAGGTGCGAGAAAGCCTTTATCGGCATTATTGAAATCAGTTTTACCGGTAAAATCCAGTTGGTTATAGACCGCTTCATTTTTTTCTTTGGTTATTTCTGTGGCGGCTTTACTGTCGACATTAAATTGATAATCTGGTGTGGCAAAAGCGCTACCGGAAATTGCCAGTCCTGAGCACAGTATAGCCAGTGTTTTTTTCTTAAATGTCATAACTTTACTCTCCGTTATGCGATTTTTTATCAACGTATCAACACGCAGTGGATACAAATTGAATGATCGCCTGGTTAGTTAAATGGTTTCCTGAAAAGGAAATCAGACAACGAAACGTCACGACCGCATGTGCCAACAGATTGCCCGGCGGTTACTCTACCGGGCTGTAAACAGAGGGCGGGGGCAACTCATTGCGGTATGTCGTATCATCAGAAATATCTTATCGGTATCGGTTTTTACCGGTAGTTCATTTTTTATAAAGCGGGTATCGATATTCGTATTCAGACTCCATTTTTGCCACACATTCGCTCTCAGGGGGATTGCATTTTTTTGCAAATCACATTATTCCCCCAGCACTGCTCATACGGCCAGCCCACCAGCGTTTCGATAGTTTTGCGCGCCTCTTCTCCGGCATCGTTGATTTTTCCTCCCTGCCTGATGCGATCAATTTCATCTGACACAATTTGATGCGTTTTACGGTTAAGCGTCATCTGGCAGCTGAAGAAAATGGCAATCAGAGCAAGAACGGTAACCCCGCCAAAAAATATCCATGAGATAGCATTAACCGCACTTTCCGGCTGTATATGTGATTTAGGCTGAAAGCCAAAATGCGTCAGAGTCGCTCCCACTGAAAATACGATAATCGAGCGTGAGATTTTACCGGCGAACGTCATTGAACCGGCATAAACACCCTCACGGCGCCGTCCGGTAAAAACTTCATCCACATCCGCCAGAAAGGTATATAAAGCCCATGGAATGTAATAAACACCGCCGGTGCCTAAACCATAAATAACGGTAATGCTGATAATAGTAATGACAGTGACAATAGGGGACAGATTAAAAAAAATGTAACAGGTAATGGCTGCACACCGCGAAAATAACAAAGAGTAGTGCACAGATATAGGGTTTGCTGAATCCGTATCTCACACAAATCGTGCTGAATATAATGGTTGAAACGAGTTGGAGAAGAGAACTTAAGCTGTTTAATCCGGCAAGAATTGACGGGTCAAATTGTAAAGCGAAAATTATGTAGTATGTAAATAACGAAATAAATATACCTTCAGCACTGTAGCCAAATAAATACATTCCCAGATGCTTACGGAAAACGCGCAAATGGAATGTAGATTTGATATCACGAACTAATCTTGTACCGGTTTTCCACAGTGAGCCGCCTTGCGGAACTCCCGCCTTCGGACTGTTTTTATCCTCCCATGTGGCAAGATAGAGTGCGCTGATTGCGATAAATAAAATAACGCCATAGCAAATACCGGTATAAAGAAAAGGTTGTGAAGACTCTTTACCGTAAATTAAAATAAATTGCCCCGGAATAAAGGCGGCCAGGAAATTGGCAATATTTCCAAAAATGGCTTTATAACCGGTAAGTTTGGTGCGGATAACAAAATCATCGGTCATTTCAGAGGCCAGCGTTTCGTAGGGCACCATTACCGAGGTATAAATAAGTTCAAATGCGACATACGTAAAAAGGTAATACCAGAAACCGAATCCTTCTATCCACAGCAGGGGATAAAAGACCATCAGCGGCGCACCGATAAGCAAAAAGAAACGGCGGCGGCCAAAGCGTCTGCCCAACCGGGTGTTACCAAAGTGGTCGGTCAGATAACCCATCACAGGGTTACTGATGGTATCTGTCACACTGGCAACCGAAAAGATAATTGAGGCTTCTATCAGAGTCAGCCCGCAAAATGTGGTATAGAAATAGAGCAACCATGCACCGGCAATGGCAATAACGCCGCTGCCGAGTAAATTTCCCCCGCCGTAAGCCATCAGGCGGCCCGGTGTTATTTTTTTCCTTATGGCGAGAGAGCCCGGGCCGGATGAATACATTTCCTGTCCTAAAGTCGCGGTATTTTTATTCACCGGGATTGGGTAGTCGTACCGCAATACGTATTTATAAATACAGCTGTGTTATTCGTCTTTATTTTCGATATACAGCCCGGTAATAGGTTCTATAAATACAAGGTGATCGTGTACACGATGATTACCGGTTACTTCTTCTATTGCGGTAATTAATGCGCTTCGTAAGTTTTCATCAAGAATAGTGCCGTATATATCCACAACACCGTGTGCGACTGTAATACGGATATTGCTCTTTGGTGCCCAGGGCTGACTGAAAATCTTGTCCATAATGTCTTGTTTAACTGACTTATCATCAATTATTTCATTACCTGCTTTATTTGACGTGCTGTTGTGTATCAGTATGGTGCGGAGTGCCTTTAAAATATCCACACGGGTAATGATGCCAAGCAATTTATCGTCTTCCACGACCGGAACCCGTTTGATACCGTAGCTCTCTATCAGATGGATAACTTCATCCAGTGGTGTCTGTGGTCCGATAGTTAACGGGTCGGGAGTCATTACCTCTCCGGCATACAGTCCGTGGCACTGAACATAATCTCTGGCAAGCTTACCGGGACTTAAAAACAGCTCTTTCCAGTGAGGCCGTTTTATTTCAGTTCCCAGTTCACTCCGGCGCAGAAGGTCACCTTCAGTCACAATACCTGACATTTTTCCTGCGGCATCCAGCACCGGCAGACCACTTATTTGCAGATTGAGGAGCAGACTCACAACCTCAAGAATAGGGGTGTCTTCGTTTACCGTAACAGGTGCGGTAGTCATCACATCAGCAGCAATCATTTTTTTATCTCCTGACCGTAAGGTTTTTGGTGGTGGAATAACCGTTTTTTACCCGGCACCGGAAGAGAGTTGACGTGCTCTCCCTGCCATATATCCCAGTATTGACAGAACAAGAGCCAGTACAGCACAGCCGGCGAGAGGAAGTATCCAGTTACCTGTTTTGTCGTGGATCAGACCAACAAGCGGAGGTCCGGCCGCCGCCAGCAGATAGCCTACACACTGTGCCATACCAGACAGGGCGGCGGCCTGAGCAGAATTTGCTGAGCGCAGGCTGATAAACGCGAGTCCGAGGATCACGCCTGCTCCGGTACTCACGCCGAGCAGAACGACCCAGAGCGTGGAAAGTGAAGGAATAATCAGCAACCCGGCCAGACCAACAGCGCCCAGTAAGGCAAACAGAATACCGGGCGCACACTGGTTGCGGAGTCTGGCAATCAGAGGGCCGATGAAAAAGCCCGGCACAGCGGTTGAAAGTTGCAACACGCCGTGAAGCGAACCGGCCTCGGCGACGCTGAACCCGAGATTTTGCAAAATAGCGGGTAACCAGGCGACAATAATGTAATAAATGAATGAGTTAAGACCGAAATACAGGGATACCTGCCAGGCCAGCCCTGATCCCCATACGCCTGGTAGCGGCTGATTCTGTGTATTGCCCTGTGTGTTGCCCTGCATATCGTTCTGAATTTTTCTGCGTGATAATTGGGGGATCCAGACAATCAGGGCAACGATCGGGAATGCCAGAGTTATCAATAACGCATTCTGCCAGCCGGTATTAAAATAGTGCGTTAAAGGAATGACTGTTGCCGATCCCAGCGCCGCAGCAAGACCCATGGTCAGCGCATACAGCCCCGTCAGGCTCGCCGCTTTATGGGGTAAATCGCGTTTTAAAATCCCCGGGAGCAGCACGTTCCCGATGGCTATTCCCAGACCGACCAGTAAGGTACCGCCATATAAGCCACTGAGACCGGCAAATGAGCGGAAACAGACTCCTGATGCGATAATAATAAGTGAAATAAATAATGTTTTTTCCATTCCGAATTTGCGCGCAATTCCTGCGGCAAACGGTGAAAAAACAGCAAAAGCCAGTAACGGCAGTGTCTGAAGTAAACCGGCCTGAGCCGATGTTAAGTCAAAACTGTTTCTGACCATATCCAGTAACGGTGCCAGGCTGGTAAAAGGAGCCCGGAGATTCGTTGCAATAAGAAGTATTCCAACGATTAACAACAAATTTTTTCTTTGAGGTATCGGTATTTCACGCATTATTCGCAGCTCTGTATCAAATGTCAGAAACACTATAACTGTTTTCTGCTTTGTCTTAATATCGAGATAACATCAATCAATCTCTTAATGTCGCCAAGTTATGCGGGCACAATTTAAATGAATGTTCAGCAACAGGGAAAAGGGGGAAGAGCACAGCAGATTGGCTGCCGGTACGGTGCTCCCGGCAGCCCGGAAGGTAAATTATTCCTGTGCGCAGACAGTCTGAGTGTTCTGGCGATATTGTGTCGGTGTTATACGGTAATACTCACGGAATACTTTGCTGAATGTTGGCTGCTGCGCATAACCAAGATACATTGTAATTTCAGTGATAGAGCTGTGTGTTTCTGCCAGTAATTCTTTGGCGATAATCATTTTCCGGTACGTTATATACACTTTCGGCGTCATTCCGGTAATTTTTTTTAAAACTTTTCTGGAAATGCCCGGCAGAATAACCTGATTTATCTGATAACACTTTAATTGGCATCGGGTTTGATATATTAGACTCGATCCATTCGATAATAGATTGGATAGTTGCTCTTATCAGCGAATTATTTTTTTTTCATCTTAATGTCCTGGTCTTGTACTATTAAGGATAAGGTCGGCCTGTTATCGCGGAACCTGAAGTCCGCCATGCAATCCTTTTGTAAAAACGACCTGCCATAACTGAATGTTTCTTGCTCTGAATGCACCGGCACAGGCATTCAGATAATAGGAGAACATGCGTTTGAATCGTGGTGTATATTTTATTTCAAGGTTGTTCCAGGAGGACTCAAACCGTTGGAACCATGCCATGAGTGTTTTGTCATAATCGGAACCAAAGTTATGTAAGTCCTCGATAACAAAGAAGGGCTCGCTGGCGGATGAAATTTGGGTGACTGAAGGAATACATCCGTTCGGAAAAATATATTTATTAATCCAGGGATCAACATTTAAATCGGTTTTGTTAGACCCGATAGTATGCAGTAAAAATATACCGTCTTGTGTGAGGCATTTGTTGGCAACCCTGAAATAGGTATCATAGTTTTTCGGACCGACATGCTCGAACATGCCCACTGAAACAATGCGGTCAAATTGTCTGTTTAAATCTCTGTAATCCTGTAAAAGGATTTCAACATTCAGTCCGGAACATCTGCTTTCAGCCAGTTTTTTTTGTTCCGTTGATATAGTGACGCCGGTGACTTTCACACCATAGTTTTTAGCCGCGTATGCGGCCAGTCCGCCCCAGCCACAACCAATATCGAGTAACGTCATACCAGCCTGAAGTTTCAGTTTTTCACAGATTAATTTCAGCTTATTCTGCTGTGCGGTATCAAGATCTGTGGCATCTTTCCAGTATCCACATGAATATTGCATCCGGGGATCAAGCATTTCTGAGAACAAATCATTACCGAGGTCATAATGCTCTTTACCCACTATCCATGCCCGCTTACGGGATTGCAGATTGATAAGCCTCGAACCTGCCACCCTGACCAGATCTTTGAGACTGAGTGAAAGTGATGATTCGAGGTCGGCTTCAATCATCGCGGCAATCAGCTCATCAATCTTTTCACAGTCCCACCATCCATCCATGTAGCTGTCACCCAGACCAAGTGACCCCTCCTGTAAAACCCGTTTGTAAAATTTATTGTTGTTAACCTGAATGTCGTAAGGATTGACACCATTAATTTCAACACCCGCCTTTAGCAACAAATCCCGGCTCATTTGATACCAGGGATCTTTCTGGTCTGGCGAAACGGTTTTGTTCATCGAAATACCTGCTTAATTTTTTTATGAGTAGCTAATTTATAAAATGAGGCGGAGTGATAAATAATCTCGTTAAAATTCTGTTTCTGAGATCTTTCACAGCTCTGCATCAAGCACCGTAAATACTATAACCGTTTGCTTCTTTGTCTTAATATCGATATAACATCAATCTATCTCTGAATTTTGCCAAATTATCCGGGCGAAACTCAGATGAACAGAGGGAGTCACCCGCATGTCATTATCTAACTCGTTGAAAAATTTTGATCTTGATTCCAATACGAATCCGATTGTTGCCATGAAGGTTCAGCAGGGGGCGCGTGATGAAGAGCTTCCGCTCCATATACACAGAAAAGGGCAGCTGATATTGACGTTGCATGGCGGGGTCACCAGCCTTTCACCCAATGCCTATTGGATGGTGCCGGCAAACTGTGCGGTCTGGATCCCGGCGGGGCAGCCCCACAGCAACAGAGTGACAACTAATGCGGAGGTTCTGTTTTTATATGTGGAACCGAATGTTCCGGGTATGCCGCAGGAGTGTTGTACATTACAAATAAGCCCGATGCTGCGTGAAATGATGAAACACCTGGAGAGCTGTCCACAGGATTACACCTGCGACAGTCATATCGCGAGATTTGCTCACGTTATGCTTCACGAACTTACCATGATGCCGGTTGTACGGCTGAGCCTGCCAATCAGTGATAATGTAAAAGTAAGAATGCTGGCAGATAGTCTGATGAACCATCCGTGGGACAGAAGCTCGCTTGATATCTGGGCGGGAAGGCTGGCAATGAGTAAACGCACATTTGAGCGATTTATCCTGAGAGAAACAGGAATGACGTTTGGACGCTGGAGACAACAGCTTCAGTTGTTGGTAGCGATTCGGCTGCTTGTCACCGGGACCTCGGTTCAGAATACCGCCTTTGAGCTGGGTTATGATTCAGTCACGGCATTTATCACCATGTTCAAAAAAATATTGGGAACAACCCCGGGGCGCTATCTCGAACAGTAATGCCTTGATATTTATATGCTATATATACTTCCCCCGGTTTTATCCAGGCAGTTTCTCCTTTTCTTATATGCCTATCCATTTGTTCACCAACTATTCAGAATACCTCATTCCGTTTGCATTACGGCGATCATGGGACAACGTACCTGATTTTCTGTCAATACAGGAAGATTTGACACGTAATAACAGTAACAAAAGGACACAGGCTTGTTTTATCCGGATAATAATTGAATATTGTATTTTACCCGGATATAATTTGGTTTTGGACTTCTGAAGGTATTACTATGACAACGGTAGCCCCACCATCCTTTACCAGCTTTGACGGCTGGAAACGTATTGCCTGTGGCAATCTGGAAACCAACGCGCTGGCGGTAAAACGGGCGATGGAATCCGGTCCCTCAGGGCCGTTATTGATTTTTAACGACGATACCGGCGGTGTCCTGGACGTCGATCTGCGCGGAACTGACGCCGAGGCATTAGCCCGGCTACCAAAAGAGTTCCTGAGCGACGGAATAAAAGAACCGGAATCTGCCGAAGCCGATCAATCCCCGCTTCAGCCACAGCCGCGTGGACGCGGGCGACCAAAGCTTGGTGTGGTCGCCCGCGAGGTCACACTTCTGCCCCGTCACTGGGATTGGCTGTCGGCACAGCCGGGAGGGGCGTCGGTCGCATTGCGCAAGCTGGTGGAAGAGGCTCGTCGCAGCAATGCACCCCGCGACGAGAGGCGCAGAATTCAGGAGCGGGCTTATCGGTTTATGTCGGCAATGGCGGGCAATCTGGACGGCTTTGAAGAAAGTACGCGTGCACTGTTTGCCGGAGACACGGAGAAATTTATTCAGCTCATTGCCGGGTGGCCTTGTGATATCCGCGATTATGCGCTGAGTTTAGCTTCCTGTAAGGGAGCCTGACGCAATGAACCCTATGATCAGTAATTATGAATCGGGCCGGAACAGAAAATGACTATTCACAAAGTCAATGACATAGAGTTGTGCTGCGACAGTTTCGGCGATAACAATGCCACAGCCATTCTTTTAATCGCCGGTCTCGGAACACAAATGATCCGCTGGCCGGTCTTGTTTTGCGAAATGCTGGCAGCAAGAGGTTATCGGGTGATCCGCTTCGACAATCGTGATACCGGTTGCTCATCACATTTTACGGGCTGTCCCGCACCGGATTTCGCCGCACTGGCTGCTGCTTTTGCTGCCGGACAACAGCCTGATGTGCCTTATACATTGTACGACATGGCGGGCGACGTGGTTGGCTTGCTTGATGCGCTGGGTATAGAACGAGCTCATCTTGTCGGCAGATCCATGGGCGGCATGATTGCTCAGATAGCAGCAGGTCAATATCCGGAGCGGGTAATGTCGCTGACATCGATTATGTCCGGTACGGGAAATCCGGCTCTTCCTTCCGCTTCGCCGGAGGTTATGGCGATGCTGACACAGCGTGTGCCAAATCCTCAGGAGGATGAAGCCGGATTTCTGGCGCACAGCCTCGCTTTCGCCAGGCTGATAGCCAGCCCCGGTTATCCGTTTGACGAGGACGCCCACCGGGCGCTCATTCAGGAGGAGATCAGCCGGTCCTGTGACTCAACCGGTTTCGGGCGACAGATTGCCGCGATCGCCGCCACAGGTGATCTTCGTCCGCTGTTGGCCGGGATCACTGTGCCTTCATTGGTTGTGCATGGAGCGGACGATCTTCTGGTTCCTGCTGCCTGCGGCAAAGATACTGCCTCTTCAATAAGTGGATCGGAGTTCATGCTTATTGACGGAATGGGTCACGACCTGCCATCTCAACTTTATCAGAGAGTGACAGACGGGATTGACAGGGTTGCGCGAGGCTTCCCGTACTCCGGATAATATCAACCGGGCGATACCCGGTGATCAGCTACTGCTTCCGGCAAGGACTTTTGCGGGAGCAGAAACACACATAGCGACAGCCGGACAGCGCCGGTTTTTTCAGTTTGATCTGCATCAACTGACATTAGTTAATCTTCTGATTTTACAGTGATGAACTGATAAGTGATGGTTATGTATCCTGTGTTTTTATTATCAGCAAAGGATCTGTCTGTATTATTAAATAATGTTCACCTGTAAAAAACATTATGTTTTTTTTATCTTAATGTGCGTTTTTTTACTTACCCTTTCTTATTTTCTTTCAGTAAGATTTCACTTACTGCAATACCGCACCCTGCTTTTCTGACACTACTCTGCGACGCTAAAAACATGAATAACAGACATAAAATGGTCCTCTCCCGCTTCTTACCCGGCGCGGCACTCTTTTTTATTGCCGGTTCGGCTCTCAGTGCCCCGGGCGATCAGCCCGTTATTCCCCCGGAAAAACGGGTAAGTGACCAGCAGTTTATTCATCAGCAACAGCAGCAGGACGCACTGGATGCACAGTTCGGTGCCAAAGCCCCGGATGTCCGCCTTGCCGCCCCGGTTATCTCATCCGGTAAGCTGATTTTCCCGCAGGAAACACCGTGTTTTGAGATTCGCCGGGTGACCGTCAGTGGGACTGAATCACTGCCGCACTGGCTGCCGTTACAGCGCCTTGCAAATGAAGGTACGGGGCAATGTCTCGGCGTGCAGGGCATTAATCTGCTGATGGCCAATATGCAGAACCGCCTGATCAGCCACGGCTGGGTGACCACCCGCGTACTGGCGCCACAGCAGGATCTGACTCAGGGTACCCTGGCGCTGACCGTCATTCCCGGGCGCGTGCGCCAGGTGCGTTTTACGGACGATTCAGATAAGTACGCCACCCTTTACACCGCCATGCCTGCCCGCGAAGGCAATGTGCTGGATTTGCGGGATATCGAGCAGGGGCTGGAGAATTTACAGCGTCTGCCGACCGTCGAAGCGTCAATGGAGCTGGTGCCCGGCGATGAACCCGGCGAAAGCGACATTGTTATCACCCGCAAACAGAAAAAAATGTGGCGGCTCAATGCCTGGGTGGACAACACCGGCACGGACAGTACCGGGAAAAATCAGGGCGGGCTGATGTTCGCGCTGGATAACCCGTCCTCCCTCAGTGATCTGTTTTACGTGACCGCCACCCGTGATCTGCTGTTTACCAACGGCAAAGGCTCCACCAACTACAGCGCCCATTATTCTGTGCCGCTCGGTTATTGGCAGTTAGCCCTGACCGGCAGCAAATACGATTACGTGCAGACGGTGGCGATGCTCAACAGCGATGCCCGTTACAAAGGGCGCAGTGAAAGCCTTAATGCGCAGCTCAGTAATGTGCTGTACCGCGATGCGACCGCGAAAACCACCCTGAATTATGGCGTGAACTTTCGCCAGACCCGCAACTATATTCAGCAAACGGAAATAGAGAACCAGAAGCGCCGTACCAGCACCTGGAAGGTCGGGCTGGATCACCGGCAGTATTTTGGCGCGGCGATTCTGGATGCGGGCGTCAGTTACCAGCGCGGCACCCGCTGGTTTGGTGCGATGCCGGCGTGGGAAGAGTACCGTGTCCGTGACAGTGAAGATTACGCCACCGCACTCTCCCGTATTTTACAGTTCTCCGCCTCACTGACGGTGCCGTTTGCCGCCGGAGAGCAGCATTTTCAGTATCAGAGCGAATACCTGCGCCAGTTAAGCGGCACCCCGCTGACGCCGCAGGATCAGTTTTCCATCGGTAACCGCTGGTCAGTCCGCGGCTTTGACGGTGAACGTACCCTGAGCGGCGATGACGGCTGGACGGTACGCAATACCCTCACCTGGTTTACCCCTGTGCCGCAGCAGCAACTGTATCTCGGTATGGATTACGGGCGCGTGGACGGGCACAACCGCGACTGGCTTATCGGGCAGACCCTGGCAGGCGGCGTGATTGGTCTGAAGGGTGCGTGCTCCCCGGCCGGTCTCTCTTATGATTTCTCTGTCGGCACGCCGCTGTCCAAACCGGACGGCTTTAAAACCGACAATGCCGTATTTAATTTTAATATCAGCTGGCAGTACTGACGGGTACTGATGATGACTGCACTGATAGTGCAAAGGAATGAGCAATGAATAAATACTGTTACCGGATTATTTTTAACAAAGCCCGTCAGATGATGATGGTGGTGTCCGAACTGGCGAAAAATCACAGCAGTGATAAAACCCGCGGACAGAACGGTGCGGATCTTACCCCGCTGACCGCCACCCTGTCGCCGTTCCGGCTTGCCATGATGCTGCTGCGCGGCAGGGTTGCGTTGCCTGCGGTGGCGGGCGGGATTGTGGCGGACGGCTCCGCCCCCGGCAATCAGCAGCCGACCGTGATTTCCTCTGCCAACGGCACGCCGCAGGTCAATATCCAGGCACCGAACCATGACGGTGTCTCACGTAACCAGTACAGTCAGTTCGATGTGGACAGCAAAGGTGCGATCCTCAATAACAGTGCGGTCAACACACAGACGCAACTGGGCGGGCTGGTTACCGCCAACCCGTGGGTGGCAAAAGGGGAAGCAAAGATCATCCTCAATGAGGTCAACAGCGCCAACCGGAGTCAGCTCAACGGTTTTATTGAAGTGGCCGGTAAACGGGCGGATGTGATTATTGCCAACCCGGCGGGGATCACCTGTAACGGTTGCGGCTTTATCAATGCCGGACAAACTACTCTGGCCGCTGCACAGGCGCTGCTGGAGCAGGGACGAATCAAAGGGTTTGATGTCGATAAAGGCCAGATTGCGATCACCGGCAAGGGCATGAACGACGCACAGAGCAACTACACGCGGCTGATAGGCCGTGCCGTGGAAGTGAATGCCAAACTGCATGCGCAGGATCTGACCATCACTACCGGGCGCAATATCACTGATGCGCAGGGCAATGTGGTCAAACAAAAAGCGGCAGACGGCACGACACCGGCCTTTGCACTGGATGTGGCTGCGGTCGGCGGCATGTATGCCAATAAAATCAAACTGGTCGGCACCGAACACGGGGTCGGCGTGCGCAATGCGGGTACTATCGGGGCGCAGGTCGGTGAACTGAGTTTATCCGCTGACGGTAAATTGCAGAACAGCGGTATTCTTACCGCAACAACTGACGTAAAAGCGACACTGACAGACAACATCACCAATACCGGTACCGTCAGCGCCGGACGGGATGTGCAGCTTAAAACAGCCGGAGATACGGATAACCAAAAACAGATCCTGGCGGGACGCACGTTCACCTCTGACAGTCAGGCGCTGAACAATGCTGCAGGGGCTGTGATGGCGGCCGGTGTGGATAAAGACGGCAAACTCACGCAGACCGGGGACATGACCCTGACGGCAGCGAAAGCCGCGACCCTGAACGGGCAGCAACTGGCGCACGACCGCATGGCGGTGACTGCTGATAACATTTCACTGCAGAACAGCCGCACTGCTGCCGGAAACATGGCACTGAATTCTGCCACCGGGCTTAATCTGCAAACCGCGGATGTCTCCGCCTCCGGCACCCTGACGGCGGTTGCACCGGACGGTATTGATAACCGCAGCGGCAAACTGACCGCCGGGGCGCTGCAACTGACCAGCCGTAAACTGGATAACACGCAGGGGCAGATTATCCAGACCGGTACAGATGCGCTGATGTTGGATCACAAAGACGGCATCATCAATAACAGCGGTACGATCGCCGCCAACAGCCGTGATCTCACCCTGAATGCAGATAAGATTGACAACCGCACCGGGCGCATACAACACGCCGGAGAGGGCACCGCCCGTATCACCACCCCGGATTATACCGGGCAGAACGGCGTGATTGTCTCCAACGGGCATCTGATGATGAAAGGCGGGGCGTATCAGCTGGACAGCAGTGAAACCTCCGCCCGCACTATCAGCGGGGAGATGGTCGCTCTGTCTCACCGCGACGGCAAAATGGTGCAGCGCGACAGCGGTGCACTGACACTGGCGGTACAACATGCTCTCGATAATACGCAGGGCGTGATTGCCGGACAACATCTGACCCTCAGCGCAGAGACACTGAGTAATCAGCGCGGTAAAATTCAGGGCAGCGGCGATGCTGCTCTGACCGTGACAGAAAAAACCGATAACCGCGAAGGCGATATCCGCGGCGGCAAGCAGCTGACATTATCCGCCCGTGAACTGGACAACACACAGGGCACCACCGCCGGACATGAAAAAACGGCGGTCACCACCGACACGCTCACCAACACCGGCGGCACGTTGATTGCCGGTCAGAGCCTGACGGTCACCAGCGGCAGCCTCAGCGGTGACGGGGATGTGCTCTCCTCCGGAGATTTGTCGCTTACCCTGAATGACGCCTTTACCAACCGGAAAAAAGTACAGGCCAACGGCAGTCTGACCCTGAATGTGAAAAACGGTGTTCAGAATGAGGCACTGATACAGGGCGGTAAGGCGGTGACGATTATAACCTCACAGCTCACCAACAACCGTGATGCGGAAATCAGTGCGGATAACACCACACTGACAGTACAAAACACCCTCACCAACACCGGACTGATTGACGGCGTCAATACCCGTATCAGCACCAAAACGCTGGACAATACCGCCACCGGGCGGATCTATGGCGATGATATCGCGCTTCAGGCTGATACCCTCAATAACAGCGCGGTCGCCGATAAATCCCGCTCGGCGGTGATTGCCGCCCGCAACAGCCTGAATATCGGCACCAAAACACTGAATAACGAAGGACAGAGCCTGATTTACAGCCAGGGCTTGCTGAACATCGGACGCACACTGGATGCGGACTACCGCGCCACCGGCAGCGCCGATCTGTTTAATAATCTGGGCTCCACCCTGGAATCGCAGGGGGATATGACGCTAAATATCCGGGAAATCAATAATATCAATACTGACCTGGTGACCCGGATTGAGGTTACCAGCCGCAAAAAATATCATGAAGGCGTACTGAGCGGGCATACACAGCGCGTTGACTGGAAAGATATTAAGCGGGAGAAGAAAAAATACGGTGTACATGATGCCGTTATGCCTGACGGAAGCCGGGATAATGAATTTTATGAATATGATTACACCCGGACGATTGAAGACACTCTGGTCGTTACCACCGAACCCGGCGTGATCCAGTCCGGTGCCAATCTGACCATTAACAGCGACAAGCTGCTGAACAAGGACAGCCGTGTGCTGGCAGGCGGTCTGCTGACCGGCACCATCGCTGATTTGCAGAACATTGCCACCAAAGGTGTGCATATTGTCACTGATATCGGTAAACAGACCCGTTGGTACGCGAAAAAGAAAAAACGGAAAATCGGTGGCACCAAAACATCGCAGGGGAAATCTAACAGCCGGTATCGTCCTGCTCCGGTTATCATCGATACCGACCTTGGTGTACATAAATGGGAAATGAATGCGCAGACGGATATTCAGGCTGTGGATACGTCAGGACGCACAGCCACGGCGATCATTGATGTACCGGTGACAGGGGAAACCGGCGGCACACAGGCAGACACCGTGATCCGCACCGGCAATGATAATATTACCCTGCCAAATAACAGCCTGTTTAATCTGAAACCGGGCAGTGACAGTCAGTATCTGGTGGAAACCGATCCGCGTTTTACCAACCGTAAAAAATGGCTGGGCACAGATTACATGCAGACCGCGTTGCAGAGTGATCACAGCCAGATGCATAAGCGGCTGGGCGATGGCTATTATGAGCAGAAACTCATCACTGACCAGATTGTGGCGCTCTCCGGTCAGCGCTACCTGGGGGATTACCGCAACGATGAAGAGCAGTTCAAAGCCCTGATGGATAACGGCATCACCTTCGGCCAAAAATATAATCTGACTCCCGGCGTGGTACTGACCGCCGGGCAGATGGCGCTGCTGACCGGTGATATGGTGTGGCTGGTTGAAAAAACGGTCACTCTGGCGGACGGCAGCACCGAAACGGTCCTGGTGCCGCAGGTCTATGCCCGCATCAAACCGGGAGACTTAACCGGAGATGGCGCATTGCTGGCGGGTAAAAACACCCAATTTACCGTTAACGGACAACTGGTTAACAGCGGCAGTATCCTCAGTAAAAATACCCTGAATATCAATGCCGGGGACATTCTCAATCAGGGCACGATAAGCGGTAATGATGTGCTGCTTAACGCACAACGTGACCTGAATAATCTTGGCGGTACCCTGATTGGCGGTGATTCCCTGACGGTGAATGCAGAGAATATCCGCAGTGAAACCACCCTGGCGGGAGAGGCGGACAACCGCAATCTCAACCGCATTGCGGGTGTGTATGTTCAGAATGACGGCGGCAAACTGACGCTGAGTGCTAAAAATTCCGTCACCCTGACCGCGACAGACCTTGCCGCGCAGGGCAAAGAGAGCAAAACCACCATTACGGCCGGGAATGACATCACACTGGGTACCGTCACCACCACCCATACCGAAAACGGCGACTGGGGCGGCGGTAACTACCGGCACGTCGCAGAGCAGACGGATGTCGGCACCCAACTGCGCGGCGGGGATATTACCCTGAACGCCGGGCGCGATATGAGTGCCACAGCGGCAACAGTCGATGCCAAAAATGCCCTGAACGTCACCGTCGGGCGGGATATCACGATAACCTCCGGCAGCGCTGTTTCTGACCTGACGGAGCACAGCAAACAGAGCAGTAAAGGCTTGCTGTCTGCCTCCTCACTGGAAACCCATGATGAAGTGCACCGCAACGAGGCGGTCAGCAGCCAGTTCGGCGGCGACACCGTCACGCTGAAAGCCGGTAATAATCTTACCGTGGAAGGCAGTCAGGTGATTGCGGATAACGACCTGACCGCCACGGCCGGGAAAAATATTACCGTCACCACCACGGATGAATCCCGTGAGGAAACGCATCTTCGCGAGGAGAAAAAATCCGGTCTGCTGAGCTCCGGCGGGATTGGTTTCACCATCGGCAAGCAGTCCCTGAAACAGACCACCGACAGCGACAGTCAGCTGCACAAAGGCAGCACGCTGGGCAGCACGGACGGCAGTGTCAGCCTGACCGCCGGAGAAAATCTCACCGTTCACGGCAGTGATGTGGTGGCGAAAAAAGATATCAGTCTCACCGGGCAGTCTGTCGCGGTCACCGCAGCTGAAAACACCCGTACGGAACTGACCAAAACCGAACAGAAGCAGAGCGGACTGACACTCTCCCTGAGCGGCACCGTCGGCAGTGCCATGAACACGGCCGTGCAGGCGGCACAGGACTCGAAAGACACGGATGATGACCGCCTGAAAGCACTGAAAGGTACGCAGGCCGTGCTGTCCGGTTATCAGGGCAAACAGTCGTGGGACATGAGTAACGCGGCCTCTGACAAAGCCGATGCCGTTAATGGGGCGGGCGGCAATGCTGAAAAACCGGATGATGTTATCGGTATTCAGATTTCTTACGGCAGTCAGTCCTCAAAATCTGAAACCCGTACCGACCGTACTGACGCCCAGGGCGGGCAACTGGGTGCCGGGCGTGATATCCGTATCACAGCGACCGGTGATAAAACGCAGGACAAAGGTGATATTCTCATTCAGGGCAGTGATGTAAAAGCCGGGCGCGATGTTGTGCTGGATGCGACCCGTGACATCATCCTGACGTCTGCGGAAGAGATGCAGAAAACTGACGGAAAAAACAGCAGCAAAGGCGGCAATCTCGGCGTGGGTATTACTGTCGGTCAGGGCGGCTGGGGCATTAAATTCTCCGCCGGTGTCAATGCCGGAAAAGGCAGTGAGAAAGGCGATGGTCTCACCCACCGGGAAACGGTGATTGACGCCGGGCATCAGGTCACGCTGAAATCCGGGCAGGACACGACCCTCAAAGGGGCGCAGGTCAGCGGTGAACAGATTACCGTCAATACCGGGCGCAACCTGACGCTGGAAAGTGAACAGGACAGCGATAATTACGACAGCAAACAGCAGAATGTCAGCGCCGGTGCCAGCTTTACTTACGGCTCCATGAGCGGCTCAGCCAGTGTGAACGTCAGCCGTGACAAGATGCACAGCACCTATGACTCCGTGCAGGAGCAGACCGGGCTGTTTGCCGGAAAAGGCGGCTATGACATCACCACCGGCAAACACACGCAACTGGACGGCACGGTCATTGCCTCAACGGCGGATAAGGACAAAAACCGCCTTGATACCGGTACGCTGGGCTTTAATGATATTGAAAACAAAGCAGAATATAAAGTTGAACACCAGAGTGCAGGCTTCAGTTCCGGCGGTATGACCGGCTCCGGCGGGTTCGGCGGGGCGGGCAGCCAGCTGGTCTCCAATCTGACCTCAAATACCCTGGTGGGCGTCAACAACAGCGGCAAAGAGAGCAACACCACCCATGCGGCGGTCTCGGACGGCAAATGGATTATCCGCGACACGGAAAACCAGAAACAGGACACGGCAGACCTGAGCCGTGACACCGACCACGCACACACGGCACTCAATCAGATTTTTGACAAGGAAAAAGAGCAGAAGCGTCTGCAGCAGGCACAGGCTATCGCGGATATCGGGACGCAGGTGCTGGATATCTATGATACCAATGCCAGAATTGACGCGATGCGCGAAGCGACAGAAAAACTGAAGGCGGAGAGTGCAAAAGCGCAGATAAAAGAAAATGCTGACGCCGAGTTAAGCAAACTGCGCGAAAAAGGTGACACAAAAACCA
This sequence comes from Morganella psychrotolerans, assembly GCF_001676155.1. Classification (GTDB taxonomy): domain Bacteria; phylum Pseudomonadota; class Gammaproteobacteria; order Enterobacterales; family Enterobacteriaceae; genus Morganella; species Morganella psychrotolerans. Next base: position 83,655 of record NZ_LZEW01000023.1, on the reverse strand, counting down.
GCTATGATGCGGTATTAAAAAGCGAAGCTGACAAGTACTATAATGAACGAGTCAGTGACGCCCTGACAAAAAACGGGCAGCAGGTCGGCGGTAAAGAGCGGCAGGCAGTCACGGCGGTGGTTGCGGCATTCCAGGGGCTGGCAGGCGGAGATGTCAAAGCGGCCATTGCTAACGGTGCCGCGCCTTATCTGGCGGGAATGGTAAAAGACCTGACCTATAAAGGTAAAACCTATGAACAGCTGACGCCGGATGAAAAAGCAACCAACCTGGTGGCACATGCACTGCTCGCCGGTGTACCGCAGAAATGAACGGCGGCAGTGTCACCGGCGGAGCGGCAGGCGCCCTGACCGGTGAACTGGCGGCACCGGTTATCGCCGACCTGCTCTTTAACAAAAAAGTGAGTGACCTGAACGCGGATGAGAAAGTGCAGCTCAGCCAGCTCTCCACCCTGGCAGGTGGCCTGGCGGGCGGAATTGCCTCAGACTCAGTCGCAGGCGGCATCAGCGGTTCGCAGACGGCGAAGAATGCGGTTGAGAATAATGCAATGAATCCCCGTGTAATGGCTGCGGCAGAAGCGCGGAAAAAAAAATACAATTGAGAATTGGGAAGCAAGTAAAAAAAGCGGAAATAGAAAAAGCCTGTAATGGTTCTAATCCGATATCATGCCAAACAATGACAGCAATGGAATTCAGTATAATTGCCTGGCCTTTATTACCTGAAACTGCGGCAACAACGAGTATTATTGGCGCAACGGCGAATACAGGTATTCAATATGCATTTACACAATCCGTTGATTTAAATGATGTTATATTTGCGTATTGGACTGGTGCATTGACCGGAAATACCGGTTTTTGGGGAACTGTTAGTATCAATGCCTCGATGGGGGCAGGTTCTGCTTATGTTAAAGGGGAAGACCCATTAATGGGCGCCGGAACGGCAGGGTTTGGTTCCGGATTAGGGTATGGATTTGGTAGTGGGATAAAATATGGTGTCAATAAGTGGGGCTATTGGAAATCGAATGGCTTTGACCCCAAGTATAATCCACGCATACAAGGTGGTGCTATTCAGGGGCAATTGGGGTTGTCGAAAGATATGGGATCTGCTTCATTACCAAGTATTTTGGGAAATGCAGGAGCATCAGCTGTTACAGAAACATCCAATACCATTGTTCAAGAAGAAATTAAGGTTACTAATGATAAAAATAACAAATAAAAATATACTATATATTTTCACTATTAGTATTTTAAGTGGGATAGCTATTTTTTTTTATAATATCCTTATCTTTTTTTTATTGGTAAATCTATTATCTGGTTTTTTTTCTGATGAAGGCTTCTTTTATTCATCTGATTATTTTGTAAAAGCTTTTAAGGCAGGATTAATTACTGGTCCTATTATCGGGGTAGGTACGTGGTATCTAAGTTATAAGAAAAATAAAAAGCTGTTTTAGGGGTTCTGTCGGATTAAGGATCTCCGGTTATTCTCAATCAGGGCACGATAAAAGGTAATGATGTGCTGCTTAACGCACAACGTGACCTGAATAATCTCGGCGGCACCCTGATTGGCGGTGATTCCCTGACGGTGAATGCAGAGAATATCCGCAGTGAAACCACCCTGGCGGGAGAGGCGGACAACCGCAATCTCAACCGCATTGCGGGTGTGTATGTTCAGAATGACGGCGGCAAACTGACGCTGAGTGCCAGCGATTCCGTCACCCTGACTGCGACAGACCTTGCCGCGCAGGGCAAAGAGAGCAAGACCACCATTACGGCCGGGAATGACGTCACACTCAATACCGTCACCACCACCCGTACCGAACGGCGACTGGGGCGGCGGTAACTACCGGCACGTTGCAGAGCAGACGGATGTCGGCACCCAACTGCGAGGCGGGGATATCACCCTGAACGCCGGGCGCGATATGAGTGCCACAGCGGCAACAGTCGATGCCAAAAATGCCCTGAATGTCACCGCCGGTCGGGATATCACGATAACCTCCGGCAGTGCTGTCTCTGACCTGACCGAGCACAGTAAACAGAGCAGTAAAGGGTTGCTGTCTGCCTCCTCACTGGAAACCCATGATGAAGTGCACCGTAACGACGCCGTCAGCAGTCAGTTCGGCGGCGACACCGTCACGCTGAAAGCCGGTAATAATCTTACCGTGGAAGGCAGTCAGGTGATTGCGGATAACGACCTGACCGCCACGGCCGGGAAAAATATCACCGTCACCACCACGGATGAATCCCGTGAGGAAACCCATCTTCGCGAGGAGAAAAAATCCGGTCTGCTGAGCTCCGGCGGGATTGGTTTTACCATCGGCAAGCAGTCCCTGAAACAGACCACTGACAGCGACAGTCAGCTGCACAAAGGCAGCACGCTGGGCAGCACGGACGGCAGTGTCAGCCTGACCGCCGGAGAAAATCTCACCGTTCACGGCAGTGATGTGGTGGCGAAAAAAGACATCAGTCTCACCGGGCAGTCTGTCGCGGTCACCGCAGCTGAAAACACCCGTACGGAACTGACCAAAACCGAGATGAAGCAGAGCGGGCTGACACTCTCCCTGAGCGGCACCGTCGGCAGTGCCATGAACACGGCCGTGCAGGCAGCACAGGACTCGAAAGACACGGATGATGACCGCCTGAAAGCACTGAAAGGTACGCAGGCTGTGCTGTCCGGTTACCAGGGCAAACAGTCGTGGGACATGAGTAACGCGGCCTCTGATAAAGCCGATGCCGTTAATGGTGCGGGCGGCAATGCTGAAAAACCGGATAATGTTATCGGTATTCAGATTTCTTACGGCAGTCAGTCCTCAAAATCAGAAACCCGCACCGACCGTACTGACGCACAGGGCGGGCAACTGGGTGCCGGGCGTGATATCCGTATCACGGCGACCGGTGATAAAACGCAGGACAAAGGCGATATTCTCATTCAGGGCAGTGATGTAAAAGCCGGGCGCGATGTTGTGCTGGATGCCACCCGTGACATCACCCTGACGTCTGCGGAAGAGATGCAGAAAACTGACGGGAAAAACAGCAGCAAAGGCGGCAATCTCGGCGTGGGTATTACTGTCGGTCAGGGCGGCTGGGGCATTAAATTCTCCGCCGGTGTCAATGCCGGAAAAGGCAGTGAGAAAGGCGATGGTCTCACCCACCGGGAAACGGTGATTGACGCCGGGCATCAGGTCACGCTGAAATCCGGACAGGACACGACCCTCAGAGGGGCGCAGGTCAGCGGTGAACAGATTACCGTCAATACCGGGCGCAACCTGACGCTGGAAAGTGAACAGGACAGCGACAACTACGACAGCAAACAGCAGAATGTCAGCGCCGGAGCCAGCTTCACTTACGGCTCCATGAGCGGCTCAGCCAGTGTGAACGTCAGCCGTGACAAGATGCACAGTACCTATGACTCCGTGCAGGAGCAGACCGGGCTGTTTGCCGGAAAAGGCGGCTATGACATCACCACCGGCAAACACACACAGCTGGACGGCGCGGTCATTGCCTCAACGGCGGACAAGGACAAAAACCGCCTTGATACCGGCACGCTGGGCTTTAATGATATTGAAAATAAAGCAGAATATAAAGTTGAACACCAGAGTGCGGGCTTCAGTTCCGGCGGGTTCGGCGGGGCGGGCAGCCAGCTGGTCTCCAATCTGACCTCAAACACCCTGGTGGGCGTCAACAGCAGCGGCAAAGAGAGCAATACCACCCATGCGGCGGTCTCGGACGGCAAATGGATTATCCGCGACACAGAAAACCAGAAACAGGACACGGCAGACCTGAGCCGTGACACAGACCACGCACACACAGCGCTCAATCAGATTTTTGACAAAGAAAAAGAGCAGAAGCGTCTGCAGCAGGCACAGGCTATCGCGGATATCGGAACGCAGGTGCTGGATATCTATGATACCAATGCCAAAATTGACGCGATGCGCGAAGCGACAGAAAAACTGAAGGCGGAGAGTGCAAAAGCGCAGATAAAAGAAAATGCTGACGCCGAGTTAAGCAAACTGCGCGGGAAAGGCGATACAAAAACCAGCTATGACGCGGTATTAAAAAGCGAAGCTGATAAGTACTATAATGAACGTGTCAGTGACGCCCTGACAAAAAACGGGCAGCAGGTCGGTGGTAAAGAGCGGCAGGCGGTCACGGCGGTGGTTGCGGCATTCCAGGGGCTGGCAGGCGGAGATGTCAAAGCGGCCATTGCTAACGGTGCCGCGCCTTATCTGGCGGGAATGGTAAAAGACCTGACCTATCATGGTAAAAGCTATGAACAGCTGACACCGGATGAAAAAGCAACCAACCTGGTGGCACATGCACTGCTCGGCGGCGTGCTGGCAGAAATGAACGGCGGCAGTGTCACCGGCGGAGCGGCAGGTGCCCTGACCGGTGAACTGGCAGCACCGGTCATCGCCGACCTGCTCTTTAACAAAAAAGTGAGTGACCTGAACGCTGACGAAAAAACCCAACTCAGCCAGCTCTCCACCCTGGCAGGTGGTCTGGCGGGCGGCATTGCCTCAGACTCAGCCGCAGGCGGCATCAGCGGTTCGCAGACGGCGAAGAATGCGGTTGAGAATAACTTATTCGGTGGAAATGAAATAACACATACCCAATATGTGCAAGCTCACGGAAAAGATGTGATGTCCTGTGCTGATAACCCTGATTCAGAATCTTGTCTTAGAGGAATGGCAGCGAATAGAGCTTATGTGATGGCGCTTGCAAGTGGAGGGCTCATTTATTTACCGGGGGGGATGCAATTAACAGCTGCGATAGGAGGTAGTGCTAATGCTGGCATCCAATATATATTGACTGGGGAAATTAATCCCGAAGATGTTTTGATTGCTTCTTACGTAGGGGCTTTAACTGCCAATACCGGTTTAATTGGTACGGTGGGGTGGAATGCAACTGGAGGTGCTGCGTCTAGTTGGTTAAAAGATGAAGATCCTTTGATGGGGGCCACTATATCAGGCCTCGGAGCTGGCTTTGGTTATAGCACTGGTAAACTAATTAAGTTAGGTTCTAATAAATGGGGATATTGGGTATCTGATGGATTTGATCCTAAATATAATCCAAAACTTCAAGGTGGAGCGATTCAGGGGCAATTAGGTTTATCGAAAGATATGATGCCCGCTAAAACACCAGGGATTGCAGGGAATGTTGGTTCTTCATTAACTACCGAGGTTACTAATAGTTTGATTCAAGGGGAAGTTAAAAAATCACAGGAAGAAAATAATGCACCTAAAAACTGAGAAACTTATTTATTGGGTTTTTATAACAATACTGTGGGTTATCGCAATGTTTTCCATGGGAATTTTTGCATTTTTTATTGGTAGGGTTTACGTATGGTTATTTATGAATTCTGAATTTACATTTCCTTTAGAGTATGTAAGTGAATCAGGGAGGCTGGCATTGATAATAGGTCCTGTACTTGGGGGTGCTTCATGGTTTACGCGTTATTGGCGTAAGAGGTAACCAAGTATACAGTTGAGAATCATACATTTGGTCTCAACTCATTTTTGGATAATGGCAAGCCTGGTAGATTTAGATGCAACTTTAGCATTTTATTTAATAGGTAAGGGAATCACAGGTGATAAAATTGATGAGGGTTAGAAAATTAAATGATTATTGGTAACCCTTATCAGATTGCAGTGCAATTGGAACAAATTGATATTTTATGTTCTCCTAGCGGGGTTTTTAACTTCATCATTAACGATCGTTTAATTCCCGGCAGGGGAATTACTATAGATCTCTATGTTGTGATATCTTCCTTGAAAGAGAGTTTAAGTAACGGTTTAAAAAATAAAATACCTGATATTGGTGATACTCCTATTGAAAAAATGGATTTTTCAGAGGGAATGTCAGATAAATTGATATCTTTGAATGGTGCTGAATTACATGATTACGGGTGTGTATTTTGGCTTGGTTTTGATGGTGACGAAGAACGCTTAATTTATACGGTTGATTTTGAAGAAAACTTTATGGAGTTTAGGTATCCAAAAGGAACAATTGAGTTTTTAATCAAAAGCTTACCTCCAGAAAATTGTTTGGTTATGGAAAAAAAAGATAATTTCACAACGACAACGACAACGACAACGACAGGATAGGGTAATTGATGATTTTGTAAGTAATTCTGTGTAATCGCCGCTGTATTAAAGGTGACCGTTCAAGCGGTCACCAAACTCAAAAATAAAGCGGCTCGGTCTCCCTTCAGTATCAGCATAGTTGTCAGCCAACAGGATGGTCAGTTCATCAGCCAGGCATGTGAGGGTGAACTGGACAAAGGCTTTCAGCCCTGAAACCAGAAAAACATTTCTTTCCCGAAAAATACTTCCTTCTCCATTTTCGCCAAATATGCATCCAAAATCCTTAAATACACCGGTTTTACAATGAAGACCGATCCATGTTCAAGGATACCCCCTCATGTCAAAACTCACCAAACAACTCACCACGCTTGCACGGCAGGGCGGCGGCAGTTTTAAAACAGTGGCTGATCGTTCAAAGATGGCCGCGCTGAATATCCAGATCCGCGATGTGAAACACATCAAAACGTATCATATTGAAAAATATATCCGGAGCTGTCAGGCGGAGGGGATTTCAACACGCACACTGCAAAATGAGATGGCGGGGTGAGAAATATTTTAACCGTTGCCGGTCGGGGAAAACTGGCTGATCCGCAGCATGAGAAACTGAGCAATAAAGCCCTCGGGTTGGCTGGTGCGAGCCGTGACGGTACTAAGATTGCCATCAGTGCGGAGTGCTATCGGGCTGCGGTTTCCTGTGCAGAAAAACAAGACTCCGGTGTGGCGGCGGCACTGCAACTCGCCCGCTGCTTTGGGTTGAGAACGGAGGAAGCAGTGCAGTCGGTGAAGTCGCTGAAAACATGGCAACAGGCGCTGCTGCGCGGAGAGGCGAGGGTTCGTGTGGTATTCGGCACAAAGGGCGGAAAGCCGCGTGATATGACAGTGACTGACCAAGAGAAAATACTGCACGCAGTAAATCACGCCCTGACAGTGGCGATTGCGCAGAGCGGTCGCCTGGTGGACAGACCGGATCTGAAATCTGCGATTGACCGCTATCGCAATGTTGCCCGCAAACCCGTTGTAAAAGCTGATTTATTTCGGAAGGTAAACCGAGCTGATGTAGCCCTTAAAGGAGGAACGAACAGACTAAGTTTGACTTTGACGGGGAAGATCTGTAAAACTCGCACGCATAAAAAAAACAGACTTGCTAGAACAAGTCTGTTTTCTTGAGAGCTTTTTCAAACACGAGTAACAATGCTACTTTATGTTTTACCTTGCTCTTTTTCGCACCTGTCAGGATAACATCATGTTTAACTGACAAGCCGGTTCTGAATTAATTGGTGCCCGGACGCGGAATCGAACCACGGACACGGGGATTTTCAATCCCCTGCTCTACCGACTGAGCTATCCGGGCAACGGGACGTATTAAACCTGATTCTGTCCTGAGCGTCAATCCTATTTCATTAAAACTGTGTCAAGTGACGGTTTTTTCTGCGATTTATTTAGTTTTTAATCAAATACATCTGTTTTTTCTGCGGACAGGAAATTCCCGTCCGCAGAAATAATTAACGACGATAACCTTTCTGGAGATCGTTAACTTTACGCAGATAATTGCGGGACTCGCCTGACGGGTGTTTTGTTGTCAGTGTTTCATACACTTTACCCGGCTCCATGCCGCTGATGATGCGGGCGGCCTGTTTTTTATCACTGTGGAATACGCGCAACACACTGCCCGCGCCGCCGTTGTAAGCGGTGATGACGGCGTAACGTCGCGAGGTCGGGTTGCTTATCTCGCCAAGATACGTATTTTGCAGGATAGCCAGATAGGCAGTCCCGGTATCGATATTACTTGCCGGATCAAACAGATAGTTTCTGTTCGGTACACCGGAACGACCTTGTGATTTAAACACGTCACGTCCGGCGGTATTCGGCATGATCTGCATCAGACCCAGCGCATCAGAACGGCTGACGGCATACGGGTTGAAGCTGGATTCAGTCTGCATAATGGCCAGAATCAGTGATTCTTCCACACCATATTTTGCCGAAGCCTGACGGATAAACGGCAGATATTTGTGTGCACGCTGATCGAGATGGTTTGGTACCAGTTTCAGTGTGATGTAGCTAATCATCTGCGAACCGGACTGGCGGCGCTGCAATTTACTGGTAACCAGATAATCGGCAAATTTGGTGGCGCGCCATTCCCAGCGGACCGGCTGCCCTTCATTGTCCAGCACCTGACCAAACAGGAACGGTTCTTTACTGATGGTGACATCGTTAGCATCGGAATAAAGGTCAACCGATCCCGGGTCTTCGCCCATCAGTAATGTGCTGATAATCGCCTGGCGCAGGTGCGCTTCTGCCTCTGTCCCGGCAATGGTTTCAATGGTTACTGTACCCGCATCAAAGTTAATGTGAGAGCGGGTCTGATATTGATCGGTATATTTGACGTAATCTTTTGGTCCGGCAATCAGAACCTCTTTCATTCCCCAGATATTTTCTATGTTATGGGCGAACTGCCCCATCAGAATATCAAATCCGTTGGTATCCTTAACATACTCAGGACGGTAATCCGTCTGGTCTTGCGAACCGGTGCAGGAAGCCAGTAGCGGTGCAATAATCATCAGTGTGACAATTTTTTTTCATGGGTATAAATACGATGAAGTCCGGGTTCAGAAACAATATCAGAGCCGGTAGCGGCTCTGATATCAGGATTATTTCTCAGGCGGTGTGTAGCCTTCAATATGAATATCATGACCTTCAAACAGGAAATTGACCATTTCCTGCTCAAGCAGCTTGCGATCATCGGGATTCATGGTGCTGAGTTTTTTCTCATTGATAAGCATGGTTTGTTTTGACATCCACTGTTGCCAGGCTTCTTTGGATATCTCATTGAAAATACGCTTGCCTAATTCTCCCGGATAAAGCTGGAAGTCCTGACCATCGGCATCGCGCTGAAGAAAGGTGCAAAAAATAGTTCGGCTCATGTAACATCCTTAAAAATGGGGTATTTACCCGATTTGCTTTAGCAGGTTGTCCACCGGTGCGGCAAGGCCGATTGCCGGTGGATTTTGGCTGTTATACCAAATCCCGTCGCTGCCGTCCCGGACAGCAGTGCGATCAGTGATGTTTGTGGCAACGGGAACAATATCCAGATGAAAATGACTGAATGTATGACGGAATGCAATCAGTTGCTGCAGGGGAGTATGGCGGACATGCTGTTGCGCCAGCCATTCATGCAGGGCATCTTCGGTTTCAAATTGCGGAAAACTGTATAACCCGCCCCAGATTCCTTTTGCGGGGCGTTTTTCCAGCCAGATCTCATTATCCTGTTGCATGATAAGAAAATAAGCTGTTTTTTCCGGAATGGTTTTTTTCGGTTTTTTGCCCGGCCAGGCGGTCGGATTATGCTGCGCATAGGCGATACAGCCGCTTTGCAGCGGACACAAATCACATTTTGGCTTGCTGCGGGTGCAGACCATCGCACCCAAATCCATCATCGCCTGATTAAAATACTGCACACCGTCTGCCGGCGTGACGCGGGTTGAAATATCCCACAGCCGGTTTTCGACATCTTTTTTGCCCGGCCAGCCGTCAATGGCATAGCAACGCGCCAGCACCCGCTTGACGTTACCGTCCAGAATCGGGAAATGCTGGTTTTGCGATAATGATAAAATTGCACCCGCTGTTGAGCGCCCGACACCCGGGAGAGCAACAACATCCTCAAATGTGACCGGAAACTGCCCGCCAAACTCAGTGGCGATAGTCTGCGCTGCTTTATGTAAGTTACGGGCGCGGGCGTAATAACCCAGACCGGTCCACAGGTGCAGCACTTCATCCGTTGGCGCAGCGGCTAAATCAGTTATCGCCGGAAATCGGGCGATAAAGCGGTTAAAATACGGAATAACCGTTGCGACCTGGGTCTGTTGCAGCATTACTTCAGAGAGCCAGACATGATAAGGGCTTTTTTCCTGCTGCCATGGCAGGGTTTTTCTGCCGTAGCGGTGATACCACGTCAGAACTGATTGCGAAAATTGCAGTGCATCCATTGGAATATAATTATTGAATAATTTTAATTGTCTGGGATTCCAGCATACTGTTTTGCGACTGTAAACCAACTTTTACCGGAAATTGTGCAAAAGGTATGATTAACCGGTGCGAAGTGTGCTGTCTCTTGCTAAACTTGGCGCACTTTTCGCGTGCCTGTAGTTCGGAGAATATCTCCCTGCCGGACACGTTATGCTATATTTTTGCCGGAACACTGACAGCAAACCTTATGATGAACAATGTAATTTCGCCTGAATTTGATGAAGACGGCAGAGCTATGCGCCGGGTCCGCAGCTTTGTGCGCCGTCAGGGGCGTCTGACTAAACGTCAGGAAGAGGCAATGACTGAATTATGGCCTTCCGTGGGGGTGGATTTCACACCGGAACTGCTGGATTTCACCGTGCTGTTCGGGCGCGATGCGCCGGTTACACTCGAAATCGGCTTTGGCATGGGAACATCGCTGGTCGAAATGGCGAAACAAAATCCGGAAAAAAACTATCTGGGTATTGAAGTTCACGGGCCGGGGGTGGGGGCGTGTCTGGCTGATGCACAGGACGCCGGTGTGACCAATCTGCGCGTTATGTGCCATGATGCTATCGAAGCACTGGATAAAATGATCCCGGATAACAGCCTGCATATGGTGCAGCTGTTTTTCCCTGATCCATGGCATAAGACCCGTCACAATAAACGACGTATTGTTCAGTTGCCGTTTGCGGAAAAACTGCGCGGAAAACTGACTCAGGGTGGTATCTTTCATATGGCGACCGACTGGCAGCCGTATGCAAAACACATGCTTGAGGTAATGACTCAGGCGCCGGGCTATGGCAATATCTCGGCAACACAAGATTATGTACCGCGCCCGGATACCCGGCCGGTTACCAAGTTTGAAAAACGCGGCCATCGCTTAGGGCATGGTGTCTGGGATCTGATGTTTGAGAGGATGAAATAATGGCAATACAACGCAGTCGTCGTTTACGGAAAAAAATGCACATCGGTGAGTTCCGCGAACTGGGTTTCTCTTTTAAGTGGGATTTCCCGGAAGGAACAGATATTAATGTTGTCGACAGTACTGTTGATGCACTGATCGCTGAAGTGATTGAGCCGAATGGCCTGGCACTGGACGCGAGCGGCTATATGAGCTGGGAAGGTCTTGCCTGTCTGGAAAAAATCGGCGAATGTACCGATGAACACCGCAAGATGGTGGGTGACTGGCTGAAAAACAAAGGTATGCAGAACATTCAGATGTCTGAATTGTTCGATATCTGGTGGGATTGAGATTAATTATTTACCACGCTAATCATTATAAGGGCACCTAATTTGGTGCCCTTATCTCTCTTTGGCATCCGGCTTTCCGGGGCGCCGTGCTTCTGGAGTAACAACCGTGACCACACACTTTAGTCATGAATTACTGGATGATATTTTACACCGTGTCCGTCCTCTTATCGGTACGGGAAAAGTGGCGGATTATATTCCCGCACTGGCAGAGGTATCGCCTCACCAGTTGGGAATAGCGGTCTGTACTGTGAATGGTGAAATGTTTACTGCCGGTGATGCACATCAGCGGTTTTCCATACAGTCCATCTCTAAAGTGCTCAGCCTGACGCTGGCACTGACGCGCTATAACGAGTCAGAAATCTGGGCGCGTGTCGGCAAAGAGCCTTCCGGTCTGCCGTTTAATTCTCTGGTTTTGCTTGAGATGGAAAAAGGGATCCCGCGTAATCCGTTTATTAATGCAGGCGCCATTATTATCGCCGATATGCTCCAGTCACGGCTGAGTGCGCCACGTCAGCGGATGCTGGACTTTGTCCGCAAACTGACCGGCAATGATGATATCTCTTATGACCTGCGGGTTGCGCGTTCAGAGCTGGAACATGGCAGCCGCAATGCGGCGATTGCGTTTCTGATGAAATCGTTTGGTAATTTTGAAAACAATGTACTGACTGTGCTGGAAAACTATTTTCACTATTGTGCGCTGTCGATGAATTGTGCTGAACTGGCGACCTGTTTTGCGTATCTGGCGAATGGCGGCCATGCGCCGGGTGTGAGTGACGCTATCATCACGCCGCTTCAGTCACGCCAGATTAACGCGCTGATGCTGACTTGCGGCATGTATGACGGGTCGGGTGAATTTGCTTTCCGCATCGGGATGCCGGGGAAATCCGGGGTCGGTGGCGGGATAGTGTGTGTGGTGCCGAATGAGTTTTCTGTGGTGGTCTGGTCACCGGAACTTGATGGTTCAGGGAACTCTTTGGCAGGTTGCGCTGCCTTAGAGATGTTATCTGCAAAAATCGGGCGTTCCATTTTCTGAACCCGGCCGGGTTCAGCGTCCGCCGTCTGAGAATCAGGAGTATTTATGTTACGCAAATGGATCGCCATTCTGAGCCTGGGGGCTGCTTCACTGGCTTCCGCCGAAGGTTATCAGTGCAGTGTTACCCCGAAAGATGATTTGGTTATCACGCCGTCTTATGTTCAGGTCACCGGGAAGAGCGGGGAGATGAAAATCACCCCTGACGGACAAATTACCCGTGACGGAAAATCGCTGACACTGAGCAGTACGCAAAGCAGTGATGCGAAGCGTTATCAGGCAGGCGTGCGTCAGGATGTACCGTGGATAAAACAGCAGGCGACCAGCCGGATAGCAAAAGCGGGTCAGGCACTGGATAAAGTATTGATCAAAGAAATGGGCTCTGACAGCCAGTTGCGCAGCCATCTGCCCTTGCTGGAAAATGACCTGAATAAACAAATCAACCGGATTATTGAAACCCGTCCGGACGGATATGCATTTCATCATCTGGCGATAAAAGAAGTTGAGCTGGAAGGCCGTGCGGAGATCCAGCAGCGCATGGGCGGTATGTTGCAGGATGCGATTAACGAAATCGCCCGCAAACAGTTACTTGCCGGTCTGAGTGGCGGAAAACAGGGGGCCGGTGCGGCGCTCGCCGGGCTGGACGGATTACAGAAATCTTTACAGCAGGCAGTTCATGAGCAGGAAGATGAGTTTAAACAGTTCAGCAGGCAGGTGTGCGGAAAAGTGACCACACTGGAGCAGCAGCGTATTCAACTGATTAATTCCCTTAAATAAAATAAGGTTACCGGTGTGTTGTGCGCCGGTAACCCTTTTTTTAGCCGATCTGCATCAAATTAATGATAATTGTTATGATAATGATTCTTATTTGATTGACTTGTTTGTTCTTCTCCCTAGAATGAATTGCGACGTTAAACGCATTTAATCAGGCAGGAACATGAAAAAAAATCATTCCGTTAGTGTTAATCCCTTTTTTAAGTTTTGTCAGCGCATCCGTGCAGGCAGAGACTTCGCCGCAGTATACGCCTAATCACATTACCGCTGTTGCGGGCAAAGCGCCGTTACTGACCATTGAACATCAGTCAGGAAAAACAGACGTTGTACGCAAACCCGCCCGCGTGGTGCTGTTTGATTTCGGTGTGTATGACACCATGAAACAGCTTGGTCTGGCGGACAATGTCACCGGGCTGCCGCTGAGTAATCTGCCGGAGTATCTGAAAGGGCAGGTAAACAGTAATGTGGTTGATGCGGGCGGAATGAAAACGCCGGATCTTGCTAAAATTGCAGAACTGAAGCCGGACCTGATTGTGATAACCGGGCGTCAGGGAAAATCGTTTGATGAGCTGAGCAAAATCGCACCGACAGTAAACCTGGGAACCGGTGGTGATGATTATCTGAAAGCAGCGCGAGCTAATATTGCGCTGATCGGTCAGCTTTATGATATTGATAAAAAAACGGCTGAAGCACTGACAACACTGAATAAAACTATTGTTCAGGCTCAGGAAAAAGCGGCGAAATCCGGTAAAAAAGTGCTGGTCATGCTGCACAATGACGGAAAATTATTCCCGAATAAACAACCTGTTGTCTACCAGGTTGTTAAAGCCGCAGGCGTAGAACTCCCGGTTGATGCAAATGCAGAAAAAGGTAAACGAATGCTGCTGACGCCGGACGTGGTGGCAGAACTGAATCCGGATGTGATCCTGGTGATTGACCGTAGTGCGGCAATTGGTGCAGGGGCGTGGGACAAAGCGGCATTTGAGACAGATGGCGTGAAAAAAACCAACGCGTATAAAAACGGAAAAATTATCGTGTTACAACCGGATCTCTGGTATCTCTCCGGTGGCGGGCTGGACAGTCTGAACCGTCAGGTGCAGGCAGTGGCAGGCGCACTGTAATACCCTTATTCATTCAAACTGCAGGTTCGTTGGCCGCACTCAGCCAGCCGGGTCACATACTTGTGTATGCTCCCCGTCTATCTTCCCTTGCCGCCTTCCTGCATCCTGAATGACGTTGGGTATAGTGACATAAAGCTGTGATATAAAAAGCCCGGTGGTTATGTGAATAGCCACCGGGTTTTCTTTATTATAAAAGCGGTTATAAAAAAACGCTCAAGTAAGGTATTGAGGAATAACTTTCCGTGTTCGGTAATTTGCCAGTGCGTTTGCGTTTCCCTGATTTCACCTGCCGCCAGAGCTGCATCAAGCTGCGGGCGGATCACGGATTCAGGCAGACCGGTATAATTGGTGAAATCACTGCGCGGCATCGTTTCCAGCAGCCGGAAGCGGTTCATAAAGAACTCAAACGGACGATCGTCCTGCTCCACGTCATGCTGTTTATCCATATAGCGCCCGCCCATATAGCCGCGCGGGTGTTTGGTTTTGACTGTCCGCAGAATGCGCCCGTCGTCAAATGAAATCTTACCGTGTGCGCCGCAGCCGATGCCCAGATAATCCCCGAAACGCCAGTAATTGAGATTGTGCTGACACTGAAAGCCCGGCTTTGCATAAGCGGAGGTTTCATACTGCACATAGCCTGCCTGTGTCAGTAACTGATGTCCCCCGGAGAAGATATCCCACAGCAGGTCGTCATCCGGCAGAACCGGCGGGCGGGAGCCGAAGCCGGTGTTCGGTTCAATCGTCAGCTGATACCAGGACAGGTGCGGCGGGGATAATTCGATTGCCTGTCGCAGGTCATTCAGTGCTTCATCCAGAGTCTGATCCGGCAGGCCGTGCATCAGATCGAGGTTAAAGCTGCGAAGCCCGAGTGTCGCCGCCAGCCGTGCCGCCCGTTTGGCTTCACCTGCATCATGAATACGTCCCAGGCGGATAAGTTTGTCATCGCCGAAGCTCTGCACGCCAATCGAAATCCGGTTGATACCGGCGCGCTGATAGCCACTGAAGCGATCCGCTTCGACCGTACCCGGATTGGCTTCCATTGTCACTTCTGCATCTGCGGCAACCGGAATTCGCGCACGTACGCCGTCCATCAGGTTTTGCATTGCCTCTGCACTCAGCAGGCTGGGTGTGCCTCCGCCGATAAAAATAGTGCGGATCTCCCGCCCGGGAACCAGGGGCAGGTCAGCATCTAAATCCGCCAGCAGGTGTGCCACATAATCATCATGCGGCACCTCACCTTTAAGCGCGTGAGAGTTGAAATCACAGTACGGACACTTCTGAACACACCACGGAATATGGATATACAGACTGAGCGGAGGAAGCTTATCCATTGCGCAGGGCTTCCAGCAGCAGTGTCAGCGCATGGCCGCGGTGAGATATTGCCTGTTTCTCTTCCGGGCGCAACTGTGCCGCTGTTTTGTTCAGTTCCGGTAACCAGAAAACGGGGTCATAGCCAAAACCGCCGTCGCCCTGTGCCTGTTCTGCAATCATCCCGTGCCAGCGTCCGTGACAAATAATGGGTGTCGGGTCTGATTCATGGCGCATATACACCAGTACACAGTTAAACTGCGCCTGACGTTGCTCTGCGGGAACACCGTCAAGGGCATTCAGCAATTTCACCATATTGGCACCGTCGTTGCCATCCTGTCCTGCATAGCGGGCAGAGTAGATCCCCGGCGCACCGCCGAGATAATCCACCGAAATGCCGGAATCATCGGCGATCGCCGCTAATCCTGTCACTTTTGCGGCATAACGGGCTTTGATAATGGCATTTTCAACAAAGGTCAGTCCGGTTTCTTCAACCGGACCCACTCCCAGTTCAGTCTGCGCAACCACATCCATACCAACCGCTGCCAGTAATGACGCCATTTCGCGCACTTTTCCGGCATTTCCGGTAGCTAAAACAATTTTCCGGCTCATATCACAACCTGATCAGAGAAGTACCCACTGAACGATATCGCTGTAGAGATAGTTCAGTGCATAAAGAATAAAAATAACAATCATTGCGGAGAAATCAATGCCGCCCATCGGCGGGATAATACGACGGAATGGTGCCATCAGCGGTTCTGTCAGCTGCATCAGAACATAATCCACCGGGTTGCGTCCCTGGCTGAACCAGCTCAACAGTGCGCGTCCCAGAATGACCCAGAAGACAGTCATACCGGCAAGATAGATAAGATTAAAGAGAGCCAGCAGCAGCATCAGTGCGCCGAGCTGTCCCTGCATTCCCATCAGAAGCCACGGAAAGAGGGTTTTCAGCAAAATTGCGATGTAAGCAACAACCACGGAAGCCGTATCAATCGGGCCAACTGACGGTAAAATGCGGCGCAGCGGACGGACAACCGGCTGGGTTGCTTTTACAACAAACTGGGCGAACGGATTATAGAAATCCGCTCTGACCCATTGCATCCAGACACGCAACAGCAAAATAGTGGCGTAAACGTGCAGGAACGTGGTAACAATAAAATTCAGCGTTTGCATCGGTGAAGTCCTTGGCAAAAAACAAAATAACGGGTTCGTGATAAAACGGATCGGCAATAATCAGCGTCAGGATACAGGATGATTACGACACGGAATAGTTACGTGCACCGAAAATTGCGGTTCCGATGCGAACCATAGTGGATCCGCAGGTGATCGCGGCGTCCATATCATCCGTCATACCCATCGATAATGTATCAATCTGCGGATACAGCGCCTGTAATTCATGAAATGCAGTTTCCATCTGACGGAAGACCGCGCATTGCCGTGCCGGGTCAGATTCCGGCGCCGGTATTGCCATCAATCCGCGCAGGCAGATATTTGGCAGGGTGGACACCTGTTCAGCCAGTGCCGGAAGCTCCGTTAAGGTTATCCCGGATTTGCTGTTTTCATCGCTGATGTTTATCTGAATAAGTACATTCAGCGGTGCTTTGTCTGCCGGGCGCTGGTCACTCAGGCGTTGTGCTATTTTTAACCGGTCAACCGTGTGGCACCAGTCAAAATGTTCAGCGACCGGGCGACTTTTATTAGACTGTAACGGGCCGATAAAGTGCCATGCAAGATGATCGTTTTCGGCGAAATATTCAATTTTTTCAACGCCTTCCTGCACATAATTTTCACCAAAGCATAATTGCCCTGCATTTATCGCTTCTTCGAGTGCGCTCACAGGTTTGGTTTTACTGACGGCAAGTAAGGTGATTGTCTGTGGATCACGCCCGCATTTTTGTGCTGTTGCGCTTATCCGTTCTCTGATTTCTGTCAGATTGTCTTTAATTAGTTTCATGATGATCCGGGAGATAACCTAATGAATATGGATAATTTAATCGGCCTTAGTGTAAAGCATAATGCATCCGATCTGCACCTTTGTGTGAATCAGGTGCCGGTTTTACGGGTTGACGGTCAGCTTTTTTCACAAACACACTGCGCGGTTGTGACAGAAGATGCATTACATTGCTGGGTAAAGACGATCCTCGACGAGGCAAATTACCATAAATTGATGACAAAGGGGCAGGCGGATCTTGCGTTGTTTATCCGTGATCAACCTTTACGGGCGAATATTTTTCAGGCGGGCGGGCATCTCAATGCTGCTGTCCGCCTGATTAGCCCTTGCGTTCCGACACTGGAGGATATCAGTGCGCCGCCGGTATTTGCCGACCTTATCACTAAGACAAACAGCGGGTTGATTTTAGTCACAGGTGCCACCGGCAGCGGAAAATCGAGCACACTGGCGGCACTTATCAATCACCTTAACCAGCACTGCCGACGGCATATTATTACCCTGGAGGATCCGGTTGAATTCCGCCATACCGGCAGGCAATCGCTTATCCGTCAGCGGGAAATTGGCAGGGATTGTGCGGATTATCAGCAGGCACTGAAAGCCGTACTGCGTCAGGACCCGGATGTGATTTTGCTGGGGGAACTGCGTGATGAAGCCACTATCCGCCTGGCGCTGACGGCGGCGGAAACCGGGCATCTGGTATTGAGCACATTGCATACCCGGGGTGCAGTCGCTGCCATTGAGCGGTTGACTGATGTTTTCAGCGGCACGGAGAAGGCGCGGGTGTGCAGTCAGTTGGCGGGCAGTCTGGTGGCGGTGCTGAGTCAGCATCTGATTGCAAAACAAGGCGGAGGGCGTTGTGCGCTGTTTGATGTGCTGATTAATACCCCGGCGGTAGCCAGTCTGATCCGCGATGATAAATCATATCAGATTGCCACCCATCAGCAGACGGGCGCACAACTGGGAATGATGACAGAAGAGCAATGTCTGCAATGGCGGCAGAGCCGGGGCGACCTGCCCTGCGGGGCAGATACCATACCGGCGTGGAGTGCGGGATAACGCGCGCAGAGGGTGGGTTTACCCGCCGTAAAGCTGTTCAAACCAGCTTTCGAGGATAATGACTGCGGAGGCTGAATCGACTTTGTCTTTTCCGAGTGCGCGGTAACCGCCACCGGCAAACAGCGTTGCGCGGGCCTCGACCGTACTGAGCCGTTCGTCATGCAATTCGGCGCGAATGCCAAAGCGTCCGTGCAGGCGGTTGGCAAATTTCTTCGCCTGGTTAGTCACCAGTTGCTCAGTGCCATCCATATTCAGGGGCAGACCGACGACGACATAATCCGGCAGCCATTCACGGAAAATAGCGCCAATCAGTTCCCAGTCAGGAATACCCTCACGGGCTTTCAGTGCGGCCAGCGGGCGGGCGGTGCCGGTGATCGTCTGACCGACGGCAACGCCGATACTTTTGGTGCCGAAATCAAAGGAAATAACCGTATTATTACTCATTATGCATGTCCGGCCTGTGGTGCAATAGTATAGATATTCACGCCGATTGCGGCAGCGGCGTCACGCCAGCGATCCGGCAACGGTGTACGGAAAATCAGGTTTTGACTGGCATCAGCTACCAGCCAGCTGTTTTCCATGATTTCGCGCTCCAGCTGACCGGCTGTCCAACTGGCATATCCGAGTGTCATCAGATAACGGGCGGGCTGGCGTGATGTTCCCAGCGCTTCAAGCACATCTTTCGACGTGGTCAGAAACAAATCATCGGCGAGGCGTGTGCTGGCCGCGTATTCCTGATCGCCGGAGTGCAGTACAAAACCGTGCTCTTCAGAAACCGGTCCGCCGACAAGAACCGGCTTTTCAAGTGACAGATTTTCATCGCGGGTTTCCGGTGAAATCTTCAGTTTCTGTAAAATTTTGCCGACAGAAAGCTGCTCTATCGGCTTATTGATCACAAGTCCCATTGCCCCGTTTTCATTGTGTTCACACAGATAGACAACCGAACGCCCGAAATAAGGATCATTCAGTGAGGGCATCGCGATGAGAAAATGATGTTGTAAGTTCATAACCTTCTTTTCTGTATCAGCCCCGCAGACCGGGAATCAGACACCGGACTGCGGGTATAAGTGGAAGGATGGCGCAACGGCGTGTGTCAGGTTACCGGCCGAGACGCTTTTCAATCGCATCCATCAGCATACCGGTAACAGACACATCCGGATGCGCGGCTTCAATTTCACGGGCGCAGGTCGGGCTGGTTACGTTGATTTCAGTCAGACGGTCACCAATAACATCCAGTCCGACAAAAATCAGACCTTTTTCTTTAAGAACCGGCGCAACACTGCGGGCTATCGCCCAATCGCTCTCAGTCAGCGGGCGCACTTCACCGTGACCACCGGCAGCTAAGTTACCGCGGGTTTCACCTTTTGCCGGAATACGTGCCAGGCAGTAAGGAACCGGCTCGCCATCCACCATCAGAATGCGTTTGTCACCGTCTTTAATAGCAGGCAGGAAATTTTGTGCCATACAGAATGTGTGACCATGATTGGTCAGGGTTTCAATAATCACACCGACATTCGGATCATCTTGTTTCAGGCGGAAAATGGACGCGCCGCCCATACCGTCAAGCGGTTTGAAAATCACATCGCCGTGTTTTTTATGGAAATCACGCAGGCGCTGTTCACTGCGGGTGACCAGGGTGTCCGGTGTCAAATCGGCAAACCAGGCGGTGAACAGTTTTTCATTACAGTCACGCAGGCTTTGCGGTTTGTTCACTATCAAAGAACCGGCGCTTTCTGCGCGTTCCAGGATATAGGTAGCGTAGATAAATTCAGTATCAAACGGCGGATCTTTGCGCATCAGAATGGTATTGAGTGTCCCCAGTTCGATATCCTGCTCCGTACCAAACTGATACCAGCCCGCCGGGTCTTCTTTGACCGTCAGTGTACGGGTGCGGGCACGGGCAACGCCCTGATGCAGATAAAGATCGTTCATCTCCATATAATGGATTTCATAACCACGGCGCTGTGCTTCAAGCAGCATCGCGAAACTGGTGTCTTTTTTGATTTTGATGGAATCGATAGGATCCATCACAATACCGAGCTTAATCATTTTATCTCCTTAACCCAGATCGCCGAAACGCACCTGCAATGCAGTGATTGCAGTGAGCGCGGTAGTTTCTGTACGTAACACACGCGGACCCAATAAAATATCCGTGAACTGATGACCGGCTGTCATTGCGATTTCCTCTGCGGACAGCCCGCCTTCAGGACCAATCAGCAAGCGTACTTTAGCCGTTTCTGCGGGCAGCGTATTGATACTTTGTGAGGCGCGCGGATGTAAATTAATTTTCAGCGCATCGTCGGTTTCCGCACACCAGTCTTCCAGGGACTGTACCGGGCGGATCACCGGGATAACGTTACGTCCGCACTGTTCGCAGGCGGCGATAGCAATTTTCTGCCACTGCTGCTGTTTTTTCTCCAGTCGTTCACCATCGAGTTTAACACCACAACGCTCAGAGATCAGGGGGGTAATAATCTGAACGCCCAGTTCAACCGATTTCTGAATGGTAAATTCCATTTTTTCACCACGGGACATGACCTGTCCCAGATGAATATTCAGCGGTGATTCACGGTTATCTTCCTGTTCATCCAGAATACGGACAGCGACATTCTTTTTGCCCGTATCGGCAATTTCAGCATTAAAAATTTTGTCGGAACCATTAAACAGGATCAGTGAATAGCCGGTTTTCATCCGGAGAACCCGGGAAACGTGGTTTGCGCCATCATCAGTCAGGTTTGTGACCATACCCGGTGTTAAGGAGGCAGGGTGATAAATGCGCGGAATACGCATGAAAATATCCTTTACGTTCTGCCGGCGGCTGCCGGTTTATACACATTGCCCCATGATAATAGAGGGGGGATCTTCACTGCAAGCTTTTGACCGGGATCATAGCACGGATCTCAACGGTCATTATTGCGTGGCAGACTGAAAAAAAAATGTAATTCAGATGAAAACAGGGAAAATCCCGGGCATTTTCAGCCGGTGTCGGGCAGGCTGAATGCTATGGAAAAAAGAAAAACGACATGGAAGATACAGGGACAAATGAACGGGTTGATTATGATTAGCTGGGCATTATTATTGCCTTTGCCATTAAAAACGGGAACGGAATATATTCTGCGTCACTATTATCAGTATCCGCAAAAGCTGCATGGAGGATGGCTGTTTTTTCACTGTTTGCTTGCAGGCGGGCTGATTGTGTATTGGTCAGACAGACAGGTTCTGTGTGCGGCATATTACTCACTGCTGTTTATTTGCCTGATTATACTGTTTCATATTGATAATGCTGTATTTTATCTGCCGGATAAACTGGTTTTTTCTGTGCTGTGGGGTGGATTATTGTTTCAGACAGAAGTACAGGAAATACCTTTTTCAGATGCATTATACGGGGTTATTGCCGGGTTTGTTTTGTTATGGGCTGTGGCGGCGGGATACGCATGGCGGCAAAAACAGAGCGGGCTGGGCGGCGGGGATATCAAACTATTCTCTGCTATGGGCGCCTGGGTAGGGGCAGAAAAACTGGCAATACTGATGCTGCTCGCCTGCGCATCAGCGCTGATTGTGTCTCTGCTGCGCTATATCCGTGCGCGGCATGATAACTCCCTGCACAGCGGCACGCGCATTATCGCGTTCGGACCGCATTTAATTGCAGGGATGATTATCGTGATGAGTATTATGTCAGGCGGTGGGTTTTAACTGCGCGATCAGTGTATCCCAATCGGATTTTCCGCCCAAAACCGCCTGGTTCGGGATGTGCTGAAAGACGCCGTTCTCTTCAAGCAGCAGGGTCGGGAATCCGCCTGCCGGCTGATGAACAAATAACTGACGGCTTTCATTGATGTGCTGCTCAGCCAGGTCTGACTGTATATCATCAATACCCAGATCCGCGGCCAGTTTGCGCAGTGTCTCTTTTGTCAGCGGTAAACCATCCTGATAATACGCTTTCTGGCAGGCGTCCAGCATCTCAATGCCTTTGCCTGACTGAGACTGCGCACTGAGTATGGCAGCAATCGGCGGCACTGAATCCATCACCCATTCTCTGTCTTTCAGCAGGGCGTGATAGGCATCAGTGAAAGGTTGCCCGGTCAGTTGGGTGATGCGCTGATTGTGGTTCAGGATCATTTCACGCAGACCGTCATCCACAGGACGGCGCTGAGAGCCGGTGATCATACCGCCGCCGTGCAGGGCTATTTTTACACCTTGTGCATGTGCCGCCTGAATAAACGGGGCAATTCCGTAACACCAGCCGCAAAGCGGATCGTAAATATAGTGCAATATTTTTACAGACATAGAACATTCCTTATCAGATTACTGCGGCCACTGCATTTCGCCTTTCAGGACTTTGGCACTCAGTTCAAGGCTTGATTCATCTGCCAGTGCCGGGTAAGCCGCTTTCATGGTATCGATCAGTGCCTGCGCATTTTTACTGCCCGGCAGTGCGGCTTCAGTACGGGTCAGATAATCCGCCGTAAACTGAATGGTTGCCGGTGAAAAATGGCTGTTACCGGTATAGTGACCGGGTACCACTGTGTGTGGTTTTTTCGCCTGCATCTCTTTCAGTGATTGCTGCCAGTACTGACGGGACTGAGGCGTTTGTGTATCAGCCAGCCAGACATGAATGTTTTCAGAGACCAGCACGCCGCCCATCACTGCAGAAAGTGAGGGTACCCAAACATAGCTGCGTTCCGGTGCCGGACCGTCAAGCCCTTCAATCAGAATACTTTCACCTTCCAGCAGGATACGGTTGCCCTTTAACGGCTCCGGTACAATAACAGTCTGCGGGGCATTCTCTTTCAGAACCGGTCCCCAGTAAGCCAGTTTACCGTCTTTGCTTTCTTTAATCAGATCAACGGTTTGCTGTGTTGCTACAATTTTAGCATCCGGGAAGGCTTTTTTCAGCTCATCCAGTCCGAAATAAAAATCCGGATCTGAATGACTGATATAAATCGTTGTCAGCGTTTTGCCGGTTGCACGGATTTTATCAATCAGTATTTGAGCATCGTCTTTTTGAAATTGTGCATCAATCAGAACCACCTCATTTTTACCACTGATAATCTCAGAGGAAACCGGGAAGATACTTTTTTCGCCGGGATTATACACATCCAGTGTCAGCGGAGCGGCGACAGTGGCAAATGAGGCGGTCATCAGGGCGGTTAACGCCAGAGCGGTGCGGGTTTTCGTTGTCATGGTGTGATCCTTTTTGCAGGTGAATAATTAAGATGGCGCTATACTCGTCATACTTCAGGATGCCTGGGTGTTGACTACGCAAAGCTTGCCGGGTCACATAGTTTATCTATGCTCCCCGTCTATCTTTGCTTGTCGCCTACATGCATCCCGAATTATTTAGAGTAGATAATAGATTGCATAATCCGCCGGAAAAACCCCATAATCCGGTCTTCATTGTTGCATAAACCGGACAAATGCTATGGACAGGATCACTGCGGCACAAGTTTTTATCGCCATTACCGAGCAGCGCAGTATGAGTAAAGCGGCAGATTCACTGGATATGTCCCGCGCGATGGTCACGCGCTATCTTGCTGAAATGGAAAACTGGGCGGGAGTGCGCCTGCTGAACCGGACAACCCGCAGCCTGACGCTGACCTCCGCCGGTGAAAATGTGCTGATACAAAGCAGGGATCTGCTTAACCTGGCGGCAGCAATAGCCCAGCCGGTAGTGACTGAGGATGATGCTGTACACGGACTGGTCCGCATCACCTGTGCGCAGTCGCTGGCGATGGTGGC
The DNA here is from genome assembly GCF_001676155.1 of Morganella psychrotolerans. GTDB lineage: Bacteria > Pseudomonadota > Gammaproteobacteria > Enterobacterales > Enterobacteriaceae > Morganella > Morganella psychrotolerans. The sequence goes on along the minus strand of NZ_LZEW01000023.1, from coordinate 59,344 downwards.
GCTTTCCAAAGCCATTGTTCAGTTCCGGGCGCGGTATCCGGCAATTGCTGTGGATGTACAGGTCACTAATAAGGCGGTAAGCCTGGTGGAAGAGCGCATTGATCTGGCGGTGCGTATTACAAATAACCTGGAACCAAACCTGATAGCCCGTCCGCTTTCGCGTTGTGATTCAGTGGTGTGCGCCTCACCGGCGTATCTGGAAAAGTATGGCTGCCCGCAATATCCGGCAGCACTCAGTGAATTTACGTGTCTGACTTATAATTTCTACGGGCGCAGTTTGTGGTTGTTTGAGCGCGGTACAGAAGTGATCTCTGTGCCGGTGGGCGGGGCGCTAAGTGCAAATGAATCCACATTTTTGCTGGAAGCAACGCTGAACGGAGAAGGAATTGCATTGCAGCCTTATTGTTCCGTGTATGAACATCTTAAATCCGGGCGTCTGGTGCGGCTGTTTCCGGAATATAGCCTCCCTTCGCTGGGAATTTACGGTATTTATACCAGCCGTGAGCGAATGGCAAGACCGCTGCGTTTGCTGCTGGACTTTCTGGTGGAATGGTTTGGTCACTCGCCAGACTGGCTGCCGTATCTGCTGGATGAAAAAACTAACCTGTAACCTGCTGTAATTGCTTATTTATTATCTTCATATGTTGCCGCAGATGCGTAATAAAAATATCCGTTAATGCGGAGTGAGGGCGGTGTTGCGGGCGGATCAGGCTGACGGTGAATGGAATGCGTTTGCTGAACGGGCGGATACAAATCCCCTCACAATCCATTGTTGTCAGCGGATTGACAATGGATATACCAAGCCCCTCTTTAACCATCGCGCAGACAGATGCGGCGCTGTGTGTTTCCATAATCATCCGGCGCGCAATTTGGTGTTCATTAAACAGGGCATCAATTATCTGGCGGTAACTGTCCGTCACAGACAGGCTGATAAAATTCTGATGCGCAAAGTCGGCAGGGGTCAGAACGGCTTTGCTGCACAGCGGGTGAGATTCCGGCAACACACACACTTCACTGAGTGTGAGTAATGTTTCCTGTAAGGTACCCGGTGGTGTCCGCGTGTGTTCAGTTATTCCCAAATCATAGCGCTGTGCTGACAGCCACTCTTCCAGCAGCGGAGATTCCTGCGGAGCGACTTCAAAATTGACATCCGGATACTGCCCGTGAAAGGTGTGGCAGACCTTTGGCAGAAGAGACTGAGCAAAAGCGGGCAGGCAGGTGATGGTCAACTGAGCGTGCTGAAACTGGCGGATGCTTTCGGCGGCACGGCTGATGCGCTCCAGTCCGTAATAGGAGCGTTCCACCTCTTCAAACAACCGCAGCCCCTGCTCTGTCGGGTGCAGGCGTCCTTTGATCCGGTCAAAAACACGGAATCCCAGAATTTGCTCAAAACGGGCAAGCTCCCGGCTGACAGTCGGTTGTGAGGTATGCAGCAGTTGCGCGGCATCCGTCAGGCTTTTTGTCGTCATGACCGCGTGAAAAATATCAATATGACGCCAGGAGTATTGTTCCATTATTCACCAGATGTATATCAGAGATGAATAGACCTTAGCAAATCAGATATTTTAAATCCCGCAATTTTTTTGTCACGATGGAAAAAAATGAGATCCCTGTCAAAGAGCACAACACCATGACAATCGCAACCAAATCACTACAGGCACCTTTTACCCCGGATACGCTGCGCAGCCTCGCGCAACAGTACGGCACACCGCTGTGGCTTTATGACAGTGAGGTAATTATTAACCGTATTGCGCGGCTGACCCGTTTTGATGTCATCCGGTTTGCGCAGAAGGCAAATTCAAATATTCATATTCTGCGTCTGATGCGTGAACAGGGTGTAAAAGTGGACTCAGTCTCTGCCGGGGAAATAGAACGCGCCCTGAAGGCCGGGTACACGCCGGATGAAATTGTATTCACCGCCGATATGATTACAGCAGAAACGCTTGATCGCGTGCTGGCGCTGGGAATTGCTGTGAATACCGGCTCGGTGGATATGCTTCGCCAGATTGGCGCACGCAGTCCCGGGCATCCGGTCTGGTTACGCATCAATCCGGGTTTTGGTCATGGACACAGTCAGAAAACCAATACCGGCGGGGAAAACAGTAAGCACGGGATCTGGTTTGCCGATCTCGGGGAAGCGCTGGCAGAAATCAGCCGTTATCAGCTGACGCTGGTGGGTATTCACATGCATATCGGCTCCGGGGTGGATTATGAACATCTGGCAACTGTGTGTGACGCGATGGCTGAATTAGTTATTACTCATAACCTGGATATCCGGGCGATTTCTGCGGGCGGTGGGTTATCAACACCTTACCGTGACGGAGATGAAGTTATTGATATCAATAATTATTTCTCATTATGGGATGCCGCCCGTTCGCGTATTGCCCGCCATCTTGGCCGTGATATTACGCTGGAAATTGAACCCGGGCGCTATCTGGTGGCAGAATCCGGCATTTTGCTTGCACAGGTGCGGGCGGTTAAAGGGATGGGAAGCCGCCACTATGTGCTGGTGGACAGCGGATTTAATGACCTGATGCGTCCTGCGATGTACGGCAGTTATCACCATATTTCTGTACTGCCTGCGGAAGGTGAATTACGGACACAGCCACTGACAGAAACCATTGTTGCCGGTCCGCTGTGTGAATCAGGCGATGTATTTACTCAGCTTGAGGGCGGGATGGTGGTTCCCAGAGCACTGCCACCGGTGCAGGTGGATGATTTTCTGGTATTCCATGATACCGGCGCTTACGGCGCCTCTATGTCTTCAAATTACAACAGCCGTCCGTTATTACCGGAAGTCTTGTTTACTGACGGAAAACCTGTGCTGATCCGCCGTCGCCAGACGATTGATGAATTGATGGCACTGGAACTGACCGAATAATTATTATCTTATTATATACCCAACGTCATTCAAGATACAGGAAGGCGGCAAAGGAAGACAGGCGGGGAGCATACATCAGTATGTGACCCGGCTGACTGAGTGCGGCTAACGCATCTGTAGTTTGAATGAATAAGGGTATAAATATAATGCCGAAATACCCGGGTGAATTTACCGGGTATTTTTTATTGATATATACTCCGGGGGAGTTTATTTTTTACCGGGAATTATAAATGTCTATTTATGACAGAGCATAAATAATAAAAAAAACACCCTGTGGACTACATAAAAATAACAATAAAATCATAGCTGTTAACTAAAAAATCGCTCCCGGGTTATATCTCCGTGCAGAGTGTGACGGGCACTATAAAACAAACACAGAAAGATAGAGTCCTTTCTCTGTTCCCTCTATTATCACCGCTATCTTTATTTTTTTATTTTTCAGCACCGGTACAATAAATAAAATACAGATTATTATCATTTTATTTCTGTATAGGTGATCCGGGAAGCGGACTTATTATGAATTTAATGCAGCCATTTGTATCAGAAAAATTAATACTTAAAAATAAACTGGTTTATCCACCGATCAGAATAAAACGGGCAACTGACGGCTACGCTAATTATTTTCATCTGGCACATTATATGTCTTTTGCGGTAGGTCAGGTCGGACTGATTATAATGGAGGAGTGCGCGGTAGCCGCTGATGCGCGTCTGGGAAGCGGGGCGCTGGGATTATATAAAGATGACCATGCCATTATGCTGAAGCAGATTGTGGGTATGCTTCAAAATGAAGGCAGCAAGGTCGCTATTCAGCTTAACCATGCAGGGAATAAATCGCGTCTGGAATCTGACGGTATTATTCAGGATATTAACGCATTAACACAGGATGATATCATTGAGTTATTTGCCTGTTATACCCGAGCTGCGGAGCGGGCGGTGGCTGCGGGGTTTGATGCCCTTGAAATCATGGCATCCCATGAATTTTTAATTTCGCAGTTTATTGACCGCCGGACAAATCAGCGGACAGATAAATATGCAGATCCGGTAATTTTTCTGACAGAGTTACTGATGGCTGTCAGAGCGGTATGGCGGGAAGATAAAGCGATTATTCTCCGGGTCGGGACGCGTTATTGTGAAGATAACAGTATTTTATTTACTCAAAATATTTTAAATAATATTAATCACCTTATCGATATTGTACATATTTCAAACGGCGGAAACCGTATGCACGGTACAAATAAAGGCATTGCTTATCAACTGGATGATACCCGGGAAATAAAAAAACAGTGTAAAAAACCGGTTATTGTTGTGGGTGGAATTCATGACCATCAATTAGCAGATGAAATACTGGAACATCAGTATGCTGATTTAATTGCGGTAGGTCGCGGGTTATTACGTAACCCTAACTGGTTCCTTGAATATCTGTTTAAGTATGATCGAAAACTGATCCCGCGTCCTTATATCCGCGCGTTTCGCTGACATAAAGAATAAAAATGATGAAGGGGGATTAAGGGATGATGAAAGCAGCAGTAATAAAAAACACTGTTATCGTATTTATTTTGTCTCTGGTTTTCGGTTCTGCCGGAGCAAGAGAGATTACTGATCTTGCCGGTAACAATGTCATTATTCCGGATGATGTACAGCGGATAGCCGTTGTGCCTATTCCGTGGATGTCGATGGTGTATACCGTAGATGGTTCAGATAACAAAATTATCGCAATGCACCCGTCAGCAAAAGAGGCATATCACAATAGTATATTAAAAACACTGGCACCCGGAATTGAACAGATTAACAGCAGCTTTGTGAATAAAGATTTTACAATCAACGGCGAAGTGCTGGTTAGTTTAAAACCGGATCTGGTTATTATCTGGGATTACCAGAAAGAAGAAAAAGATAAACTGGATAAGCTCGGTATTCCGGCTGTTGCCATTAAATATGGCGACCTGAATGATGTCAGAAATGGTATTTTGCTGCTGGGGCAGATTCTGGATAAAGAACAACGCGCAGCTGAATTAGTGCGTTTTTTTGATAAACAAAACAGCGTTGTTCACCGGCAGGCTGAAAATAACAGTCCGGCAACTGAACGTGAAATGAAAAATGGTATTCCCGGTGTGTTATATGTCAGGGACAGGCATTTAGTTGTTGCCAGCGGAACGTCAGTGAATGACCTGATGATTAGTCGTGCGGGCGGCGTCAATATTACACACGATTTGGCGGTCAAACCTAACTGGACAACGGTTTCTATGGAGCAGTTAATTAACTGGGACCCGGAAATTATTATTCTGAGCCAGTTTGACTCCATCGTTCCGGAAGATATTTACCGCAATACCGTAGGCTGGCAGGGTGCCGGTTCTCTCTCTGCGGTAAAAAATAAGCGGGTTTATAAGGCTCCGATGGGTATTTACCGCTGGGATGCGCCGGGGATTGAAACCCCGCTGATGATTAAATGGATAGAGGACAGAATTGACGGTAAACAGGTGGATGATACCGGTATTCAGGATGAGATCCGCCAGTTTTTCCGGCAATTTTTTGATGTGAACCTGACGGATGCACAGATGCGCGATATTCTCAGCCTTGATGTGAATACCACTGGCAGGAATGCGAAGAAATAGCCACATAACGTTTTAATATTAAAGTTGATATGCCGGAGACATATTGGTGGCTCCGGCATTGTCGACCCTATTACTTACACTTCAGGTTTTTCACCTTTCCGGTAACGATGAGAATTTGCATGGGATTTTAAACCAATCATCTCAGGGGCAAATTCATCGACATTGATTGAGCGTAAACGGCTGGCTTCTGCTTTACACAGAATCTCCGCTTCTTCAGGAGTGACTTTCCCTTCTGCCAGTGCGCTTTCAGCCAGCTTATCCAGCCGGGTAAAATCAATATATTTTTCTGCCAGACGGCTCAGGCGATCAACCAGCGGCTCAGCGGCAATAATATCGTTGAGTGCCTCATTGAGCAGCCCGTGCGGATTATTTTTTACCGGTGCCAGGTATTGTCCGCGACCAATTCTGTCACGTGTGTCGGAAGGCTCTTGTAACAGGCGGGCGAGTTTACTGTCCAGTTTATCGGAGGGCGCGCGGTGATGGCGACCGGTCGGAAAAACAGTCAGGCGTAACAGTGCAGCGACTTTTCTGTCAGGGAAATTTGCCAGTAAATCATCCATCGCTTTTTCACCTTCATAAAGGCAATCCTGTACCGCCCAGTGAACCAGCGGAAGGTCGGCCTGCGGACGTCCGTCTTCATCAAAGCGTTTTAAGGTGGCAGAGGCGAGATAAAGCTGACTGAGGATATCGCCAAGCCGCGCCGAAATGCGTTCACGGCGTTTCAGGCTGCCGCCGAGTGTCGCCATCGCGGTATCGGACAGCAGTGCCAGGTTAGCACTGAGGCGGTTAAGATGCTGATAATAGCGGCGGGTTTCATCACGAAACGGTGAGGCACTGAAACGCCCCCGGGACAGTCCCAGCCAGAAGCTGCGGGTTGCTGCTGTCAGTACATGACCAATATGGGCAAAAAGGGCGCTGTCGAATTTATTCAGCTGATTATTATCAGCAGCATCCATTTCTGCCAGAACATACGGGTGGCAGCGGATAGCCCCCTGACCAAAAATAATCATACTGCGGGTCAGTATATTGGCGCCTTCAACAGTGATAGCGATAGGTGAGCCCTGATAGTTGCGTGCCAGGAAGTTAGAGGGACCAAGACAGATACCTTTCCCGCCGGCAATATCCATTGCGTCAATAATGGCGCGCTGCCCCCGGTGAGTACAGTGATACTTCACAATGGCAGAAAGTACGGCGGGTTTTTCGCCCAGCATAATACCGGTGGTGATAAGTGTTGCGGCGGCATCCATCAGATAGGCATTACCGGCAATGCGGGCCAGAGGCTCTTCAATCCCCTCCATTTTACCAATCGGTATCCGGAACTGGCGGCGGATACGGGCGTATGCACCAATTGCAATTGCCGCACTTTTTAATCCGCCTGTGGCATTGGACGGCAGGGTGATACCGCGCCCGACAGACAGACACTCGACCAGCATCCGCCAGCCCTGACCCGCCATTGCCGGTCCGCCGATAATATAATCCAGCGGAACGAACACATCTTTACCGCGTGTCGGTCCGTTCTGGAACGGAATATTGAGAGGAAAATGCCGTGTGCCGGTTTCCACTCCCGGGGTATTCACCGGGATCAGCGCACAGGTAATACCCAGTGAGGTTTTATCCCCGAGGAGTTTGTCCGGGTCATACAATTTAAAGGCGAGACCCAGTACAGTGGCGACAGGCGCGAGAGTGATATAGCGTTTGTTCCAGTTCAGGCGGATGCCCAGAACCTGTTCTCCCTGCCACTCTCCTGTACAGATAATACCGCTGTCCGGGATAGCACCTGCATCAGATCCGGCTTCCGGGCTGGTCAGGGCAAAGCAGGGAATTTCTTCACCGGAGGCAAGACCCGGCAGCCAGCGTTTTTTCTGCTCATCAGTTCCGTAGTGCTGAAGTAATTCACCGGGACCGAGAGAGTTAGGAACGCCGACAGTAATGGCCAGAATACCGGAAACCCCTGCCAGTTTTTGCAGTACTCTTGCCTGGGCATAAGCAGAAAAGGCAAGCCCGCCGTATTCTTTGCGGATAATCATGGCGAAGAATTTGTGTTCGCGCAGGTATTGCCACAGCTCAGGCGGGAGATCAGCCAGTTCATGCGTAATGTCGAAGTCATTTGCCATGCGGCAGGCTTCCTCAACCGGCCCGTCCAGAAATGCCTGCTCTTCCTGTGTCAGTTGCGGTTTCGGGTAATTGTGCAGTTTCTGCCAGTCAGGTTGTCCCTGAAACAGATCACCTTCCCACCAGGTTGTTCCCGCATCGATAGCTTCTTTTTCTGTCTGTGACATCGCCGGCATAACTTTTTTGAACAATAGCATCAGGCGGCTGCTGAACAGCGCCCGCCGGAAAGTCGTTACGACGAACGGCAGCATGATCAGCAGCAAAAGCAGTGTGACAGGAAACGGCCATAATCCCGATACATTCATGATGATACTGAACAGTGTCAGCGTCAGTGCACTGTACACCAAACCAACACGATGAAATGACAGCAGTCCGGTAACAGCGATAAATAGAATAATGCTGAGTAGTATCATTATTAACCTCCGTAATTGAATATCCGTGTCAGTACAATGCGACATCAGAGGTCTGACCTGTTGTGTTCAGATTTAGCGCAACGGAGAAATAACTTCAATGATTTCACATTTTATTTACAACTCAGCTCACAAAAATAAAATGATAAAATACGTGTTGTTCTCAGATGCCACAGATTGCATCTTCTTTCACTGCGGGAGATCCGTTACACTTAAAGAAGACAAATCCGATTAATTTTCAGGAGCCTATCTCTATGTACCAGGAACTTATCCGCGGTGAACTGACCGAGGCCGCTGCAACTCTTGATAACTTTTTGAAAGATGAGAAGAATATTGAGGTTATCCAGCAGGCAGCGGTCATGTTGGCTGACTCATTCAAAGCCGGTGGCAAAGTGATGTCATGTGGTAATGGCGGCTCACACTGTGATGCAATGCACTTTGCTGAAGAGCTGACAGGGCGTTACCGTGAAAATCGTCCGGGCTATCCGGCGATCGCGATTTCTGATGTTAGTCACTTATCATGTGTCAGTAATGATTTCGGCTATGAATATGTTTTTTCCCGGTTTGTTGAGTCAGTCGGTCGTGAAGGCGATGTATTACTCGGGATTTCTACTTCAGGCAATTCCGGTAATATCATCAGAGCGATTGATGCCGCGCGTGCCAAAGGAATGAAAGTGATTACGCTGACCGGTAAAGATGGCGGAAAGATGGCGGGTAGTGCAGATATTGAAATTCGCGTTCCCCATTTTGGTTACGCTGATCGCATTCAGGAGATCCATATTAAAGTGATCCATATCCTGATTATGCTGATTGAAAAAGAGATGGTTAAGTAAGAAAGGAAAAATAATTAATCAGGAAAGGTCCGGGATATATAAATATATTCAGATCTTTCCTGAGTGAGTTATTTATTATATCTGTAAGAAATTATTTTAAATGGAAATTAAAATAATAAAACCGGATATAGTATAAATAATCTCAATTATGCGGTGATTTTTCCACCGATGCCATTAAAGATACCGGAGATTTTACCGGCAACAGAACCGAGAGCATCACCCAGGGAACCGTTTTCAAGCGCAGGTTTGATAACACGCGCACCCAGAACTACTGCTGCAACAGTACCGACAGCGATTAAACCACAGCAACCACCGGAGACTGCATTCATTTCATTACTTGCTAATTCTTTCATGTTATTTCCTTGTTCTTTTAAATGATTATACCCTTATTCATTCAACCTGCAGATTCGTTGGCTGCACTCTGCCCGCCAGGTCACATAGTTTATCTATGCTCCCCGGCAGTCGGAGCTTGCCGCCTGCCTGCATCTTGAATGACGTTGGGTATATATTAAATATCCATATTAACAATCGGAAATTAATTCGTTTAAAAACTAAATAATTATTAACTCCCGATGTTTAATACTATACATTATTAAAATTAATAATGGGTTGGAATAATCTTAATATTATTAAGATATTTAAATAATGAAAATAATATATTTATTTTTAGCAGATAGTTCCCCTGTTTCGGAATAAATAAATATTGCTGCGCAAAATTATTTATATATAACCAAATCATCTGAACAAATGAGGTTTATGTGATTGTTAATCTATCGGATAACGGGTAAAAATAGGTTCGTGGATGGATGATAAAAATGCCATTATACCCAATGTCATTCAGGATGCAGGCAGAGCGTAGCCAACGAACCAGCTGTTTGAATGAAGAAGAGTATATACAGTGAAGGCAGGGTGGAGGGAGTTATGTGCGAATTACTGGGCATGAGCGCGAATGTACCGACGGATATCTATTTCAGCCTCAGCGGCCTTATTCCGCGCGGTGGTCAGACGGGACCTCATAAAGACGGGTGGGGGATAACTTTCTATGAAGGAATGGGATGCCGTACGTTTAAAGACCCGCAAGCCTGCTGCGAGTCTCCCGTTGCCCGCTTTGTCCAGGAATACCCGATAAAATCAGAAGCGGTGATTGCTCATATCCGTCAGGCAAACCGGGGCGTTGTATCTCTGGAAAACACTCATCCGTTTACCCGCGAATTATGGGGACGAAACTGGACTTATGCCCATAACGGACAATTAACAGGTTATGAGCATCTGCCGACCGGGTTTTACAGCCCGGTGGGGCAGACGGACAGTGAGCATGCTTTCTGCTGGTTGCTCAGCCGGTTGCAGGCAAAGTATCCGCAGCCACCACAGGATTGGCGTGGGGTATTTAGCGACATTATGTTACTGGCCGATGAGCTGCGTCAGTTTGGTGTCTTTAATATGCTGTTGTCTGACGGACGCTATGTTCTGGCGTATTGTTCAACTAATCTGCACTGGATCACCCGCCGGGCGCCATTTGGCAAAGCCCGGCTGACAGACAGTGATGTGGAGATTGATTTTTCACAGCACACGCATCCGGGTGATGTGGTGTCGGTTATTGCAACACAGCCGCTGACCGGTAATGAACAATGGCAGAAAATTAACGGGGGTGAAGCGGTTCTTTTTCATTACGGCGAGCGGATTGATTCCTTACTCTGAGCTGCGGGTAAGTAATGTCTCTGTGACTGAGGCGGGTGCTGCGGAGTGAGCATTCACAACATAGCGTCCGTTGATAACAGAGACAATCGCAGGGATCCGATTATCGGTAAAATATTGATACGCCGGCTGTAATTGTTGCCAGAATGCCATATGCGATGAATTCCGGTGGCGGTTCATATTCTCCTGATTCATCCGGAACGGATAAATCGCAATATTCAGGTCTGTCTGACCGCCCTGCAATGCATTTTCCACATAGCGGTAAATCTCCCCTATATAAGCATCTGTCATCGCGTAGCAACCTACCGATTTGCAGTCTCCGTGGATCATCAGATAATCACCGGTATAGCCATGTGCCTGGTCAAATTCATTGGGAAAACCAAGGTTGATAGCTCGATAAAACCGACTGTTCGGGTTTAATTGTGCCGGTGTTACACGATAAAACCCTTCCGGGCTTTTTAAATCACCGGTTAACTGTTTCGGACCCAGACCACCGGAAAACTGACAAACAGGATAACGTTTGACCAATCTGAAACGTCCGTTACTTTCGCGGTGATACAATTCCAGCTCTTTTTCTTCTTTGAATATCTGTATAAATACAGGGTTATTACGGACATCACTTACCTGAGGTGTGAGCCATAATGACGGGGTTTCAGCCCGGGTTACTGATGACAGACCAACGAAAAACAGAAGGCCGGACATTATGAAAATGATATGTCTTATTGTCTGCATTCAGGATACGGATAAGTTGGTGAAAAAAGTAGCAATAGATTGCCATGATGTCGGTAATTTGTGAATGGTTCTTCCCAGAATAAAATCATTTGTTATCAGAATAGTGATGATTAAAAAATAACCACAAATCGTTAAAGGTGACTGTATAGTTCGGTTTTTTCGAGTTAATGGGTTTTATTTACGACATTAATCTTATTTGCTTGAGCCAGGTCACTCGTTTCATCAGACAGAGGTGTTGTGAAGTGGTAAAATAAACGGGATCTGGTTTAAGCAAAATTGTGACAATTATCGGAGAAAATAACTTGGGGTGACGAGTGCGGCCCAAGCTGTTTTTATTGTTGAGTTATCATAGTCTGCTCCGGCAGCTTTGATGTGGGTTTAACAGAAAACTTGTGCAAAACTTATGATTAAAATTAAAAAAGGACTCGACCTGCCGATAGCAGGTTCACCTGCCCAAGTCATAGAAGATGGCCCTTTGATCCGCCACGTAGCACTGCTGGGTGAGGAATATGTAGGGATGCGTCCGTCTATGCTGGTTCAGGAAGGCGGGCAGGTTAAAAAAGGACAGGCACTTTTTGAAGACAAAAAGAACCCCGGCGTCATTTTTACCAGCCCGGCCAGCGGATACGTAAAAGCCATTAACCGTGGTGAGCGTCGTGTACTGCAATCCGTTGTTATTGAGGTGCAGGGAGACGAACAAATCACGTTTGACCGCTACGATCGCCGTGAGCTGTCTGCGCTGACCCGCGAACAGGCAGAGAAAAATTTAGTGTCCTCCGGGTTATGGACGGCGCTGCGGACCCGCCCGTTCAGCCGCAGTCCGGCAATTGGCTCGGTTCCGGCGGCTATTTTTGTAACCGCAATGGATACCAACCCGCTGGCGGCTGATCCGCTGGTGATTATCCGTCAGGAACACGCCGCGTTTGATGACGGGCTACAGGTTCTGAGCCGTCTGACGGAAGGCAAAGTTCATATCTGTTACGCCGGTGCTGATTTCAGCAAGGTTACGGATAATAACCAACTGAGTTACACACAGTTTACCGGTCCGCATCCGGCGGGGCTTGCCGGTACGCATATCCATTTCCTGGAGCCGGTCAGTGCGAAAAAAGTCGTCTGGTCGCTTAATTATCAGGACGTTATCGCTATCGGGAAACTCTTCACGACCGGGGTTTTATATACCGACCGTATTGTGGCACTCGGTGGTCCGCAGGTGGAAAATCCACGTCTGCTGAGAACCCGTCTCGGTGCTGACCTGAATGAACTGACTGATGGGCAGCTGAAAGCCGGTGAAAACCGGATTATTTCAGGCTCCGTCCTGTGGGGTGTTACCAGTGATGATGCTCATCATTATCTGGGCCGTTTTGTCAATCAGGTATCAGTTCTGGCGGAAGGCCGGGAAAAAGAGCTGTTTGGCTGGATTATGCCGGGTGCGGATAAATATACCGTCACCCGCACCACACTGGGGCATTTCTTTAAGAAGAAACTGTTCTCATTCACCACAGCAATGCATGGCGGTGAGCGTTCTATGGTGCCAATCGGCAGCTATGAACGTGTTATGCCGCTCGACATTATGGCGACGCATTTCCTGCGTGACCTGCTGGCGGGAGATACTGACAGTTCGCAGGCACTGGGTGCGCTGGAACTGGATGAGGAAGATCTGGGGCTGTGTACTTACGTCTGCCAGAGTAAATATGAGTACGGCCCGGTGCTGCGTGACGTACTGACCAGGATCGAGCAGGAAGGGTAATTATGGGTCTGAAAAATTTTTTAGAGAAAATTGAGCCGCATTTTGAACCGGGCGGCAAATTACAGAGATGGTACGTGCTTTATGAAGCTGCCGCGACCATCTTCTATACACCGGGAACAGTGACCCGCGGGCGCTCACACGTACGCGACACCATTGACCTCAAACGCCTGATGATTCTGGTCTGGCTCTCCGTTTTCCCGGCCATGTTCTGGGGAATGTACAACGTAGGTAACCAGGCTATTCCGGTGCTGCTGGATATGTACAGCGGTGCGGAACTTCAGCAGGTGATCGCGGGAGACTGGCATTATCGCCTGGCGGAACTTGTCGGCGTTTCCTTTACGTCTGATGCGGGCTGGGGCAGCAAAATGCTGTTCGGTGCCGTCTATTTCCTGCCGGTTTATGCAGTAATTTTTGCGGTGGGTGGCTTCTGGGAAGTTCTGTTTGCCCTGATCCGCGGCCATGAAATCAATGAAGGCTTCTTTATTACCTCCATTCTGCTGGCATTAATTGTGCCGCCGACGCTGCCGTTATGGCAGGCAGCACTGGCGGTTTCGTTTGGTGTGGTGGTTGCGAAAGAAATTTTCGGGGGAACCGGACGCAATTTCCTGAACCCGGCACTTGCCGGACGTGCTTTCCTGTTCTTCGCTTATCCGGCTCAGATTTCCGGCGATACCGTCTGGACTGCGGCGGATGGTTTCTCTGGCGCGACCCCGCTGTCACAGTGGGCGGTTGGTGGTAATACACATCTGGTTAATACGCTGACCAATCAACCTATTTCGTGGATGGATGCTTTCATCGGTAACATTCCCGGCTCGATTGGTGAAGTGTCAACGCTGATGATCCTTATCGGCGGTGCCGTCATTCTGTTTGCCCGTATTGCCTCGCTGCGCATTGTGGCGGGTGTGATGGCCGGGATGATTGTGATGTCGCTGATATTCAACCTGATTGGCTCGGACACCAACCCGCTGTTTGCGATGCCGTGGTACTGGCATCTGGTGCTGGGGGGCTTTGCGTTCGGGATGATCTTTATGGCAACGGACCCGGTCTCAGCTTCATTTACTGATAAAGGCAAATGGGCTTACGGGATACTTATCGGGGTGATGTGTGTCCTGATCAGGGTGGCAAATCCGGCTTATCCGGAAGGTATGATGTTGGCAATTCTGTTCGCTAACTTATTCGCGCCGTTATTTGATTATCTGGTTGTTCAGGCAAATATTAAGCGGAGAAAAGCGCGTGGCTAATGAAAAAACGAAAAACAAGGACAGTGTCGCAAGAACGTTTATCGTTGTCTTCGTCCTTTGCCTTGTGTGTTCAGTCATCGTGGCGGGTTCTGCCGTGGGTCTGAAATCCACACAACAGACACAGATTATGCTGGATAAACAGCGCAATATCCTGGATGTCGCCGGGTTACTTACGCCGTCAATGCCGGCAGATGAAATTGATGCTGTCTACAAAAAATTCATCAAAGTTAAATTGGTGGATTTAAAAACCGGTCAGATGACTGACAGCCGTGGTAAATACGATCTTAATGACGAGTTGCGCAGCGACGAAACCAGTATCGCATTATCACCGGAAGAAGATTTGGCGAAAATCCGCCGCCGGGCGATCAGCGCGGAGATTTACCTGGTGCAGAACGACAAAGGCGAAACCAGCAAAATTGTTTTGCCGGTATATGGCTCCGGTCTGTGGTCTGTGATGTATGCCTTTATCGCGATTGACGTGGATGGGATTACCTCTGAGGGGATCTCTTACTATCAGCACGGTGAAACACCGGGGCTGGGCGGTGAGGTGGATAATCTGCAGTGGCGTAAACAATGGATTGGTAAAAAACTGTTTAATGAGAAAGGGTTGCCGGCGATTAAAATTGTCCGCAGTGGCTCCACTGACAGCCCGTACGGGATTGATGGCTTATCCGGCGCGACACTGACCTCAAACGGTATCCAGCACATGTTTGACTTCTGGCTGGGTGATAACGGTTTTGGCCCGTTCCTGAAAACAGTACGCGAAGGAGCGTTAAATCATGGCTGACAGTAAAGAAATTAAACGCGTTCTTCTCGGACCGTTATTTGATAACAACCCGATAGCCTTGCAGATCTTAGGGGTTTGTTCGGCGCTGGCGGTAACCACAAAACTGGAAACGGCGCTGGTAATGACCATTGCGGTGACGCTGGTAACGGCATTCTCCAGTATGTTTATCTCTATGATCCGTAACTTTATTCCGGGCAGTGTGCGGATAATTGTGCAGATGGCAATTATTGCCTCGCTGGTTATCCTTGTTGACCAGATCCTGCGGGCGTATGCCTACGGGATCTCCAAACAGCTCTCTGTATTCGTCGGTCTTATCATTACAAACTGCATTGTGATGGGGCGTGCGGAAGCGTACGCAATGAAATCACCGCCGATTGAAAGCTTTATGGATGGTATCGGTAACGGTTTGGGCTACGGTGTGATCCTGCTGCTGGTGGGCTTTGTCCGCGAGCTGGTGGGGTCCGGTAAACTCTTTGGAGTAACAGTGCTGGAAACGATTCAGAACGGCGGCTGGTATCTGCCTAACGGATTATTCCTGCTGGCACCGAGTGCGTTTTTCATTATCGGTATGCTTATCTGGGGATTACGCACACTGAAACCTTCACAAATCGAGGAGGATTAAGATATGGAACATTATATCAGTCTCTTTGTGAAAGCCGTGTTCATTGAAAATATGGCGCTGGCCTTCTTTCTCGGGATGTGTACCTTTCTTGCGGTGTCCAAAAATGTAAAAACAGCATTTGGCTTGGGTGTTGCGGTTACCGTCGTTCTCGGGATCTCTGTTCCGGCAAATAACCTGGTGTACAACCTGCTGTTACGTGACGGCGCACTGATGGATGGTGTGGATTTAAGCTTCCTGAATTTCATCACGTTTATCGGGGTGATTGCGGCACTGGTACAGATTCTGGAGATGATTTTAGATCGCTACTTCCCGTCGCTGTATAACGCGCTGGGGATCTTCCTGCCGCTTATCACAGTGAACTGTGCCATTTTCGGTGGTGTCTCCTTTATGGCACAGCGCGATTACAACTTCACTGAGTCCATTGTTTACGGCTTTGGTTCCGGTATCGGCTGGTTGCTGGCGATTGTGCTGATGGCCGCCATCCGCGAGAAGATGAAGTACTCTGATGTTCCGGGCGGTCTGAAAGGGCTGGGGATCACATTTGTGACCACAGGTCTTATGGCACTGGGCTTTATGTCCTTCTCCGGCGTACAGTTATAAGGGTGAAACGCAGTTATGGATATCATTATTTTAGGCGTAGCAATGTTTACCCTGATTGTTCTGGCGCTGACCGCGTTGATTTTGTTCGCAAAGTCAAAGCTGGTGAACACAGGGGACATTAAAGTTGAAATTAACGGCGATGCAGAGAAAAGCTTTGAAGCACCTGCCGGTGATAAATTACTGAATATGCTGTCGAATCAGGGCATTTTTGTGTCATCGGCCTGTGGTGGCGGCGGTACATGTGGTCAGTGCCGCGTTACGATCAAAGAGGGCGGTGGTGATATTCTGCCGACCGAAATGTCTCACATTAATAAGCGTGAAGCTCGTGAAGGTTGCCGCCTCGCGTGCCAGGTCAATGTGAAACAGGATCTGAAAATCGAACTGCCGGAAGAAATTTTCGGGGTGAAAAAATGGGAGTGTGAGGTTATCTCCAATGATAACAAAGCGACTTTCATTAAAGAACTGAAGCTGAAAATTCCTGACGGTGAAGTTGTTCCGTTCCGCGCCGGGGGCTTTATTCAGATTGAATGCCCGCCGCATGTGGTTCGCTATGATGAATTTGATGTGCCGGATGAGTATCGCGGGGACTGGGATCAGTTTAATTTATTCCGCTATGTGTCTGATGTGAAAGAACAGACTGTCCGTGCTTATTCGATGGCAAACTATCCGGAAGAGCACGGTATCATTCTGCTGAACGTGCGTATTGCGACACCGCCTCCGCGTATGCCGGATGCGCCTCCGGGCATTATGTCTTCTTACATCTGGTCGTTGAAAGCGGGTGATAAAGTAACTATTTCCGGGCCATTCGGGGAGTTCTTCGCAAAAGAAACTGATGCGGAAATGATCTTTATCGGCGGCGGTGCGGGTATGGCACCAATGCGTTCTCATATCTTTGATCAGCTTAAACGTCTGCACTCCAAACGTAAAATGTCGTTCTGGTATGGTGCGCGGTCGAAACGTGAAATGTTCTATGAAGAGGATTTTGACCAGCTCCAGGCTGAGAATGAAAACTTCACCTGGAATGTCGCGTTGTCTGATGCGCTACCGGAAGATAACTGGGATGGATACACAGGGTTTATTCATAATGTTCTGTATGAGCATTACCTGAAAAACCATCCGGCTCCGGAAGATTGTGAGTTTTACATGTGCGGACCGCCAATGATGAATGCGGCCGTGATCAAGATGCTCAAAGATCTTGGTGTGGAAGACGCAAACATCATGTTGGATGACTTTGGCGGCTGATCCCCGTCATGTAAGTAATAGACTGCGCCCACAAATGTGGGCGCATATGATCTGAAATCAGACTGGATTGTATATGGTAAATATTAAATGGGCTTCCCTGTCAGCAGTAATACTCGCAGTATTATTTCTGAGTGCCTGTGGCGATGAAAAAGAGCAGACAAAGCAAGTTACCCTGAACGGCAAAACAATGGGAACTTATTACGCGATAAAATATGTGGCGGAGCCGGATAGCGCGGCGGCTGAATCACTGCAAAAAGGGATAGATGTGGTGCTGGAAGAAGTGAACGACCAGATGTCCACTTACCGCCCTGACTCTGAACTCAGTCGTTTTAATCTCAGCCGTGAGATTAATACCCCGTTCCCTGTGTCTGCCGCGACGGCAAAAGTTGTCAGTGAAGCAATCCGTATCAATAAACTGACGCAAGGCGCTTTGGATGTCACTGTCGGACCGCTGGTTAATTTGTGGGGATTTGGTCCGGAAGGACGCCTGACACATGTACCGTCTGATGAGGATATTGAAACCCGCCGTCAGTGGACCGGCATTGATAAATTACGGGTTGAGGGCAATAACCTGATTAAAACTGTGCCTGAGCTGTATGTGGATCTTTCATCCATTGCAAAAGGGTATGGTGTGGATGCGGTTGCGGAGTACCTGGAATCACAGAATATTCATAATTATATGGTGGATGTGGGCGGTGAAGTCCGGACACAGGGTATTAACGGCAAAGGCAAACCATGGCGCATTGCGATTGAGAAACCTTCTGCACAGGGGCTGAGTCAGTCCGCACAGGAAATTATTGAGCCGGGTAATGCGTCGGTTGCAACATCAGGTGATTACCGGAATTATTTTGAAGAAAATAATATCCGCTATTCTCATACTATCGATCCGAAAACCGCACGACCGATTAATCATAATCTGGTATCGATTACGGTTATTGCTGATAACTGCATGAGTGCAGACGGCTTTTCTACCGGATTGAATGTCCTGGGACCAGAGCGCGGTCTGGCGGTGGCAAATGAACAACATATTCCTGTTTTTATGATTGTTAAAACGGAAAACGGTTTTGAAGAGCGCTACAGCGAAACATTTAAGCCGTATCTCAGAAAAAATTAAGAGGAGGGGTCGATATGATCAAAGTCTTTGTCGCAACCTTTATTCTGTTCCTGCTTGCGTTTTTGGGTATGTCTCTTGGCTATATCATTAAACGTAAAAGTATTCAGGGCAGTTGCGGTGGGTTGAGTAACATTGGTGTCGAGAAGGTCTGTGATTGTCCCGAGCCCTGTGATGCCCGTAAAAAACGGATGGCGCGTGAGGCTGCCCGGGAAGAAAAACTGAATAAAAACCGGATTGTGTGATTGTCGGGTTAGTCATATATGTCAGTATAAAAAGGCGCTCCGGCGCCTTTTTACGATCAGTTCACAGGGCATCAGTTCACTGGGTAAGATAGCCCTTATCAGTAGTAGGTGTAGACAGATGTCACTATTGCCGTATTAATAACGATCAGATTATTCGCTTTGTTGCCTTCCGAGACGCTTTGCCAGAGTGCTTTTTCACAGTTTCCGTATGCATCAAGTTGCTGACAGAGATAGATTGATTTCACCAGACCCAGCGGCGAGTGTTGTGTCTGGGTCTGTCCGATAACCTGTCTGTTGTCATTATACGTAAACTCATAATTGAGTTGAGGTAACCCGTCGGTCTGAGAGATGATGGCATTTATCTGGTGATCGTCGTTCCAGTCATACAGAATTTCGCCTTTTTCATCCGGTGTGTCACTTTGTGTCACGGCTCGTGTTACCAGACCGTTTTCGTAAAAAAATTCGGTACTCTGTTGTGATACCGGCGTGTTTTCACCATTGTCACTTTTGGCTATTGCCTGTGTTATCTGTTTTTGCTGATTATATAAAAGACGGCTGTTTGCATTGACGAGCGTGACGTTTTTATCTCCGGGCTTAATAAGCTCAGAGGTAAATAATAACTGATAACCCCAGTCATTATGATGCCCTTCAGAGCGCATCCTGTTCTGTAGCCCGGAATAGCCCTCTGTTATTTCAAATAAAAAATAATCAAGATCACCACAGGGGCTCAAATCATATTGACCACGGATAATAATATTATTTTTTTTTATCGGGTGAGTTGGTCGTTGTCGTGATGGATTTTACCGGCCCGTTAATTATTCCGGCACCGAGAATAATTAAATTACTGCGTCTGGCTTCAGCAGGATAAACAGCACAATCAGCATAAGCGTAATTACTTAATAAAGAGAGTATTAATCCCATAAAAAAAGTAAGGGAAATTCGTGGTGGAATTAACAGACCTAATTTATATTTCATCACCATGCTATCCCCCGGATGTTTCTTATAGTTATAACAAAAGTTTCCGGATAAATAAATTAATATAATTAACGATTTTTAATCATGAAAATAAAGTGAGTATATACCCAACATCATTCAGGTTGCAGGAAGGCGGCAAGGGAAAATAGCCGGGGAGCATAGATAAACTATGTGACCAGGCTATTTTTTCGCAGCCAACGAACCAGCAGTTTGAATGAATAAGGGTATAAACATAAATGAATAAATATATTATCGGGGCAGGAGTGATAAATAAGAATGGAATTAGTTAGTTATAACATTCCATCCTTATTTATTAAAATTATTTAATTAACTTAGTGATATTACGATAAAGAATTATTTCTGTTTCAGATTGAGCAGCGAGTCGACCATTACGCCATCTGCACCCAGTTCGGTGGCTAATGCTAAATCTGCCGGTGTTTTAATACCGAATAAAATAATACTGTTTTTGCCATTCTTTCTGAAACAATCCGCTGCTGTTTTATCCCAGGTCAGTATCGCAGGTGAGCGTGCCTCACCGAGTGTAAAGGTTTCAACGATTTCAACTTTGCGATGTAATTCAAACCCATACCAGCGCGGCTGTGCTTGTGTGCTGATATCACAGGTATGCGTTATCAGGCTGCCCGCGAGTGCATTCCGGGTGGTATCCCGGCTTTCAAATACAGGAATGGAAGCAGGAAGGGCGGTAAGATAGTCCGGATTGGTGGAATAGACGCGGATCCGTTGTTTTGCCTGATGACGGGTCAGTACGTCATCCAGTTGGCGGGCAAACATGGCAGGTTCTGCATCAGGGGATTTAATATCCAGATAAAAGAGGGTATCCGGATAGCGGCTGAGTACGGTATCCAGCGTCGGGATAGTTGCATTAATTTTGGTATTATTTTTTTGATTATAATCACGGGCGGCATCAGCTCCGGCCAGTTCTCCCGCAGTATAACGGGAAACCGGACCTGCTTTATCTGTCAGTGTTGTCAGATCTGACGGGCGGTATAACACAACCTGGTTGTCTTTTGATAACTGAAGCGTTACCCAGATAGCATCTGCATGGTTATTCAGTGCTTTATCAATGGCATACAGAGTATTTTCAGGTGCGTCAGCGGTCGCTCCGCGATGAGCAATAATTTGTGGTGCGGCAAAGGTTGTCATGGTGATGCAACTCAGAAAAAGAGCAGAAAATAGTTTTTTCATAATCCATCCGTCAGAAGAAGTAAGCCTGTTTATGTGTCACGTTGTTGTTTTATCAGGGCAACATGACAACCGGATGTAATCACAAAAAAAACGGTTAAACTTTCAAATTTAAACCCTGTTATTGATCGGGTGAATAATTAGCCAGCGAATTATTTCCTTATTCATTGGTAGTGTTCAGGTGGCAGTAGGTCTGCATCTTGAATGACGTTGGGTATAGTTTGAATTAAAATAATATTACTGTATATTTAAACAGTGTCATTATTATTCAGGAGAGAGCGGGTGCGTAAAATCATTCATATTGATATGGATTGCTTTTATGCGGCAATTGAAATGCGCGATAACCCCGCGCTGCGTGACGTCCCGCTGGCTATCGGTGGCAGCTCTGACCGGCGCGGCGTGATTGCTACCGCCAACTATCCGGCGCGGCGCTTCGGGGTACACAGCGCTATGTCAACGGCGAAAGCCCTGATGTTATGTCCGCAGCTGAATGTTATCCCGGGGCGTATGTCTTTGTATAAAACGACCTCGGGGCAACTGCACGATATTTTTTCCCGTTATACTTCTCTGATTGAACCCCTTTCACTCGATGAGGCCTATCTTGATGTCTCTGACAGCCTGCTGCATTGCGGCTCGGCAACACGTATGGCTGAAGATATCCGCCGGACGATTTTCAGTGAACTGGGTCTGACCGCGTCCGCGGGTGTCGCGCCCATGAAATTTTTGGCGAAAATCGCGTCTGACCTGAATAAACCGGACGGGCAGTATATTATTCCCCCGGAGCAGGTCGCCGGTTTTGTATTGTCATTGCCGCTGCGTAAAATTCCCGGCGTGGGGAAAGTGACGGCAAAACGCCTTGCTGATCTGGGTCTGGAGACCTGCCGGGATGTTCAGCGTTATGATCAGATAAGCCTGATTAAGCAGTTCGGTAAATTCGGGCAGATCCTCTGGCAGCGCTGCCACGGCATTGATGAACGACCGGTCTGTCCGGACCGGGAGCGTAAATCTGTTGGTGTGGAGCGGACGCTGGCGCAGGATATTGCCTCGTGGGATGAGTGCAGGGCTATTGTAGATGAGCTGTTTCCTGAACTGGAGCGACGTCTGACCAAGGTTTCACCTGACCTGCGCATTGCCCGTCAGGGTGTCAAACTCAAGTTTTCTGATTTTCAGCAGACGACGCAGGAGCATGTTTATCCGGTGCTGGATAAACAGGATTTACTGAAAACAGCAGAACTCGCATGGGGAAGCCGCCGGGAAGGGCGCGGTGTTCGTCTGGTGGGGTTGCATGTGGCGCTGCGGGATCCACAGGTTGAGCGTCAGCTGGTTTTGGGATTCTGAGCGCAATAAAAAACCGGCGGGATTTGCATCACCGCCGGTTAACTGAATAGCGTAATTACGCTTTTTCAGGGATCGCTTTTAAGATAGCGGTCAGTAACTGCCAGTATTGTCCGACACTCTTAATGTGTACCTGCTCATCCGGTGAGTGAGCGCCGGTAATGGTTGGTCCGATAGAAACCATGTCCATATCCGGATACGGTTTTTTGAATAAGCCGCACTCAAGACCGGCATGGATAACCATTACATTCGGTGTTTTATCAAACAGTTGCTGATATGTTTCGCTGACCAGATGCATCACCGGCGAGTTTGCATCCGGCTGCCAGCCCGGATAGCCGCCTTCGGCAACAATCTGCGCCCCGCTGAGATCGGCCAGTGATGTCAGCATGCTGACCACATTGGATTTACCGGATTCGATCAGAGAACGAACCAGACAGATGATTTGTGCACGATCATTGTTCATATTGATCACGCCGACGTTCAGTGAGGTCTCAACAACGCCCTGCACCACATCACTCATACGGATAACACCGTTCGGCATAACATTCAGCATATTGATAAGACGACGCTGTACATCAGCGGTCAGTGCGCCCTGAGCTGTGTCTGCCGCAGTCAGCGTAACCTGAAGATTTTTCTCTTTCTGAGCAAGCTCATCTTTGAGCAGGTTTTCAAACTCAGCCCGCAGCGTTTCCAGTTTTGCACTGTTATCCGCAGGAATTGCCAGCGTGATATAGCCTTCGCGCGGGATAGCATTGCGCAGTGTTCCGCCCTGAAAATCAATCAGACGCGCCTGAAGTTCCGCGCCGTGACCGGCTAAGAAACGAGCCAGTAATTTATTGGCATTGCCCAGACCGAGATGTACATCTCCGCCTGAATGCCCGCCTTTCAGCCCTTTGAGTGTCAGGGTAAAGGTTTTGTAACCTGCAGGAACTGCTTCACGGGTCAGTGCCAGCGTGGTGGTAACATCAATACCGCCCGCACAACCCATATAGATCTCACCTTCTTCTTCGGAGTCGGTGTTAATCAGGATATCTGCCTGTAACCAGCCCGGCTGAAGACCGAATGCGCCGTCCATTCCGGTTTCTTCTGTCATGGTCAGCAGGACTTCCAGCGGACCGTGCTTGACTGAATCATCAGCCAGAACTGCCAGCGCAGAAGCCATGCCCACGCCGTTATCTGCGCCTAATGTGGTGCCTTTTGCGGTAACCCAGTCGCCGTCAATATAAGGCTGAATCGGATCTTTTTCGAAATCGTGAGCAGTATCATTATTTTTTTGCGGAACCATATCCAGGTGAGCCTGCAATACAACGGCTTTCCGGTTTTCCAGTCCCTTTGTGGCAGGTTTGCGGATCAGAATATTGCCGACGCTGTCACGTTCCACATGAAATTCTTTCTCTTTCGCCCACTCAATGATATGCGCAGCAAGCTGCTCTTCATGGTGTGACGGATGCGGTATAGAACAGATTTTGGCAAAAATATCCCACAGCGGCTGCGGAAATAATTGTGATAGTTCAGACACGTTCGATCTCCTGTTACTGCATTTTTCATTATTAGGATGAGGATACCTGAAGGCGGCCGGTTACGCTGTTTAAATTGAGCGGTCGCAAATATCCGATGCCTGAGAATAGCAAATTCTTTCAGGAAGTGCGTGTCTTGCTCAGCGAATTATCATCAATTCGTCGGTTACGCTGGTCTTTAGCGACTCAAATCACTATAATTCTGCGCAACCTTTTTTCCGCAAAAAAAGACTCTTTTCTGTAAATCATCATGCCGGGATCAAATTGATATGAGCGAAAAATACGTCGTAACGTGGGATATGTTGCAAATGCATGCCCGTAAGCTGGCACAACGTTTAATGCCTGTCGAACAATGGAAAGGCATTATTGCCGTCAGCCGTGGTGGTCTGGTACCGGGTGCCTTACTCGCCCGTGAACTGGGGATCCGCCATGTGGATACTGTCTGCATTTCAAGCTATGATCACGATCATCAGCGCGAAATGAAAGTCATGAAAAAAGCAGACGGTGATGGCGAAGGATTTATCATCATTGATGACCTCGTGGATACCGGCGGTACCGCTCAGGTGATCCGCGATATGTATCCGAAAGCGCATTTTGTCACGATTTTCGCGAAACCAGCCGGTCAGCCGCTGGTTGATGATTACGTGGTGGATATCCCTCAGGATACCTGGATTGAGCAGCCCTGGGATATGACCGTCAGCTTTGTTAAACCAATCTGCGATCAGTAAGCGAATGCCATGACACAACAGAACCTGTCAGAGAAACTTTTTAAGCCTAAAATTAAACACAGCGAAACTTCCACACTGGTTACTTTTAAAGACGCCGGTGTCCGGACGGTAAAAGGCAGCGTGCTGAGCGGATGCACCCATCCGGGCTGGTATCGCATGATTAATCGCTTAATGTGGATCTGGCGGGGCGTTCCGCCGCTGGAAACAGAAGAAGTTCTGAGCCGGATTGCCGCATCAGACGCACCCCGCAGTGATGATTCACTGCTGGATACGGTGATTGGCTATCGCCGGGGAAACTGGGCTTATGAATGGTCTCAGCAGGCAATGTTATGGCAGCGCAAAGCGCTGGAATTTGAGTCCGGTGAAAAAGCCTGTGATGCCTGGTTGTGTGCCGCAAATCTTTACAGTATTGCGGGATATCCTCATTTAAAAGGGGATGAGCTGGCTGAGCAGGCTACTGTTCTGGCAAATCAGGCGTATGAAAATTCCGCCCGGTTTGCCGGTTATGAACTGAAAAAAATCGAATTCAAAATGGAAAGCGGCGGTAATATCAGCGCCTTCCTGCATCTTCCCCAATCTGATACCGGTGCATTTCCGACCGTTATGCTGTGCGGCAGTCTCGACAATCTGCAAAGTGATTACTGCCGTTATTTCCGTGACTATCTGGCGCCGCAGGGAATTGCACTGCTCACCCTGGATATGCCGTCGGTCGGCTA
Source organism: Morganella psychrotolerans (assembly GCF_001676155.1). Classification (GTDB taxonomy): domain Bacteria; phylum Pseudomonadota; class Gammaproteobacteria; order Enterobacterales; family Enterobacteriaceae; genus Morganella; species Morganella psychrotolerans. The sequence continues at coordinate 34,003 of NZ_LZEW01000023.1, read as the reverse complement.
TTCATCAAAACAATCATTAAGCCAGGAAAGCAGCCTGATGCATCAGCAGGTGCTGGAGCAACTGCGCAATGTGCCGTGGATTGATCATACCCGTGTTGCGGTTGTGGGTCTGCGTTTCGGCGCAAATGTAGCGGTACGGCTGGCGTATCTGTCAGCACATCAGCTCAGGGGTGCGGTATTGCTCGGACCGGTTGTGCATGATCTGTTTGTTAATCCGGAGCGCCAGGAAATGGTGCCGCGCATGTATATGGATGTGCTGGCAAGTCGTGCGGCGGAGCGTTGTGTTGAACTTGATACTATCCGCAGCCGTCTGAGTTGTTTATCTCTTAAAAATCAGGGGCTTATTGGTCGCCGTTGCACACTGCCGATGATGAGCGTGTGCTGGAAGGATGATGTATTCAGCCCGAAAAGTGAATCAGAGCTTATCGTCCGTTCATCGTCAGACGGAAAATTACTGGAGCTTGGCAGCACGCCGGTTTTTGATACATTCCATCAATCATTAGATGAAACTACGCGCTGGCTGACCAAAATTTTGAGCTGAACAGCATAAAGCCATTGATAATTCCTGTCTGTTTGCTACAAATAAGCCTCCACTGAAAGGAGGCTTAACGATGTCGGTACTGGTTTCAGATTATACGCGCGGTAAATTGCTGCGCTGTTTTACCGCTTTGGGTCCGTACATCCGTGAACCACAGTGTCAGGACGGACACTACTTTTTCGACTGTCTGGCAGTGTGTGTCAACGCCGATGCCGCCCCGGAAAAACGGGAGTTTTATGGCTGGTGGCTTATTCTCACCCCGCAGGAGCAGGGCTTTGTATCTGAATACCGCCTCGGGATATTTGATAAAGCCGGTCACTGGCAGGAAAATAAACTGTCCCGTAAAGAGACGCATGATACGGTCTGTAAAACACTGACGACTTTTCATCCCCGTCTGCGGGCAGTTCTCTGTGAGCTGGGTCTGACACTCACTCCGTCACCGGAAACGCCTCCCCCCGTTAAATTGCCGGAATAATTTCCGGATCTGCGTTATGCCTGTTGGCATAGCGCGCATCACCTGTTAAAACAGATCATCTTTTCTTATCCCGCTAAATAATGGTAGAACGCAATGAATAGCAGCCAAACGCTGGTTGTAAAACTGGGCACGAGTGTGCTGACCGGTGGATCACGACATTTAAATCAGGCACGGATTGTTGAATTAGTCCGCCAGTGTGCTCAGCAATATGAAAAAGGGCACCGTATTATTATTGTGACCTCCGGGGCGATTGCCGCGGGTCGTGAACATCTCGGTTACCCCGAACTCCCCGCCACCATTGCGTCCAAACAGTTGCTTGCGGCGGTCGGGCAGAGCCGCCTTATCCAGTTATGGGAGCGGCTTTTCTCTATTTACGGGATAAACATCGGGCAGATGCTTCTGACCCGGGCTGATATGGAAGATCGCGAGCGTTTTCTCAATGCCCGCGATACACTGACCGCGCTGCTGGATAACGGAATTGTGCCGGTTATCAATGAAAACGATGCGGTGGCAACGGCTGAAATCAAAGTCGGTGATAATGACAACCTCTCTGCGCTGGCAGCTATTTTAGGCGGAGCGGATAAGCTTCTGCTGCTGACCGACATTGAAGGGCTGTATACCGCTGATCCGCGCAGTAACCCTGATGCCACGCTTATCTCTGAAGTCCATGAAATCAGTGATGAGTTACGCGGTGTGGCAGGCGACAGTGTCACCGGTCTGGGCACCGGCGGCATGGCGACCAAACTTCAGGCGGCGACTGTCGCGGGTCGTGCGGGTATTGATGTCATTATTGCCGCAGGCGATCGCGCCGGTGTGATTTGTGATGTTATTGATGATGTTCCTGTCGGCACCCGTTTCTTCGGTAAAAAAACGCCGATGGAAGCCCGCAAACAATGGATCTTCGGCGCACCGCCGGCCGGGGAAATTATTGTCGATGACGGTGCGGAAACGGCACTGAAAGATAATGGCAGCTCGCTGTTACCAAAAGGTATTAAAACCGTAAACGGGAATTTCTCCCGTGGTGAGGTTGTCCGTATCCGCACATTAAGCGGGCGGGATCTTGCTCACGGCGTCAGCCGTTATAACAGTGATGCGCTGCGCCTGATTGCAGGACGCCATTCACAGGAAATCAACACTATTTTAGGCTATGAATACGGCTCAGTGGCTGTTCATCGCGACGATATGATTGTCAGTTAAGGATATAACCGTATGTTAGAACAAACAGGAAAATCGGCGCAGGCTGCGTCCCGGGTGCTGGCTCAGCTTTCAGGAAAACAAAAAAATCAGGCGCTGACCCGCATTGCTGATCTTCTGGAGCAAAACAGTGCGCCTATCCTTGCTGCCAACAAGATTGATATTGCCAACGCGCGTGAACAGGGCACATCAGAGGCGATGCTGGACAGGCTGCTGCTGACACAGGCGCGTCTGGAAAGTATTGCGGCCGATGTGCGCAAAGTTTGCCTGCTGGCAGATCCGGTCGGTGAAGTTATCGACGGCGGCGTGCTTGACAGCGGGCTGCGCCTTGAGCGCCGCCGCATGCCACTCGGCGTGGTCGCGGTAATTTATGAGGCCCGTCCGAATGTCACTGTCGATGTCGCGTCTTTGTGTCTGAAAACCGGCAATGCCGTTATTCTGCGCGGCGGCAAAGAAACGCATAATACTAATGTGGCGACAGTCCGCGTGATTCAGCAGGCACTCAGTGAGTGCGGGCTGCCGGCTGCGGCAATTCAGGCGATCGACGATCCTGATCGCGCGCTGGTCACGGAATTACTGAAGATGGATCGCTACGTGGATATTCTGATCCCGCGCGGCGGTGCCGGATTGCACCGCCTGTGCCGCGAACAATCAACTATTCCGGTGATCACCGGCGGGATTGGTGTGTGTCATATTTTTGTGGATGAGAGTGCGGATTTACACAAAGCGCTGCCGGTCATCGAAAATGCCAAAGTGCAGCGCCCGGGGGTATGTAATGCAGTAGAAACATTACTGGTGCATGAAAAAATTGCCGCTGAGTTTTTACCGCTGCTGAGTGAAAAAATGGCGGCGAATGGCGTCACACTGCATGCCTGTCCGCTATCTCTGCCACTGCTGAAAAACGGTGCAGCGAAAGCTCTCGCCGTGACAGACGTGCAGTTATCAGATGAGTGGTTGTCACTGGATCTGAATGTGGTGGTGGTTGCGGATATTGACAGTGCGATTGACCATATCCGTCATTACGGCACACAGCATTCAGAATCGATCCTGACACAATCGATGTCACAGGCGGATTATTTTGTGGCAGGCATTGATTCATCTGCTGTATATGTCAATGCCAGTACGCGCTTCACCGATGGCGGTCAGTTTGGTCTGGGCGCAGAGGTTGCGGTCAGTACCCAGAAACTGCATGCGCGCGGGCCTATGGGGCTGACGGCACTGACGACGTACAAATGGATTGGCATCGGCGACCATACGATCCGTTCATAATACGGCGTGGTGGTATTGATATCGTCAATGACACAGATGAATGCATCAACAGCATCTGCGGATGAGCGGATGCTGCTTTTGCTTTCAGTCTGAGTACGCTATGATAGGTCATTGTAATTTACACTTATGTAAAATATTTTGAACGCCTGGCGGGGTAAACCGGATACTTATGAATCATCAGGATAAAAAACCGATTATTTATCTTATCGGTGCCCGCGGAGCAGGTAAAACGACGCTGGGTAAACCGTTATCACAGGCACTACTGTACGATTTTATTGACACAGATGCGCGCGTGACGCAGCTGTGTCAGATGTCTATCGCTGAACTGGTTGAGCGCTCCGGCTGGGATCGTTTTCGTGAACTGGAAAGTGATGTACTGCGACAGGTCAGTCAGCCGCAGCACCTTGTTTCAACCGGCGGCGGCATTGTAATGGCACCGGAAAACCGGACCTTTATGCAATCAACCGGCTGGGTTGTGTACCTGCGCGCCACGGCTGAAGTCCTGGCTGAACGTTTGTCACACACACCACAGGCGCATCAGCGCCCGAGCCTGACAGGCAAGTGCATTGTCGGGGAAATGGCGGAAGTTCTGCAAAAACGCGAACCGCTTTATCTGGAATGTGCTGATATTGTCGTCGATGCCACCCGTCCTATCCCTGAGCTTATTGACCACATCTGCAACCGTATTCAAACCGCGGCATAATATTTATCGGCAGAGCGATTAGCGATAAGTGATAAGTCCCGAAGAAATGATATTTTACTTAGTTCTGTCAGCCGGTTAATCAATCCGGTGTGGTATTATTGTGAAATCTGCCGCCTGAATCATTAGCGGAACAATAAATACACAGGGAATTCAGTATGTTGATGAATGTGTTACGTGCGTTGCTTCGCGGATTATTCCGCATTCGTGTCACCGGTGACCTGAGTAATCTTAATCAACCACGAAGTGTTATCACCCCGAATCATGCTTCTTTTATTGATGGTGTTCTGCTGGGGCTTTTTTTACCTACCCGCCCGGTGTTCGCGATGTACACCAATTACGCCACACCTCTCCTGATCCGCTGTTTAAAACCCATTGCTGACATTGTGCCGGTTGATCCGCGTAACCCGCTGGCATTGAGGCATTTGATCCGCGAAATAGAAAAAGGCCGTCAGATTGTGATTTTCCCGGAAGGTCGGGTGACTATCACGGATTCCCTGATGAAAATCTATGATGGCGCGGCGTTTGTCGCTGCCAAAACCGGCGCAAAAATAATCCCGGTGCGGATAGACGGCGCGGAACTGACGTATTTAAGTCGGATGCGTAAGGTCATCAAAACCCATTTTTTCCCGAAAATTACCATTCATATTCTGCCGGCTACGGAAATCCCGATGCCGGTTGCCCCGCGTGCCGCTGAACGCCGCCGTCTGGCGGGTGAGCTTTTGCGGGATATTATGATGGAGGCACGTATGGCGTGCCGTCCTTCACTGACACTACCGCAGGCGTTTCTGGGTGCCGTCAATCGCTACGGGCGTTTTCAGCTGTGTATTGATGACATCAATTTCAGTGAAGACAGTTATCAGGGATTATTAAAAAAATCCCTCGGGTTGAGCTGCATTATCAGCCACTGTACAACCGAAGGGGAGCGGACAGGCTTCCTGTTACCGAACGCGACCGTCATGGCGGCAGCTATTCTCGGGGCATCGATGCGCCGCCGGGTGCCGGCGTTATTAAATTATACCGCCGGTGTTTCCGGGCTGCGTAATGCCATGAAAGCGGCGGGGATAAAAACGATTATTACATCGCGCCAGTTTCTGGAGAAAGGCAAGTTAATGCATCTGCCGGAGCAACTGACAGAGGCAAACTGGATCTATCTGGAAGAGGCAAAACAGGCGGTTACCCTGAAAGACAAATTGTGGGTAATGAAATCGCTGGTGATACCAAAATCGGCATTATTACCGCAGAAACCGGAAGATGATGCATTGATCCTCTTTACCTCCGGCTCAGAAGGAACGCCGAAAGGGGTGGTACACAGCCATGATTCTCTGCTGACAAATGTGGAGCAGATTAAGACGGTAGCTGACTTTACGCCGAAAGATCGTTTTATGTCCGCACTGCCGCTGTTTCATGCCTTTGGTCTGACCGCCGGGCTGTTTACACCGTTATTGTGTGGCTGCCGGATCTTTCTTTATCCCAGCCCGCTGCATTACCGGATGGTGCCGGAATTGATTTATGATCAGAATTGTACTGTTCTTTTCGGCACATCCACGTTTCTGACAAATTACGCCCGCTTTGCGCATCCTTATGATTTTACCCGTGTCCGTTATGTCATTGCCGGGGCTGAAAAATTAGCAGAAGCCACAAAACAGGTCTGGCAGGAAAAATTCGGTGTGCGCATTCTTGAAGGCTACGGGGTGACTGAATGTGCGCCGGTTGTGTCTATTAATACGCCGATGGCAGCCCGCTCCGGTACGGTCGGACGTCTGGTTCCGGGGATGGAGTCCCGTCTTCTGCCGGTTGCCGGTATTGAGCACGGCGGATTGTTACAGGTGCGCGGACCAAATGTGATGAAAGGCTATCTGCGGGTGGAAGCGCCCGGGCGGATTGAACCACCTGCGGCTGAAAATGCACAGGGTGAGAGACAGACAGGTTGGTATGATACCGGTGATATTGTCAGTATTGATGCAGACGGGTTTATTACTATCCGCGGCCGTGTAAAACGCTTTGCCAAACTTGCCGGGGAAATGATCTCACTGGAAAGTGTTGAGCAACTGGCACTGAGTGTCTCACCCGGACAACAGCACGCGGTTGTCACCAGACCGGATTTGAAACGCGGTGAAGCACTGGTGATGTTTACCACAGACAGTGCGTTGGATCGCGCGCAACTATTGGCGCAGGCGAAAGCAAAAGGATTACCTGAACTGGCGGTTCCGAGGGATATCCGTTATATCGGGCAACTGCCGGTGCTCGGCAGCGGAAAACCGGATTTTGTGACGCTCAAACAAATGGCATTACAGGAGCCGGAACTATGACAGCATCAGCCCCGTTACTGAATAGAGGCATGAAAGCCGTTTTAGCCTCACAGTTTATTTCTGCATTTGCCGATAACGCCATCTTATTTGCGATCCTCGCACAGCTCAGCGCCCGGAACTACCCGGAGTGGAGCCAGCCGATGTTGCAGATGGTTTTCGTGCTGACCTTTATTGTGCTTGCGCCGTTTGTCGGACAGATAGCGGACTGCTTCCCGAAAGGGCGGGTAATGCTGATGTCTAACGGCTGTAAGCTTATCGGCGCAATTGTTATCTGCCTCGGGTCAGATCCGTTCCTGGGCTATGCGATGGTCGGGATTGGCGCGGCGGCCTATTCACCGGCTAAATACGGGATACTCGGCGAGCTGACAACCGGCGAACAGCTTGTTAAGGCGAACGGGCTGATTGAAGCATCCACGATTGTGGCTATTTTGCTCGGTTCTGTCACCGGCGGATTTCTTTCCGATTATCACATCAGTATGGCGCTTATTCTGTGTACGGTCATGTATGCACTGGCGGCGGTTACGAACCTTTATATTCCGCGGCTTCCGCCGGCAAGAATGGCACAGAGCTGGAATCTTCATATTATGATGCGCACGTTTATCCGTGCCGTGGTTTTGCTGTGGCAGAATCAGGAGAGTCGCTTTTCTCTGACCGGCACCAGTTTATTCTGGGGGGCGGGTGTGACACTGCGCCTGATGCTGGTTTTGTGGGTACCGTCAGCGCTCGGGATCACGGGTCAAACCATGCCGACCGTGCTGAATGCGATGGTGGCAGTCGGCATTGTGGCAGGGGCAGGGCTGGCGGCGCGCTTTATCACGCTGGAAACTGTACGCCGCTGTATGCCTGCCGGGATATTGATCGGCGTAATGGTTATTATCTTTACTTTTCAGACATCTGTGGTGCCGACAAATATTACGCTTATTATGCTCGGTGTTTTCGGCGGGCTGTTTGTGGTGCCACTTAATGCGTTATTACAAAAACGCGGCAAAGAAACAGTCGGCGCGGGGAATGCTATCGCGGTACAGAACCTGGGCGAAAACGGCGCAATGCTGATTATGCTGGGGCTCTATTCGCTGGCGGTGAAAGCTGGGGTGTCTGTTGTGGTGATTGGTGCCACCTTCGGCAGCCTGTTTGCGCTGGCTATCGGCGGTTTATGGCTCTGGGATATCCGGCGTAAAAAGCAAATCTCATAACGGGAGCGACTGATGAATGACGAACAGATACTTATGCAGCGCAGCACAGAGCTGGGAAAACACCTGTCTGATGCCGGGCTGAGTGTTACCACCGCAGAGTCCTGTACCGGGGGCTGGATAGCCAAGGTCATTACAGATATTGCAGGCAGTTCCGTGTATTTTCAGCGGGGATTCGTGACTTACAGTAATGATGCCAAACACACCATGATTGGTGTGTCGGAACAGACACTGAGTGTCTCCGGCGCGGTCAGTGAAGCAGTAGTGTGTGAGATGGCTGCCGGTGCGCTGAAAACAGCAGGTGCGGATCTCGCGGTTTCCGTCAGCGGTATTGCCGGTCCTGACGGCGGCAGTGCAGACAAACCGGTCGGCACAGTCTGGTTCGGCTGGGCGTGGCACGAAAACGGTGAGCTGAAAACAGCGGCGCGCCGGCATTGTTTTCACGGCGATCGCAATGCAGTACGCTGTCAGGCGGTGCTGAAAAGCCTGGATGGATTAATCGCCATTCTGGTAAAAAAATCACTTGATACTGTATGACTATACAGTATAATCAGTTTCAACAGATTACGTTCAAACCATTTTAATAACCCGGGGGCGGTGTCTCAGGGTTGAGACGGGAGTTTACATGGCTATTGATGAAAACAAACAAAAAGCACTGGCTGCAGCCTTAGGTCAAATCGAGAAGCAATTTGGTAAAGGTTCCATTATGCGTTTGGGTGAAGACCGCTCAATGGATGTTGAAACCATCTCAACCGGTTCTCTGGCACTTGATGTCGCACTGGGTGCAGGTGGCTTACCGCTGGGGCGTATTGTTGAAATCTACGGGCCTGAATCTTCCGGTAAAACCACACTGACATTACAGGTTATTGCCGCTGCACAGCGCCAGGGTCGTATTTGCGCCTTTATTGATGCTGAGCACGCACTGGACCCGGTCTACGCGAAAAAGCTGGGCGTGGATATTGATAATCTGCTCTGTTCCCAGCCGGATACCGGTGAACAGGCACTGGAAATCTGTGATGCATTAACCCGCTCAGGCGCTGTCGATGTCATTATTGTTGACTCCGTTGCTGCACTGACACCAAAAGCCGAAATTGAAGGCGAGATTGGTGATTCTCACATGGGTCTTGCTGCCCGTATGATGAGCCAGGCAATGCGTAAGCTGGCCGGTAACCTGAAAAACTCAAATACTCTGCTGATTTTCATTAATCAGATCCGTATGAAGATTGGTGTTATGTTCGGTAACCCGGAAACCACAACCGGTGGTAACGCACTGAAGTTCTATGCCTCTGTCCGTTTAGATATCCGCCGTATCGGCGCGGTAAAAAATGGTGATGAAGTTGTCGGCAGCGAAACCCGCGTTAAAGTGGTAAAAAACAAAATTGCAGCGCCGTTTAAGCAGGCTGAATTCCAGATTATGTATGGCGAAGGGATCAACACCATGGGTGAACTGATTGACCTTGGTGTAAAACATAAACTGGTTGAAAAGGCGGGTGCTTGGTACAGCTACAACGGTGAAAAAATTGGTCAGGGTAAAGCTAATGCAACTATTTACCTGAAAGAACACCTTGCAATGGCTGAGGAACTGGATAAAAAGTTACGTGATTTACTACTAAATCATGCCGGTGAATTAAGTTCAGTGACACAAAGTTTTAGTGAAGAAACTGAAACTGAAGATGCAAATAACGAAGAAGTTTGATTAATAAAATAATACGTGCCATACATTTATTTTAATAAAATCATGCCGTTGTAAATAAAGCCACGCCCTCACGGGGTGTGGCTTTATTTTTATCTTCAGCCATACGCCTCTTTCTGACTAAAACCCCTTCCCCGGCCGAATAAATCGTGTTTGATCGAACAGACTTTCAGAAAAAGTTTATTCGCTTTACAATGGGGTCAGTGAATGGATTTATCTGGGATTTAATGTCTAAGGGAAAACGTTAAATTTCTCCCCGCCTTGATTGATCCGCAGGTTGAACCGGAGCGGCTTTACCGTCTGTTTCGCAGTTCATAAATCTTATTATTTCAGCTTGATTTCGGGATAAATATGAGCAAAAGCACCGCTGAGATCCGTCAGGCGTTTCTCGATTTTTTTCATACAAAAGGACATCAGATTGTCCAGAGCAGCTCCCTGGTACCGAATAACGATCCGACGCTGCTTTTTACTAACGCAGGGATGAACCAATTTAAAGATGTTTTCCTGGGTCTGGACAAACGTCCGTACAGCCGCGCAACCACAGCACAACGCTGTGTTCGTGCAGGCGGAAAACACAACGACCTCGAAAACGTCGGCTACACTGCACGTCACCATACCTTCTTTGAGATGCTGGGTAACTTCAGCTTCGGCGATTACTTCAAGCACGATGCTATCAATTACGCATGGGAACTGCTGACCGGCAAAGAATGGTTTAACCTGCCGAAAGAAAAACTGTGGGTTACTATTTATGCGACAGACGATGAAGCATACGAAATCTGGAACAAAGAGATAGGCGTACCGGCAGAACGTATCATCCGTATCGGCGATAACAAAGGTGCTGAATACGCATCAGATAATTTCTGGCAGATGGGTGATACCGGTCCTTGTGGTCCGTGTACTGAAATTTTCTTTGATCATGGCGACCACATCTGGGGCGGACCTCCGGGATCACCGGAAGAAGATGGTGACCGCTATATTGAGATCTGGAATATCGTCTTCATGCAGTTCAACCGCCAGTCTGACGGTACATTAGAGCCGCTGCCGAAACCGTCTGTTGATACCGGTATGGGTCTGGAGCGTATCACTGCTGTACTTCAGCATGTTAATTCCAACTATGATATCGATTTATTCCGCGCGCTGATTGCTGATGTGGCAAAAGTCACCGGAGCTGCGGATCTGACCAGCAAATCATTACGCGTGATTGCTGACCATATCCGCTCCTGTGCATTCCTGATTTGTGACGGAGTGATTCCGTCGAATGAAGGACGTGGTTATGTATTACGTCGTATCATCCGTCGTGCTGTCCGTCACGGATACATGATCGGTGCGAACGACACGTTCTTCTACAAATTGGTCGGCTCACTGATTAATGTGATGGGCGCTGCCGGTGAAGAGCTCACCCGCCAGCGTGTGACTGTCGAAAAAGTTCTGAAATCAGAAGAAGAGCAGTTTGCCCGCACCCTGGAGCGTGGTCTTCAGTTGCTGGATGATGAATTAGCCTCTCTGAAAGGGGATACTCTGAGTGGTGAAGCGGCTTTCCGCCTGTATGATACTTACGGTTTCCCGCTGGATTTAACGGCGGACGTCTGCCGTGAGCGTAACCTGAAAGTGGATGAAGCTGCATTTGAAACCGCGATGGAAGAGCAGCGCCGCCGTGCCCGTGAAAACAGCGGGTTTGGTGCAGATTATAACAGTCTGATCAAAGTGGATAAGCGCAGTGATTTCTCTGGGTATGACCACAACGAACAGGCGGCAACCATTGTTGCACTGTACAAAGAAGGCCAGCCGGTAACGGAACTCAATGCCGGAGACGAAGGCCTGGTTATTCTGGATAAAACGGCGTTTTATGCCGAATCCGGTGGTCAGGTGGGCGATACCGGTGTGCTGACTAACAATGATGCACAATTCACCGTGCTGGACACGCAGAAATACGGTCAGGCAATTGGTCATCTGGGTCGCGTGGCGCACGGAAAATTAACGGTAAATCACAAGATTACCGCTAAGATTGATGAAGAGCGCCGTAATGCTATCCGCCTGAACCACTCAGCAACGCATCTGATGCATGCTGCATTGCGTCAGGTTCTGGGTGAGCATGTGTCTCAGAAAGGCTCGCTGGTTAATGATAAATACCTGCGTTTTGACTTCTCTCACTTTGAAGCGATGACGCCGGCGCAAATCCGTCAGGTTGAAGATCTGGTGAATGCAGAGATCCGTAAAAATGAGCCGGTCACGACTGAGCTGATGGATCTTGAAGACGCGAAATCAAAAGGTGCGATGGCACTCTTTGGTGAGAAATACGACGAGCGCGTCCGTGTGCTGAGTATGGGCGACTTCTCAACTGAACTGTGTGGCGGTACACATGCCACCCGCACAGGTGATATAGGCCTGTTCCGTATCATCAGTGAATCCGCTACCGCTGCCGGTATCCGCCGGATTGAAGCTGTCACCGGTACGGGTGCGCTGGAAACAGTGTATAATCAGTCAGATGCCTTATCCTGTGTAGCACACCTGGTGAAAAGTGATGAAGCAGGTGTTGGTGAGAAAGTGAAAGCCGTACTGGATAAAATCCGTTTACTGGAAAAAGAGTTACAGCAACTCAAAGAACAGCAGGTTGCCCGGGATAGTTCATCTATGACCAAAGAAGCGGTTTCAGTTAAGGGCGTTAAGCTCCTGGTGAAACAACTGGCTGACACTGAACCTAAGATGTTACGGACGATGGTTGATGATCTGAAAAATCAATTAAGTTCTGGAATTATTGTGCTTTCAACTATCAGTGATGATAAAGTTAGCCTGATTGCAGGTGTCACAAAAGACCTGACCGGCAAAGTAAAAGCCGGCGACCTAGTTGCCTTTATTGCTGAGCAAATTGGCGGTAAAGGGGGCGGTCGTCCGGATATGGCTCAGGCCGGTGGTACCGATACTGCTGCTTTACCTGCTGCGATGGCGGGCGTTGAAAGCTGGGTAGCGTCACACCTGTAATCTGAATAAGTCTGAGCAGGAGCACGCTTCGGGGTGCTCCTGGTATTGGTGATAGGGTCTTTGTATCACTGCATTAGATCGCAATTTTTAACTACACTAAATATTGCAATGTATATAAAACTACATATAGTTTACAAATAATTATTGCTATACCCAACGTCATTCAGGATGCAGGCAGGCGGCAAGGGAAGCCGGGCGCGAAGCACAGATAAACTATGTGACGGGGCCGGACTGAACGCAGCCCATGAACCTGCAGTGTGAATGAATAAGGGTATATACGCTTTCACGGTGTTGGATGGATAATGGCGGGCGAACTCAGTGGCCCGACTCTTTTAAAATTTCAAGGAGCAAAGAATGCTTATTCTGACTCGTCGAGTTGGTGAAACACTCATGATAGGCGATGAGGTAACAGTGACTGTACTGGGTGTTAAAGGTAACCAGGTACGAATTGGTGTCAACGCCCCCAAAGAAGTTTCTGTTCACCGTGAAGAAATTTACCAACGGATCCAGGCTGAAAAATCTCAACCAAATAATAATAACTACTAAGTTGTGAGGCGCGCTCGTTACCATGGCGGGCGCCTTCTTCTTTTTTCGCATTGTTGTCATTCGAATCTGTCATCATTATCCCCCTTCTTATTTCTTTTTCCTGCATAAATCACCCGTCTTTCTGTCACTTTATTTGTTTCCGTACCTTTTTCACCTGAAATAATTGAGCTATACCACCACTGTACCGATCGGGCATGATGATAAAATGCTGCCGGTAAAACAGACGTATCGTTGTGAAAACCAACAGAGTGCGCGCTAATTGTGCAAACGATCGTGAGATATGAAAAAGTTGGGAGAAAATGTTTGACTTCTCAGTGGGGGAAAGTAATATGTGCGCCACACAACGACGACATGACGGAAACGAAATTCATTGTTGTGTGGTCTGAAAAATGGTGAGATGGCCGAGAGGCTGAAGGCGCTCCCCTGCTAAGGGAGTATGCGGTCAAAAGCTGCATCGAGGGTTCGAATCCCTCTCTCACCGCCATCAGATTATGCACCCATAGCTCAGCTGGATAGAGTACTCGGCTACGAACCGAGCGGTCAGAGGTTCGAATCCTCTTGGGTGCACCATAACGAACCCCACGATGTTATCATGGGGTTTTTTATTTTGGTGTCAGCAAACACTAAAATAAAAAAATCAGGTTTGAAAAGATATTTTTCAGGTATGCACCCATAGCTCAGCTGGATAGAGTACCCGGCTACGAACCGGGCGGTCAGAGGTTCGAATCCTCTTGGGTGCACCATATAAAAACCCCACTCTTTGAGTGGGGTTTTTTGTTTCCTGCTTTTCCCGTCACTGAATCGTATCCGTTTTTGCGTCATACTCATTACCTGAACCCTCAGAGGCGTCTTAAACTGAGCGGATCACAATTGCGTGTAATGGGGATAACGCATCGTTATTGCTGTCTTTTCTATTTTCCCGTTTGTGTGGGGGATGTTGAATCACAGCGACAAGATCCCGCCTTTGCGATAAAGTATCCCTCTTATGAATAACATCTATTATCAGCACGGGAGGTCGATTTGATCCCGGATGTATCTAAAGCGCTCTCATGGTTAGAGACGCACCCCCGAATTTTAAAAGGCATCAATCGTGGTATTGAGCGCGAAACACTTCGTGTCACACCCGATGGCCACCTTGCACGTACCGGTCATCCGGACGGCTTAGGCAAATCATTAACCCATAAGTGGATCACGACAGATTTCGCTGAATCATTGCTGGAATTTATTACGCCGGTTGACTCGCGTATAGATTACACAGTGAAGTTTCTGCGTGATGTCCACCGCTACACGGCCCGCCACCTGAAAAATGAGCGTATGTGGCCGCTGAGCATGCCGTGTTTTATTGATTCAGAAGACGCCATTGAGCTGGCGCAGTTCGGCACATCAAATACAGGACGTTTAAAAACCCTGTACCGCGAAGGCCTGAAAAACCGCTACGGCGCTCTGATGCAGACTATTTCAGGTGTGCATTATAACTTCTCTCTGCCGATGGAATTCTGGCAGGCGTGGAGTGGCGTCAGTGGCGAAGAAGATGGCAAAGATAAAATTTCAGATGGCTATTTCCGTCTGATCCGCAACTACTACCGTTTTGGCTGGGTTATTCCGTATCTGTTTGGTGCATCCCCGGCAATCTGCAGTTCTTTCCTGCGCGGGCGTGAAACCAATCTGCCGTTTGAAACATTGCCGAAAGGCGCGTTATACCTGCCGTACGCCACGTCACTGCGTTTAAGTGACCTCGGGTATACCAACAAGTCGCAAAGCGAACTGAACATCACCTTCAATCATCTGGACACCTATGTCGCCGGGCTGAAGAAGGCGATTCAGATCCCGTCTGAAGAATTTGCCGCAATGGGATTGACCAAAGACGGAAAACACCTTCAGATCAATGCTAACGTGTTGCAGATTGAAAACGAGTTCTATGCACCTATCCGCCCTAAACGTGTCCAGAAAGGCGATGAGTCGCCTTCTGATGCATTGCAGCGCGGTGGCGTTGAATATATTGAAGTCCGTGCGCTGGATATCAACCCGTTCTCCGCAACCGGTGTGGATGAAACTCAGATCCGTTTCCTCGATTTGTTCCTTATCTGGTGTGTGCTGGCTGATGCACCGGAAATGAGTGCAGAGGAGCTTGCCTGCGCCCGCCATAACTGGAATCGTGTGATTCTGGAAGGCCGGAAACCGGGGCAGGTTATCGGGATTGGCTGCGGTCGTGAAAAACAACCCTTGCAAAAAGTAGGTCACGCACTGTTTAATGACCTTCTGCGTGTTGCAGATGTGTTAGATTCTTGTTCAGGTACGCATTACCGCGAGGTGTGCGAAGCATTAACAGCGCAGTTTGACGATCCGGAGCTGACGTTCTCTGGTCGTATGCTGGCGCTGATAAAAGAAGCAGGCATCGGAAGTTATGGTCTGGCATTAGCGGACCGGTATCACGATGAGCTGAGCCACGAGTCGTATGAAGTGATCAGTGAAGCTGACTTTGAAGAACAACGGCAGGCTTCTGTTGATAAGCAAAAAGCAATGGAAGAGAGTGATACGCTGAGTTTTGATGAGTATCTGGCGCTGCATGGCGGTCGTTAGTCTCTGGCAGATAAGAAAATGGCCACAAATATGTGGCCAAAAAAAATATCTCAGAGAATAGGGATGATAACAAATTGCGCGTCTTTCATTACATCAGACCTGCGTATTTATAAAAAGTTTCATTCGTTCGGTTTTTTTTTACAAAAAAAAAGAGGAGCAGGAATTATGCCTTTACTGGATAGTTTTTTAGTAGACCACACACGTATGGCGGCACCTGCGGTACGCGTAGCGAAAACCATGACCACACCCGCCGGTGACACGATTACTGTTTTCGATCTGCGGTTCTGTGTTCCTAACGAAGAAATTTTACCGGAGAAAGGAACGCATACACTGGAGCATCTGTTTGCCGGTTTTATGCGTAATCATTTAAACGGCAATGGTGTTGAAATCATTGATATCTCACCAATGGGCTGCCGTACCGGATTTTATATGAGTCTGATTGGCGCACCATCAGAAACCCGTGTCGCACAGGCCTGGAAAGCGGCAATGGCAGACATTCTGGCGGTACATGACCAGGCGAAAATTCCGGAACTGAATCTGTATCAGTGCGGGACGTATCAAATGCATTCACTTGATGAAGCGCATCAGATTGCGAAAAATATCATTGAGCGCGATGTGCGTGTAAACAAGAACGACGACCTGCTGTTAACTGACGATGAGTTAGAAAAACTGCATCCGTAAGCCTGTTTCACCAGATAGAAAAAAAAACCTGCGGTGTATTAAATCGCAGGTTTTTTTTCAGGCATATTCAGATATCAGCGGCGATATTGGCCTCTAAATGTGCCAGCGGGATGACTTTCACTGTTTTAATGACATTTTCACCGATGGCAGTCACTTCAAACTGATAGCGGCCGATTTTGACTTTGGTATTCAGTTTCGGAATATCACCGAGCTCTTCCAGCAATAATCCGTTAATGGTGCGCGCACCTTCTTCGGGCAGAGATAACCCCAGTGCTTTATTGATTTCACGAATATTTGTCGTGCCTTCAATCAGCATTGTACCATCCGGTAACTGGCGCACTTCCTCTGCCAGCGACGGTGACATGGAGGTTGTAAAATCCCCGACAATCTCTTCCAGGATATCTTCCACAGAGATAAGCCCCTGAATATCGCCATACTCATCAACAACCAGCCCGACCTTCTCATTATTTCGCTGGAAATTAACCAGCTGGAGATTCAGCGGGGTGCTGTCCGGTACAAAATAGATTTTGTCCGCCGCTTTGATAAGCATTTGCTTGGTGAATTCCCGCTTCTCAATCATCAGCCTGTAAGCTTCGCGGACACGCAGCATGCCTATTGCATCATCCAGAGAATCACGGTAGAGCACAATCCGTCCGTGTGGCGAGTGCGTGAGCTGGCGCAGAATTGATTTCCAGTCATCATTGATATCAATACCAATAATTTCTGTACGTGGCACCATGATTTCATCAACACTGACTTTATCGAGATCCAAGATAGAGATAAGCATGTCCTGGTTACGCCGGGAGAGCTTGCCTTTGGACTCATTGACGATGGTCTTCAGTTCGTCTTTGGATAAGGCATCGCTACGGATAACAGTCCCGCGAATGCCGATACAGCGCATCAGAATCAACGTGATGGCATTGAAGCCCCATACGACCGGCAGACAGATTTTTGACAGCGGGCGCAGCAGAATACTGCTGGGGAACGCGACCTGCTGCGGATAAAGTGCGGCAATTGTTTTTGGCATTACCTCAGCAAAAATCAGAATAACAAATGTCAGCACCCCCGTGGCTATCGCAACGCCGGCGTTGCCGTACAGGCGCATACCGACGATGGTTCCCAGAGCGGACGCAATGATATTGACAAGGTTGTTGCCGATAAGAATAAGGCTGAGCAGGCGGTCGGGTTTACTCAGCAGTTTTTCGACGCGCAGGGCAGATCGGTTTCCCTGCTTGGCCATGTGACGTAAGCGGTACCGGTTGATTGTCATCATGCCGGTTTCTGATGCAGAAAAGTACGCTGAAATTAACACTAAAAAAAATGAGAATAATAATCAGAGTGCTTGTTGAGACGTGCTCCACAGCGGTGTTCCTTCCTCATGTGATGAGCTTATATACCCTTATTCATTCAAACTGCAGGTTCGTTGGCTGTGCTACGCCTGCCTGCATCCTGAATGATGTTGAGTATAGAAATAATAGATTCAGTGAATGCGTTATTTACGCATACAACATGATTTCCTGAAATAAACGGTGTCCGAAAAATGCGAGAGTAAGAATAAAAGCGCCGGCAAAGTTAAACCAGATGACCCGCTTGCCGCGCCAGCCTTCATGATAATGCCCCCACAGCAGCACGATATACACACACCAGGCAACCATCGACAGCAGGGATTTATGAATATTATCTTTATCAAAGATGTTATCCATGAAAACTATACCTGTTGCGAGTGTCAGGGTCAGCAAGACAACACCGACCTGCGTGATGTGAAACATCTTGCGTTCGATAACCATTAATGGCGGCATATCCGGCGTAAACTTCAGGCGTTTATTTTTCAGCTGATGATCCATCCAGCCGAGTTGCATAGCATAGAGTGCGGCAATAATCAGTGTGGCGAAACTGAGGAGCGCAAGACCAATGTGGACAAACAGCGGGACACTGGCCTGTAAATGCGTAATAAATTCGCCCGGCATCAGGGTCGCGAGGACAAGGTTTATCATCGAAAAACTGTATACGATGGGGATCAGAAACCAGGCGCGTCCCTGAAAGGCAACAACCGTCATGATAACCGAGACCATCAAACTGACCACGGAGCCGAGATTAAGCAGTGTCAGGTTCTGCCCGACCCCCTGAAAAATCTGCGATTTAATCGCCACACCATGGCTTGCCAGGGCGATTACGGCGAAAAACAGCGCGAGTCGCCGGTAGCCGCGGTGATAGCGGAGCAGACCCGGAACCAGTAATACCAGACTTAACAGGTAAGCGCTTATTGCAACTACAGATATTTCAGGCATGGTGTTGTGATTATTCAGTCAGTGAAATGAAACAAAATTCATACTTCAGTATACCGCAGCCTGCCTGGCACTCCAATGATTACACGATACTTTACGTAAATCGGTTCGCTGATTTGCACGGGCCCGTGTTATAATCACCGCCATCTTTTCTATTTTTAGCTCAGTTTTGGCAGAGTCGATGACATGTTTGATAATTTAACTGACAGACTTTCGCGCACCTTGCGCAATATCAGTGGTCGCGGACGACTGACGGAAGACAATATTAAAGAGACGCTGCGCGAAGTCCGCATGGCGCTTCTGGAAGCCGATGTTGCCCTGCCGGTTGTGCGGGATTTCATCAATCGTGTTAAAGAACGCGCGGTAGGCCATGACGTTAATAAAAGCCTGACGCCGGGTCAGGAATTCGTCAAGATTGTTCAGAGCGAACTGGTCGCGGCAATGGGCGAAGAAAACAATGCCCTTGATTTATCGGCTCAGCCACCTGCCGTTGTTCTGATGGCCGGTTTGCAGGGTGCGGGTAAAACAACCAGCGTAGCTAAACTCGGTAAATTACTGAAAGAAAAGCATAAGAAAAAAGTTCTGGTGGTGTCGGCTGACGTTTATCGCCCTGCGGCGATTAAGCAGTTACAGACCCTGGCAGAAACGGTGGATATCGGATTCTTCCCGTCTGATGTTTCAGAAAAACCTATTGATATCGTCAATAAAGCGCTGAAACATGCGCAGTTGCAATTCTTTGATGTCCTGCTGGTGGATACCGCGGGTCGTCTGCATGTCGATGAAGGCATGATGGATGAAATCAAAGCACTGCACGCTGCGGTTAAGCCGGTTGAGACACTGTTTGTTGTTGATGCCATGACCGGGCAGGATGCGGCGAATACCGCAAAAGCCTTCAATGAAGCATTACCACTGACCGGGGTTATCCTGACGAAAGTGGACGGCGATGCGCGCGGCGGTGCTGCACTGTCTATCCGCCACATTACCGGCAAGCCGATTAAATTCCTGGGTGTCGGTGAAAAAACTGACGCACTTGAGCCGTTCCATCCGGATCGCATCGCGTCACGCATCTTAGGGATGGGCGATGTTCTCTCTCTGATTGAAGATATTGAGAGCAAAGTTGATCGCGACCAGGCTGAAAAGCTGGCATTAAAACTGAAGAAAGGCGATGGGTTTGATCTCAACGATTTTCTCGAACAACTGAAACAAATGCGTAACATGGGCGGCATGGCAAGTATGCTGACCAAGATGCCGGGTATGTCTCAGGTACCTGATGCGGTAAAATCGCAGATGGATGACAGCGTGCTGGTCAAAATGGAAGCGATGATTAACTCCATGACCAAGAAAGAGCGCGTCAAACCTGAAATTATCAAAGGGTCCCGCAAGCGCCGTATTGCAACGGGTTCCGGAACGCAGGTGCAGGATGTTAACCGCTTACTCAAGCAGTTTGACGACATGCAGCGCATGATGAAAAAGATGAAAAAAGGGGGCCTCGCGAAGATGATGCGGGGCATGAAAGGGATGATGCCGCCGGGTATGATGGGGCGGTAAACAAAGAAAGTCACAAAGAATAATCACTTTAGATTGATTTTTACGCCAAAGTGAGTAAACTTTTCGGGCTTTTTCTATGACAACCGGACACCATTCCTCGATGGTGTCTGGTTGTTTATAAATTCAATGAGGATGTTATGGTAACAATTCGTTTAGCTCGTGGCGGCGCAAAAAAGCGTCCGTTCTACCAAGTAGTCGTAACCGACAGTCGTAATGCACGTGACGGTCGTTTCATCGAACGCATTGGTTTCTTCAACCCTATCGCTGCTGGTAAGGCTGAAACTCTGCGCTTAGATTTAGACCGTGTTGAACACTGGGTCGGTCTGGGTGCAACTGTCTCTGATCGTGTTGCTGCACTGATCAAAGACGCTAAGAAAGCAGCTTAATCTGTCACGGTGGTAACAATGAGCAAGCACACTAATACACAGGCACCTGCTGACCCTATTGTACTGGGCAAGCTCGGGTCTTGTTACGGTATTAAAGGGTGGCTCAGAGTGTTTTCTTCCACCGAAAATGCAGAAAGTATTTTTGATTACCAGCCGTGGTTTATTCAGCGTGCCGGCGTGTGGCAACACATCGAACCGGAAGACTGGAAAAATCACAATCAGGATATGATCGTCAAACTCAAAGGGGTTGGCGACAGAGATGCAGCAAATGCATTAATTAACGCGGAAATCGTGGTTGATAGTGCATTGTTACCGGAATTAGACGGCACGGATTACTACTGGAAAGACCTTATTGGTTGCCATGTAGTGACTACCGGCGGTTATGATCTCGGCACGGTGACTGAATTAATGGAAACCGGGTCGAATGATGTTCTGGTGATTAAAGCAAATCTGAAAGATGCTTTTGGTATGAAAGAGCGGTTAGTTCCGTATCTTGACGGGCAGGTTATCAGGAAAGTTGATCTCACGGCAAAACTGATTGAAGTTGAGTGGGATCCCGGTTTTTAAACCTCCGGTGATGGTTTTTTGATTTGAGTTGGATACAAAAATGTGGATTGGGGTTATCAGCCTGTTTCCTGACATGTTCCGCTCAATAACCGAGCATGGAGTGACCGGCCGGGCAGTAAAAAATGGCCTGATCAGTATTGATTGCTGGAACCCGCGTGATTACACGCATGACCGGCACCATACTGTGGACGATCGGCCCTACGGGGGCGGTCCGGGCATGCTGATGATGGTTGAGCCTTTGCGCAAAGCCATTCATGACGCAAAAGCTGCCGCAGGTGACAATGCGAAAGTGATTTATCTTTCGCCGCAGGGGCGCAAACTCGATCAACAGGGAGTTTGTGAACTGGCAGCAAGTGAGAAGTTGATTCTTGTTTGCGGCCGGTATGAAGGGATTGATGAGCGCGTGATCCAAACCGAAATTGATGAAGAATGGTCAATCGGAGATTACGTACTGAGTGGCGGTGAACTGCCGGCGATGACACTGATTGATGCGGTGTCGCGCTTTGTACCGGGTGTCCTCGGACATCAGGCATCAGCAAAAGAAGATTCATTTGCTGATGGTTTACTTGACTGCCCGCATTACACCCGTCCTGAGGTGCTGGATGGCATGAGTGTTCCGCCGGTTTTACTGTCGGGCAATCATGCGCAAATTGATCGCTGGCGTATGAAACAGTCACTCGGTCGCACCTGGCTCAGAAGACCAGAACTTCTGGAAAGCCTAGCTCTGACTGACGAGCAAAGGATGTTGCTGGCTGATTTCCAACGGGAATATCAGACCGGAGCAACTAGTTAATCCGGACGTCCTGCGGGATGTCTTTTGAAATATCAGTTTACCTAGGGTAAGAGATTTATTATGAGCAACATTATTAAACAGATCGAAGATGAGCAGATGAAACAAGACGTACCTTCATTCCGTCCGGGTGATTCCGTGGAAGTTAAGGTATGGGTCGTTGAAGGTTCTAAAAAACGTCTGCAGGCATTCGAGGGCGTGGTTATCGCTATCCGTAACCGCGGTCTGCACTCTGCATTCACTGTTCGTAAAATTTCTAACGGCGAAGGTGTTGAGCGTGTATTCCAGACTCACTCACCTGTGATCGATAGCATCAGCGTTAAGCGCCGTGGTGCCGTTCGTCGTGCTAAACTGTACTACCTGCGTGAGCGTTCAGGTAAGGCAGCTCGTATTAAAGAGCGTTTGAACGCAAGATAATGCGCAAGCATCCGATATGATAATAAAGGCCAGCCGCGTGCTGGCCTTTTTTTATCGTTATTCCACAAGATAATGCGTTGCTGTAGTATTTTATTTTTCTGTCTGATAATTTTACCTTGTTATCGTCTGTTATTCCCTCCGGCTTACCTTTAGTTGATGTAAGTATTTATTTACACTATGCCGTTTTATGCCATTTCTCAATGTACAGATTATATTATTACCTTAATTTGTTTATTTTAAATAAATTATGTTATCTATCATTATGATAAAACCATTTCCATTTCTTTTTATTGTAGGTGAAGATAACTACCTGCAGATTTTACAAAATGAAAAATTAATAATGTAATTAAAAATGTACGAAATTATAAATATTTTACATATTCGGATTGAATTATTTACGAAGAATGTTATGGTGTTTTCTCGGGCATTCAACACGTAATCCATTTTTTTGTAAAATTCAGCAGGAAGACACCATGATCATGCAAAAAGATGCACTCAATAATGTACATATCAGTGATGAAATTGTTTTAATCTCACCGGAAGAGCTGAAACAAAAGTACCCGTTGAGCCATGACGATCAGCATGCCATTGCTAATGCGCGTAAAACGATTGCGGATATTGTTCATCACCGTGATCCCCGTTTGTTAGTGGTCTGCGGTCCGTGCTCTATCCATGATACGGATGCCGCATTGGTGTACGCGCGTCGTCTGAAAGAATTATCTGCTGAGTTGAGTGACAGCCTGTATATCGTGATGCGTGTCTACTTTGAAAAACCACGGACTACCGTGGGCTGGAAAGGGCTTATCAGTGATCCGTTTATGGACGGTTCTTTTGAGATGGAAAAAGGGCTGCATATTGCCCGCAAACTGCTGGTTGATCTGGTTCAGATGGGGCTGCCGCTGGCAGGTGAGGCGCTCGACCCGAATAACCCGCAATACCTCGGGGATTTATTCAGCTGGTCTGCTATTGGTGCGCGCACCACGGAATCACAGACACACCGTGAAATGGCATCCGGGTTATCTATGCCGGTCGGCTTTAAAAACGGAACTGACGGCAGCCTGAGTACCGCTATTAATGCACTGAAAGCGGCATCAATGCCACACCGCTTTATGGGTATCAATCAATCCGGGCAAATTTGTCTGTTACAGACACAGGGAAATCCGAACGGGCATGTGATCCTGCGCGGCGGAAAACAGCCTAACTACCATCCGGCAGATGTGCAGGAATGTGAGGCGCAAATGGAAAAAGCCGGTCTGGCATCATCACTGATGGTGGATTGCAGCCACGGTAATTCCGATAAAGATTACCGCCGTCAGCCGGTAGTGATTGAGTCTGTTGCCGAACAAATTTGTGCGGGAAACAACTCCATCACCGGTATTATGGTGGAAAGTAATATTAATGAAGGCAATCAATCATCTGAACAGCCGCGTAGTACCATGAAATACGGTGTATCAGTCACGGATGCCTGCATCAGTTGGGAAAACACAGAAGCGGTGCTGCGTCAGTTACACCAGCAAATTGCCCCGGAACTGGCAAAGCGCGTCATCCGGTTACAGCAGGCAGGATAACTAAAACAGGGTGGGTTGTATGTCCGGCGTATTAACACATTTACGTGATCAAATTGATGAAGTCGATAAATCGCTGCTGACATTGCTGGCAAAGCGTTTGCAGTTAGTGGCAGAAGTCGGTGAGGTAAAAAGTCAGCACGGACTGCCGGTTTATGCGCCTGACCGCGAGGCCGCAATGCTGGCATCCCGGCGGGAGGAAGCCGAATCACTCGGCGTTCCGCCGGATCTGATTGAGGATATCCTGCGCCGGATCATGCGGGAATCCTATTCCCGCGAGAATGATAAGGGCTTTAAAAAACTTAATGAGCACGCCCGCCCGGTTGTGATTGTCGGCGGTAACGGCAAAATGGGGCAACTATTCCGCAGAATGCTGGAACTGTCCGGTTATACCGTCCGCAGCCTGGACAGCGGAGACTGGGATAACGCGGCTGATCTGGTTCAGGATGCCGGCATGGTAATCATCAGTGTGCCTATCCACCTGACAGAGCAGGTTATCAAACAGCTTCCTCCTCTGGCAGATGATTGCCTTCTGGTTGATCTGACCTCCGTCAAGGAGGGGCCGTTACAGGCGATGCTGGCGGTTCATAGCGGACCGGTGCTCGGATTGCACCCGATGTTCGGACCGGATGTCAGCAGTTTCGCCAAGCAGGTGGTTGCGTTTTGTGATGGTCGTTATCCGGAGCAATACCAGTGGTTTCTTGAGCAAATCGCAGTATGGGGCGCACATTTACAGGGTATAAAAGCGCATGAGCATGATCGCAATATGCGCTATATCCAGGCGCTGCGTCACTTTACCAGTTTTGCTTACGGGCGCTATCTGGCAAAAGAAAATGTCGATCTTTCTCAATTACTGTCGCTATCATCGCCTATCTACCGGCTTGAGCTGGTAATGGTCGGGCGGTTGTTTGCCCAGGATCCGCAGTTATATGCAGATATTATTATGTCATCAGAAAGTAATCTCGATGTGATTGAAGATTATCACCGGGAGTTTGGTGAGGCACTGCTGGTGCTGGAAAACCGTGACAAAGCAGAATTTATCGCACAGTTCACGTCCGTCAGTGAGTGGTTTGGTGAGCACGCACAGCACTTTATGAAAGAGAGCAACCGATTATTACCACAGGCGAATGACAGCAGACGTTGATAGACGGGAAGGAATAAAAAAGCGGATGATATCATCCGCTTTTTTGCTTTTTGCTGAAGTGTTAACTAAGCGCGATCAACCGGAAACGCAATCACATCACTGATACGCTCAGCACCCAGTGCCAGCATAATCAGACGGTCGACGCCGAGTGCGACACCGGCACATTCAGGGAAACCATGCTCAAGGGCGGCCAGCAGATTTTCATCAATCGGCTGCTCGGGAAGACCGAGACTTGCCCGTTTACGGTTATCCCGCTCAAAGCGCTGGCGTTGTTCGGTGGCATCGGTCAGTTCACGGAAACCATTCGCCAGTTCGACACCTTTGTAATACACCTCAAAGCGTTCGGCAACGCGGTGATCTTCAGAACTGATCTCCGCCAGAGACGCCTGGCTTGCCGGGAAGTGATAAACAAAGGTCGGTTTTTCCAGCCCGATATGTGGCTCCACGCCCACCATAAACAGCAGTTGCAGCAGGATATCGCGATCCTCTTCCGTATCGGCGATATTGCTGACATCCAGCTTTGCCGCGACTTCACGCAGTTTTTCTTTTTCGGCTGTCAGCGGATCAATATCCAGATAGCGCAGGAAAGCCTGCTGATAGGATAACGATTCAGCACTTTCACACTCTAAAATTTGCTGAAGTAAATCATCAACCTCATTTATAAGACGGTACATATCATAATGCGGGCGATACCATTCAAGCAGGGTAAATTCCGGATTGTGATAGCGTCCGGCTTCCTCATTACGATAACTGCGCGCCATCTGATAAATAGGGCCGCTTCCCGCTGCCAGCAACCGCTTCATGTGGTACTCAGGGCTGGTCATCAGATAAAGAGTTAATCCCTGTGCGGCTCCCGGGCCGACAAACTGTGTTTCAAAAGCACGCAGATGGACATCGGTGACGGTCGCCTGGCTCATGGTCGGCGTTTCGACTTCTAACACACCTCTGTCTGCAAAAAAATGTCTGATTTCATTAACAATTTTTGCGCGTTTTAATAGATTGGCTATCGGGGCAGTCGGCTGCCAGCCCGCAATATCACTCATGCCGGAGAACTCCGAATAAAAATAAAGGGTGCAGTTTACCCGCAACCTCTGGTGGTGACAAATGGATATACCCTTATTCATTCAAACTGGCGGCGTGAAGCCCGCTGGTTTGAAGCTGCGCAGGAGCTGTCCTGCGCAGTAATAATCAGTCAGTCGATTAATGCGGGAGGTACATGCTCACCGGGATAGCTGCCGAGCACTTTGACAGAACGGGTGATAGCCTGTAATGCTTTCAGTGCTTTTTGCATACCGACAGAACGCAGGTTGGCATGAACATCAATATAAAACATCTCTTCCCACGGCGTACCGTTGATAGGACGGGACTCCAGTTTACTCATCACAATATTGTGTTCTTTGAGGATAATCAGTGCATCAACCAGCGCACCGGCCTGCTGTCCGGTCGCCATCAGCAGTGTGGTTTTTGCCGGAACCTGTTCGGCGACATCAATAGGGTGGCGGGCTATCACAATAAAGCGCGTCATATTGGTCTGCTGGTTTGCCAGATTATGGGCGATAGCCTGCAAACCATACAGTACGCCACCGGCTTCACTGCCGAGTGCCGCAACATCCGGACTATCCAGCGCCGCTACCTTTTCCATGGCCGCTGCGGTACTTTCACAATATTCAATTTTCCACTGCGGAAACTGGTTCAGATACTGGCTGCACTGCTCGAAAGGCTGTGGGTGGCTGTAAACGGTCGTAATTGCTGTGATATTAGTTCCCGGACGGGTCAGTAATCCGTGATTTACCGGCAGACGCAGTTCCCCGACTATCGACAGCGGGGTGGTTTGCAGTAAATCATAGACGTCATTAATCGCACCGGAACTGGTATTTTCAAGCGGCAGCATGCC
This sequence comes from Morganella psychrotolerans, assembly GCF_001676155.1. GTDB lineage: Bacteria > Pseudomonadota > Gammaproteobacteria > Enterobacterales > Enterobacteriaceae > Morganella > Morganella psychrotolerans. Next base: position 7,250 of record NZ_LZEW01000023.1, on the reverse strand, counting down.
GTAATCGGCTTGCCCGCTCTCGATTAATTCAAAGATATCGCGGAATTTCCGGCAACTGCACTCAGTCATATGATCAAAGTGACGGGCAGCGTACTGGCGCGCAGCCACATGTGAATAGGAGCCTTTCGGGCCTAAGAAGGCTATCCGCGCACTGTTATCCGGTGTCTGGTTCAGGTGTTTTTGTAAAATCGCCTGCTGGGTTAAAACCGAGTCTTCAATAATCAGCTGGAACAGGCGGGTGATATAAAATCCGTCCAGTCCGGCGGTCTTTCCCCGGCGGATAAGCACATCCAGCAGCTCGCGTTCGCGATTTTTATCGCGGATAGGACGGTTGTCCTGCAATTTTGTCTGTGCAACAGCGACGGCGAGCTGACGGCGTTTTGCCAGCAAATCCAATAATTGCGCATCTAACTGGCTAATGTGTTCCCGTATGGCTAAAAGGTCATTCATATTCTGTCCTCAGAAACTGACTTTCCGGCGATAAAAAAACCTCCGCGGAGGGAGGCTTTTGTGTGCGTCTTCGTTTTCTTTCCCGAACGACAAAAAGCCTCGTCAGCAGAAGTTAAAAAAGAAAAGGAAGAAACAGTTACGCAGGATCATGGTCAGTGGTTTATCCGTTGTGTCAGGAGATGTTAATCAATTAACCCGATGTGCGCCCGGGTGTCAACTAAAAAAAACGCGCCCGGAGGGCGCGCAGAGACAAAACTAAACGTATTATATTTTTTATTCTGTTGGTTCCGCGTCAGATTCGAAGTCCGCTTCTTTGACGCTGTTGTCAGCACGGCGGGCTTCGCCTTTGTGCTGCGCTTTATTCAGTTGCCGTTCCAGTTTTGCCAACAGGTCATTGATGGCGGCATACATATCAGCATGCTTTGCACTGGCAACTAAATTTCCATTCGGTGTGCTGATAGTGGCATCAACCACAAAACCCTGCGGATCTTTCGCCAGGATAATATGCGGATTGACTAAAGGAACCTGCCATTTATTCAGCTTATCCAGACGGCTTTCAACATGATCCCGAATTGCTTGGGTGATCTCCATTTGTTTGCTGGTGATATTCACATTCATAGTGACCTCTCTTTGTTACATCCGTCTTGTTGAACTACAGAGTACGTGGATGGTAACAAGAAAAAATTGATCGCCGTCACTATTATTTTTTAGTTGTTTCAAGACGTTATATTTTTGTGATTCGGATTGAAAATCCGGATGATACAACTTGCGGCAATGCGGGGAATGGTGCATGCTTGATAAGTTGGCTGATCGCGTATTCTTGCAAAAAGAAAACGGACAGCCATTTTTTATGGGCGCAGCGCTGACACAGGGCAATTACCGGACATAAAAAAACCACCGGCAGGCCGGTGGCTTCTGATGAGTAGAACGAACTCAGCTTTTCGGGTTAGCAGCAATTAACTGCGCCACTTTTCCGGCTTCTGTCGTTAACCCTAGCTCTTTATAGGCTTTTTCCATCAACGGCAATGCCTGACGTGTTGCCATCGTATCCGGATAATCGCGCAGCATTAACTCAACACGATTAATCACCGCGACATATGCCCCGCGTTTCGTGTAGAATTTCGCAACGGCCAGTTCAAAGGCAGCCAGGCGGTCTTTCAGGAAAACCAGACGTTTTGTTGTGTCTGTTGAGTAGATACTGTTCGGGTAATAACGCAGTAACTGACTGAAATCCTGGAATGCCACGCGTGCGTTTTGCGGGTCACGGTCTGCACGATCGATACCAAAGAAACTCTGTAGCATGTTATCATCCAGTGCCTGTGCGGTCAGACCGCGCATGTACAGGACATAATCGATGTTCGGGTGTGTCGGGTTCAGGCGCATGAAGCGGTCAATCGAGGCCAGTGCCATCTGTAAATCGCCGGCTTTGTAGTAGGCGTAAATCAGATCAAGCTGAACCTGCTGCGAATACGGGCCGAAAGGAAAACGGTTATCGAGGGTCTCAAGCTGCGTGATTGCCCCTTTATAGTTACCGTCCTGTAATTTCTCCTGACCGACAGCGTAAAGCTCTGACGGGGATGCATCCGGGAGAATTTCCTTGTTACCGGAACAGCCGGACAACATGAGGCTTAGCGTGGCTGCAGCCACGAGATATTTCATACGTATCATCACGTGTTGATTATCCTCTGAATATTTTTTAGGGAGCACTCCGTTGTCGCTCCCGGTAGCGATCGCGATACAATAGCACATAGTTTAAATGAAACGGTCTTGCCGTTCAAAATATAACTTTCAGATACAGAGACAAATATGGCTCAAGAAATACAACTTACCGCAACTATTGATGATTCTCAGCTCGGTCAGCGTTTAGATCAGGCTTTAGCGGAATTGTTCCCTGACTATTCACGTTCACGCATAAAAGAGTGGATTTTAGATAACAGAGTTCAGGTTAACGGGCGTCTTGTCAATAAACCGAAAGAAAAAATGCTGGGCAGAGAGCAAGTCAGTATTGATGCGCTGATCGAGGAAGATGTCCGTTTCCTGCCGCAGGACCTGCCTCTGACCATCGTTTATGAAGATGATGACATCCTGGTTATCAATAAGCCACGCGGCTTTGTCGTCCATCCGGGCGCGGGCAATCCGGACGGCACCGTCCTGAATGCACTGCTGTATCACTATCCGGCAATTGCGGATGTTCCGCGTGCGGGTATTGTTCACCGTCTGGATAAAGACACCACCGGCCTTATGGTTGTGGCAAAAACAGTTCCGGCACAGACCCGTCTGGTGGAATCACTTCAGTTACGGGAAATCACCCGTGAATATGAAGCGGTGGCAACCGGGCGCATGACCGCCGGCGGCAAAGTGGAAGAGCCTATCTCGCGTCACTCCACAAAACGTACTCACATGGCAGTAAACCCGATGGGTAAACCGGCTGTGACGCATTACCGTGTAATGGAGCACTTCCGTGCTCATACCCGTCTGCGTCTGCGTCTGGAAACCGGGCGTACCCACCAGATCCGCGTACATATGGCGTATATTAATCATCCGCTGGTGGGCGATCAGCTGTACGGCGGGCGTCCTCGTCCTCTGAAAGGCGCAAGTGATGAATTCCGTGATGAGATGCGTGAGTTTGACCGCCAGGCACTGCATGCAACAATGCTGCGCCTCTATCACCCGATTTCCGGTATTCAGATGGAGTGGCATGCGCCTATCCCTGATGATATGGTGAAGCTTATTGCCGTTCTGAAAGCTGACGCACAAGCCCATCAGGATGATATGGACTGGTAAGGAGTCACAATGACCACACTGCTCACCCCTGAATGGCCGGTACCTTCACAGGTTGCCGCATGCAGCACATTACGGCGGGGCGGTGTCAGTCAGCCACCGTTTGACAGCTTAAACCTGGGGTTGCATGTCGGTGATTCGCCCGCAGATGTTGCCCGTAACCGGGAGATCCTGGCGATGTCCGCCGGGTTTCCTGATACGCCGTTCTGGCTTAATCAGGTTCACGGCACAGCGGTTGCGGTATTAGATAACACCACACCGCCCGGGCCTGAAGCAGATGCGGTGTATACCCGTACGCCGGGCAAGGTGTGTGCCATTATGACAGCTGATTGCCTGCCGGTACTGTTTTGTGCCCGTGACGGGCGCGAAGTTGCCGGTGCGCATGCCGGCTGGCGTGGTTTGTGTGAGGGTGTGCTGGAAAGCACGCTCGCCTGTTTTTCTGCCGCGCCATCAGAGATTATGGCGTGGCTGGGACCGGCTATCGGTCCGCAGCGGTTTGAAGTGGGTGCTGAAGTGCGTGAGGCATTTATCGCGCACTCTCCGCAGGCTGCTTCTGCTTTTATTCCCCGTGGTGATAAATACCTCGCGGATATTTACGGGCTTGCCCGTCAGCGTCTTGAACAACAGGGCGTGACAGCTATTTACGGCGGCACTGAATGTACTGTCAGTGACCCGGCGCGTTTTTTCTCTTACCGCCGTGATGCCCGCACCGGACGAATGGCGTCTTTTATCTGGATTACCCAGCCTCATCAGTCATCAGTTATCAGTTATCAGTCATAACGTTTCAGATTACACATAATATTTACTATTTTTTCGAAAACCGGCTTGAATATTTGACAAAAGTCCTCATTTAGTACTTAGCGAAAATTCAAAGCCATTTTTGGGAGGTGTTATGCGTTTGGATCGTTTCACGAATAAATTCCAGCAAGCGCTCGCCGATGCTCAGTCCCTTGCGGTCGGGCACAGCAATCAATTTATTGAGCCCGCTCATTTACTGTCAGCCTTTTTACATCAGGAAGGCGGGTCTGTGCGTCCGTTACTGGCATCTGCCGGGGCGAATATTGCGCAACTGAATCAGAAGATTGATGAAGCTGTAGATCGTTTACCGCAGGTGCAGGGGGCCGACGGCGATGTGCAACCCTCGAATGATTTAATTCGTCACCTGAATATCTGTGACCAAATAGCACAGAAACAAAATGATGCGTATATCGCATCCGAAATCTTTGTTCAGGCTGTTTTAGAGAGTAACAGCTCATTAGCTGACATATTAAAAGCAGCCGGAATTAATAAAAACACATTGAAGAAGGCTATCGACATTATGCGTAATGGTGAAAATGTAAATGACCAGGGCGCGGAAGATCAGCGTCAGGCCCTGAAAAAATATACGATTGATTTAACTGAACGTGCGGAGTCCGGCAAACTGGATCCGGTTATCGGGCGTGATGAAGAGATCCGCCGTGCCATCCAGGTATTGCAACGCAGAACTAAAAACAACCCTGTGCTTATCGGGGAACCGGGTGTCGGTAAAACCGCCATCGTGGAAGGACTGGCTCAGCGTATCGTCAACGGCGAAGTACCGGAAGGACTGAAAAACAAACGCGTTCTTTCGTTGGATCTCGGTGCGTTACTGGCGGGTGCCAAATACCGCGGGGATTTTGAAGAGCGCCTGAAAGCCGTGCTGAATGAATTATCTAAAGAAGAAGGTAACGTCATCCTCTTTATAGATGAACTGCATACCATGGTCGGCGCCGGTAAAGCGGACGGTGCCATGGATGCGGGGAATATGTTAAAACCGGCACTGGCGCGTGGTGAACTGCACTGTGTGGGTGCGACTACCCTGGATGAGTATCGTCAGTATATAGAAAAGGATGCGGCATTAGAACGCCGTTTCCAGAAAGTCTATGTGGCGGAACCGACAGTTGAAGATACCATCGCTATTCTGCGTGGTCTGAAAGAACGTTATGAACTGCATCACCATGTGCAGATAACGGATCCGGCAATAGTTGCGGCGGCAACATTATCGCACCGTTATATTTCGGATCGTATGTTACCGGACAAAGCGATTGACCTGATTGATGAGGCGGGCGCCAGTCTGCGTATGCAGATGGACTCCAAACCGGAATCCCTGGACAGACTTGACCGTCGTATCATTCAGTTAAAACTGGAACAGCAGGCACTGAAAAAAGAGTCTGATGATGCCAGTAAAAAACGTCTGGAAATGCTTGAGCAGGAGTTGTCAGAGAAAGAGCGTGAATATGCGTCTCTGGAAGAAGAGTGGAAAGCGGAAAAAGCTACACTCTCCGGCACTCAGAATATTAAAGCTGAACTGGAACAGGCAAAAACAGCACTGGAACAAGCCCGCCGTAACGGGGATCTGACCAAAATGTCAGAACTTCAGTATGGCGCTATTCCGGAGCTGGAAAAACAACTGGCGGCAGCAAATTCAGTTGAAGATAAAGAAATGAAGTTGCTGCGTAACAAAGTGACGGATGTGGAAATCGCAGAAATTCTGGCGCGCTGGACCGGGATACCTGTCTCCCGCATGCTGGAAGGTGAGCGTGAGAAACTGCTGCGTATGGAGCAGATGCTGCACAGCCGGCTGATTGGGCAGAATGAAGCGGTTGAGGCCGTATCAAATGCTATCCGCCGCAGCCGTGCCGGGTTATCAGATCCTAATCGTCCGATTGGTTCGTTCCTGTTCCTGGGGCCGACAGGGGTGGGTAAAACGGAGTTATGTAAAGCGCTGGCTGATTTCATGTTCGACAGTGATGACGCGATGGTGCGTATTGATATGTCCGAGTTTATGGAGAAACACTCTGTGGCACGGCTTATCGGGGCGCCTCCGGGATATGTCGGTTATGAAGAGGGCGGTTATCTGACCGAAGCTGTTCGTCGCCGTCCTTATTCTGTGATCCTGCTCGATGAAGTTGAAAAAGCGCATCCGGATGTTTTCAACATCTTATTACAGGTGCTGGATGACGGACGACTGACTGACGGGCAGGGACGTACTGTTGATTTCCGTAATACCGTTGTGATTATGACATCCAACTTAGGTTCTGATCGTATTCAGGAGCACTTTGGCGAACTGAATTACGATGCAATGAAAGGTGCGGTCATGGAAGTGGTATCACATCACTTCAGACCGGAGTTCATCAATCGTATTGATGATGTGGTGGTATTCCATCCGCTGGCAAAAGAGCAGATCCATGCAATTGCGCAGATCCAGCTCAAACGGTTGTATAAACGCCTGGAAGATCATGGTTATCAGGCTACGATTACTGAAAGAGCACTGGATAAACTGGCTGATGCCGGATTTGACCCGCTTTACGGGGCGCGTCCTCTGAAAAGGGCTATCCAGCAGGAAATCGAAAACCCGATGGCGCAGGCTATGTTGTCAGGTAAATTGATTCCGGGTAAACCAGTCACTCTGGACTTAGTTGATGGTGTGATAACCGCGATACAATAAACATAAAGCAGTATAAACCCGGAAAAGGGGCGCGAAAGCGCCCCTTTTTTGTTCATTTTGATTTTAAAATAAGCATGAGTACGGTTTTTTGTTTTATTTTTAAGCGAACAGAAAAAAAAATTGAAATTACCCCTTGCGGTCAGACAGAAACTCCCTATAATGCGCCCTCACTGACACGGAACAACACGCTGACAAGCGCGCCGACAGTAGAGAAAAGCGGAAAAAGTTGAAAAACAACGCTTGACTCGAAGGGGCTGAAAACGTAATATACGCAGCCTCGCAACAACGCAGAAGACCGGCAACGGCAGCGTATGTTTGCAACGCTCTTTAACAATTTATCAGACAATCTGTGTGGGCACTCACAGGACATATCGCAAAATATTATTTTTGAGAAGTCTTGAAGAGTGACCAAAACAGCAGCTTCGAAAGAAGCAGCAGTAAACAGTTTATTTCTTTGAGCATCAGACACTTTTAATTGAAGAGTTTGATCATGGCTCAGATTGAACGCTGGCGGCAGGCCTAACACATGCAAGTCGGGCGGTAACAGGGAGAA
>NZ_LZEW01000022.1 GCF_001676155.1 Morganella psychrotolerans | reverse complement strand
AAAAAGAACCTGAAACCGTGTACGTACAAGCAGTGGGAGCACCCTTGTGGTGTGACTGCGTACCTTTTGTATAATGGGTCAGCGACTTATATTCTGTAGCAAGGTTAACCGAATAGGGGAGCCGCAGGGAAACCGAGTCTTAACTGGGCGAATTAGTTGCAGGGTATAGACCCGAAACCCGGTGATCTAGCCATGGGCAGGTTGAAGGTTGGGTAACACTAACTGGAGGACCGAACCGACTAATGTTGAAAAATTAGCGGATGACTTGTGGCTGGGGGTGAAAGGCCAATCAAACCGGGAGATAGCTGGTTCTCCCCGAAAGCTATTTAGGTAGCGCCTCGTGAATTTATCTCCGGGGGTAGAGCACTGTTTCGGCTAGGGGGTCATCCCGACTTACCAACCCGATGCAAACTACGAATACCGGAGAATATTATCACGGGAGACACACGGCGGGTGCTAACGTTCGTCGTGAAGAGGGAAACAACCCAGACCGCCGGCTAAGGTCCCAAAGTCATAATTAAGTGGGAAACGAAGTGGGAAGGCTCAGACAGCCAGGATGTTGGCTTAGAAGCAGCCATCATTTAAAGAAAGCGTAATAGCTCACTGGTCGAGTCGGCCTGCGCGGAAGATGTAACGGGGCTAAATTATGCACCGAAGCCGCGGCAGCGATATGTAAATATTGTTGGGTAGGGGAGCGTTCTGTAAGCCGTTGAAGGTGACCTGTGAGGGTTGCTGGAGGTATCAGAAGTGCGAATGCTGACATAAGTAACGATAATGCGGGTGAAAAACCCGCACGCCGGAAGACCAAGGGTTCCTGTTCAACGTTAATCGGAGCAGGGTGAGTCGACCCCTAAGGCGAGGCTGAAAAGCGTAGTCGATGGATAACGGGTTAATATTCCCGTACTGGTGGTAACTGCGAAGGGGGG
>NZ_LZEW01000021.1 GCF_001676155.1 Morganella psychrotolerans | reverse complement strand
TTTTTTATATCGAAATTAATGTTGAAAGGCGCAGGGTTATCAGGAAGTGAAAGGAATGCTTTCTTAGTTGTCGTTCTTATTGTGTTCTTGAGTGCATCCAAAAAAGCATTTTGGTTGTTGGTTTTTCCTATGTGTTTTATTTACGCCATATATTCACCTATTGGAAGTGTTTTTTGGTCAACCGACATATCAATATGTGGCTTCTGTTTTCGCCACAGATCTTTTAGAAAGCAAGGAGTTTTTTCTCTCAAATACCTTATGTTAATTACTCGTTTCCTTTTTTTGATAATATCAGGGATTCTTCTTTATCGATTTATAAGTGTTAAGTATAATATTGAAGTATATAGAAACAAAACAATGATAATCATTATGATTATTTTCGTAATGACAAATCTGTCGCCGTCTATCTTTTTTAAAGATATAGCTAATTCTTTTCTTAAAGTGAACTCCGAACTGAATAAATTAAATTCGCTTAATTTACCTAGCCATTGGGGACGGTCTGAACTAGTGAATTCAAAATATAAAACTTACATTCTAATTATTGGAGAAAGCGCAAGAAAAGATTATCACCATGCATATGGTTACCCTATTAATAACACTCCATTTATGAGTGAATCCAATGGTGTTCTGATTGACGGATTAACATCCGGAGGAACAAATACAGTTGCATCGTTAAGGTTGATGTTAACTAAACCTGACGTTGATAAATGGGAGCCGGATTATAGTTTAAGTTTTATTGATCTCGTTAAGTCTGCTGGAATGAAAACTTATTGGGTTTCTAATCAGGGGTATATTGGTGAGTTCGATACACCAGTTTCATTTATTGCTAAAAGAAGCGATGAGAAATACTTTATTAAACTTGCTGGGTATGACTCAAAGAATACATCTGATTTTATGTTGCTAGATAAAATTAAAAGCATTATTGAAAACAACAACGAAAAAAAAATTAATAGTTGTTCATTTGTATGGAAGTCATCCAGATGCTTGCGATAGGGTAAGTGACTATAAAAA
>NZ_LZEW01000019.1 GCF_001676155.1 Morganella psychrotolerans | reverse complement strand
TCGGTATTCAGAAATAAAAGGAAAAACAAAAGCCATTGATTTACTTCATAAAATATTCAAATCAGTATCATTGATTAATCCATCAAAAGATAGCGTGTTATATTGGACAATGATAAATAGAACGATGTTAGAGTTTGATGAAGATATACATAATTTATGGTTAGATGAAAAAAAAAGCCACAGATGAGGGGATTTTGGCTTCAAAGGAAATAGCTCTTGAATTTCTTTCTAGTGAAAGGAATAGGATATTAAGAATGACAAAAGAAGAAGCCGTGTCTGAGTTAATTAAAATTAATAAAATAACTTCGAGAGAAGATCAGATCAGGAAAGTGAACAATAACAATATTCTTTCACTTTCCTAAATCAGTTAAAATAAATTATGGACTGATGCTATTCTTTTTAGGCTGACTTCAACATAGTTAGGGTCTGTATCAAAGCCAATGAAATCTCTATTCAATTCATTGGCTGCAACCAATGTTGAGCCGCTTCCACAGAAAGGGTCTACAACAAGCTGACCTTCTTGAGTGGTTAATTCTATTAGTGTTTTCATTAAAGATATTGGTTTTTGTGTAGGGTGATAACCACTCTCACCTTTCGAAAAACCTGCGGATATAACATTTTCCGATTTTCCGGTATTTCTGATAAATGATTCTTGGTTATAAGCTCCGACTCCGTGCAGAAGAGCATTGTCTGCTATAGTTCCACCCATTTTATATGGTTTTGAAAACCAAAGGATTGGCTCGAAAGTGGGTTGCAAGTTACCAACTCTCCACCCATCCCACCGTTTCACGTTGTCAATATCACCTCTGCGTTCATATACACAACTTAGTCGTTGAGCCCTGTGTGGTGCTTTTGTTCTCATCCAGGCAAGCATATCTTTTAGATTAAAACCCGCATTTTCCATTGAGCATATACACCTATGAGAAAATCTACGTCCAGCAAAAACTATTGCGCTAGCTCCTGGTTTTAAAATTCTGAACCATTCAGAAGCCCAAGAATCACACCATTCTTGATATTCCATTGGAATTCGTTTGTCTGCTTCTGACCATCCATTGATAGGTTTACCTCTTTTTTT
>NZ_LZEW01000018.1 GCF_001676155.1 Morganella psychrotolerans | reverse complement strand
AAAAAGGGCATCATTTGATGCCCTTTTCGGATTACATCAGTAATTAGCTCATTACTTTCGCTACAACACCCGCGCCGACGGTACGACCGCCTTCACGGATTGCGAAACGCAGACCATCATCCATTGCGATTGGGTGGATAAGCGTTACCAGCATTTTGATATTGTCGCCAGGCATCACCATCTCAACGCCTTCCGGCAATTCAATCATACCCGTTACGTCTGTTGTACGGAAATAGAACTGCGGACGGTAACCTTTGAAGAACGGAGTATGACGGCCGCCTTCATCTTTGCTCAGAATATATACTTCTGATTCAAATTTGGTATGTGGTTTGATTGAACCTGGTTTCGCCAGTACCTGACCACGTTCGATATCTTCACGCTTGGTACCACGCAGCAGAACACCGACGTTCTCACCCGCACGACCTTCGTCAAGCAGTTTACGGAACATTTCAACACCGGTACAGGTGGTTTTAACTGTATCTTTGATACCGACGATTTCCAGTTCTTCACCAACTTTAACAATACCACGCTCTACACGACCGGTAACAACTGTACCACGGCCTGAGATTGAGAATACATCTTCAATCGGCAGCAGGAATGGTTTGTCAATTGCACGCTCTGGCAGCGGGATATAAGTATCCAGGTAATTTGCCAGTTCTACAACTTTCGCTTCCCACTCTGGTACGCCTTCCAGTGCTTTCAGCGCTGAACCACGGATGATTGGAGTATCGTCGCCAGGGAAATCGTACTGGGACAGAAGTTCACGAACTTCCATTTCAACCAGTTCCAGCAGCTCTTCATCATCAACCATGTCGCATTTGTTCAGGAACACGACCATGTAAGGAATACCAACCTGACGACCTAACAGGATGTGCTCGCGGGTCTGTGGCATAGGGCCATCAGTTGCAGCAACAACCAGGATAGCGCCATCCATCTGTGCAGCACCGGTGATCATGTTTTTAACGTAGTCGGCGTGACCCGGGCAGTCAACGTGCGCGTAGTGACGTGCAGGCGTATCGTATTCTACGTGTGAGGTAGAGATAGTGATACCACGTGCTTTTTCTTCAGGTGCGTTATCGATCTGATCGAATGCACGAGCAGAACCACCGTAGGTTTTAGC
>NZ_LZEW01000017.1 GCF_001676155.1 Morganella psychrotolerans | reverse complement strand
GCAAGGTCACGAGGAAATCTCGCAGAGATAACGATGTGTGTCCTTGCCCTAAACATTAACAGCAGATAAGATTTTGTACAATCAGTGAGGAAATGGACGGATATTAAAGATGACGAAGCAGGAAAAAGCTGTCGTAAACATGGCTAAGTTTTTACAGGCTCAGAGTCTGCTCTTACTCGAGAAACTGAATGAGCTGGATTCAGATAAACTCGATGCGGAAACCAACCTTTGTGAAGAACTCCATGAACAAGCGGAGTCACTACACAGACAACTGAGCACAAAGCTGGGCAAGAGGTAGCCCTTTTACAATAGGCTCCGCCCTCCTGACGAGCTTCACAAAAATCGATTGATTTTCGGTGCTCTAGTCAAGATAGGCGAAACCCGACAGGACTCTAAAGATGCCAGAAGTTTCCCTCTGACGGCTCCCTCGTGCGCTCTCCTGTTCCCACCTTACAAGTTTACAGCCGGTTTTACTCCGCTCTTTCAATCTCTGGGGGCGCTATCTCTCAGCTTCCCTGTACCGGCACTGCACTTACTTAGGTGGTTCGCTCCAAGCTGGGCTATCTGCACGAACTCCCCGTTTAGCCCGACTATCACGCCTGTTCAGGTAACTGTTCTCTTGAATCCAACCCTGACAGACACGCAAAAACGCCATTGGCGATAGCCATTGGTAACAGGGAGTACTGATTTATTTTGCTGAAATCCTTGAAGTGTCGCCTTAATTACGGCTAAACTGATGGGACAGATTTCGGGTTTCAGCGGTATCTCACACCCTGTAACCTGCAGTTCAAGAGTCGCTAAACTCTATGAACTACTTGAAAAACCGCCTTCCTACGGGCGGTTTTTCTTCTTTGTGCCTATAGCCTATACGATCTATGCTGTTCTTGTGAATTGTTTTCTTCTAAATACTTTTTTTTTTACTTTCCTATCAAATCAATTGCAGGATCAATAGGGGTCACATTTTGTTTTATACGATTTTTAAGCCCAAAATCATAAGGGTCATCCTTGCAATCAAACAAACTATAGTTTTTATCTAATTTTTCATTTTCAATCCCAATCCATGATGCAATCCCATTTACAAAATTTAATCCTGATTTAAATGATTTGCATACCTTTCTGTCTTTATCATCAGACGAAACCTTAAATAAAGGGATGTTATAATGTAGTTTGCTAGCTTTGTTATTGTTAAATAACATAACCCC
>NZ_LZEW01000016.1 GCF_001676155.1 Morganella psychrotolerans | reverse complement strand
TTTTTTTTGTCTCTTTACATCCGACTTAAAGGCACTGGACTGTACAGGAATAAGCATCAGATACCCAAATCATCAAAAAGAGCATCAACTGAATCAAAACGCTGACCTTTTCCTGAATCTAATTCAGACATGGCGATTTGCGTTTTTTTATTCGGGGTTTTTACCTCAAAAGGAAGTTTACCCTCGTCAGCAACACGCATCATAACCATACGGATCACATCGGAAGTATTCAGTCCTATCTTTTCAAGTGCCTGTACTGCACGGTCTTTAACATCCTGCGGGATTCGGGCTTTAACAGTTGCGTCAGCGATCATAATAACCTCCTAAATAATCAGGAGTTAATACCAAAACTCCCGTTGAATTACAGTTATTGTGTACCTATTGTGACCACAAATCAATATTCTTAGCATTAGAAACCGATGCTGAAACCCCGACTCCGTTTCTGCTCCTGTCGCTGGATCTGCTGTGTCAGCCGTTCTGATACCTGTTCAGCAGTTCGGTTAAAGTTGCTAACTGTTGACTGATTTCCCTGTATTGCATGGCTAACTGACTGTTCTGTGTCTCGAGTTCCCCGACACGCTGAGATAAATTGCTGATAACGATCTCTTGCTGTTGTAACAAGGTGCTCAAGGCGTTCTCTAAGAGTTGTTCTGTCTCTGTCATGGTGACTCACTTCGCTAGAATTCGGTAGGCTTCGTTCTTCCCGCCCCAGTTTTCGTTCTGATATGCTGGATCGACGGCGACGCACGGTCGCTTGCTCTTGTCGTCCATGGTGCAGTGGGTCAGTTTGATATTGTGGCTCTGCGTCTGGTATATCTCGGCTGACCGTTTCCATTCGGTCAGGTTCTGGTATTCGTTCACGCTCCAGTACGTGAGAAACAGGCTGATCCCTGCCAATATCAGCACCAGTACACCCAGAATGATGAACGGTAATTTCCACACGCTCACGGTACGCCTGATCAATTTCGTCTGCTCGGCTTGGATGCTTTCGCTCAAATGCCTGCAGGCGTCTGCCAGTTGCGCTTTCAAGTCGTTCTCGTGCTGTTCGATAGCGAGCTTCACTTTCTCCGTCATAATCTCGCTGTCTTGTCTGGCATTCTCGGAGAACGTCTGCGCTAAATTTAAAATCCTGCTCATAGAACGCCCCTTTTTAAACGTAAATTTTGTCCCTCGGTTTTGATTGAGAGGTTTTTTCGGTGTCACTCTGGCTATCTCAAAGCCTGACTGTTTCAGCGCTTCAATCACATCATCACGGTTGCGGATCAGCCCTTTCTGCGCCAGTGCCGATATGCCGGCATCAATCTCTTTCAGGGCTG
>NZ_LZEW01000015.1 GCF_001676155.1 Morganella psychrotolerans | reverse complement strand
GATATACTTAATTTATCTATCTCTGCACTCCAGAGATCATACGCCTCCACCTCATCATAATCTGGTCTTCGTGATAATTTACTTTTATCCAGGCTTTCCCATTTTACTCTGGCAACCAGATGTGGTGACCATTTTTCCGGTAACAATACACAGCATGAGGATCCCCCCATACTACCTCCTCCCCCATTAATCGAAAATGTGGTAATACTTAATTGAGTATGATTAAACCCGGTGACAGATGCTGCCATAGGCTCTGTTTTTTTTCTTTCCAAACCCGGATGCTCCGGAGCAACCGGAAATAAACAGCGCCAGCCCGAAACATAATGTCGTTATCAATTTTTTATTGTTCATAATATCATTACCGCCATTTATTATTAATTAAATCATTACACTACTTTATTACATTAATAATGTAATAAAGTAGTGTGGATTTTCATACCCTATATTACCTGACAGAAAAATACGCTGAATTATTTTGGACATACCGCAGGCTCCTTCATTTTAAAGGGTTCATTAATCGGGTAATTCGGTGAACCATAGCTGGCACAGGATGTGGTCACTTTTACCTGATGACAAGGTAAGAAATGGACATCTAAACTACAGACTTTTTCTTCATATTCAGGGATTGGTACAGTAATTTCATGAGATGTGCTGTATTGCCTCAGTTCGGCCTTCCAGCGCTTATATGCCTCAACCTGACTGAATTTTGGTCGGGGTGATAATTTGCTGGTATCCAGGCTTTCCCATTTCACTTTGGCAACCAGATGTGGTGACCATTTTTCCGGTAACAATACACAGCATGAGGATCCCCCCATACTACCTCCGCCTCCATTAATCGAAAACCGGGCTATTTCATATTGGGTATGATTAAACCCGGTGACAGATGCTGCCAGAGGCTCTGTTTTTTTCTTTCCAAATCCGGATGCCCCGGAGCAACCGGAAATAAACAGCGCCAACCCGAAACATAATGTCGTTATCAATTTTTTATTGTTCATAATATCATTACCGCCATTTGTTATTAATTAAATCATTACACTACTTTATTACATTAATAATGTAATAAAGTAGTGCGGATTTTTATACCCTATATTACCGGACAGAAAAATGCGCTGAGTTATTTTGGACATACAGCAGGCTCCTTCATATTAAAGGGCTCTTTTACCGGGTATTCCGGCGAGCCATAACCGTAACAGGATGTTGTTACTTTCACCTGATCGCAGGGTAAAAAATGCACCTTTACACTACAGGCATCTTCAGTGGAATATTCCGGGATTGGCACAGTAATTTCATGGGATATACTTAATTTATCTATCTCTGCACTCCAGAGATCATACGCCTCCACCTCATCATAATCTGGTCTTCGTGATAATTTACTTTTATCCAGGCTTTCCCATTTTACTCTGGCAACCAGATGTGGTGACCATTTTTCCGGTAACAATACACAGCATGAGGATCCCCCCATACTACCTCCTCCCCCATTAATCGAAAATGTGGTAATACTTAATTGAGTATGATTA
>NZ_LZEW01000014.1 GCF_001676155.1 Morganella psychrotolerans | reverse complement strand
TTAAACACTGAGGCGTGACGACGAGCCACTACGGTGGTGAAGTGATTGATGCCCTGCTTCCTGGAAAAGCCTCTAAGCATCAGGTTATCATTGATCGTACCCCAAACCGACACAGGTGGTCAGGTAGAGAATACTCAGGCGCTTGAGAGAACTCGGGTGAAGGAACTAGGCAAAATGGTGCCGTAACTTCGGGAGAAGGCACGCTGGCATTAGGTGAAGTCCCTCGCGGACGGAGCTGAAGCCAGCCGCAGATACCAGCTGGCTGCAACTGTTTATTAAAAACACAGCACTGTGCAAACACGAAAGTGGACGTATACGGTGTGACGCCTGCCCGGTGCCGGAAGGTTAATTGATGGGGTTAGCGCAAGCGAAGCTCCTGATCGAAGCCCCGGTAAACGGCGGCCGTAACTATAACGGTCCTAAGGTAGCGAAATTCCTTGTCGGGTAAGTTCCGACCTGCACGAATGGCGTAATGATGGCCAGGCTGTCTCCACCCGAGACTCAGTGAAATTGAACTCGCTGTGAAGATGCAGTGTACCCGCGGCAAGACGGAAAGACCCCGTGAACCTTTACTATAGCTTGACACTGAACATTGAATCTTGATGTGTAGGATAGGTGGGAGGCAACGAAATGTGGACGCCAGTCTGCATGGAGCCAACCTTGAAATACCACCCTTTAACATTTGATGTTCTAACCCGGGTCCATAATCTGGATCGGGGACCGTGTCTGGTGGGTAGTTTGACTGGGGCGGTCTCCTCCCAAAGAGTAACGGAGGAGCACGAAGGTTGGCTAAGCATGGTCGGACATCATGCGGTTAGTGCAAAGGCATAAGCCAGCTTGACTGCGAGAGTGACAGCTCGAGCAGGTACGAAAGTAGGTCTTAGTGATCCGGTGGTTCTGAATGGAAGGGCCATCGCTCAACGGATAAAAGGTACTCCGGGGATAACAGGCTGATACCGCCCAAGAGTTCATATCGACGGCGGTGTTTGGCACCTCGATGTCGGCTCATCACATCCTGGGGCTGAAGTAGGTCCCAAGGGTATGGCTGTTCGCCATTTAAAGTGGTACGCGAGCTGGGTTTAGAACGTCGTGAGACAGTTCGGTCCCTATCTGCCGTGGGCGTTGGAAGATTGAGAGGGGCTGCTCCTAGTACGAGAGGACCGGAGTGGACGCACCACTGGTGTACGGGTTGTGATGCCAATTGCATTGCCCGGTAGCTAAGTGCGGAAAAGATAACCGCTGAAAGCATCTAAGCGGGAAACTTGCCTCGAGATGAGTCTTCCCTGACCCTTTAAGGGTCCTGAAGGAACGTTTGAGACTAAGACGTTGATAGGCTGGGTGTGTAAGTACAGCGATGTATTGAGCTAACCAGTACTAATGAACCGAGAGGCTTAACCTGACAACACCGAAGGTGTTTTGAGTTGAGAGACGACAAAGAAAGAAAATCAATTTTTCGGATAGCGGGTGATGAGAGAATAAACTCATACCGGTTATTAAACAGCTTGTTTTGGAAGAACAGAATTTGCCTGGCGGCACTAGCGCGGTGGTCCCACCTGACCCCATGCCGAACTCAGAAGTGAAACGCCGTAGCGCCGATGGTAGTGTGGGGTCTCCCCATGTGAGAGTAGGGAACCGCCAGGTT
>NZ_LZEW01000013.1 GCF_001676155.1 Morganella psychrotolerans | reverse complement strand
TTTTTTTTTATATTTAATTGCCTATCATCTTGCATATCTAAAACCAAGTTATTGAATTTAATTAATTATAGTGTATATGCTAACAGTCGGTTTTTCACTGTTTACATCTATTAGAAATGATTTATTGAGATTGAGCTTATTCAATTGTAAGCTAACGCGGAAAAGAAAAACCGCCAATAGGCGGTTTTTCTAAAAGTTGGTACTTTGAGTTGGGGAACTCTTTGTACCGAGGTAACAGGGTGTACAAGACCACTGAAACCAAATTCTGTCATATCAGTTTAGCCGTTATTGCGGTGACACTTCAAGGATTTCAGCGAAATAATTCAGTACACCCCGTTACCAAAGGCTATCGCCAGTGGCGTTTTTACGTGTCTGTCAGGGTTGGATTCAAGAGAACAGTTACCTGAACAGGCGTGATAGTCGGGCTAAACGGGGAGTTCGTGCAAATAGCCCAGCTTGGAGCGAACCACCTAAACAAGTGCAGTACCGGTACAGGGAAGCTGAGAGATAGCGCCCCCAAAGACAGAAAGAGCGGATTAAAACCGGCTGTAAACTTGTAAGGTGGGAACAGGAGAGCGCACGAGGGAGCCGTCAGAGGGAAACTTCTGGCATCTTTAGAGTCCTGTCGGGTTTCGCCTGTCTTGACTAGAGCACCGAAAATCAATTGATTTTTGTGAAGCTCGTCAGGAGGGCGGAGCCTATTGTAAAAGGGCTATTCTTCGCCCAGCTTAGCGTTCAGTCTTCGGTGTAGTGACTCCGCGTGTTCGTGGAGTTCTTCACAAAGGTTGGTTTCCGCATCGAGATTATCCGAATCCTGTTCATTGAGTTTTTCGAGTAAGAGCAGACTTTGAGCCTGTAAAAAATTAGCCATATTCACGACTGCTTTTTCCTGCTTCGTCATCTTTCAAATCCCATTATTTTCTTACTGATTGTACAAAATTTTATCTGCTGCTAATGTTTAGGGCAAGGACACACATCGTTATCTCTTCGAGATTTCCTCGTGCCCTTGCAATGGGCTTCGCCCCTTGACCCCAAAAGGACAAAAGCATGACGACCAAACGTACTGAAACCGTGATTATTCGCCTGACATCTGACGAGAAACAATCGTTACTTTTGCGAAAAACCAAACCCCGTTTGGCTGAGTGGTTACGTGAACTGGCGTTAGGTCAGAAACCCAAACGTCAGCCGAAAAGCGTTGCTCCTGCGTTGTTGTTTGAGCTTAACCGGATAGGAGTGAACCTCAACCAGATAGCCCGTCATTGCCATCAAGCACCGGGTTCGATGGAAACGGTCAATATTGCCTTAGCGTTACGACATATTGAGGCACAGCTTCGGGAGGTGCTCGACCGTGCTGATTAAATTCTTTGGTAACAAAGGCGGTGGCAGTCCGAAAGCCAGCATGGATTATTTGCTTCGTGAGGGCAAAGAGGACACACAATTTCAGGTATTACGGGGCAATCCTGAATTGTCGCAGTCTATTGCGGAGAGTTGCGGATTTAAGAATGCGTACACCGTGGGATGTCTGTCATTTGAGGAAGAAAATATACCCGACCATCACAAAACCGCCATTATGGACCGATTCGAAAAGCATGTTTTTTCGGGGCTGGAGAAAGAGCAGTACAACATCACATGGGTTGAGCACACGGACAAAAACCGGTTAGAGCTTAATTTCTATATCCCTAACGTTGAGCTGACCTCACAGAAACGCTTACAGCCGTACTATGACAAAGCCGACAGACCACTGATTGAAAATTTTAAGCAGGTTATCAATTACGAATACGGCCTGACCGATCCCCGTTCGCCGGATAAACAGCAAACACTGATAACCCGTGCGGATTTACCGACAGAAAAACGATCAGCCCTGAAAGAGATTGATACCGGCATATCGGCATTGGTGCAGAAAGGACTGATCCGTAACCGTGATGATGTGATTGAAACGCTGAAACAGTCAGGCTTTGAGATAGCCAGAGTGACACCGAAAAACCTCTCAATCAAAACCGGGGGGCAAAACTTACGTTTAAAAGGGGCGTTCTATGAGCAGGATTTTAAATTTAGCGCAGACGTTCTCCGAGAATGCCAAGCAAGACAGCGAGATTATGACGGAGAAAGTGAAACTCGCTATCGAACAGCACGAGAACGACTTGAAAGCGCAACTGGCAGACGCCAGCAGGAATTTGAGCGAAAGTATCCAAGTCGAGCAGACGAAATTGATCAGGCGTACCGTGAGCGCGTGGAAATTACCGTTCATCATTCTGGGCGTACTGGTGCTGATATTGGCAGGGATCAGTCTGTTTCTCACATACTGGAGCGTGAGCGAATACCAGAACATGACCGGGTGGAAGCGGTCAGCCGAGATATACCAGACACAGAGCAAGCATATCCGGTTCACAACATGCACCATGGACGACAAGAGCGAGAGAGCGTGCGTCGAAGTCGATCCAAAATACAAAACCGAGAGTTGGGGCGAGAAAAAGAACCTCAAAATATTACCGAGATAAATCACCATGACCGAGACAGAACAACTCTTAGAGAACGCCTTGACCACCTTGTTACAACAGCAAGAGACCGTTATCAGCAATTTATCTCAGCGTGTCGGGGAGCTCGAGACACAGAACAGTCAGTTAGCCATGCAATACAGGGAAATCAGTCAACAGTTAGCGACTTTAACCGGACTGCTGAACAGGTATCAGAAAGGCTGACACAGCAGATCCAGCGACAGGAAGTAAAACGGGATCGTGGGTTCAGTATCGGCTTTTAACGGATAAAACTGTTTCAAGCCACAAACAAGTTTGCGACTTTCACCAGTTTGGCGATGAAAACCGGACGAAAAAACGGGATGTTAAAAACGTCCTCAAACGTCACAGAAACCGTTATAAACTTTCAGGATGTTTGGGTGTCACACTGGGTGTGTTTGGTGCTTAAAATCGCTCTGAGGTGTTCTGATGATGTCTTACGGGCGGTTTTGAGTAGTAAACTCGCCCGTTTAACATAATGGGTCTTGTAGGAACTGTTTCTTTTGAACGTATTGATTATAAAAGCTTTTTTGTTGATGGTTTTAATCTATATGAGATAATTGGAGTAACTAATAAATATGATGAATAAATGACATAAAATGAACTATATAACAGATGATGCTAAATTAAGACGTTACTATTGGATTGATGAAATAGTTAAATTGAGTGGTAATTTTGTTAACGACTCCAGTCGAGTAGAACAAGAGATTATTGGTGAGGTTCTTAGAACCGGTAGTTCAGCATTAATGGATCATCTAAGGTTATGCACTGCAATTCCTGAATCGTATGCTCATGATTCAAGTGAAGAAAAA
>NZ_LZEW01000012.1 GCF_001676155.1 Morganella psychrotolerans | reverse complement strand
CCATTTTACTCTGGCAACCAGATGTGGTGACCATTTTTCCGGTAACAATACACAGCATGAGGATCCCCCCATACTACCTCCTCCCCCATTAATCGAAAATGTGGTAATACTTAATTGAGTATGATTATACCCGGTAACAGATGCCGCCATAGGCTCTGTTTTTTTTCTTTCCAAATCCGGATGCTCCGGAGCAACCGGTAATAAACAGTACCAGCCCGAAACATAATGTCGTTATCAATTTTTTTATTATTCATAATCTTCTAAAACAGGAGTGAGTAGTAATATATTATTACTGGTTTTAAATTAACTTTAAAATAACAAAACCAATAACAATGATGATTAAATCAAAAAATCCCGCCTTTGTTTTTTTCTTTAAATAAAAGGTATAAGACTCAGGCCATGATAGTACAAATTCAATCTCATCTTTTTTTTATTTTCCTCTGCATTATCTTATTCTTATGAAAAAACAAAATTAGATTAAAGTAGGTATCTTTAAACTCATGAGTAAAGACACCTCTGGTACCTGCCAATGACTTATGATAGGGGTAATAACCAAATTCATTAAAAAATGATGATTCCCGTAATGAAGCAGAATCTTGATCCTGATAATAATAATATATAAACCTGAAAAACGAAAAAATGATATAGAGAAATAAAAAAAATAGGGATATAGTCTTTAACTTCCATTAACACCTGCCATTAATTAACTCGTCCGTAATATTTATTAGCTAACAGTTACTCATACCCGATCATAGCGCCTCTGACTGTTGCTATACTAAAAGACCTGACACTAATATTTTTTTCTCCGGGAGTTTAATCATGTTTCATCCCCTCAAATTTCCAAATAAATGAAACAAATAAAAATATATTAAAAACAGATGATATGAAAAATATAGCCTCTGACACACTTAGTTCATGACTCATCTCCCCGGCAACATTAACTCCACTAAAAAAAGACACAAAATAAAATAAAAAAACTGAAAATAATCGTCTTATCCTTCCTGGTTTGTTTTTTCCGGAATTAGTCTTAAAATTGGCTCTGGCATTAAAAAATACAATAACTCCGATAAATACAAGCAGATAATAAAAAATAATTAGCAATATCATTTAAACCATTCCAATACTTATCCCCACCATACTCATTACTAACAAGGAAAAAACAGCATATAAATACCTAACATCAAACCTAAATAATCTCAAGTGCTGCATACAAAATGATAATAATCATAAAATCAAAAAATCCCGCCTTCGTTTTTTTCTTTAAATAAAAGGTATAAGACTCAGGCCATGAGGCTATAAAATCAAGTTCTTCTTTCTTTACTCTTTTTTTGGCAAAATTAAATTTACATAAAAATAAAACGAATATAAACCATGTGTCTCTGAATTCATGTGTAAAAAACCCGGCCCCCCCCATTAAACCTTTAGGGTAGGGAACATAACCAAATTTATTAAAAAATGATTTTTCACGTAGCAATGCAGAATCCTGATCCTGAAAATAATAATATACCATTCTGAAAATAGCAAAAATAATATAAATAGCAATAATAACTGAAAATATAAGCTTACCATCCATACATCACCTGCTATATTTGTAGTATATGATATTAAGGTTTAATTCATTTACTTTATCAACTTTTTCTTTTACATCCGGATTTTCCGATAATGTGTACAATGAAGAAGTAATAGTATCTGCAGCTTTCTCTCCAACCGCAGATCCAGCTAATCCCCCCAGCAACCCGCCAACAACACCACACACTATTAAACCAACCCCGCCTGTCGGAACACCTACAGCCAGGCAAATACTCCCTCCGATTACCGAGCCTTTCGTTCCGCCGATATCCCGCCTCCTGTACCAAGCGCTAATTTCGCAGTTTCTGTTACAGCTGCTTTTTCACATTCATAATCTGTTCCCTCCAAACAAATTTTATTAATGTCATTAACCGAATTAATCGCAGACATACCAACTGCCATCCAACCAACTCTATTCAGATATTTTGTATATTTTGCCAGGTTAGCCGTATACTTTTCATAACCTTTTATACTTATTTCTTCTGTATTGTTCCAGTGCTGTATTATCGATTTTGAATTTAATTTAAGCCCTTTTTTCAGGTTTTTAGAATCGGCTATACCCATTGCTTTTTTAGCCAATGGCTTATTTAATAGTTTATCAAGTTTAGCAAGTAATTTCTGCCTTGCTTCATAAAAAGCCGCTCCTTTTAATTTTCCTGTTGCTTTAAGGCTTTGTTCATAAAGTACCTCAATTTCTTTTAATACTGTTTTTATTTCATCCATCAGGGATGTTCCCGATGAGGAAATAAGTCCGATAAAACCTTCGCCATAGTTAGATATATTAGCGATTATATTATAATTGTCATATAAAAAACCACGATCATCCTCTGTAAGAGAATCAATATTATCATTAATTATCTTTTGCGATTGTTTAAGTAATTCAATATCCTGTTGTTTATCTTCTGTAATGTTTTCAGGATAAAAAAGAATAACCTGATGCCTGACGAAATAGTTTATTCCACTATTTATTTTTTTAATATGGCTGATATCTTTTTCCAGGCGCATATTAAACTGATTGAGCAGCTGATATGTAATATCGCCGTCATTTTCAATCACAAATAGGGTTGGTTCACCTTCATATATTTCTTCAGAAGAACTGCGCATACACATGTCAGGCTTGTGGCCGGTATCTGCAATATCTGTCAGTGCAATTATTTTATTATCACCAAACGGGCATCCACACTGAACTACCGAGCCATGAATTGCCGGTGACTTACCGTGATTGCTAACCCGGTTTTCTCCGGTAACAATGGTTCCTGTTTTTCCGCACCGGGGGCACGATGTCGCTTTGTCTCCGATACGCAGGCCCGTGCGCTTAAAGCGGACTTTTTCATCTGCTGCATAACATGTGGCTCCCGTCGTTGTTTTATCACCGGACAGCGCCATGGTATTATCGAATAATGTTGGTCTGATATCACTCATAATCAATTACTCTGTCAGTAAGTTATTCTTACGAATATAGTCGGATAACTCTCCCAGATAATTACTGTTCAGTGCCTGTAATGCATAACGATATAATACAGAAAAATTTTCTTCCCGGCTCAGACCACGGTCATAAAATTCCTGATAGTCCATTAATTCTTCCGCATCACTGATACTTCCTAACCGGCCTATTTTATTGTCATCCAGCAGGACAACAGAAAATACTTTATCTTCCGTCTCCGGCGTAAAGCTGCCGATAACCCAGCGGGCTTCAGAGTCCCGATTTAAATAGCCCCATACATAAGCGAGATCCGTAAAGTCTCCGCGCTGTTCCGGTGTCAGAATATCCTTTATTAATTCAGGGAATATCCGGGAATCATAAAACCGTAATAAACAGGAAACATTGCCCCACTCGGCTTCTGACAGCACTGATAAATTTTTCGTTATCTGACTAAATGACAAGGGTGAAAATAATGTCAGAATTCTTGGCATTCCATGCAGAAGTTCAAATATCTCCTCCATCAGAGTGAGATGCATTATATTCTTCCACTCTATACGAAATAATATCGGGGCATATTCAAGTAACCCCTCTTCCGGTGTTCCCGTAAACAGTGAGAACCACTGTATATTATGCTCCGGCTTCATTAATGCAGGAATGATTGACTCACGCAACCCTGCCTGGTCAACAATAATATCCATATAACTAAGCCGGGTTTCTTCTGATACCTGCTTTAATTGTTCAATCCATTGCAATGCGGTGTCACACGTTAAATTCATTGTTATATTATTCACGGATAGCAACTCCTGCGGCATTTTTTTTGTGCCAGTGCGAGGCACTCTTTACAGACTGACTGCGGAAGATCCGGTAAAGGGAAATCTTCTCCCGCCGGTGTATTCCAGACATGCTGCCCTTTCAGACTTAAACGGCTCGGGGTATGGATTTCAATCTGACCATCCGGCAAAATCTTTATATATCCTCCGCCGCATCCTAATGTGATCCCGTTTTTTGCTGTAATTTGCAAATGTCCCTGAGTTGACTGAATAATCACATCCTTTAATGCCGTGATATCCAGGCCGTCGCCGTGTGATTCCAGTTCAAATGGTCCTTTACCTGAAACCATCCGTATACCTTCCTGTTGCGCCAGGAGTGATATATTTTTCTTCGCATTCAGCGCTATTTCCTTTGATGCCGCCAGATGCATTTCATCACGGGTTTGCTGATAAAGCGCACCTGTACTTTGCATCAGCAATGTTTCATCCGTCACAATTCCGACCCCTTCAGGGGCATGAATCAAAATAGCCGGGGAAGCGAGTTCATTTGCTTTATCTCTGAATTCAGTCAGGCTTTGCCGATCCGGTTGTCTGTTTTTATGTGATTGAGTAACGTCTTCCCAGTCAGCTATCTGGTCAATACCACTATCAATCAACGCAACCGCGTCTTTCATTGCCAGTACATCCCCTCCGCCACGTTGCTGGGTATCGGCACTGATAAACAATCCCTTACCCGCCCGGATAGCACCCCAACTGTCCGTCCGCAGTTCAAACCCTTCACCGCGTTTTTCTCTGCCCTGATTAACAAGATGACCTAAATTAAGCTGTGATTTTCCGCCGTACTCAGTGCTGAGCTTGATATGTTCCTCACCCCGCTTATCTTCCATACGCAGCTTATTATTAGCCGGTGTACGGATAACATTGCGGGTATTATTATCTGAAGTCACATGGTCGGGATGCCGCGAGTCATGCAGCGCATGGGCAATATACGGGCGGTCAGGATCACCTTCATGAAACGCTATCGCCACCTCGGTTCCCTGAATCAGCGGAAAGTGCATGCCGTAAGTATCACCGGCATAGGGTTTGGCGAGGCGCACCGGCATACTTTCATAGCCCGGCGCTTTATCATCGAGGTCGGCATCAAATTTGACCCAATAGAAGCCATCTTCATTCTGATGGGCATAAATATCATTATCTTTCGCACTGGTGACGCGTGCCATCAGTGTTCCGGCGATCACCGGGCGTGGCTTCAGAGCCGGTCGCCAGCATACGGTTTCACTGTACGGCACTGCATCAAAACGCACATTCAGGGCTTTATCGCGTCCGCCGCTGAACCGTAACCGCGTGATAACCACCGGAGACTGAAAAACCCCCGGCAATGTGGATAACACACCGCTTTCTTTGATAGTCAGTACCTGAAGCGGGGTCAGGTCTGCCGCCGTACTTTGCCCGCGCAGTAATGTTTGCCGCGCAAGGAAACGTTCATGGTCAAGACGCGCCCAGAAGTTACCGGTTTCCGCATCCGGTTTCAGTTTATCGCCGCTGGTCAGGTGCCGCGCCCGGTAGTGATACACCTCACCATAGTGGTTTTCGTCACTGTCACCGCGCATCATATCCGCAGGTGAGGAAAGCAGTAAATCCTGTGCCTGACGGTGATTGTAATCTTTGGTCTGAACCTGGTGTTCAACGACCTGATGGCGCAGTGAAAGCCCCCAGACACTGTCAGCGCTGTTGTCACTCATGCCTGACGGGCTGTTGAGCGGCAGGAATTTATCTGCCAGATAGTTGCTTTGTCTGTCCCCGAAATGAATAACCTCAGTCTGAGTGTCATCCTGCAAACTGAAATAATAGAAAATACCGGCTTCACTGAGCAGGCGTTCAATAAATTGCCTGTCACTTTCATTGATTTGATTAATCTGCTCCCGCTTCGGGTATTCATTTTTCAGATTAAATTCAAATTCCCAGTCCTTAAAATTATGTTCCCGGAAAATATGGGCAACCACATCCGGAACAGATTGGTTAAGGAAAAAACGGTGAGAGCGGATTTGATGACGCAGCAAAGCAAAAAACGGTTCGATTATAATCTGATAACGGGCTTCATCCGCCGAGCCTGAAAGACGGCGGAAATCCGTTATCATTCCGTGAACGCGTTTTGCCACACCGGCGGCACCTGTCATAGTAAAGGGCGGCGCAAAAGAGAGTGTGGCTGAGCGGCGTAATAATTGCTGCACAGTCAGGTCATTCGCGGCACTGGTAAATGTGACCTGATAACGGTAAGTATCACTGACGGCTTCGCGCCCGGTGAAATACTCAACATCCAGCGGGATATCACACCCGCGGACAGTCAGTTGATAGCGGTTCTGACCACTGAGCAGAGACGTTTTAATATCGGACAGATTTATATTCATAATATAAAGGCTTCCTGTTTTCCGGATTTAATGACAGATAATTCCGTACAGTCGTATGTATTAATGTATTCATCTATTAATTATATAGATGAGTTTTATACGGGGATATTGGAATATGTATTATCAGGCGTATTTTATTGATGACTGACTTATATACTCTTTATTGTATCGGCCACACTGCCCGCCGTTTTATTCAGTGCATCATAAATTGCTTTTACAGAATCATCTCTCTGTTGCTGATTTATTTTTCTGATTACTTTCATGATTTCGTTTGTTGCCGGTGGACGCTTGCTTTCATCCAGAGGAACTTCCTCTCCTGTTTTCACATCAAATAATTTGAGTCCGACACCCGGTTTATATACAAATTTGTAATCAGGATTTTTCTTATCCACACCATAGATATGCCCCTTATTAACAATAAGCTGCATCGATTTATTCCATTTATCACCAAAATAAATCATACGCGACAGAAAATAACCACTAAACGTTTCCCGGCTTCCTGTTTCCGAATGCATAAACCAAGCCCTTGAGTCATGAATATGATCATCAAAAAGAGAGATTATATTATCCAGCTCCGAGTTATTTCCTTTTGTTATGATGCATTGAAGAATAACATCATCGAATAATTTTTTTTGCATTTCTTGCCAGTGCTGATAACTCCATATCTTCATTTTGTGTTGTAATAGCATAAGCTATATCTTTAAGGTAGTTATCTGTAACTTGTAATAAAACCGCCGTAACTCTTACATCAAGAAAAGGAAAACCATCATCCGGAAGCTGAGAGCAATCATCCAAAGCAGGTGGTTTTCCATATATTGTTGTTGGTGTCATTCCCATCTTTTTCCGAAAATTTTCGGATTCTTTATTTTCGGATTTTTTATTTTCATAGCAACCCTGCTTTGTTCTTTGAGATGAAAAATTGATTAATGAATCAGGTCTGACCGCTGATTTATCAACTGATAATTTATAATCCGACTTAAATTCCAGAGAGGCTTCCCACAGCTGACCACGGCTATTAGAGGCATCATACAGTGGCCCGCCGATAAGCGGGTTATCTTTATCCGAATTGGACGGCAGCCACTCATTATCCCCGGCATGTGCCTTTATTTCCCGGTTGCGCCGTGTTGTTATCACTCCGGCAGCTCTCTGGTTCTCTTTCCATTCACCAGCTAAGACACCCGTTGCCTGCCGGCTGAAATCCGCTTCATACGGTTGGGCGTGAATATCTGAATGTTGTGGCGCTTTTTCAAAAAATGCCTGTTCTGTCAGATTAATATCATCACCTTGATCTGAAGCATACCGGGCAATACGCCATGCTGTTATCAAAATAAGCTGATATTCAACAGCCTGTTCAAGAAACAGTGTTTTAAAACGCTCAGGCCGGTAACACCATGACTGCGGATCTCTGCTCTTTACCGGATCCTCCGGAAATGTGGAGGTTCGCCAAGCGTTGAATTTGTCAGATATACCTGATGAAGCATCGAATTCTTCGACAGAATCAGGAGACATTTCACGAAAACCATAATGTTTTTGTATCTCAACACTAAGCTTTAATACTTCGGGGTGAATTGCAAGAGGTGCACCTGCATCAATCGCCGCGGCATACATATCATGCAGCGTAATCTGAGACGGTAATTCATCCGTTCCGCCACGGGCTTTTCCCTGGTCCCCTTTAGGGTATCCGCCCCCCACATCAGAGTGCATGCCCGGGTAAAGAACTTCCACGGTATTTGCCGGGTAGGTTCCTCCCGAGGTACGGACAGAGTCCAGCGCAAAAGATTGCCGCTGTTCATGTGCCGCCACCAGGTGGCAGCAGTTTTTGACTAAATCAGACGCCGGTAATTGCTGGGTGCCATCCGCCCAACTGCCGTGACCGGTTGCGCCGGGAAAAACATTCGCAAGACCAACCGCAGGTACCGTATCAAAAATACCTAAAAACTCGACGCTGACCGGAATACCACACAGTGTCCCCGCAGGGAAACCGCCGTTATAGTCAGAAAAATAGTTAAGGAAATGGTTTATGCAATGAACAAATGCCCTTGCTTCTGCGGCACCACGGGAAAAACCATAAACATATAATTTTAAAGCCACTAATTTGGGTGTTATTTCAACAAGGCGCTTTCTCAGCGGTAAAAATAACTCAGTTAAACCATATGACTTATTATAGCTTTCAAGATTGTTATCTCTGTTAACGCCATAATCCCGAGATTCACTTACCATTTTATATGCTGCACGTAACTCAGATAATCCTAATCTTCGTTTTGTTATAGCATGATATATACTACTGTAGACTTGTATTAATCCCCAAAAAATACGCCAGTCTCCGCCTGTGGCATATTTCAGTCCATCCGTATAATAATCATACGTTTCTATTTCAGGAAAGGGCGTTCCTACTCCGGGCATATAATAGGCATAAAATCCTTTACTCATTGCCACATAGTCATCAGGAGAGCAGGCATGATAGAGCTTTGCAATATTTGTCGGGTGGTCTTTGCCAGTATCATTTTTTTCATTATTATTTGTCCCGTCAAAAAACAGGCTGACATGCAGGCTTTTACAACATGAAAAGGTATTTTTGCTGCCGGCTGAACCCTGAAATATCTTTTCAGCAGATATAATTTTCTGAATATTATTGTCCAGTTGCTGCCTGGTCAGGTATAAACGACCTTGTGCCGGAAATACCGGCGGTAACCAGCAGGGGTCACCCTGCGTTACCTTCTTGGTTAACCTGTAGGCTTTACCTGCCATTACTGATAATTTAAGTTGATTTCCGGACAATAATGATGCTTTGCTGATTTCTAATTCGGACATACCGCAGGCTCCTTCATCTGTAATGGTTCTTTTACCGGATAATTAGGATCCCATGGGGACCAGCATGACAACGATATTTTCACCTCCTGACAAGGCAAAAAGTGAACCTGGACATCACAGGGATCATCATATTCCGGGATTGGAACGATTTTTTTTATAGCGTTTGTAATTGGCTTTATGTTTTTCCATAAATACCTTAAATTCGGCTGTACCAAGTTTAGGCATATTCGGAGGCGATCGTTCAGGATCCACTTCCCACTCCACCAGCACTTCCATGTCCGGCTGCCATTTTTCCGGCACCATAATGCAGCAGGTGCCACCGGCTCCCCGACCCCGGTTACCGTTGACCTCAAACCAGTTCACCGCGGTTCCTTTCATATGGTTATACCCGGATAAATTTCCCGCCAGAAAAACCGGCTCCGGGGTATGCAGCAGCCAGGCCCCGCCGGACAGCATCCCGATAATCACCACACCAATAACCCGCTGCCGCCGGGTGGTCTGCTGAAGCCACTTAATTATTTCGGACATACCGCAGGCTCCTCCATTTTATAAGGTTCTTTGATTGGATAATCCGGATGACTGGCTGACCGGCATGACAGGGTGATTTTGACTTCCTGACAGGGTAAAAAATGGACATCCACACTACAGGGATCATCATATTCCGGGATTGGAACGATTTTCTTATGGCGTTTGTAATTGGCTTTATGTTTTTTCATAAACTCGTCGAATGCAGGGTCTGTAACACTCGGCATATTTTTAGGTCTCCTGTCCGGATCCACTTCCCATTCCACCAGCACTTCCATTCCCGGTTGCCATTTTTCCGGCACCATAATGCAGCAGGTACCACCGGCTCCCCGTCCCCGGTTACCGTTAACCTCAAACCAGTTCACCGCGGTTCCTTTCATATGGTTATACCCGGATAAATTTCCCGCCAGAAAGACCGGCTCCGGGGTATGCAGCAGCCAGGCTCCGCCGGACAGCATCCCGATAATCACCACACCAATTACCCGCTGTCGCCGGGTGGTCTGCTGAAGCCACTGAATTATTTTGGACATACCGCAGGCTCCTCCATCTGTAATGGTTCTTTTACCGGATAATTAGGATCCCATGGGGACCAGCATGACAATGATATTTTCACCTCCTGACAAGGCAAAAAGTGAACCTGGACATCACAGGGGTCATCATATTCCGGGATTGGAACTATTTTTTTATAGCGTTTGTAATTGGCTTTATGCTGGCGCATGTATTCTTTATAATTCGGGTCATTAAATTCCGGTACATCAATCGGATATCCATCTGGATCTACTTCCCATTCCACCAGCACTTCCATGCCCGGCTGCCATTTTTCCGGCACCATAATACAGCAGGTGCCACCGGCTCCCTGTCCCCGGTTACCGTTGACCTCAAACCAGTTCACCGCGGTTCCTTTCATATGGTTATACCCGGATAAATTCCCCGCCAGAAAGACCGGATCCGGAGTATGCAGCAACCAGGCTCCGCCGGACAGCATCCCGATAATCACCACACCAATAACCCGCTGCCGCCGGGTGGTCTGCTGAAACCACTTAATTATTTTGGACATACCGCAGGCTCCTCCATCTGTAATGGTTCTTTTACCGGATACTCCGGATGCCATGGCGCCCGGCATGACAATGTGATTTTTACTTCCTGACAGGGTAAAAAATGAACTTTGACACTGCAGGGATCATCATATTCCGGGATTGGAACGATTTTTTTATAGCGTTTGTAATTGGCTTTATGTTTTTCCATAAACTCTTCGAATGCAGGGTCTGTAACACTCGGCATATTTTTAGGTCTTCTGTCCGGATCCACTTCCCACTCCACCAGCACTTCCATGCCCGGCTGCCATTTTTCCGACACCATAATGCAGCAGGTACCACCGGCTCCCCGTCCCCGGTTACCGTTGACCTCAAACCAGTTCACCGCGGTTCCTTTCATATGGTTATACCCGGATAAATTTCCCGCCAGAAAGACCGGCTCCGGGGTATGCAGCAGCCAGGCCCCGCCGGACAGCATCCCGATAATCACCACACCAATAACCCGCTGCCGCCGGGAATAGCGCTTTAATCTGTTGATTATTCGTGACATACGGCGAATCCTTGTCTGATAGTTATATACCCAACGTCATTTGAGATACTGGCAGGCGGTAAGCAGGTTATTCCCAAACGAGAGTTTCCCGGCGCTATACCTTCCGGTACTATGCCTCTTCTGTTACCGGATAACTATCCGGATAACTATCCGTAAAACTCAGCGTAATTCCCTCTTCGTCGTTATAGCCGAGGATCACATACGGCTCCTGCCGGTGATTCGCCTGACGCAGCAGTAATTGCTGGCTGAGTACCGGCAGGATCTGCTGATTAAGCAGGCTGTCAATATTACGGGCGCCGGAGTCCGGCAGCAGACAGGCGCTGACCAGGGTGTCGTACAGCGCGTCTTCCACAATGCCGGTCAGGCGGTAGTGGGTGTAAAGGCGTTTCATCACGCTGCGCAGTTTCATTTCAGTGATGGTGCGCAGTGCTTCTGCATCCAGCGGGCGGTAAATAATGGTCTGGAAACGCGCGAGGAGTGCGGGCTGAAAATGGTCACGGAGGATAGGGCGCAGTGTTTCGTGCAGATCCGAGTCTGTTGCCTGCGGGTTTTCATCCAGATATTGCATCAGATAATCACTGCCCAAGTTAGCGGTCATCATAATCACGGTATTGCGGAAATCGATTTCACGCCCTTCCCCGTCACGCATAAATCCGCGATCGAATACCTGATAAAAAAGATTGAGAACATCCCGGTGCGCTTTCTCCACTTCATCCAGAAGAACCACGCTGTACGGACGTTTTCGGACGGCTTCAGTCAGCACACCACCCTGACCGTATCCCACATATCCCGGAGGTGAGCCTTTAAGCTGACTGACGGTATGGGCTTCCTGGTATTCCGACATATTAATGGTTATCAGTGATTTTTCACCACCGAACAGGACATCGGCCAGTGCCAGTGCGGTTTCAGTTTTGCCGATCCCGCTGGGTCCCACCAGCAGGAAAACACCCTGCGGACCGTTTTCAGAGGCAAGCCCGGTGCCGGCAGCCCGTAAACGCTGCCCCAGCGCCAGCAGTGCGCCTTTTTGCCCGACAACCCGTTTTTCCAGCGAATCTTCCAGCTCCAGCAATCCGGTTTGTTCATCTTTTAATAAGCCGGAGAGCGGCACGCCGGTCCAGTCTGCAATCACCGTTGCAACTGTGCGGGTTTCCACATCCGGGTTCAGTAATGGTTCGCCGTTCTGCAATACGGTCAGTTCATTTTGTAATGACTGAATCAGCCCGGTGTTATCCGGTTCGGCTCTGGCGGCCATCAGTGCGGTAATAATGGTTTTTTCCTGCTCAAAACGTTGTTCCAGCGCGGCAAATTCACCGGCAAGCTGTGCATCCTGAGCGGCAAGCCCGGTTAGTTTTTCTGCATTTGTGATATTGCCGATCGCGATATCATCGAAGATGGCTTCCTGCTCCAGCACCAGGGAATTACGTTGTGCTTTCAGCCGGGTCAGGGCTTCCGGCAGTGTATCCAGGCTCATACGGACACGTGCACCGGCGGTGTCCAGCAGATCGACAGCTTTGTCCGGCAGTTGCCGCCCGGTCAGGTAACGGCGGGATAAGGTGACGGCGGCTTTTACTGCATCATCCGTAATATGGACGCCGTGGTATTTTGCATAGCGGGATTTCAGTCCGCGCAGCATCAGGCAGGCTTTCTCATCATCAGGTTCGTCGACTTTAACAACCTGGAAGCGGCGCTCCAGTGCAGCATCCCGCTCAAAGTATTGTTTGTATTCAGACCAGGTGGTTGCGGCGATTGTGCGCAATTCACCACGCGCCAGTGCCGGTTTCAGTAAGTTCGCGGCATCTGCGCCACCGGCCTGGTTACCGGCACCAATAATAGTATGGGCTTCATCAATAAACAGCAGAACCGGTGACGGCGATTGCTGAACGGCATCAATCACGTTTTTCAGGCGCTGTTCAAATTCCCCTTTCACACCCGCACCGGCCTGTAATAATCCTAAGTCCAGCGTCCGCAGAGATGTGGTTTGCATCGCGACCGGGACATTGCCTTCGGCAATGCGTAATGCCAGTCCTTCCACCAGCGCCGTTTTTCCGACACCGGGTTCCCCGACGAGGATCGGGTTGTTTTTCCGGCGGCGGGAGAGAATATCCACCATCTGACGGATTTCATCATCGCGCCCGAATACCGGGTCAATGTCGCCCTGGCGGGCTTTTTCTGTGATATCGATGGTAAATTTATTCAGTACCGCCTGTAATGCATCACTCAGCGTGTTACCTATCACCGCCTGTGGGGTGCTTTTCTGTCCCTCTGCGCCGGGAATTGTTGCCGCCTGTGTTAATGAGGGAACGGCATTATGCGATTCAGCCTGCTGAATTTCAGGGCGTTCATCCGACTGCGCATCCAGCAGCGGGCGCAGGCGCTGAAGCTGGGTTTCACTCAATGTCATTAATGGCCAGAGGTTATCATCAGGCACCAGCATCGGATGGCGGATCATGGCAGACAGAAGATGTACACTGCGGATTTGCTCTGTGTCTTCATCCAGAGATGCGACCATCCAGGCATTTTTTATCAATGTAATCAGGGATTCAGATAACTGCGGACGGGTGCGGACGGTGCGCGGCAGGGCATCAATCGTGTTCAGCAGACTTTGCCAGAGAGATTCAAGATCCCATTCATAACGTCTGGCCAGCACCGTGATATCGCCCTCTCCGAGTTCGAGAATTTTCAGCAGCCAGTGCTCAATGGTTACCTCTGCATGTGCCCGGGTCTGACACAGTGAAGCCGCTGCTTCCAGCGCAGACGCGCAATAAGGGTTTAAACGGCGTAACAACATAACAGATTGATTTTCCATGTTCTCTTTCCTGGATTCGGGGATAATATCCGGTTTTCAGATATGCTACCGCCCCTGACCGTAAGCCGGGGCCCATAAGGCAACTGAGTTAATGAGCGGGGTTGGTGTGATGAGTAAGGCTGAAAAGAAAACAGGCGGTTTCCCGCCTGTTATTAATGTCAGGCAGTCGCGCGTTCATTCCATGAATCTGAATGAATGATGTTGCCGTCTTTGTAAGTCCAGGTAATTTTTTCGTAGCGCAGTTCGATCTCTTCCAGGTGGTTATGTTTCTCTTTGGACGGATCTTTTACGTCATGCATTTTTGGTGCAACTTTCACTACTTTTACGTTTTCCAGTTTGGTATTGAAGTACTCCACTTCCTGGCCTGCATCATCAATGCGATACCATTTGAATTCTGCTGATTTCAACGTCTGTCCGGTGGTAACCGCTTTGTAGAGATACGGGCTTGACGCATCAATTTCTTTTACAAAGACAAACGGAGTATGGATGCGGGTGCCGGTCAGTTTCCCGGTGTTGTTATCTGTCGGGATATAAAGGCTGTGATCCTGAGCAACCACTTCGATACTGCCTTCGCGATCCTGAACATTAACGGAACCTTTGATTTCCGCGCCGCCGTCATCTTTCAGCCAGAGGTAGACTGGGATTGCCATAGTTACTTCTCCTTTTTTGGGGAATGTGTATCACCATCCGCCGGTGATACGTTTTCAGTATCTGAGGCACGACAGGCATCAGCCTGCGGCATCAGACGAATTTCTACGCGCCGGTTTTTTGCACGGCCTTCAGCCGTGTTGTTATCCGCGACAGGGTGATTGTGTCCGTAGCCCTGAACAGCAAAACAGCCGGGATCGATATCACTGGTTTCGATCATCCAGTCGCGGACAGATTCCGCGCGTTTGAGTGAGAGTTTCTGATTTAAATCCGCATGTCCGGTGATATCCGTATAGCCGGATACCACGATGAGCCAGCCCGGTTTTGCACGGATATTGATAAGAGCATCAACGAGAACTTTGGTGGCTCCAGGTTTCAGGGTGAATTTTCCGGTGTCAAATAGCGCCAGACTGTCGAGAGAAACCATTTCAGGCGCCTCCTGCACAATGACAGGTGCCGGCGGCGGCGGCGGAGCCCAGCGGCTGAGTGCGGTATACAGATAAGGCAGGATGCGGGTTCCCTGATAGAGCCCCAGTGAATAAGAGGACGGGATCCCTTCCCGTTGCCAGGCAGCAAGCAGGGCGGCATCTGTTTGCAGTTGCTTCCATGCCACCATTTTAGGTTCAGCCGGCTCACCGGGAAGTTGTTCAAACTGGCGCAGATCATCACTGATGTGATAGATAAGCTGCTGATTATGAAAGTAGCTTCCCGTCAGTGCGCCCGCCAGAAATAATCCACAGATAATCCCGGTCACGCCCAATACGGCTTCTGTGCGCACAAGACTGACGTCATAACGTAACCGGCTGAGCAGATGGTCAGGCAGCGGAAGGGGTTGTGGCGTGACAGTCTGAACCGGCAGCGGCAGTCGCGTACTATGTGCAATAAACTGAGACCAGACGTTATTATTGAGAGCAGCAACCGGCGCAAAACGCAGCGCCCATCCGGCCGGATACAACGGCGCGGCTCCGGTTTGTTTTACCGTCAGGCGGGGAACAAAAACCAGGCTTAACCATGCCAGATAATGATCAAACCAGAGAGCTGTTGCAAAACGCTGCTCATCGGTAACCGGCTGATGTGCCAGCCATTCCGGCAGTGAACATGCCGGAGAACCCGCCTGTTGCACATGAAACTCACCAGCCCGCTCTGCCGGGGTAAACCAGGGTTCTTCATCTGCGGCAGAGACATCTGTGGTGTACAGGGGTGTGAGATACACAGAAATCCAGAACGGCACCGCTTTTCCGGCCTGACGCCGGGCTTCGCCGACAGCCCGCCGCCAGCTGATAATCATCTGCTCCAGTTCTTCTTCCTGATTTATTTGTTCAGGGACAACAACATATAAAAGAGATAAGCGATTGAGCTGTGCGGGTGACTGTTCACGAAATTCCCGGATAATACGGCTGAGCCCGGCGGGCTCCGGTACGGCGATATAGCGGGCTTTCGTCGTTTCCCGCCGGTTTTCCCCGGCAGCAAACAGGGCGGCTGACTGACCACAGACCAGCACCACAGCACCGTGGTAATCATCCGCAGGCAGGCTGTCCGCCCGGATCAGTCTTTCTTTGCGCACCTGTTTCTGTTGGCGGTAAATCAGTACCGCCGCAATAATGATGACAAACGCGCTCAGAAACAGTGCCACATCGCGGCCGGGTGACCAGAACCCCCAAAACAGCCATAGCAGGAGGCTGCCTGTCAGCAATGTCAGGCTTTGTTTTATCCGGTTATACATCACTGTCCCTGCGTGATTAATTGCGAAAGCAACTGTTCGAGTGAGGCAGAGAATCCCCACCACAATGCAGCGAGTAACAGTATCCCGCCCACCCATCCCGCCCAATACAACTTGCGGCGGCTGAAACGTAATGCCGGACGGACAACCAGCGGCAGCGATGATGACAGCGCATACGCCGGAACACGGGCAGTCAGTTGCTGAATAATCTGTTCCCGCTGAGGTGATGTGGTGTGATGATATTTCCCCGCAAATCCCAGGGTCAGAACACGGTGGAAACAGATAAGAACATCCGGGTCCGGCGCGGTTTCGCTGAGCAGCTCACGCACGCGATCCCATAATTTGTCACCGGCTTCCAGTGTATTGAAATAGCGCGCCTGTAAGGGAGAGAGTATCCACTGGTCGTAGCCATCATCATGGGCAGGGCGATTCATGACACTTTCATCAATCAGCGCACACTGCGCGTAAAGCATATTTTCGACCGATTTTTCCGGATAACCTTTCTCCGTCAGGCGCTCACGGGTCTGGTCCACCATGTCACAGACATGACGGTACAACCCCGCCCCGTCTGATACAGGGCTGCCATGGCGTAACTGACACACCATCAGCCAGGTATCAGAAAAAATGGCATCGATGGTCATTGCTGAGTTGGCGTTCGTTGCATTCATCATGATCGAAGTACCGCAAATAATTCGAGATGGATTTCACCAAGCGTTCCCGGAACATAAAATGAACAGTGTCCGGATGACAGCATCGCCTGACCGGCTGTATTACTCAGATCGAGGGCAAAGTACTGATTCTCAAGGCGCAGCGGAATAGCCGCGGGAACATGGGTCAATGCTTTCAGCGGCACACCGTTCAGTGCCACATTGACGACATTTGCCACATCTTCCGCGCTGCCGGCTTTACACAGCAGCGGGAACTGCGTGATAAGCAGATGAGCCGGTAATGCAGAGCGTACAGAGAGGTAAAAATCGGCCTCTTCCCGCAGACGACTGTCATGCAGTTCACCTTTCCAGAATGGTCCGTCTTTCTTCAGGTCAATCGTTATCATGCGGGATGGCAGGCTGGCTTCCAGTAGATGATTCAGTAACGTAAACAACGGTGGGAAAACCTGTTCAGGTTCACTGTGCTGATAGAGCGGAATATCATCAGTCTGATGCTCCAGAGAGAAAGTCAGCAGGCTGCCGGCCAGACGCACCAGTTCCCGGTAAAGCAATTCAGGATGGCGCTGTAAGGAAGAGAGCAGCTCTGTCAGCACCGGTTCCGCACTGTTCAGCGCATTCAGAAGCCAGAAAAGCGAGACATCGGCAACGGCAAAGTCAGCCATCCGTTCATTGCTTTCCCTGCGCATAGCCATCAGCCGCCGACGCTTGGCGACCAACCGGTGCATAAATTCAGACAGCATGGTGGTCAGTTCTGTACTTGCCGTACAACTGAGCAGAGGCGGAATAAATTGCCTGTCAAACGACCATGTCCCCTGCCCGTTGCGTATCAGCCGGGCGACGGGGCAGGTGATGTAAGCGCTGTTTTCTTCATGAGCACTGCGCAGTGAAAGCGAATGACGCAGTACCGCGATATCGGTTTGCTCATCACCCGCCAGATCCTGAACTTTTACCCACTCCTGCATAAAACGGCGCGGACGTTCTGACTGCCCTTCCGGCACCAGATTCCCGCCATTCGCCTGTAACAGCGGCAGCGCGAGAACAATATCCAGAGTCTGCTGTTCTGAGTACCGCGCCAGAGAGGCAACCGGAGGCAGATTATCTGCCAGAGAGGTATCAATCAGTGTGCCATCCGAAAACCGGACTACCAGTTTCTGCGCACTCAGACGGGAAATGGTCAGTGCGCTTTCATCAAATTCAGCACAAACCACCCCCCAGGGAGACGCAACCGACATTCCGGCAACAACACCCGCCACATGGCTGTCCCAGCGGGCCTGCTGCTGAAATTGCTGGGGGGCCAGAAAGGCCCCGTCAGTCCACAGCGGACGATAAATTTTCATCCCTGCCCGCCCTTATGCTTTTGCTTTAGGCATCTGCGAAACCAGAGAGAGATCCACATCCATCCCTTCGACCTGGAAGTGTGGTACGGCATATAACCGGACACGGAAGAAGCCCGGGTTATCCTCAATATCTTCCACAACCACTTTGGCATCACGCAGTGGGTGAGAAGCCTGTAAATCATCACCCGGATCGGTCATTTCAGTGACCAGTCCGCGCACCCAGTTGTTCAGTTCCAGCTCAAGCAGACGGCGATCTTTTGTCGTACCGATATTTTCGCGCTGAATAAGTTTCAGGTAATGGGCAATCCGGGACAACAGGAAGATATACGGCAGACGCGCATTAATACGGCTGTTGGCTGTTGCAGCGGCAGTCTCATACAGCGCCGGTTTCTGTGCTGAGTTAGCAGAGAAGAAGCAGGAGTAATCACGGTTTTTGTAATATGACAGCGGAATGAACCCCAGGTTGGCAAATTCAAACTCACGGGTTTCCGGAATCATCACTTCAGACGGAATTTTCACCTGACTGCCGGTGCCCAGATCATACAAATGGATTGGCAGATCTTTCACCGCACCACCTGCCTGAGGTCCGCGGATTTGTACACACCAGCCATTATTGATAAAGCTTTTCACCATGTTCGCCGCAAATGAGAACGTCGCATTGGTCCACAGGTATTTATCATGATCCGGGCCTTTAACTTCTTCCACATAGTTAAAGCTGCGCACCGGAACAGTATCCGGACCATACGGCAGGCGGCCTAATACACGCGGCATCGTCAGTCCGATATAACGGGCATCATCGGAATCACGGAAAGATTTCCATTTAATGTATTCCGCGCGATCAAAGTAGTTACCGATATCTTTAATTGCCGCGACTTCTTCCATGGTTTCTTTACCAAAGAATTTGGGTCCCGCCGATCCGATAAACGGCATGTGAGCCGATGCGGACACTTTTGAAATATGGCGCAGTAATGCAATATCCTGCGGGCTGCGGTCAAACTCATAGTTTGAGATAATCGCCGCAATCGGCTCTCCGCCCGGCGTGTCATACTCTTCAATATACGTATGGTGATACAGCCCGCTCTGAATCACTTCCGGACTGTCTTCAAAGTCCTGACGTAAATCATTCTTGGCAATATCCAGTAATTCAATTTTCACATTTTGTCTGAAATCGGTACGGTCAATCAGGAATTTAAGACCACGCCAGGCTGATTCCACCGTCTGGAATTCACTGTTGTGCATCACTTCATCCAATTGCCGGCTGATTTGCGAATCCAGCTGTGCAATATGATGATCAAGCAGATTACGATCCAGGCGCTCGACTTTCTCACCTGCGGATTTCAGGCGGTCAAGAAAAACCCGGACAGCCACTGTGACACGCTCATCAGCCGTCGCATCAGCCAGTGCCGCATTATCCTGAAAGGCATTAATGTCACTAATTTCAGAAACGGGTTTCAGATTTATTTTTTCAAATAACGAGGCATAAACGCCCTGACCGACGGGGGCATCCAATACAGTGGTTTCACCTGCGTTTTGTAATTTTTCATTATTGACAGACATCAGCATCATCATCCTGTAAGTATTTAATCCAATTAGTCTTTTTTCGGTGCCAATTCAGAAAGCTCATTGCGCAATTCATTACTGAGCGCCGGGTCCTTCAGAATGTTTTCCAGTTCGCGACGGAAAGTGACGTTATCAAGCAGGTTTGATTTCAAATCACGCAGGAGATTGCGCATCGCCAGCATTGCCCGTAACTGAGGGATCTGACGGGCGACCTGTTCCGGTTCAAAATCCTTCATATCCTTGAATGAAATAGAAATATTTTCTTCTGCGCCCTCAGGCGTGAGGGTATTTTTGACAGTCAGATTAACGGTGGGATTAAATTCAGCGAGGACACTATTGAAGTTATTTTTATTCACATTGACTTTTTCGCGCTCAGACAGCGGGCGGGAATCCTGCCCGTTACTGTAATCACCAACTGCAAGCAATTTAAGAGGGAGTTCGACTTTTTTTCTGAGCACCTCCGGTGTGTAAATCGAGTTTTATATTAATACGGGCTTTGGGTACTTCATTCTGAAAGCTGTCCGACATAGCATAAATCCTTATTCTTACCTGGAATTACAAGTTTTAATCTCACGCAAATGATCTAAGTAAACCATTAACCGCTAAGATTTGGCTTAAATACATATATTTACTTATATTAAACATTGAAAAACTAATCAATATATCTTTACTATTTTTTTGATGTAGATAGATAAAACAGAAAAAAAAACACAATTACACCAGAGATGAGTTAAATAGACATGGCTATTATTAACCAATAGATATCAATAGATTAAGATGATTTGTATTATTTTTATACAATACGGATTTACGTATAAATATGTAGAAAAGCTAAAGTGTTAATTTCAGGAGAGAGTTTTAAATTTCAAAATATTAATGAATTCATCAGTGAAATGTTGGTCAGGGAATATTGCTTGCAGGATAGTGTTTGCAGAATATTGTTTATAAAAGAAAAATATTTCCGGATAAGAAAATACACTGTTTTTTCCCAGTTCCCGATTACACAATGCAGGTGTAATTCAGAGGATAATTCACAGATTTACTGACAAAACAGACTATAAAAAGCCGGCAACGGGGGCTCCGGTGAATCGGAAAATTAAACCGGGAGCCTTTATTATCCGGCTGTCACCCACCGATTACGTCCGGCTCTCTGCAATAATGTCCCGGGTTATCTGCAAAAATGCTGTTATATCCTCAGAAGAATGACAGTGCAAAGGCGATATTCTTATCAGGCTGTTCAGTCCGTAAGAGGTCAGTATCCGCTGTGAATACAGGCTGGATACTGCGCGTTCATGGACAATGACATGTCGCTTTGCAAATTCACGGACAGCATCGGTGCAATTTAAATCATCAAATACAATCCCGGTAATAAGGTTGCGGCGGCTTAAATCTCCGTTATCCACGCAGACAGTCACGCCCTGCATCGCCCGCAATCCCTGTACTTTTTCTGTGCCATTTAATAACAGATTCAATAAACCCCGTTCATGCTCTGCAATACGGTTCATTCCGGCTGCAAATAATGCCCTGCGGTTTTCTCTGCTGCTGATATCTTCAATATCAGACTCTTTTTGTCCGAGCCGGCAGATATAATCAACCACTTCAGATAATGCGGCATAGTGTGCAGGCGCCGGTGTGCCTAATTCCCAGTCAGCGTCCGCCTTACCCTTTAATTTATGGTGTACCAGACCCGCCGCTCTGTCAGAAATAAAAGCAAAGCCAACGCCTTTGACGCCGAAAAATTTATAAGGCGCAAAATTTATGGCATCTATATTCAGACCGGAAATATCGAGTACGCCATGAGGCGCATGTTGTACGGCATCAACAATAATATAAATATCCGGATTGATAGCTTTTGCCTGAGTGACAATTTTTTCAATATCGTAAATATATCCTGAGATATTTGAAGCCGCCATCACACACAGGAGAGCGGTATTTTCATCAATCAGGGATAAAATAGCATCAGCATTAACACCGCCGGTTAACGGGTCCGCATCCGCCACACGCAACTCACACTGTGTCTTTTCCGCGTAATGGCTGACCGCATCAAATGCTGACGGATGCTCTAACATGGATGTCACCATATTTGAGCCTGTCGCGTGTTCACTTATTACCCGGACAAGATCAAACATAACCTGTGAAGCGGTATAGCCCGGATAGACAGCCCCACCCTGTGCATTAAAAATAATCCTGACGTCCTCTTTTCCTTTTTGTTCTGTCTCCAGGAGATATTGCGATACAGAATATGGCTGCCCCGCGCAGTCAGGAATAGCATCCACTTCATGAAATTTTTCTTCTGCACGTTTTAACCGGAAAGAACCACCGGAATTATTAAAATACAGCCTGTGATTGCCTGATATATCCTTATCAACAAAATAAAATTTATTTTTGATTTCGTTCTGCTCTTCACGGGTAAACATTTTATATTTATTCATGTAACATTCCATTATCCCTGACAGCCCTTTTATTTTGTTACAGTATTTAAATATTACACATTTATGTAAAGCCTGTTATTTCACTTTATCAGACGGGATCAACAAATTTCTTTGATACTGCGCCAACCAACAGGAACGAACTGTTTTAATACGAATTATTTACAATCACACCTTTGTCACACTAACCTCTGTGTTATCACTATTTTTACTCATAAAATGATACAAATAAAACCAATAACAGATGTTTTAACCCGGGATTTATTATGCAATTGTCATCAAAGTTGAATTAGTTGAAATACAATTTCATTACGCTAAGCTGACGCTAAAATCTGATTATTTCTTTACGTACTTTACCTTAATTAACGACGTTTTCCGGGAGAACCGGCTATTAAAGGGATTGATATGACAAAGCAACGTAAATACGGGCTTATTCTGTTTATTATTATTGTACTGTCCGGAGGAGCCTGGCTGTCACAGTCAGGTACAGCGCCGTCAGATAAAGGCTATGAACTTTATCTGACCGGCGATACCGAAGGTGCATTCCGTTATTTCTCCGAAAATGCAGAAAAAGACCCGCAGGCCGCTTACGCACTGGCAATGATGTATCTCGGTGGTACTGATATACCGGGAAATAGTGAACTGGGGCAGCAATGGCTGCTGGCATCGGCACAGGCCGGAAATAAAAGTGCGCTCTATAATCTTGGTTTTTACCGCTACCGTGGTTTAATAAAAGAGTCACCGGACGACCTCTATGGTATTGATTCCCTGAAAAAATCAGCACAGGCGGGTGTACGGGAGGCACAGGAATTACTGGGCAGCATTTACCTCCACGATAAATACAGACATATTCCGTCAGATATAGAACTGTCCCGCAAATATATGACTGATGCCAAAGAACAAGGGTCATTTATTGCAAAGTTAGGACTGGGATATATCGCTTACCAGAATGATAAAGATTATAAAAAAGCAGTTGAAATTCTTACCCCATTACTCAGTGAGCATTTTACGTTCCCGGCAATGTTACTTGCAGGTATTTATGAAGAAGGCGGTAATGGCATCGCACAGGATCTGAACCAGGCAGAAAAATATAAATATATGGCGCTTTCACAGATAAGCTCTGTGTCCAGTGAAGATCTGGAACCACAACCACTGTCGCTTTACGGCTCACTGACACAGAAAGAAGTAACAGCCCGCCGGGATAAACTTGAAACACTGGCAAAAAATGGAAATACGCATGCCCGTTATACCCTTTTTTATATTTATGCTGATGGTGACGGTGTTATCCCCGATAAAGAAAAAGCCCTCACTTATCTGCAACCACTGATCGATGCCAACGATCCGAAAGCGATGTATGTCTGGTATGTTGCCACCCGCTCACATCCTGATTATCTGAAAAAAGCGGCTGATGCCGGTTATCCCGATGCACTTTTTATGCTGTATCAGGTTTATGCCAATATCCGCATAGACTACGACATAGAATATGACACTGAGCTGGCGAAAGAATATCTGAAACGTGCAGCGGATACCGGGCACCGCGATGCAATGATGAGAATCATCGACACCACAGCGCGCAGTTATGGCTATCCGGATAAGGAAACCAATAAGCTTGTTTCATCCTATTTAGCCAAATTGCTGGAAAAATATCCGCAAGACCCCGCTGTGCTTATGCTGGCATCTGAGCGTTATGGTGATGACAATGGTCATATTTACGATCCCGTCCGTGCATTTGAGTTTAATAAAAAAGCAGCGGAACTATCACCAGACCCGGAATATCAGGATGGTCTTGCTTATAAATACGGGCATGGCATTGGTATTAAACAAGATCTGAAAAAATCAATTGAGATATATAAATCACTTATCCGTAACAAAAATAATCATGATATAAGTGATAGCTATCACCACTTAACAGATATTTATTTTACTTACGATGGCGGGAAATATATTGATGAAAAAGAGATTATTGCTTTCCTGAAAGAAGATGTCGATGACAATAAAAACTATCGGCAAGCTTATTTCTATGCCGACATTCTGCTCCGCGACGATCCGGTTAAAAACCGGGAACGGGCCATGGAGTTATACGGAAAAGCACGGGAATACACATCACGCGCAGATATTCACCAGGCAAAAGCACTTATCGCGCTGAATACCGGAGAAAACAACCAGGCACTGAAACTGGTTCTGGATG
Organism: Morganella psychrotolerans; assembly: GCF_001676155.1. GTDB lineage: Bacteria > Pseudomonadota > Gammaproteobacteria > Enterobacterales > Enterobacteriaceae > Morganella > Morganella psychrotolerans. Next base: position 544,407 of record NZ_LZEW01000012.1, on the reverse strand, counting down.
TACTTGATAATGAACGCGCCCGTTATATTCTGTCACCAAAAGAATGGAATGATGCGGCACAAATCCTGTTCAGCGAGGGAAAGGACAATGCTGTTGCAAAAAATTTCTGGGTATATTTTGCGCTGACAGAGAATAATCCGGATGCCATAAAACTGATCGAACCACTAATCGGTCATGATCCTGCTGTCAGTTATTACTATGCGTTATTAAAATTAACACAGGCAGAAAATCAACCGGATATGACAGACGAGGCATTGCGTCCGTCTGTTGAGCTGATGCTGACTGCATCCGGACTCGGTAGTTCAGATGCGGACGAATATATTATTTCTCAGTTAAAACAAATTGAGAACACAGGAAATAAACCGGTTCATCTGCAGGCCTTTTTACGAATAACAGGACTTTCTGAACGGGATATTGTTCTCCGGTATAAAAAGTGTGCCGATGCCGGAAGCATCCGCTGCATGTATGAATTAGGGGAGATTTATGTCAATGGTAATTACGGTGAAAAAACGGATCCGGATATCGCTATCGCCTGGTATGAAAAAGTTCCGGACAAAGATTACCGGTTTACCATCTCACGTCTGAGAGACCTGAAAGAGGGCAAAGCCAAGCTTGCTGAGCTGAACGCACTGGTACAAAAAGGCAATGCAGAAGCTGCCTATTCATTAGCCTACGCCTGGAGAAACGGTAACTACGGGCTGAAAAGCGATCACGACATGTGGCTGAAATATCTGAAAATAAGTGCTGATGGTGGCTATAACGATGCCATGATCTCACTCATCGACAATTACAGTGAAACCGATACTATCAGTGCCACCGATAAAACCAATCTCCTGCACCTGTATGAACAACTTGCCGATGCCGGTGAGCAAAATTACACACGCAAACTGGCTGCCCAGTATCTCAGCGGCAGCAATCTGGTCAGCACCGATCGTCAGAAAGCCCGCCATTACTTTGCCAAAGCCGGCAGAGAGGGAAAGTATGAACTCGGGGAGATGGATAAGTTTGATCGTAACCTGCAACTCGCCGGTGAAAGTCCGGATGCCGCTTACCAGTTAGGTTATGCACTTCTGACAGGAAATGGTACACAAAAAGATCAGAAAAAATCCGTCATTTACCTCCGGCAGGCGGCACAAGCCGGTCATGACCGGGCGGCTATTCTGCTTTCAGATATACTAACAGACGGTAAATATGACAAAACTGCGCAGCAGTGGATTGTAGAGCCGGATCTGAGTGAAGCTGTTATCTGGCTGCGCCAGTACCGGGGACCGCGTGATGTGTCAGAAAATATCACATTCTATGAAACTACTCTTAAACCGGCTCTCAGCGGAGATAATAACGCCATCCTGGCGCTCGGGCAGAAGTATCAGCAGCAGGGAAATAACCCGGCGGCACAACTCTGGTTCGGGAAAAGCGCTGAAACCGGCTATGTCCCTGCATTTTGTTTACAAGCGGCGATGACTGATAACCGGATAAAAAAACAGGAAATACTGCACCGGGGCGCGGAGAAAGGGGATATCTGTTCTGAAGTACAACTTGCGGCACTTTCTTTAAGCGACCCCAACTTTACACCGGATTCTGCTGAGTGGACTGATGCTGTTTCATGGCTGGAAAAAGGTATAAAAAATGAGGACCCGGCAGTGTCGGCGGCAGCATTTACGGCGCTGGCAGGTCTCTACAGTGGTAATACACGTAATGACAGCGGAAATACATTCAGGAAGCCGGATAATGAAAAATATCTCGCTTTCCTGCAATCCGTTGCCGATCAACGGGCAGATGCACAGATAGCTCTGTTCTTCTATTACCGCAATAACAATGATATTGATAACGCCATAATTTATCTGAAAAAAGCACATGACGGCGGGGATATTTCCGCAACAGAATTGCTGTATACATTCTATATGCCATCCAAGTATTGCGAAGACTATAGAGATGCCGATAAAGCCGCTCTGTACCTGACTGAATGGCTTAAACGAACCCCGCACGAAAAAAAATCGCCGGGATCGCTACACGCAACAGCCGGAAACTGACACTAAACAACTGGGAGATGCCTGGCTGGAGGGGTACTGTAATATTGATTCAAATCCTGATAACGCCATTGCCTGGTATAAAACATCACTGGAGTACCATTCCACCCATGCGTTGTCTGCCATGTATGACGCACAGGTCAAAAATCAGAATGCCGCAGAAGCCTATTACTACGGATTATTAGCGGAGGTTTCTTCCCTGAATGAGTCAGATCTGGTTGCCGGGCTTTCAGAGCAGGATCGTAAAGCGATTGAAGCGCGTGTCCGTAAAACACAGGAATATGAAAAATACGGTCAATTTGAAAAAGAAACAGAGGTGCGCCGTCAAAAGGCTGAAAACGGGAATGCAGGTGCTGCGTTCTCCCTGGCAGTAAGTTATGCGCGGGGGGAAACCGTACCGGAAGATACGACAAAAATGCTGTATTACTATGAAATCGCGGGTAAAAATGGTTATGCACGCGCCTATAATACATTAGGTAATTTGTACCGCAAGCCAAATGAACGCGGGATAGTGACTGATGGTGAAAAAGCCCTTTCCTATTTTGATGCAGGCGCAAAACTGGGAGACAGTAATACCGCTCATCTTGCCGGTGATATGCTCTATTTCGGTCAGACCGGACTGAAAAAAGATTATGCCCGGGCCGCGCAATATTATGATATGACATCATTAGAGCAAGGGGATCACCATAGCCTGGCAAAATATAAACTGGCCCTGATTTATTACAATAAACTGGCAGGAACAGGCAGTGATGACGACCTGCGTAAAGCGCGGGATAACCTGTTACTGGCGGCAAAATACGGCGATAAAGATGCCATACAGGCGCTGAAAGAGTGGGATTTCTCCCGTATTTCCGGGCACTGATTCAGGAAAAAACACTAGTCAGGACTATTTAAAATCAGATGACCAAGTTTAAGGCTGACAGCAAAAAGCCTCTGCTTTCAACAAGCAGAGGCTTTTTAATACCGCTAATTACTTCTCAACAATAATATATTCTACGCCATTTACATATTGGTCACCGAAAGCCTTGTAACCCTGTAAACGGTAATTATCAGGAATATCATACTCCTCACTGGAGTCAACAATGACAGTTCCTTTATCTTCTCTGCCGCATTTTGTTGACGTCCCCCCGGCATAATAGAATGTAATTGAGGAAAGGACTCTATGACCTGCGTATCTGCCTGTATTTGTCACAATTTTAGAGACATTAGAGACATTCTTCACTGTAGTAAGATCTCCTCCGTTACCACCTATCCCACCCATATTGTCGACTATCCCGGCACAACGCATAGCGATGGTATAGTCAGGTGGGGTTACGACAACGGATGCTGAGTTACCAGCAGCATACCCAAATAGTTTTGAATGAATTAATGGTGACACATTCAACGTTGCCTTAATTTCAAAAGGCTGATTCTGGTATATCCCTTTTGCAATAACCTCGGTGTTACCTGCAGCTTTTGCTGTGAGAATACCCGTAGCAGCAATAGTCGCGATTCCGTTATTACTCGCAGACCATGTAGCGCTATTAGCCGGGATAATGGTTTTTTTTACCATCAGTAATATCTTTCGCCTCTAAAACATACTGATATTGCAGTGTTTCCCCCAATCTCAGATTTTCAGGCGTCAATGTAAACGTGTATTGAATAATGCTGCCATCCGTATTACCACCGTCCGTGCCGTTACCGGTGCTGCCCGGCGCTGTGGTGACGGTTTCCGTGTTACCGGTCACGCCCGCGCCGTTTTTCGCCTGTACCGAAACCGCGATCACCTTGCCGGTATCCGCTGCTTTCAGCACATAGTCCGGCAGGGTACCGTTCGCCGTTGCCGTGCCGTGACCACCGCTCACCGCGGCTTCGGTGCTGCCGCGCTCACCCCAGGCCGCCACTGAGCTGTCCTGCGGGTTACCGGTCTGCGCATCAAAGGTATAGCTGCCGCGCAGCGTCTGCCCCACTGACAGGGTGCCGCTGATCGCCACCTGACTGATTGCCGGAGCACCCGTTTCATCAGTGATGCTGCCGTTGTTGCCGCCGTCGGTGCCGTTACCGGTACTGCCCGGCACCGTGGTGACGGTTTCGGTGTTACCGGCTGTATTTAAAGCATTTCTTGCCTGTAAACTCAGTGATTTTATCTTCCCGATATCCTCTTTGACCAGGATATACCCGGGTATACTGCCGGATGTAATAACCGTTTCACTCTGATTGAGGCTGCTGGTTTTTCCCTCATTTCCCCACTGATAGCGGGATCTGTCCTCATTATTACTTCCGTTAGCATTAAATTTATACGTTCCGGTTAAGGTCTCTCCTAACGCCAGCTTACCGGTTATCATCAATTCGCTGACAGCTGGTGCCCGGCCAATAATAGCTTTCGCTGATGCAATGCTGATATTCTGAATTTTCGGAGTCAGTAAAAACTCCCCTGATGATATACCCGCTGTTACTGTGGCATAGTAAGTTCCGGGATTATCAGTGGCTTCGGTAAATTTGCTGACCGTAACATCAGACTGTGAGCCGGATAGTGATTTAACTGACATAAGAATATCTGCAGCAACACCGGTTACAGGCTGATTATCCGTATTTTGCAATTTCAGTATTAACTGCTCAGTCGACTTGCCATCATTCGGCAGCAGGATTTCTGAAGGTGATAATATACTGCCGGCCGGGCTTACTGCCGCTGAAGTTACTAATACCTGCGTACTTGCTTGTCGTGACGGATTACCCGATTCATCATATGCAATGACAGAAACCGTATAGTGATTAACAGCCCCTTTCCCGTATTGATAATCAGGCAAAATAACACTGTACTGTGTCATTCCTTCGCGGGTAATTTGTCCGCCATGTGCCAATAATTCCGGGGCACTCCATTCCACATGGCTGACACCGTGACGGCTGTTAACAGACAGGTTAAGTGTACGTTTTTCACCGGTATATCCGCTTACCTGAGCAGGAAGTGAGACTGAAATCGTTTCTTTTTTACGGTATTCCAGAATGATATGGTTATTACGATCCACAAAATCGTAACGGTTGGACTGTAACAAGCGGCTGGCAAGCAGCTGATGAGAATCAAGTTGCTGCAACATAGGTACACCAAAGGTATAATTTAGATCTATACCAAACCGTGTATCATTTTCGCCACTTTTACCCTGACGTTGTTCTGCATTAAATGTCAGTAACGGGAAAGGCGAATAATTCGCGCCAACCGTCACCGCATATGGATTTTTTTGCTGATTATCTTTACCGAATAAGCCTACGCTATCGCCGTAATATTTTTCGTAAACTAATTTACCCCCAATCTCAGGGTATGCCGGCAGATAACCTTCGGCACGCAAATCCCAACCATCGGCCGGGCGCTCTTCATAAAATTGCACATCACGGGAATCTTTCCAGTCCGACGTTCTGAAATATCCGTTAGCCGATAATTTCATAAAATCACGTTGATACTCAGCACCCAGTCCGACCCGGGAGTGACTCCGGGACCAGTCGTGATCATAGAATGTATTTACCCCGAGCATATATTCAGACGCAAAAAAACGGTAACCCAGCCCTAAGTTTGATTGGGTTCGGCTTTCTGTACGATGCAGTGACGCCTGTGAAAATACCATGTGTTCCGGTAATTCCCACAAAGGAACCAGAATATCCAGCTGTGAATTTTTTAATGTGAAATCATTATCCACATCAAATTTAACACGGGCTTTTCCCTTACCCTGCAACCATTCAGTAACTTCATTATTAGTTTGTGTATTAATTTCACCCACTGCCACAGAGCGAGCCAAATCTTTTGCCGCATCTCTGCCGGGATTATTTTGTAAAAAATGCCCTGCCTGTAATGCCGTCTGAGCAATACCTGCCGAATTACCGGCTGTTTCTGTGCCAGTGATTTCTGTACCCACTGTTTTTACCGGTTCAGATCCGCCCGGAATATCAATCTCATCACCGATGCTCAGCTCTTCAAACGGTTTTGAAAATGTTCTGAACTGATTCAGTTTTTTTAACTGTTCAAGTGTTATACCTTGCTGTTTTGCAATACCCGCAGGTGTATCGCCTAACCCCAGCGTATAAACTTTAGTTTCAGGTAATAACAGGAATTTTGTTCTATTTTCTGTTGCATGAGCGAGTATTGACGGGGTAAATGAAAGAGATAACGGGAATACAATCTGTATTCCAATATTAAAAAAATATAAAGTAGCGGTGACGAGGTGTCATTGAATTAAGTTCTGTTGTATTTGTCATAGCAGATTAGACCTATTAAAAAATGATGTTACCGGCAAAGCCTGTTAACACATGTATTTAATTTTTAACAATATAAATTAACGTGATTTTTTGCAGGTATCTTTTCTTGATGTCTCCCGCTCACGAATTATTTGCAGCGTAGTATCTTCTGTAACGTATTCACTGCCCATATCATCAAACGCTGTAAATGATAAGATTTTATAACCGTACAATGGCCCGTCGACAGGAATAGAAAAGTCATATTTTTCGTTCCCGGGGATTTGGTTAAAAGTAATAACATTGGCATTTCCGGGGTAACAATGTTCATTAAGTATCAGATATGTTATCGCAACATGCTCAATTGGTGAGGCCATTTTATTCTCAATCGTACCGCCGATACGGTATTCTTTATCTGCTCCGGCACCGACATGGAATAATAATTCAGCCTGGTTTTCAGCATACACTGAAGAACATGAAAAAAATAAAAAAACATAATAAAAAACAAATTGTTTCATTACAACTCTGGTAATCTTTAAATTTAGCCGACGACTTTAAGTCTTTATAATAAATACGTTATTATCTGAACTGATACATGTTTTAGTGAAACCGCAGATACAAAGCATCGAAAATAGATTAATCATAAAAAGACAGATTGTATTTATACCTGAATAAAGATCTGTCCTTATCCGGGACACTTATATATCAAACGAGATAATAACTGCAGAAATCATACCATACTCACTGAAATAGTGATTAAATAATAGCCAATAAAGCAAAGCATCATTAAAACTATACAATTCAAAATACTGAAAAAACCAGATGAGAACGTTAACTCCGTCGGTTCAGAAATACAATTACATGGGTTATTTTCTGTTTTATAAGCATTTTTTATTTAAATAGCTTTACTTAAAAGACATTACATTGCAATGCTTTTTATTTACCTGTGACATTCGATTAAAATCATAATCACTATATGTTCATATGTAACTAATTAATATAATTGGAATTAGCTCCATTTATGATTGTATCGCCATAAAAACAGGTGCAAAAAACCAGCATTAAATTTTATTTTAATTAAAAACAGACAGATAAATAAGAATGAAAAACCGTTATTATGGCGGGGTTACTTAGTGTACGAGATGTTAATGATTACGTGGTTAATTGATTCATAAGGTATTATTTCACATCCTTATAAGTAGCATTCTGCTTTACCTCACCAGTCTTTTAAAGATTAAATACATGTAATACCACAGATTAATAATGCGTATTATCGCTATTATTATCGGCTTGGTTTAATAATATACAACTCTCTGTTTCGATACATCCGCCAATTTAAATTTATAAATACCGATATATACACTCAAATAATAAGCATAATAAGTTCATTTGCAATATAAATTACCTGTTAATTGACTTGCCGCTGCTGTCACTATGACAGAGACTCTGCATTGCTCTGTTAATATCAGATTAGTTATTATTTTTACCCGGTATGTCTGAATGACAGTGGCGGCTTTACTTTTTCCGCACTGATAGCCGGGGTGTAATGGCGGGGCTATATTTGATATAGCCCCGCCATTACACTAAACACCTCGTCAAACCAAACATAAAGGCCACTCATAATGAGTGGCCTTTATGTTCTAAAACCCGCTTACTCCAGCGCACTCAAAATAGCCTGTGCGGCTTTCACTCTTTCCGTATTCGGGTAGTTTTTATTCGCAAGGATAACAATTCCGATCTGTTTTTCCGGAATAAATGCCACATAAGCACCAAACCCGTTTGTTGCACCGGTTTTATGCACCCATGAGGCTTTTTTGTATGGCCGGACGCCGTGACTTGTTACCGGATGCGGTTCTAATGCCACCTCATTGGTCACGCCGCCCGCGATCATATCTGATTGCTGCGGCCAGTCATACATCTCCCAACCTAGTCCCTGATTAATTGCAGCTGTTTTGTAGTAACGCGTCTGTGCAACTTTGATCCCGTTTTCCAGGTCACTGTTACCCGTTTCAGACGGGTTCAGATTGGCTTCTATCCAGTTAAGCATGTCTTTTGAGGATGACTTCACGCCATAAGATTCGGCATCAAGCTGCTCCGGAGACAGGCGCACCGGCTCATTGTTTTTATAACCATAGGCATACTGATTCTTTGCCGCATCCGGCACAGTAATAAATGTATGTGACAGTGCCAGTGGTGTAAAAATACGTGTCTGAAGTGCTTTTTCATATGGCATATCAATGGCTTTTGCGGTCAGGACACCAAACAGCCCGATACTGCTGTTTGCATACAGACGCATATCTCCCGGTGTCCATTGTGGCTGCCACTGCTGATAAAAATACAGTAAATCCTGCCGGGTGACTACCTCAGACGGCACCTGTAACGGCAATCCGCCCGCCGTGTAAGTTGCCAAATCCAGTAAGGTGATTTTCTTCCATTGCGCAGAATTAAGTTCCGGCCAGTATTTTATGGCAGGGTCACTCAGTGAGATCTCATTTTTTGCCACTGATATGCCGCCAAGCACACCTGTGAAAGTTTTGCTTACAGATCCAAGCTCAAATAGTGTATTTTCTGTTACCGGCTGTTTTGCCTGTACATCAGCAAGCCCGTAATTAAAGAAATACTGTTTTCCCTGCACGGTAACAGCTACTGCCATACCCGGAATTGCCTGCTGCTTCAGTAATGGCTCAATAGTGTTATTAACCGTGGCAGCGACATCTGCCGCGATTGACAGCCCCGGTACTGAAAATACCAGCAGTGCCGAAACCAGTGTTGCGGATAACGATTTTGTCATCATAATTAATCTCTTATGTATATGGATCCCGGGCTGAAGTATCGTCAGAATACGGGTACAGAACAAACGGTAAATTATAACAAGAGCCTAAAGAAAAACTTACAGGTGATATATGGTCAGACGCTATATTCCGCTGAATCCGCTCAGAGCATTCGAAGCCGCCGCCCGCCATCTCAGTTTTACCCGCGCCGCTGTTGAGCTGAATGTGACTCATGCCGCCGTCAGCCAGCAGGTCAGATTACTGGAAGAACAACTCAGGTGCGCGTTGTTTGTCCGCGTGTCCCGCGGACTGGTACTGACTCACGAGGGAGAGAGTCTGCTGCCGGTACTCAATGAGGCGTTTGATAAAATCGCCGATACCCTGGATCAGTTTTCGCAAGGGCAATTCCGTGAGCGCATAAAAGCTGGGGTGGTCGGGACATTTGCTGTCGGCTGGTTATTGCCGCGCCTTGCGGATTTTTATGATAAATACCCGCATATTGATGTGCAGATCTCCACGCATAATAACCATGTAGATCCCGCCGCAGAAGGACATGATTATACTATTCGCTTTGGAAACGGCGCGTGGCACGAAGTGGATTCTGAATTAATTTTCAATGCACCGCATGCGCCGTTATGCACGCCGTCAATTGCTGAAAAACTACAGCATCCTGATGATATTCTTCAGTTTCCTTTATTACGATCTTACCGGCGGGATGAATGGAGCAGATGGATGAGTTGCGCAGGCGGGAAAGCGCTTTCGCCGTCACACCCGGTCATGGTGTTTGATACCTCGCTGGCAATGGCAGAAGCCGCGCAGCTCGGCGCCGGGATTGCGATTGCCCCGGTCTGCATGTTTGAGCGCCGGATACAATCCGGCGCACTTGTTCAGCCCTTTGCCACAGAAATTACACTGGGCGGTTACTGGTTGACGCGTCTGCAATCACGCCCGGAAAGCCCGGCAATGAAGCTGTTTGCACAATGGTTAAAAGAATATGGAGAGCCGTAATCTCACTCTCCCTCCAGGCTTTTTACCCGCAGCGCGTCGCCGTCACTGACCCGCAGACGTTCTCCGTGACAGTGAGGACATGCCGTCGCGTGCTGCATTACGGACACTGCTCTGCTGCAATCCCAGCACCAGGCCTGCGCGGGGATAATATCAATGTGCAGCGTGCAACCTTGTGCCGCTGTGTCGCGGCAGGCAATATCAAACGCAAAGCGCAGCGCACTCTCTTCCACATCGGCAAGTGCGCCGATTTCCAGCCAGACATCCGTCACCCGCGTGATACCGTGCTCCTGCGCCTGTTCGCGGATAATATCCGCCGCACTCATGCAGAGTGATAACTCATGCATGCCCGCGTTCCGCGTGACGGAGGAATACCTCGCGGCGACCTGCCATCTGCGGCGCGTCCGGATCACTTACCGGCAGCGAAAGCAACATACGCGCGCAATCATCTGCCAGCCGCATTCCCTCTTCCGCTGCCAGTGAATGCGGCAGCGGTGATAACAGTGAGCAGGTGAGATACTGCGATACACCGTCCAGCTCCCCGACAGTAAATGTCATGGTGCCGTACGGCAGATGCAGCCCGATTTTTTCACTGACCTTACGCGCGGTCCAGGTTTGTCCGGGTCCCGGGAAAATCAGCACGCTGAACATCCACGGCGTAATCACACATCCCGTCCACTGTCCTTCAAACAAGGTAAAATTTGTGACATAGACCGGCATCGACGGATGCAGAAAAGTAAGCTGTTGCATCGCATCACCGGCGATTTTCTCAAATGCCGTTTTTATCTGTGCCACCGGGCTGTTCTGAAAGCCCTGAATATCATCAGACATGTGCCGGCTCCTTTAAAATTGCGTCAACACCTGATTCACGCAGTGCCGCCAGCACCTGTTGCAGTGCGGGCTCAACAGCCGCTTTAAGTGTCTCTGTCATACCGATTTCCGGCTCCAGAGATTCCGGGATAACCCCGACCAGCGTGAGTTTGTGGGGAAATTCCCCGGTAAAACGCAGGGCTGACAACACATCTGACAGCCCGAGCTGATGCGGCGATATTTTGTTGGTAAACAGCGCAGGGACTTCATCATCGCGCAGGATTTTAATGGTTCCCGGCGTGCTTTTTGTGGTCACGATGGCATCGGCGATAATCAGATGATCCCGCCCAGCCATACTGTCCAGTAACTCCATTCCTGCCGTGCCGCCATCCATAACCTCGACATAATCAGGCAGATGATAGCGCTGCTCCAGCGCTTCAACGACATGCACACCAATCGCTTCATCTGTCAGCAGAATATTACCGACACCCAGCACCAGTATCCGCATTACAACACCTTCACTGAGACAGTTTCGTTACCATCGATATCAACAATATGTACCGCACACGCCATACAAGGGTCAAATGAATGGATAGTCCGCACCACTTCCAGCGGTTTCTCCGGATCGGCAATTTTCAGCCCGACCAGTGACTGTTCATACGGCCCGACCACATCATTATTATTGCGTGGTCCGCAGTTCCAGGTGGACGGCACAACCGCCTGATAGTTTTCAATCACACCATCTTTGATAACCACCCAGTGCGATAACATCCCGCGCGGTGCTTCCAGGAAGCCCACGCCTTTGATGACGCCGGTTTCCGGGATATCCGGTTTCACATAGGTAATATGGTCGCCGGTGCCGATGTTGGCAATCAGCGCGGCATACTGATGTTGCAGAACCGCCTGCAATTCACAGCAGTGTACTGTGCGCCCGATAATACGACCGAGAGTGGAGTGTAATTGTTTCACTTCCAATGGTTTGCCGGTTAATTGTGTATAAACCGCAATAATTTCATTCAGTTTTTCCTGCGTGCCTTCATGTTTTGCCGCCAGTTTGCAGAACATGTTTGCCAGCGGTCCCACTTCCACGGTTTTACCGTACAGTGTCGGCGATTTTACCCAGGAATATTTGCCGTCAGGATCCCAGCCGGTGTAATTCGGGTTGGTTGTGCCTTCCCACGGCTTTTGCGGTTCTTCATCCTGATACCAGGCGTGTTTTGCGCTCTCCTGAATCCCCTCGAGCAGGAAAGGATCTGCCTGAGAGGTGATCGGGCGGAAGGTGCTCAAATCTGCGTTTTCAATGTAACCGCCGGGGAAAAGGAAACTGCCGTTTTTGCCGTCAGTCGGGAATTCAGGGGTGCTCAGATAGTTCACCGCGCCCTGCCCGGTTTCAAACCACTGCGGATAGAATGCCGCGATCACGGCAGTATCCACTTTATAAACCTGCTCGACGAAATCATTGAGCTTATCAATGAATGATTTGATGTACATCAGGCGCTCAAGATTCAGAGTGCCGAGTCCGTCAAGGTTGATCGGATTCGCCACACCGCCGACAGCAAGATTCTGAATATGCGGAGTTTTTCCGCCCAACAGCGCCACAATGCGGTTGGCATCGCGCTGACACTCCAGCGCGTGTAAGTAGTGCGCCACGGCGATCAGATTGACTTCCGGCGGTAACTGCATCGCCGGGTGTCCCCAGTAGCCGTTGGCAAAAATACCCAGTTGCCCGCTCTCCACCAGCGTTTTGATTTTTTCCTGCACCCGGGTGAATTCCTGCGTACTGTTCAGCGACCAGCTTGATACGCCGTTAAGCATCGCCGAGGCTTTCGCCGGATCGGCTTTCAGTACCGAGGTGATATCCACCCAGTCCAGCGCGGACAGCTGATAAAAATGAACAATATGGTCATGAGTGGTGTGTGCCGCCAGTATGATATTGCGGATATGCTGCGCATTCACCGGCACATCCAGATTGAGGGCATTTTCCACTGCGCGCACAGAGGCCAGCGCATGCGTGGTTGTGCAGACGCCGCAGATGCGTTGCAGGATCATCCAGGCATCACGCGGATCTTTGCCCTTCACAATTTTTTCCATACCACGCCACATGGTGCCGGAAGCCCAGGCTTTGGTGACCATGCCGTTATCGATTTCACAGTCGATGCGTAAATGCCCTTCGATACGGGTGACCGGATCAATCGTAATTCTCTGGCTCATGACTTGCTCGCCTCATGATAATTGTGAACAGATGATTTTTTTAAAGGAGGAATTATCGGCAACAGGCGGATCAACAAGATGTACGCGCAGATCTCAACAGCCACGAAACCAATCGAAATTAATAATTCTGCCGCCGACGGGAAGTAGTGATAGCCATTTCCCGGATCAAAGGCGAGTAGTGAATAGGCGAGACGCCACGCCGCACAACCAAGCATCATGCTCAGTGCGCCGATAAAGAGCAGACGTGAGTCACGGCGCAGTTTCGGCAGGCTGAATACCGCCAGCGCAAATGCCATCAGCAAAATCTCTGTCCAGAACATCGCAGAGTAATAGTCACCTGCGAAAGCAAGACCGAGTTTGCCGTGATAAATTAATTCGCCGAAACGCAATATCAGAAACAGCGCCATCAGCACGCTGACCGTGACAGCCAGTTTGGTAAACAGGTTTTTCTCATCCTGCCCGTTGCCTTTCAGCCCGCTCTGTAACAGTGAGCCTTCAAACACGACAATGGAAAAACCCATAATAAAAGCGGTCAGCAGAGAGAACAGCGGCAGCATTTCATAGCTCTGCCACAGCGGATGTACTTTATAACCGGCGGCAATCATCAGTGAACCCATGGATGACTGGTGCATCGCAGGCAACAATGCGCCGAGGGCAATCACAAAAAACATGATTTTATTCAGTCGCTTGAGGGACACTTTCCAGCCCATGCGCTCAAATACCGCCGGGGCAAGCTCCAGCGCCATCACGCCGATATAAATCGTCATACAAACCGCTGTTTCCAGCAGGACTGAATTCACATTAAAGATGCCGGGAATAAAGAAGTTCGGCATGTTCCAGTAACGACCCAAATCAATGGTGATGGACAATCCGCCCAGTGAATACCCCAGCAGACTTGCCAGCAGCGCAGGGCGCACCAGCGGGTGATATTCCCCTTTATTAAAGACATATACCGCCCACGCCAGCGCCCAGCCACCACAGGCAAATCCGGTGCCGATCAGCAGATCAAAAGCAATCCAGATCCCCCACGGGTAGCCGCCGTTCAGATCTGAGACAGATCCCAGCCCGAAAATCAGACGTTTGACGATAAGCAGCGCGCAGAGGATAACAAGCGGTCCGAAAATGATGATCGGCTTACTGAATAATTTTCCGCCCAGTGGTTTAGGATCATGACTCATGGTCATCCCCTCCGTCATGATGGTCGTTTTTGGTATTGCGGCGTACCAGCACTGTCAGACCCGCCAGAACAGCAAGCGGCAGGATCATGCCTTTATAAAGGGTGTGCTGGATATTTTCCGAGCGGGCGCCGGTTGAAAGTTCAGCCAGTTCAGGTAATTGCAGATTTTTATACGGCACGCCGGTCAGCACCATCACCTGAGTACCGCCGCCCTCTTTTTCCCCGTAAAGATGCGGGTAGTAAGAAGGTACGGTGTGTTTATACTCATCGCCGGTTTTCAGGGTCTGGCGCGGATAGCGGTACTCCTCGCCTGCGTTCAGTCCGAGACGTTTTTTGGCTTCACTCATCAGGTCTTCGCGGGAGCCGAAAATAATCGCACCGGTCGGACACACGTCCACACAGCCGGGCAATCTGCCTTTATCCAGCAGTTCCACGCCTTTCTGATTGCACAGCTCACACTTGTGGATCATCCCGAACGGATTGTCGTAATCATATTTCGGCACATCAAACGGACAGCCGACCATGCAGTAACGACACCCGGTACAGACATCTTTGTCATAATGCACGATGCCGGTGACCGGATGTTTTTTCAGTGCGCCGACCGGACAGACAGAGACACAGTTAGGATCAACGCAATGCATACATTGTTTTTTGATGTAGGCATAACCGTCTTTTTCCTGATCTTTGTGCTCACCCGTACCGCTCTGCCACACCTGAATAATATTGTTAGTGTACGGTGACAGTTTGTCATTGTTGGACCAGATCTGTTTACCCTGCGGGTTACGCCCCGGAAAGTTGATATCCTGGCACTTTGTCACACAGGCCTGGCAGCCGATACACAATGTTGAGTCATAGAGCATGCCGAGCGAGCCCGGGATCGGCGGGCGGTTTTCTGCCGCCGCATGACCTGCGGAGGAACTCCCCAGAAGCAAAGCCCCGCCGGAGGCTACTTTAATAAAGTCACGCCTGTTCACAGTTACTCTCCCCGCGGCGAGTCAGCATCATTTTTCTTTTGCTGACGCCCCAGCTCACGCACCGCCATAACACTGACACCGGCAACCAGCCCGACAACACCGCCGAGCAACCCGATGGCACCACCGGAAACCACGCCGCCCTCTTTCAGATCCACATCCGGTTTTTCCGCACGCGGAGTCGGGTTCTGCACAGAAGCAAGCTGATGGATACCTTTATGGAAGCCGACACCGGCTTCGTTACAGCCATAGCAGGGATGCCCGATAGCCACCGGCCACACGCCGCCGACATCACAAAACTGTAATGTCGAGCAGTTGCCGTAGGTTTCCGGTCCTTTGCAGCCCAGGTGATAGAGACACCAGCCTTCGCGGTGACCTTCGTCGCCGAACTCTTTGGCAAAACGACCGGCATCAAAATGTGCGCGGCGCTCACAATGTTCGTGGATCAAACGTCCGTAGGCAAAAAGCGGACGGTTTTTGCTATCCAGTTTCGGTACGGTGCCGTAGGTAATAATGTGCACAACCGTTGCCAGGAAATTGTGCGGATTCGGCGGGCAGCCCGGGATATTAATAATGGTTTTGCCCGGCAGCACTTCCTGAAGACCCACCGCGCCGGTCGGGTTATCGCCCGCTGCCGCAACACCACCCCATGCGGCACAAGAGCCGATAGCAATAATCGCAGCCGCATTCTCAGCCGCTTTACGGATGTGGTCGGCAATCGGTTCGCCCGCGATCATGCAATAAATGCCATCATCTTTCAGCGGCACAGAGCCATCCACCACCAGCACATACTTGCCTTTGTATTTCTCGATGGCATTGTGCTTATTCGCTTCGGCCTGATGACCAAATGCGGCGGAGAGTACCTCGTGGTACTCCAGAGAAATCATATCAAGTAAGAGGTTTTCGATTGTCGGGTGCGTCGCCCGGAGCAGGGACTCAGTGCAACCGGTACACTCCTGTGCAGATATCCAGATGACGGGGGGACAATCCTTACGGCTGACGGACGCCGCAATTTCGGCAGAGGCATTTGAACTGAGACCCATAGTTGCTGCTAATGCAGCACAGAGTTTCAGAAAGCCGCGCCGGTTAATACCCTCAGAAGTGATAAAAGTATTATCTTCAATCATTCTATTATTCCGTAGTGTTTATTTGAGACATAATGTAATCGTTTTTTTTAAATAATTAATGCGACACAGAACAAAATCAACACTAAAAATAAGGGTATTGAGCGGGGTTATAAGTAACAAAAAGAGATAAAATAATAAAACATTCATAGCATTGGAATACAGACAGAGGCAATCAGATGTTTTTATTAAAATTTAACATTTAAAACGATATAAACGTCTGAATGTTAAATCTGGCTTTTGACTATTCCTAAAGATTAAAACCCTCTGTAAGAATGACAAAAATGCTACGTGAATGGAGTCAGCAGAACAGCTAAGACCAGTCAGCACAACGGATAGCAGAATGTGAATCGTTTTGATTTCCGGATAAAAACAATGAGAGACAACCGGGGGCCTTGTATGATTTTCATACTAAAGATTAAAAAGTGGACGTTATTTGTTTTTCTTATTTAACTTAACGGGAAAAATCATATCGCTATTATGCATCATAAAACACGTATGCTTTACCGTGTCTTTATTTTCATTTCTTATAATTAAATAAATATATACCCCGATGAAATCAGATGGGAATGAATATAAATCTTATTTTATAACTATTCTCAACAACAGGAAGCAGCGCTCTTAATAAATTCATTATTACGCTCTTTCAATAACGGGAAGAGAATAAATAAAGCTCTCCACTGTTATACTCTCATTCAGGAGGCAGACAGACCCACTGAGGAGTAGAACACAGTAAACCGACAGAGCAACACAATGAAACTGCGCACTCAGGAGTATGCAGCGCCAGCAGTTGCAGTTGCTGTGTGTCCAGTGCGCTGCTGTCTGTATCATCCGGTCTGATTTGCCAGACAGTCTCCCCCCGCTGCTTGATTACCGCTTCGTGAGCTGTCCAGCTATGCCAGAAGCACGAGAGTGCGGTTTCTTCATCCGGCGCACAATGCAGCGCAGATTGTTCGCCGGCACTAAAATAGCGCGCCGCCAGGCTGAGATAACGATGCCGGGGGCGGGGACGGATAACTTCAATATCAAGCCCGATATCTGACCCGCCGGTCATCGCCAGCGCAATACAGTCACGGCTGTGACTGATGCTGAACCGGGGTTGCGCAGGGTCGGCAAAACAGGGTTTTCCCTGCGCAGAGAGATTAATGGTTCGCAACGCGTCATAACCGACCGCATGAGCCAGCAGACGCCGCCCGGCAATAAAAGAGGGCGTATTACGGGCAGCGCCCCCGCAGACGGACAGAACCTCTGCACAGGCCTTATCATCACTGCACAGCGCCGCAATATCCGCCAGCCAGATAACAACACGGTCTGTGCAGTGCATCAGGTCAGACGCGGCTTATCACAATCGAGGTATTAATACCCCCGAATGCAAAGTTATTGGTCTGAATAATCCCGGTATCAATTTTACGCGGCGCACCCATGATGTAATCAAGCTCTCCGCACTGAGGATCAGGATTATTCAGGTTCAGGGTTTGTGCAAACCAGCCCTCACGCATCATCGCCAGGCTCATCCAGGCTTCCAGCGCACCACAGGCGCCGAGCGTATGACCAAAATAGCTTTTCAGGGAAGAAACCGGGGTATTCTTGCCGAAAATATTCGCCGTCGCCTGACTTTCTGCAATATCGCCCCGCTCCGTTCCTGTACCGTGCGCACTGATATAGCCGATATCCTGCGGTTGCAACCCGGCATTTTTCAGGGCTTTTTCGATACAAATCTGGATAGTTTCGATTTTAGGCTGCGTGATATGTGCCGCGTCACAGTTAGTGGCAAAGCCGAGAATTTCCCCGTAAATAGTAGCTCCGCGTGCAAGGGCGTGCTCGTAATTTTCCAGGATTAACGTGCCTGCGCCTTCGCCGATAACCAGCCCGTCACGGGCTGCGTCAAACGGCGCCGGTGTGGTTTTCGGCGCGTCGTTTTTCTGGCTGGTGGCAAACAAGGTATCAAATACTGCGGATTCAGACGGACACAGTTCTTCGCCACCGCCGGCAACCATCACCGTCTGGTAACCATGACGGATGGCTTCATAAGCATAGCCAATCGCCTGACTGCCGGAAGTACAGGCGCTGGAAGTCGGGATAACGCGCCCCCGTAAACCGAAAAATAACCCGGCGTTAACGGCTGTGGTATGCGGCATCATCTGAACATAAGTTGTACCGGTAATATTGTGCGTGTGTTTTTCCGTCAGCATAGTGGCAAATTCACTGACCGGTTTGGTGCTGCCGGTTGAAGAGCCGTAAGCTATCCCCGTTTCTCCGCTGGTTAACACCGGGTCGTCAATCAGCCCCGCATCTGTCAGCGCCAGTTCACTGGCACGGGTCGCCAGCAGGGAAACCCGTCCCATTGAGCGGATTTTTTTACGGGTATAGTGCTCCGGCAGAATAAATTCCGGAATTGGTGCTGCCAACTGAGTATTCAACCCGTCAAATTCAGCCCATTCAGGCATCACCTGAACGGCATTTTCGCCTTTCAGTATCCGTGCTTTAACCGCATCCCAGTTTTCGCCGAAGGCACAGACGCCACCCATTCCGGTGATAACGACCCGATGATTCATAACATACCTCCGTTGACTGAAATAACCTGCCGGGTGACATAGCCCGCGATATCTGACATCAGATACGATGCCAGCCCGGCGACTTCATCCGGAGAGCCGGTGCGTTTCATCGGGATCATCGCCATCGCCTGTTCCAGCGCCGCCGGCTCCATCGCAATCATGCCGGTTTCAATTAAACCGGGCGCAATGCAGTTTACGGTAATTTTTCGTTTTGCCAGTTCAACCGCAAGGGCTTTTGTGGCACCGATAATACCGGCTTTAGCGGCACTGTAATTGACCTGTCCGCGATTTCCCGTCAGTCCGGATACTGATGACAACGTGATTATCCGCCCGCCGTTGCGCAGACCAATCATCGGCATAATACAGGGCTTAATAACATTATAAAAACTGTCGAGATTGGTACTGATGACATCGTCCCAATCTTCGCCGGTCAGTGCCGGGAATGCCCCGTCCCGGGTGATCCCTGCATTGCACACCACGCCATAATAAGCACCGTGCGCGGCAATATCCTGCTCCAGGATCTCCTGCGTGTTCTCCCGCAAAGAAACATCAAACTGAATCAGCCGTCCCTGCGCACCGGCGGCGTCAATCTGAGCCAGTGTTTCCAGCGCACCTGTTTTATCCTGTAAATAGTGAACCACAATATCAAAACCATCCTGCGCCAGTTTTATGGCTATCGCTTTGCCGATGCCTTTGCTGGCACCGGTGATCAGAACGGTACGATTACGATTTTTCATCATTATTATGTCTTTTGGTTTAATTGACTGTGTTGATTTAATTAACTGTTTTTTCTTATTAATGACAGTAACAATCGCGCTGGAAAAGCGCTGTCAGCTCATCAAATGCGGGCTGATAAGTGGTGATCCGCCCGGTCGCCAGGCTGATATCTCCCGCACTTATCTCGCCCTCAAAGCTGCCGATATTGTCATCTTTTAACTGAAGCCTGACCGTTACTGATAAACGCGCACCTGCCGGAAATGCCGGACAGCTACATTTAATTCCGCGCCCGCCGAGAAGCAGTCCCACCGCAGGCTGAGAAACCTGATTCTGCTGCTGGTGCCAGCCGGACCAGACGCCGACTGTCTGAGCCAGCAATTCAATAGCATACCATCCGGGCAGGTTCCCGTTTTTATCAAGAAACCGCCCGAGCACGCCCGGTGCTGTGACAACAACATCACACCGGGCACTTTCCGGCTCCACGCTGATAACGCTTTCCAGCAGTACCATGGGTGCCGAATGCGGCAGATACGCCGCCGGTTTATCATATATCATGCGTCACTCCTGCAAATATCAGAGCACAGTTATTGCCACCGAATGCAAACGAATTCGACAGGATCACCGGCTTGCGCAAAGGAATTTCTGTGGTCAGCAGACCACAGGACGGTAATTGACTATCCTGCGGTTTATCCGTAAAAATCTGCGCCGGTAACGCCAGATTCTCTTTCAGGATAAGCCAGCACAGCCCCGCCTCCCCGGCTCCGGCAGCGCCCAGCATGTGACCGGTCAGCGGTTTGGTTGAACTACAGGGGGTATCCGTACCAAAAAGCCGGTTGATGACAGTGGATTCCATCGCATCATTGAGCGGTGTTCCTGTCCCGTGCAGATTAATATAGCCGATATCCCCGATTGTCAGTCCCGCGTTATCCAGCGCCATGCGGATTGCCTGCTCCGCACCTTTGCCGTCAGGCTCAGGCGCAGACATATGATAACCATCTCCGGACTCCCCGCCGCCGGGAAAAGCCACGTCTGCCGGTTCGCGGCTCATCAGTAACAGTGCTGCACCCTCACCGATGGTTATTCCGGGGCGATCCTGCGCAAACGGCTGACACAGCGTCAATGAGAGTGCCTCAAGGCTGTTAAAGCCATTGATTGGCATCCGGCTGAGTGTATCAGCGCCCCCGGCAATCACCGCATCCACCAGCCCCGCCTTAATCAGACGCTGACCCGACAATACCGCCCGCGCGCTGGATGAACAGGCGGTAGACAGTGTATAGGCAGGTCCGGTCAGGCTGAGGTTAGCGGCAAGAAACCGGGCAGGATCACCCAGCTCCTGCTGATAATAATGGTAGCCCGGCGCTTCCCCTGACTGAAAGTGCGCATCAATAAAGTGATCCGCCTCATCCAGCCCCGAGGTACTGGTACCGAGGATCACCGCAATACGATCCGCACCATAAGTGTGTATCATCCGGGTCACCGGTTCGCGGATCTGCTCTAATGCCGCCAGCAACAGACGATTATTACGGCTGTTATGTGCATGCAAATGCACCGGAACATCAGGAAGCTCCGCCTGCACGCCACCCAGCACACACGCATCACCTGACTGTAACCAGTTATCCCGCGCTTTCATACCGGGCGCATGGCGCAGCGGCAGATTACGGCGGATCTCTTGCGTGTTATTTCCCAGCGCATTGAGCATGCCAACCGCATTAATGTAAATCATGGCGTGGTTTCCAGATGAGAGATGATTATCTGATAACTGAATATCTGATTGTCTATCTGCACAGGGATGCGCTCTCCCTGTGCGTTACTGTAAGTAATAAGGCTGACAATCTGTTTCTGTTCATCCCGCAGCTCTCTCTGGTCACCGTTATCAGTCAGAGTCCATCCCTGCGGTAACTGAGGCGCCCAGCGCGCCACCGGCCAGTAACTGAGCATAATATCTGACAGCACCTGCTCCGCAGGCGGGATCTCCGGCAGCATCACCGATTGTTCGGTCCGGATCCCGTCTTTATCATAATGGAGTAAAAACAGGCGGATCCCCAGAGAAGAGAGCCCGGCAAGCGTCAGTTGCTCTTTATCTGCATCCAGCAGCGCCACCAGCGAATAGGATTTTCCTTTGACGTTTGCGGTCAGCAATTGCTGCTCACTGACCGGCATATCCAGTCCCGGTGACGGAAGGATCACACTGACGCCGGGCTTGAGCCAGGCGCGGGGCTGCTTATCCTGCTGTGGTGTTACGCATCCGGTTAAGATAAATAAAAAGAGAAAACAGACTGAACGCATTATCGTACCTTGTTTTTATGTCGTTGTTTGGTTGTGCCCATTGTCAGCGGGGAGAACAACCATGCACTGAAGATACCGGCGCACAGCGCCAGTCCGAATCCCTGTATTGCCTGGGTGGCACTCATCACCAGCATTCCCAGGGTCAGTAATGTGGTACAGAGTGCAACAGTTACCGCCAGCAGTGATGTCAGTGCGGTGCCTTTCGGGTTACTGAAAAAGATGCTGTAATTAATCCCTATGCCCAGTACCAGCACCAGCGCCAACAGAGAAAAGAGATTGAGCGGCATTCCGCTTATGCCGAGCGCGCCCAGCGCAACCAGCAGTGACAGCGTGGTCGGGATAACACACACCAGCCCTCTTTTTATCCCTTCGCGGAAAAGATAAGTCACCACCACGACACAAAATGCCACGCCCAGCAGAATACTCAGAACCAGCCGGTAGAAACCGAAAAGCTCATCAAACTGCGCTTTACGGGCGATCCAGCTTGCGCCCTCATGATCATCAGCCAGTTTTGCCAGCGCCCCGGTATCTTTCACGCCGGTTACCGGCAGTAATATCCCGGTTTCACCGGTTCCGGGCAGCGTGAGTAACATCAGACGCCAGCCCTGACTGACAGGTGATGCCAGCCATTCTTCCGGTGTAACTGACATAGCGGACGTGTCAATAACCGGATCTTCCGTGCCGATAGCCTGTAAACGGGTAAGTACGCCGGGTGCGGCATCGCGGACTAATTTTGCATTCTGACTTTGACGTTGCTGTGAATAAAACGGCACGCGCTGATACGCACTGAAAACGCCTTTTGCCCGCAGGGCATCCAGTGGCTGTAACATATTTTCCAGGCGCTGAAATGCCTGCTCCGGCGATGCACCGGTTACCAGAAACCAGGTCTGGTCACTGCGCTGACCGGTCATTTCGCCGATATCGCGATCCTGCTCTGCCAGGGTCTGAGGCAGTGCCTGCAATGCCGCGATATCATCATTAATCCGTAGCTGACTGATCCCCGCCAGCGAGAATAGTACAGCCAGCAGAGGCAGCCCGGTTCTGACCCATTTATTATGCCGCCAGACAGCCAGCCAGCGCAGCAGCAACATACTGAAAGGAACCGGGCGGACAGGTAATCCGCGCACCAGTACCGGGAAAAGCGTGATAACCGTCAGGCACGCGCCGGTCAGACCGGCAGCGGCAAACAGCGCCAGTTGGCGGATACCGGGGAAAGGTGCCAGCATCATAATCAGATACGCGGAAACGGTCGTACCCAGCGCCAGAATAAGCGCAGGGCGTACTTTTAAAAGACTTTCGCGCGGGCTGCTCTGCTGCCCGTAAACCATCCGTTCTGTCAGATAGTAAATCGCATAATCCACAGAAATCCCGATAATACTCATACTCATCACCAGGGTCAGCAGATGGATTTCGCCATAAACCAGCAGTGTTGCCACCACCCCGCACAAACTGCCGGTGAGCACAGAAAACAGGCAGAGGAACAGCGGTCTTATTGAGCGGAAAACCGCGACAATCAGCAAAAAGACACCCAGAACGGTTACCGTTCCCAGACGGCTCATGTCTGACTGAGCCTGTTGGCTGGCGTAATCACTGTAATACAAGCTGCCGCGTACTTTGATCTGCCCGCCGGGATTGGCTTTCAGCCAGTCTTGTTGCATCGCTTCGAGCGTACTGACCGTCTCATGTGATTTTTTCAGCTCACCTGCGCCGTCATTCAGTTCTCCGTGGATCATATACCACGTCCGCCCCTCGGCATCGGATACGGTCAGCCAGCCGTTACGCAGTGAAAATTTACTGCCCGCCTGCTGTAACGCCAGTTGTGATCCGCGCACCAGCAGCATCGGGTCATGTTGCAGCTCAACGCTGCTCAGCCCTGAAAAAGCAGAAAACAGTTGTCCGGTGATCCAGTCCGCCTGCTGCTCCCCGTTCTGTAGCCGGGCGCGGGTTTGCTCATCAACCAGAGCGTTACGGTGGCGATAGTAAAATTCACCCCATGATTTCTGCTGCTCCGCCGTTACCGGCCCGTTGACTGATGCCATAAAGGGCTGTTTTTTCAGTTGGTTAAGCCAAGAAGAGGCGGCATTATCCTGCACCTGCGGCGCCCCCGCCGCCGGGCTGACCAGCCAGACCAGCTGTTTATCAAGCCTGGCAAGAAACCCCTCAGACAGCGCCGGAGACGCACTGCTTATCACCTGTACCGGCAGCAGCGCCATCACACTGGATGCAATGCGCGCCTGGGGCAGCAGCCAGATAAAAAGCGCCACCAGCAAAAGGCAGCATCCCGCCCAGATCCGCGCGCCTGTACCAAATATACGCTCAGTCAAAATAGCGCGCCTCTTCCGGTGTCAGGTTTTCCGGCATAAGCTGATGGTCTGAAAAAGTAATCGTTGTTGCATCGCCCTGTTTATCTGTCAGCACAACCTGTTCGATCACCTGCGAACCACTCAGGCTAATCTCAGAAAACAACTTGTCGAGCGGAGTCGTCACCGGCACCAGATGCAATTGCCATTTCCCCTGCCCTTTGTCGGTAAATGTGGTGGTGAAATGATTTTCCAGCACGGTTTTGTCCGCTTTGATAAGCGCCCTCATCAGGGCATTAAACTGAAACATCTGTGGATTATTTTCTGCCGTAATGGTCTGATCAGGCTGTCCGTTCATGCGCTGAATCATCTCGTTATCGCGCAGAATAAGCGTGGTAACAAATGGCTCACGCTGCTGCCACCACAACCCTTTTTCCTGAGACAGCAACATAGATCCCGTCGAAATAAGCGGCGCTCTGATATTTTTTATCTGCCGCTCCTGGGTAAATTTGGCTCTCACGGTTGTCTGAGTGGCAAAGGTATCGCGCAGTTCATCAATGGTCAGCGCCTGCGCCAGACCGGAAATAAACAGCAGTACTATCACAATGTATTTCACTTTTCGATCCCCATCCGGGCAAATAAAATATCCGGGCTGACAAATTGCAGCTCATTGGTATGCTTCTCAACCGCGACCTGTATGGTGTAACCGGTTGTCAGTTTTTCACCCGTTTTTTTATCGCTGATAATATAATTAATCTTTAATCTGTTTTCATATTCGGCGATTACGGCACGAACCGTCACGATTTGCTCGAAACGCGCTGACCGGCGGTATTTCACTTTTACATCCACGACAGGCCAGACATAACCGGAATCCAGCATTTGCCGGTAGCCGTAGTCAAACTGATTAAGCAGTTGCTCCCGCGCGACTTCAAAGTAACGCAGATAGTTACCGTGCCAGACAATCCCCATCGGATCACAGTCATGAAAGGG
Organism: Morganella psychrotolerans; assembly: GCF_001676155.1. Lineage (GTDB taxonomy): Bacteria > Pseudomonadota > Gammaproteobacteria > Enterobacterales > Enterobacteriaceae > Morganella > Morganella psychrotolerans. The sequence goes on along the minus strand of NZ_LZEW01000012.1, from coordinate 519,263 downwards.
GATAAAAACATCCACATCGATAGTAAAACGCGGATCAGACAACATGGCGGTTTTCCTCCGGTGAGACAGAATCGGCAGGTAACTGCCAGAAAGGATAAAAATTAAACCAGTCCAGGGGGGAGAGCAGTGTGTAGTGCTCAAGGCGCGCCGCATACTGATCAATATAGGTCTGCAATGCCGCATCACGCTGTTTGCGCGGCAATACCACAGGGTCGGCAAACGCCTCGCTGTGAATAATGATGCGCCCCTGCTCTTTCAGGGCGAACATCAGTACCACGGGGCATTTGAGTAATGCTGCCAGAATAAAGGGTCCCTGCGGGAAAGGTGCCGGTATGCCCAGAAACGGGCTGCAACTGATGCGCCGGGTATTGTGCTGAGAGCTGGAGACAGCAATCCTGTCCCCGACAATCGCCACCCATTCACCGGCCTGTATTTTATCCTGCAATAAGACTGCGATATCAGGTGTGATAGCCGTTACTGAGATAAGATTCAGCATCGCCTGCGGCGCGACTTCCGCCATAATTTGCTGAAAACGGGCGGCATGCTCATGAAAAACCAGGGCATTTATACGTTTGATCATCCCGGTTTCCGCCAGCGCGCGGCACACTTCAATATCCCCGAGGTGTGAGGCAAGAATAAGCTTTCCGCCCGCAGAGTCAGACTCCAGTACAGACAGTGCACCGGGAGCAAACGCAACATCGCGGTTCCAGACCAGTTTTCCACTCCAGCCCGCGACTTTATCCAGCATCGCTTCCCCGAAGCGCAGAAAGTGACGATAACTGTTCAGTCCGGAAGGTGCCTTCCTGCCCAGTGCCTGATAGCGGGTACGGATTTTTTGCAGATAATCACGGGAAGCCCGGCTCTGTTTTCCGCCGGTCAGCCACAACCCACCCGCCACAAACAGCAGCAGAAACTGAAATGGCTTACGACCAAGCAGATTATAGACTTTTATCATAAAGCGCATACCGCAGACACCGCGCCGCTCAGCCGTCGCACCCCAGTGCCGGACGGGTCTGCGCCATAAAAGACGCGGAATACGGGGTAACATGCCGAAGAACAGCCGCGTATGCATTTTGGAAATACGCACATTGTCTTTCACCACATCAAAATGCGAAATACCGGCCTGCGGATAATACACCCGGGTCGGCAGAAAGCGGCTGTCTGTCCCGTCCCAATAGAGGCGAACCATAATTTCAGTATCAAAATCCATGCGCTGCCCCACCCGAACCTTATCCATCACAGCAAGCGTTGCGGCGAGAGGATAAACCCGAAAGCCGCACATACTGTCTTTCAGGGAAAAGGATAATGTTTCAATCCACACCCAGAAATGCGTGATATAGCGCCCGTAAAGGCGGGATTTGGGCACAGATCCGTCATACACCGGCTGACCGGAGATAAGGTTGTCCGGCGTTTCAGTCGACATCGCAAGCAGTTGCGCAACCGCATTGAGATCGTGCTGACCATCAGCATCAACCTGCAATGCATGTGTGTATCCCCGTCCGGCAGCCAGACGAAAACCCGCCTCCAGCGCCCCGCCTTTACCGAGATTTTGCGCCAGGCGCAACACCTGACACTGCGGGAATGCTGCCTGTACGGCGGCGATATCGCTCTGTGTGGTTTCATCACTGCCGTCATCAACCACCAGACAATCAAGGTTCTGTGCTGTCAGTGCTGAGACGACTGCCGCCAGCGTTTTTCCGTGGTTATAGCAGGGGATCAGTGCACAGGGCTTAAACAGCGCAGGCGCAACAGAGATCCCGGCAGAAAGAATTAAGGACATAACCGGATTTTCCCGCTGCTCATCAGTACCGGTTCCGCATCCGCTGACGGAAAGGCGTGATAACGGAACTGTAATTTTTGCAGTTGTGCATCCCATGTCAGCAGCAGCGTGACCTCATCCTGCGGCAGAATGGGCGATAAAAACTTCACCTGTTCCAGTGATGAAAATGCGGCATTAACATTGAGATAGCGCGCCGCATAATGTATTGCCCATTCAATTTGCGCCACGCCGGGTAACACCGGCTGAGAATCAAAATGTCCCTCAAACCAGGAAAGGGATGGCGGAATAGTCAGTGTTACGCTCAGCGCATCCGGACCTGTTAATGAGTGCGTTTTTTCAACCGGTAACATTAAATAACTCCTGTAATACCGACCATGATCGTTTGCTCTGCGGATTTAACGGAATAACCGGAACCACACGCCAAAACCTGGGAACAGCCACAGGATCGGTGTGATGCCGTAAAAAAGCGCGCCACTGTGCAAACTGCTCCGCTCCGGGTGTTTTTGTCCCGGCACAAACCACCACAACCGCACCCAGATAGGTCCGCCCACGGCGGGATACCGGCACAACAGCCACATCCGCGACAGCCGGATGTTCAATCAGACGGTTTTCAATTGCCGTGACAGAAATGCGTTTCTCACCAATTTTAATAATTTTATCGGTGCGCCCGGCGAGAATAAACCCGCCGTCATCCGTCAGTTGCAGCTTATCTTCCAGCAGGAAATGCGTCTGCGGTGCCAGCAGTGCAGAATGCAGATAATAGTAAGATTCGCCCTGCGCCGCAGAGAGTGTCGCGCCGTCAAACAACTGCCAGGCGCTGTCACCGCTGCGTCTTTCCCGGTGTGCAACCACACCGGTTTCCGTGCTGCCGTATATTTCATTCACCGCAACCGCGCCCCAGCGCAGAGTCGCATCGGCCAGCGCCCATTCCAGTTTTCCACCGGCAGAAATAATAAAAGACCAGACCGGCGGCGCCAGGTTATGGTCGAGGAACTGCAAAAACGCGGGGCTGGTGATAAAAATATAGGGTTCCGGATACGCAAGCTGCTCCGGGAATTCGACTATTGTGGTATCCGTCAGATACCCGAGAGAAAGCGGCAGCCAGAGACAAAATGTCAGACCATATAAATGCTGATGACTGACAGAGCCACGGACACATCCCGCATGAAATGAATGTTCCCATAATGACGCCAGCCAGCGGGCTTCCGTATCCATAACCGCCAGTGATTTATCAACACGTTTGGGTGTGCCGCCGGAGCCGGACGTATAAAGTGACAGATAACTGTCCGCCGGGATCGCCGGTAACGGCTGAACCGGCACAGACACATCCTGATACGCCGGGGTAAACCAGCCGTCAGAAAATGGCGGCAGAACGCCATCTGTCAGCAACAGTGTATTACTGTCCGTCAGGGCAAGGCATTGTGCGGGGTCATGATTACCGGGCAGTACCGGTGTTTTTCCGGCATGCAGCACCGCCAGCAGCGCCACAATAAAATGTGCGCTGTCCTGAAAGCACAATATACACGCCTGCGCAGGATGCCGGATAAGCGGCTGACACAGCAGGCTTACCTGTTGCGTCAGTCCGGCAATGGTGATTATCCGCCCTTCATGACGTAACACCGGGGTTTCCGGCGCGGCTGCCAGCCACTGAGATACAGGACGGTAATGATTTTCCATATTATGACTTAATCTTGTGTTGGTTCTGCTGCGGATCATTGCGCTGCACCCGTCTGCGGACACACCATTCCCCGGCAAATAACAAACCAATCAGTAAATAACTGATAAATCCGTTCCACAACGCCCAGAGGGTCACATCACCTGATAGCGTTGTCAGCAGCGCAATCGTCCCGTTCAGAATAAAAAACAGGCACCAGACCTGTGTGACCCGGAACGTATAACGCTGCCCGTGCGGGCTGAGATCCGGCGTCTGCAAACGGGCGAGCTGTTCAATTACCGAGGGCGGGCGGTACAGGCTGTAGCTGAACACCGCCAGTAACGTAACGTTTACCGCAACCGGGTAATACATCAGCGCCTGATGGTTTTTAAACAGTATGCTCAGCGTGCAGAGCAATACGCCTGTCGCGGTCAGTATCAGTGTCAGCCGTTTATTGTGCCGTGCCGTTTTTGATAACAACACAAAACGCACAACAAAATAGCCCAGCAGTACCGCGCCTGTGAGCTGCATCTTCCCGAGATAAAGGAGATACAGCACCACAAACGGCCAGAGGATCATCAGGACAATATCCGCCCCTCTGAACAATAACGGAACATACCGGCGATAGCCGCCAACGTGTTGCATAGCAGCCTGATTATTCTTCAGTAAAAAGGTCGCTCAGCACATCAACAACATCCTGCACTGTACGGACACTTTTAAAGGCTTCCGGTTTGATTTTTTTTCCGGTTTTTTTCTGAAGATAAACAATCATATCCACCGCATCAATACTGTCGAGATCCAGGTCTTCATACAGACGGGATTCCGGTTTGATCTGATCGGGTTCAATTTCAAATAAAGAAACCAGCAACTGACTGATCTCCTGATAAAGTTCTTCCTGTTTCATCGTTATTTCCGGTTATTTCTGTGAGTCAATATATGCTGCTAACGTGGCAACAGAATAAAAATGTTTACGGACTTCATCGCTGTCCGAAGATAAAACAACGCCATACCGGTTTTTAATCGCCAGTCCCAGTTCCAGCGCATCGATAGAATCCAGACCCAGCCCGTCACCAAACAGCGGGGCATCCGTTTCAATCTCGTCCGGGGCAATATCTTCCAGATTCAGCGTGTCAATAATGAGTTGTTTTAATGCATTCTGCACTGATGATATATCGGCCATAGCAAGTCTAAATCCCAATGATTATCTAAAATTTAATGGTTATGTAAGTTTAATGACGGTGTAAATTTAATGGTCACAGTAAACGGCTTTCAAAAATACGCGTCAGTTGCCGCGCCCGCAGAGACGGTAATTCGGTTTTCGGATCAATCAGTTGATCACTTTCCAGTCGTTCACCTATCACTATGTTATAACGCAGTTTTTGTTGCGGAATATCATACCAGCGGCTCTGTTTCGTCAGCGCCGTTTCACTGTTATAAATATGAATAAAGCGTACCGGGCAATCACACCGCAGGGCAATATTTGCCGCTCCCCGCTGAAATGGTGTCCGCACACCCGGTGTCGTCCGGGTACCGGCGGGAAATATCAGTAAATTATCGCCCTGCGCCAGGCGCTCCCGGCTCTCTTCCAGCAAAATGTCATGCTGGTTATTCACTAAATAGTGGCAGGCACGGATAACGCCACTGACAAACGGATTACGCAGCAGTGCTGATTTTACCAGACAATCCACATCCGGCATGACGGAGGCAATCAGTACATAATCCAGCAATGTCGGGTGATTCGCGAGGATAAGACAGCCTTTATCCTGGTGCAGTTTTTCAGCGCCACCGACAGTATAACTCATCACCCCCAGCACTTTTGTGACCCATAAAAACAACCTGAAACTATAACTGACACTGCGCCGCGCAAGCCTTACCCGCAGAGGTTTATTCCGACAAAACAAAAACAGGCCGTTAAACCAGATAAATGAGAGTAATACCCCGCCGACGCCGAATAACACAAAGCAAAACAGAGTGATACATTGCCGCCAGAGCCGCTCCGGCCAGTACATAAAACGCATAATTATCGTCAGTTACCCTGCCAGTTCCACCGGTGGGTATCACCGGTAACATGAAATTGGTTCTGCGCGTTCAGAAGCCCGTTTAAAAATTGCAGGCTCTGCGGAAGGTTGCTCTGCTCTGAAGATGCCGGGACAACAGGCTGTGCGGTACACGACCATTGCGTTCCTTTTGTCAGTACCAGCGCACAGGCATAGGGCGGAAAAGGCGTACCGTCAGGCAGAACAGGCTGATAAACATCCGGAATTGCGCCGTCAAAATCCACGAAAAGAACACATTTATGCCCGCCGTGTAATAAAGATAACACCTCGAATAATCCCTGCTGAAAACTCTCTTTTCCCGCAGAAACAGACGAGGTCGGTACAGTGGATTTTGCAATAATCGCCAGAGTCCCCACCGCCGCATTATGAACAGACATCGTAAAATTTGTCGGTGACGCGGGGGTTTGTGTCGCTAATTCGCTGAGGATACGGTAATTCCGCTCCAGCTCACCGTGGCGACTGCTGAACACAATGGCATCCACTGACGGGTGTTTCCGCAGCATTTCCAGTCCACAGTTGACCGCCAGACGGCTGCCGCTGTTTAAGCGCCGCGCCATCATCATCGGTAACTGAGAACACTTAGGCAGCGGATGTGCGGCACTGATAACCGGTGCAGACTGCCGGCTCCACGCAAGCCACTCTTCTGTCGTCGTCAGTCCCGGTGCAAGCGCTGTCCGGTCAAGGATATCGATACTAAAGCGCATAAATACGTAAACTCACCAATCAGATTATGTTTATACCCTTATTCATTCAAACTGCAGGCTCGTTGGCTGCCTGCATCCTGAATGATGTTGGGTAGGCATATTTCAGTACCGGCTATTTATCCGCCGGAGTGCAGATAAGCAAAGTATGCCCCACGCCTAAATTATGTTCCGTACGCTCAATCTCAAACCCGGCATTGTGCAGCAGTGTTTTAAATTCACTCAGTGCATAAAAGCGGCTGTTTCCGTTAGCCATGCAGGTAAAATAGAGTGAGGATGCATTCAGGCTGAACGCACCTGCATGATACGGCTGACAATCCCAGAACAGCTCCATAATGGCGACTTTTGCCCCGGGTTTCATGGCAGTGCGGATTTTTATCAGGATTGCAACGATCTGTTCAGGGGTGAAACAGTCAAGAAACTGGCTCATCCACCAGATATCTGCCGCATCAGGTAACGCAGACTCATCCAGAATATTAATGGCGGTGCCGGCTATCCGTGCATGATGGGCCGTTGTGCTGATATTTTCTTTCATCAGCGCTATCTGCTGCGGTAAATCGAGGATGGTCACATTGATACAGGGAAGTGCCTCACAGCAGATCAACGCCCATTTTCCGGTATTCCCGCCGACATCATAAAGCTGAGACGGAGAATACTCTGCAATCACACTGACGGCCGCGTTGAAAGCACCACTTGAATAAAAATGATCGAAATTAAACCAGCTGGTTTTTGCCGGTTCGGGTAACTGGCTCAGGGCAGGATAAATCGTTTCCCACGGTCCGAACACTTTCAGTCCTTCCGGTTTGCCGTTCTCCAGTGATTCTTTCAGTGAAAACAAACCCTGATAGCAAAGATGTTGTGTAAAATCGAGATTCACCCGGGTCATTTCATCATGAAGCAGGAACCAGCCGGTTTTCCCCAGACAGTAAGACTCCCCGTTCATATAAATTAATTTACCGGTCAGCCCCATATCAAGCAGCAGAGAAACCGCATAATCACTGCACGAAACAGCCTGCGTTATCTCACTGAGAAGTGCGCCTGTTTTTCCTTTTTCATCAAGAAAAGCCAAAATACCAAAGTCGCGCAAACACATTGTTGCCTGGAATAACATGGGCGCAAATGCAATTTTCTGAGCGTCGCTGATGGCATCAAAAGCAGAAATATCGTCGTTATCGAATTTTAATTTTTTTTATCATAATTATAAATTAAATGTAATTTCACCTTAGTGAAATTACATTTTTATCAGAGTTATATTTACAGAGCAGCAAGGCGGAGCTGAATATCTTTATCCAGGTTATTTACCCAACGATTATAACTTTTATGAATCTTACCATCAGAGGCTTTCAGATTCTGGCTGTCAACATAACTGATTTTATAAGAAGTTGCGCTATAGGTAACCTTGATCCGGACAGTGTGATCGCGTGAAATCAGTTTACCTTCAATAACACCCGGAGCGGTCTGTTTCATAATCCAGTCACGTTTCTGACCTGCTTCCAGAATAGCTGTTTTTACTTTATCAGCCGAAACATTAGCAGTAACAGAGGTTTGAGGCGTCAGAATGGGTGCAGTACGGGCACAGCCCCCTAATAAAGCCGTTACAGCAAGAGCAATAAATATACCTTTCATCTTTTTCATACGACGTATTTCCTGTCAATCTAATGAGTAAATGACACAAAAAGCTAAACGATGAATATATACAAGACCGGATTTAATGTACACAAGAACAGGAAAATTTATCATTTTTTGGAGGGGCATTCACACCACTGCCTGATATACCTGCTCCTTATTTATTTACCGATAAAAATCAAGTTGATCTGCTGATGATTCCTTTTATTTTCAGCCGGATAAACAGCCATCCTGTAATTTGATACCGGCAATAACACAGTAATATTTCTGATAAACCAACCGGTAAACTAATGCCCGGCGCCTGTGTTTATCTTTTTCTTAAAAAAACAGAAATGACATACAACAAAAAAAAAGAATATATCGCCATGAAATACATTATTGGCGATTAATAATCTCGCTACACCCATAAATCAAACATTGTGTTGTGTATATGTTATTAATTAACATATAATTATAATGTTTATTAAATGCTTTATATCTCATCCTTAAATAACAAATCACTAAAATACTCGTTTTATATTCATGCAGAAATCTATTTAAATTAAATTAAATTTAAAACTATTAATTTTATAATTTGTTGGATTTACGACACATTGACTTGCCATAACGTAAAATTTAAGATTTACACCCGTGATAAGTATTTATATGTACCAAGTACACTTGCGTTATCTGCTGAGCAGATGGCGACCTCCGGTTCATTCCATCTCCGAAAAAACAGGCAATGTGATGAAATTAAAAAAAATTGTCGTTCCTGATACTCTCAGTAACCGGCATAGCGTATTCTTCTGTGGGTATTGCTGATACCGCACCTCCCGCCACCATCCCCCCCGGAACCGATCCCTGAATTTAAGTTCAGTGATGAATCACTGCGTATTGAGCAGATTAAAAAGGGTGGCAGCTATACGAATGCTGACAGTGATGCACTGAAAGCGACTGAAACAAATAAAGGCGTTACGATTAAGGGTTCGAAATTTCTGACTGAAATTGATATGGCGTATCCTTCATCAGTCAAACCAACAGTGAATTTCACCGACGATACCCACCTTATCGGCACAACCCTCGACCACGCCTCTTTCCGGTTGGGCGACTCATACCGCGGAACCGCGTTTGATGACAGCAGCGTGATAAATATTACGCTCAGGGGTATTGATGCAAACAATACCGGGAACCTGCAACTGCATAACGGAACAAAGTCCTATAACACCACGGTTGATGCATGGGGTGTTATGGAGTTACGGACGGCATCAGATAAAGAAAAAGTACAGGCGTATAACACGCAGGTGAAAACCAACGGGAAACTGACGGTCAGCTACAATGCCTATGCTGAAAATAACCTGATTGACGGCGGTGAACTCTATATCCCCATAAAATCAGATGATGCGGTTGTAAAAAATACCCTTATCCGTAATGGCGGCACTTATACGGTAGACGCCGGGACCGCCATTAATAATTATATTACCGGAGCAGGCAGTTACCAGTCAGTATCAGGACTGGCGCTGAATAACTACATATATGACGGCGGCTACCAGATGGTTTATGTCAATGACAAAACCGGCGCCAAAAATACCACTATTTATGACGGTGGTACCCAAAGAATAAAATCAGGGACTGCGGAAGATACGGTGATTTATGGTGAGCAAATCATCACAAACCACAGCGGTGACTGGGAAAACGGACAATGGGTTCCGGATAATGATCCTGACGAAACCTGGGGCGATAAACCAACCGCTGAAAACACACAAGTTATGGCGGGCGGCACACAAACAGTCGGTCTGAACGGCAAGGCAGAAAATACCACTATTTATAAAGAGGGTATTCAGCTTGTGCAAAAATATGCAGAAGCCGCAGCAACATTGGTCGATGGCGGAACTCAGCATGTACAGGCATACGGCAGTACCGAAAATACCACCATCCAAAATGGCGGGCGTAGTACCCTGGATGACGGGGCATATTCACTGGGTACACTGACTGTTGAGAATGGTTCTCTGATTCTGGGCGCAGGCAGTGATCACACTCTGAACGGTGTTCTCAGTAAAGGCGCATACGCTGAACAGGTTAATCTGAAGAATGATAAGTCATTCATATACATAAGTCAGAATGAAGCATCTCCTGAGTCGATAGCGACTATCAATAAACTGACCAACAACGGCGTAACAGTATTCGGTGATATGACCGGAAATAACACTAATAATTACAGTCAGTTAAATATCAATGAGCTCAGCGGTAACGGATTATTTGTGATGAACACCGGTCTGGCTGACGGCAAAGGTGATTTTCTCAATATCACTGACTCGGTCAGCGGTAATCACGGTGTCCGTGTGATGGACTCAGGTAAAGCGCTGGTCAGCAATACAACTGATCCATACCGTTATCATCTGATCCATGCAGCAGGCAGTCAGAACGATACCTTCGCCCTGACCAATAAAAGCGTTGATTTAGGTGCTTACAAATACTATCTGGTTCAGGATAAAAATACGGCAGATGAATGGTATCTTTCCCCTGTAAAAGAGACAAAACCTGTTGATCCGGAAGTACCGGTAAAACCTGTTGATCCGGTCCGCCCTGAAATTACTGATCCGGCGAAAACCGCTCTGATGATTGCCAACGCCATTCCGACTGTCTGGAAAGGCGAATTAAGCACATTGCGCGCCCGCCTGGGTGAATTACGTAATGATTCGCAGGTTAATCTCGGGGTCTGGTCAAAAGCCACTACTGCCCGCCATAATATCAATAATAATGAGGTTGCTTACCGCCACGATATGAATGGTATCGTCGCCGGGGGTGACAAAATGACAGAGTTTGAAAGCGGTAAACTCTGGACCGGGGTACTCGCCGGTTACAGCCACTCCTCACTCGACATGGCTAAAAACGACGGTAAAATAGACAGTTACAGTCTGGGTGTTTATTCAACCTTCCGCCACAATTCCGGGATTTATGTGGATGGCGTGGTGAAAGCCAACCATTTCCGCAGCACTTATGATGCCCGTTTCAATGACGGAAAAACATCGGCTGACAGTAATACAAACGGCGTTGGTTTCTCCGTTGAAGCCGGTAAATACTTTGAAAAAGATGATTACTTTATTGAGCCTTACGTTATGGTGTCCGCCTTCCGGGGACAGGGTGCAAATTACCGCTACAGTAATGGTATGAGTATCAAAGCGGATGCTGCCAAATCGTTCAGTGGTGAACTGGGTGCAACTTTAGGTAAAAATTTCATACTGGAAAACGGCGCGCAGATCAAACCTTATATCCGTGTGGCGGTTAACCATGAGTTTGCCAAAAACGGTGAGGTTGAGCTTAATAAAGAAACCAAACGGACAAATGATATGTCCGGCACCACAGGGAAATACGGTGTTGGTATTGATGCAAAACTCAATGATAAATGGGCTGTTTACGGTGAATTTAACTACGCAAAAAGCAGTAAACAGGAAACCCCTTACAGTGGTTTGGTCGGCGTAAACTACCGGTTCTGATACACCGGTTCTGTCAAACCAAAAGCGGCAGGGAGAATTTCCTGCCGCTTTTTTTTATTCTTCTGTCAGCCAATCAGACCATGTACCAGGATCACACCAATACAAATCGGCCCCACATAGCGCCACACCAACAATAAGCTCTGACGTTTCAGACCGGTAATGTTGTCAGGGATCAGCGCATTCGCCTTACGTGACCAGCCGAAAATCAGACAGACCGCAATACCGAACAACGGCATCAGAATATTCGATGTCAGGTAATCCAGCAGATCAAACACCGTTTTTCCGCCGAAAGTGACATCACTCAGCGGTCCGAATGATAAAGACACCGGAATTCCCATCAGCATAATCGATGCTGTTACCACCAGACCCGCCCTGCGGCGCGTCCACTGAAAACGCATCTGAACATATGCCACAATGTGCTCCAGCAATGAAATTGCGGAAGTCAGCGCCGCCATCAGTAATAAAACAAAGAAAGTGACCGCCAGAACAGAGCCACCGGGTAAGTGGGCGAAATAAACCGGCATAGTCATAAAGGTCAGACCGGGACCTGCATCCGGCGCTAAACCGGCGGCAGACAATGCAGGGAATATCATCAGACCTGCCAGCACACATACCATGCAGGAGAGAATAACCACCCACATACTTGAGTTTGCAATACCTTTATTATCAGATAAATAGGCGCTGTAGGTAATATGAATACCCAGCCCTATTGAGAGCGAGAAAAAAGCCAGCCCCAGTGCATCCAATACCCCTTTCCCGGTCAGTTTGCTGAAATCAGGATACAAAAATAATTTCAGTCCGGCAGACGAACCCGGCAAGCTGATACCAATGATAATCAATGCAATCATGATGATAAATAACAGCGGCATCATTATCTTAACCGATTTTTCCAGCCCGCGCTGTACACCCGCCAGCACCACAAAACAGGTCAGACCGGCAAAGGTGAGATGAGCAATAACCGGCCACCAGGGATCACTGATAAAGCGGGTGAATATACCGGTCAGTTCTGCGCTGTCCGTGATATTCAGTTTACCGGTCGCCGCCATCACCGTATAACCAATGGTCCAGCCCCCGACCACACTGTAAAAGCTGTAAATACACCATGAGCTGAATACACCGATAACGCCAATCCATGCCCAGTGGCGTCCCATCATTTGTTTAAATGCATTAACGGCTTCAGCCCGCGTACTGCTGCCTAAAATATTTTCAGCCAGTAAGACGGCAAGACCAATAACAAAACTGAATAACAGAAAAACGATCAGAAAGGCGCCACCGCCGTTAGATGCGGCAACATAAGAGAATTTCCAGATAGCACCGATGCCGATAGCAGAGCCGGCGGCGGCTAAAATATGCCCGAAGCGGGATGTCCATTGCTGACTCATGCGGCCTCCTTCTGTGTCATCTGAGTGACTGAGGCGGCGGCAGAACAATCATTCTGCGGTGAAATGGTACTGATAATAATCCTTGCCGTGTAACCAAACATCATAGGAACTCCCTTAAAAAAACAGTTCCACCAGCAGGTTACACATACAAAAAAAGCCACCTTGCTGGTGGCTTGTGAAGAAAAACAAATAAACGCAGCCACCTAACTGAGTAGTAGGTTTAGGCTTAGCAGATGGTTAATGATTGCGTTCATGGTTTTACTCTTCATTGTCAAAATCAGTTTTAATTGCGCCGCGATACATAGATTAATCGTATAGTTACCGCGATGCTCTTTTTCTTTTATAACATAAAAAAAAAATTAAAAAAAACAAAAAAAAAGTCGCATATCTGTCTATGCGACCTGTGCGACTTTTACTGAAACTAATTTAGCGTCTGCCGCCCAGAGTAAACGTTCTGATAATCGCGACACCTCCGCCGATAATAAAGGGACCGATACCAATGCCTGTACCTATACCGACCCCGACAATCACTTTAGTACCCGAACTGTGCTCATTCGCTGCAATTACCTGATTGTTTGCGCCACTTACCATTGCCACTTCTGCGTTAGAAAGCTGTTTCATAATGTGTATCCTTCTAATGTAAATTGTGTGGTTTTTTTCATGTTGTTAACGTTTTGGCTAACACAAAGCTAACATCAACAAAAATATCTCACAATATAATTTCGCCAAAAGAAGAATAATTAGGTAATAAAACCACACGCAGAGTGAATTAACACTATCTATATAGTGTCTGTAAAATAGCTGAAAAAAAAGAATAAAATTAAGATGTAATAAATTGAATAATAAGAATTATTATTCAATTGAAAGCGGCGGACTTTCCGCCACTTTCAATTTCATAAAACAATCGTTTGATTATATACCCAACGTCATTCAAGTTGCAGGCAGGCGGCAAGGGAAGATAGACGGGGAGCATACATTAGTATGTGACCCGGCTAGCTGAGCCGCAGCCAACGAACCTGTAGTTTGAATGAATAAGAGTATACTATTCGGCACTCATGGCTCTGAGCATATCAACAAAAGCATCAATATGATGACGCTGTGTTACCGGGTTCATAAACACCGCTTTCTCTCCCGGAATATACGCAAACCGGTTATGTTCTGCATAGGTTGAGCAGGCGATTGAATCCACCCAGTTAGTATACAGGCCGGATTTGCCACGTTTCAGGAACAGATCACGATGCCAGTGACTGTTACGTACCATCATGTCATAGGCTGTTTTATCACTGGCGCAGGTCAGTTCATGCGCAAACATGGCCTGTGGATCTGTCACCAGTTTTGGTGAATAGAGACGGAACCCGACACTCGGCCCCTGGTTTTCCGGCACCATAACGCAGGCATTACCCATTGATAACAAGTGATTGCGCAGATAATTCGCATTTTGCAGACAGTGCGCAATAATCGTCTGATATCCTTCAACACCCAGATAGTGCAACCCGGCGTACGCGCCGAAGATCCCGACACCACTGCGGCTGCATTCGATAGTGGATTGCAGGTGCGTCTGTCCTTCCAGCGAGTGTTCAAAATAAGTAAAGTTTTCCGGATCGTTTTCCAGCGCTTTGAAATCATCGCCATCACGAACCATCACGAGGCTTGAGGTATAAGGCACATATCCCCATTTGTGGAAGTCGATCGTAATAGAATCTGCATATTTAAGCTGTTTAAATTTCTCTACATTATGGCGAAGCCCGGTCAGTGTGGCATCATTAATGGCCAGCGGGTTCGTCGCAAAGTCATAATCAATAAAGAAGATAATCGGCCAGCCAACTGCGGCATCCACATGAATATGTGGCTTATCGGCAATTTCAAACTCTTCACATAAGCGGTTACGCAGATCATGAACCTGTTTGATTTCATCAACACCAAAGGTATCTGTTGTGCCGGCAGTCAGCAAAATAACCGGGACTTTACAGTGAACCGTATAACAGGCGCGGATTTGCTGCTCAAGATCAGCAAGGTCAATCGTATTATCTGATGCGACACGGATGCGGATGGTTTTATTTTGAATATCCACACCCAGTAAAGACAGGTTAGTGATATTAGAGTAGTGCCCGCCCTGCGAGTTGATAATGCGGAAATCCTGATCAACAGACATCCCCAGATGTTTGGACTGTTTAAGTGATTTACGGATCCCGAAAAGATACCCGTACAGGTTACACATAGTCCCGCCCTGGGTGAACAAACCGGAGGCTTTGTCCGCATCATAACCTATCAGATTCGCTATTTTTCTGACCACGGTTTTTTCCATGGTATCTGCCACACCTGAGTATTCGCAGTACACCATATTCGGATTTCCCAGTAACCCGAGCATTGAGCCATAGATTGCCGGATCCGATGGCATGGCAATAACATTTTCAACCGCAAGCGGATTTTCCCAGTTTTTACACAGCGCTGATGCAAATACCAGTAAATCATCCTGCCCTTCTCCCGGACGGATAACGTTCTGACGAATATGTGAATCATCTGCCAGACGGGAAAATAGTTCAGCACCTTTCGGATAGCGGCCTATTTGCTGAACATCCGCCTGTGTGGTTTGCCGGAATTCGGTAATAGCCTGAATTTGCGGGTGATTTAAAATTGGCCATTTGCCGGGATCCCGGCTGAAGAAATCGCTGATGACATTTTGATACTTAACTTCAAACTCGTTATTGAGTACATTCGCAGAAGCGGACGTGATGCGTTCTGATTGATCCACAATTAGCTCCAAAATAGTAAATTACACAAGAGTAATACCGCTATTTTGCGCCAAATTAGTTGCATTTCAAATGATCAGCAAATAATCAATATCGTGAAAAATTATAAAATAAACGTTTAAATTCATCTGGTTGAAATGGATTCCGCAATGTGATTAATTTTAATAATTTTTGAATTATGACGCCATGATCACAATTTATTACCCTAAAAAAAAACAATAAACTTAGTTTTTAAGTTTCAAAAACACCACAAAACCCAGAACAATATTCCACAAAAAGAGGGGTTATACAAATTATTAACACAGCATGGCACTTTGGTCACAACTATTAATAACTTAACCTAATTAATTCATTTTGGTTATTACCTGATTTATCCTGCATAACCCCCGGTATTTTGCCGGTTTGCGAATAATCATCAGAGTACTGATCCTGACATAACATAAAATATGTCCGGAAAAATAAAACATCTCCAATTCTGTTAATGATTGCCGATTTAGCTCTTTTGCCACTTCAGTGACAAATAATTGAATAACACTATGATTTTTAAAATTAAAATATAAAAATAATTTTTATGTGATTATTTTTCACTCAATTGTTATATATTCATGATACCTCTGACAGCCAATTACACCCGCCATTAAAACAGATGATTTAAATGCAATAGCCCCGGAAAAGTCTTTCATTAACAGCAGCTTTGATTAAAAATGGCACTTTCATCGCAGAACTTATTGATTTAACAACAGATATAAACTGAAAAATAAAAATCTCACCTTAATATCATCTTACGTTATCCGGAAAAAATTCACTGTCTCCGTTACCCCTAATTTGCTAAAGTGACCCGGTCTTGCAACACGTATATCAGGGGTTACCTGCCGCAAACATCATTACAGATGTTCTGTGGTTCTTTACCTGAACACACCCGATCGACGAAATAGGCCTACTTCAGTTTTAGGAATACTTGATGGAAACAATGCAGCAACTCTTTTTTGCACTTTGGCATCAGGATTATGTGACCCTGTCAAACCCATCTCTGTTATGGGCTATCTATATTATGCTGTTCGCCATCCTTTTTCTGGAAAATGGCCTGCTTCCTGCCGCCTTCTTACCCGGTGACAGCCTGCTCATCCTGGTCGGGGTATTAATCGCAAAAGATACGCTGGATTTTCCGACGACATTGATTGTTCTTACCGCCGGTGCCAGCCTGGGTTGCTGGGTCGGGTATCTGCAGGGGCGCTGGCTCAGTAATACGCGTATGGTACAAGGCTGGCTGTCACATTTGCCGCCTCATTATCACCAGCGCGCACACGGGTTATTTCACCGTCATGGTCTTGCCGCGCTGTTAGTCGGCCGCTTTCTTGCCTTTATCCGTACATTACTGCCGATGCTGGCGGGGATTGCGGGTCTGAGTTCCCGTCGTTTCCAGTTTTTTAACTGGCTGAGTGGTTTTCTCTGGGTCGGAATTTTAACCTCTCTCGGGTATTGCCTGGGCATCAGTCCGCTTTTCCGCAAGTATGAGCATTATCTGATGAATATTCTGATGATTATCCCGGTTGTCCTATTAGTCTGCGGGTTAATTGCCAGCCTGTGGGTTGTCTGGAGACGCAAGCGGACAAAAAATACCGATACGGATATCACCCCGCAATAAATCCTTTCCCGGTCTGTCGCTGAAATTGCGTAGACCGGGGAATATCATCCCGCAAGCTTTCATTTCCCCGCAGTTTATTCTGAATTAATCGCCCACCGCCTGAAATGTGCAGGACAACGCCGGAAAATACACTATCATTAGACCTCAATTGCACTTATACCCTTATTCATTCAAACTGCAGGTGTGTTGGCTGCACTCAGATCGCTGGGTCACATACTGATGTATGCTCCCCGGCGATCTTCCCTTGCCGCCTTCCTGCATCTTGAATGACGTTGGGTATATAACCTTGGTTACACAATCACAAGGAGTTCCTATGTCACATCATTCAAATGAAGAGTTACGCGCCGAACTGAAATCATTGGCTGATACTCTGGAATCTGTGTTAGGTAATGCAGAAAATAAATCAAAAGAAGAGCTGGATTCACTGAAGAAAAAAGCACAGGCCGCGTTACAGAATTCCCGTGCCCGCCTGACGGAAGGTAAAGAGCAGGTTATCCAGCAAACCAAAGAGATGGCCGGTCGTGCGGATAACTATGTGAAAGAAAATCCATGGACAGGTGTCGGGATCGGCGCTGCTGTGGGTGTCGTGTTAGGCGTTTTACTGACCCGTCGCTGAGTTATGGCTGAATCTGAACGTCCGCAGGGGCCCGGTAAAGGGCTCCTCGACACATTGACGCGCATCGCCACTATTGTGGTCAGCATGGCTGAAACCCGCCTCAGGCTCATTGCCACAGAGCTTGAAGAGGAAAAAGCCAACCTTATCCAGCTGATTTTACTGGCCGGCGTTGCACTGTTGCTGACCGCTTTCGGGCTGATGAGTTTGCTTATCCTGGTCATGTGGGCGGTTGATCCCGTCTATCGTCTGACCGCACTGGCGGTCACGACGGTAGTCTTGCTGGGAGGCGCGCTGATTTTTGCACTGTCCGCTGTCCGCAAAGCCCGTAAATCATCGCTGCTGAGTGCGACCCGCGAACAACTGGCGATTGATAAGCAACTGCTGGAAAAAAAAACAGCAGGAGCAACATCATGAATAAACAGACCCGCGCTGAACGGGCATTACGTAAGCAGGCACTGATTGATACCATCGCTGCACAACGCAGCGATTTATCACAGACCACTGAACATTGGCTGGAAAAGACAGAATCACTGGACAGAACCTGGCAGACAGTGGTGCAACTGCGTCCGCTGGTAATAGCCGGTCTTAGTCTTATCTCTGTATTCTCTGTCCGTCATCCGAAGAAACTGTACCGCTGGGGACAACGCGCCATTGGGTTATGGGGCGTGATACGCACCATACAATCCAATTTACCCCGCAATAAACCTCACAGTTAACCTCTTTCTTTCAAAATCAAAAAATTTGAATTTGTTCATGAAGAATTCTTGCTAACAATCCTTCTCATTCGCACATACTATTAGTCCAACAAAACGTATTGGCATATCGTGCCATTTAAATGAAGAATAAGTGACTCTGCCTGCAGATTTATAAATTCAATATTGTTGAGCTAATAAGGATCTCTCAATGAACAATTACGCTATTTTAATCGCACGTATCATGATGCCTGTTTTATTTATTGTGGCCGGATACGGAAAATTAGGTGATGCTTATGCCGGAACTCAGCAGTATATGCAGGCAATGGGTGTTCCCGGCGCGCTGCTGCCACTGACTATTCTGCTGGAACTCGGCGGCGGGCTGGCAATCTTGTTTGGTTTCTTAACCCGGACAACCGCTGTTTTCACTTTCGGGTTTACTGTGCTGACCGCGCTGCTGTTCCACACTAATTTTGCCGAAGGCGCTAACCAGTTAATGTTTATGAAAAACTTTACTATTGCAGGTGGTTTTCTCCTGCTGGCTGTCACCGGCCCCGGTAAATTCAGTATTGATTATTTATTAAAAAAGAAATGGTAATAACATTCAGGCAAAGCCACACAGCAAAATAATAAAATACCCTTATTCATTCAAACTGCAGGTTCGTTAGCTTCACTACGCCCGCCGGGTCACATACTTATGTATGCTCCCCGTCTGTCTTCCCTTGCCGCCTGCCTGCATCCTGAATGATGTTGGGTATAACATTTTAAGTATCCGCCTGATGGCGGATACTTTTTTTAGTATGAGTAACGCTGTAAGTTATTCTTTATCATGAAACTCAAGTTCTGATAATGGTTTATTAAACAAATACTCATAGTCAGTATATCCTTTCCTTATATTACTTATTCCTTTTGCCTGATAAGCAATACAGGGATATAAACCATACCAGTTATCATCTTTCATAAAATTACACCAGTGTGCATCAATTCCTTTTGATTCATCAGGCACACCCGTTTCACTGATAAGATAAACAGATTCATTAAATATCGACAGCATCTTGTCAGCATAATGCTGATTCACAATATAGGCATTAGCACAGAACGACATCATAAGGTTGAAAAGACAACACTCAGGCTCATGATAATAAACACAAAAATAATTTCCGCCCAGGAGGGCAACATCCCAGTTTTTTTTCTTTCAGGCGGGATAAAAATGTATTAGCTTGTTTGATATGCTCCGGGTCGGTATAAAAATCCGTATCATCTTCAATAACTAATACCGTTCCCCAGCTATTTTCAATCACCATATTCATGACTGCTGCATGAGACTGCGCACAACCGATATACCCCAAATCGGTTTCTATTGCCTCAAAGCGAATAATTTTGTCATACGGGATCTCCATTTCAGTTAATTTAGCCAGAATGTTTTTATTACGATCTGTTCTGTTTTTTAAATTTATATAAATTATCTTTTCAAAAAGATCATGATCTAACGTAAAACTTTCATCTGACATAAACCGGTTGAGATCCACATTGCCTCCTGCATCGGGGATATATAATTTATACCCTTGTTCATTCAAACCGCAGGTTCGTTGGCTGTATCCTGAATGACGTCGGGTATATATATTATATGATGCTAAATAGTATTTTTTTTGTCAATCCGGGTCTGTCTTAATATCTGAACGAAAAAAAAACCTGCCGGAAAATATCCGACAGGTTATTGATTTAGTGTATTTTTTATTATCAGGCTTATTTATTGATAAACAGTTTCGGAATTTCACGCAAACACCAGGCTTTCGCCTCACCCATGCTGTCACGCCGCCATGCCATTATCACATTCGTTTCATGGCTGTATTCCGGTCCGACCACTTTCAGGCGACCTTCCTGAATATCTTTTTCCACCAGCGGATACGGCATGGTTGCCACACCCAGTCCGGCCAGCAGAGCACGGTGTTTATCATCTATTGAACTGACGGTCAGGCGCCGCTGTTTATCCAGCAACAAAACCGTCAGCACCGGGCGCTCACGGGCGGTATCAGCCACCGCTATACCACGGTATTTTACCCGTGTTGTCTCTGATAACGGCTCAGGCTCACGGTGAATAGGGTGATCCGGTGCCGCCACATAGACATTCACCACCGAATAGAGCGGGCGGGAGTTAATTTCAGAAGATGAGCGGAAATGCATATCCGGCGCAATCACGATATCTGCCCGTCCGGCTTCCAGTCTCTCCCAGGAGCCGGCGAGAACTTCTGTCGCCAGCGTCAGTTGTGTGGTGGATTTCAGCGCCAGTTTCTCCACCAGCGGAAACAGGGACGCCGCCGGTATCAGCGCTTCGCAGGCAATAGTCAGATGCGGCTCCCAGCCGCGGGCAAGCGCTTCTGCATCACTGGTCAGCTTCTCAGCGGCTTCCAGCAGTAAACGCCCGCGCTCCAGCAACATCCGCCCGACATTGGTAAATTTTGTCCGGTGTCCGGAGCGATCAAATAATACAACATCCAACTCTTCTTCCAGTTTCTGCATGGTATAGCTCAGGGCGGACGGCACCCGCCCAAGCTCATCAGCCGCTGCGGCAAAACTGCCCCGGCGGTCGATAGCATCCATCACGCGCAATGATTCCAGCGTTAACGCTTTGTCTTTACTCATCATTATCTCAATCAGAAAATTTGAATGTCGCCACCAGATTAACTGGCTAACAATTCGGCGTCCAGCCCTTTATTATTTCAGTATATTTTTCTCAGCAGGCAGACCATCATGATTATACACCGAACCGCAAAACAAGCCGGCTCCGCAGATTATGGCTGGTTGCAGGCAAAATATGCCTTCTCTTTCGGGCACTATTTTGACCCGGAGTTTCTGGGATATGGTCCGCTGAAAGCACTGAATCAGGAAGTTCTGGCACCCGGTGCCGGATTCCAGCCCAAATCCTATCCTGATGTGGATATTGTAAACCTGATCCTGAGAGGGAAACACGACATTCGTGACAATGACGGGCTGTATCTTGAAAATAAACAGGATGAGTGCCGGTTTTTCTCGCCACGCAAGGGCGTCAGTTATACCGAAACCAATCCCTGCGGTGAGTCACCGCTGACCCGTATTCAGATCTGGCTGCGTGCCGTTCCCGGCGCCTCCCGCGGAGGCGCACAGTCACTCACGCTGACATCTGCTCCGGTTCAGCTGATTGCCTCACCGGATGGTGAAAACGGCAGTATTGATTTACAGCAGGGGATCAGGATCTCTCATCTGAATATTCGGGCAGGCGATTCATTCACCCTGCCTCTGTATGGCAGGCGGGCATTTTATCAGTCAATACACGGATGTGTTGTTGCCGGTGACGGGCAGAAGCAGGAAATGGTTGAGTGTGGTGACGGCGCCTTTATTCAGGACAGCCGGGAAGTCACGTTTCACGCACGGACAGATTGCAGGGCGCTTTTGATTGATATCATCGCCTGATTCAGTCCGGCTGAAATGAAAAAACCCCGCGTCAGACGCGGGGTTTTTATAAGTGTGGAGTCAGCCGTTAAGCCGGGTTCTGTCTTGGACAACCATTCCTCTAGGCCAGCACTCGCGCACTGGCTCCAGCAGCCTACCCGGGTTCAGTGCGGGCCGCACCATGTGAACCCCTATTTGGCCTTGCTCCGGGTGGAGTTTACCATGCCACGAACTGTTGCCAGCCGCGCGGTGCGCTCTTACCGCACCCTTTCACCCTTACCTGTGCCCTTGCGGGCCATCGGCGGTTTGCTCTCTGTTGCACTTGTCGTAGGCTCGCGCCTCCCAGACGTTATCTGGCACCCTGCCCTGTGGAGCCCGGACTTTCCTCCCCTCTACCCGTCTCCCGAAGGGACTACGATAAAGCAGCGATTGCCTGGCTGACTCCGGGGCGGATTATAAGCGGCTTTCCTGCCGATGTACAGAATAAGTCCGTCCGGAAAGGCTGAATGACGGGAAATGCATCATTCTTCCGGCGTGTCGCTCTCCAGGGTATAACGATACAGCGCATTTTTCTTCACGCCGTAAATCTCAGCCACAATTGCGGCGGCTTTTTTCGGCGGCAGTTCTTTTTGAATAATCGCCAGCGCGCGCAAAATTTCCGGGCTGAAGTCATCATTCTGAACCGGCTTCGCGCCCTCAACAATCAGGACCATCTCACCTTTACGGCGATTCTCATCTTCCAGAACCCACGCCAGTAATTCGCCGACCGGTTTGCCCTGAATTGACTCCCAGGTCTTTGTCAGCTCCCGCGCCAGCACAACATAGCGCTCAGCGCCCCACACGGTGACCATATCTGCCAGCGTATCCAGAAGACGATGCGTAGATTCATAGAAAATCAGTGTTCTCGGCTCTTCTGCCAGCGCCTGCAATGTGTCCTGACGGCTCTTTGTTTTTGCCGGCAGAAACCCTTCGTAACAAAAACGATCCGACGGCAGACCTGCTGCACTCAGTGCTGTCACCGCAGCGCAGGCGCCGGGCAGCGGGATAACAGTCAGCCCCGCCTCACGGGCACGGCGGACAAGATGATAGCCGGGATCGTTAATTAATGGTGTACCTGCATCGGAGACTAATGCGATACTCGTCCCGGACTGTAATTTGGTAATTAATTGATCTGCTTTATACTGTTCATTATGATCATGCAGCGCAAACAGCCGGTTATTAATCCCGAAATGAGAAAGTAACAAACCGGTATGCCGTGTATCTTCAGCCGCAATCAGATCGACATGCGTAAGAACCTCCAGGGCGCGCGCAGTGATGTCGTTCAGATTGCCGATAGGTGTCGGCACAACATACAGTGTCGCTGCCGCAACCACGGCTCGATTAGGTTGATTCATTGTTTCATCCAGATGATCACATTAGAATTGAGCTTTCAGAAAACTATAACCGGGTACAGTATGTTTTCCTTAACTTTATCGCGTTACCGCAAGCAATTACTTTGTACCGCATTATTTTCAACATTGATTATCTCAGGGTGTACGCTCGATAATCAAACTGCGGGTACAGGTGGCAAAAACCAACCGGAAACGCTGGTTCAGCAATATCAGCGGGTTATCGATGCTGCCGCCGGACAGCCGTCAATGGATGCCGTCCGTGCATTTATCGCTCAGGAGCCACTGCTCACCGACCCGGACGCACACCAGCAAAACATTAACGAAACCTGGCTGATGCTAACACGTTTTTCACCTGATGAGCGCAACAAGGTTCAGATTAACGCCGATGAAACCACGTTGCGTGGCTGGATGGATCTCCTGATCGTCTGGCAGGGCAACCAGCAGGATCAAAAAGCACTGCTTGCCGCCATCGGTGACTGGCAAATCCGTTATCCGGAAAACCCGGCGGCAAAACTTCTGCCGCAGGATTTAATCCAGTCCATGAGCAGCATGTACAATCAGACCGGGAAAAATGCCCGCGTCGCGCTCTTTCTGCCGCTGAGTGGTCAGGCAAAACTGATGGGTGATGCTATCCGTCAGGGCTTTACTGATGCACAAAACGGTGAGGCAAACTTTACCAGCGGCTATCAGCAGACAACAACACAGGCGCCTGCAGGTCAGCCTGCGCTGACAACGGAACCGGTGGCTGCACAAACCACTGTCAGTGCCGCAGATCCGGATAAAGATATCAGCACGCCTGATCAGGCTAATGGTGCGCCATCAAATAATACAGACAGTGACGGCGCAACGGCTGCCAGCCCGGTCGTGGCAGCGGCACAGGAACCTGCCGCAACATCCGCTCCGCAGGCTCAGCCATACAGCGGAGAAGCCCGCAGTGTCACAGACGTAAAAATCTACGACACCGACAGCCAGCCGCTCACAACATTACTGGCACAGGCACAGGCTGATGGCATGGATTTGATTGTCGGGCCATTGTTCAAAGGTGATGTTACGGCTCTCGCATCAAGCAATACACCTCTGAATATTCTTGCGCTCAATGAATTAGACACACCAATTGCCAAGCCGAATGTCTGCTATTTTTCACTCTCACCTGAGGATGAAGCCCGCAATGCCGCGCAGTTTATCCGTCAGGAAAATAAATCCGCACCGCTGGTACTGACGCAGGACAACAGCTTCGGTCGCCGTATTGCGCAAAGCTTTGCTGATGAATGGCAGAAAAACGGCGGCGGCGTTGTGCGCCACCAGACGTTCTCCGGAAATCCCGGCAGTGCAATCCCGCTTTCCGGTGTCCCGGTTATTCCTGCATCACAGCAGACCGCACAGACTGAAGGTCTGGTGAGCCAGCCGGAGCCAGCCGGTGGCGGAGTAGACTCTGTCTATATTATCGCCACATCGGATCAACTGACGTATATTAAACCGATGCTGGAATTTGCCACCAGTGCCCGCGGACGCCCGGCCTTTTATGCCAGCTCCCGCAGCAATAAAGCAGGCACCGGCAAAGATTTTCAGTTTGAGATGGAAGGTCTGAGACTGACTGACATTCCGTTAATTGCAGGTGGTAATCCGCAGTTACTGAGTCAGGTCGCAGGGCGGTTTGGTAATGACTATACCCGCGTCCGGCTGTATGCCATGGGAATGGATGCCTGGCGCCTGGCAAATCAGTACGGGGATATGCAGAGCCATTCCCTGCGCATGAACGGTGCGAGTGGTGACCTCTCCATTACGGATAATTGTACGGTTTACCGCCGGCTTCCGTGGCTTGTCTTTAAGCAGGGCAACATCACACCGCTGGCATCTGCCAACTAAGTTTTATCTGATTTTTGAGGGTGACCGGATGTCACCCCGTTCTGTTTGGCATAATAGATTCACAGGGATGGCGTATTTATGCTTAGATGGCTGACAGGCCGGCAGTACGAACAATCTGCCAGGATCTGGCTGGAGAGTCAGGGACTGACGTTTGTTGCACAAAACGTCCGGTTTCGCCGTGGTGAAATCGATTTAATTATGCAGGATAACGGCACATTGGTATTTACCGAAGTCCGTTACCGCCGCAATGCACTGTATGGCGGTGCTGCGGCCAGTGTCACCAAAACCAAGCAGCGCCGGTTACTGTATGCTGCCGCCTGCTGGTTGTCTAAGCGGCAGCTGAGCATGATGACCTGCGACTGTCGTTTTGACATTTGCGCCATAACCGGTGACCATGTCGAATGGCTGAAAAACGCCTTTGGTCATACTGACTTTTATTAATGTAATATACCCGACGTCGTTCAGGATGCAGGCAGGCTGAGTTCCGCCAACGAACCTGCAATTTGAATGAATAAGGGTATAACCCGTCGCTAATAGCAGGCCCTAACGTGTTAGATAGAATCAAACAGTGTTTTACTGAAAGTATTCAGACTCAGATTGCGGCAGCAGAAGCACTGCCGGATGCCATTTCCCGGGCGGCCATGATGATGGTTCAGTCTTTATTAAATGGCAATAAAATACTCTGTTGCGGAAACGGCGGTTCAGCGGCGACGGCATCACGCTTCGCCACCAGTATGATCCACCGCTTTGAGACTGAACGTCCGAGCTTACCTGCACTGGCGCTGAATACAGATAACGTCGTGATGACGGCGATTGCCGCCAACCGGCAGCAGGATGAGATTTATGCTAAACAAGTCCGGGCTATCGGACAGACAGGTGATGTATTACTGGCCATTTCCACACACGGAAACAGCCGTAATATTATTAAAGCTGTCGAAGCTGCGGTTACCCGCGATATGACTATTGTTGCCCTGACGGGCTACGATGGCGGGGAACTCGCCGGATTACTGGGTCCGCAGGATGTTGAAATCCGCGTGCCGTCACAACGCAGTGTTCGCATACAGGAAGTGCATATGCTGACGGTAAATTGTTTATGTGATTTAATCGACAATACCCTTTTCCCCCATCAGGAAGACTAAGGAGATATTATGAGAATCGTGCCCGTGGCAGCACTTGTCTGTACCGCATTACTGTTACAGGGATGTATCGGCGCAGCTATCGTCGGATCTGCGGCTGTTGCAACCAAGGCCGCCACAGACCCCCGCTCTGTCGGTACACAGGTCGATGACGGCACATTAGAAGCCCGTGTCAGTGGCCAGCTCAATAAAGATAAAGATATCAAACAGGCGCGTATTGTCCCTGTTGCCTATCAGGGAAAAGTCCTGCTGATTGGTCAGGCTGATGATTTGTCTCTGGCGCGGCGCGCAAAAGAAATTGCCGCTAAAGTTGACGGAACCGAAATGGTCTACAACGAAGTCCGTCAGGGAGCCCCTGTCGATTTGGGCACCGCATCAAAAGATGCATGGATAACCACCAAAGTCCGCTCCAAGTTACTGACCAGTGACGCGGTAAAATCGGCTAATATTAAAGTGCTGACTGAAAACGGAGAGATTTTTCTGTTAGGTGTGGTAACGCGTCAGGAAGGCGCTGCCGCGGCAAAAATTGCCAGTGAAACCGACGGCGCGAAGAAAGTCACCACCGCCTTTACCTGGCTCAATTAACCGGGACTTTCAGAAACAGATAAGAAACCTGACCCGCAGTCAGGTTTTTTTTACTCTGCTGTTCCGGTTGCTGTTCCTGCCGGTAAATAACGCATGATGATCTGCATTGATAAAAAAAAACAGGATATATCAATAAATAACGAATACTAAGAGAATTATACCAAACTTACCAATCCCGTTACTCTCATCACTTATACTTATCGTTAAGGCTAAACAATACGAAATAATAAGGGGATTGACTGTATTCCGGTTACTTATCTGTAAGGTTATTTTTCTCCAGGAACCCGGTCCCGCCCAGCAGTTGCATCTGGTGTAAAATCCATTGCTGACGCCCGCGCACATAAGCAGATGGCTTATCCGCGCGCAGACGATGCGGATTAGGTAATACTGCGGCCAGCAGAGCTGCCTGCGCCGCAGTCAAATTTTTGGCACTTTTACGGAAAAAGTGCTGTGATGCCGCTTCCACACCAAAAATCCCCGGTCCGAACTCGGCAATATTGAGATAGACCGTCAGGATCCTGGATTTTGACCAGATAAGTTCCACACCCGGCGTCAGTAACGTTTCCAGCCCCTTACGCGCCCAACTACGTCCGTCCCACAAGAATAGATTTTTCACTGTCTGCTGTGTCAGTGTGGACGCGCCTCTGGATGAATGCCCTTTTTTACTGCTTTGTGAGAGCGCATCGGAAATTGCGTCAAAATCAAATCCGTGATGATCAGGGAAGCGTTGATCTTCTGATGCAATCACTGCCAGCTTCATATAAGGGGAAATGGCACTTTCGCCTGCCCATGTGCTGCGGGCGACATAAGAAAAATTAAATGTTGCCCATGCTGAAACCTGTCTTTCCAGCATCACCATAGAATAGGGAACAGGGAGAAATGCGAACAAAATTATCATTGTTACCCATAACAACAT
Organism: Morganella psychrotolerans; assembly: GCF_001676155.1. Classification (GTDB taxonomy): domain Bacteria; phylum Pseudomonadota; class Gammaproteobacteria; order Enterobacterales; family Enterobacteriaceae; genus Morganella; species Morganella psychrotolerans. The sequence continues at coordinate 491,564 of NZ_LZEW01000012.1, read as the reverse complement.
AACAAAAATAACTATTTTCCGCAGAAACCGCAAAATCCTCCCCATAATTTCCCTCACTGATTATCCGGCCATTTGCAGAACTTTCTTAACCAATTTATCAATACCGGTCTGCGCCTGTACAATATTCTCAGCCAGCATATAAGCTGGTGTTGTTACGATTTTATGGGTTTCGTCTACGACGATATTATCCACCGTACAGTTTACATGAATGCCACCCATTTCCGCGATCGCTTCTGCAATAGCGGGATCATCACCAATGGTAAGCTGAACTGATGAATTTACAATTTTCGGGATCATTACCGGTGCGATACACATAAATCCCATCGGTTTGTTTTGTGCCAGCATTTCCCGCGTTAATAATAAAAAATATTTATTAATTTCACAGGCAGATCCTTTTGTGGCGAAATCACATAAATTTTTGGCGGCACCAAATCCTCCGGGGATAATCAGGGCATCAAGCTGCGCTGCATCCGCCTCCGATAACGGACGGATTTGCCCGCGGGAAATCCGTGCGGACTCTTCCAGAATATTACGCTTGTCGTTTTTTTCTTCACCTGAAAGGTGATTAATAACAGTGCGTTGAGGCTCATCCGGTGCAAAGAAATGAACGCAGGCACCGGATTGTGTCAAACTGAGCAGTGAAAGAACGGATTCATGGATCTCGCTACCGTCAAAAACACCACACCCACTTAAAACAATACCAACGGATTTCATATCTGACCCCTTTACAGTAGATTAATCCCTGACCTTTCAGAGACGCAAACACCTATCTTCATCACAGTTTTTAATGAATCTTGTAACAAAAATACTTATCTTTGCTATGTTGATGTCTGTATGATGTAAGAGCCTAATTCATCACTCGCCTAAATAACGATAAATAGTTGAAGCGGGTGAACCAGTTTCCCTGGTGTTGGCGCAGTATTCGCGCACCCCAACTTCGGTTGGGGTTATTTTTTATCTGCGATCAGCCAGCCACTTTCTTAAAATACCCACCTGACTTTCCCAATCATGATTCAGTTCATCAACCCATTCCTGCACATTATCAGCCCATGCCGGTAAATCCGGAGACTGAATCTGCTGAGCAACCTGTCTCAGGTGAACCAATCCGACAGAGCCTGCCGCACCTTTAATTTTGTGCCCTTCTTCCGCAACCCCTTTCTGGTCTTTCGCCACCATATTGGAATTGAGAATTGCCAGATAACCCGGCATCATTTTTTCAAACACATCCAGGCTGTCATGGATAAGCTTGGGTCCGACCAGCTCGATGTACTGGTTCAGCATCTCCAAATCCAGTGACTGCGCATAAACGTCCTCTGCGGCTTCCTGTACAGGTTCAGATGCAGGCAGACCTTCTGTACCATCTCCCCAGAATTTCGCTATGACCTGCGTCAGAGCGCCGACAGCAAGCGGTTTACTCAGTACCTCATCCATCCCGGCGTCCAGATACTCTTTTTTATCTTTGAGCACATTTGCCGTCAGTGCCACCAGCGGCGGCAAATCATCCGGCTGATAACGCCGGTGCAGTTCACGGGCAATATCCAGCCCGCTCATATCCGGTAACTGAATATCCAGCAGGACCAGGTCATATTCTTCAGGAGAGAACATCGCCAGTGCGTCATGACCATTCATGGCGACATCCACGGTATTGCCCAGTTTTTCCAGGACAGAGCGCGCCACCACCACATTCAGCTCAATATCTTCCACCAGCAGAATATTCAGTGCCGGCAGCAGCAGGCCATCATCTTCATCCTCAGCCGACTCTTCCTGCGCGGGTGCGCAAATGGAGAGTGTAAAACAGGAGCCTTTGCCCGGCTCACTGGTCACGGTGATGTCCCCGCCCATTGCCTGTGCCAGACGGCGGGAAACCGCCAGACCAATTCCTGTACCGGTTGCCGGACGCCCGCCTGCACTGTCCGTGACCTGGTAATACATCACAAAGATTTTTTCCAGCTCTTCCTGCGGGATACCTATCCCGGAATCGCGGACCTCAAAATAGAGCATGTCATTTTCTTCACGCCACACTTTTACCGAAATTCCGCCCTTACGGGTAAATTTCACACCATTACCAATCAGATTCCACAGGATCTGGCGCAGACGGGTGCCGTCAGTGAGAAGCACCTGCGGAACAGGCGGAACCAGATCAAGCGTGAACTGCAATCCTTTCGGATGAACCAGCAGCCCGGAGAGATTTTCCAGATCTGAAATAAACTCAGCTGAATTCACCGGTTGGATATCCAGGCGGACATTGCGCCGCTCCAGTTTATCCATATCAATCACATCATTGAAGATATTGCCGAGTGTCACGGCACTGACGTGGATGGTTTTCAGGTAATTTTCCTGCTCCGCGTCCAGTTCCGTATCCAGCAAAATGCGGCTCAGCCCGACAATGCCGTTCAGCGGCGTGCGCAATTCGTGACTGATGGTGGAGATAAACGTGGTTTTTTCACGGCTGGCGTTTTCAATCGCCTCCTGATAATGCTTGCGCTCAGTGATATCACGCCCGAACCCCATCAGACCATGGCGCTTGCCGACACTGTCATAGAACGGCACTTTGCGCAGCTCAAAGCAGGCTTTCCGCCCGTCCGGATACACCAGCCACTGCTCATAAGTGAGAGAGACATTATGGCGGAAGACTTTTTCATCCGTTTCCATCACTTTATCAGCAATTTCAGTCTCATAGATATCACGCGGAGTCAGCCCGCGCAGCAGTTTTTCACTGCGCCCGGTCAGCAGTTCCATCGCGCGGTTACAGCCGGAGAATTCATTTTTTTCGTTGCGGTAGTAAACCAGATCAGGAGAGGCATCCAGAAAAGAGCGCAGCAGAACAGATTGCTGCTCAAACTCCAGCTGGGTCTGCTCGCGGCGGCTCATCTCTTTTTTCAGTTTATCCATCAGGACAACCTGTTCGCCTTCCACTTTTTCGCGCTCAGTGATAACCAGATTCAGTTGACTGATGTTTTCCTTCAACTGCTCATTAAGCTCCAGATCCCGTTTGCGCATCACTTCCAGTTTGCTCACCAGACGCGACAGACGCTGGCGGGATTCCTCCAGTTGCTCCACCACCACAGACATAAAATAAACAGCCCACGGCGTGATAAGCAGCCCGAAGAAAATCGACCGGACAAGATCGATACTCTGCACTTCTCCCTGCAACAGTATCGTGACGGCAATCTGCACCACCATCGCCAGCACCACCAGCCCGGAAGCCAGTAATAACGAGAACCTGACAAGCCCGAGCTTCATCAGTAAATCAACATAATATTGCGCTAAACCGCGTAGCAACTTCATACCTGCTCCACCCGCTGAATAAGGGTTAGTATCATATCGTAAAATGTGCGGATCACCGCGTGCTGAGCTGTTATTGTCCCGGCCCGTATCATAACGGATTACATAAAAAATCAAATTAACAGAAAAAATAACCACATCACACCGGATAATATGACTGCTTTGATACCGGTCTCTGTTTTTTTCACTGAACAAAAATAAAAACACGACATTTATCTGCAAATTAGCAGGAACAAAGCAGATAAAATCAGGTTATATAAAAAAAATGCCCATGCTACACGGTGCTAAGCCGCAAAAAACAGTGATATTCATCACATAAAAAAAAGGGTTATACATCCGCATAAAAATGGAATGAAAGACCATAAAATGGTTCTTTTTCATTGCATTATCGCAATAATCAGTATCCGTTACTGCTATTTCCCTGATATTTGACCTGAATATCATTTACCGATAAGTTGAAAAACGACCTTCCGGGCTGCCTGTCGCCTGCTCCGGCATCATAACTATTCATACCGGTACCGGCACAAACACACCATCACTGTCTCTTTTACTGATGTATTAACTGTCAGTAACGGCTGACTGAGGCCCGGAAACACGCTTAGCCGTTGAATTAACGGCACAATGTGAGACACGCAAAAGGGGCCTGTATGCTTTATAACCCGTCACAAGACAAGGATAACTGCGGTTTCGGGCTGATAGCCCATCTTGAGGGAGAGCCCAGCCACAAAGTGGTGCGCACCGCAATCAGTGCATTAGCCCGCATGCAGCACCGCGGGGCTATCCTCGCTGATGGCAAAACCGGCGATGGCTGCGGGCTGCTATTACAAAAACCAGATCGCTTCTTCCGATTGATAGCTGAGCAGAATCAATGGCAACTGGCGCGTAATTATGCAGTCGGGATGCTGTTTCTCAGTCAGGACCCGCAGATTGCACAAGCCTGCCGCGAGATTATCGAAGAAGAGCTGCGCGATGAAACACTGTCTGTTGCAGGCTGGCGCAAAGTGCCGGTCAGACCGGATATTCTGGGTGAAATTGCCCTTGCCGGGATGCCCCTGATTGAACAGGTTTTTATCAATGCACCGGCAGGATGGCGCGCACGGGATCTGGAGCGCCGCCTGTTTATGGCGCGGCGGCGTATTGAAAAGCGCATTACTGACCCGGATTTCTATGTCTGCAGCCTCTCTAATCTGGTCACGATTTACAAAGGATTATGCATGGCAGCAGACCTGCCGCGCTTCTATCCTGATCTGGCGGATTTACGGATGCAATCTGCCATCTGTCTGTTCCATCAGCGGTTTTCGACAAATACGGTTCCCCGCTGGCCGCTGGCGCAACCTTTCCGCTATCTGGCACACAATGGTGAAATCAATACCATTACCGGCAACCGTGAATGGGCACGCGCGCGCGCCTATAAATTCCGCACGCCGCTTATCCCTGATCTTATCAATGCCGCTCCGTTTGTGAATGAAACCGGATCGGACTCCAGTTCGCTGGATAATATGCTGGAGTTATTTCTCAACGGCGGAATGGATATGGTGCGCGCCATGCGTCTGCTGGTGCCGCCTGCATGGCAGAATCATCCGGATATGGATGAGGATTTGCGCGCTTTTTTTGATTTCAATTCCATGCACATGGAGCCGTGGGATGGTCCTGCCGGTATCGTGATTTCTGACGGTCGCTATGCCGCCTGTAATCTTGACCGCAATGGGTTACGCCCCGCGAGGTATGTGATAACCACCGATAAACTAATCACCTGCGCTTCTGAAATCGGAATATGGGACTATCAGCCCGATGAAGTGGTGGAGAAAGGACGTGTCGGACCAGGCGAACTGATGGTTATCGACACACAGGAAGGTAAAATTCTGCATGCGCATGAGACGGATAACGACCTCAAAACCCGCCATCCGTACAAAGCCTGGCTGGAAAAAAACGTTCTGCGTCTGACGCCTTATGAAACCCTGATGGATAGCATGCCCCCACAGCGGACACTGGATGACGCACAGCTTGCCGTTTATCAGAAACAATTCGGTTATACCCTGGAAGAACTGGAGCAAGTGCTGCGGGTGCTGGGTGAAAACGGGCAGGAAGCAGTCGGTTCAATGGGTGATGATACCCCGTTTGCGGTACTCTCCGCCCGCCCCCGCCTGATTTATGATTACTTCCGCCAGCAGTTTGCCCAGGTCACAAATCCGCCGGTTGATCCGCTGCGTGAAGCCCATGTTATGTCACTGGCAACCAGTATCGGGCGGGAAATGAATGTCTTTTGTGAGGCGGAAGGTCAGGCGCACCGCCTGAGCATGAAATCCCCGGTACTGATGCACACGGATTTTGAGCAACTCCTGAGCCGTGATCCGCACAACTACCGGTCGCAAGTATTTAGCCTCTGTTTTAATCCGAAGGAAACCTCACTGGAGCAGGCGATCCGCTCTCTGTGTGATAATGCAGAGGCCGCCGTCCGCCGGGGCGTGGTGCTGGTGATACTCAGTGACAGACATATTTCACCGGACACGCTGCCGATCCCCGCACCCATGGCTGTTGGTGCAGTGCAACAGCGCCTGGTCAGCAAAAATCTGCGCTGTGATGCCAATATTATTGCCGAAACCGCCGGTGCACGTGACCCCCACCACTTTGCCGTCCTGTTAGGTTTTGGTGCCACGGCGGTTTACCCGTATCTGGCATGTGAATCATTGCTGAAATTAAGCAGCGCTGGTGTAATTAATCACTCAGCGCAACAGGTTCTGCTTAACTACCGTAACGGGATCAATAAAGGGCTGTATAAAATCATGTCCAAAATGGGGATCTCTACCGTTGCCTCCTACCGCTGTGCAAAACTATTTGAAGCGGTCGGGCTGGATAATGCGGTGGCTGATCTCTGCTTTCAGGGTGCGGCAAACCGGATCGGTGGCGCTGATTTCAGTGATTTCCAACAGGATCTGAGTGATTTATCCCACCGTGCCTGGCTGGTGCGCAAACAACCGGATGCGGGCGGGTTGCTGAAATATGTCCATAACAGTGAATATCATGCCTGGAATCCGGATGTGGTAAACGCATTGCAAAAAGCCGTTCACAGCGGAGACTATGCCGATTACCGGTGTTACGCGGATCTGGTTAACACCCGCCCGGTCGCAATGTTGCGCGACCTGCTGGCACTGCGCACTGATACACAGCCCGTAAACATAGATGACGTGGAGTCCGCCGACTCACTGTTTACCCGGTTTGATACCGCCGCGATGTCTGTCGGCGCATTAAGCCCTGAAGCCCATGAAGCACTGGCGATTGCGATGAACCGCCTCGGCGGCAGCTCCAATTCAGGTGAAGGGGGTGAAGACCCGGCGCGTTACGGAACAGAAAAAGAGTCCAAAATCAAACAGGTGGCATCAGGACGGTTTGGCGTGACGCCGGGCTACCTGCGCAGCGCCCGGGTTATTCAGATTAAAGTGGCACAAGGCGCAAAACCCGGCGAAGGCGGACAACTTCCGGGTGACAAAGTCACGCCGTATATTGCCTCACTGCGCTATTCCGTTCCCGGCGTCACGCTGATTTCCCCGCCGCCGCACCATGATATTTACTCTATCGAAGATCTGGCGCAGCTGATTTTTGACCTCAAACAGGTTAATCCGCAGGCGCTTATCTCCGTCAAACTGGTGTCTGAACCGGGTGTCGGCACAATCGCGACCGGGGTGGCAAAAGCCTATGCCGATCTCATCACGATATCGGGTTATGACGGCGGCACCGGAGCCAGCCCGCTGACCTCAGTAAAATATGCCGGTTCCCCGTGGGAGCCCGGTCTGGCAGAAGCACAACAGGCTCTGGTCAGTAACGGGTTACGCCACAAAGTCAGGTTGCAGGCAGATGGCGGGCTGAAAACCGGACTGGATGTTATCAAGGCCGCTATTCTCGGCGCGGAAAGTTTCGGCTTCGGCACCGGTCCGATGGTGGCGCTCGGCTGTAAGTACCTGCGTATATGTCATCTGAACAACTGTGCGACCGGCGTTGCCACGCAAGATGAGACATTGCGCCGTGATCATTACCACGGACTGCCGGAGCGGGTAATGAACTACTTCCGTTTTATTGCGCAGGAAACCCGCGAACTGATGGCACAGCTTGGTGTAACAAAGCTGACTGACCTTATCGGGCGCACAGATTTGCTGTATCAGATACCGGGAACGACCGCCAGACATCACAAAATCAATTTACAGGATCTGCTTGCTTCCCCTGTCCCGCAAAATGGTGCTGCCCGTTTCTGCTGCGAAAGCAATCCGGCATTTGATAAAGGCGAACTGAATCAGCGGATCCTTGAAGATGCCCGCCCTTATGTGCAGAATCAGCAATCGCGGACATTTTATTATGATATCCGCAATACAGACCGCTCTGTCGGCGCCTCATTATCCGGCTTTATTGCAGAAACGCTTGGCGATACAGGTGCTGCTGCCGCGCCGCTGAAACTGCATTTTACCGGTACGGCCGGGCAAAGTTTCGGTGTCTGGAATGCCGCCGGTATTGAGTTAACCCTGACGGGTGATGCCAATGACTACGTCGGGAAAGGCATGGCCGGTGGGCAGATTGTTGTGCATCCGTACCCCGGTTCTGCGTTTATTGCCCATGAAACCACCATTGCCGGAAATACCTGTCTTTATGGTGCGACCGGCGGGAAATTCTATGCCGCAGGCTGTGCCGGAGAACGTTTTGCCGTACGCAACTCCGGCGCACTGGCGGTCGTCGAAGGCGTAGGTGATAACGGATGTGAATATATGACCGGCGGCATTGTTTGTGTGCTCGGTAAAACCGGGATCAACTTCGGTGCGGGAATGACCGGCGGGTTTGCCTATCTGGCTGATGAAGATGGCAGTATCGCCGGACGCGTTAATCCGGAAATGACAGAAAGCCTTGCCATCAGCACGCTGCCCGTTCATCAGGAACACCTGCGTGGCATGTTGCAGGAGCATCTCCGCCTGACCGGATCGGCGCGGGCAAATGCCATCCTCAACGCATGGACACACTGGGTCGGGCGGTTTATCCTGGTCAAACCTAAATCGTCCGACCTCAGTACACTGATAACGCAGCACAGCCGGGTCCATACCGAATTACGCTTGCGGACACCGCAGGGAGAAAAAATATGAGCCGCAATGTTTATCAATTTATTGAATTACAGCGTATTGATCCGCAAAAATTACCTCTGGTGCGCCGTAAAACAGAGTTTATCGAGATTTATGAGTCCTTCTCACACAACCAGGTGCAGAACCAGGCCGATCGCTGCCTCGGGTGCGGTAATCCCTACTGTGAATGGAAATGTCCGGTCCATAACTATATTCCAAACTGGCTGAAACTGGCGGAAGAAGGACGGATTATTGAAGCCGCCGAACTTGCCCATCAGACCAACAGTCTGCCGGAAGTGTGTGGACGGGTGTGCCCGCAGGACAAACTGTGTGAGGGCGCGTGTACGCTGCATGATGAATTTGGCGCGGTCACTATCGGCAATATTGAGCGCTACATTACGGATAAAGCCTTTGAAATGGGCTGGAAACCGGATCTCTCTGCGGTGCGCCCGACAGGTAAAACCGTGGCGGTGATTGGTGCGGGTCCCGCCGGGCTTGCCTGTGCGGATGTATTAATCCGCAACGGCGTCAATGCGGTTGTCTATGATAAACATCCTGAAATCGGTGGTCTGCTTACCTTTGGTATTCCGGCATTCAAGCTGGAAAAATCCATTATGCAGCGCCGCCGTGAATTATTCACCGAAATGGGTATTGAGTTTCATCTCAATACTGAGATCGGAAAAGATATTTCGCTCAGTGAATTACAGCAACAATATGATGCCGTGTTTATTGGTGCCGGAACCTATCAGCCGATGAACGGCGGACTACCAAATGAACAGGCTCCCGGTGTTTACAGCGCCCTGCCATACCTGATTGGTAACACACGCCATATTATGGAGCTGCCGGATGATAATTCATCGCCCTACATTGACCTGAAGAATAAGCGGGTAGTTGTGCTCGGTGGCGGAGATACCGCCATGGATTGTCTGCGCACCGCTATCCGCCAGGGCGCTGCGGATGTCACCTGCCTTTACCGTCGTGATGAAGACAATATGCCGGGCTCCCGGCGCGAAGTAAAAAATGCGAAGGAAGAAGGGGTTAATTTTCAGTTTCACTGTCAACCATCGGCCATAGAACTCAATGACCGGGGAGACGTTAGCGGAGTCCGTGTTATGGCAACGCAACTGGGCGGCACCGACAGTAACGGACGTCGTATAATTGAAACAGATAATGATTCCGCTTATACCATTGAAGCGGATGCCGTAATAATTGCCTTTGGCTTCCGTCCACACGCCATGCCCTGGCTGGATGCACTGAATATTGAACGCGACACACAGGGGCGGATCAGTGCCTCTTCACAGGCACAGTACCCGTTTGAAACCTCAGTCAGTGGCATTTTTGCAGGCGGGGATGTGGTGCGCGGCTCTGATCTTGTGGTGACCGCCATCGCGGAGGGACGCCGCGCCGCTGAAAGCATTCTCGATTATCTGCATGTTTAAACACAACAATGCGCTCTGTCATCCCAGAGCGCATTGTTAATCAGCAGAATTGAAGCACAAAGAGTATATACCCAACGTCATTCAAGATGCAGGGAGGCGGCAAGGGAAGACAGACGGGGAGCATACAAAAGTATGTGACCCGGCTGGCTGAGTGCAGCCAACAAACCTGCAGTTTGAATGAATAAGGGTATAGATTTACAGATTTACATGAATAAGCTCACCATCACGATTAAAGATAAGCTTCACATCGCCGTCAGGTAATGTATCAATCAAATCTGCGGCTTTATTCACTGAATGTGCAGGGTATTGAGTACCATTAATATTGATTAATATATCCCCGTTTCTTAAATTATGCTCTTTCAGTACTTTTGCACTGTTATAGAATAATTCAACTTTACCCTCTGTAGCCCGCAGGTTTAACGATCGGATACGCTTAAAATTCAGCCTGCTTTTCTCACTTTTATTATAACAAATCAGCATTCTGTCCGGTGACAACACGTACTTATCAAATGATTTAAAAAAAATCCATTCCGAGGGCACTTGCTGCGTTTTTATTACCTGAAAAACGCTGTCCGGGGAAGGTCGTATTATTTAATTCAAAGTCACTGACATAATAAGACGATTTAGTACTCTCCTGCACACCGGTAATATCTGTTGAAACTGAGTTTTCAATCTCATTAAGATAGGTCGCTTTATTATTTTTTTATCAGATATTTCAGGATATCCTCAGCCATATAGCTTAATTCAGAACCGGTATCCAGACTTACCTCAGTGCGTTTTTTATTATTAAAATTCCCGCTAAAATGAGGTGAATGAAATGCGGCGTCGCTATAAGAAATACACTCTTCATACTCATCAAGACCCGGCGGATTTGAATACAGAGTCAGCGTTTTGTTTTTATTATCAACTTCCCAGTTTAACCGTCTGTAAATATCGATACCCAAAATACCGGAGATTTCTTCCCCGGTTGACTGTGAGAGGATATTAAGGTCATTCGATACCCATACATCCCCGCCATTAAAGGTATAATTACCAATCTTAAAATTAACCGGTTTAATAAAACTAACATTGCCTTCTGTGCCGGGTTTTTCAAGCTCACCAGAATAGAGCTTGTAAGAAACCGGCGGGCTGTAAACCTTGTCCGATAATTTTTCAACCAAGCCGGAATCCAGAACAGAAGCCGGAGAGTCAGTATCCAATAAGAATGTATACTTATCATTATCTATTATAACAGGGACCAGAATATAGCCGGAATCCTGATGTTTAAATGAATGCTTTATGACAGGATCTTTCGGGTTTGATGACCCGGTACATCCGGAGAGCATAACAGATAATAACAGCGTTACAGATGTGTAAAAAACCTTACTGATTACATTAAATTCCTTTTCCATAAAATCCCTATTCACAAGTAGTTGTAATATATTTATTCACTTATCCATAAAGGAAAATCATTACTCCGAACAATACGCCATATTCCTATTATTATCAAAAATCCGTTCCTTCGGAAAACAACATATTATGATAGTAATAAGAAATAACATTAGTGATTTTACTTTACAGATAACATTATTGATTACATATTCAGATTATTCCATTTCACTCTTTTTTTTAAAAAAACCGTACCTTATTGCACCTCCTGAATTTAATAACTAAATTATCATTTCATGATTAAATTCTGCAAACAGAATGCGTTATTTTCAGGAAACCGTTATTTTATTAGTAACTAATACGTATTTTAAAAAAAATGAAATACTGAAAAGCCGGAATATCATAGTGATCTTATTATATCACAGCTATCAGATTATTATAATTTAACAAACGGATAGCACCAAAACCTGATATTTCACTATTGCGGATTCACGGATTAAAAGCAAAAAAAAAGACCCTGAAACGGGTCTTTTTTAATATTAATATCAGCCGGTTACTTCACAACACGCAAGTTCGGGCGACCGCGCGGCGGCGTTGGTGGTTCGGGATCGTTTCCGTCCGTTTCCTGCTCCGCCGTTTTTACCGGTTCATCATGAATAAGTGTGATGTTGTCTGTCGCCGGGCTATGAATAATGTCGCCTTCATCTGCCGCGTCATAAGCCGGTTCCGGTTCAAACATCAGTCCGGCACCATTTTCGCGGGCATAGATAGCAATAATTGCCGCCATCGGAACATCAACCTGGCGCGGAATGCCACCGAACCGGGCGTTAAATCCTACCCATTCGTTGGTCATTTCCAGCCCGCCCACCGCACGCGGCGCAATATTCAGAACAATTTGTCCGTCCTGAGCATACTCCATCGGCACATTAATACCGGGCATATTAACATCAACAACCAGGTGCGGAGTCAGTTCATTATCCAGTAACCATTCATAATGCGCCCGTAACAGATATGGGCGCCGTGGTGTCATTTCCGGGATATCCATCAGCGGTTAACCTCTGGATTGTAAACGCATTTCGCGCTCAGCTTCTGTCAGAGATGCCAGGAAAGAATCACGCTCAAACACGCGCTGCATATAAAATTGCAGATGTTTGGTATCTGAAGACGGACGCGCGGACAGATCAATACCCAGAACCGGCAGACGCCATAACAGCGGGGACAGATAGCAATCCACCAGGCTGAATTCTTCATTCATAAAATACGCGTACTCTTTGAATACCGGTGACACCGCAACCAGCTCTTCTGTCAGCTGTTTACGTGCCTGGTTCGCTTCCTGGGCTGAGCCTTTCTCGATTTTATTCATCAGCGTGTACCAGTCCTGCTCGATGCGGTGCATCATCACACGGCTCTGGGCGCGCATAACAGGATAAACCGGCATCAGAGGCGGATGCGGGAAGCGTTCGTCAAGGTATTCCATGATAATACGTGAATCATATAAGGTCAGTTCGCGATCCACGAGTGTCGGTACCGTCTGGTATGGGTTCAGATCGATCAGGTCTTGTGGCAGATTGCCCGCTTCGACATGCTCAATTTCAAAACTTACCCCTTTCTCCGCCAGTACAATTCGTACCTGGTGGCTGAAAATATCGGTCGGGCCGGAGAACAGAGTCATTACCGAACGTTTGTTGGCAGCGACAGCCATGAAAACCTCCAAGTTTATCAAAATAAAGGCGTGAACAGCGCAGTACGCTATTCCTGCCTGTAGTCTCTCACTGAATCCGGGAAAGAAAACCATCGCGGCCAATCAGGATGCGAAACAGTCTTCCGGTTTTAGTTTTCACTAAACCAGTTTAGTGTTCAGGGGTGAGAAAAATGTTTGTGCAAGTCTACCAGATTTCGGTCAACTTAGGGTGAGTCTGAACAAAAAATCATTCAAAAATACTAAAAACGGGTATTAATCGGGACAGATTAACGAAATAAATGCAGTAAACAGGATAAGACCGGATATTTATAGCTGTTAAAAAAAAAACCCGCCGACAGGCGGGTTTTGTATTCCAACGAAAACAGTGATTAACGTTTGGAGAACTGTGGACGGCGACGTGCTTTGCGCAGACCCACTTTTTTACGTTCAACTTCACGCGCATCACGCGTTACGAAGCCAGCTTTACGCAGCTCAGAACGCAGAGATTCGTCATACACCATCAGTGCACGGGTGATACCGTGACGGATAGCGCCTGCCTGACCTGAAATACCACCACCTTTAACAGTGATGTACAGATCCATTTTACCTAACATATCAACCAATTCCAGCGGCTGGCGAACGACCATGCGTGCTGTTTCGCGACCGAAATAATTTTCGAGGCTACGTTGGTTAATAACGATGTTTCCACTACCCGGTTTAATAAACACACGAGCGGATGAACTTTTGCGGCGACCAGTGCCGTAGTATTGATTTTCAGCCATTGCCTATAATCCCGATTAGATGTCCAGAACTTGCGGTTGCTGTGCCGCGTGATTGTGCTCGTTGCCTGCGTAAACTTTAAGCTTACGGTACATTGCACGGCCCAGAGGACCTTTTGGCAACATGCCTTTCACAGCGATTTCAATAACGCGCTCAGGATGGCGGGCGATCATCTCTTCGAAGGTCGCTTGTTTAATACCACCGACGTAACCTGTGTGACGATAATAAATCTTGTCTGTACGCTTTTTGCCTGTTACAGCAACTTTTTCTGCGTTCAGAACAATGATGTAGTCACCAGTGTCAACGTGCGGAGTGTATTCCGCTTTGTGCTTACCGCGCAGGCGGCGAGCCAATTCTGTTGCAAGACGGCCTAAAGTTTTGCCGGTTGCATCAACAACGAACCAGTCGCGTTGTACGCTTTCTGGTTTAGCTGTAAAAGTTTTCATTAAAGCTTACCCAATAAATAAGTTACATGTTGGCGAACACTCAATGTTCAGAAAACTAAAACTGAGGTTCACACGACGCTTGTCCAGTAAACCTACCCCTTCGAGCAGAATCATCTGGCACTAGTTGCGATTTTTTCGGGAAAATAAAAAAATCGCTGTAACGTGGGGTCGCAAGATTATAGAGAACTATCCACAAAAGATCGACCCCAATTTGAAAAAAACCTGAAAGTACTTTTCAGGGGGACGTATTATGCCAGATGCGGCATTTTTAGATACTCCTCACTTTGCATTTCCTGCAATCGTGAAAGACACCGTGCAAACTCAAATGACAGCAACTGCCCCTGATAGAGCGCGTCCATCTGTGTATCCGCCTGAATAATCAGTTTGACCTTCCGCTCATAAAATTCATCTGTCAGCGCGAGGAAGCGGCGGGCGGCATTCTCGTTTTCTGTCGTCAGCACCGGCACGCCATACAACAACACCGTGTGATAAATTTTTGACAGCGCAATATAATCCAACTGGCTACGCGCTTCTTCACACAAGGTATGAAACGTAATTGCCAGCACACCGTCGGCTTCCCGCACCACCGGCAGCGGACGATGATTAATCGTCAGCTGCATCTGACCGGTATGGTGCCCGCCGCCGGTCAGGCGCGAGAACATGGAGTCCAGCACCGCGCCTGTTTGCCCGTCTGACGGCGTCAGCCAGAGATGCGCCTGTGTGAGTGTCCGCAGACGGTAGTCAATTCCCGCATCAACATTCAGGACATCACAATAGTGTTTTATCTGTTTAATCGCCGGTAAGAAACGTGCCCGCTGCAATCCGTTACGGTACAACTCATCCGGCGGAATATTTGATGTTGCCACCAGCGCAATCCCCCGCTTAAACAGGGCTTCCAGCAGCGATCCGAGGATCATAGCATCCGTGATATCTGAGACAAAAAACTCATCAAAACACAGAACATCAGTTTCCTGCGCAAAGCGATCAGCAATAAGTTCCAGCGGGTTTTCATGTCCCTGATGTTCTGCCAGTTCTTCATGAACCCGTAACATAAAGCGGTGAAAATGAAGACGCAGTTTGCGTGACCCCGGCAGGCTGTCATAAAAGAGATCCATCAGCCAGGTTTTGCCGCGCCCGACCCCGCCCCACATATAAAGCCCCCGTACCGGCTGACATCCCGTTTGCACAGGTGTTTTTTTCAGCCAGCGGTTCAGTGTACCGCGCAGTCCTTTTTCCGGCTCTTGTATACAGGGAGAGTGCTCACTCAGAGCCTGATGCATCTGCGTCAGCCGTTCAACCGTGAGGCGCTGAACCTCATCGGGCTGAAAGGCAGAGCCGGTCAGAGCCTGCTGATACAACTCACGCGGTGTTGTACTCATAAACAGAAATCCCTTAACATTATCAATGGTTTCTATACCCGATGTCATTCAGGATGCCGTCAGCAAACCTGCTGTTTGAATGAATACGGGTATATTGCGATTTTTATGATGTTGTGGCGGGCATTATACTCAGAAATCCGGGATAATGTCGGCAACCACAATGTTCGCTATTCCCCCCGGACAGTAAATCCGGTTATAGTGATAACAGAATCTTACGCGCATGATGCACTTAAAGGAGTTGCCATGATTTGGGTATATGCACTCATTGGTTTAGCAGTTGGTTTAATCATTGGTGCGCTTGCTGTTCGTCTGGGGAGTTCAAAACTCAGGGAACAGGAAGCGATGAAGCGTGATCTGGATAAAAACAAAGCTGAACTGGAAGAGTATCGTAAAGAGCTCGTCAGTCACTTTGCCCGTAGCGCAGAATTGCTTGATAACATGGCAAAAGATTACCGCCAGTTATATCAGCACATGGCGAAAAGCTCGTCAGAACTGATGCCCGGTCTTCCTGCTCAGGATAATCCGTTCAATTACCGCCTGACAGAAGCGGAAGCGGATAACGACCAGCCGCCGGTTAAATTACCGCCGCGGGATTACTCAGACGGTTCATCCGGCCTGTTCCGCCCCGCCGAAAATAAAGAAAATTAATCTGAGAAACCGTGGATACCACGGTTTTTTTTTTATCTGAATTCAGCCATTTAATGATTTACATGAAACAATTAGTCATACGAATTTAAGTTCACGTAAAGCCTTGTAAAGGTTGTTTTATTCTCATTGAACGCGGAACTTTCATCCCGCATATAGAGTCATAAGACTATCTGCGTATGCTGCGGCTTTGTGTGCCGCAGATTCAGCTTATTAATTGATGAGAAATAAAACACATGATGAACAAGAAGAAAAAAAAACCTGCTCAGTGCTGTTGCCATCAGCCTCGGATTATCCCTCGCCGTCATCCCTGCGGTTTCAAATGCCGCACTGCCGGCCAAACTGGCTGCCGGTGAATCATTACCAAGCCTGGCGCCAATGCTGGAAAAAGTATTACCGGCTGTCGTCAGTGTCAAAGTCTCCGGCACGGCGGTTCAGCGCCAGCAAGTTCCGGAAGAATTTAAGTTCTTCTTCGGCCCGAATGCACCGACTCAACAAGAAAGTGTGCGCCCGTTTGAAGGTCAGGGCTCCGGTGTCATTATTGATGCGGCGAAAGGTTATATTCTGACCAATAACCACGTTATTCAGAATGCCGATAAAATTCAGATCCAGCTCAATGACGGACGTGAGTATGACGCCACTTTAATCGGCCGTGATCCGCAAACTGACATTGCTCTGTTGCAGGTGAAAAATGCCCCGAACCTGACCGCCATTACGATGGCTGACTCAGATAAACTGCGTGTGGGTGATTTCACCGTGGCTGTCGGTAACCCCTTCGGGTTAGGTCAGACCGCCACCTCCGGGATTATCTCTGCATTAGGTCGCAGCGGACTGAATATGGAAGGGCTGGAAAACTTTATTCAGACGGATGCATCCATTAACCGGGGGAACTCGGGTGGTGCGCTGCTTAATCTCAACGGTGAGCTAATCGGTATTAATACCGCGATTCTGGCACCGGGCGGCGGTAACGTCGGGATCGGTTTTGCTATCCCGAGTAATATGGCTAAAGACCTGACCGGTCAGTTAATCGCAACCGGTGAAGTGAAACGCGGCGTTCTCGGGATCCGTGGTACTGAAATGAATGCTGATATTGCAAAAGCCATGAATGTGGAAGCACAACGCGGCGCATTTGTCAGTGAAGTTATCCCTAAATCAGCGGCAGCTAAAGCCGGAATCAAAGCCGGTGACGTGCTTATTTCCGTTGACGGCAAACGTGTCGGCAGCTTTGCTGAATTGCGGGCAAAAGTCGGCACCACACCACCGGGCAAAGAAGTGAAAATTGGTTTATTGCGTAAAGGTGCAGCCCTGGATGTCAGTGTGATTCTGGATAACAGCGAAGGTCAGACGACCAAAGCTGAAAACCTGACCACACTACTGGAAGGCGCAACACTGAGTAACGGCAGTAATAAGCAAGGCGACAAAGGCGTGAGTGTTGATGTGGTTCAGAAGGGATCACCTGCTGAAGCATCCACATTACAGGCCGGTGACCTGATTGTCGGCGTCAACAACCAGCGCGTTCAGAGCATTGTTGAATTACGTAAGATAATTGATGCCAAACCGAATGTTCTCGCACTGAATATTTTACGCGGTGGTGAGGATATTTACCTGCTTCTCAATAATGCAGGCCGCTGATTAACCTGGATTTTTGTAAATAGTAAAAACCGCGCCACTGAAAATGGCGCGGTTTTTACGTTAAACCACTTTTGCCTCATAAAAATCAACCGCTGAGTTAAGCACTGGTTTGATAATATCGGCACGGATCAGATAATCACCAAATCCTTCCTGACTATTCCGTTCTGTTGACCAGCGTCCGATTAATTCATCCAGAATAGATAAAATCACTGCTGAGCTGATATTTTCCCTGTACATACGGGGAATTCGTGTACCGGTACGATTTCCGCCCAAATGTAAATTATAGCGATCCGGCGCTTTTCCCACTAATCCCACTTCCGATAACATCGCCCGGGCGCAGCCATTCGGGCAACCGGTCACACGCAATACAATAGGCTCTCCGCCCACACCGTGTGACAGCATAATGTTTTCCACACAGGTGATAAAATCAGGCAGGAAACGCTCCGCTTCTGCCATAGCCAGCGGACATGTCGGGAAAGAAACACATGCCATTGAATTCTCACGCAGCGGAGTAACACTGTCACTGATAAGACCATGCGCCCGTGCGATCAATTCAATATTCTCTTTTTTTGCCTGTGGAACTCCCGCAATAATCAGGTTTTGATTGGCGGTTAAACGAAAATCCCCCCGGTGAATTTTTGCGATTTCCGCCACGCCTGTTTTTAATGGTTTGCCGGGCAGATCAATCAGGCGGCCATTTTCAATAAAAAGCGTCAGATGCCAGTGACCATCAATACCTTTTAACCAGCCGGGCTGATCACCGCGTAATGTGAATGTATACGGACGGACAGGAGAGAATGTCACACCTGAACGCCGCTGCGTTTCCTGTTTAAAAACGTCAATACCGACGCGTTCAAGAGTGTATTTGGTTTTGGCATTTTTGCGGTCTGTCCGGTTTCCCCAGTCACGTTGCGTGGTGACAATCGCCTGCGCGACCGCCAGTGTATCCTTTAAGAAAATAAACCCGAATTCACTGGCCAAACGGGGAAATGTTGCGGTATCACCGTGTGTCATAGCCAGCCCCCCGCCGACCAGAACATTAAAACCTATCAGTTTTCCGTTTTGTTCAATAGCCACAAAATTCATGTCATTAGCATGTAAATCAACATCATTTACGGGCGGGATCACCACTGATGTTTTGAATTTACGCGGCAGGTAGGTTTTCCCTAATATTGGCTCCTCATCTGTTACTGCAACTTTTTCTTTATTAAGCCAGATCTCAGCATACGCACGCGTCCGGGGTAATAAATGTTCCGATATCTTTTTTGCCCATTGATACGCCTCACTGTGTAATTCAGACTGAACCGGATTAGACGTGCAGAGAACATTGCGGTTAACATCATTAGCCGTGGCAAGTGAATCCAGCCCTGCTTCATGCAACATCTGATGTGCCGGTTTTAAATCCCCTTTCAAAATACCGTGAAACTGAAACGTCTGCCGGTTGGTAATGCGGATGCTGCCGTACAGCGTATTTTCTGATGCAAATTTATCAATTTTCAGCCACTGCGCCGGTGTAATAATACCGCCCGGCAGACGGCAGCGAAGCATCATGGCATGACGGGGTTCCAACTGCTGTTCTGTGCGTTCCGCACGGATATCACGGTCATCCTGCTGATACATCCCGTGAAAGCGGATCAGTAAAAAATTATCCCCTTCAAACCCGCCGGTCAGACCATTTTTCAAATCGTCTTTAATCGTCCCGCGCAGATAATCACTGTCACGCTTCATTCTTTCGCTGTCGCTCAGTTTACCCTCAACAATTAAAGGTCCGTATTTTTTATCACTCATTAATAAACATCCCTCTGATACCGGCGCACAGTGCGCAGTTCACTTAAAAACTCATCAGCCGATCCGCTATCCATATTTCCGTATTGGCTGATGATATCCAGCAATGCCCGTTGCGTATCACAGGCCATATGATTTGCATTACCACAGACATAGATATGTGCGCCGGCATCAATCCAGCGCCACACTTCCTCACCCTGCTCATACAACTTGTCCTGTACATAGGTTCTGACCGGCTTATCACGCGACCAGGCTAAAGACACTGAGGTTAATAAACCCTCTGTGACATAACGCTGCCATTGAGTCTGATACAGAAAATCTTCTGTAAAACACTGATTTCCGTAAAAAAGCCAGTTTTTTCCTGTCGCATTATCATTTTCACGTTGTTGCATAAATGCCCTGAATGGCGCAATACCGGTTCCGGCTCCGATCATAATAACGGGAGCAGCCGGATCAGCCGGAAGGCGGAAATTATCATTGTGCTCAATAAAGATCCGCAGATCCCCGCCCTCTTTTATATGATCAGCCAGGAACCCTGAAGCGCCGCCCGTACGTGCATATCCGTCTGTTTCATAACGGATCACTCCGACGGTAAGATGAACTTCATTTTCTGTTTCAGCCTGTGAAGAGGAAACTGAGTACAGTCTGGGAGTAAGCGGTCTGAGGATATCGGCGAATGCCTGAGCGGATGGCTGTGAGGCAGTCATCCTGAGCATTGCTGCAACAGGCGTTGTTTTCGCATAATGCACAGTGGCCTGTTTATCGCTGATAAGGCTTAACAGCACGTCATTCTGTGCTAACTGCGCGTATTTACTGACCGTCACGCTATTATTCTGTGTTAATTCCAGATGACAAATCAACGCCTCCCTCAGCGGGTATGACTGACCGGTGATAAAAATACGTTCCTCCCCGTTCAGTTGTAATAAGCTGAGTACTTCATCCGCCAACGCCGGATCATTTTCAAACCAAACACCGAGTGCATCCCCGGGCTGATAACGCAAGCCGGAATCCCCCAGTGAGATTTCAATATGGCGCACATCCTTGCGTGATCCCCGTCCGGTAATTTTTTGATTAACCAAGAGTGATGCGGTCAGTGGCGTGGTTTTTGTATAGGCATGAGTGTTAATCCCGCCGGTGCAACCCACAGGTGTTGCCGCCTGCTGACCATCTCCCTGTTCTGATACCCGTTTTTTAAGCAATTGAGTGAGTTCGTTAATCCATTCCCCGGCAACAGACTGATAATCCACATCTGCATCCACCCGGGACAGTAACGATTTCGCCCCTGATTTCGCTAACTGAGTATCAAACCCTATACCTGCACGGCAAAATTTTTCATATGACGAATCACCCAATGAAAAGACCGCATAAACCATTTCACTGAGATCAGGTCTTTTTTTCTGAATGCAGATATTTATAAAACGCCACCGCTTCTTCCGGTGGTTCTCCGTCTCCCTGAGTGGAGGTCACAATAATAATTATTTTTTCGCGGGCAAGCTGTTTATATTTAAATTTACCCGCACTTATCAAATTAACACTGAAACCTTCATTAATTAAATGTACGTTTAATTCTTCTGACAGACGTCGTGCATTACCGGTCTGCGATGCTGATATAATAGTAATAATATCGTTTGATGAGGCTGTTACCGTAACAGGAATATCGGTGGACAGTTCTTCGCTAACCTTTCCCCATAAATAACCGGATATCCAGGCCAGTTGATGAGACGTGACATTGTCAGTTATTGTTTGCAGAGCAGAAAGCTGCTCCGCTGATATCGGGAACACCGATACCGGAGATTGCTTTTTTATCATTACCCTGTTGCTCCCGTATTATATATAAATTATTATTCCGGTACTTCCCAGGTTATAACATCCCTGCCAAATAGGATAAGATAACAACCCCATATCTTATAGCCAAAAAATATAACATCATGCCTTTGTCATTCCACGCCAGTATATACCCCGATCAAACACCTCACGCAATAACAATTGATACGCAAAAACAGACCGATTTAAATTAATTATTTAAAAAACCAGAACAATTACATTGAATAATATTCATGCATAACAAAATGGAATTTAAATATAATAATTAATTATTTCCGGATATATACACCCGTCATCTTAATATATCGATATTCATCATTTTTCACCGGAAGAAAACTATGTCGTTATATCAGCCTCAAAAACAAAAACAAAAGCGGGTGATTTTATCTTTAATAGCGGTTCTGGCACTTGTCACCGGTTTTATTCACAGTCAGACACTGCCGGCGCACCAACAGCCCCGGAAAAATAAATCGGCTGAAAAACCAGTCGTGATCGCCTATCAGACCGGTATTGACCCCGGTAAAATTGCGCAGGCAAATAACGCCTATGAAAAGGCCACCGGGAAACAAATCATCTGGAAAAAATTTGACAGCGGTGCCGGTATATTAACCGCACTGGCTGCCGGCGATGTGGATATCGCCAATATAGGATCAGCGCCATTCAGTATTGCCGCAAGCCGGGGATTACCGGTTAAGGTATTTTATATTGCCGCCATTTTAGGTACATCCGAAGCCCTGATTATCCGCAATGACCGCCATTCGTCAGGCGGATTAACCGGTAAAAAAATTGCGGTGCCTTTTACATCAACGGCCCATTACAGTTTGCTTGCGGCACTGGCACACCTGAATATTGATGAAAAATCGGTACAACTCATTAATCTGCGCCCTGCTGAAATTGTTGCCGCATGGGAAAGAGAGGATATTGATGCGGCTTATGTCTGGGAGCCGGCATTAAGTCAGCTTAAAGCCTCCGGACAGATCCTGATGTCCGGCCGTGACATGAGCGCCCGGGGGAAACCAACCTATGATTTGTGGGTGGCGGAAAATACCTTCGCTGAACAGCACTCTGATGTCCTTGCCCGATTTGTCGCGGTCACTGACAAGGAAGTGCAGTGGTATAACCGGAATAAAAATAGTTTATCAGAGCACCCTGAGATATCCGGTAAAATTGCCGCACTGACCGGATCACAACCGGATGAAGTTGCCGCGGTAATGTCCGGTAATGATTATCCCGGTTTGCAGGAGCAGACCCGGATTCTGGCCACCTCTCTTGCCGGTGAGATCCGTGATACCGCTCTGTTTTTACAGCAGCAGGGCAGCATTGATACCGTAAAAACCACTTATGCCGAAAATATCAGTATACAGGCCATTGAAACGGCAAAGGAACAATAATATGGCTGATATTATTCTTAAAAATATTGATTTTTTTTTACCCCGATAAACCACAAATCATATTATCTGATGTGAATTTAACTATACCTGATAATGGTATTACGGTTGTACTGGGAGCCTCCGGTTGCGGTAAAACATCGTTGCTGAATATTGTGGCCGGTTTTTTATCTCCGTCCGGGGGGGAAATAACACAGGACGGAAAAATAATTTATGGCCCGGCATCAGACAGAGCGGTGGTATTTCAAAATGATGCACTTATGCCCTGGCTCAATGTTTATGAAAATGTCGCACTGGGGCTGCAAATTAAAAATTCAGGGAAACAGGAAGAAACCGCAATTGTAAAAGAGAAACTGCAGGATACAGGGCTGCTTCATGTTATTACGGATAATATCTGGTCATTATCCGGAGGAATGCGGCAACGGGTTGGTATTGCGCGGGCATTGGCCATTGAATCTGATTTTATTTTGATGGATGAACCCTTTGGGGCGCTGGATGCCGCTAACCGTGAACAAATGCAATCATTAATTCTGACATTGAAAAAAAACCGGCAGAGTGCTTTCTTTATTATTACACATGATATTGAAGAAACCCTTCTTCTGGCCACGAATCTGATATTAATGGCGCCAAATCCGGGACGAATAATATCCGTTGAAGAACCACCATTTTATAAACACTGGTCAGACGGTATGACTATTCGTCAGATAAAATCTGACCAGAGTTTTATTCATTACAGAGATTACCTGTCCGATAAAATAATGGCACACAAGTGCAGTTAATTAACCGGTTAATAATGCAGATGCAGAGCATATACCATATTGTCAGAAAAGAGGTCATACCATGAAATACCTATCCGGAGAGAGAAAAGCCCGGCACAGCCGGATATTAATCAGCATCGTGAGTATATCTGTACTGATAGCAGGATGGTGGCTGACAAGTACATTACAGTGGGTTAACCCGCTGTATCTGCCCGCGCCGGAACAGATCGGACGTCAGTTTCTGGCGTTATCAGAGTCCGGCTATATGAATGCCACGCTGTGGCAGCACCTGGCCGCCAGCCTGGACCGGATACTTCAGGCACTGCTCCTGGCGGTAATTACGGGGATCCCGGCGGGCGTTATGATGGGGCTGAGTCCGCTGATCCGCGGCGTGTTAGATCCTGTTATCGAACTTTATCGCCCTGTTCCCCCTCTGGCTTATCTGCCACTGATTGTTATCTGGTTTGGTATTGGTGAAACCACCAAAGTCCTGCTGATTTATCTGGCCATTCTGGCACCGGTTTTAATTTCCGCCATGCAGGGCGTTCTGGCTGTGCCGGAAAACCGGATACGGGCGGTGCAATCTCTGGGGGCAAACCGATTGCAGGTTTTAAGGTATGTGATTTTACCATCAGCATTACCGCACATCATTACCGGTGTCCGGATTGGGCTGGGTGTGGGCTGGTCAACACTGGTGGCAGCCGAGTTAGTCGCGGCACAGCGGGGACTGGGATTTATGGTGCAGTCCGCTGCACAATTTCTGAATACAGGGATTGTCATGACAGGCATTGCCGTGATTGCCGTTGTGGCGCTCAGCATTGAACTGGCACTACGTTATTTACAGCAGGCATTAGTTCCGTGGTACGCAAAAGAATCTTAAACAACCCGGGAGAACGGATATGGATATACAAAAGTTAACACCCGCTATCGGCGCTCAAATCAGCGATATCGATCTGAACCAGATACAAGATGCAGATACATTGCCAAAATTGCAGGCAGCACTATCAGAACATCAGGTTTTATTTTTCCGCAGGCAATACCTCAAACCGGAAGTTCAGCGTGACCTGGCTGCTGCGTTCGGTCATCTGCATATACATCCGATTTTTCCCTCTCATGAAACCGTGAAGGAAATCATTGTGCTGGACAGCCATCTGCTGGACTTAAAAGATAATGAACTGTGGCACACCGATGTAACCTTTCTGGAAAAACCCGCGATGGGATGCGTGTTGTCGGCGGTACAGGTGCCGGCATACGGGGGAGATACGTTATGGGCATCTCTGACCCGCGCTTACGCAGATCTGTCCCCGGCCATGAAGCAATTTTTATCCGGTCTGACAGCAGAACATGATATCAGCCGTTCATTTCCTGACAGTCGTTTCACTCAGACAAAAGAAGCAAAGGCATCATTGGAAAAAGCCAGGCAGGATTATCCGCCGGTAAGCCATCCCGTGATCAGAACACATCCGGTGACCGGTGAGAAATGTTTATTTGTTACGGAAGGTTTTACAAGCCGTATCAATGAATTAAGCCCGGAAGAGAGTGATATATTGCTGGCATTCTTGTTTAAACACAGTACCCGGCCAACCTATGCGGTCCGCTGGCACTGGCAAAACGGGGATGTGGCTATCTGGGATAATCGCTGCACTGCGCATCTCGCCTGTTTCGATTACGGAAATGCTCACCGTATCATGCACCGCGCAACGGTGACGGGGGACAAACCCTTTTAACCACGGCCGGTAAACAGACGTAATTGATCCCCGGCCTGATGCTGATAACATAACAGTCAGAACGGATATAAAAATAAGCGCCGGATCCGCGCTTATTTGTTTGGTTATCATCATAAATTACGGCATTTACCCACATATTAATCATCAGGATTATGGTATTCTGCCTGCAACCCTTTCTTCCTTAATTCACAACACCGGTTAAGTACTATGTGGTTTAAATTATTGCGATCCGTATTCATGGGACTTATTGTTGCTGCCCTTCTGCTGGTCAGCGTCCCGTCTATTCGCCCGCAATTTGTCACACAGTGGTTTAATCATTTGTTTAATAATGATGAGCCGGTCAGCTATAACAAAGCGGTACGCCGCGCTGCACCCGCTGTTGTCAACGTCTACAGCAGCAGTATGGGCAGCCTTTCCCAGCAGGGACCCGAACTGACCTCCCTCGGCTCAGGCGTGATAATGAATGAGCAGGGTTATATTCTGACCAACCATCATGTTATCAAAAACGCGGATCAAATCCTGATTGCCCTGCAATACGGCAATTACGGCAGACTGTATGAAGGTATGCTGATTGGCGCAGATGACCTGACAGACCTTGCCGTATTAAAAATAAATACCACTGATAAACTTCCGGTGATCCCGATAAACCCGAAACGCCCGTCTCACGTCGGTGATGTCGTGCTGGCTATCGGCAATCCGTTCAATGTCGGGCAAACCGTAAACCAGGGAATTATCAGTGCGATGGGTCGCGTCGGGCTGAGTCCGACACGCCGCCAGAATTTTCTTCAGACAGATGCTTCCATTATGGCGGGTAACTCAGGTGGTGCGCTGGTCAACACTGAAGGCGAACTGGTCGGCATCAACACCATGTCTTTTGACAGTAATGATCCCTCACGCCTGAGTGACAGCATCGGTCTTGCTATTCCGGCTGAGCTGGCGCTGCGGATTATGAATAAGCTGATTAAAGACGGTCGGGTGATCCGGGGATATATCGGCATTACCTCAAAAGAGCTGCCGCCGATCCGGACAAACAACAGTGACATCAATCAAATCAGTGGATTACGTGTTTTTCAGGTTGCGCGGGATGGTCCGGCAGATAAGGCAGGTATTCAGGTCGGCGATATCATCACCAGTGTCAATAATAAACCAACCGTTTCGCCACTTGAGATGATGGATCAGGTTGCAGAGCTCAGCCCGGGCAGTATGGTGCCGGTAACATTATTACGTAATGGTCAGATGAATTCTGCCGATGTGATGATTGAAGAATTTACCCCGCCAGCCGGACAAAACTAAAAAAAAAATCAAAAAAAAAGAGCGGGTTATCCGCTCTTTCTTCTTAGTATCACTCTTCTGAATGAATACGTTCGATATTCGCGCCTAATTTACGCAATTTTTCTTCGATATGCTCATAACCGCGATCAATATGATAGATACGGTCAACAATCGTTGTCCCTTCTGCGATACAGCCCGCCAGCACCAGGCTTGCGGATGCGCGTAAATCTGTCGCCATCACCTGCGCACCGGACAGCTTTTCCACACCGTGACACAGAACTGAATTGCTCTCGATTTCAGCATGTGCGCCCATACGGATAAGCTCCGGAATGTGCATAAAGCGGTTTTCAAAGATAGTTTCTGTGATCATCCCGGAGCCTTCTGCCACCAGGTTCAGCAGACTGAATTGTGCCTGCATGTCAGTCGGGAATCCCGGATGCGGCGCGGTGCGGAATGTTACCGCTTTCGGGCGCTGACCTTTCATGTCCAGGCGGATCCAGTCATCGCCGGTTTCAATCTCAGCACCGGCTTCGCGCAGCTTGGCGAGTACGGCATCCAGAGTGTCCGGCTTGGCATTACGGCACAGAATTTTCCCGCGTGAAACGGCAGCTGCGATCAGGAATGTACCGGTTTCAATGCGATCAGGTACGACAGTGTGAGAGCCGCCACCGAGGCGTTCAACACCTTCAATGACAATATGGTCACTGCCGGCGCCGGTAATTTTTGCACCCATCGCATTCAGGAATGCAGCGGTATCTTCAATTTCCGGCTCACGGGCCGCGTTTTCGATAACGGTTTTGCCTTTTGCCAGCGCTGCTGCACACATGATGGTGATTGTGGCACCCACGCTTACTTTGTCCATCACAATGGTGTTGCCGGTCAAACGACCGTCAACTTCCGCTTTCACATAGCCTTCATCCAACGTGATTTTTGCACCAAGCTGCTCTAACCCGGTAATATGCAAATCAACCGGGCGCGCGCCGATGGCACAACCACCCGGCAGTGAAACCTGACCGTGACCAAAGCGGGCAACCAGCGGTCCCAGTGCCCAGATTGACGCACGCATGGTTTTCACCAGGTCGTACGGCGCACAATATTCATGAATATCAGAGGCATCAACGCGTAATGTCGTACCATTACGTTCAATTTTGGCACCTAATTGTGTTAATAATTTTATTGATGTGTCGATATCCCGCAGTTCCGGCACATTATGTAATTCAACCGGCTCGTCTGCCAGGATTGCGGCGAACAGGATAGGCAATGCAGCATTTTTTGCGCCCGAAATAGTCACTTCGCCCTGAAGGACGGAAGGACCTTTTACCCGAAATTTATCCATCTGTAGACACTCTCATTATCATTAATTTTTTATTCGTGCTTTGCCCGGCCGCGATTACAGCCCGTTCAGTTTGCGATCCCGTTCCCACTGAGCTGGTGTATATGCTTTGATCGACAACGCGTGGATACGGTTGTCCGCAATGTATTCCATCAGTGGTGCATAAACAGCCTGCTGCTGCTTAACACGGCTCATGCCGTCGAACAGGTCACCCACGGCGACCACCTGAAAATGGCTGCCGTCTCCGGTCACAATTGCGTCAGTCAGTGCCAATGTATCCATCAGCACTTGTTTGATTTCATTCGTATCCATAATATCTCAAATTGGTTATCAGATTGTACGTTATAGGTACTATCGTAATCGAATATGCCGGACTCTTAAACCATTAAAAATGCCCCCGGCAGTACAGTCATCGGAATGACGACTACCGGAGGCAGTTACCTTACGGAAAATCACAGCAAATTTATATCGATCGCGCCGTTATTTACCGTATTTTAAGTTTCATGCGTTATTACTGATTATCGCTGAATTCAGATGCAACGCCGTAAAGTGAAATAAGCATCTGCAGATTCGGGCTCACCCCTGCCAGCACCAGCGGGGTATCACCCTGCTCACTTTTCAGGCGCACCAGCATGGCAAGTCCCGCTGAGTCCACATGCGCCAGACCGGATACATCCACTGTCCGCACGCAATCCATCTGCGCCTGACGCGCTGTCCAGAACGACATCAGTGTGTCGCGATCCAGTTCACCTGTCAGTGCAAGCACGTCATTGTGTTTTTCCCACGTCAGTGCGGCAGTCATTATTTCTGATCCAGCGTGATAGGTGTTTTTGCACTGCGCTCCAGCTCAGTTGTCAGGCCATCAACGCCTTTCTGACGCAGAATGGATGCCCACTCATTTTGTTTGGTGGTGATCATACTCACCCCTTCGGCAATCATGTCATACGCCTGCCAGTTACCGGTTTTGGTATTTTTACGCCACTGGAAATCCAGACGGATTGGCGGGCGACCGGCCGGTTCAGTGATCGTCACGCGGATAGCCACGATGGTTTTATCATCCAGTGGTTGTGCCGGTGCTATCTGATAGTTCTGGTTGGTATACATTGCCAGTGCCTGACCGTAAGCCTGTGCCAGATAAGCCTCAAATGCTTTAAAATAGGCATCGCGCTGTGCCGGTGTCGCATCTTTATAATATGAGCCTAATACCAGCGCACCCGCATATTTAATCTGTACATAAGGCAGTAACTCTTCCTGAACCACAGTACGCAGATATTCCGGGTTAGCCCGGATCTGCGCCTGGTCGGCTTTCAGACGGTTAAAGGTTTTTGCCGCCGCATCTTCCATCAGTGCATACGGGTCTGTCTGATCAACAGCACCGGCAAACGGGGCAATAACAACCAGCATCGCGGCTATCAGTAAACGCTTAAACATAGTTAACTCCTGATCTCTCACAGACGGTATCCCGCTGCGAAAATAGAATGACGTTGGGTATAAACAGTATTGTGCAAATTTTCCGGCACTGAGCACGAAAATACCCGGTTTTATATTACTTTACGTATCAGTGCTGTGCTGCCGGAGCCGTTTCAGGGGCAGCTTCACTGCCGCCGTCACCGCTCTTGTACAGGAACTGTCCTATCAAATCTTCCAGTACCATCGCCGGTTTGGTGTCCTGAATGCGGCCGCCGTCTTTCAGGATAGCCGTGCCCAGTTCTTCATCCTCAAACCCCATATTCAGCGCGAGGAACTGCTCCCCCAGCAAACCGGAAGTACGGATGGATAATGAACTGGTGTCCGGGATATGGTCATACTTGCTGTAAATGTCCAGCGCGACTTCCGGAACATATTTTTCGTTCAGCCAGATAGTATTGACACGACCGACCACCACACCGCCGATTTTCACCGGAGAGCGCGCCTGAAGCCCGCCGATATTGTCAAAGGTGGCATAAATCCGGTACGTTTTTTCGCTGCCGACAGAGCGGATATCCGCCACTTTCAGTGCCAGGAACAGTATCGCCGCAATCGCAACGATGACAAAGAGCCCGACCCAAACTTCATTTTTCTTACTTTGCATTATTTAATTCCCGAACATCAGTGCCGTAAGCACGAAATCTAACCCTAACACGGCAAGCGATGAATGAACGACCGTGCGTGTTGTTGCCCGACTGATCCCTTCAGACGTCGGGATAGCATCATAACCATTGAACAGCGCAACCCAGGTCACTGTGAGAGCGAAGACCACGCTTTTGATAAAGCAGTTCAGCAGATCTTTCTGCCACTCCACATTCGCCTGCATGGACGCCCAGTAAAACCCTTCATCAATACCTTTCCAGTCCACCCCGACCATGACACCGCCCAAAATTCCGACGGCGACAAAAATCATGGATAACAACGGCATACTGATTAGTCCGGCCCAAAAACGCGGTGCAACAACCCGGCGCAGCGGATCGACTGCCATCATTTCGAGGCTGGATAACTGTTCAGTCGCTTTCATCAGACCAATTTCGGCGGTCAGCGCAGATCCTGCCCGTCCGGCAAACAGCAGTGCCGTCACGACAGGTCCCAGCTCACGCAACAGTGACAGTGCCACCATCATGCCAAGGCTGGCTTCTGCCCCGAAGGTTTTCAGAACCAGATATCCCTGTAAAGCCAGAACCATTCCGATAAACAGCCCGGATACTGAAATAATCAGCAGGGACTGAACCCCGACGCTGTAGAGCTGCTGGCGCAGCAGCGGCCACTGACGGGCAAACTGTGGTTTGCCGAACAGTGCACGGAACAGCATATATCCTGACCGCCCGAAAGACGCGCACGTTTCAATCGTGCGGCGTCCCAAAGCAGCAAGTGCCTGTGTCAACATGTCTCGTTTATCCTAATAAATCAGCGTGGTAATCACCCGCCGGATAGCGGAAAGGAACCGGTCCGTCGGCAATACCATCCAGGAACTGGCGTACGCGCGGCTCCGTATTATTCTGCAATTCATCCGCTGTACCCTGTGCAATGACAGACTGTTCCGCAACAATGTACGCATGATCTGCAATACTGAGCACTTCCGGCACATCATGAGAAACAATGATACAGGTAACGCCCAGCGACTGATTAAGCTCATCAATCAATTTGACCAGCACGCCCATCGTGATCGGATCCTGCCCGACAAACGGCTCATCAAACAGAATAAGATCAGGGTCCAGCGAAATAGCACGGGCGAGTGCCGCACGGCGCGCCATCCCGCCGGACAGTTCAGACGGCATCAGATTTGCCGCACCGCGCAGACCCACGGCTTCGAGTTTCATCATTACGGTGGTGTGGATCAGCGGTTCAGTCAGGCGGGTATGTTCACGCAGCGGAAAAGCAACATTGTCATACACCGTCATGTCCGTAAATAAAGCCCCGGACTGAAACAGCATGCTCATTTTGCGGCGTGACTGATACAGTTTACTGCGCGAAAGTGCCGGGATATTGTCGCCGTCAAACCAGATCTCGCCGCTGTCCGGACGTAACTGACCACCGATCAGGCGTAACAATGTGGTTTTCCCGATCCCGGAAGGTCCCATAATCGCGGTTACTTTGCCACGCGGTACATCCATGCTGATATCATTAAACAGCATGCGCGACCCGCGCCGGAAGCACATATTCCGGATCTCAATAATATTTTCCGTCTGTCGGTTCATAACCTCACAACCTTAACGTTATGTTTTTCGTGTTTGCGCAACACCTTATCGGACTGACCCATCATAATATAAAAAATCGCGGCAACTTTCGCCTTTAAATGCGGACGATACTATCTGA
The DNA here is from genome assembly GCF_001676155.1 of Morganella psychrotolerans. Taxonomy (GTDB): domain Bacteria; phylum Pseudomonadota; class Gammaproteobacteria; order Enterobacterales; family Enterobacteriaceae; genus Morganella; species Morganella psychrotolerans. The sequence goes on along the minus strand of NZ_LZEW01000012.1, from coordinate 459,940 downwards.
ATTATCCGGAACTACCGGAAAACCGTGATAAAAGCGGTAATAAATAAGTGTATCAGGATATTAAATTCGCGCCCGGCACAGAAAGGATATTGTACTTATATTTTATTTCCCCGCCAGTTTCCCTCCGGATATCTGCCGGATTTTGTTTTTAAACAAAAAATACCATCCCCGCAAAATATGTCTTTTCATAAGAAAAATATAATCCCCTAAATCATTTTGTTCGCAGGAAGGCGGCAAGTGAAGAGCCCCGGGGAGCATACACAAGTATGTGACCCGGGGATCTGAGCGCGGCCAACGCATCTGCGGGCAAAAGGATGACGGAGATTCAATCCCCTAAATCATTTCGTTCACAGGAAGGCGGCAAAGTGAGGACATCCACGGGAGCATACATCAGTATGTGACCGGGGTGGACGAACTAAGCCAACGCACCTGTGGACGAAAGGATGACGGAGATGCAATCCACTAAATCATTTTGTTCACAGGAAGGCGGCAAGTGAAGAGCACCGGGGAGCATACACAAGTATGTGACCCGGGGATCTGAGCGCAGCCAACGCACCTGTGGACGAAAGGATGACGGGGATTTACTTTTGCGACTCACCCCGTACAATAACCTTAACACCCTGCACTTTATCATAATCCACTATTTCTGACCCGGAGGAGAGCTATGCTACTCACTTGCATTCTTTTACTTATCGGGTTGATATTGCTTGTTTATGCCTCTGACCGGATTGTTTACAGCGCGGCGATTTTTTCCCGTGCGCTTGGTATTTCCCCGTTTATTATTGGTATTGTTGTTGCTGGTCTGGGTACTTCTTTACCTGAACTGATTATTTCTGCGGGCGCGGTACTTGAGGGGCAACCTGCTCTGGCTCTCGGCACCATTATCGGCTCCAACATTACCAATTTACTGCTTATTGCCGGATTAGCGGCACTGATCCGCCCTATGAGTGTCCAGTCGGCTATTTTGCGCCGTGAACTGCCGATTATGCTGGCGGTGATGGCGCTTTTCGGGCTGTTTATCTGGTCGGGCGGCATTACCCGGATTCAGGGCGGATTTCTGCTGCTTGCGGGGCTGGCAAGCCTCTGGCTGGTGGTAAAAATTGCCTCGATTGCCCGGCGTGACCAATATGACGGCTTCACAACTGAACGAAACCATGAACTACCGCAGGAAAATAGTCTGCCGATTGCTTTATTGTGGCTGGTCGCCGGATTACTGATTTTGCCGGTATCTGTGCGGATTGTGATTGATAATGCGGTCGCCTTTACCCGTTATGCGGGCATCAGCGGGCGGATAACCGGGCTGACTATCCTGGCAATCGGTACCAGCCTGCCGGAGCTTTGCACCACAATTGCTGCTGCGGTAAAAGGGGAAAAGGATATTGCTCTCGGTAATCTTATCGGCTCAACATTATTTAATATCACAATCGTTGCCGGTATCCCTGCCATATTAGCTGCCACTCCGATGACCGCGCACAGTTTTGTATCTGATTTTTGGGTTATGATAGCGGCCAGTATTCTTTTTGTTCTTTTTTCGGCAGGCCGGAAACAGCGCCTGAACCGGCTGAAAGGGATTATTCTGCTCGGCGGATTTATTGCCTGGCTGACAAGCCTCTTTATGGGCTATTAAGCTGTACAGCTTTAGCCATTAACACACTGAAAGTGAGAAAAACCTGATGTCCCGAACTGATTTTCAACTGGCAGGTAAGCGTGTTCTTCATATTGAACGTGAAGGCCTTGCGTCACTCGAGCAGTATATCAATGATGATTTTGACCGCGCCTGTGAACTGATGTTTCACTGTGAAGGCAAAGTTATCATCATGGGCATGGGAAAATCCGGTCATATCGGGCATAAAATTGCGGCAACCTTTGCCAGCACAGGCACGCCCTCTTTCTTTGTCCATCCGGGAGAAGCGGCACATGGCGACCTCGGCATGGTGACACCGAAAGACGTGATAATTGCCATTTCAAACTCAGGTGAATCCTCAGAAATTCAGGCACTTATACCGGTTATCAAACGTCAGAACATCCCGCTTATCTGCATGACCGGTAACCCGGACAGTACTATGGGAAAAGCAGCGGATATCCATCTGTGCATCAGTGTCCCGCAGGAAGCCTGCCCGCTGGGGCTGGCGCCGACCACCAGTACCACGGCGACTCTGGTAATGGGCGATGCCCTGGCTATCGCACTGTTACAGGCTCGTGGCTTTACCGCAGAAGACTTTGCGCTCTCCCATCCGGGCGGCGCACTCGGGCGTAAACTGCTGTTACTGGTTTCTGATTTAATGAATACCGATGATGATATTCCGCGCGTACCGAAAAATGCCACATTGCGTGAAGCCCTGGTCGAAATTACCCGCAAAAAATTTGGCATGACAGTGATTTGTGACGATGACATGCTGATTCAGGGGATTTTCACCGATGGTGACCTGCGCCGGATTTTTGATGCCGGAGTCGATTTGAATAACTGCCGGATTGCCGATGTTATGACACCGGGCGGGATCCGTATCAGTCCTAATACCCTGGCAGTTGAAGCACTGAATTTAATGCAGTCACGTCATATCACCTCATTATTAGTCACGGAAGGTGATAAACTGCTGGGCGTGCTGCACATGCACGATTTACTTCATGCCGGCGTCGTATAAGGATTTGTCATGACACAAAATGCCACTGTCGCCACCTGCTATGGCGCGATAAAGCAAACCGTGATAGAAAAAGCCGCTAAAATACGCCTGCTTATTTGCGATGTTGACGGCGTGATGTCTGACGGGCTCATTTATATGGGTAATAACGGGGAAGAGCTGAAAGCGTTCAACGTCCGCGACGGGTATGGGATCCGTTGCCTGCTCACCTCCGGTGTGGAAGTGGCGATAATTACCGGTCGTAAAGCCAAATTACTGGCAGATCGTGCCATTACACTTGGAATTACACATCTTTACCAGGGGCAGAGTGATAAGCTTTTGGCGTATCGTGAACTATTAGATAAACTGGTACTCCGCCCGGAAGAAGTGGCGTATATCGGTGATGATCTGATCGACTGGCCGGTCATGGCAGAAGTCGGGTTATCTGTCGCCGTCGCTGATGCACACCCTGTATTATTACCGAAAGCGGATTATATTACACAGATTGCAGGCGGACGGGGTGCGGTCCGCGAATTATGCGATCTTATTTTGCTGGCACAAGATAAACTGGATGACGCCAAAGGCTTGTCCATCTGAATAATAATTCATTGATTACACTGGCTTTACCAAGGAATTCATGAGTAAATTTAAGCTTTGGCTGATCATCATTTTAGCCCTTATTGTTCTCGGACTGCTTGGCTGGAACTTGTCAGAATCCCGTATGGGTGACGGCGACGGCGAGATTGTGGAAGATGGTACGCCGACATATAAGACACAAACATCATCAACCCTGGCGTATGAACCCACGGGGTTGCTGGCGTACAAGCTGAATGCAGACGATGTGCAGAATTTTGCTCAGGAAAAAATTACATGGTTTACTAATCCGGTACTGACCACGTATGACCCTGATAAAACCGCTACCTGGACGGTCAGTTCAAAGCGGGCCAAATTAACCAATGACAGAATGTTGTATTTATATGGTGATGTGCAGATAAACAGTCTGACCGCCGACACACAGCTACAGAAAATTACCACGGAAAATGCGGAAGTCAATCTGATAACCCAGGATGTCCGCTCTGATGATAAAGTGACAATTCTGGGCACCGGACTGCGGTCCGTCGGGATGCAAATGCGGGGAAATTTACGCCATCGCAATGCGGAACTGATCAAAGATGTAGAGACTTACTATGAGATCCCAAATGAAAGCAAACATCCTTAATACATTGATAGCAACGACGATCCTGACTGTAAGCATCCCTGCATTCGCTTTAAAAGAGGATACACAGAAGCCGGTAACCGTCACATCGTTAAAGCAATCTCTTGATTTAGAAAAAAATATCACCACATTTACAGATGGCGTGGCGGTTAAACAAGGCTCTATCGATATCCGGGCTGATAAAGTGGTTGTCACCCGTCCGGGCGGTGATTCCAATAAAATGGTTATCGAAGCATTTGGTAATCCGGTCACGTTTTATCAGATGCAGGACAACGGCAAGCCGATCAAAGGCCGTGGCAGTAAAATGCGTTATGAGATGGCAACCGAGCTGGTCACACTCACCGGAAATGCGTATCTGGAGCAGTTAGACAGCAATATCAGCGGTGACAGAATCACCTATGTTGTGCCGACACAACAAATGCAGGCATTCAGTGACAAAGGCAAACAGGTAACAACCGTTCTGCTGCCGTCACAGATTCAGGAAAAAGGCCCGACAGCAACCAGCCAGAAAGGTAAGTAACGATTTATGGCAAAATTAATTGCAAGCAAATTAGCCAAAGCCTACAAAGGGCGTAAGGTCGTCGAGGATGTTACTCTCGAGGTCAGTTCCGGCGAAATCGTCGGGCTGCTCGGACCGAACGGTGCAGGGAAAACCACCACATTCTATATGGTTGTGGGTATTGTTCCCCGTGATGCAGGGGAGATAAGTATTGATGATGAAGATATCACACTGCTGCCGCTGCACGAACGCGCCCGCAAAGGTATCGGCTATCTGCCGCAGGAAGCCTCTATTTTCCGTCGTCTGACGGTATGGCAAAACCTGATGGCGGTGCTTGAAATCCGCAACGACCTGAACAATGATGAACGCAGGGACCGGGCGGAAGAGCTGATGGAAGAGTTTCATATCAGCCATCTGCGGGACAGCCTCGGTCAGTCACTCTCCGGCGGAGAGCGGCGGCGCGTGGAAATTGCCCGCGCACTGGCGGCGAATCCGAAATTTATTCTGCTGGATGAACCGTTTGCCGGTGTTGACCCGATTTCGGTACTTGATATTAAAAAAATTATTCAGCATTTACGTGATTACGGACTCGGTGTTCTTATCACCGACCATAACGTCCGGGAAACCCTGGATGTCTGTGAACGGGCGTATATTGTCAGCCAGGGTCACATGATAGCCCACGGCACACCAGAGTCCATTCTGAATAATGAGCAGGTTAAACGTGTTTATTTAGGCGAAGGTTTCCGCCTGTAATTTCCGTAAGGAGCCCGTGTCCGCAATGAAGCAGAGTCTGCAACTAAAACTCAGCCAGCAACTGGCGATGACGCCACAACTTCAGCAGGCTATCCGTTTGTTGCAGCTCTCCACGCTGGAACTTCAGCAGGAGATCCGCGAGGCGCTGGAATCTAATCCGCTTCTGGAACTCGATGATAATGAGCAGGAAATAGACACGCCTGCGGGTGCTGAAACACAGAAAGAAATGGACAGCGTTGAAGCACTTGAGCAAACCGTGCTGCCTGAAGACCTTCCGCTGGATACACAGTGGGACGAAATTTACACCGCCGGCTCGCCATCCGGTACCGGCAGTGACTACAGTGATGATGAACTTCCGCTCTATCAGGGCGAAACCACTGAAACGTTACAGGATTATCTTATCTGGCAGGCCCGCCTGACGCCCTTCACCGAAACCGACGCGGCAATTGCCTTCTCCGTTATCGATGCCATTGATGAAACCGGCTATCTGACTGTTCCGGTGGAAGATATCCGCCTGAGTATCGGGGATGATGAGGTTACCACCGAAGATGTCGAAGCCGTGCTCAAACGCATTCAGCGTTTTGATCCCGTCGGCGTTGGTGCCCGTGATCTGCGTGAATGCCTGCTGGTTCAGCTGAAAATGTTGCCGGAAACCACACCAAGCCTGAAAGATGCACTTGTGATTGTGGATAAACACCTTACATTGCTGGGAAACCGGGACTTCCGTACGCTGGGACGGGTAACAAAATTAAAAGAAGACGCATTAAAATCTGCCATTGATCTGATTCAGACCATGGAACCGCGTCCGGGTCTGGTAGTCAACACCGGTGAATCAGAGTATGTTATTCCTGACGTCCTTGTCAGAAAACACGGGGAGCAGTGGGCCGTTGAGCTCAACTCAGACAGCCTTCCCCGTCTGCGGGTAAACAGCCATTATGCCGCACTGGGTTCGCGAACCCGCAATGAAAGTGACAGTCAGTTTATCCGTAACAATTTGCAGGAAGCAAAGTGGCTCATTAAAAGTCTGGAAAGCCGGAACGACACTCTGCTCAGGGTATCGACCTGCATTGTTGAAGAACAACAGGCCTTCTTTGAGCACGGCGCCGAGTATATGAAACCCATGGTGCTGGCTGATATTGCACTGCGGGTTGAAATGCATGAATCAACAATTTCCCGTGTTACCACGCAAAAATTTCTGCACAGTCCGCGGGGTATTTTTGAACTGAAGTACTTTTTCTCCAGCCATGTGAGTACCGACAGCGGAGGCGAAGCCTCCTCCACGGCCATCCGGGCTCTGGTGAAAAAACTGGTTGCCGCCGAAAATCCGGTAAAACCACTCAGTGACAGTAAGCTGACGGACATACTTGCCGAACAGGGTATTCAGGTAGCCAGACGCACTGTTGCGAAATATCGTGAGTCGTTATCCATCCCACCCTCAAATCAGCGTAAGCAGCTGGTCTGATATTATTTGAGAAGGAAGACACTATGGAATTACAAATTACTGGCCACAACGTTGAAATTACAGAAGCATTACGTGAGATTATCACGTCGAAATGTAAAAAGTTGGAGCAGTTTTTCGATAAAATCAACAGCGTCCAGGTGACTCTGCGGATTGAGAAAGTCAGTAAAATTGCGGAGGCAACGGCTCAGGTAAACGGTGCGGATCTTCACGCGTCAGCGGAAAAAGATGATATGTATGCTGCAATTGATGAAATGGCTGAAAAGCTGGGTCGTCAGTTATCAAAACATAAAGAAAAACTGAGAAACCATTAACAATTCCTGTGTGTTTGAACATAAACAAGCGGGTATTTTAAATTTTCTCAGAAAAAAGAAGTAATCTGATCCCGGCTGTCATCCTGGCATCCGGGATTCTGATCCTAAGTGAACAATGAAATGAATAACGAAGCAAATTTGTCCCTGAGCGATGTACTGAGTATCAGTTGCACGCGCAATAATATTCACTGCACCAGCAAAAAACGTGCACTGGAAATAATCAGTGAGCTGGCAGCCCCGGCACTGAACCTGCCGGAAAGTACGCTGTTTGAGGCACTCCTCACACGGGAAAAAGTCGGGACAACCGGTATTGGTGGCGGGATTGCTATTCCGCACGGAAAACTGGACTGCAACGAGGCACACAAAGCCTGTGGTGTGTTTTTACACCTGGAGCACGCTATCGCGTTTGATGCGATTGACAATCAGAATGTGGACATCCTGTTTGCCTTGTTTGTTCCTTCTGACCAGTGTCAGACCCATTTACACACACTGTCGTTAGTCGCAAAAAAACTTGCGGATAAAACGCTCTGCCGCCGTCTTCGTCAGGCGCAAAGCGATGAAGAGCTGTACAGTATCATCACGGAATGATATCAGCCGGCTAACGACAATGAGATAATGGCATTATGCCATTGAAAGAGAAACGATAGGGAGTCCCCTCATGGTGCTGATGATTGTCAGCGGCCGTTCCGGTTCGGGTAAATCCGTTGCCCTGCGGGCGCTGGAAGATATGGGTTTCTATTGTGTCGACAATCTGCCGGTGACCCTGTTACCGGCACTTGCTGACACCCTGACAGCACGCGACATTTCTGCCGCCGTGAGTATTGACGTCAGGAATATGCCTGAATCTCCGGAAGTCTTTGAAGAAGCCCTGACCAGGTTACCGGCCAGTTTCTCACCACAACTACTTTTTCTGGATGCTGATCGCAATACGCTTATCCGCCGTTACAGTGATACAAGGCGCCTGCATCCGCTCTCCACCAAAAATCTGTCACTGGAAAGTGCGATTGACGAGGAGAGTGATCTGCTGGAGCCGCTGCGCTCACGGGCAGATCTGATTATCGATACCTCAGAGATGTCAGTACATGAGCTGGCAGAAATGCTGAGAACCCGGATCCTCGGCAAACGCGAACGCGAGCTGACGATGGTATTCGAGTCCTTCGGCTTCAAACACGGTATTCCTATTGATGCTGATTATGTGTTTGATGTCCGATTTTTGCCGAACCCGCACTGGGATCCGAAACTGCGGCCGATGACCGGGCTGGATAAACCGGTGGCAGCGTTCCTTGATCGCCATACTGAAGTGCATAACTTTATTTATCAGACCCGCAGCTATCTGGAACTGTGGCTGCCGATGCTGGAAACCAACAACCGCAGCTATCTGACTGTTGCTATCGGCTGTACCGGCGGGAAGCACCGCTCTGTATATGTCGCGGAGCAACTGGCGGACTATTTCCGTTCACGGGGTAAAAACGTGCAATCACGTCATCGTACGCTGGAAAAACGGAAATAATCCATGACAATCCGTTGTCAGGTTGAGATTAAAAACCGGCTGGGGCTTCACGCCCGGCCGGCGATGAAATTGGTTGAACTGATCCAGACGTTCCGTTCGACGGTTATCTTTCGCAATAAACAAAACGAAGAAGCCCGCGCAGACAGTGTACTGGCAATGCTGATGCTTGATTCTGAACAGGGCAGTATTATTGAAGTGGAAGCGACAGGGCCTGATGAAAATTTAGCGATTGAGGCAATTATTTCCCTTTTCGATTCAGGTTTTGATGAAGATTAGCTATACTAAACGGAATATTTTACTTAAAAAAAAATTGATACGCTGTTTCACTCACGCAGCCTGGTGGTTCGTGATCCTGATCTCTTTCCTTTCAGGGAAGAACAGCCTACTATCAGATTAATTCACAAAAGAGCACCCCCCTCCTTCTGGTGTGGGGGTGTTCTTTTGTATTGGAAATGATTCGGAGTGTGGTATGAATAAACCCAACATAATTATCAATGAACTGGATGCAGAGCGTCTGGATAAGCTGCTGGAACAACCTGCTTACGCAGACAGCGCCATTGCGGCTGCATTAAACGACGAGTTAGATCGCGCAGACATTGTTGCGCCGGAAGACATTCCTGCCAATGTGGTCACGATGAACAGCCGTATCCGTTTTATCGACCTGTCGAATGAGAAAGAGAGCATCCGCACCCTGGTGTATCCTGCATCACTCAAAGACAGTGCGGAACAATTATCCGTTATGGCACCGATGGGCGCTGCGTTACTCGGCCTTTCTGTTGGTACAGAAATTTCATGGAAAATGCCGAACGGCGATTCTGCGCGCATCAAAGTATTAGAGATAATCTATCAGCCTGAAGCCGCCGGTGAATTACACCGCTAATCTGCTTTAGCCGACTCTGCGTCCGTTTTCTTTTTTACCTGCGGGCGCAGCTTCCGTTTTTCCCTTCTTTGATGCATGATGCCGGTATATCCTTTTCAGTCCGGAGATACTATGTCTGCCTTTAGTCTTGCTTACCTTTTTGGCCTGCCTGCGCCGATGTCTGAGTTCTCTTTCCCTCTGTTGTTCGGATTTGAAAGTCAGGTTACCTTTGTCTGTCAAAGTATTGCGATGCTGATGATGTAAGATTCTCCGGTAATGAACTATCTAACTTTAATAATTTCATCGCTATGTTTCTTTCCGGCATAAAAAACCCTGACGTAAATGTCAGGGTTTTTCATGTAGTCATACAAGGAATTCAGGTTTTTAACACGGGGATATTACTGCCCGGCAATACTCATTTCCGGCAGCCAGACAGAGCCGCACTGGATGTTGCTGCGGGTTTCGATATCATCCCCGGTGGCAATCATATTCGCCCACATGTCTTTCAGATTACCGGCAATCGTGATTTCACTGACCGGATACTGAATCTCGCCATTTTCCACCCAGAAACCGGATGCACCGCGTGAATAGTCGCCGGTAATACCGCTGACACCCTGTCCCATCAGCTCCGTCACAACCAGCCCTGTGCCCATCTCTTTGAGCATGGCATCAAAGCCCATCCCTTGTCCGGCAATATGCCAGTTATGGATCCCGCCTGCGTGCCCGGTACTTTTCAGCCCGAGTTTCCGCGCAGCGTAAGTTGTCATCAGCCAGTTAGTCAGTACACCATTTTCGATAATCAGACGATCCTCTGTGCGGACACCTTCGCTGTCAAACGGCGTTGAAGCCAGCCCGCCAATCACATGCGGCAGCTCGCGGACAGTCAGCCAGTCCGGCAGGATCTGTTTGCCGAGGCTGTCGAGCAGAAAAGTTGATTTGCGGTAAACTGATGTACCACTGATAGCGCCCACCAGATGACCAAACAGCCCGGTGGCGACTTCCGGTGAAAAAATAACCGGCGCTTTTTGGGTTGCCAGCTTACGCGGTGCCAGACGTGATAATGTACGGCGTGCGCACTCTTTTCCGACCCATTCAGCAGACTGTAAATCCTCAAGTTTACGGGCAATAGTGTAAGCGTAGTCACGCTCCATATCCCCGTTTTCTTCAGCGATCACGCTGGCTGACATTGAGTGACGGGTGCTGCAATAGCTCTGTAACATCCCGAGCGTGTTACCAAAAACACGGATCCCACAGTGGCTGTTGAAACTGCCGCCCTCGGTATTGGTAATGCGCGGATCGGCACTCAATGCCGCTTTCTCTGCATTTGCGGCGTAATCAATCGCCTGGTCCGCGCTGACCTCCGCCGGATAAAACAGTTGCAAGTCCGGTGCGTCAAATGCCAGCAAGTCACGGTCAGCCGGACCCGCGAACGGATCTTCTGATGTGTATTTTGCAATATCAATAGCGGCCTGTACCGTGCGGACAATTGCATCGTCGCTTAAATCGGTGGAAGAGGCACTGCCTTTGCGCTGGTTATGATAAACCGTTATCCCTAACGCGCCATCACTGTTAAATTCAACGTTTTCCACCTCACCCATACGGGTGCTGACACTCATGCCGGTGGTTCTGCTGACAGCAACTTCTGCACTGTCACAGCCTTTTTGTGCAATACTCAATGCCTGTTGAACTGCCTGTTCAAGACGCGTACGTTGCGCCATAATCTGAGAAGTGATATTCATCAATCAGGTTCCAATCTAATAAATTAAGGGGCCGTTCAGCCAATCAGGTAGCTAATAGGTGTTATCCGGCCTTTTCCCCGGTTACAATAGCCAATATACGAATGTTAACACTCACAAACACAGAGATCATCCGGCGTCATGCTGCTCTGTGTTTCGCCACAGGAAATACAATTATGGCAAAGCAGCCTGAAACCTGGTTTGAAGAACCCGAAGCCCTTCCTCAGGAAGAAGAAGACGACGAGATTATCTGGGTCAGCAAAAGCGAAATCAAACGCGATGCGGAAATCCTGAAAAAACTCGGGGCCGAACTGGTTGCGTTAAGTAAAGTACAGCTGGAACGAATTCCGCTGGATGAACAATTACTCGATGCCATTTTGCTGGCACAAAAAATCAAACGTGAAGGCCTTCGCCGTCAGATACAGCTCATCGGTAAACTAATGCGCTCCCGTGACATGGATCCCATCATCACGGCACTGGATAAACTGAAAAACCGTCATAACCAGCAAGTCGTTCTGCTGCACAAGCTGGAAGATCTGCGTGATCGTCTGGTTACCGGTGATGACAGTGTGGCAGAAGAAGCTATCGATCTGTTCCCGCACCTTGATCGTCAGCAACTGCGCTCACTTATCCGTAATGCGAAAAAAGAGCGCGAAGGGAATAAGCCCCCGAAAGCGTACCGCCAGTTGTTCCAGTATCTGAAAGAACTGGCTGAAACCGCTTAATCCGCCCGCATGGTCAGGGGGGTCAGTATCAGCTGAATATCCCCCGGCCACTCTTCCTCTGCATCACGACAGGTGGCAATCACCGCCGAGAACAACCGCCGCTGACGCGCAGTAATATGCTCAAACACCAGCGTTACAGGCAACTCAATTGCGCCCGTTAACATATCCCATAATGCATCCGTGTTATGACCAAAACCCGCAACCAACTGAAATTTATCACTGAATTGCTGATAAAAATCCTCTGTGGTCCGGATCATACGGAAATCAAAATGCACTCTGTTTATCTCAGCCGTGTTTGTCCCGGTCGTGTTTGTCTCATCCGTCATGCATTATCCTGCCTTCTGAAATGAGCGGTAATGATCTGTTGTCACATAAATCAGCCCGTCATTTGAGTAGAGCAGGCGGTCACTGCCGCGATGTCCGCAGTTATAATTAATATCTGCTTCAAACCACTGCCGCGCAGGGGTATCCGGCAAGCCTTTTTCGCGGTTACCAAAACGATCACCGCCGATAGCTTTACCCGGCATCACCTCGCAAAGATCCCCTTTTGATGGCTGCCAGCCCGCATTCCGCGCCACTTTTTTTGTCACATAGTAATCCGGTAACTGCTGATGCTGCTGCACATAACGAACCACGCGGGATTTTTCCGTCAGTGCATCAATCGCTTGCGGTTGTTCTGTCTGCTGCGGGACCGGCTCTGACGGGCGGGTGTCAATAAATTGTCCCGGTAACCCCGCCAGCCAGGCAGAAACGGCAACGATCAGGACAATCACCAGCGTGCCGTACTTCTGCATCATTACGCCGTACCGCCGACTGTGATACTGTCAAGCTTCAGCGTAGGCTGTCCGACGCCGACAGGGACGCTCTGCCCCTCTTTTCCGCAGACACCCACGCCTTTATCCAGTTTCAGATCATTACCGACCATCGAAACCTGCTGCATAGCTTCAATGCCCGAGCCAATCAGTGTTGCGCCTTTCACCGGTTTGGTAATTTTACCGTTTTCAATGAGATACGCTTCCGATGTGGAGAAAACGAATTTCCCGGACGTGATATCCACCTGACCGCCGCCGAAATTCGGGGCATACAGACCATTTTTCACACTCGCGATAATCTCTTCCGGCGACGATTCACCCGCCAGCATATAAGTGTTGGTCATGCGTGGCATCGGCATATGGGCATAGGATTCACGGCGACCGTTACCGGTCGGTGCGACACCCATCAGGCGCGCATTCAGTTTGTCCTGGATATATCCTTTCAGAATACCGTTTTCGATCAATACGTTGTATTGACCCGGTACGCCTTCATCATCAATCGCCAGTGAGCCACGGCGATCACTGATGGTGCCGTCATCAACAATCGTGCACAGTGTTGATGTGACCTGCTGACCTATTTTTCCGCTGAATACAGAGGAATTGCGGCGGTTAAAATCACCTTCCAGTCCATGTCCGACAGCTTCATGCAGTAACACACCCGGCCAGCCTGCGCCTAATACCACAGGCATTGAACCTGCCGGAGCGGCAACCGCAGAGAGATTCACCAGCGCCATACGCACGGCTTCGCGGGCAAAATTATCAGCGCGGACTTCACCGTCTTCTGTGCCGAGGAAATAGTCATAACCAAAACGACCACCGCCACCGCTGCCGCCGTGTTCGCGTTTGCCATCCTCTTCCACCAGCACGCTGACAGAAAGGCGCACCAGCGGACGAATATCCGTCGCCAGCGTGCCGTCGGTTGCGGCAATCAGCACTTCTTCATAGACACCGGTCAGGCTGGCATTCACTTCCTGAACACGGGGATCTTCTGCCCGCGCCACACGATCAAGACGGTGCAGCAGGGCAATTTTCTCTTCACGCGGCATAGAACGCAGCGGGTCGAGTGCGGCATACAGCGCGGTGTTATTCACACGACTCAGTGCCTGAACCTGACCATTTCCCTGCTCACGCACAATGCTGCGCGCCGCAGAAGCACTCTGCTGTAATGCAGTGAGGCTTATCTGATCCGAATAGGCAAACCCGGTTTTCTCGCCGCTGACGGCGCGGATCCCGACACCCTGGTCGATATTATAAGAGCCGTTTTTAATAATTTTATCTTCCAGTATCCAGGCTTCATGGAAGCTGTTCTGGAAATAGAGATCGCCGTAATCAATATGACGATCAGCCAACTGAGTGAGAACAGAAAACAAATCCTGTTCATCAAGACCATTGGCGGTCAGCAGATCGTTGCTAACAGTTGAAAAACTCATAATTTACTCTTTACCTGTCGTTTTTTTCTCAATCAGCGAGGTCAGCTGAGGACGGAACCGGTTGTGTTTGACCACACGGATCTGCTCGCGCATTGATGTTAAGCTTTCCGGACGAATATCCGCTTCAATCGCCGCGACCGCATCCGGATTTTTCTTCACAACTTTACCCCAGCCGTCAACCACCATGGAGTGTCCCCATGTACGGCGGGTGCCATGTACACCAACCTGAGCCGGTGCGAGGATAATGCATTGGTTTTCAATCGCACGGGCGCGCAGTAACGGCTCCCAGTGTGATTTTCCGGTCAGACGGGTAAACGCCGCCGGGACAGAAATAATCTCAGCACCCTGCTCACGCAGCGCCTGGAACAGACCCGGAAAACGCAGATCATAACAAATAGTCATGCCGAGGCGTCCTACCGGGGTATCCACTACCGTGATGTGCTCACCGCGCTGGAAAATTTTGGATTCATTATAAGAACCCTGTTCGTCGTCAATATTCACGTCAAACATATGGATTTTGTCATAACGGGCTTTAATGTCGCCCTTATCATCAAACAAAATACTGCTGGCAGTAATGCGCTGCGGATCTTCACGGCTTATCAGCGGCATAGAGCCAATCAGGATCCAGACACCGTAACGGCGCGCCATATCAGCTACTGCACTCTGCAACGGCCCGTCACCCTGGGTTTCCGCATATTTATGATAGGTATTGCCCGAGGCAAAAATCAGGGCATTTTCCGGCGTCATGACCAATTTGATATTATCAGGCAGTTGTTTGATCTGTTGTTCGATTTGCGCCAAATTGTGTTTGGTATTTGTGCCGCTGCACAATTGTAATAATGCCACATTTGCGTTTTTCATTACTTAGTCTCCTTTAACTGACGCAAAACTTCATCTATCTTAGGCTCTTCTAAACTGCCGCTCAGGTGATAACGTATCACCGAAATTTTACTCCAGAGCGGGCCCAGTACCTTACTGGCAACAAAGACCGCAGCTCCCGCTATCGGATTGACAACAAACGCCGTTGCCACCCCGACTGTCGCAGACAATTCCGGTGTGACTACCACCGACATATCAATGCGACGCTCCACAAGATAAATCGAACCATCAAAACTGATATCCGCCATCAGACCATCCACGCGGGTATCATTCGTACTCAGAACACCTTCTTTGATGACACCTTTGCCGCGTATGCTGTCAAAAACAAAATCATTACTGAAGGTATCAGTGAAATCCAGCTGTAATTTACGTAATAACGCATCAAAACTGACCAGCCGCAGTAGTTTTCCGGCATTTCCGCCGCCCATACGCTCCATGGCTCCTTTCCCCAGCGAGGTATTAATGATGCCGTTCAGTGACGCCACATCAGGCGACCACGGCACATCACGCCAGTTCAGGTCAAAATCCACGGTAAACGGCGAGCCGGTGATCGGCACCAGTACCCCGAAATACGCAGCCATATTATCAAATACCGGCCCTTTAAACTGACCTTTAAAGTGCGATAGTGGTGTACGCCCCGCATCCCAGCGTCCGCTGACCGTCAGCTCGCTGGCACTGTTTTTTACCGATGCCGCATCCAGAACCAGGGTGTTATTTTCAGGATAAACCTTGGCATTCACCGTACCGATATTCAACCCGCCGACCCAGCACGCCTCACAACGCAACGTGATTGCCGGCCAGCTTGCGACCCGGTAATCTGTTTTGGTCTGCTCACTACGCTGAGATTTCGGCAATGCGTTCTCAATGGAGTCCGGATTATAATAAAGATAGTCAATGCTTGCCTGCCACGGTCCGGACGGCGGGAGGCGGATATCACCGCGCAGCTCCTTTCCGTCCGCACTCAGCAACCAGCCATTTTCCTGCGGATGGATGCGCAGTTTCATCTGATTCCAGCGCTGTCCGGCAAAATCCACACTTGGCGCTGAAATATCAATATTCCCCGGCAGTTTCAGTGATGAAGGCGATTCATGACTTTGCCCTGCAACAGCCAGAGCGCCGACCCAGTGCTCCCCTGTCACCGCCGGTAACGCAATACTGATGGTATCAGGGATGATTTTTTCCGGTATTTTACTACCCGGACGGATAGCGGCACCGCGCAGAGTCAGAATATCGCCGAGTGTCCAGTCTGTCAGAAAACTGAGGGATTTTCCGAGCGTTCCCCCCGCTTTCAGTGTGTGCTCTGTTCCTGTGGCATGAATATTCAGTGTGCCGGTGTCAGCCGCCCAGCGCTGGATTGCAGGTAGCGTGCTGCTGGTCAGCTTTCCGGTTTTACCATCCAGATCAACCGTATAACTGACTTCTCCTTTTTGCGGAAGCGCAATTTTCACCTCGCCCGTCCACGGAAAAGCACCCTTTACATGCTGTTTTACGGCATCAGGAAGGCCATCAATCCCTTTCATCTGCCAGTTGCCGTCCAGTGCGATATTAACCGCAAAATCTTTCGGATTTTCTTTGGTCGTGAAGTGAATATTCAGCGGTTGACCGAACCAGCGCGCAGTAATGCGATCACTTTCCAGGTCGCCGTTATCAAAACGGAACTGCCCGGAGACATCATGCAGCGTGCTGCCGAGCGGCACGACATCAATAGTATTATTTTTCAGGCGGACCTCACCGGTCGCCCGCACCATTTCATCAAAATTGAGCGGAATTTCCAGGTTAAGGTTACCGTAGACACTGCCGCCAATTTTCAGCTGTTTCAGGGTATTGCCGATGGAGTCTTTCATCGGGGTCTGATCAAAATAGTTCCCCAGCGACTCCCCTTTCCCCTCAATATCTGACTTAATATAAAGGCGCTCAATCGTAAAGTCCGGAATATCGGCTTTCAGGTTCCGTGCGGTTGCGTTACCCAGTTTCGCCTGCGGAGCCGTCATCCATAACCCGTGATTATGAAAATTCAGATCGACATCCACATCCATCAGTGCAGGCCAGTCCGGGTCGTATTTGAACGTGGCATCACGCAGCGGCACCCATATCTGAAACTGCCCCTGATTTTTGCGGAACGGAAAATCAGCAGGATCTCCCTGAAAGATTACCGTGGCGTCTTCCGCTTTCCCGGCAATCAGCGCCTGAGTCAGGTATTCATTGAGATGTTCGCCCATCAGCGGAACGGGGAAATAGCGCCAGGCTTCTCCGGCGTCCGTCAGCCGGACACCCGCCAGGATCCCGAGTGACGGCGGACCCTCTTTATTTTGCTGATAACGGAAGTGCCCGTTTGTCCATAATGCGCCGGAGCGCAGATCTAAATTATCACTCCAGGCACTGAAATTACCGTCGGTATTGCGCCACTGGATTTGTCCGCCACTCTGCGAAACAGCCAGCGGCGCGGTAAACATCGGACGATAGTCCACCACGCTGTCCGCCAGGGCAAAACGCATAATGCCTTTTGCCCGATCACCGCGCAGCAGCCCGCTGAAATGAGAGACTGACGGCAGCCCGCCCCAGGGTTTCCAGCTCACATCCTGCCAGGCCACATCCACATCCAGCATTTCCGGGGTGGCAGGCGTGATATCAAGGGCAAAGTCCTGAATCAACCCGGACGGGTCGCGGTTCTGCCAGGCTCTGACATCATCATTCGTCAGGAAAGAAAATGTCGGTACAATGCTGCTCAGGCGCGCCAATTCAATATTATTGGCGCGGATACGCAAATGCTGATTGCCCTGATATTTTTCTGATGCGGGGATATAAAGCAGTGATAAATTACCTTCCGGCCACTGTTGTCCGTCTGTTTTGAGGTTAAACAGCTCAGGAATATTAAACAACCAGCCTTCGCCCTGACGGCGCATGCGCACAACCAGGTCGCGGACTTCCAGCGTGTGTCTGTCTTTGCCGACCAGCCAGTCCGCCTCGCCGGTATTCAGTTGTACCAGCCCGCGGGTGATTGTCCCGCGCTCAACCGTCATCCAGCCGGCAAGACTGAAACGGGCTTCATTCAGTCCGGTGTTATCCCGCAGCCAGCGGCTGAACCACGGCGTCATGTCAATTTCATCCGCCTGGAGATACACCATACCTTCATCCAGCAGACCATTCACATCCCGCAGATCCAGGCGCACCTGTAACCAGCCGCGCGGGTTATTCACGGATGAGAGCCGGACTTCGCCCTGTGCCCGGTGGCGCTTGGTCTGATTAAGCCAGGAGAGGCGGGAAACCACTAAGGTAGCGGGGTCGCCGGACGGGGTAAGAAAACGGATTTCACTGTCACGCAGGTCAAAATTATCAAAACGTTCAAGCCAGAGGGCAGAAATGGCATCCGGCTCAAAATTGCCGCCGTCACTGCTGAGAGGGGATTTGTAATCCACATTCATATGCCAGAATGTCAGGTCACGAAAACTGACACTAAAGCGGAATAAGGTGCGCCAGATATCGAGGGAGAGATTAATTTTTTCGGCTGATATATCAGCTTCATCACTGGTAACCGTCAGGTCACGGATGGTCAGTACAGGACCAAAACCCTGCCAGCGTCCGCTGATTTCACCCATTTTGACTGTCGCTCCGGTCATCTCAGAGAGTTTTTCTTCGATTTGCGGGCGATATTCATTAATCTGAGGCAATAGGTAACGCAGACCGCCCAGTAACAGAGCAGCAGCAATCACAATCACAACAACACATGTAAACAAAACCTTTGGCAGTCGCCTCACTGGCTCCCCTTCTCCCTGCTGCTGTCAAGGCCGGTGATACCGGATACTGTCTCATATCCGGGAACATACCGCTATTTTATACCCTTATTCATTCAAACTGCAGGTTCGTTGGCTTCACTCAGCCAGCCGGGTCACATACTTATGTATGCTCCCCGTCAGTCTTCCCTTGCCGCCTTCCTGCATCCTGAATGACGTTGGGTATATACCTTTATTCATTCAAACTGCAGGTTCGTTGGCTTCGCTCAGCCAGCACCTTGAATGACGTTGGGTATATTACATCATCACCACATCAAAATGTTCCTGACTGTAAAGTGGTTCTGCGCGGACCTGTACCTGCTTGCCGACAAAAATTTCCACTTCCGCCAGTGCATGGGATTCATCACCCTGCAAAGCTTCTGTCACCGCCGGAGAGGCATATACCAGGAAGCGATCAACATCCAGCAGCCGGTGAACGCGGACAATTTCCCGCAGGACCTCATAGCAGACCGTTTCCACGGAGCGGACATTTCCCCGCCCCTGACAGGCCGGACATTTCTCACATAAAACATGTTCGAGGCTTTCCCGCGTACGTTTGCGGGTCATTTCCACCAGCCCGAGCTGAGAGAAACCATTGATAGTCGTTTTCACGCGATCTTTCGACAGCGCCTGCTCCAGAGAACTGAGCACCCGCCGACGGTGATCCGCATCCGTCATATCAATAAAATCAATGATAATAATACCGCCGAGATTGCGCAGCCGTAACTGGCGGGCAATTACCTGAGTTGCCTCAATATTGGTATTAAAAATCGTTTCTTCCAGATTCCGGTGTCCCACAAATGCGCCGGTATTGATGTCGATTGTCGTCATCGCTTCAGTCTGATCGATAATCAGATAACCACCTGATTTCATTTCGACTTTTCGTTCCATCGCCCGCTGGATCTCGTTTTCGGTATCATAGAGATCAAAAATTGGCTGGCTGCCCTGGTACAACTCCAGTTTTGCGGTCATTTCCGGAATATAATCATCCACAAACTCCTGCAAATCACTGAAACTCAGGCGGGAATCGATGCGGATCCGGTCGAGTGATTCACCGGCAAAATCACGCAGAATGCGGTGAGCGAGTGCCAACTCACCATAAATTTTGGTGCGCGTGGTATTGCGTTTTTTGCGCTGGATAACTTTTGTCCACAGGCGTCTGAGAAACGCCGCATCGGATGTCAGTTCTTCTTCACCGACCCCTTCTGCTGCTGTGCGGATAATAAATCCGCCCTGCTCATCACAATAGCCGGAGACAATATTTTTCAGCCGCTCGCGCTCTTCTTCACTTTCAATGCGCTGGGAAACGCCCACATGGGAAGCGCCGGGCATAAAGACCAGATAACGGGAAGGCAGTGTGATATCCGTGGTCAGGCGCGCGCCCTTGGTACCCAGCGGATCTTTCACCACCTGGACAATCAGATCCTGCCCCTGATGCACCAACTCCCCGATATCGCGGGTACGGAATTTCTCCTGCTCATCACCGGCAATACATTCTGTATGCGGAATAATGTCAGAGGCGTGCAAAAACGCGGCTTTATCCATGCCAATATCGATAAAGGCCGCCTGCATCCCGGGCAGCACCCGGCTCACACGCCCTTTATAGATATTACCGGCGATGCCGCGTTTTGCTTCGCGTTCGATATGAATTTCCTGAAGGATCCCGCCTGTAATATAAGCCACTCGTGTTTCAGACGGGGTCACGTTGACTAAAAGTTCGGCTGTCATGGTATTTCTTTTCCATCTAAGTGTGCCGGTACAGTCCCTTTCAGGGTTTCCGTGTACCGCTTAATCAATTCTTCGGTTTCCACTAACGGTAATCCCACTACGGCATGATAGCTACCATTAATTTTCCGGACATAGCGCCCGCCAAGCCCCTGAATGCCATAAGCACCCGCTTTATCCATTGGCTCACCAGATTGGATATATTCTTTTATTTCACAATCAGATAACCGGCGGAAAGTCACATCTGTCACAATCAGGATGCTGAGGGTACGAAAACGATCGGAAACCGCGACAGCAGTCATCACCTGATGCGTATGACCGGACAGTGCACTGAGCATGGCGAAAGCATGGGCTTCATCGCGGGGTTTTTCCAGGACTTCGCCGTCGAGTACCACAATGGTATCCGAGCCGATAACCGGCCTGTCTTCTGTTGCCAGTAAAACGCCTGCCTGTGATTTTTCCCGCGCCAGACGCTCCGCATATGCAGGCGCAGATTCACCGTCCCGGCGGATTTCATCAATACAGGGGGACAGTATTTCACATTGCACATTCAGCAGTTTAATCAGTTCCCGGCGGCGGGGAGAGGTTGAAGCAAGGTAAATCGGCAGCATTCAGGCGTCCTGACGTTTTGTTAACGTATCACGCCGCCGTTCCCTTATTAATGAACAGAAAAGTGACGGCGCGTCTTACGCAATAATAAAAAAGATCCATGGCCATAAGATACCATTGACCAGACTGTTCCAGAAGACTTCCGGATGAAACACAATGTTTGACAGTAGAAATTCTGACCAGAAAACAAAGAACTGCATCAGTGCCGACAATACCATAATCACCAATGACTGCTGCCACAGTGCCATATTACGCAGTAACTGATGTTTGAACGCCACCAGATAAGTGACAATCGATAAGCTCAGTGCATGCACGCCGAGCGTGGAGCCTTCAATCAGATCAATCATCATACCGAGAAAAAAAGCAGAGCCGACACTGACCCGGTGTGGCAGCGCCATCACCCAGTAGATAAGAAACAGCATCGCCCAGGACGGGCGATAAAATTGCAGTTGTTCCGGCCACGGCATGATTTGCAGCACAATCGCTATCAGAAATGAGATCCAGATGATTATCCGGTTCTGTCCCCGGTAGGTATTCATTGCGGCTTCATTCTCAGCTGACGGACAGGTGCGGTGTCTGCGGTATCCGGTGTACCCTGAGCGGCAGGCGGCACAGCAGATTGTGCAGGACGGGCCGGTTTTGGCTGTGCGGGCTGTACTGCTGGTTTTGGTTGCACTGCTGGTTTTGGTTGCACTGCAGATTGTACTACCGGCGGCACAGCACTTTCCGGCGCACTTTCCGGTGCCGGTGCCATAATTGGCGGAACCACCTGCGGCATGACCTGCATGATGCGTTCATTTGCCGCGCGGTAAACTTCAGACGGGCCGGAAGGGTCACGCGGATTACCATCCCCGCCCCATAATAAAAGAAGGTAACGCAACCGCTGAAGATCAGCCATCGGTTTTGCACTGATAATGGTATACGCGCGCTGATTATCGACCTTCACCGCAGAGACCACCCCGACCGGATAGCCTTCCGGGAAGCGTCCGCCAAGACCGGATGTGACCAGAACATCCCCGACACGGATATCAATATTGTTCGGCAAAGGCTCAAGCTGTAAATCATCACTGCACCCGGTGCCGGACGCAATAACGCGGATATCATTACGCAATACCTGAATCGGGAGTGCGTGTGTTGTATCGCAAATCAGCAATACGCGGCTGGTCAGCTGAGAGACAGCAATAACCTGCCCGACCACACCTTTATCACTGATAACCGGCTGCCCGTTATACACACCATCACGGCTGCCTTTATCAATCACCACCTGATCGCGGTAAGGCGTATTCGCTCCTGACATCACCTGGGTGACCATCATGTGCTCATCCTGGCGCAACGGAGAGCCGAGCAATTCACGCAGGCGAGCATTTTCCTGTTTAAACTGTTCAAGCAACTGATTCTGGCTGTTTTTAACCAGCAGTTCCTGCTGCAATGCCCTGTTTTCAAATTCCAGCTGCTGGCGTGTTGCAAAGTTATCCGAAATACCATCAAGTAACTGACGCGGGCCGTTAGCTAAAAAATAGAACGGACTGACCGCCGTATCCAGATAGTTACGGACTTTGGTAAACGCATCAACCCGGTTATCAACCACAATAAATCCGATGGCAAAAATAACCGCGATAATAATGCGAATCTGAAGGGAAGGCCCCCGGCTAAAAATCGGCTTCATAGGTTGCGATACAAGGCGCTACAGTAATTCTGTCCGGGCGGACAGAGGGTGTATCCGGCGAGCAGAGGGAGCGGACTCCCCCGGCTTGCAGTATTGAACGAACGGGAGTCCGCTTATTCTTCACTAAGAAGATCGCTGCCGTGCATATCGATCATCTCAAGTGCTTTACCACCACCGCGTGCAACACACGTCAGCGGATCTTCTGCAACAATCACCGGAATCCCGGTTTCTTCCATCAGCAGGCGGTCTAAATTACGCAGCAATGCACCACCACCGGTCAGCACCATACCACGTTCGGAAATATCAGACGCCAGCTCCGGCGGGCACTGTTCCAGCGCCAGCATCACCGCACTGACAATACCGGTCAGCGGTTCCTGCAATGCTTCCAGAATTTCGTTGGAATTCAACGTGAAACCACGCGGAACACCTTCAGCCAGGTTACGGCCGCGAACTTCGATTTCAAGCACTTCGTCAGTCGGATATGCAGAACCGATTTCGTGTTTGATGCGCTCAGCCGTTGCTTCGCCAATCAGTGAACCGTAGTTACGGCGCACATAATTAATGATGGCTTCATCAAAGCGATCACCACCGATACGGACAGAGGAGGAATACACCACGCCGTTCAGAGAGATAACGGCAACTTCTGTTGTACCACCGCCGATATCCACCACCATTGAACCTGTCGCTTCTGATACCGGCAAACCGGCACCGATTGCCGCAGAAACCGGCTCTTCGATCAGATAGACTTCGCGGGCACCGGCACTGAGTGCAGATTCGCGGATAGCACGGCGCTCAACCTGAGTTGCACCAACCGGTACACACACCAGAACACGCGGGCTCGGACGCATAAAGCTGTTGCTGTGAACCTGTTTGATAAAATGCTGAAGCATTTTCTCAGTCACAAAAAAGTCAGCGATTACACCGTCTTTCATCGGACGGATTGCTGCGATATTACCGGGGGTACGCCCCAGCATCCGCTTGGCTTCATGCCCGACTGCCGCAACACTCTTGGTGGAGCCGGGGCGATCCTGACGGATAGCCACAACAGACGGTTCATCAAGCACAATACCTTGTCCTTTGACATAAATCAGGGTATTGGCAGTACCCAGGTCAATAGACAAGTCGTTGGAAAACATGCCACGAATTTTTTTAAACATACAAAAGGATAATCCTGCAAGCCGGGGACGGAAATAAAACCGTCTACTTTACCAACCACGTTTTTTGCGACAAGCCACACATGCACCTTGCCAGAAGCGTGTCCACACCACATAGGGGAAGCGGTCTATTCTAGATAATTTTTATACGCTACGCAGTATAAAGCTGCACAAAAATGCAGACTTTTTCTCATTATTTGATGAAATACGCATAGACGGACTAAAATTAGTAATAAAAATCCGGTTATTATCTCCGGATCTTAAATTCTTACACATACTTCTCATCGAAAACCGGCGATATCACGTTATCCCTGATGAGAAACTGTCCTACAGTCGACCCGTCACTTTACGTCAAGTTCAACGGGATTTTATATAATATACGCAATCTTACAATCGGGCAGAGGCTATCGCGCCATTATGCTGATTAAAATATGCGGACAAATCCCGAATAAACCGGAAAAAGCGCCTTTCATGCCGCCCGATTATGGCGTGTTCACAGTACCTTTTCTTCGGAATAATCTCAAAATAATGCTGTAAATAAATATAACCCGCTCTGTTGGCAGGTCATAATCTTGCGCCCTGTCAGTATTCACCCGGGTTATATCTCCTATATTAAAAGGTTGATACCAAAATAACTATACCAATAACGTTGGGTATATATCTGTTCCCGCACACAAAAAATGAGGTCGAAGATGAAAGCCCTGTTACTTGAGCAAGATAATAATGTACTGACTGCCACTGTTAAAGATGTGGATACGGCACAACTGCCACAGGGAAATGTCACTGTGGATGTGACCTGGTCCGGCCTCAACTATAAAGATGCACTGGCCATTACCGGGAAAGGAAAGATTATCCGTAATTTCCCGATGGTACCGGGTATTGATTTCACAGGTACGGTCAGCCATTCAGAAGATCCGCGCTATCAGCCGGGTCAGAACGTTATTCTTACCGGCTGGGGTGTGGGAGAAAATCACTGGGGCGGACTGGCAGAACAGGCGCGGGTTAACGGCGACTGGCTGACACCTCTGCCTTCCGGCATGACAGCGCGTCAGGCGATGATTATCGGTACCGCCGGGTTTACCGCCATGCTGTGTGTGAAAGCCCTTGAAGACGGCGGCGTCACACCACAAAGCGGCGATATTATTGTCACCGGTGCAAGCGGCGGTGTGGGCAGTACTGCCGTGGCTCTGCTGGCAAAACTGGGTTATTCCGTTTATGCCGTGAGCGGACGTGAGAGCAACACCGATTATCTGCTGAAATTAGGGGCTAAAGCCGTACTGGCGCGTGAAGAGCTCAGCGCGCAGGGGCGTCCGCTGGAAAAACAGCGCTGGGCGGGTGCCGTGGATACAACCGGCGGACAGATACTTGCCAATCTGCTGGCACAGATGCACTATAACGCCACTGTGGCGGCTTGCGGATTAGCCGGCGGATTTACATTACCGACAACCGTGATGCCGTTTATTTTACGTAATGTCCGTCTTCAGGGCGTGGATTCTGTGAGCGTACCTACAGAAAAACGTCCTGAAATCTGGGCGCGTTTGTTAAAAGACCTGCCGGCAGACTACTATTTACAGGCAGCGACAGAAATATCTCTGTCTGACGCCGTCAGTTACGCAGAAAAACTTATGAACAATGCCATCACCGGCCGGACATTGGTTAACATCCGCGGATAGTCGCCATACAGAGCCGTTCAGGTACGAAACAAGATGATGATGAAACACTGTGATAACGATTAATCCACCTGCTTATGCCGGTATCTGACCTGTTCAGACCAGTATTTTGCTGCGAACTGCAATGAAATGTTTATAATGTCGCCCTTCATCCGCAAAAAATAATTTTGCATACGATGAGAAAAAGGTGACAACGCATTAACATCGCGTTATGTTGTGCGATTACGTAAGATTGCAGGAGATGGCAGCAGAATGACCGAAAGTTATCAAATTTTGTTACTGAACGGCCCGAATCTGAACCTGCTGGGAACGCGGGAGCCTGAGAAATACGGGACGCTCACTCTTGCGGATATCGTCGCTACACTGACCGCGGACGCTGGTCAGTGCGGTGTGACATTACATCACCTGCAATCCAACGCCGAGCACGAACTCATCGACAGAATTCATGCTGCGCGGGGAAACACAGATTTTATTCTGATTAACCCGGCCGCATTCACTCACACCAGTGTGGCTCTGCGTGATGCCCTGCTGGCTGTCAGTATCCCGTTTATCGAGATTCATCTGTCGAATGTACACGCACGGGAGCCGTTCCGCCATCACTCCTATCTCTCAGATATTGCCACCGGCGTTATCTGCGGACTGGGCGCGGAAGGTTACCGTTATGCTTTACAGGCAGCGGTTCACCGTCTGTCACAACTAACTCAACACTAAGAGTACGGAATCATCTCATGGATATTCGTAAAATAAAAAAAACTGATCGAGCTGGTCGAAGAGTCCGGTATTTCTGAGCTGGAAATTTCTGAAGGCGAAGAATCAGTACGCATCAGTCGTGCATTACCGATACAGACTTTTGCCGCACCTCAGCAATATATTCCCCAGGTTCAGCAGCCGGCGTTAGCCAATGCTGTTGCTCCGTCTCAGGGCCTTGCTGACAGTGTTGCGGAAAAAGAAATTGCCGGTCATGTGGTCCGTTCCCCGATGGTAGGTACGTTCTACCTTTCACCAAGTCCGGATGCGAAACCTTTTATCCACGTTGGTAAGCAGGTCAATGTCGGTGATACCCTGTGCATCGTCGAAGCCATGAAAATGATGAACCAGATCGAAGCTGACAAAGCCGGTGTGGTCAAAGCAATTCTGTTAAGCGACGGCGAACCTGTCGAATTTGACGAGCCACTGGTCGTCATCGAATAACGAGGCGAATCATGCTGGAAAAAATCCTTATTGCTAACCGGGGTGAAATTGCACTGCGCATCCTGCGGGCCTGTAAAGAGCTCGGCATTAAAGCAGTTGCTGTTCATTCCTCCGCGGATCGTGATTTAAAACACGTTTTACTGGCTGACGAAACCATTTGTATTGGTCCGGCAGCCTCCGCGAAAAGTTACCTGAATATCCCGGCGATTATCTCTGCCGCAGAAATTTCAGGATCCCAGGCTATTCATCCGGGATACGGTTTCTTATCTGAAAACGCTGACTTTGCTGAACAAGTTGAACGCTCAGGCTTTGTCTTTATCGGCCCGAAAGCCGATACCATCCGTCTGATGGGCGATAAAGTCTCTGCAATCCACGCGATGAAAGAAACGGGTGTTCCGTGTGTACCGGGCTCTGACGGCCCGCTCAGCGACGATATGCCGCTGAATCACACCATCGCACACCGCATTGGTTATCCGGTTATCATCAAAGCTTCCGGCGGCGGCGGCGGACGCGGTATGCGCGTTGTCCGCAATGACGCTGATCTCGAAGAAGCGATTGCCATGACCAAGGGTGAAGCCAAAGCGGCATTCAACAATGACGTGGTTTACATGGAGAAATTCCTTGAAAACCCGCGTCACGTTGAAATCCAGATTATGGCTGATGGTCAGGGACATGCGGTTTATCTGGCAGAACGTGACTGCTCCATGCAGCGCCGTCACCAGAAAGTCGTTGAAGAAGCGCCGGCTCCGGGCATCAGCGCCGAACTGCGTAAAAGTATCGGTGAGCGCTGTGCCAAAGCCTGTATCGATATCGGCTATCGCGGTGCCGGTACATTTGAGTTTCTGTTTGAAGACGGCGAGTTCTATTTTATTGAGATGAACACCCGTATTCAGGTTGAACATCCGGTCACTGAAATGATCACCGGTATTGACCTGATTAAAGAGCAGCTGCGTGTCGCATCCGGCCTGCCGCTCTCTGTTAAACAGAAAGATATTCATGTGAAAGGCCATGCGATCGAGTGCCGTATCAATGCCGAAGATCCGCATACTTTCCTGCCAAGCCCGGGCAAAATTACCCGCTTCCACTCACCGGGTGGTTTCGGTGTCCGCTGGGAATCACATATTTACGCCGGTTATACCGTGCCGCCATACTATGATTCCATGATTGGCAAGCTGATCACTTATGGTGAAACCCGTGAAATTGCTATCGCCCGTATGAAAAATGCGCTGGCGGAGTTAATTATTGACGGAATTAAAACCAATATTGAGCTGCATCAGCTGATTATGAATGATGAAAACTTCTGCAAAGGTGGAACAAACATCCACTATCTGGAGAAAAAACTCGGTCTTCACGAGGTCTGATTTTCATCTTCTGCCCTATATCAGGCCCCTGTCATTCAGGGGCTTTTTTATTTTCCGGCGGGTCCGGAAATCACCATCTCAAGCCGTATCCCGCCGGATGCCGCTTAGCTTAAAGAGAATGTTATGCCTTGGATCCAATTACGCTTAAATTCCACCGGCGCACACGCTGAAACGATCGGTGACGAACTGACTGAAAGCGGCGCGGTATCTGTCACATTTCAGGACAGTCACGACACACCGGTTTTTGAACCGCTGCCGGGCGAAACCCGCCTGTGGGGTGATACTGACATCGTCGGTTTATATGACGCCGACGCCGATATGGAATGGGTTGTCGCACAATTACAACAGCACCCGCTGCTGGGCGAAAATTTTGTTTACAAAATTGAACAGCTCGAAGACAAAGACTGGGAACGTGAATGGATGGATAACTTCCACCCGATGCGTTTTGGTCAGCGCCTGTGGATCTGCCCGAGCTGGCGCGATGTACCGGACCCCGGTGCAGTCAATGTGATGCTCGACCCGGGTCTGGCATTCGGCACCGGGACACACCCGACAACCTCGCTGTGCCTGGAATGGCTCGACGGGCTGGATCTGAACGGCAAAACCATTATCGATTTCGGCTGTGGTTCCGGCATTCTTGCGATCGCCGCGCTGAAACTGGGTGCAAAAGCCGCCATTGGTATTGATATTGACCCGCAGGCGATTCTGGCCAGCAGAGACAACGCAGAGCGCAACGGTGTCTCAGACAACCTGACCCTTTACCTTTCAGATGAAAAGCCTGACACGCTCGTTGCAGACGTTGTGGTAGCCAATATTCTGGCCGGTCCGCTGCGTGAACTGGCTCCGATCATCGGCGCACTGCCTCAGGCAGGCGGATTACTCGGATTATCCGGGGTGCTGGCGACCCAGGCTGAAGGTGTGGCAGATGCCTATCGTGATGCATTTATCATCGATGAGATTGCAGAAAAAGAAGAATGGTGCCGGATAACGGCGACGAAACATAACTGATACTCAGACTGTTTGTATATAATTTGTATATAAATCGTGCGCTTGCGTTGCTTAGTGAATAGTTTATAAGCAAAAATCCGCAGGCGCATTTTCTTATGAAAATTAAATTACAATCCCGCTGCAATGCTGATTTCAGCCTAACTTATTGTTACAAAACATTAATTAATAAAATCTTAAAAAAGCAATAAAAAAAAAATCATCATTAAAGGTCGATTTGCTCAAAGTTTGTCCTTTCATATCTTTGAAAAAATGCGTAATATACGCGCCCTTGCAGTCACAGTATGGCCACACTTCTTCGTCTATGCGAATCGGACAATACCAGTTGAAAAACCGCCTTATAGCGGCCCCTATGGCAGGCATTACAGATCGGCCTTTCCGGTCTTTGTGTTATGAAATGGGCGCAGGTATGGCCGTCTCAGAGATGCTCTCTTCCAATCCTCAGGTATGGAAGACGGACAAATCGAGATTACGCATGGTACATCGTGATGAGCCGGGTATTCGTTCTGTGCAGATAGCTGGTAATGATCCCGCTGAAATGGCGGCCGCGGCAAAGATTAATGTTGCCGGCGGTGCGCAAATCATCGATATCAATATGGGTTGTCCCGCCAAAAAAGTGAATCGCAAGCTGGCAGGCTCAGCACTGCTGCGTTATCCGCATCTGGTAGAAGAGATTCTCTCAGCAGTGGTAAATGCAGTCGACGTGCCTGTGACGCTGAAGATTCGCACCGGTTGGTCACCGGAAGAACGAAACTGTGTAATGATTGCCCAATTGGCCGAGCGTTGCGGTATTCAGGCTATTACAATTCATGGCAGGACCCGTGCCTGTCTTTTTAATGGTGAAGCCGAATACGACAACATCCGGACAGTTAAGCAGACTGTTGCCATACCGGTTATTGCCAATGGCGACATAACTGACCCGCTTAAAGCCGGGGCAGTACTGGACTACACCGGCGCAGACGCGCTGATGATCGGTCGTGCTGCTCAGGGAAGACCCTGGATCTTCCGGGAAATCCAGCACTATCTGGACACAGGTGAACTGTTGCCACCGCTGCCCGGTGCAGAGGTGCAACGCATTATGTGTGAGCATGTACGGGAATTGCATGACTTTTATGGTCAAGGCAAGGGAGCCCGTATAGCCCGCAAGCATGTTTCCTGGTATATGCAGGAACATGCGCCTGATGTTCAGTTTCGGCGCTCATTCAACGCCATTGAGGATGCCGGCGAACAGCTGGAGGCGTTGGAAGCATATTTTGAAAATTTTTTGCGTAAATAAAGAAAAGAGCTGACAGAACTATGTTCGAACAACGCGTAAATTCTGACGTACTAACCGTCGCTACTGTAAATTCACAAGATCAGGTAACACAGAAACCGTTACGTGATTCAGTTAAGCAGGCATTGAAGAACTATTTTGCTCAATTAAACGGTCAGGATGTTAATGAACTGTATGAGCTGGTGCTGGCTGAAGTTGAACAGCCACTGTTGGACATGGTTATGCAATACACCCGTGGTAACCAGACCCGTGCTGCTACAATGATGGGTATCAACCGCGGTACACTGCGTAAAAAACTGAAAAAATACGGCATGAATTAATTCATAACGTATAATGCTTTGAATTGAAAAGCCTTTTCTGTATTTCGGGAAAGGCTTTTTTGTTGTCCGGGATATAAGATAACGCGGGTGGACAGTATCCACACTGATATAAAAACGAGCTCAGTTAACCATATTTTACTGAAAGCCTCTGTTTTAAATAGGGAAATTACCCTCATATTTAATACAATTCTGTACTCTGAAATATTACCTTATTTTTTTACTGTTTATCTTTTCAGTTATGTAAGCAAAAACAGTATTGACATAAAATTTATTTTTGATAGATTTATTTCAACAGCAAGATATATGTTGTCAGCTGTTAAAGCACCATAGTATAAGATGTGATTTACGCGATGATATAAGGCTACGATTTACCCGGGGGGTTGCAATCACAATGATTGGCAACAGAAGTAAGGTAACGTATCAGGAGTTTATATCGCGAGGGGAAATATATTTGTTTAATGTAGTATCAACGTAAGTTATTAGTTGTTAAGTACCATTGTTAAGATATGATTTACGCGATGATGTAAGGCTATGATTTACCTGGGGTGTTGCAATCGCAATGGTTAGCAACAGGAGTAAGGTAACGTATCAGGAGTTTATATCGCGAGGGGAAGTGTACTTGTTTAGTTCATCATTTAATGATGAAATTTTCAAAAAAACGTTTATATGGAGAGAAGAGTAATTTAGTAAAACCATATAGCAACAAGCGTGTACATTTTTAATAGTAGTATCAAAGTAGTATTACGTTAGTCATATTTAATGTTAAATGTAAAACATGCAGTACCTTAAAAGCCCTGACATTGAAAAATGATCAGGGCTTTTATTTTATATGAGAATAATTAATTTCAGTTAATTTTGATCACCTGCGCCAAATGAACATCATCAATAAACAGGATGGGCTCATCATTCACGGCGGACTTTAACCGGACATACGCCGCCATAAACTGCTGCTATTTTTCAGCATCATATTTATGTGGAACACCTTTTAGTTTTTAGCATCCAGTGAAATAATTCGGCTGCTCATGCGTTACATTTTTCGCAGGGAGTAACGTCTTATTGTGTAATGATCGGTCAAATATAGTTCTTGACTGATCAGTCAAAAACTGATTAACTTAGATCAATTGAATTATGAGGTACTGATTTATGAGCGGACGACCAAAGGAATATGACGACGAAAAAGTGATTGAGTCAGCCATGAATGTATTCTGGAATAACGGTTACGAAGCAAGCAGTACACAGATGCTTTGTCAGGAAACCGGTCTTGGCCGGGGCAGTCTTTACCATGCTTTCGGTAACAAACAGGGACTATATGAAAAAGCTCTGCGGCACTATCAGGACGTTGGTATCATTGCTCAAAAAGACATTCTGAACAGTCAGGGAACAGCCAAAGAACGCCTGATGAAATTGCTTCAGTGGGGGATCGCCACCGACCTTGATAGTGGAAGTTCACGCGGCTGCCTGGCCTTACATTCCGTTTTGGAACGAAGCCCTAAAGACCCTGAAATTCAGTCGATTAACCGCCATTACCTCCACCGGTTAGAATCGCTGATTAACAAAGTCATTACCCGGGGTATAGAAGCAGGAGAGTTTCAGGTTACCCCAAATAGCAGCGTTGCCAGCAAAGCCTTTCTTGCCGGGTATTACGGACTTAGGATAATGGGTGTTACCGTCGGTGATCCCTGTTTTTTAAATGCCACAGCAGAAGGGATAATTGCAAAAATGTAATATCCCTTAAATCTATTTTTTACATCACATTCTTTACTGATAAGTAAACAACTATTTAGCGGGGTATTATCATATTCGGATACGCGCTCAATTTTATACTGATCGATAAACAACAGAGGTTATTTTGAATATGAGCCCCCATGTAAAAGCATTTCATATCACCGGTGGTAAAGAATCAATCACCTCTTACGTTGCTTAGTGCAATCGCCGGCAGAACAACGTCATATAAAAATAATTAATAATCATGGTGTTATACGTTTAGTTGACGCTAAATATGGATCAGATCAAGAGGTGAAAAGTTGAATCGAAATTTATACATACTGATGGCTGTTATTTTAGTCATCGCGATGAGCGAGCTCCAGACCGCAGGCATGCTGCCAAACATAGCCGCTGACCTTAATGTAACCACTGGTCAGGTTGGTTTATTAGTTTCCGTGTATTCATTAGGTATGGCTATCGGCGGGCCGGTTATTGCCTATGTTCTCCGGCGCAAATCACCGCGAATTATGCTCACCCGGATTATGATAGCCTATGCGGTAATAGAAATGCTTGCGCCGGTTGTACATTCATACTTGTGGCTGGCTTTAGCACGCGTATTAACAGGTTGTCTGTCCGGTGCAACATTCGGCCTTGCCCTGACCTTTGCAGCAAGACTGGCACCATCACCCGGTCAGATAGGCCGTTCGGTATCTATTGTGCTCAGCGGATTAATGATCGGTACCGTAATCGGTTTACCATTAAGTCATTTCATCGCGACTCAATGGGACTGGCAAAACTGCTTTTATCTGTTGGGTGTAGCGCCCTTACTTGTCAGCGTCGCTGTCAGAACAGGCTTGCCTGACCTGGCAAAAGCAACCATGAGTGAATCCTGGGAAGATCTCAAAAATTTAAAATCACCTAAATTATGGTCCCGTTACCTCGTGAGCTTTCTGACAATCGGCGCAGCTTACGGCTCATTCTCATTTTTCACACCTTTACTTCAGGATAATGCCGGATTCAGTCCTGATGCAACCACCATGATCCTGTTGGGTTACGGAATTTGTACGGTCATTGGTAACCTGGTTGCAGGCCGGTTCGCAGATGAACATTCTGTTGGTGTGTTACGTATCGGGCATAGCGTGTTGCTCGTCGCTTTAGTCTCACTTTCACTATTTAGTGATATCAAAGCGGTAACACTCGTCATGGTACTGGTAGTCGGACTGATTGGTATATCCATGAACCCGGCACTGATAACAAGGGTTACTCAGGCAGGTGGTACCGGCTATCTGGTAACGACGGTTCACACTGCCGTTATCACAATGGGCATCACGTCGGGAACCATGTTCAGCGCATTTTCGATGAGTATCTTTGGTCAAAACCCTGTAATTGCAACATGGACAGGATCTGCGCTGGTTATTCTGGTGCTGATTGTTTCCGCATTTCAAACCCTGAGCGGAAACGGGAAACAAACACCAGCGGGGAAAGGGCTCTGTTGTAAAGTTTGAGTGAGTAATATGCAAAGTAACGACCGGGCTCACCCGATGAATACATGCAAAGGTCGTTATTTTACCGGATTATCATTTTGTGGGCAGTACACCGGTACTGTAAATACGGTATCCGTTTTACGGGAAGAGCCTGAGACACAATAGTAAATAACTATTGTGTCTTTTTACTTAAATCTCCGGGCTTTGTTTTTCATTACTTCCATGCCGGGACTATAATATTCTCTTTCCCCTGTCTCACCGTGATCAATCCGAGTATCAATCAGATAACAGTGATTCATGCATTTGATCACATTTTACAGTATACCGACCACTATTTTTAATCAAAATGCACGTAAATATCATATTGCCCTTTTACGGATATAGACCAGTCATCTTGTTAATTATAAAAAAAATTATCAGGTAATCACGGTTATTTTAACAGCTGAGATATCTGATAAATTATTCTTCAATAACGACCGGGCGGGCAGCACACCGAAACACGGTTATGCTTTATTTTTAATCAATTCATTTATGAAAATAGTGATAAATATATCCAGAGGCTCACCGTTGCGGGCCAGTTTAGCCTGCATAACCGCCCCTTCCCATCCCATCCAGAAAAATACGGCCATCAGTCTGCAATCAACTAAGGCTGAAATATCATTCAGAGCCTGTGCCTGCGACAGACAGACTTCCACTTTTTTTTTGCCACCCGCTGATAATAGTCTTTAATATTCCGCCATATCCGTCGGGTAAATTAGTCACTTCCTGCCCGAGATTACCGACTAAACATCCGCGCTGCCAGTCATACTTTTCCATAGCGGATTTTGTCGACTGATAAAATCTGACTAAGCGGGTCAGAGGTGGCGACGCAGGATCAGACAGGTACTTATCCAGTAAATGCGAGAAATAGCTGTCGTAATGACGCATGATCTCAAGACCAAACTGCTCTTTACTTTTAAAGTAATAATAAAAAGATCCTTTCGGTATACCCACTTTTTTCAGTATCCCGTTAATATCCGATGTCATATAACCTTTTTCAGTAAACATCTCTGTACCGCTGCGGATAAGCAATTCTCTGACATCAATTCCTGAGTCATGATTTTTCGGCGGTCGCCCACGCCTGGGTTTAGTGACTAATGTGTCCGTCATTAAATATATCTCCCGTCATTCACAATAATATTGGCCGGTTACCGGATAAAAATCCTCCGGCGAAACCTGCACAAGCGGGTTTCGCCGGAGAGTATCCGTTATTTAACCATCACATCCTGATTTTGCTTCATTTCAAAACGCGGGGAGACAAAACCGTAGAGAGTCCAGCCGAGGAAAGTGGCTAAAGCACCCCACATGACAGCATCATCACCGGATGAATACAGGGCATAAAAACTGTAAACCGCACCGATAAATGCAATGATATTCCCTGTCCGTGCTTTCTTCGGATCGACTTTTGCCACTTTTTGCAAAACGATCATCGCGGCCATAGATAAGATATAAGGAATAATATTGGTAACAACGGCCAGGTTAACCAGCACATTAAACTGCTTATTCAGTGACGGACTGATTGTCATCAGTGACAATACAGACTGAATAACCACAATAACCAACATACCTTTCACCGGCGCATCAGCTTTGGTCACTGAAGAGAAAATTTTCGGGAAATAACCGGAATCTGATGATGATTTAAAGACCTGAGCAATAGTAAACTGCCAGCCTAATAATGAGCCGCAACAGGACATAATCATCAGCGCCATAACGACTTTACCCACACCCGGCGTAAACATTTGTGAGAATGCCAGACCAAACGGCGCTGTAGAATTTGCCAGATCCATATTCGGTACGATACCGGCAATCACATTTGTCGATACGATATAAATAACCGCCGCACCGAGTGTCCCGCCAAGAACTGCAATCGGCACGTTTTTTTCAGGATTATCAACAGCATCACTATTAGCACATGCCGATTCCATGCCTAAGAATGCCCATAATGTCATCGCAATTGATGAGCCGACAGCATCAAAGAGCGGGAAATTATGCGGGTTCCACGAGTTAACATACAGCTCAGGACTGAACCACCACCAGCCGATAACAGAAATACCGACAACCGGGATAATAACGCCCCATACCGTAATGCTGCTGATCCGCCCCGTGATTTTTGCACCACCGAAGTTCGCCACTGTACAGATCCACAAAACAACAATAGTGGCGACACCGATGCCGAAAGGTGTCATGACGGCATCCATTAATTCAGCACCATAACCAACCGCAGAAATCGCAATCGCGACATTGGCTATCAGCAGAGAAACACCATAGGTGTAATTCGCCATAAAGTTACCGGACTTACCAAATGCATATTCCGCATACCCGCCCATCCCGCCGCTGCGGCGGCTGTACATCCCGCATTTGGAGAAGGCATATGCCAGCGCCATCGACCCGATTGCGGTCACAACCCAGGACAAAATTGAAATTGTCCCCACTTCTGCCAGTTTGGTCGGTAACATAATGATACCGGACCCCATCATATTCACCGCGGTCAATATGGTGAGCTGTAATACGCTCATTTTATTTTTTGAAGCACTCATATTTCTCTCCCGGGATGGCGGGACATGCTAATCCCTGCCCCGCCATGCAAGTATTAGCAAACTTAGTGTCTGATTACATAGCCGTATGCCCGCTGACGACCATCTTCATCGCTGCGGATATACACACCCTGCAATTCCGGTGAGAATCCCGGGAACAGGTTGATACCTTCTTCCAGCGCAAGGAAATACTGCTGAACAGAACCGCCCCAAATTTCCCCCGGAATAACACACAGCACTCCCGGCGGGTAAGGCAGAGCGCCTTCTGCCGCAATGCATCCTTCTATCTGATCAACGGCAACCAATTCAACATTACCGCGGACAAATTCAATATTGGCGGCCTGCGGTAACATACTTACCTCAGGGAAGTGCGCCTTACGGAACATCTCTTTCTGGAGCTGTTTCACATTGAATTTCACGTACATGTCATGCATTTCCTGACATAACTGACGGATGCTGTATCCCTGATAACGGGTTTTGTTTGCGTGATACACAGACGGCAGAACGACTTCCAGCGGGGCATCCTGCTCCAGAAGTTGTTCAAAGCGTGCAATTTGTGCCACTAAGTGCTGCATTTTTGCCATGCTTTCAGCAGGTGTCAGCAGGAAAAGGATTGAGTTAAGGTCGCATTTCTCAGGGACAATATTATTTTCACGTAAATAATTTGCGAGGATAGTTGCAGGTACACCGAATGCATCATAGTTTCCCGTTTTGGCATTAATACCCGGGGTGGTCAGCAGCAGCTTGCAGGGATCAACAAAATACTGATTTTCTGCATAACCTTCAAAGGCATGCCAGCGTTCACCCGGCACAAAGTTAAAAAATCTCAGATCATCAGCAATCACATCAGTATCAAATTCGCCCCATGAACGTCCGTCAACAGTCTCAGGGATAAACGGACGGATATGGCTGCATGATTTCAGTAATAATTTACGGGTTTCGATCCCGGTTTTAACGCAGTCCATCCATAAGCGTTTACCGGATTCGCCTTCATGCATTTTGGCGTTGACATCCAGTGCGGCAAATAACGGATAGAACGGACTGGTTGACGCATGCATCATAAATGCATTATTCAGGCGCTTATGGTTCACATAGCGATCCTGACCTTTGATATGGTGATCTTTTTTATGGATTTGTGAGGTCTGGGAGAAGCCTGCCTGCTGTTTGTGTACTGACTGTGTCACCATTATGCCCGGATCGTTTTCATTGAGTTCCAGCAGCAGCGGAGAACAATCTTTCATCATCGGAATGAATTGTTCGTAACCCACCCAGGCAGAATCAAATAAGATGTAATCACATAAATGACCTATTTTATCAACAACCTGGCGTGCATTATAAATTGTACCGTCATACGTACCCAGTTGAATAACAGCCAGACGGAACGGCCGTTTTTCACCCGCCCGTGCCGGTGCGGCTTCTTTAATTAAGTCACGCAGGTAGTCTTCTTCAAAGCAGTGCGCATCAATACCACCGATAAAACCAAACGGGTTACGTGCTGCTTCCAGATAGATTGGTGTCGCCCCTGCCTGAATTAATGCACCATGGTGGTTTGATTTATGGTTATTACGGTCAAACAATACCAGGTCACCCGGTGCCAGTAAGGCATTCAGAACGACTTTATTGGATGACGATGTCCCGTTCAGGACAAAATATGTTTTATCTGCATTAAATACTTTGGCTGCATGCTGTTGCGCGGCGCACGGTGCGCCTTCGTGAATTAATAAATCCCCCATAGAGACATCGGCATTACACAAGTCGGAGCGGAACAGATTTTCACCGAAATATTCAACGAACTGATTACCCAGCGGATGACGGCGAAAAAATTCACCTCCCTGATGCCCCGGGCAATCAAATGCGGAATTACCTTTCTCAACATAGTTTTTCAGACTGCCGAAGAATGGTGGCAATAAACTTTCTTCATATTTCAGTGCGGCTGTCTCAAGTTGCTTACTGTACAGGGAACCGTTATTTTTATTTAAATCAATCACACCGGTCAGGCGTGTAATGATCTCCGCCGGAATGATATCATTCTGACCAATTACCGCAAAAACGGGCTGACCAAAGCTATGCTGTTCAATGAAATCTAATTTCCCATTCTGAATATCATCAAGAGAAATAATAATTACAGCAACATCAGTAAATTCGGTGCTTAAGATATCCACACTATTTCTGTGCGTGACGATATAGTCACTCATATCATAGCTGACAGCAAATTTATAATTATTCATTTTAAATACCTATATTTTTCGCAAAAGAATTCCCGCTAAAATATTTTCAGAAAATATTTTAGTTATTTGTTTTTATAATGCGAGCTTGTTCCCTCAATATAATATTGAGTTAAAGATTCACACTATTTATACCCTTATTCATTCAAACTGCAGGTTCGTTGGCTGCAACTTGAATGACGTTGGGTATATATGCCATAATGCACAGCAATATCATAAAGTAACCTGATAATTTCAAATCATACAATTACAGCACCTATACCCTTATTCATTCAAACCGCAGGTTCGTTGACTGCATCCTGAATGACGTTGGGTATAAGCCATAAAATAATGAAAGAAAAAATCATGTACTCACGAATTACATACACAAAAGCCGGGATATGAATTATCAATCAGCGTTCAGTATAGTCCTGCACTTGTTGTGCCGGATATAATGATATTGAGGTTGACGATCCATACGACAGCAATATGCTGATGACATTATGGATGTCAGTAGAAGGACTACCTTTTTGCATTAAAACGATTAAAACTAAAGCAAGAGCGATGTGAGAACATCATCAGATGTGTAACACGTCTTATATGTGGCCAAAATCGATTGTTATTTTCCATTTTTGCACCTGTTTTAAATCAGCACTTATTAATGAACTCGTACTAATATATCCAACTGCAAACACTATACTGCGACACATATCAAAATATCAATTAAAAAACCAATTTTGTCTATATTAAATCAGGATTAATAAAAATATGTTAATTTCATGTGGGTTAATATGAATTAATTAAACCAATGATATAACGCAGTATTAAATATAACCCAGCAGTCTATATCTTATTATTAACAGTGGTTTTTAAATAAACCATAACTATATAGACCGGTGATCTATATCAGAGAAATACATATAATAAAGGCAGTTTGTATTTTATATTAATTTATGACCAATAACTTTGTAAATTATATTATGCAGATTATCAGGGTAATTATTCATTTCCGGAGGATTAACATTATTACGTTTTATTTACATCTCCCCGGTTTACCGGTGTCATTTCTATGAATCATCCCGACAGCAGATCCACATTAACAAAGCACGTCTTTGTGACGTGCTTTGTTAACATAAATTACCACGAACGCATTAAACTCAGAGGCGGTTCCGGTTGATAAAGACCATTCCGCTGTTCGCCATATAAATTGCACCGTCTTTTTCTGCCATAACCCGGATACGCCGGGTATCTTCTGACAGTAATTCAAAATTATATCGTTTCAAATTCTCAATCCAGTACTCCGGCGGCTGTTCGTTGACGTGATGATGTCCTCCCTGGCCCGGAAATGCGTGTGTCATCACCATTACGCGTCCGCAGGAAAATGAATTCAGAAGATGATCCAGATACATTTCATCAATATGTTCAACGACTTCCTGACAATGAACCAAGTCGACACGACAATGTACAGATGAATGCGTAAGGTCGACCTTGAGCGCCGGATACAATGAGTTATCAACATTCGATACCAGCCCTTCCACCGCCAATGTCTGCATTCCGGCGCGGTGAAAATAATCTGCAGCAAATCCCAGGCCTGAGCCGATATCCAGCACGGATCGTAACGCAAAACGCTTGATCAGATAGTCCCACACTGTCGGACAAAATGTATTCGGATCGCCTTCGAGCGCATTTCCGCCCAGATGTTCTTCCTCACCATAACCATAAGCAAATGAAAATCCTGACATTTATAACTCCTGTAAATAAACTTATTTTATGATGCGCAGCCTGGTATCTGATGCGTTACGCAACAAAACACGATTGCCTGATTTATAAGTGAATACTTAAAAAGCAACAAGCGGAGTGTTCTGGATTTTCCTTTTCTTCATGATATCTGACAGGGTATTTCGCCCGGCAGCGAAGCATCGTTTTTTCTGCACGCTAGTATCACCCGCAGAACAACAGGCATCGCCACAACACGTCCGGAGACAGACATGAATAATATCGATAGCAATAATCATCTCTGCATTATGTTGCAGGCCGCTCTGGCGGATATACCATTACCGGGGTGCGGCGCGATAGAAAAAGAGACGGACAAACAGCCGTTATCACTGTCTGCTGTGACGCAGGCCGGGACGTTACTGAACTACGGGGAGGAACAAATTGCACAGTTACATGCTGATTTGCACTGCTTGTATGCTCACTCACTTGCACGCTTCCCGCAACCGCAGGAAGTCAGTGAGAAACTCACCGCTGCTATGCGATTGCACAGACAAATCCCTGAACAGGAAGGTATTTTATGGCAGCGTTTATGTGAGCAGGCAGAAAAGCACGGATTTGATGATAAAGACCAACTGACAGATTGTTTAGTCGGCTGGCTGTCTTCCACCAGCCTGACACTGACATACAGTGATGTCGTCTGCCCGTAACAGATACATCACGCTTTTTCCCCGAACCAGGGCTGCTGCAATAACCGGGTCATGAGGGCGACATTCTCATGCCCGATTGCCGCGCCTATCTCATCACACAGTGAAACTTTGATGGCTTCGTACGCGTCATAGCACCGCTGCCCGTGTGCGGTCATTTTGACGCCTTTCAGTTTTTTACTGTCCTGCAAATCAAAAACCGTAATCAGCCCTTTTTCTTCCAGCTGACGGATAAATTTATGAATAGCCTGGCGGGAGATAGTGACAGTCGCAGAAATAGTCGCAATGGACACCGGCTGATCACTAATCCTTGAGAGGATATACCATTCCGATGTTCCCATGCGGATCTTACTCTGTGCATTCCAGCAGGTATCTATCCGCTCACGGAGCAATGTGTGCCGCTCACTGATTAAATCGACGAAATCCAGTTCATTCAACGCAATTTTCACTC
Source organism: Morganella psychrotolerans (assembly GCF_001676155.1). Lineage (GTDB taxonomy): Bacteria > Pseudomonadota > Gammaproteobacteria > Enterobacterales > Enterobacteriaceae > Morganella > Morganella psychrotolerans. The sequence goes on along the minus strand of NZ_LZEW01000012.1, from coordinate 418,550 downwards.
AGCCACCCCTTTTCTTTTTTGTGCAGTATAGCAAAAACACCACGTCAACCAAGTTGACCATTATCTCAAAATGCGTTATTTTCCTCACCGTCAACCAGGTTGATGAAACAGAGGAAATAACGTGACAACAGAAGCACAACAACAGGTACGCTACCCGAAAATGATGCTCAGCGTACTGATGGCCGGGACATTTATCGGGCTGTTCGGGGAAACCGCATTAAATATGGCGCTCACCAATCTGATGAGCGAATTTATACTTTCTGCCGGACAGGCACAGTGGCTGGTGACCGGCTACCTTCTCACCCTGGCTGTTTTCGTGCCGGTGTCTGCCTTTCTGGTGCGCTGGTTTAACACCCGCACGCTGATCCTCAATGCACTGGCGGTTTCACTCGCCGGTTGCCTGATTGCGGCTTTCGCACCCGGCTTTACCGTGCTGCTGCTCGGGCGGGTTATCCAGGCTGTCGGCACCGGTGTTGTACTGCCTGTGCTGCTGAGCGCCGCACTGCTGATTTTCCCTGTCTATCAGCGGGGAATGGTGATGGGTATGGTCGGGATAGCCATCACACTGGCACCCGCGCTGGGACCCACACTCTCCGGATTTATCCTCACGGGATTCAGCTGGCATGCAATTTTCTGGCTGAGCGCACTGGCGTATGTTGCCGTCATTCTGCTCGCGCTGAAAGCGATGGCACCTATAGGGGAGATAACCCGGCCACGTATTGATATTTTCTCACTGCTGCTCTCCTCCGCCGGGTTCAGCGGCGTGATATACGGACTGGCAATTATGGCGGAACACAGCCTGAGCAGCCCGCAGGTGTGGGGATCATTACTGGCAGGACTCATTTGCTTAGGCGTATTTGCCCGCCGCCAGGTTGTAATGAAAACGCCGATGATCCATCCGGATGTATTCCGCCAGCCAATGTTTGTCATTGGTCTGCTGCTGATGATCCTGAGTATGATGAGCGTACTCTGTGCCGCGATCATCCTGCCACTCTTCCTGAAAGATGTGCTGATGCTGAGCGCTGCTCTCGCCGGGGTACTGCTGCTGCCGGGTAATATTATTAACGTCATATTTTCCCCGCTGATTGGTCTGCTCTATAACCGCTTCGATGCCCGTCCGTTTGTCGTGACAGGATCACTCTTTATGCTGGCAAGTGCTGCTCTGTTTCTGTTTTCAGTTGGTGAGTCCGCACAAATCTGGCACATCGTTGTTGCCTTTATGTTTCTCTGTCTCGGTGTGACCTGCGTGATTATGCCTGCGCAAACCACCGCACTGAGCGCATTACCGGCAAGCCTGTATGCTGATGGATCTGCCGTCTGGAATACCTTTTATCAGGTCGCCGGCGCGGTGGGTACTGCCATGGCTATCACGCTGATGTCCTTTTACCGCGAAAAGACGTATGCCGCGTTCCCGGAGCACGGCGAAACCAGCGCACTGGCGGCGGGACTTCACGCCGTGTTCTGGTTCATCCTTCTGCTCGGTTTCCTGTCTCTGGCACTGGCGTTCTTTCTGAGGAAACCGCACCCGCATACCAATACTGAGTAATTCACTGAGTTCATTCTTTATGGCTGCCACCGGCAGCCTTTTCTTATTACCGGCCCGTTATCCCTTTTTTTTTTACTTATAACGGTAATAATTATCATTCAAATGAGATTTTTTTTATGACTGCACCTCACCGCCCTTCCCTTTCCGGCTCTCTTTTCCGGTTATCACTTTTCCGGTTATCACTACCCGCCTTACTGATTGCCGGTGCCTGTCATGCCGCGCCTGATGAAATAATCGTGACCGCCGCACCTGTGACAGCCAATCCGCTTGAGAGTAACGGAACCTATCATGCCACCTACAGCGACAGTGCCACAAAAACCGCCACACCACTGAATAAAGTGCCGTCTTCCGTTTCTGTTATCAGTGAGGAGGAAGTCACCGCACGCGGCGCATCAACACTTAAACAGGCACTGGGATATACACCCGGTGTTGTCACCGGCACCTCCGGCAGTTCCTCCGTGTTTGACAGTGTCATGATGCGCGGCTTCCATAATGTCAGTCAGAACATCTATCTGGACGGATTAAAAGTTCAGGGTGATATGTATGCAGAAAGCCGCATGTTGCCGGAGTTTATGCAGCGGATTGATGTCATCAAAGGTCCGGCATCTGTGATTTATGGTCAGTCCAATCCGGGCGGCGTGGTAACAATGACCTCCAAACGCCCGCAGATGACACCGCTGCGGGAAGTCCGGTTACAGGCGGGGAACCATCATTTATGGCAGACCGGGTTTGATTTCAGTGATGCCCTTAATGACGATGAAACACAGGCGTACCGGCTGACCGGGACAATCCACGACCAGCATCAGCAACAACAGGGCGAGCGGGAACGCTATTATGCATTACAGGGCTCGTACCTCTGGCAGCCGGATGATGCCACATCATTACTGCTCACGGCGCAGGCAATGAATGCCCCGCGCAATGGCTATTACGGCTGGCTGCCGCGCGAAGGGACAGTTGACAGTGGTGCGACCGGCAAACTAAGTACCGGTTTTAATGAAGGTGAACCCGGCTACAACCGCTTTGAACGGCAGCAGCGCTTATTCGGCTGGCAGTTTGACCATACTTTCAATGAAAACTGGTCATTTCATCAGGGTGCGCGCTATCAGCAGATAAGCACTAACTGGCGTACAATTTACGGCGGCGGATTATGCAGCAGTAATCCGATGGCCTGTTACGGCGTGCCACAGCAGGATCTCACCTCCACCCTTGCCCGCAATCATATTATCAATAATGAGCGGCTTACCGGACTGGTGACAGATACCCACGCCATTCATAACATCAGCGGCAATGGCTGGAAAAATACCCTATTGCTGGGGCTGGATTACTCTCAGCTGCGCAACCGCATGACTAATGAGATGGGTGTTGCAGCACCGCTGGATCTGCGCTCACCGCAGTACGGCAATCTGACCACCATGCCGCTGGCACAGGCAAACACGGTGAATAAGAACCGTCAGACGGGGATTTATGCCCAGGAGCAGCTTTTCTGGCAGGACTGGACACTCACCCTCGGCGGACGCTATGACGAAAACGTCAGTAAATCCCGCAGCCATGACAATATGAGCGGAGAAGACACCAATCATCATCAGACTGACCGGGAGTTCACCTGGCGCGGCGGGGTAAATTATCAGTTGCCTTACGGCTTTGCGCCATATTTCAGCTACAGCGAGTCCTTCGAGCCGAGTACCGCAGCGACGGTCAGCGGTAAGCCGCTTAATCCTTCACGCGGCAAACAGTATGAGGCCGGACTGAAATTTCTGCCGGATAATTCGGCACTCTCTGCCACGCTTGCCGTGTATGAACTGACAAAAGATAACAACCTGCACCGCGACCCGCTCAATCCGTTTTTCAGTGTTCAGGGCGGGGAGATCCGCTCACGTGGTATTGAACTGGAAAGCAAAGCTGCACTCACCTATAACTGGAACCTGATCGCCGGTTACGCCTATACCGATACCCGGTTCCGGCAGCAGCAGGAAAATGCAAATAATCACCCTGCTATGGTGCCAATGCACACAGCATCATTATGGACAGATTATACTTTTGACAATGCACCGCTCAATGGTGTGACAGTCGGTGGCGGGGTTCGCTATAACGGCAAAACACAAGGGGATGATGCAAACAGTTTCACAGTTCCGGCGTACACCGTGACTGACCTGATGCTGCGTTACAAACTGGATAATCTGCCCGCTGTTGACGATGCGGAAATTGCATTGAATATTAATAATTTATTCAATAAGCATTATGTTGCATCCTGTTTTACGGATGCCGCATGCAGTTGGGGCAATGATCGACAGATAACCACAACACTGACAGTTCACTGGTAACCGATCGCAGATATAAAAAAGGGTATTGCCGGTACTACACCGGAAATACCCGAAATGGCAGGGCAGGCTAAAAGTCATAAATCTGCATGCCCTGGCCATACACCCCGTTCACAATATCGCCGTATGATTCATCCATCGTAATAAAGGTTCCGCCGCGAATAATTTTTTTTATTATTTTCCATAATTGTCTCTCTGGTTGACGCTGTAAATGTACTGATAAGTACATTGAAATCCGGTCGTAAAATCAACAACGAAATTATCAGTATAAAATTTACTTTTTATGCTGTAAGGAAAGTATTGTCGCTTTCTGTTTATGAAAAAAAACAGAAATAATGCTTATTTTTCAGAAAAATAAGCATTATTTTCTTATGGATAAACTGAGATAAAAAAAGAATACGCCATATTTTTTAATATCACCCGCACACAAAAAATCAGCACTAAATATCAACAAATGATAACTATTTCACCTTTAACATCGCTGATTACGCTTTAAAAGAAAGACAGCACTACGAAAGAAATAACATTTTTATCAATATCAGGGTGCGTTATAAGTAAACCTAATTAATTTATAAAGTTTCCAATATGATTACCGATAATAAGTCATTTAATGAGTATCCGGAGGAACGATGCTTTTGCACAGCATGAAAATCAGTACGAAACTCTTTGTGGCTTTTGGTTTTTCAATATTGCTGATGATTATCAGCTCAGCGCTTTCCATTATCAGTCTGAATAAAGCAGATGATGGCATCCGGGATGTGCTGGAAAATGACTATCCGGTGACAGTAAAAGCGAACTTACTGATTGATTATTTTCATGATTTTGTGGGGATTCAGCAACTCAGACTACTGGACGACAAGAATCCGCAGATCCGGCAGATGGCTGCTGGTGCATCTGAAACCAGTAAGAAAATCACCCTGATACTCGATGAACTGGGTGAGCAACTCAAAGATGAAACCTCTCAGCGCATCCTTAAAGAGATCCGTTCAGTCCGCCAGCAATACCTCAGTTCACAGCGCCGGATGACGCAATATATGCAAAGTGATGATAGTCAGGCGGCTATTAATGAAATGCTCAATACCACTACGGGGATCCAGCGGGCATACCGCGAGAATGTAATGCAGCTGATTGCGCTACAGGATAACCATATGAAAAGTGCGGGAAGCCAACTGGAAAGTAATTTTAAAACCAACCGCGCTCTGCTGCTCACACTGACGGCTATCAGTATTATCATCAGTGCCGTCCTCGCCAGAATTATTGTCCGTACCATTACCGGCCCGCTTGATGAAGCCGTCCGTTTTGCCAGAGCAATTGCAGAGGGTGATCTGACACAGCATATAAACACCACACATAAAGATGAAACCGGCGTCCTGTTACAGGCGCTGTCTGAAATGCAGTTACATCTTCAGGATATTGTCCGCGAAGTGAAAAACGGCTCTGAAAGTTTGTCTGCCACGGCAGAGCAGATTATGGCCGGTAACCAGAACCTGGCGGCGCGCACAGAAGAACAGGCGGGCTCTGTGGAAGAAACGGCGGCCTCAATGGAGCAAATAACCGCAACAGTCAAAAACACCGCCGCCAATACACAGAAAGCAACTGCGCTGTCGGCAGATACCGCCGGGGTAGTAAAACACAATGGCGAAATGATGCAGCAGATGACCGAAAAAATCCGCACTATCAATGCCACTGCCACCAAAATGTCTGACATCATCAATCTGATTGATTCCATTGCCTTCCAGACCAATATTCTGGCGCTGAATGCCGCCGTGGAAGCCGCCCGCGCGGGTGAACACGGACGCGGTTTTGCTGTCGTAGCCGGTGAAGTGCGTCTGTTGGCGCAGCGCAGTGCAGATTCTGCCAGTGAGATCCGTTCATTGATTGAAAATTCAGCCGGACAGACACAGGAAGGGCTGAAACTGGTGGAGGATGCCGCCGAATCATTGCGCGGGATTGTTGCAAATGTCAGTCAGATGGACGCATTACTGCATGAAATAGGGCACGCCAGCCATGAGCAGACAGACGGAATAACGCAGATAAACAGTGCTATCGGGCTGATTGATTCTGCAACGCAGCAAAATGCGGCACTGGTTGAACAGTCAGTCGCTGCGGCTTCTGCTCTCAACGATCAGGCGGGTACACTCAATGAAATGGTCGGTGTGTTCCGGATCGAAAAAACACCGAAGACAACAGCTTAACCATAATATAACGAATGCATGATGCTACTGATAACGGACAAAATGTCCGTTATCAGTAAGTTACAGTGCAGGATTATAAGAATCCGTACATTGCAGCGAAAACCCAGCCAAATACACAGGAAACACCCACGCCAATCAACCCCGGAAAAATAAAGCTGTGGTTAATCACAAACCGCCCTATTTTTGTGGTGCCGGAACGGTCAAACTGGATAGCCGCGAGATCACTCGGGTAAGTCGGCAGAATATAATAACCATAACAGGCCGGTGCGGATGCCACGATATACGCCGGATTCACACCAATCGCCAGCGCAACAGGGACAATTGCCGCCAGTGCCGCAGCCTGGGAGTTTACAAATTTTGATACCAGCAATAATACCACCGCGTATGCCCACGGGTATTCGGTGACCAGAGAACCTAATACGGTTTTTATCTGATCCAAATGCGCGCCGAACATGGTTTCCGCCATCCACGCAATACCGTAGACCGCCACAATCGCAATCATCCCTGAACGAAATACTTCATTTTTTGAAATAGACGCAGGTTTGGTTTTGGTGAAAATAATAATCAGCGCACCGGCAAACAGCATAAAGATTTGAATAACCAGTACCATCGAGAGGGGTTTTCCGTCAAACACAGGCCGTAGCTCAGGAAATGCGCCCATCAGCGCCACAGCAGCAATAGAAGATAAAAAGATCCACATCGCTAACCAGTTGCTGCGGGGTAATTTTTTATCCAGCAGTGTGACGGTATCGCCATACACATATTCTTTATTTTCAGGCTTGGAAATAAATTCCTGAAACTCCGGGTCTTTATCCAAATCTTTGCCGCGATACCAGCTGAATATCCCGATACATAATATTCCGATAAGTGTTGACGGAATAGTAATCGCCAGTAAATCAACAAACCCGAGATGTTTTCCGTTTAATGTCACATCCCCCAGCATCGCCACTAATGACACCACCGCGACAGACACCGGGCTTGCGATTATGCCCATCTGGGAACCTATCGTACTGGCCGCCATTGGTCTTTCCGGACGGATATTATTTTTAATCGCCACATCATAAATGATCGGTAAAATGGTATACACAACATGCCCGGTACCGCACAAAATGGTCAGCAGACAGGTAACAAATGGTGCCACAATTGAGACATACTTAGGGTTACGTCTGAGCAGCCGTTCAGCAATCTGGAGCATCACATCCAGCCCGCCGGACGCCTGTAATGTCGCGGAAGCTGCAACAACCGCAATAATCACCAGCATGACATCCACCGGGGGTTTTCCCGGTTTGAGATGAAACACAAAGACCAGTATAACCAAACCAATCCCGCCTAATAACCCAAGCGCGATACCCCCCTTTCGTGCACCGTAAAACAGACAGATCAACACCACAATAAGCTGGATAACAAAATCCATAACTAACTCCTTTTAGACCCTTATTCATTCAAACCGCAGGTTCGTCGGCTGCAATCTGAATGACGTCAGGTACAGACATTTAAAAATCCGTTGGTCTGACACTCATGGATTTACTATAGGGCGCACTAAATGACTATTTTTTGATATAAACGATGTTATCTGACGGAAAACAGAACAGTTTTGTCATAACAGTGAGGGAGGTAAAAGAATTAGAAAAATAAATGTATTTAAGGTGCAGATATAAACCGGTAGCCGATCCCGGTTTCAGTAATAAAATGCTGAGGACGGGCAGGATCTGTTTCCAGCTTCTGACGCAAATGCCCCATATAAATACGCAGATAATGCGCATGCTCAACTGAATTAGGACCCCACACTTCATTGAGCAGAAAACGCTGGGTTAATACTTTGCCGCTGTGGTTGATAAGAATAGTCAGCAGGCGGAATTCTATCGGAGTAAGATGCACTTCTTCCCCGGCTTTGCTGATTTGACGTCCGGCAATATCCACGCGGATATCCCCGAATTCATACACCGGATCATTTTTTTCACTGCCCTGGTAACGGCGCATAAGAACACGCAAACGTGCCTGTAACTCCCCGACACTAAAGGGTTTTGTCATGTAGTCATCCGCCCCGGCATCAAGGGCAGCTATCTTATCATGCTCATCGTCACGGGCAGAAAGTACCAGAACCGGAACTGAGCTCCACTGGCGGAATTGTTGTACAAACTCAATACCGTCGCCGTCAGGCAATCCCAGGTCGAGGATCACCAGATCCGGTTTGCGGGTCGCGGCTTCCACCAGCCCGCGGGCCAGATTTTCAGCGTCAAAAACGCGTAGGGAATCCCCTTCCAGCGCAGTGCGCAGAAGACGGCGGATACCTTTTTCATCTTCAACAATTAAAACAGTGATCACAATGGATTATCGGCTTCATCAATAGTTGGTGGGTCTTTATAGGGTAAACGTATATGAAAGCTTGCGCCACCCCCGTCCCGGTTTCCGGCGCAGATAGTGCCGCCGTGAACATCAACAATCGCCTGACAAATCGCCAGCCCCAGACCCACACCCGGAATAGCCGATTCTTTCTGCCCGCGGGAAAATTTATCAAAAATCCGCGCTTCCTGCCCCGGCGGAATACCCGGGCCGTTATCCCACACTTCAATATCGATACTGTTTTCTGACACGCGGGAGCGAATGCCGATCTGCGCCTGAATACCGGCATATTTAATGGCATTTTCCAGCAGATTAATTAAGACGCGCTCAAACAGCGGACCATCCGCACAGATAAGCTGCATCGGGTCATTGAGATCTATCTCAATCGCATCGGTGTTAAAACGTGGTTTGAGCATCATCAGCGCACTGCCGATCACTTCTTCCAGCGGCAACCACTCTTTATTGAGATTAAAACCACCGGACTGGATCCGCGCCATATCCAGCAGATTATTCACCAGCCGTGTGGTGCTGAGAATGTGCTGGCGGATCTCCATCGCCTGTGAGGCATATTTTGATCCCTCACTGGTGAGATCCAATGTCAGAATTTCCGCCTGACCAAACAGAACAGTCAGCGGTGTCCGCAAATCATGGGACAGCGCCGCCAGCAGCGAGTTACGTATCTGCTCCCGCTCACTGAACAGACGCGCCTGCTCTTCACTTTCTGTCAGAGACTGCCGCTCCAGGGCACCCGCCGCCAGCAGGATCAGCGTCTCAAGCAGCCTTTGCTGCTCGGGGATCTGCAACTGACGGCGGTTATACGGCTCAACAATGATCACACCAAGCACTTTCTCTGTCGTGCTGAGCGGCAGGATCTGATACGGCACACCGGGCAATGTACCGGTGCCGCATCCTGCGGGCTGCCCTTTGTCATAACTCCAGCGGGTGATCGCTTCATCCCAGGCAATAGCGCCCGGTCTTACCCCCGCCGGAGTCAGATTGCCCTGCGCATCCGGCAGCAGAATTTCACAGCGGGCATGGAAGCTGTGGCTGATAAAGTGACAGCTGACAGTGGCGATTTCATCACGCTCACGCGCTGTTGCCAGTGCTTTTGACATCTCATACAGATGATAGGTGCGCTGCTCGCGGTAACGTGCCACCCTTGCCTGGTAGCGCACACCTGCCGTCAGGCTGCCGATCACCAGCCCGACTGTCATCATGACGGCAAAAGTGAGCAGATACTGCATATCAGAGACAGCCAGTGTGCCCTTAGGGTTAATCAGAAATAAATCAAAACTGACCACATTAATCACAGTGGCAAATACTGACGGCCAGCGTCCGTAAAAACGCGCCACAACCACCACACCCAGGATATAGAGCATCACCAGGTTGGCATTATCAAACGCCATCAGCCAGTGATGCGCCAGCAGTGTGGTGACTGCACAAATCAGTGCCGCCGCAATGCAGCCCTGTAAATCGGTTTTGTGTTTATCCAGAAACGGACGGCTATCACTGTATTTGCTCTGATTTTCCGGCTGTCTGTCCCTCGGGGCTATCATGACCACATCAAGATCGGCCGCCAGGCGGCTGAGTTGATCCGATAGTTTATCCTGTTGCCACCAGTGTTTGCGGACATACCGCCCGATCATGACTTTGCCGAGATTATTTTCCCGCGCATAGCGGATAACCGCCCGGCTCTCTTCCGGCTCTGCCAGTGTCGCCGTGGTGGCTCCGAGCTGCTGTGCCAGTGACAGTGCATTTAAAATTCCGCGCCGTTGCTGTGCGGGCAACTTATGGCGGGCTGAGGTTTCGACAAAAATGGCGTGCCAGTCGCTGCCCAGTTTAGCCGCCAGCCGGGCGGCGGCGCGGATCAGTTTTTCATTCGCACCCGCCGGGCGCAGACACACTAAAATAGCATCGCGGATATGCCAGACTTTCTCCTGACCCTGATGCTCACGCCATGCCTGCATCTGCTCATCAACGCGATCGGTTGTCCGGCGCAATGCCAGTTCGCGCAGGGCGATCAGGTTTCCTTTACGGAAAAAGTGCTCGATTGCCCGCTCCGCCTGCGCGGGAAGATAGACTTTCCCTTCCCGCAGACGGGTAAGAAGATCGTCCGGGGTCAAATCCACGAGGACGATTTCATCGGCGGCATCAAAAACCGGGTCCGGCACCGTTTCACGGACAATAACGCCGGTAACGCCGCCGACAATGTCATTCAGGCTTTCCAGATGCTGCACATTGATCGTGGTGAGCACATCAATCCCGGCATTGAGCAGCTCTTCCACATCCTGCCAGCGTTTCGGGTGTCGTGCGCCGGGAATGTTCGCGTGTGCCAGCTCATCCATTAAGATCACCGCCGGATGCAGGGCAAGGGCGCGATCCAAATCAAACCCGCTGACCTGCCGTCCGCGGTACTGATATTTTTTCAGCGGCAGTACCTGCAGCCCCGTCAGCAGCGCGGCGGTTTCCTGCCGTCCGTGGGTTTCAACCACACCGGCGAGCACATCAACACCCTGTTCATGCAGCCGCTGCGCCTCCTGCAACATGGCATAGGTTTTCCCTACCCCCGCGCAGGCACCGAAGAAAATCTTCAGTTTCCCGCGCGGGCGCTCTGTTACCTGAGCCAGTAACTGATCAGGATCGGGACGCAGTGGCTCGTCATGCATATTGATGTCCTTCTGTTAATTCAGGCGCGCACGCGCTGACGTGTGTGCATCCAGTGCCAGGTTCAGTTTCAGCACATTCACAACCGGGTCGCCGGTAAATGCCGGAACCGGCGTGGTGATATTTTCACTGATCAGTTCGTTGACCTCCGGCACACTCATTCCGCGCGCGTTGGCAACACGCGGAGCCTGCCAGTATGCCGCCTGCGGGGAAACATCCGGGTCCAGTCCGCTGGCAGACGCCGTAACCAAATCAACCGGAACGGTACGGGAGGCATCCGGGTTTTCTGCCCGTAATGCCTCTGCCCGCTGTGCCACACGCTGTAACAGTACCGGGTTATTGGTGCTCAGATTACTGCCGCCGGAGCTTTGTGCATTATAAGGTGTGCCCGCCGTTTCTGACGGACGCCCGTGAAAATATCCGGGCTGTGTAAATTGCTGACCAATCAGTGCCGAGCCTTTTACTTCACCATTGACATCAATCAGGGAGCCGTTTGCCTGGCGGGCAAACCACCACTCACCCAGCGTCGTGGTTAACAGCGGATAAAATACCCCGGTGACCAGCGCCAGAACCAGAAAAATAACGATTGCAGGACGTATCTGACTCATTGCATATCCTTATACTAACCCTGTCAGGGTCAGCAACATATCAATCAATTTAATACCGATAAAAGGCACGATTAATCCGCCCGTTCCATAGATCCACAGATTGCGGCGCAGCATTGCCGCTGCACTCAGGGCATGATACGGCACACCTTTCAGTGCCAGCGGGATCAGCGCAATAATAATCAGGGCATTGAATATCACCGCGCTTAATATGGCTGAATCCGGCGAATGCAGACGCATAATATTGAGCGCATCCAGTTGCGGATAAGTCACCGCAAATGCCGCCGGGATAATCGCAAAATACTTGGCGATATCATTGGCAATACTGAATGTTGTCAGCGAGCCGCGCGTCATCAGCATCTGCTTACCAATATGAACCACTTCAATCAGTTTGGTCGGGTTGGAGTCCAGATCCACCATATTACCGGCTTCTTTTGCCGCCTGTGTTCCCGAGTTCATGGCAACCGCCACATCTGCCTGCGCCAGTGCCGGGGCATCATTGGTGCCGTCCCCGGTCATTGCCACCAGCCGCCCTTCTTTCTGATATTGGCGGATCAGCGCCAGTTTAGCTTCCGGCGTCGCCTGCGCAAGAAAATCATCAACACCTGCTTCTGCCGCAATCGCCGCCGCTGTCAGCCGGTTATCACCGGTGATCATCACCGTTTTGATCCCCATCTGGCGTAATTGCGCAAAGCGTTCGCGGATCCCGCCTTTGACGATATCTTTCAGCGCGATAACACCCAGCACACGGTGCTCTTCTGCCACCACCAGTGGCGTACCGCCCTGGCGGGCAACCTCTTCCACCAGTTTGTCGACCTGCGCCGGGAATTGACCGTGATTGACCTCGATATAGCGGCGGATAGCATCCACAGAGCCCTTGCGGATAGTTCGTCCGTCCACATTGATCCCGCTCATGCGCGTTTGTGCGGTAAACGGAATAAAGGTGGCTTTCAGACCGGCAAGATCACGCGCCCGCATATTAAAACGCTGCTTTGCCAGTACCACAATACTGCGCCCTTCCGGGGTTTCATCTGCCAGCGATGCCAGTTGTGCCGCATCCGCCAGTGTGCGTTCATCCACACCCGGTGCTGCCAGAAAGTCTGACGCCTGGCGGTTTCCCAGGGTAATGGTCCCGGTTTTATCCAGCAGCAGCACATCCACATCCCCGGCGGCTTCCACAGCGCGCCCGCTGGTGGCAATCACATTCGCCGCCAGCATCCGGCTCATACCCGCCACACCAATGGCAGATAACAGCCCGCTGATCGTGGTCGGGATCAGACACACCAGCAGCGCAATCATCACTGTCAGACTGACGGCATGACCGGCAAATTCAGTAAACGGCCACAATGTTGCCACCGCCAGCAAAAAGACAATACTCAGTGCCGACAGCAGAATAGTCAGAGCGATTTCATTCGGCGTTTTACTGCGCTTCGCGCCTTCCACCATGCTTATCATGCGATCCAGAAAACTGTCTCCCGGGTTTGCGCTGCACTCAATGATCAACCAGTCCGATAAGATCCGCGTACCACCGGTGACAGAAGAAAAATCCCCGCCGGACTCGCGGATCACCGGCGCAGATTCACCGGTGATCGCACTCTCATCCACGGATGCGCCGCCCTCCAGTACCGTAGCGTCGCACGGGATCAAATCACCGGCTTCCACCAGCACCAAATCCCCTTTGCGTAACGTATCTGCCGCGACAGTTTCATATTCACTGTCGCGCTCAGCGGAACGCAGCTTTCGTGCCCGGCTGGTTTTTTTCATGCCTTTCAGGCTGTCAGCCTGTGCTCTGCTGCGCCCTTCCGCCAGCGCTTCCGCAAAATTCGCAAACAACACGGTAAACCATAACCACAGGGCGATAGTCAGTGTGAATGCCCCGTTGCCGCTGAAAAGCCCGGTCATCATACCGGCGGCAAGCAGTGTGGTTAACAGACTGCCGCACCAGACAATAAACATCACCGGATTCTGCCACTGCACCACCGGGGATAGTTTTCTGAATGTCTCCGGTAACGCCTGTTTCACCAGTTTTGGTTCAAATAAACGCTGTGTCTGACGACTCATTGTCTTCTCCCGTCAATCACTTAAATACAGCCAGAAATTCCGCCACCGGACCAAGCGCCAGTGCGGGAACAAACGTCAGCGCGCCGATCAGTAAAATCGCGGCAATCAATAACCCGGTAAATAACGCGCCGGTTGTCGGCAATGTTCCGGCTCCGGCGGTCTGAGCGGTTTTTCTCACCAACGCACCTGCCAGCGCCATAATCAGTGCTATCACCACAAAACGACCGGCAAACATACAAAATGCCAGTAACAGGTTCCAGAACGGGGTATTGGTGCTTAACCCGGCGAATGCACTGCCGTTATTGTTCGATGCCGATGACAGCGCGTAGAGCACTTCTGTAAAGCCGTGTGCGCCGGGATTGAGAACCGCCCCGCGTCCGGCATCTGTGCTCAGCGCCAGCGCCGTACCCAGTAAGACCAGCGCCGGGGTGACCAGGATGGCAAGTGCGGTCAGTTTCATCTCCCGTACTTCGATTTTTTTACCGAGATATTCAGGCGTGCGCCCAATCATCAGCCCGGCAATAAAGACCGCAAGGAACACAAACAGCATCATGCCGTAGAAACCTGCGCCGACACCGCCAAAAATTACCTCGCCAATCTGCATCAGCCACAGCGGGATCAATCCGCCGAGCGGTGTCAGTGAATCATGCATGCTGTTCACCGCCCCGCAGGATGCCGCTGTTGTCACCGCCACAAACAGCCCTGTCGCCAGGATACCGAAACGCGCCTCTTTGCCTTCCATATTGATGGCGCTGTCGATACCAAGTGCGGTAAATGCCGGGTTCCCCTGCGTTTCACTCCACATCACAGCCGCCGCGGCAGCCACAAACACAATGCTCATTGCGACCAGCAAAGTCAGACCCTGGCGCGGATTCCCGGTACAGCGTCCGAAGGAAAAACAGAGTGCTGCGGGGATCAGAAAGATAGCCAGCATCTGCACAAAGTTAGTCAGCGCAGTCGGGTTTTCAAACGGATGTGCGGAGTTCGCACCAAAGAAGCCGCCACCATTCGTACCAAGGAGTTTAATCGCTTCCTGAGAGGCAACCGGTCCCATCGGCAATATCTGCTGCACGCCTTCAGGCGTGATAATCATCTGATAATCATGAAAATTCTGGATAACACCCTGAGAGATAAAAAACAGCGCAATAATCACTGAAAGGGGTAACAGCAACCACAGTGTGATCCGGGTGAGATCGACCCACGCATTACCGAGGGTTTGTACGCTGTGTCGGCACAGTGCACGGATCAGCGCAAAAGCCACCGCTATCCCGGTTGCCGCAGACAGGAAATTTTGTACAGTCAGCCCCGCCATCTGGCTGAAATAGCTGACGGTAGATTCGCCGCTGTATGACTGCCAGTTGGTATTAGTGACAAAACTTACCGCCGTATTCAGCGCCAAATCCCATGACATCCCCGGGAAGTGACGCGGATTAAGCGGTAAATCTGCCTGTAACATCAGGATAGCCATCAACAGAACCAAACCAAGACCATTAAACAGCAACAGTGCGGTCAGATAACGCTGCCAGCGCATCTCTTCGTTACGTATTCCCGCAAACCGCCACAGGGTTCTTTCCACGCGCCCGATAACCGGTAAAGGTGCGCCATCAATAAAGCGCACCAGGACATGGCTGAGTAATTTTGCCGATATCAGCAAGACAATCAGAAACCCGGCAATGAGTAAAAATGCATTCGCTGCCATCAGAATTTCTCCGCATTAATTAAGGCATAGAGCAGATACGCCAAAAGCAGGATCGTGCCGGCAAGACCCGCGATAAAACCCAGACTCATAATTAATCCTTACACCAGTGAGTTATTCAGGATGCAGTCTAAGAAACGGGGTGCAAAGATGTTGCAAAATTCAGGGGGGAAGATATAAAAAAAAGTGTAAAAATACAAAACCGCCCGGTAAGCATATACCGGGCGGTTCAGAATGACGGGGGAAAATCCTTATTATTCAGCGCGTTTGGCAATATACTCGTCAACCGCAGTCAGGTTTTTACAGGCCAGAGCGATATCGTGATCGCACCCTTTCTGAAAATAATCATGGCTCTTTTCCGGATCGATATAAAAATAATAAGCACCGAGATCCACATACGCCTGAAACTCACCCTGCACGATAGCTTTATTATAATATTCCGTTGCCTGACCTATATCGTCCACTTCAGAATTATAATACTTTCCCATGACAAGAAGGCTCGGACGATGGTTTTGCTCTGCTGCTTTTAAAAATAGCGCCAGTGCATTTTTATCACTCTGCGGCAAATACCGTCCGGCGATATATTGCATGCCGACAAAAAACTGTGACTGTGCATCGCCGCCGGCTGCCTGTTGCAGAAAAATAGCTAGCGCATCATTGATATACTGACGACCTTTCACCACATCCTCTTGTGTACCGGCACCCTCTTCATACGCCACACCCAGACGAAACATCGAATACGCATCACGACCGGCAGCGCCAGCCTGATAGTAGCCAAAGGCTTTTTCCGGTGAGGGTTTCACACCATAGCCATACTGATAAATATCCCCTAACTTTCCGTTTGCCGGAATATAGCCGGTATCAAGGGACTGCTGAAATAAAACACGGATAGCCCGGTAATCCGGCGGTGTAATACGTCCGGTTGAATCCGCTAATAAGGCATCAGCCCAATCATAATTTTTTTCTGCCAATGCAGGTGGAATAAATAGCAGTGAAATAAATATACTTACTATAGCACTAAGATTTTTCATATTTACTGTCCCTGTACAACCTTTAATAATACATTAATCACCCGGACAACTCCGGATTACACGATGTAATATAATTGAAGCATAAACACAGGTGGAAAGTCGAGATCACCGCAGTATTATTATTGAAATTAATGTTATTTTAAAACGTAGACACTCACCAAAAACAAATACTATGTGAAAATTACTTAACTAAATTGAAACGGAATTCAATTGAGATGAAGATACCTAAGATAATCCATCAAATTAACACTCTCGGAATACAGTCATCGACAAAAAATGAATTACAGGCAATGTCGGCGCTAAAGTGCAATAATATTGACTGGGAATACCGGTTTTATGATGAACAGCAAATTTTTTTTATTTTTATTCGGTAATGATAAGCAGCGCTATATGGATGCCTATTACAGTATCAATCCCGTTTATGGTGCTGCGAGAGCTGATTACTTCCGGTATTTAATTATACGTGAGTTTGGTGGCGCTTACTTTGATGTAAAAAGCTATACAACGATATCATTAAATAAAATCATTCAACCTGATGACGAACTGGTTATTTTCAAATGGCAGGGACACCCGGAACTGTCCTATGAAGGCTATGGTCTTCATAGTGAAATAAAAAAAAGGAACAGAACATCAGCAATGGAATATATTATCAACACCAAATAACAAATATATTAATAATGTTGTCGAAAGAGTCACTCAGCATATTGAAAATTATACGCCTGAAAAATACGGCGTCGGTATGTATGGCGTACTCAGGACAACCGGGCCCATTGCTTATACCAATGCAATTAATGAATTAAACTGTGATGACGGAATACGATTTGCAGGAAACAATGCTGTTAACCATGTTATTTATGCAAAAAGACATTACAGAACCAGCAAGCATTACTCCCAATTATATGAACCAATTATTTTACGCTGATGAATAACAGAAGTATAATGACTCACATAATGTGTAATACAACCTTATTTATACTCTAAATAATTCGGGATGCCTGTAGGCGACAAGCAAAGGTAGACGGGGAGCATAGATAAACTATGTGACCCGGCTGGCTTTGCGTAGTCAACACCCAGGCATCCTGAAGTATGACGAGTATATGAGTCAAAGAGGTATAAGTTGCCCTACATATACCCGTTCATAAAATGCTTATGGAATGTGCAATGAGAATCGCTATCGCAGCAGGATTATGTTGTACCGTACTTTTTTTTACATCCCCGCTTATGGCACTGCCGTCCCCGGTAAAACGGCAGGAAGCCGCCGCTCTGAGCGGTAATATCACCGCTCAGATAAAATTAGCTGATGATTATCTGGCACAAAAAGAGACGGTACAGGCAGAATATTGGTTCAGAAAAGCCGCAGAGCAGAATAACCCTTATGCGCAAAATTCCCTGGGTAAACTACTGCTGCTTACCGACCAGTCCCCGGATTCACTGATGCAGGCGAAAGTCTGGTTTGAAAAGGCGGCGACACAACAATATGCACCCGCACAAACCAATCTGGGCAATGTTTATCTTCATTTAGCTGATTTAAATGATAAAAAAAAACAATAATATTGTACATGCCCGCTACTGGTTTGAGAAAGCGGCACGGCAAAATGTCGCCGTTGCACAATATCAGCTGGGTACGATGTATCTGCATGCCTGGGGCGTAAAACAGGATATCAGCAAAGCCAGAACCTGGTTTGAGAAAGCCGCCGCACAAGATCAGCCCGATGCGCTTTATCAGCTTGGCGTGATGTATTACGGCGGAAAAGGATGCGAAGGTAATAATTGCGCCATTGCCCGCCATTTTTATGAAAAAGCGGCACTTCAGTCACATGGTGCGGCACAGTTTTATCTTTCAATGATGTATTTGCAGGGGCACGGCGTGGCGCAGGATTATGACAAAGGCGTATCGCTGATGCAGGCATCCTGTGATAACGGTGAGCAGGAAGCCTGCCCGTGGGCGAAAAATCTGACAGAAGACGGCGATAAATTCCGTCAGATTTTTTCTGTGAAATAAGTCAGTTAACCACCCAGATAGGCGCTTCTTACGGCTTCGTTCGCCAGCAGCGCCTGACCGGTATCTTCCAGCACCACCCGCCCGTTTTCAAGCACGTAGCCTCTGTCTGCCAGTTTCAGCGCCTGGTTTGCATTTTGCTCCACCAGGAAAATCGTCATCCCGGCGTCCCGCAGGTCGCGGATAGTGTCAAAAATCTGCATGATAATGATGGGTGCAAGCCCCAGAGACGGTTCATCCAGCAACAGTAACTTCGGGCTGCTCATCAGTGCGCGCCCTATCGCCAGCATCTGCTGTTCACCGCCGGACATGGTTCCCGCCCGCTGATGGCGGCGCTCCTCAAGGCGCGGGAAGAGTTCATAAACCTGTGCAAGACGCATCTGATATTGAGGTTTAGTGGCAAAAAAACCACCCATCGCCAGGTTCTCTTCCACTGTCATACGCCCGAAAACCCGCCGCCCTTCCGGCACCAGCGCAATATCTTTGCGCATAATCTGTGCTGTCGGCAGTGAGGTAATCGCTTCTCCGTTATAACGGATCTCACCTTCGGTTGCCCTTGGCTCGCCACACAAGGTACTGAGCAGTGTCGTTTTCCCGGCGCCGTTAGCGCCGATCAGGGTGACGATTTCCCCTTTACTGACTGACAGACTGACCTGATGCAGCGCCTGAATTTTGCCGTATTGTGCGCTGACATTATTAAATTCCAGCATTAATACGCCTCCCCTAAATACGCGCGGATCACATCAGGATGATTACGAATTTCAGCCGGTGTGCCGTTTGCCAGTGGTGTTCCCTGGTTTACCACATAGATCCGGTCAGAAATGCCCATCACCAGTTTCATATCATGCTCAATCAATAATACAGATACGCTGTGCTTTGCACGCAGTTCAATAATCAGCGCATCCAAATCGTCTGTTTCTTTCGGGTTCAGCCCGGCGGCGGGTTCATCCAGCATCAGAATATCCGGGCGGGTCACCATACAGCGGGCGATTTCCAGCCGCCGCTGCTGACCATACGCCAGGTTTCCTGCCTGCCGGTTTGCCACCGCAGTAAGCCCGGTGCGCTCCAGCCACATAACCGCATTTTCCATGGCTTCGCGCTGATCACGGCGAAATGACGGCAGGGTCAGCAATCCTGCCAGCAACCCGCTTTTGTGGTGCTGATGCTGCGCCACCAGCAGGTTTTCAATCACCGTCATCTCTTTAAACAGGCGCACATGCTGAAAAGTGCGGATCATCCCGCGCTTTGCGATAGCCTGCCCGGATAAGCCCTGTACCGGTTTACCGCGCAGCAGGATCTCTCCGCCAGCCGGTTTATAAAACCCGGTTAAACAGTTGAAAATAGTGGTTTTTCCGGCACCATTCGGGCCAATCAGCGAGACAATTTCGCCCTTATTCAGATGCAGTGAAACCTGATTTACCGCCAGTAATCCGCCGAAGCGCATCGTCAGGTCTGATACCTGCAATAATGTGTCTGTCATTGCGCACCTCCGGTTTTTTCAGCGGAGCCGGTGCGAATTTTCAGGTGCGGACGTGACATCGGCAGTAATCCCTGCGGACGCCAGACCATCATCAGTACCATCAGTGCGCCAAGCAGTAACATGCTGTAGGCGTTAAGATCCCGCATCATTTCACGGGAAACGACGAGGATCACGGCTGCAAGGATAACGGAGGTTTGTGATCCCATGCCGCCCAGCACCACAACTGCCAGCACAAAGGCTGATTCAGCAAAGGTGAAGGATTCAGGGCTGATAAATCCCTGACGTGCAGCAAACAAGGTTCCGGCAATACCGGCAAAGGCAGCACTGATAGTGAACGCCGTCAGTTTAATGCGTGTCGGACTTAACCCTAAAGAGCGGCAGGCAATTTCATCTTCGCGCAGTGCTTCCCAGGCACGTCCCATCGGCATGCGCAGTAACCTGTTAATAATAAACAAGGTGATAATAACCAGCAGCAGCGCGACCAGATAGAGGAAAATAATGCGGTGACCCGGGTCATACGCCAGACCAAAGAAATTATGAAAAGTATCCCAACCGCCCTCTTTGGCGGTTCTGCCAAATTCCAGCCCGAACAGAGTGGGTTTCGGGATCTGACTGATCCCGTTAGGCCCGCCGGTAAATTCGGTATTATTAAGCAGCAGAATACGGACAATTTCCCCGAATCCGAGAGTGACAATCGCCAGATAATCCCCCCGCAACCGCAACACCGGGAAGCCGAGCAGCAATCCGGAGAGTGCCGCAACAATGCCTGCCAGCGGCAGGCTCTGCCAGAATCCCCAGCCGAAATAGTGATTCATCAGCCCGTAGGTGTAAGCGCCGATGGCATAAAACCCCGCATAGCCCAGCACCAGCAGCCCGGACAGCCCGACAACCACATTCAGCCCGAGGCCGAGCATCACATAAATCAGTGTTAAGGTAGCGATGTCCACACTGCCGCGTGAAACAATAAACGGCCAGATAATAGCGGCGACAATAATCAGCCCGGCAATAATTTTTTGAGATGTGGTGGAGCCGTCAAAATCCGGCAGCAGCCAATTTTTTTTCGGCAGACGTGCTGTCAGTTGTTTCAGTGACGGACGCACCAGTTGAAAAACAAAGACCATCACACAGCCAATGCCGATCCACTCCCAGCGGATACTGTCAGCGTTGCGCACAACAAGCTGTGTACCGTCGAGTGACAGTTGCAGCCCCATCATGACCGAGGCCAGAACAAACAGCGTCACAGTGGCGATAATGGCGTTTACCCAGTGAGATTTTGTCATACTTTCTCAACCTCCGGACGCCCTAAGATCCCGGTCGGCATCACCAGCAGCACAATAATCAGCAAGCTGAATGAAACCACATCTTTGTATTCCGTACTGAAATACGCAGAGGTCATCGCTTCGGAAACACCGAGGATCAGCCCGCCGATCATGGCTCCGGGAATACTGCCGATCCCGCCGAGAACGGCTGCGGTAAAGGCTTTCATACCGGCCATAAAGCCAATGTACGGATTGATCACGCCATAGAACTGACCTAACAGGACTCCGGCGACCGCCGCCATTGCCGCGCCGATCACAAAGGTCAGCGCGATCACGCGATCGGTATTGATCCCGAGCAAACCTGCCATTTTCAGATCTTCCGCGCAGGCGCGACACGCCCGTCCCATGCGGGAATAGCGGATAAACAGAGTCAGCGCCAGCATTGCCAGCACAGTCACTGCCCAGATGGTTATCTGCATGGCGGAGACAGTCGCGGCGAACCCGCCGCTCTCGCCCAGTGTCCAGCGCCCCTCAATCAGCCCGGGCAGCGCGAGATCACGCGAGCCTTGCGACAGACTGACAAAGTTCTGAAGAAAAATGGACATTCCTATTGCCGAAATCAGCGCGATCAGCCGCTTTGAGTGACGGACAGGCCGGTATGCGACCCGTTCAATACTCCAGCCATACGCTGATGAAATCACAATTGCGGTAATAAATGCGGCGGTTATCAGCAACCAGCCGACATCAATCCCCAGCATCATCAGACCGGCAATCACGATAAACGAGACGTAACTGCCAATCATATAAACTTCGCCGTGAGCAAAGTTGATCATGCCGATAATGCCGTACACCATCGTGTAACCGATAGCGATCAGAGCGTAAGTGCTTCCCAGCGTTAATCCGTTCAATAATTGCTGCGTAAAATATAATAATTGTTCTGACATAGCGCACTCCCTGAAATACACGGCCTGCATAAGTTACTGAGGCGGATCAGTTCAGCGGTGAAGATGTTCCGTCTTTGTGCCACTCAAATACGCCGAATTCAAACCCTTTCAGGTCACCGTTTGGTGTCCAGCTCAGTTCGCCCATCACCGTTTCAACCGGTTTTGCTTTCAGGTCAGCCGCGAGATCAGCCGGTTCCATACTGCCGCTGCGGGTCATTGCAGTAGTCAGGGATTGCAGTGCTGCATAGGTTGTCCAGATAAACGGCCCTGATGCATCCAGTTTTTTCGCACTCAGTGCATCAACAACCGGTTTGTTCGCAGGAACCTGGTCATAGCGTTTCGGCAGTGTTACCAGCATGCCCTCTGAGGCGTCACCGGCGATATTGGAAAGTGAAGAGTTCCCCACGCCTTCCGGTCCCATAAAGCGGATATTCAGCCCGTTCTGTTTTGCCTGGCGTAAAATCTGCCCCATTTCCGGGTAATAGCCGCCGAAATAGACAAAATCGACATTCTCTTTCTTCAGGCGGGCAACCAGCGCGGAGAAATCTTTATCCCCTGCGGTCACACCTTCAAACAGTACCTCTTTCACACCGGCTTTATTCAGGCTCTCTTTAACTGAACGCGCCAGCCCTTCGCCGTACTGCTGCTTATCATGTACAACGGCAATGCGCTGAGGTTTAATCGTATCCATAATGTATTTCGCGGCAGTCGGTCCCTGGTCAGAATCCAGCCCTGTGGTGCGCATTATCAGAGAGTAACCACGGGTGGTTAAGTCCGCATTGGTTGCCGCAGGGGTGATCATCAGTATCCCTTCATCTTCATAAATATCCGATGCAGGTTGAGTTGAAGAGGAGCAGAGGTGCCCGATAACATAGCGCATGCCGTCATTAATAACTTTATTGGCAACCGCAACCGCCTGCTTCGGATCACAGGCATCATCATATTCTTTGATAACCAGCTTATTACCATTGATGCCACCTTTGGCATTAATGTCCTCAACAGCCTGGCGCGCACCGGTAAATTCCATGTCGCCATATTGCGCAACCGGACCGGACATCGCCCCCACAACCGCAACATTGATATCTTCTGCATATACCGTTGCACTCAGTGCACAAGAGACTGCCCCGGCAATGATTGCTGTTTTCATTTTTTTTATTCATCGGAAATATCCCCGTCGGTTATCTGCTGAGTTACCGCAAAATCAGTAAATTACGCGCATTACATAAATTAATGCTTTATTTTCATGTTATTAATCAGGCTTTTTATTCTGAAAAGCAAATCACACAGGGAGATAATTGCATCATATGAAGAATAATATCCGGTCAAAATCGGGTGTTTTTCCGGCAAACAACAGTGTTATAAACTGGTTAATGATTCGTTACGGGCTACTTAATGCGGAAATTCATCAGTAAAAAAATAATTTTCCCTCACTATTCCGATAGCTTTGTGTGACATTTGTTATTAGATTCAAACAAGAAATACCCTTATTCATTCAAACTGCAGGTTCGTTGGCTGCACTCAGCCCGCCGGGTCACATACTTATGTATGCTCCCCTGCGGTCTTCCCTTGCCGCCTGCCTGCATCTTGAATGACGTTGGGTAGATATTATTTTTTATAAAATTTAATGAATTACTTTATTTTATCCGGTTTTTGATTTTCCTTTAAAATTGTACTGATGAAATGGCCCGCCACATGAATAAGATGATGAGCATGACAGCACTCCTTTTTGCGATCCCGCTGAGCAGTAATGCCGCCACACCCGTTCAGTGTGATGAAACAGCACGGACGATTAATCAGCAAAATACCTTTATTGTTACCGGGACCGCGTATCACGGTCCGGTTAAATCAATCAGTACCACCTCTTACCGCTCTATGGGGCTTATCCTGTGGGTAAAAGAAAAAATTCAGTTCGATTCCTGTGCCGCCCTCACACAATATGATTATGAATACCGTGAAATGGCGATGGAAGAGGGACAGGTGCCGATTACCCAAACCACACATGTTGCTCCGGGATTTCCGGATCAGGTCATGCTCACTATCAACAGCAGCACCCCGGAAGATACTCAGCTGAACACCCTTATCAGCCAGGACTACGGGCGGGATGCAGACCAGCGGATAACCCACCTGACAGAATCGTATGAAATAAAACCGGAAGGGGATACCTGGCAGACAGAAACCCGGTATCGTTATCACGAAAACCGTCTGGCGTCTGAAAAAGAGACTGAAGGGGATGAAACGCGGATCACTATCTACCGTTATAACGATGACGGCCTGCTGACAGAGAAAGATCAGCCGAATGTAATGACGCAGGAATATGCCTACAACGATCAGAAGCAGGTCATTAATATTACCCAAAAATTACCGACATTCTGGGGTAAGAGCGCCTACTCTTATACCTGTTTTAAATGGGATCAGTACGGAAACTGTGAATTACAGACCATGATTAAAGCGATTCAGTTACAGGATTCTGCCGCTATTCAGAGCAGCGGGATCACACTGGAATCCCGCTACGAATATTACTGACTTTTTATTCTATACTCAACGTCATTCAAGTTGCAGGCAGGCGGCAAGTGAAGATAGACGGGGAGCATAGATAAACTATGTGACCCGGCTATCTGAGAGCAGCCAACGAACCTGCAGTTTGAATGAATAAGAGTATATACCCTAAATAATTCGGGATGCCTGTAGGCGACAAACGAAGATCGCCGGGGAGCATACATCAGTATGTGACCCGGCGGGCTGAGTGCAGTCAACACCCGGGCATCCTGAAGTATGACGGGGATATTTTCATTGCCAGGACGGCAGCCACATTACGGGCGGTAACCTCAACATTCTGTGCCGCCTGCGCCAGTGCGTCCTCCTGAGAACTGATACCACGGACAACAGAGAAAACCGCGTCAATGCCGTGGTCATGCACTATCGCATAATCATCACTCATACCACCAACCAGTGCGATAACCGGTATACCACAGGCTTTCGCCACCCGCGCCACACCCACCGGGGTTTTCCCGTGAATGGTCTGGCTGTCCATGCGCCCTTCACCGGTGATAACCAAATCTGCGCCCTGTACCACACTGTGCAGATCCAGGGTTTCGATAACCATCTCTATACCCGGCTGCATTTTAGCATCCAGCCACGCCATCAGCGGAACACCCATGCCACCTGCCGCACCGGCTCCCGCGACATCAATCACTGATTTTCCGGTCAGGGATTCAATGATTTCACCATAATGGTGCAGTGCAGCATCCAGCTCTGTAACAACCGCCGGCGTTGCCCCTTTCTGCGGTCCGAAAGTGGCAGACGCGCCTTTTGGTCCGCACAGCGGATTATTGACATCACAGGCAACGACAAATTCAGTCAGTGACAGACGCGGATCCAATTCCCGCATATCGACAGACGCCAGGGATGCCAGCGCACTGCCGCCAAATGATAAAGAATAGCCCTGAGTATCACGCAATACCGCACCCAGCGCCTGCATCATGCCTGCACCGCCGTCATTTGTGGCACTGCCGCCGATCCCGAGGATAATTTTTTCAGCGCCATCATCCAGCGCCGCCAGGATCAGTTCACCGGTGCCAAATGTTGTGGTGATACGCGGGTCACGCAGTGCCGCCGGCACCAGATGTAAACCGGATGCCGCCGCCATTTCAATCACCGCAGTTTTACCGTCACCGGACAGCCCGTAGAACGCAGTGACTTTATTGCCCAGCGGGGCAGTAACCGTCACTTCTTTCAAAATTCCCTGTGTCGCCTCAATCATTGAGACAACCGTCCCTTCCCCGCCATCTGCCATCGGTAGTTTAATGTACTGCGCATCCGGGAAAATCATTTTAAAACCGGCTTCCACAGCATCTGCAACCTGCATGGCGGTCAGGCTCTCTTTAAAAGAATCCGGTGCTATCACTATTTTCATACTTACTCCTTTAACCGCCAAATCCGAAGACACCAAAAATCAGTGTGGAAACAATGGCTATCGACAGCCCGACCAGGGTTTCATATGGCAGCAGCTTCAGACGCTCATGTACCTGCATATTCACACAACCGCCCGTCGCATGGAAGAAACTGCCGTGCGGCATCTGATCAAGTACCACGGCACCGGCGTGGACCATCGCCGCACCTGCCAGTGCTGTCACACCAAGGTCAAGCAGTGTGGAGCTGAATACCGCAGATGCCACCGCAGTACCGGCGGTTGTTGAGGCGGTTGCCATCGACATCAGCGCCCCGGAAATCGGTGCCAGTAAATAGGACGGTAATCCCGAGGCGGTCAGCCCGTTAATCAGTACATCTTTTAACCCGGAGTTGGCGATAATACCCGCCAGTGTTCCGGTACCCAGCAGCATAATCGCAACCGGTGCCATACGGCTCAGACCAGAAGTAATAAAGTGATTGGATTGGCGGATGCGCCCCATAATCAGCGCCCCGGTTAATCCACCCAGCGGCAGTGCGATCAGCGGATCAACACTGATACCCGCAATCGGACGCAGTGACAGCAGAAAAATCGCGACCAGCGGTGCACTCATTGATGCCCAGAAACCCGGTAATTCACCATGCTGCGTCACAATCAGCTCTTCTTTTGCCACTTTCGAGCCACGGTGAACCAGACGTTTCGCCAGGAAATACGCCACAATCAGCCCAAAAATCCCGGGGACAATACCTGCTGCCATCAGTGAGGTGAGCGGCACGTTAAAGTTATCTGCCGCCGCAATGGTGTTCGGGTTCGGTGACATCACGTTACCGGCTTTCCCGCCGCCAATCATTGCCAGCAGAATCGCCATTTTGGAGAGATCAGCGCGGTGTGCTATCGCCAGCGCAATCGGTGAAACCGTAATTACCGCAACATCAATAAATACGCCGACAGCAGTCAGTAACAGCGTCGCGACGGCCAATGCCAGCAATGCCCGCTTTTCACCGACTTTGCGGACGATGGTTTCGGCAATGGTATTTGCCGCACCTGACTCAATCAGAACCCCTGCCAGAATACCGGCGGCAAGAATACGCAGCACAGCATTAGTTATGCCCTGTGCGCCGGTCACCATCAGCGTCACCGTCTGTATCAGATCAGCCCCGCCAACCAGCCCTCCGGCCAGTGCGCCCGCCATCATCCCGTAAACCGGCGGTACTTTTTTAAGTATTAACCCTATTGCCACAACCAGCGCAACCATTGCGCCCAATGCTGAAACTGTCACCATGAGCAGTCTCCTCCGGTAATTATGATTATTTGAATAAAACGGAGTTTATTATGGCGCGGCAGAACAGGATTAGCTTGAGAGGTTCCGACAAAAAACGGGTAGCCGGAATGGCGTAAATTGTAGGATGCCACAAAAGACTATTCGGTGAGTATCCCGAAATACAGCTGCATAATTGATTCTAATTTATTGATATTTAAGCCAGTAATCGATTCAACACGCGTGAGGCGATAGCGCAGCGTATTTGTATGAATATGCAGCATTTTTGTAGTTTGAGACAGATCACAATTCTGATCAAAATAGGTCTTCAGTGTGTGGCATAACACCTTTCTGGTGTCTGCCGCCTTCAGTTGCTGCCATGCCGAGGTCAGTTCCGCCGCTTCCCAGCTATCACGGAATCCCTGCAATAATGCAGGCAGCTTAACCTCATCATAAAAAATCGTTTTCTGTTCATACGCCGGGGTCAGCCCGAGCTGTTGTACCGCGCAGGCGCTCTGCCATGACCGGTGCAATCCGTTATTTGCATGAAAAAAACCACCGACATACATCAGCAATTCAGGCGAAGAGGGTAGCTGCCGCCGTAATGCCTGTAACTGTTTGCGCAACGGCGAAACCAGCTGGAAATTCTCATCACATGTGACAGGTTTGAGGACAACAAGAGAATTGATGCCACGAATACTGACCAGAAGATCCATTTTCAGATTATCAATGTATTCGACTAACTGATGAAATTGCTCATGATCCGGCGCAGGCAGAGAGAGGATCAGCGCAACACGGGGTTTGTCAGGGGAGATCCCGAGATAAGCGGCGATAGAGTTAACGGACTGCGGCTGCTGCTCCGGGCTTATCAGTTGACTGACAAGTTCATCACGATAACGCCTGTCCCACTGTGATTTTTCAAGTAAATCAACCTGCTCAAGAACCAGTTCGGCGGCCATGCGCACCAGTTCGGCATAGTTGCGCACCTCATCCGGCTTACCGGAGATCCCGACCACACCGACCATGCTGTCGCGGAAAATAACCGGCAGATTAATCCCCGGTTTTACCCCTTTCAGCGTCGCTGCCGTTGCCTCATCGATCTCAACAATCCGGTTTTCCGTCAGTGCCAGCACAGCACCTTCATGGCGCTGGTTGACCCGCTGCGGATCACCGGAAGCAATAATCACACCCTCTGCATTCATCACATTCACAGAATAACTGAGGATTTGCATAGTCCGCTGAACAATCAGCCGCGCGGTTCGCTGGTCAAGCCGGGCCGGGGTCATATCAGGATTTTACGTGTGTCAGTTTTGCCGCCGCAATAGCAGATTCAATGGCTTTTCTTGCCAGCGGGCTGTTGCGCCAGCAGGTAGAGCCGGTCAGCGCCGCACCGGCACTGAGCAGTGAGGGCGCATCAGCGGTGGCAAGCTGAGTCAGTGTTGAGAAACCCATCTGTTCCAGGCGCTCAACCACTTTGGCGCCAACACCTTTTACCGCTAATAAAACGGCTTTGTCTTCCGGGGAGAATGGCATATTGCCTCCGTAAATAACTATACCCTTATTCATTCAAACTGCAGGTTCGTTGGCGGAACGAGGACAGCCGGGTCACATACTAATGTATGCTCCCCGGCAGTCTGAGCTTGCCGCCTTCCTGCAATCTGAATGACGTTGGGTATATGAAAAAATCATACGGATACCATAGCAAATTGCGGGAAAAATGGGAGTGGAGAAAAAGAAAAAGGCTGAAAAACCGGGGGACTGCCGTTAAGCCTGTGCCTGTCGGTAACGGGCAAAACGAAAAGACGCGGTAAACACATCCCTGTGCGCTCAGGCTCGCCATCCATGGCTCGCATGCTTTTCGTTCGCCTGCCCGTTACCACCATTGAACATTTAAAAAGAAAAAGGCGGTTAATCCGCCTTTAAAAATAACACGAATATTACAGATTAATCTTCGATCGCCAGGCGCAGTTTTTTCATGGCATTTTTTTCCAGCTGACGAACGCGTTCAGCGGAAACACCATATTTATCAGCCAGTTCCTGCAATGTCGTTTTGCTGTCATCATCCAGCCAGCGGGCGCGGATAATATCACGGCTGCGCTCATCAAGGGTATCAATCGCCATAGTGAGTTTATCTGTGGCGTGGTTATCCCAGTTATCTTCTTCAATTTCATCTGCGAAATCAGAGGATTTATCCTCCAGAAACAGCGCCGGAGCCACAACCGGATGATCGCCGTCGTCGTCATCGGACATGTCAAATGCCATATCCTGCGCCGCCATACGGGATTCCATCTCCAGCACATCTTTGCTGGTGACCCCCAGTTCCTGGGCAACCATTTCGACTTCTTCCTGGTTAAACCAGCCCAGACGTTTCTTAGATTTACGCAGATTAAAGAATAACTTACGCTGTGCTTTAGTCGTGGCGATTTTTACAATACGCCAGTTACGCAGCACATATTCATGGATTTCCGCTTTGATCCAGTGAACCGCAAATGACACCAGACGCACGCCCATTTCCGGATTGAAGCGGCGCACCGCTTTCATCAGCCCGATATTTCCTTCCTGGATAAGATCCGCCTGAGGCAAACCATACCCGGAGTAACTGCGGGCAACATGGATGACAAACCGCAAGTGAGACATGATGAGTTTTTTCGCAGCTTCAAGGTCGCCATCATAATAGAGGCGTTCAGCCAGCTCTTTCTCTTCCTCTGCCGTCAGCATCGGATACTGGTTTGCTCCACGGACGTAAGCTTCAATGCTTCCCTGCGGAACCAATACTAAGGATTGGGTATCTTTAGTCATTCAGTCCTCGATATGAATAAAAAAAATGACGTCGGCAGACGATAATAACAAATAGTGTACAACATGAGACGCAGTTACGCCTACCACTTAGTGCCTAGTGCCTGCTACCTGAAGTACCGGCACCGGCGCAGAGAAATGCCTCCCGCCGGTCTGCCGAAGTGTTACTGCGGCATAAAGTGGCGTAAATGACGAACCGTTGCCAGCCAGGCGGCAATCCAGCCGATCATACCGGAAACCAGTACAATCAGCAGCGCTTCATCCCAATCCAGCCCGGTTAATGTGAATGTTGTGCCGAAAATGGCAGCAACACCCGTGACAACCGCAGCCAATTTCCATACCAGCAGTGACGATAATAACAGTGATAATATTGCCCCCGCGGCTCCCAGCAACATACCGCCGTTCAGGAACGGACGCAGAATAAAGCCGTCTGTTGCCCCGATAAGCTTCATGACATTGATGGTTTCCCGGCGGCTGAAAATATTGAGCCGGACACTGTTACCTATCACCAGGAACAGCGCGATAATCATCAGAACACCAATAATTGAGGCGATTTGCCCGACAAGCCCGGTCAGCGCCGCCAGGCGGGCAAACCAACTGTCATCCATACGGACTTCATCAATTCCGGACAGCGCACTGACGCGATCACGCAGTGTCATCAGTGTGTCACTGCTCTGCATATCGATTTTCGGCGTCACAATAGCAACAGCCGGTAACGGGTTTTCTTCCAGCATATCCAGCGCGGTACTGAAGCCGGACCAGGCACGAAATTCTGTTATCGCCTGGTCGCGGGAGAGATAATTAACATTATCCACGCCGTCGAGGGCTTTCAGTTCATCCACCAGCTTTTGTCCGCCCTGTTCATCCAGACCTTTATCCAGATAAACCGTCAGTTGTGGCGTCGGATACCATTGCTCTGCCGCATGACTGACATTCTTCCACACGATGTAAAAAACACTCGGCAGTGTCAGGGAAATCGCAATCACCATGACAGTCAGTAACGTGGAGAACGGCTGGCGCAGCATATCGCCGAGCGTATTCACCCACGCGTGACGCCACTGTTCGCGCCAGCCGCCTTTCAGCGCTTTGGATTTGGACGGTATTTTTTTTACGGGTTTACGCGGTTGCTTAGCCATGAAGATCTCCCGTCATACGCCCCTGACTCAGAGTGAGAACACGGTAATCCCGGCGCTCAATCAGCATAATGTCATGTGTTGCCATCAGAACTGTCACACCCGCCCGGTTAAATTCTTCAAACAGACGCAGGATACCTTCGGATAACTCACTGTCGAGGTTCCCGGTCGGTTCATCCGCCAGCAACACTCTCGGTTTATTCACCACCGCACGGGCAACACCCACGCGCTGCTGCTCCCCGCCGGAGAGCTGAACCGGAAAGTTACGTGCTTTATCCAGCAGCCCGACTTTATCCAGTGCCGCACTGACACGGCGGCGGATATCTTCCTGACTGGCACCGGCAATGATAAGCGGCATCGCCACATTGTCATACACAGTGCGATCCATCAGCAGATGGTGATCCTGAAAGATCATGCCGATTTGGCGGCGCAGAAACGGCACCTCGCGGTTTGTCAGACGGCTGATATTATGTCCGTCAAATGAAATAGCCCCGTCACTGGGACGTTCAATTCCGCAAATCAGTTTCAGCAGGGTACTTTTCCCTGCGCCGGAATGCCCGGTCAGAAACACCATCTCAGCAGGGCGGATATGAAAATCTACCCCCTGGAGTGCCTGCCGGCCGCCTAAATAGGCTTTACTGACATGTTCAAAGCGGATCATGGATGATTAGTCCTCCCGGGCAAAAAGTGCCTCAATAAAATCATCGGCTTTGAAAGGACGCAGGTCATCAATGCCTTCACCAACCCCGATATACCGGATAGGAATACCGAATTGATCCGCAATGGCAAAGATAACCCCGCCTTTCGCCGTACCGTCAAGTTTGGTCAGAGTCAGCCCGGTCAGCCCCACGGCCTCATTAAAGAGACGCGCCTGATTGACAGCGTTCTGCCCAGTGCTGGCATCTAATGTCAGCATAATTTCATGCGGGGCATCCTCATCGAGCTTTTTCATCACCCGCACGATTTTTTTTGAGTTCTTCCATCAGGTGCGCTTTATTTTGTAAGCGCCCTGCGGTATCTGCAATCAGAACATCTACGCCTTTTGCTTTTGCTGACTGGATGGCGTCAAAAATCACAGAGGCCGGATCAGCCCCGGTATGCTGTCCGACAACAGAAATATTATTGCGTTCACCCCATACCTGTAGCTGCTCAACCGCAGCCGCACGGAAAGTATCTCCGGCGGCAAGCATCACAGATTTACCCTGCGCCTGATACTGACGTGCCATTTTACCGATAGTGGTGGTTTTCCCGACGCCATTTACGCCAACCATCAGGATCACATACGGTTTTTTATCTTCAATAACCAGTGGCTTATCTACTGTTGCCAGAATATCGCCCATCTCTTCACGCAATTTGGTGAACAAGGCTTCCGCGTCTTTAAGATCACGGCGGCTGGCGTGCTGCGTCAGGCTGGTAATAATTTTACGGGTGGTTTCCACCCCGACATCTGCAATAAGCAGTTGCTCTTCCAGTTCTTCGAACAGATCGTCATCAATTTTTTTGCCACGGAAAATACTGAAGAAACCGGAGCCGATATTCTCACGAGTGCGCACCAGGCTGCGTTTCAGACGGGCAAAAAAGCCCTCTTTAGCCGGTTTTTCCTGTGTGTCCGCCGGTGCAGGGGATTCGTTTTCAATCAGCTGCGCGTCTTCGGCATCTGCCTGCGCCTGTGCAAGGCGCAGCGCTTCTTCTTCCTCCGCCAGACGCTGTTCTTCGGCTAAACGTTCCTGTTCAGCAATTTCAGCATCACGGCGGGCTTGTTCTTCTGCTAAGCGCTGTTGTTCAGCAGCCTGCGCCAGTCGTGCATCTTCCGCGATGCGCTGCTGTCTGGCATCTTCTGCATCACGCAGTGCCTGCTCTCTGACCAGCCGTTGTGCTTCTTCTGCACGCTGCTGTTCTGCTGCCTGTTCTTGCGCAAGACGTTGGTCTTCCGCTATACGCTGCTGTTTGGCAATCTGAGCATCACGCAGTGCCTGCTCTTCGATCAGACGCTGCGCGTCTTCTGCACGCTGTTGCTCTGCTGCCTGCTCTTGTGCAAGACGCTGCTCTTCTGCCAGACGCTGCTGTTTGAGCGCCTGCGCATCACGCAGTGCCTGCTCTTTCGCCTGACGTTGTTCTTCTTCTGCCCGCTGCTGTTCTGCCGCCTGCTCTTGCGCAAGACGTTTTTCTTGCGCTAAACGCTGCTGTTCGCTGACTTCTGCGTTACGACGCGCCTGTTCTTGCGCAAAGCGCTGTTGTTCAGCTGCCTGCGCATCACTGCGGGCTTGTTCTTCCGCTAATCGCGCCTGTTCTGCCATTTCAGCATCACGCTGAGCCTGTTCTCCGGCTAAACGCGCCTGCTCTGCTATTTCGGCGTCACGACGGGTTTGTTCTTCCGCTAATCGTGCCTGCTCTTGTGTTAAACGTGTCAGTTCAGCAATTTGTGCATCACGGCGGGTTAGTTCTTCAGCTAAGCGAGCCTGCTCTGCCATTTGCGCATCACGCTGAGCCTGCTCTTGCGCTAAACGTGACTGTTCTGCGATTTCGGCATCACGCTGAGCCTGTTCCTGCGCTAGTCGTGCCTGCTCTGCAATTTCAGCATCATGCTGATCCTGTTCTTCGGCTAATCGCGCCTGCTCTGCCTGTTGTTCCTGAGTATCCTGTGGTTGATTTTCGTCGTCTTTACGACCAAAGCCCAACCAGGAGAAAAAACCTTTTTTCTTATCTTTTGCCACAGCCACTATACCCCTTGCACACTGTTACCCGTCACCCCCGGCGCCTGCGCGTTCCGGAAAATGTTGAGCAGATATGGCGTAATTATCATCATTAATTGTGAATTAGACGCAGTCTATCATTTCACAGGATGGTTGCGCATCGGCTTTCCGTGATTTCAGGTTAAATTTAAACGAACTTTTACAAAACATGCGTATAATATGTCGCCTGCATGAATCCCGGATTATTTATACCCTTATTCATTCAAACCGCAGGTTCGTTGGCCGCATCCTGAATGACGTTGGGTATAGAACATATTAATAATTTCAGAATTAATAAGTTGCGAAAGTTATGGTAAAAAAAAGCACATAGCGCACCTCAGGGGCAAATCCGCATTATTGCCGGTCTGTGGCGCGGACGAAAACTGCCTGTTCTGACACACGACGGCCTTCGCCCGACAACCGATCGCGTGCGCGAAACCCTGTTTAACTGGCTGATGCCGGTGATAAATGGGGCGCGTTGCCTTGATGCGTTCGCGGGCAGCGGTGCGCTCGGGTTTGAAGCCCTTTCCCGTCATGCTGCTGCGGTGACATTTATTGAACTGAACCGCGCCGTTGCCACTCAAATCAGCGCTAACGCCCGTTTACTGACCTGCGATCACGCAACGGTGGTAAACCAGAGTGCGCCACAGTTTCTGGCACAACCGGGAACGCCGTTTGATGTGGTGTTTCTCGACCCGCCGTTCCGCAAAGGGTTATTACAGGAAACGGTTGATTTGCTGGAACAAAATGGCTGGCTGAGCGCCAATGCGATGATTTACGCGGAAGCGGAAGCTGAATCAGATCCGCTGATTGTCCCGGCTAACTGGTTGTGTCACCGGGAGAAAGTGGCCGGTCAGGTTGCGTATCGTCTTTACCTGCGGCAGGCAACTGCTGAGCAGGCTAATTAACAGGAGTCCGTATGTTCTGGATTAATATCGGCCGGTTGCTGATGTTATCAGTGTGGAGTTTTTTGATTTTCAGCCTGGTTCATCCGTTCCCGAAACCACTGAATATCTTTATGCATATCGCCACTTTTTTTTATGGTCGTGATGCACGGTTTGCTGATGGCGATGTTCAATGCCGGTCAGCCGAAAGATAAAAAACTGACCGCTGCCGGCAAACTCCGTGTCTTTCTGTTCGGTGTTTTTGAGCTGCTTATCATGCTGCGCCGCCAGCAGGCAGAACTGAAATCCCCGCCTGCGGGCGATGACGATAAACACGACCAGCCCTGATCAGCGCAGCGGCTCATAACGGATAAAACGGGTGCCCTGCATAAAAAGCGTTCCGCGTGAATGCAGGGTTATCTCCTTATATTCCGACTCTTTTATATACACCACGATTGTTTTCCCGGACAGCGGGCGGAAATGCACCTCATAACGGAAGGTTTCCGGGAAGACCACATCCCGCTCGCGTGAGCGCATATTCGGGTACGGATAATCCTTTTTCTCTGCTACCGTCACTTCAGATGTCGTCACGACAGAGCTGTCATTAATCTCATTTTGCTTTCTCTGTTCGAGGAAACGACGCGCTGCCAGCACAATAATAAGGGCGGCGACAATAAAACCTAATAATCCGAATTTATTCATGGGTATGCTTGTTTTCCTGCAATCTTGTTGATCGTGACCTGTAAATACGGGATATTAGCAAATATTCAGGTGTTATTCGCCCTCAACATATCTAAAGGACACCCCATGAATTGGCCATTTATTGCTGTACTTTTTTCCGGCTGGCTTTATATCGATGCCGCCTACCGGGGACCGGACTGGCAGCGCTGGGTTTTCCGTCCCGTCACTCTGCTGTTGTTACTGCTGTGGGCATGGAGCGGTGATTACGGGCTGGATATCTCCGGTTACCTGGTGTGCGTCGGGCTGTTAGTCGCAATTGTGTCTGACACCATCCGCCTGGTCGCGGACAATAAAATCGATCTCTCTTTGTACACCAGCGCCGTGTTTTATCTGTTGTATGCCCTGAGTTTTGCCCTGCTGAATAACTTCACGCTTTATATTCCGCTGCTGATTACCTTGCTGATCG
Organism: Morganella psychrotolerans; assembly: GCF_001676155.1. Classification (GTDB taxonomy): domain Bacteria; phylum Pseudomonadota; class Gammaproteobacteria; order Enterobacterales; family Enterobacteriaceae; genus Morganella; species Morganella psychrotolerans. Next base: position 382,552 of record NZ_LZEW01000012.1, on the reverse strand, counting down.
TTGCTGCTGCCGTCCCGGCATTGCTCTGGTACAAACTCGGCGACCACAAAGTGCCGGTACTGACCGCGCTTTTCAGTGCGCTGGTGATGGCATGGCTTGCCGGTGAGCAGTTCTTCGGGCTGGGAACGGATTATAACTTCTCCCTGATGATCGGGGCATTCTGTCTGGTGCTGAACCTGATCCTCTGGCTGGTGAACCGTTTTCTGTTCTCCTTTAAGCTGGCAAAAGCTATCTATTCCACTTTCTATTTCCTCGGTCACTTCCTGATTGTCCGCGCGATCACACTGATGTAATCACGCCACAAAACAGCAGGAACGCACAATTTGCCTAAAATTATGTGTTCCTGCTGTTGACTCTGGAGTCTACTCCAATGTGTACACTTCCTGTTAATGAGACAAATTAACAACAACTGAACTGTTGAACAGGGAGGTGTTTATGCACCCGAATAAAGATAAACATGAGCATACGCACAGCACCAGCTGCTGCACCGGTAAATCAGAGTGCTCCACCGGTCAGACAGCGGCGGCACCGGCGCATCATGACCATGATGCACACGACCACAGCGAACACGCGCAGAAGGAACATGACGAAGACGAGTCCCGCGCGCATGACCATGCCACGCACGATCATGCGCATTCTGACTCAAATCATGACCACGCCGGTCACGACCACGCGCAGGGAAGCTGCTGCTCACACGACCAGGCCGCAAATGATGATGTCACACCGCCTGAGTTATCCGGCAGCCGCCGTTATAACTGGCTGGTCGAAGGTATGGACTGCCCGAGCTGTGCACGGAAAATAGAAACCGCCGTCGGCAAAGTCGCCTCTGTCAGACAGGCAAAAGTGATGTTTGCCACCGAAAAACTGGTGGTGGATGCCGATGAAGATGTGCGCGCAGCCGTCACAAGCGCTGTACAACAGACAGGTTTCACCCTGTATGACCTGAATGACAAAAACGCGGCACCAAAGAAAAAAGAAGAAATCAGCCTGCTGAAACAAGCAGCACCGATGATTATTCTTGCAGTACTGATCGCCCTCAGTTACGGGCTGGAGTTAATTAATCCGACGCTGGGTAAATATGCCTTTATCGCGTCAACACTGGTCGGGCTGTATCCGATTGCAAAAAGTTCGTTTCGCCTTATCCGTTCCGGATCGCCGTTTGCCATTGAAACACTGATGACGGTTGCTGCCGTCGGCGCCATTGTTATCGGTGCCACAGAAGAAGCGGCAATGGTTATCCTGCTCTTCCTGCTGGGTGAAATGCTGGAGTCTTATGCCGCAGGTCGCGCCCGCCGGGGTGTCAGTGCGCTGATGGCGCTGGTGCCGGAAGATGCGGTGGTGGTTAAAGACGGCAAAAAGATATCTGTGCCGGTTTCACAACTGCGTCCGGGCGATATTATTGAAATTGCACCGGGCGGACGTTTACCGACAGATGCTGAAATGCTCAGTGAGTTCGCCAGTTTTGACGAAAGCGCACTGACCGGGGAATCCGTCCCGGTTGAGCGGGCACAGGGCGAAAAAGTCGCGGCAGGCTCGCTTTCCGTCGACAGAGCCGTACAAATGAAAGTGGTTTCTGAACAGGGACAGAATGCGATTGACCGCATTATGACGCTGATTGAAGAAGCCGAAGAGCGCCGCGCACCGATTGAGCGGTTTATCGACCAGTTCAGCCGTTACTATACGCCGATGATCATGTTGTTCTCTGCGCTGGTGATTGTGGTTCCGCCACTGTTTATGGGTGCTGAGTGGTATCCGTGGATCTACCGTGGTCTGACTCTGCTGCTGATTGGTTGTCCGTGTGCGCTGGTTATTTCCACACCTGCGGCGATCACCTCCGCACTGGCTGCTGCCACCCGCCGTGGTGCGCTGATTAAAGGCGGTGCCGCACTGGAGCAACTGGGTACAGTGACCACCGTTGCCCTGGATAAAACCGGCACACTAACAGAAGGTAAACCACAGGTTACGGATATCGTTGCACTGAATAATCACAGTAATGCGGATGTTCTGACCTTTGCATCATCAGTTGAAAGCGGCTCACATCACCCGTTAGCCAAAGCGATTCTTGAACGCACAGCTGAACTCGGACTGACCATCACAGAAGCGGATAACCGCAAAGCACATGCCGGTAAAGGAGTTGAAGGTAACCTTAATGGTACAAATGTACTGGTCAGCGCCCCGGGTAAACTGGCAGAAGGTCTGCTGACGGATGCCAATGCGGCTGAAGTCATCCGCCTTGAAAATGAAGGGAAAACCGTGGTCGCAGTGGTCGCAGACCAACAGCTGACCGGGCTTATCGCCATGCAGGATACACTGCGTGACGATGCCGTGGAGGCTATCGCACAGTTGCGCAAAATGGGCGTCAATGCCGTAATGCTGACAGGGGATAACCCGCGTGCTGCCGCTGCTATCGCCAATGCGGTCGGGATGGATTTCCGCGCGGGTCTGATGCCGGAAGATAAAGTAAAAGCGGTGATGGCGCTCAATGAAGAGCACCGCACCATGATGGTGGGTGATGGTATCAATGACGCTCCGGCAATGAAAGCCGCCGGTATTGGTGTCGCAATGGGCAGCGGGACAGATGTGGCGCTGGAAACAGCCGATGCCGCCCTGACCCATAACCGCCTGACCGGTATTGCAGAGATCATCGCGCTGTCCCGGGCAACACGCAGAGTTATCCGTGAAAACATTGCTATCGCGCTGGGTCTGAAAGCAGTCTTCCTGGTGACCACACTGATGGGACTGACCGGACTGTGGGTCGCGGTACTGGCTGACTCAGGTGCAACCGCACTGGTCACCGCAAACGCCGTGCGCCTGCTGCGGGCAGTGAAAAAGTAACCCGCTGATATCGCAATGCTGTAAAGCATAATGCTGTAAAAACAGAAAGGGGATGCAAAATGCATCCCCTTTCTTTTACCGGCTATAAACTACCGGCTATCTGACCACTAAAATCGTCGCTTTAATGTGTTTGAGGTACGCCACTATCGTGAAAGTGACAATCACCAGCAATGACCAGGAACCCCACTTTCCGGCATGGACTGTTGCCCACGCACCAATCTGATTCGGATACTGCCAGACACCAAAAAAAAGTCCCGAAATTTTCTGCCAGCCAGATAAAAAAAGCCAATCAGCACAAAACTCAGTAACAGCGGCATTTTGCGTTCTTTATCATACGGCGTGAAATAGACCATCGTGCGCGCATACAATCCCAGAATAAACGCAGTGAGATACCAGCGGTAATCGCCGATAAAATGATGCGCAAAGAAGTTCACATAGATGGCCAGCGCGATAAGCGTTGCCAGCCAGTATGGCGGAAAATGTTCAATACGGACATGCAGGAAGCGCCACGCCTGAATCACATAACTGCCGACCGCCGCGTACATAAAACCGGTAAACAGCGGCACATTCCACAGCTTTGTATAGGCAAAATCAGGGTAACTCCATGAGCCGATAGCTGATGAGGTTTTGAATAACTCCATCACAAACCCCACAACATGGAAAATACAAATCGCCTTTAGTTCATCCACTGTTTCCAGCTTTTTCCACACCATGCCAATCTGAAAGAGTACTGCCAGGATCAGCAGAAAATCATAACGCGGAATGCCGTAAACGCCTTTTGCAGGGACTAAAAAGAGTGCCAGAAAAAAAGAACGCGGCAAATAAACAGGCTCTCGCCTCTTTCAGACCAAAAAACCAGAATTCGAGTATAAACCGGCGCCAGCCGGTCAGTGACGAGTGTTTCTGCTCCAGCAGAAAGGTATCGAGACTACCAGGCATGGGGCTGTCCCTGAAAAGAATAATTACAGCGCACTGTCATGTTTACAGATCAGATAGCGGTACGGCGTATTATCTGTGTCCAGCGCTACCAGTTCGTGCTCCATAAACCGGCAGAAGCCCGGGATATCCCGCGTGGTCGCGGGGTCATCTGCCAGCACCATCAATGTTTCTCCGGCATTCATACCGCGAATGGTTTTACGCACCAGCATCACCGGCTCAGGGCAGCGCAGCCCGAGGGTATCGAGGGTTTTATCAACACAAGAAAAAGCATCTGACATTATTGTTGTCCTGTTACATAAAGAATGCAGAGGAGTATATACTCTAAATAAATATCACACACCCGTGACACTGTTTTTAAATTTACAGATTAAAAATTGATATTTTCTCTTCGTCTGTTCTCCGGCAGGCTCAGATATATACCTGCTACGGAGCCATAATATGAACATTACTGCAAAATCCTTTTTTCTCCCCGCCCTGCTGTCTGCCGCATTCATGATCCCGAACGCGTCTGATGCCTGCACCCGGTTTATTTATCACGGTAACGATAATCTTCACATGACTGCCCGTTCTATGGACTGGTCAAAACCCGCCGGTACAAACCTGTGGATTTTCCCCCGGGGCATGCACCGGCAAGGCACGCCCGGTAAGCAGGGGCTGCAATGGGCATCCCGCTATGGCAGTGTCATTACATCCGCCTATGATATGGCAACCATCGACGGTATGAATGAAAAAGGTCTGACCGCCAATCTGCTCTGGCTGACAGAATCCGTCTATCCTGAGTATCACAAAAAGAAAAAAAGTGATGCCGGTTTCTGTGTGGACACAATATGTACTGGATAATTTCGCCACTGTAAAAGAAGCCGTTGAGGAACTAAGAAAAGAAAAATTTATTGTTGTCACCGATAAAGAACCCGGCAGAGACCGGCTGGTCAACGTACATCTTTCCATTTCTGATGCCGCCGGTAACAGCGCTATTATTGAATATATTGATGGTGAGCTGGCTATTCATGAAGGCCCCGATACTGATGTCATGACAAATTCGCCGGTATTCAATGAGCAATTGGCATTAAACCGCTACTGGGAAGAAGCGGACGGGCGCGCCGTACTGCCCGGGTCCCGGCGCTCAACGGACAGGTTTGTCCGGGCGAAATTTTACAGCGATCGCATTCCCGTAAATCTTGCCCCTGATGAAGCGATTGCCGCTGTACTAAGTGTCATCCGCAACACGTCATCGCCTTACCGGTCCGCGATGACACCACATACCACAGCTTCCGGTGAGATTGACGGGCAATCCTCAACACGCTGGCGCAGCGTGGCAGATCACCGGCACAACCGCTATTTCTTCGATGCCGTTATGGCACCCTCGGTCATCTGGATGGATTTAAACGAGATTGATTTTTCAGCGAAAACAGGGGTCGTCAAAAAATTGGATCTTGGTGATAATCAACAGCATCTTTTTGCCGGAAATGTTACAAACGAATTTGTTGAATCAGACCCTTTTGAATTTACAAGTACAGAGAATAAATCTGCCTTGTATTTCGGCAACGGAAAAGAATAACCGAACCGTCTCCCTGCAACCAGGGAGACTCTTTTGATTTTGTTGCGCAAACGGCGTATCATTCTGCGCTGAGTTTATTGGGTTCCCTAACCCCAACCACCAAAAAGGTACAATATGTTTAATTTATCCCCCCGGCAGCGGCTTATGGCGCTGACCTGGTTATCGCTTTTCCATATTCTGATTATTACCTCCAGTAACTATCTGGTGCAGTTGCCGATCACCATTTTCGGCTTCCACACGACCTGGGGCGCGTTTACCTTTCCCTTTATTTTCCTGGCAACTGACCTGACAGTGCGGATCTACGGCGCACCATTGGCGCGACGAATTATCACATCAGTGATGATACCGGCACTGGCTATTTCCTACGTTGTCTCTGCCCTGTTCTTTCAGGGAGACTGGCAGGGATTTGAAGCGCTGACACATTTCAATCTGTTTGTGGCACGAATTGCCGCCGCCAGTTTTATGGCTTATGCCCTCGGACAAATTCTTGATGTGCGTGTATTCAACCGCCTGCGTCAGAACCACCGCTGGTATGTTGCGCCTGCTGCTGCCATGTTTGTCGGCAACCTGATTGATACCATAGCCTTTTTCTTTATCGCCTTCTGGCGCAGTACCGATCCGTTTATGGCAGCTAACTGGGTGGAAATCGCGCTGGTGGATTACAGCTTTAAAGTGACCATTTGCATGCTCTTTTTCCTGCCGGCCTACGGCGTGCTGCTCAATCTGATCCTGCGCTCGTTTTTTGCACAGAAAGACGACGATTCTCTGCCCGCGCGTCACTAACCTGTCATTTTTCTGACACGCAGGGTGACTATCCTCACTCTGCGCTGTCGGCTGTATCCAACGTCATTCAGGATGTGCTCTGAATGAATAAGGATATGTATCACATTTTCCCCATCTGCTGCGATACTCCCGACCATTACAGTGCGTCAGCTCTCACATATCTGTAGTTGTAACTGATAGTCTGATCCAGACGGAATAATCCCTCACAGACACCATAACGCGATGCATTCAGGAGTTTGAGTATGTTAAAAGTGATCCAATCTCCGGCCAAATACATTCAGGGTCCGGACGCGCTTTACCATGTGGGTAAATACATCAGACCATTAGCAGAAAAAAACGTTGGTGATTGCTGATAAATTTGTCCACGGACTGGTAGGCGAAATCGTAAATGAAAGCCTGAGCGAATATGAAGTTTCCGGTGTCGTTGAGATCTTCGGGGGCGAATGTACTCATGAAGAGATCGAGCGCCTGACCAAACTGGCGAAAAACCATAAATGCCAGGCAGTATTGGGTGTTGGCGGTGGTAAAACGCTGGATACCGCAAAAGCGGTTGCACATTTTGCAAAGGTGCCGGTGATTATTGCCCCGACTATCGCCTCCACAGATGCGCCGACCAGCGCACTGTCCGTTATTTATAATGAACTCGGTGCATTTGACAGCTACCTGTTCTATCCGCAGAACCCGAATGTGGTTGTGATGGACACCAACATTATTGCCCGCGCCCCTGCCCGCCTGCTGGTTGCCGGTATGGGTGATGCGCTGGCGACCTATTTTGAAGCCCGCGCATGCAGTGCAGCCGGTAAAATGACCATGGCAGGCGGCGGCACAACACTGGCGGCGCTGGCTCTCGCCGGTCTGTGTTTTGATACGCTGCTCAGTGACGGTATCAAAGCCAAACTGGCAGTGGAAGCCGGTGTCAGCACCAAAGCGGTGGAAAATATTATTGAAGCCAATACGCTGCTCAGCGGTCTGGGCTTTGAGAGTGCCGGTCTTGCGGCAGCGCACGCTATCCATAACGGGTTTACCGCGCTGGAAGAGTGCCACCACATGTATCACGGTGAAAAAGTCGCCTTCGGCACAATCGTTCAGTTAGTGCTGGAAAATGCCCCGGCAGAAGAGCTTGAGATGGTTCTGGAGTTCTGCGTACAGGTCGGTCTGCCGATTACACTGGAAGAACTGGGTGTCGACTGCATCGGTCCGGAGCTGGAAGAAAAAGTGATGGCGATTGCCGAACTGAGCTGCGCCGATAACGAAACCATCTACAATATGCCGTTTGAAGTCGATTCAGACCAGGTGTACGCCGCCATCATGGCAGCGGATCGCATGGGTCGTGACTGGCTTTATTAATTGATTATGTAAGTTAGTTTGGGGTGCCTGTGGGCGGTAAATGAAGATAGGCGGGCATCCTGAAGTATGACTAACATAAACCCCGGGTTTTTCCTGTATCGTCCGCATAAATCCCCCGATGAAATAACGGGGGATTCTTATTGCGATTTTTAAATAAATATCTATTTGATCCTGAAAACTTGTTTAGGATAGTTTTTATGTTTTGTGTTGATATATACATCCTAGTATAAACGACATTTCGTAATTTAACCGAGCAATAAAACGTTCATGCTAAAATATTAATTACAATGCCATCATATATAGGCAACCTAAATTACAAAAAAAACTGAAACCAAAACTATAAACCGCAAGGAATTGACATGTCTGTATACATAAAGAGTCTAGATATAAACAACTACCTTTCATGTAAAAACACTTCATTTGAATTATCTCCATTCACCCCCCTTGTTGGATATAATAACGCGGGAAAATCAAACATTTTATCAGCAATAAAATGGTTATTAGAAAAAAAGAACATTATCTATAGAGGAAACTTTTAATAATAAAGAGTGTGAAGTTTCTGTATCTGCAACTATAGAGGGCATTGATGATGATGCACTCGCATTAATTACTAGTGACAATAGGAAAAAAAATAAGCCCTTATATTTCTGAAGGAACAATAAAGGTTAGACGGATACAACGAAAAATATCTGGTGCAAAGGCTGCTGATATAAAGTTCGAGGTTTTTGATACTAATAAAAATCCATCATTATGGGTTAGCAATCCCGGTGGAATAGAAGAATCCATTAAAAATATATTCCCAGAGATAATTCATATTAAAGCTATGACTGATGCCGTTGAAGATTCAACAAAAAATAAAACCTCTTCAACAATAGGAAAGCTATTATCCCAAATAATTGAAAGCGTTCAAGAAATTCATGCTACTGAATTTAATAACTCAATAAGAAGATTAAGTGATTTGTTAGCATATGATGGTAGTGAAAGGTTTAAAACAATAAATGAAACTGATAATGGAATAAATGAAATAATAGGCTCATACTTCCCTGACATTAGTGTAAAAATACATTTCCCAACCCCTAGCCTTGAAGAAATATTTAAATCAGGAACCTTAAAAGTTTTTGAGCATGGAAAAGATATTCGTGATATGTCAATGTTTGGTCATGGTAGTCAAAGAACAATTCAGATGGCGTTGATTCAATACCTCGCTAAAATTAAATCCAACTCATCTACAAAGAAAAATCCTAATATTTTATTACTGATTGATGAGCCAGAATTATACTTACACCCTACCGCAGTAGAGTTATTAAGAGAAGCTCTTATAATTTTATCAAAAAAATGGATACCAAGTAATTATCACTACTCACTCCGGATTAATGATAACTTCCAAACAAGCAAATATAGCTGTTCTAGTCAGAAAATCTAAAGAAAGGTGTACTGAGACAAGAAAAACACTTAAACAAGCTATTGCTGAAAAAAATGAAAGATACAAAAGAAGCTCATCACTTTGATAAAATATTCAGTCTAACAAATTCATCTCAAATACTTTTTTCTGAAAAAGTGATCATTGTTGAAGGAAAAACAGAACTAAAAGTAATTGACCCAATATATAGAGTTATTAAAGGTAATAGTCTTGGCGCAAATAAAATAGCATTATTATCTATTGATGGAAAAACTGCAATAAAGCGAACCAAAGAAATATTAAATTGCCTTGATGTTCCACATCGCGTAATTACTGATCTTGATTATATTACGTCGGCAATCGCACATGGTTATATCGAAAAGGAATGTCCTGACATAATGGATATAAAGGCGACATTTATCAAAATGCAAAATGAAAAACCTGATGAAATAAAAATAGATAAGACTACCGGTTTTCCTTCTAATATAAAAAATGGTAATACAGCTGCATATGCTTTTTCATGTTTAGCTAAACATCCTGATGCAATAATTCCAATTTCTAATATAAAGAAAAAACTTAAAGATGATAACATATATATATGGTCTCATGGTGCTATAGAAGATGTTTTTGGTTTTGATGAAAAAAAACGAATCAGAATGGTTTGACTTTAAATCTAAACTAGATGACTCTAAACATGATGACTGGAAAATGATTGTAGAAAACTCTGATGATATTGAAGGCTTTATTAATTGGATTTAATATAAGGTAAATATCTTAAGATAGTATTTGCCATCACAATAGAGTGGTGGCAATTATTCATTTATGACGAGTTTATTAATTCCCGCATAATGTGGGAAGAAAAAAGACTTTTCACTAGTAAAATTGCATTAATTTTCAATGAATTAACAATCTCAATCAAAGATATTACATTTTCAATTAGCTGATGACGAATTTTTTCATTTTCCAGTTATAATTACCCCCTACCTAATAATTCTTGGTGATTTTTGAGATTAACAAACTGCTATTTTACTTGTTTTTTAAATTTAATGGAGATAATTATTGGTCTACGTAAGCAAAAATAAGGCTACGACAGCTTGAAGTACTAAGGGTACTTAACCCACCTTTAACGATACCTTTTTCTTTTAATCTAAAATGCAATACCTTAGATGAAATAGGCGATTTATCAAATCGTTCAACCAGCATAAGTTGTAATTTATACTCGATGAATTTATCCAAGTATCTTCCTCGCATTATCAATTATCCTTGTCCACCTCCCCCCCAAAAACACAGATAATTTCCAAGATTTATTACATTAAGGATTAATCCTGATTTTATCCGCTGTGAAATTAGTTACTCTTCCCTTATCTGATGTTCGGTCACTGACCTTATTATTTCTGAAACGGAATTTTACTCATGCGAATAATACCTTGGCTTATTGTTGGATTATCCGCCACCCTTCTTGCCGGTTGCGGCAGTTACGACCCCATCGACCGCACTATTGTCAGTTCTAAAGTCCTTAGTTCTACCGATGCCTTTAACCCGACCATCTCCACCCGGAGCGAAGATAACTTTATTGGTTTCTCCTATGATCCTAAGAAAAAAGAGTTTCTGATAGTCGGGGAGAAATATTCCTATATTGCGCCGGTTGCAAAGAAAGTACAGTTCATCATTGATACCCCGGCTATCCGCGATAATATCCGTGTGCGGTATCGCGATGAAAAGGGCTGGGGGGGCTGGAATTACAAACTGGTTGATAAAAACGGCATTCCGCTGGAAAAGCCTGAATTAAGTGATCTCACCTTAATTATGTGTTTTAACAACACAGTTCCGCAGTCACAAATTGATGAATACAAAAGAACATTTGAATCAAGCCGGATTTATTTTACTCTTTTCCTGAAAGAGCCATGTTTTTATTTCCCGTTGGGTGACAGCCGCGCGCAAATGTTTACCACCACGCCTGAATCAAAGCGGGCAATAAAAACAAAACTGCCGCGCCCGTTTCCGTATCTGATTGATACCGTCACAGCCAAAGACAAAGCCACACTGGAGTCTCAAAACCGCAAAGCGAAAGCCCTTTCTCCGCTGGCAACCGTTGCGGACGGCCTGCTGACATTTGGTCAGTATCTGGCACTTCCTTTCACTATCTGGCACTAAAAGAACAGGTTACTGATGAAAAAATATTTTTTGCTGCTCTCGCTGCTCCCCCTGCTGAGTGGTTGTATGTCCGATGAAGAATGGCATGCCATGCAAGCCTCAAGACAGGCCGCAGATGAGCGGGAAACCTGTAAGAAGGGGTCACTGACGCTCGGGCAGGATTACGCACTGGCGGGTGTGGAAAGCGCATCTGGTCTGGCGCAATACCGGGAAATGTGTGAAAAACACGATTTTGTTGTTGATCAGAAACAGTGGGACAGCGGACACAAAAGCGGGATGGTTCAATACTGCACACCATTACAGGCTTATAAAACCGGTAAACAAAATTACACGTATGAAACCACCCTCTGTCATGCAAAAGGCACGCGGATATCTCAGCTCAATGCAGCATGGACAATGGGACTGCACTGGAAAGATCTCAACTATCAGATAAAAGAGCTGGCAAAAGAGTATGACAATCTGGAGAGCACCATCAGGGATCTGGATGAGCGTAAAGACAGAATGAAAGATAAAGAGGATGCCCGCGAAGCCCGCTATCTGCTGCGTCGCCTGAAGCAGGAACAGCGTGATTCTGAACGAACCCTGCGCCAGTACCGCAGCCAGCTGAGCGCCCTGGACAGCCAGAACCTCTCTGCCATCGTGAAATATAATTGACCCGGAATATAACGGATTGATCAGAAATATAACGGATAACCTGATGATAAAAATTGCCACTGCCCGGCGTGTTTTGCTGCTCTCTCCGCTGCTTCTGCTGACTGCCTGCGGCGCGATTGGTAATGCCAGTGATAATTTTGATACAGAGCAATATAATGCCACTCCTGAGGGGATCGCCAAAATAAAGGCGCGGGAAGCCGAACGCATGAAAGAGGTGCAGATTCTGCACGAAAAAGAGAAACAGGTTTGTCTGTCCTATCAGGCAGACTGGCGCGGAACCGGATATGATATCGGAACGCGGGGCGGCAACCCGCAATACTACAATTCAACTCTGCGTGATTGTGAGCGTTACAAGCTGAAATTCAATCAAAAACAGTGGGAAGCCGGTTATCAGCAGGGGCTGAAAGACGGTTACTGTGTTTATAAAACGGCGCTGTATGTCGGGCCTGAATATGCGTTTAATAATATGATGGAAACCTGTTCGCCGCTGCTCTCAGAGCGTCAGCGGCAGAATATGCTGATCTTTTTTACCAAGGGCCGGATAATTGCAGATCAGAAATCCGAACTGTCCGATGCGAAATACGAACTGTCTCAGCTGGAAAATAAACTGCGCTACAGTGATGACAGTGAAACTTCCCGCGAAGATCGCCGCGAGTACCACTCGCTTAAACGCACAGTGACCGATTTACAGTACAGGCTGGAACTGCTGCACTCTGAAGCACAGCGTCTGATTATGGAAACGGGCGGCCGGTAATATCAGCCGCCGGTGTGAATACTATGCGGCAGGCAGGATCTCTGCCGCAATGATATCCACTGCCTCTTTTAAATCTTCCAGGGTTATCTGTTGCTGTTTGTTACTCAGCTGAACCCCGTTATTCTTCCTGATCGCCTCAAGATGAGCTGTTTTCGTGACTGAATCTGTAATTTTCCATTCAAAAAAGAGATTGGTATCCGCATCCCGGTTACCGACCACAAGCTGCGTTCCGGCAATAATCAGCATTACCGGCAGCACTTCATACGGCTTCATCTCTTTATTTGTCAGACTAACCGAGGTAATCACCCCGCTGAAATGCAGCACTCCGGGAGCGGTAGTTTCCGTCAATGTATAATGTTTCGCCAGTTCCCGTTTGATCTGCTGATTAGTGTAGTTGAGCAACACCGCCATAAACTGTTTGCCCATCTGATTATTTTTATTCAGCGGTCTGAAAGAAACCGGGGTAAAAATAAGTTTTGTTTCCGGCTTGTCTGTACTGAACTCAGTTGATGTCCATGCCTTTATTTTATTGCCGGACACCGTATCTTCTTCATTCAAACGCTGATAGTCACTAAGAAAACCTGATTGCTCCGTCGTATCCGGCAAACGGCTTGAACATGCCGCCAACAGAAAGAGTGCTGCCGCTGTTATGATGGATTTTGTGACTGTATTCTTTGTGATTGTACTTTTTGTAACGGTATTCTTTGCTGCGCGATGCATATTACTCTCGGTATCTTTATGATTTTTAAAAAGTTACCGGGATGCTAACACCGAAAAAGAGAGTAATATGAATAGAAAATGCGGTTTATACCCGTCATACTTCAGAATGCCTGGTCGTTGACTACAGACCCTATAGCTCAGCTGTAAAAAAACCGGCCGCAGCCGGTTCGTGTTATCTGATATTTATGCCAATGCCCGCGCCAGCAGGGAGATCGGATGCTCACATTTTTTGCTGGTAGACATTTCAATCTGCCATTTGCAGGTTTCACAGTCACTGATCACCAGATCAATGCCGCACTCTTCTATCTGGCGGAAAAGTGGTGAGCCAATGGCCTGCGAGGTTTCGTAATTTTCTTTTTTGAAACCGTAAGTCCCTGCAATACCACAACATTGTGAATCCAGCACAATCAGCTCAACGCCGGGAATTGAGCGGATAAGCTCGAGGGAATACGCCGTCCAGCCCATTTTTTCCATGTGACACGGTGTGTGATACCCCACTCTCAGCGGCGTATGACGCAGCGCAGGCTTACGCCCTTCCTGCATCAGCCGGTAAAGGTAACGCGTCACCAGTTCAATGTTATCGCGCAGCGGTGCGGTATCCACATCCAGAATATGCGGATATTCATCCCGCAGTGTGAATGCACAGGTCGATGACGTCGCAATAACCGGCATATTTTGTTCAACAATGGCTTTAGTGAGTGATTCCACATTTACTGCTGCCTGTTTTTTTGCCTGTTTTTCAAAGCCATTGGCGATCAGTGCCACACCGCAGCATTTTTCCCGCTCAAGCAACTGCACGCCGATCCCCATGCTGTTAAAGACGCGGATCATATCTTTACCAAGCTGCGGATGGTTATAATTCACATAGCAACCATGAAAATACGCGACCTGCTCGCTGAATTTATCCTGTACCGCCTGCTGTTTTTTGTACCAGCGGCGGAATGTCCCGAACGAGTATTTCGGCAGTTCACGGCGGTGGTCGATTTTCAGCGCCGCATCCAGCAATTTACGCACCGGTTTCAGCCCGGTGATCGTATTTACAACCGGTGCAAACGGCGAAGAGAGCGATCCCATCAGATCCGTGTGACTTAAAATCGCATCACGGATTTTCGGACGTGACGGATGATACTTCAGTTTTGCGCGCGCAATAATATCGCCGATTTTTACATCTGACGGACACGCCACTTCACAGCGTTTGCAGTTAGTACAGAGTGTCAGCGCATCGTCATACAGCATCGAGTCTTTCAGGCGCAACCGCTCCCCGTCAGGACCGGCCTGTTTTGGTCCCGGATAGTCCGGATTAACTTTTGCCACCGGACAATAAGTTGTACACACCGTGCATTTTATGCAGTTTTCAAACAGTGTTTGTCCCGCGCTCATGCATTCACCTCCGTTTCATGCATCACTTTTTTGTCCGCCGCCGCCTGCGTCAGGATCTGCTCTGCGGCATACATAGCTGTTGCCAGTGATACTCCGGCACCGCACCCTTCCTGTAACGGGTTATAACCCCCCAGTACCGCACCGATCGCATAAAGATTGGTAATTGCGCCGTTATCATCGGCCGGGTGCAGATGTGCATTTACCGCCACCCCCGCTTCCATATAGCGCTGACGCGCGAACAGATCTGCTGATGTCCATGCATTGCGCGGCAATGTTTGCGTTAAGCGCAGATTGAGCAGCGGTTCATAGATATGGTCAATATCACTCGCCAATCCATTACTGAAGAAACTGCCGGATGCCAGGACAAACTGATCCGCCTGTAACGGAATATCGCCGTGATTGCGGCTGAATAACTGTGTGATACGCGAGCCTTCGCGGCGGGCGGCAATCACGGTATCGCCGGGCATAACAAAACCACCGGCGCGGCGAAAACGGTTCAGCAACGCCTGATGCAGACGGATACCTAACAGAGAGGGCGGCAGTGTCGGCAATTGATACACGGTTTTACCGAGTTGTTGTTGCAGAAATACCACCGCATCCCGGTCATCCAGACCAAAACAGGCAGGTAACACCAACGCCTGCTCTGCAATCGCGCACTGTTTCAGTTCGTCTGCCAGTTCCTGCCGGTTCTGCGGGATATCCAGCAGGCGGGCAATATTAACAGAGCGGAATTCACTCGGATTATTACGCAGCTTATCCAGGCACGGCAGATGAATCGTATAAGCCTGCGCCGGATACCCTGAACGGGTGAGTGCCGCCGCCGTCATTTCTGCCTGAAAATCAAGAAACCCGGTGATCCCGACAATGGCAAGCGGCGGCAGTTCTGCGCTGTTTTTTTCCTGTAAAACAGGCACGACCGCAGGGCTGAGCCAGCTCATGCGCCATTGCCCCATCGGCGTTAAGCGCCAGTGATTTTTCTCTGCCCGCCCCTGTAATTGCAGTTCATCCTGTTGCAACAGCGTCATCGCCTGACTTATTGCCCGGCGGACCCCGCATTCACCCATAACACTGTAAGGATGAGACGGTGCCTGGCGCGCCAGCTCTGCCAGTGCAGAAAAAGGCTCTGTGACCGGCTGCCCGTCCGGCAACGCCGAGAGCAAATCCAGCGAGGCGGAGGAGAAATGCAGCGCGCTTTGTCCGGCACTGATAATGGCGCAGCTCAGTCCGCTTTCCGCCAGTTTTACACCACAGGTCAATCCTGCCAGCCCGCTGCCTGCTATCACCACATCATATTTCATACTGTTCTCCCTGCCCCTCATCCCCGCCGGTTTCCAGACCGCAAAGCCCCTGATAAACCCAACTGGTGAATTCACTTTCACGCAGCGCATTTCCCCATGCTATCGGGCGAACCCCTTTCCAGCGTTCATTGAGGAAATGCATCAGTTCTGTTTCCGATTTTTCCGCTGTGGTGACATTCAGCTGCGTCAGTAAACCCGCCGCACGACAAGCACACAGCTCGCCCTGACAGGTTCCCATTCCCACCCGGGTACGGCGGCGTAAATCGAGCAGGTTTTTCACTGTCAGACTTTCCACCGCATAGCGCACTTCACCGGCGGTGACGGCTTCACATTCACACACCAGGCTTTTATCAAGGCGCGTGGTGTGCGGCAGTTGCGCGGCACGGTCACCGTGACGATAAACCGCAGAGCCGCGCAGCGGTGCCGGCAGCGAGATAACTTTGCGCAGCGTTTGCTCTGCCGACTGTGCAGAGCCCGGCAGCGGTTCATCGGCTGTTGAGCAGAGCGCGGTGTGTCCGAGTTTTTCGCACACCATATTTGTTGCCCATTCTGCCATCAGGCGATATGTCATCAGCTTGCCGCCGGTGATCGTCATAAAGCCGCGCAGTCCGTCGCGTTTTTCGTGATCGAGCAATACGATACCGCGGCTGATATTGCGCCCGGTCGGGTCATCATCTGCTGCCACCAGCGGGCGGACACCTGCGTATGCACGCAGAATACGCGCCTGCGCCATAGCTGGTGCCAGGCGTGACCCTTCGCGGATCAGCGTATCCACTTCATCTGCGGTGACAATCATGTTGTCGATATCATCATAAGGAATGCGGACAGAAGTCGTGCCGATGAGCGAAATGGTATCACCCGGCACCAGGATATCGGCATCACCCGGTTTACGGCAGCGGTTGATCACCCGCTGGTTGATGCGGTGCCCGAGGATCAAAAGCGATCCTTTGGCCGGCAGCATGTTAATGCGCAAATCTGCGTACTCCGCAATGCGCTGTCCCCAGATCCCCGCCGCATTCACCACCACATTGGCATACAGCGGATAACGGCGCTGTTCATGATGATCATAAACCTCCACGCCAATTACCTGATCGCCGTGACGCAAAATACTCATCACTTCGTGGTATGTCAGCACCTGCGCACCATGTTCGCGGGCATCCAGCATATTGGCGGCCGTCAGACGAAACGGATCAACCGTGCCGTCCGGTACTTTTACCGCACCGAGCAATGCAGGGTTAACGGATGGCTCAAAACGCAGCGCCTCTTCCGGCGACATCTGCTGTGTATCAATGCCCGCTTCACGGCAGGCATCCATAAATGTTTTCTGATACTCAGGGGAGTCTTCCGGCAGCGTAATAAACAGCCCGCCGGTATCCTCGACACAGTGACGTGCAATCCGCCGTAAAATACGGTTTTCCGCAATACACTCACGGGCGGATTCAGGATCGGTCACAGCATAACGCGCACCGCTGTGTAACAGACCGTGGTTACGACCGGTCGCACCGGTCGCAATATCAAACCGCTCCAGTAATAATGTACGCAAACCGCGCCGGGCACAGTCCCGTGCCATCCCGGCACCGGTTGCCCCGCCACCGATAATAATGACATCGGTTTCATTGACAGGTGAATCAGACATAGGGTTCCTCTCAGTCGCTTTCCCTTTATACCCTTATTCATTCAAACTGCAGGTGTGTTGGCTACGCTCATCCAGCCGGGTCACATAGTTTATCTATGTTCCCCGCCTGTCTTCCCTTGCCGCCTTCCTGCATCCTGAATGACGTTGGGTATATTATAGAGATAGCTTAGCCTGTTTTTGCAACACCATGATTGATAATGAGCAAAAACGAAAATAAAAAAACCATAATCAGAGTGAAATAATCCACAGTCGTGACGGACATCACATATTTGTAACATACGTTATTTCTGCTGATGTTTCTGCGGGTGAAATACCCGAAAACTGACTGATTTAGCAGATATTTTCATGCCGACTCACACTGCTGCCATTTATTTATTGTTAAGCTAATAATATGCGCTATGCTTTTAGCGCTAATTATCTGTTTACTCTATATATTCGTCTTAACGTAAAATAAACAAAATAATATACAAGTAAATAATTACTTGAGTTATCACGCTAAGTTACAAGGTAATCATCCGAAAAAAACGTTCAATTAGCGATGAAAACCCTTGGTTACATCAAATTTAAACGATTCGCTATTCGTTATACTTTAGCTAAGACATCATTTTTATTACGGATTTGTAACCGCGAATGATTGGTATTCCAATCGACTGAAAGGATTCGGTTACTGATAACAATTTTAAATTTTCGTTTTAGATTTATTTTTACATTTTAACTTTCGATTTACCTGAACAATGGAGAAGCACAGTGCAAACCTTTAATGCCGATATCGCAATTATCGGGGCTGGTGGTGCCGGGTTACGGGCAGCAATTGCTGCCGCTGAAGCCAACCCGCACCTGAAAATTGCTCTGATCTCAAAAGTCTACCCGATGCGCAGCCATACCGTTGCCGCAGAAGGTGGCTCTGCGGCTGTGACGCAATCCCATGATTCCTATGATTATCATTTCAATGATACGGTGTCCGGGGGCGACTGGTTATGTGAGCAGGATGTAGTTGAGTATTTTGTTGAGCATTGTCCGGCTGAGATGACGCAGCTGGAACTGTGGGGCTGCCCGTGGAGCCGTAAAGAAGATGGTTCCGTGGATGTCCGCCGCTTCGGCGGGATGAAAATCGAGCGGACCTGGTTTGCCGCCGATAAAACCGGCTTCCACATGCTGCATACGCTGTATCAGACCTCGCTGAAATACCCGCAGATCCAGCGTTTTGATGAGCATTTTGTCCTCGATATTATCGTGGATGAAGGTCAGGCGCGTGGTCTGGTGGCACTCAATATGATGGAAGGCACGAAAGTTCAGATCCGCGCTAACTCAATCATTATGGCAACCGGCGGTGCCGGACGCGTTTACCGTTATAACACCAACGGCGGCATTGTGACCGGCGATGGTATGGGAATGGCGTTCCGCCACGGTGTTCCGCTGCGGGATATGGAGTTTGTCCAGTATCACCCGACCGGTCTGCCGGGCTCAGGTATTCTGATGACAGAAGGCTGCCGTGGTGAAGGCGGCATTCTGGTCAATAAAGACGGTTACCGCTATTTACAGGATTACGGCATGGGACCTGAAACCCCGCTCGGCCATCCTGAAAACAAATATATGGAACTCGGACCGCGCGATAAAGTGTCCCAGGCATTCTGGCATGAGTGGCGCAAAGGCCGCACAGTGAAAACAAACCGTGGTGATGTGGTGTATCTGGATCTGCGCCATCTCGGTGAGAAAAAACTGCTTGAGCGCCTGCCGTTTATCTGTGAACTGTCAAAAGCTTACGTAGGTGTGGACCCGGTAAAAGAGCCGATCCCGGTTCGTCCGACCGCGCACTACACGATGGGCGGCATCGAAACTGATCATCATTGTGAAACCCGGATCAAAGGGTTGTTTGCAGTCGGTGAATGTTCGTCTGTCGGTCTGCACGGGGCTAACCGCCTTGGTTCAAACTCACTGGCAGAGCTGGTGGTCTTTGGTCGTCTGGCAGGTGAACAAGCGGCAAAACACGCGCAGGAAACGCACAGTGCCAACAGTAATGCTATCGACGCCCGCACAGCGGATATCGAAAACAACCTGAAAGCGCTGATGAACCAGAAAGGCACAGAAAACTGGGCGAAACTGCGCGATGAAATGGGCGAGTCCATGGAAGAAGGCTGCGGTATCTACCGGACGCCGGAACTGATGCAGAAAACCGTCGATAAACTGGCAGAGCTGAAAGAGCGCTTTAAACGGGTTGAAATCACCGATCACTCCAGTGTTTTCAATACTGATCTTCTGTATACCATTGAATTAGGATTTGGTCTGGATGTGGCGGAATGTATGGCGCACTCGGCGCTTAACCGCAAAGAGTCCCGTGGCGCCCACCAGCGTCTGGATGAAGGCTGTACAGAGCGTGATGACGTCAACTTCCTGAAACATACCCTCGCTTTCCATAATCCGGATGGCTCGCCGCACCTGGAATACAGTGATGTGAAAATCACCAAATCCGCGCCGGCAAAACGCGTTTACGGCGGCGAAGCTGCTGCGGCTGAACAGGCGAATAAAGAGAAGGAAAACGTCAATGGCTGAGATGAAAATGCTGAAAATGTCCGTGATGCGCTATAACCCGGAAACGGATAGTGAGCCGCATAATGTGACGTATCAGGTGCCTTACGATGAGCAGACTTCACTGCTTGATGCGCTGGGCTATATCAAAGATAACCTGGCTCCTGACCTCTCATACCGCTGGTCATGCCGCATGGCTATCTGCGGCTCGTGCGGCATGATGGTCAATAAAGTGCCGAAACTCGCCTGCAAAACGTTCCTGCGCGAATATCCGGAAGGCATGCAGATTGATGCTCTGGGGAATTTCCCGGTCGAGCGCGATCTGGTGGTCGATATGACACACTTTATTGAGAGTCTGGAAGCGATTAAGCCCTATATTCTCGGCAATGATCGCAAGCCGTCCGAAGGACCGAATAATCAGACACCGGCACAGATGGCGAAATACCATCAGTTCTCAGGCTGTATTAACTGTGGTCTGTGCTACTCCGCCTGTCCGCAGTTCGGGCTGAACCCGGAATTTCTCGGACCGGGTGTCCTGGCACTTGCTCAACGTTACAACACTGACAGCCGTGATCACGGTAAAAAAGAGCGCATGGCGCAAATCAATGGTGATAACGGGGTGTGGAGCTGTACATTCGTGGGCTACTGCTCTGAAGTTTGTCCGAAACATGTGGATCCGGCGGCGGCAATTCAGCAGGGGAAAGTCGCCAGTGCGGAAGACTTTATTATTGCCCGTCTGAAACCACAATAAGGAAGAGAGAAATGACGACCAAACGTAAACCTTATGTGCGTGAAATGACACCGACATGGTGGAATAAGCTCGGTTTTTACCGTTTTTACATGGTGCGCGAAGGCACGGCGGTGGTTCAGCTGTGGTTCAGCCTGCTGGTAATGTACGGTGTTTACTGCCTGAAAGGCGGTCCCGCTGACTGGGCTGATTATGTCCATCTGCTGCAAAACCCGGTTGTGGTGTTAATCAATATCCTGACACTTGCCGGTACACTGCTGCACACCGTCACCTGGTTCCAGCTGGCACCCAAGGCTGCCAACATTGTCATTAAAAATGAAAAAATGGGACCGGAGCCGATTGTACGCGGGCTTTGGGTGGTTACCATCATTGTTAACGCCGCTATTCTCGCCGTTGCACTGCTGTGATAAGGAAGGAAGCCGAAAATGATTAATCCGAATCCGAAACGCTCACAAGAACCGG
Organism: Morganella psychrotolerans; assembly: GCF_001676155.1. Classification (GTDB taxonomy): domain Bacteria; phylum Pseudomonadota; class Gammaproteobacteria; order Enterobacterales; family Enterobacteriaceae; genus Morganella; species Morganella psychrotolerans. The sequence goes on along the minus strand of NZ_LZEW01000012.1, from coordinate 361,359 downwards.
TTTTCTGGGGTTTGTTTGGTGCGGGCGGTATGTGGAGTGCGATTGTCGCACCTGCCGTTATTGTGCTGCTGGCCTTTATGCTGCCATTTGATATTGCACATGGCGCACTCAATTACGGGCGGGTTCTGGCATTTTGTCAGAGCTTCATCGGTAAAGTATTCCTGCTGCTGATGATTATCCTGCCAATCTGGTGTGCGCTTCACCGTCTCCATCACTGTATGCATGACCTGAAAATCCACGTCCCTGCCGGACGCTGGGTGTTTTATGGTTTAGCTACGATCCTCAGTGTGATGGCAGTGATTGGTGTGTTTACTCTGTAATCACGGTAACTGCCTGATAAAAAAAGACCGGCTCTTTTGAGCCGGTCTTTTTACTGCATAATAATTATGCCACTTCTGCCATATTCAGCTGCCAATAGCTGAGCTGAACATGGGAAAGTCCGCGAAAACTCAGTGTGGCGGGCTGTACAGGAAAATAACGGTTACTCATCACCGCAACACCATCATTGATAAAAATCTCAACACTGGAATGATCAGTGAAAATGTGGAGTTGTGTCACTTCACCCTGCCAGTAACGATGCAGCCAAACACCGCTTATCAGACTGCGGCGTGATAAACGGACTTCCTGTCCGTCATAGGAAAAAATCAGTTGTTTGCTGAAATTGAGAATAAGCGGTCCGGTCAGTTTGATGATAACTTCCAGGCGTCTCGCATTCAGTTCCAGGGCATTATCCGCCTCGCCTGACCACTGCCCGCCTGCGCCGCGTAATTGTTTAAGCTCGGCAACCGGTTGCTGATACAAATGCCCTTTGCGCAATGATAATTCACGCGGGCAGGTCATCTGATGGATCCAGCCATTTTTTATCGTCGGCTGCAACATTTCCTCACCATCAGGCACCCCCATCCAGCCAATCATGATACGGCGGCCATCTTCTGCCAGTGATGTCTGCGGCGCATAAAACTCAAACCCGGCATCCACCTCATTCACCTGAGGTTTATGGTTGTAAATTTTACTTTCATAATCAAACTGCCCGACCAGATAAGTGCTCGGGTAGGTGTTAAGGAAACGGGTTGCATCACGGGGCATTCCCTGGGGGCAACATAATAAGACCCATTCACCATTCAGTTTGAACAGATCCGGGCACTCCCACATATATCCCGCATCACCCAGACCACCATAATGACTGCCCGCCAGAATACCGCGCAGCGTCCAGTCACCTAATTCAGCGGCGTCATACAGCAGCACTCTGCCCTTATCATTATTATCACGGGCGCCCAGCACCATATACCAGTGGTTATTATGCCGCCAGATTTTCGGATCACGCACATCACCGCTGTACCCTTCAGGCAGCCCGAGTACCGGTCCGTATTTTTCAAATCCGCCGTCAGGTTTCTCCCGCGCCAGACATTGCCTCGCCGTTCGTGAGCCGTCGCTGTATTCAATATTACCGGTATAACAGAGCGTCAGGGTACCTTCGTTATCCACAGCACTTCCGGAAAAGCACCCGCCGGAATCATTATTTCCGGAAGGCAGCAGCGCAACCGGGGCATGGGACCAGTGAACCAAATCCTCTGAATGCCAGTGTCCCCAGCATTTTTTTTCATGTTCACAGCCAAAAGGATTCCATTGATAAAACAGATGCCAGCGACCTTTATGATAAATAAACCCGTTAGGATCATTCATCAGGCCGCAGACAGGCGCCGCATGCCAGCCGGGATAATGCGTATCCCGCTGTGCACGCCCCTGATGCTTCATCAGGGCCTGAATAATTCCTGACAGCAGTGTCGCCTGAACCATATATTTATCCTCGGTTTTATCTCTCAGAAACCATGAAACCATAAATACAGTACTTAATGCGAGTACCATTCCGCTCAGATAATTCAGAATCTATCATTATGGTCTGTCATCCGGGTAGTTTTATTGTCCGGTAAATAACCGGTAACCGAATTGATACAGGGATGAAAACGTCGTGAACATATAATGAAGTTTCATACTACCGGGTTAAATCACAGGTGTTCAATATCACTACTGTTTAATTTTATAATTAATTTTTAGCACAAACCAGATAATTGTGCGATAAGAAAAAAACAAAAAACCCGCATATATGCGGGTTTATACATAACAAAAAATCAGATTATTCTTTTCTGACAGGACCTGTTCAGAAATAAAGATTAACGTTTATACAAAAAGACGTTTTCAAAAATATAAGACTAACTTTTGTTATTGCTTTGTTCATAAAAAAAGCGGTAATTAACCTAATAATTTACCGATCAGTTTACCAACAACAGGGATACCTTTCAGAGCAGTTTCAACACGGCCGCCCAGTTTGTTACCCAGACCAGCAACCAGTGCTGCGCCTTTTTCCCCGCCAAATTTAGTACCGATACGGCCACCAAATGAAGTCATAGCGTCCTGAAGACGGCCGGCACCAGAAACTGCATTAACTTCAACGATGTTTAATTCTTTCATTTTTAATCCTTTACGCCCTTCCCGGGCAATATAATGTGATATATCCGTATTAAAGTACTGCGATAATATGCTTACCGCCACTTTTGGTTTCGCTACATAAGTAATGTAGCGTGGGCGTATTATAGTCCCGGAAATATAAAGAAACAAAGTTCTAAATGGTTATTTAATTCACGATGAAAAGTATTTTCCTCTATAAATACAAACATTAAATATTAATACTGCTTATATTTAAACGCAGTGATTATTACGTACAAATATTAACCAATAAAATCATAGTAATAAAAAAAAAACACCCGATGATGTTTCGGGTGTTTTTTTATAAAAATCGAAAAAATATCAGGAACGCTATGCGTTACCACGCAAAAAATAAGAAACATCTTCTTCAACACTTTCCATTGCCAGCAAAGCATCCAGTGTATCGCGGGCTTCCTGCTCATCAATAATGCTCATCGCAAAACCAACATGCACTAATACCCATTTACCCAGCATAGCGGCCGTTTCACCTTCACAAACCAGCGCGATATTCACATCCCGTCTGACACCACATACTTCAACTTGCGCATTGTCTGTCGCAGATTCACCTACAGTGACAATTTGCCCGGGAATACCTAAACACATAACCGGCTCCTGATTTGCTAAAATGCCCTTACGGGACTATTCAATTTCGATTTGCTTCACCTGCATGGCGTCGCTGCTGTCTACCTGAAGATTATGGCTGCCGCAATGCGTACACCCGGTACTTAACCCGGGCACACTGACTGTCTTCTGACAATCACGACACCAGGCTTGTGCCGGTACAATGGTAACATGCAGCTCAGCACCTTCCGCCACCGAATCACGGCAAACGATATCAAAACAAAAATGCAGTGCATCCTTTTCAATACAGGATACGGTACTCAGTTCAAGCCAGACGCCGGTAACGCGCTGCGCCCCGCTCTGTTTTGCCTGCTGTTCAATAATATCAAGCGCATTCTGACATAACGTAACTTCATGCATCAGCCGGGCCTCAGGACATCAGGTCAGCCGGCATTTCAAATGCTGCACGCCGACGACGCTCTTTTACAATCTCATCCATACGATTACGGTCAACAACGATCAATGCTTGTGTCGGACATACTTCCACACATGCAGGACCGCCCGCACGGGTATTACAAAGATCACACTTATGGGCTTCAGCACGATACTGCGGGATAGTATTCAGTGCGGTGGCCATCTGCGCAACCGGACGGCTGATCACTTCCATTGTGCCGTAAGGACAGGCAATAACACAGGTTTTACAGCCGATGCATTTTGACTGATCGACATAAACAAAATCATCTTTACGACTGATAGCGCCGTTCGGGCAAACATTGGCACACGGCGCATCTTCACACTGACGGCATACAACCGCCGTACTGATAGTGTACCCTTTCATCACATGGATACGGGGGAAAAAACCATCCTTAACCATGGTTTCAATACCGGTTTCCTGCTCTTGGTGGGCAACGACACAAGCGACTTCACAGGTGTGACAGCCAATACATTTTTTTGGGTCTGCAATGATGAAACGGTTCATCATACTCTCCTGAATGATACACGACGACCTCACACCCGGCATTCCCGGTGCAGCCATCTTCTGATTAGAATAATCAGGAAACAAGCATGCATCGTGCCAGTTTTGCATTTTTTTTAAAAACCAGTGAAATCAGCGTATTAATAAATAGTGCTGTCGAACTGTGTACCATACTAAAAATAGTCGTCACATAATTCGACATTTTTGACGATAATGTTTTTATCGTTATGTGTCATAATATATTAAGTTTTCACCCCGGAGAAAAATAGGGGATTGGATCAAACTTAAATCAGACAACGATATTCTTTTTTTTATAGAGTCATTACAATAATGGTTATTACCTCTCTGAAACTTATTTATACCTAAAACTATTCAGAGCAGGATTATTTTTAAGAGCAAACCGTCGGATCAGGAATGATGAAGACGAAGACGAGCGGAGACGTTGTGGACAATACTGAAAAGACCGAACACATACGCCATGAACGTGACCAGTACAGAATATTGGTTGATATCACAAATTCTGTCCTGTCCCATCTGGAGATGGATGGATTAGTTGCTGAAGTATCGCGTGAAATTCACCGGTTTTTCGGACTGAGCCAGATAAGTATTGCACTGTGCGACAACTACAGTTCTGCTGTATACCTTTGTTATTCAAGCTATTACCAGCGTTCTAAGCCGGTTGAGAAAACACTGTATCATCTGAATGAACTGCATCCGGATCTGGCGCAGGTGCTTGACAGTAATCAGCCTATGCGCCTGACACTCAACAGCGGAACGCAAGATCCGCTGTATCAGCATGTCTGCGCCCAGGGAATGTCAGAAACACTGCTGCTGCCACTGGCCTTTAACCATAAACCACTTGGTGTTTTGGTGTTATCCCATGAAAACAATACTGTTTTCACGGATGACAGCTGTAATTTACTGAAACAAATTGCAGCCCGGTTTGCGATTGCTGTCGATAATGCGGCGGCTTACGGGGAAATTACCCGTCTGAAAGACAGCCTGAAACATGAAAATCTGTGGCTGAATGAACAGATTCATAATAATGAAAGCTTCAGTGAAATCATTTTCCAGAGTGATGCCATGCGCAACATTCTTGAGCAGGTGGACCTGGTTGCCAACAGTGACAGCACCGTGCTTATCCTCGGTGAAACCGGCACCGGGAAAGAACTTATCGCCCGGGCAATCCATCGCCTGAGCGCCCGCCATCACCGCAGTATGATTAAAATGAACTGTGCGGCCATCCCGTCAGGATTGCTGGAAAGCGACCTGTTCGGGCATGATAAAGGCGCGTTTACCGGAGCTGCCACAACCCATATCGGCCGCTTTGAAATGGCAGATAAAAGCACCCTGTTCCTGGATGAAATCGGTGATATGCCGTTAGATCTCCAGCCAAAATTGCTGCGGGTATTACAGGAGCGGGAGATTGAGCGGATCGGTGGTAATAAGGTTATCCCGGTCGATGTCCGGCTGATTGCCGCCACTAACCGTAACCTGAAATCCATGACGGACGACCGTGAGTTCCGTGAAGATCTCTACTATCGCCTGAATGTGTTCCCTATCTGGATCCCGCCGCTGCGCGACCGTCCGGAGGATATTCCGTTGCTGGCGACCTGGTTCACACAAAAAATTGCACAGCGGATGAACCGGAAAATTGACTGCATTCCCCGCGATTCACTGGAAAAACTGGCCCGTTATCCGTGGCCCGGTAATGTGCGCGAGCTGGAAAATGTGATTGAGCGGGCGGTTATCCTTACACGCGGTAACACACTGAATATTCAGCTGCATGAGCTTAATATCCCAAAGCTTTCCCGCCTGAAAACGGCGCTTGAAACACCAAGTTCACTGGAAAAACGGATGCAGACCACCGCACCGGAAAATGATGATGAAGAGCGGGACCGGATTATTGATGCACTGAAAGCCACCAATGGTGTGGTCGCCGGGGCGCGGGGAGCCGCAACGCGTCTGGGACTGAAACGCACCACGTTATTATCCCGCATGCAACGGTTAGGTATTTCCGTACAGGATATATTTGAAGAAGATAATCATTAATCTGATATTTGTTTTTATAATGATTTTTTAAATAAGAATGCGTCTCAAGAAAAAGTATTTCGCAATTAAACAAAATACCTGTCGCAATATGTTCATTTATTCTTTATGCACGACATTGTTACCAGAAATCAGAAACTGAATTAATACCGTTTAATTGTTAGTTTAATAATTAAATTATAGAAAATAAAAAAACCAGCGGTCATTTCTGAGCGCTGGTTTTTTTATCATATTACGACGACGGAATTAACACCCTTCCGCTGCTTCACGCAGACGGCGTTTAATAGCGGTATATTCCTGAACAACATAATGTTCAGCCTTATGCTGATCCGCAATAGGTTCAATGCGCACCGCACAGTATTTATATTCCGGTGTTTTGGTAATCGGGCTGAGGTTTTCTGCCACCAGCTCATTACACGCACCAATCCACCACTGGTAAGTCATGTAAATCGCCCCTTTGTTAGGACGATCGTTGACGTTCGCACGGGTGATAACTTTACCCTGACGGGATGACACCCAAACCAGTTCCTGATCTTTAATGCCCAGCTCTTTCGCATCAGCTGTATTGATCTGAACAAAACCAGGTTCATCTGCCAGTGCAGCCAGTGCTTTACAGTTACCGGTCATTGAACGACAAGAGTAGTGACCGACTTCGCGGACTGTTGCCAGTACCATCGGATATTCATCACTCAGTTTGTCAATCGGCGGATGCCAGTCACAGGTATAGAACTGCCCTTTGCCGTTCGGGGTATCAAACTGCCCGCCGTCATACAGGTATTCTGTTCCCTGGTCACTGTCATCAACGTCACGGCACGGCCACTGGATATACGCGAGATCTGCCATTTTTTCGTACGTCGCACCATAATAGATAGGGCAGAGTTCACGTAACTCATCCCAAATCTCTTTGGTGTTATTGTAGTGCATCGGGTAACCCATCGCGGTGGACATCAGACTGATAATTTCCCAGTCTTTTTTCACATCACCGACCGGCTCAACCGCTTTATAGAAGCGCTGGAAGCCGCGATCCGCTGCCGTATAAACACCTTCATGTTCACCCCAGGATGTGGCAGGGAAAATAACGTCAGCAATTGCCGCCGTTTTGGTCATAAAGATATCCTGGACTATCAGCAGTTCCAGTTTGTCGAAGGTACGACGGATAGTTGCCAGATCCGGCTCAGTCTGAAGCGGATCTTCACCCATCACGTAGTGTGCTTTCAGCACGCCCTCATCAATAAAGTGCGGAACTTCACTTAACGGAATACCTAATTCTTCCGGCATTTTATCAATGCCCCAGAATTTGGCGAATTTCTCCAGTGATGCTTTATCTTCCACATACTGATAACCCGGCAGTGTATTCGGCAGTGCGCCCATATCACAGGCACCCTGAACGTTATTCTGACCACGGACAGGGCCGACACCGACATGCGGTTTACCCATGTTACCGGTCAGTAACGCCAGACTGGTCAGTGCGCGGACAGTTTCCACACCCTGATAGAACTGCGTAACACCCATACCCCACAGAATGACGGCATTTTCAGCTTTCGCATACATGCGGGCAGTTCTGCGGATATCATCGGCTTTAAGACCGGTTGTCGCTTCCACTGATTCCGGTGTGTATGGCGCAACTAACTCGCGATACGTATCGAATTGCTCTGTATGTACATCGATAAAGGCTTTATCTTGCAGATTCTCTTCGATAATAACATGCGCGAATGCATTGATAAGCGCAATGTTAGAGCCGTTTTTCAGTGGTAAGTGAATATCTGCAATACGCGCAGTTTCAATATAACGCGGATCACAAACAATAATCTGGGCACCTTTCTCTTTCGCTTTAAGAATACGACGGGCGACGATAGGGTGTGAGTCTGCGGCATTGTAACCGAAGACAAAAATACATTTGGTATCTTCAATCTCAACGATTGAATTACTCATTGCGCCATTACCGACCGAACGCTGCAGACCTGCAACCGAAGGGCCGTGTCAGACACGCGCACAGCAGTCGATATTATTACTACCGACCGCTGCACGTACGAATTTTTGCATCACAAAGTTAGCTTCATTACCCGGACCACGGGATGACCCGGTAGTCATAATCGCTTTCGGGCCGTACTTCTCTTTGATAGCCAACAGACGGGAACTGGCAAACTCAATCGCCTCTTCCCAGGAAACCGGTTCCAGTTTTCCACCGCGTTCGCGGCGGATCATCGGACTTTTTAAGCGGGGGGTTAAAATCTTGGTGTCATGAATGAAGTCCCAGCCGTAATACCCTTTCAGGCAGAGCTCTCCTTCATTAGTGTGACCATTTGCGCCCTCCGCGCCAATGATCTTCCCGTTCTCCACCTTCAGGTTAATTTTACAACCAGAGGCGCAATACGGGCAGACGGTGATGATTTTTTCCATCAACATTGCTCCTATATCGTATCTTAGCGGATAAATACCGCCTTATCGCCACTAATCATGCAGGGTTTATGCCAGTTTTAAGATTTAAACCGAATTTCCTTAACCCATTGAATGTTTTTGTATTATTTTTATCTTGTTTTTATAATTAGTGACTGTGACGGGCGACGGTGTGGACGGACTCGTCAAAAATGTCGAACTTTTATCACCGTTATCAGGTGATGACACTGACACCGGCAGGAACTTTACAATTGCATGATGAATTATAACTGTGATAAAGAAGTATATGATGATGGTGATCAATCATCTCTGCCCCGGTTTTTTCCGTATTTCATAACAGTTTACGAATAATTTCGCCCTGATTGTCGATATCGGTTCCGGGGCGCTGCTCTATACTCAACGTCATTCAAGATGCAGGCAGGCGGCAAAGGAAGCCAGACTGGGAACATAGATAAACTATGTGACCCGGCTGGCTGAGTGCAGCCAACGAACCTGCAGTTTGAATGAATAAGGGTATACAATGATAAAGACTTAATTTTGCTACTCTTTCCCGCCTGATAATGCGCGTGGCTCCGTGTATTATCAAAATAATAAAAGAGAGATAAATACCTGATATGAAAGTTAATGATATTTTAATCGCCCTGCTGGTTGCCGTGATTTGGGGGGTGAATTTCGTGGTCATTAAAGTGGGGGTAACCGGTATTCCGCCATTATTCCTCGGTATGCTGCGCTTTCTGTTTGTGGCGATCCCTGCCGTATTTTTTATTCCGCGCCCGAAAATTGCCCTCAATCGCCTGGTTATCTACGGTCTGACAATCTGCTTCGGTCAGTTTGCGTTTTTATTCAGTGCCGTAAAAGCCGGAATGCCGGCTGGTATTGCCTCTGTCGTACTCCAGTCTCAGGTTTTTTTCACTATCGTGCTCGGCGGGTTGATCCTCAAAGAGTCACTTAAATTCAGCCAGGTGGTTGGTATTATTGTCGCGGTTGTTGGTCTGACTGTGCTGGCAAAAGGCGGAGATTCCGGCAGCCTGACAGATATTCCTTTTATGGCGCTGATGATGACTCTGGCGGGCGGCTTTTCCTGGGCATGTGGTAATATCTGCAACCGACTGATTATGAAAGAAACGCCGGACTGTAACGGAATGTCCCTGGTGGCATGGAGCGCACTGGTGCCGATTATCCCGTTTCTTCTGATGTCACTGTATGTTGAAGGTGCGGACGCGATTATCAGCAGCATCTCTCATATCAGCCTGCTGACCGTGGGCGCGATTATGTATCTTGCCTATCTCTCCACCTTTGTCGGTTACACATTATGGAGCCGTTTATTAGGTCGCTATGAAACCTGGCGGGTCACACCCTTTGCCTTACTCGTACCGTTCGCGGGGATTGCCAGTAGCGCGCTGTTGCTGGGTGAAACCATCACCATGATGCAGTTCGCCGGTCTTGGCTTTATTATGGCAGGGCTGATTTTGACTGTGTTTGGCAAGCGGCTGGTGTCTATGATTATCCGTCCGCGAAACGTATCCTGATACACAGGTAAAAATACCCCGTTCAACTATCATTGCACGGGGTATTTAATCTGTTACTGATTTTTCATCATTTCACTCATATAACGCTGCCGCAGCATGTCTTCACCAAACAGTAATTCACGCGGATCGGCGTAATCACTCTCTCCCCGCAGATCATTCTCCGGCGTCTGTGTATAAATCGGTGTTCTGTCTGTATACCCCGGCACCGGCGGTGCTTCAGACCCGCAACCATCTGTTATCCCTTCCCACAGATTAATTTTTGCCTGCTCTGCTTCACTCAGCGCTGCATGTTTATTCACTGTGGCATAGATCGGTTCAGATGTTGATTCATCACGTAGCACAGGTAGTTCCTGTGACTCCCCGTCAAAATTGGCTGCTGCGTAGTGACCTCCGTCATCGTCCACAGGAATCGGCGGCAGTGACCGTGATAACAATTCCTGTGTTGTTTTTACTACAGCCTGTTCAGCCGTACCGAAGCTAATTTCCGCATACTCACTTTCAGCCGCTTTTCCGGGAATCTGCGGAAGCGGACGCGAAGCCATATCTATGGTTATTTCTCTGCCCGGTTTTGCGCTGCCCTGCTGTCCGGCGAGGTGATTACCGAATGACGAAAGCACATTGGAAAACGCAGATTTAATGGCATTCCAGGCATTTGATAAGATTGATTTTATCCCGGATGAACTGACATACGACGATGAACTGCTACTGCCGGTTGAGCCGTATGTATCATTATTCAGGGTCTGAATCGCCTGATGTCCTTGTGTTCCCTGTACAGGTCCCATAGTAACTCCCTTTATGGTGTTTTAAGATCCGGATTTTACTTCTTTATGCAGATTTATCAGCGTATTGAACTGATCTGAAGTCTGTACCATTTTTGAACAACCGGTTTCACGTAGTTGCAAAACTATTTCCTCCGGCGTGTTCTTATTACCAGGCTTCAATATTTCCATCGCACCGGCAACAACGCCGGTACGACCGATTCCGGCACTGCAATGAATAAATGGCTGAGGGTTGTAACTACTGTCTTGTTTAACCTTCTGCTCAATTTTCTGATTAATACCTGAAACCAGTTTCGTCAGTGCCGAAGAATCAACGGTGGTGCAGTCTTCCCAGTTATTAACATGTATAACCGATATAGGTGTTGTTTTGCCGTTTACTGTTATTTCTATCCGGTAATTATGCAATTCCAGGTTACCTGCCATTGCAGTACGCGCTGCCGGGTTAAATTTGCATGCGACAGAAACATCGCTATATTGATCACTTTCTTTGAAATACGCAGGAAGCCTCCTGCCCTCAATATCCTTATCAGAAGAAAGCACAACCAATACCGCCGGTTTTTGATCTGCCAGCATACATAGATGGTCGCGAAGTCCTTCTGGTTTAGGGTACTGACTGCGCATCGCCAGATCTATCCCGTCAACCTTCATTTGGTTTGCAGGCAGACCTTTGCCTTGCGGTGTAAACAACCGGGTTGCTGCGCAGGTATCAATATTACCAAAGCGTTGATGATTGGTTCTGGCAATAAAATTATCCGGATCAAGCCGGTCTGATGTTTTTATTTCCAATTGCTTAAATGCATTTCCCGACATGCCCGTTTTCATATCCGGAACGAAAGGTGTCAGTTGAGGTGCCGCTCTGCGTTGTGCCAGTGATAAATGCGCCCCCTCTCCCGGTAACGGCATTCTGGCGCGTTCCTGTGATGATGGCGGTGATGGTGCATGAAAAGACGGGGGCTGCATAAATTCATGTACCCGTGACGGAGGAACCGGTGCCGGGCGGGATGGCGGTTGCATAAGGGCGGTAGTTGGTACGCAAGTGTCATACACCGCATTACGATGATTTGAACCCGCAGTTGTATGATGCTGGCGTAACGGAACATTATCAAAAAGAGAATGTTCCGGGCGGGGCAAAGGTGCAGGAGGACGGCTTTGTGACGCCTGTAACACCATCGTCCGCCCCTGATGCTGTGTTTTAGGTGGTAAAGGCGGAGGAGATTGTTCCTGCCCCTGCCGGCTATGCACAGATAATTGCTGATGAATATTAGGCATCATAATTCCTTTTATGATTAATGGAGATCCAACAGATAATCTGCTGATTTTAATAAATACTCGAATAACTCAATTACCTGGCTGTCTTCCGTTCCGCTCAGCGGCAAACGGCTCCAGATAACCCACTCTTCTTTTTCATTAAGTGAAATAACCGGCTGCCCGGCAAGCTGCGTTAATGCATTCAGCTTCATGATATTCCGCATCAATTCATCACTTTGTGTAATGTGTGGTAACTCACCTACATTCGCTGAGATATACCAGTCTGATGCATCAATGATGGTAAGGGACAGAGAATAGCGTTCATCAATGGTTAACATAAAAGTATGTTGATCTGCCGCCGGTGGCGGAGCGTCCAGACCAATATGGCGCAGCAGCATCATGGCAATACGGTGAAATGATACTAAATCCGGCATGTCGATTCCTTTATTGTTCAGATAATGCCGATATTATGACAAACAATCAAAATCATGCTTTTACATTTAACTCATACTATAAGTTTATTATTACAACAAAACATATAAAAACAAAATACAACAAGAAACTCTAATATTTGTTTTATTAAAGAAATAATAATAAAAATAGACATAATTAAGAATCAAACAATATAATGAGGATGACAAGATGAGAATGAGTGATATTCCGGGATACCAGGTAAACATTGAAATACCATCACCTAAAATTGAAGGTAAAATATTAAACTCACTTAATTTTAAAAAAATTATCTGAAAGAATAAATTACATTCAAAACACAACCATGAAATTCAACCTTAATAAAAACACATTAACAACCGATACAAGGGAACTTAGTAAAAACATACTGATAACAGTCAGCAGAACAAATATACCGATGATAAAACCAGGTGAAATACCGGATAGCGATTTTATATCACGTACAGAAAAAAACTTAAATCAAGGTATAAAAAAAGTGGATTGAACAAGAAAGAACTACGTTTATCTCAGCATTTATCAACCGGACCATCGACCAAACGTGCAGAGGAAACCACGCAAAAATTGGTAGTGATGCTAAAAAAAAATCTATTTAATGAGATACATAACGAATACTTTAAGAATGAAAAACTTGATTGCAGATGTGCAAATTCATCGATACTTCAGACAATACTCAATGACAACGATCTGAATAAAAAAAATAATCAATATAAATATAGACAGCGCCATTCCTGATGAAATTGAAAATATAATGCTAATGAAAATGGATGAAATCATAAATAATATTAAAAATCAAAAATCAGATATTGAAGTCATACAAAACAAGCAAAAAGAACTGGCAAGCTTTCAGGGATTATATAAAACAGCATTATTAACAGAAAGAATGTCAGTCAGATCTGATATTTATCATAGTATATCTGAAAACATATTCAATACATTATTATGTGATAAATTTTATGGTGAAAACTCCGGTGCGGTTAAATTTGATGAAGTAAGAGAAGAGATCAAAAATAGGGTGCTTTTAAAATCAACCCCGATAACAAACACACCACGTTTCTTTTTCTCTGATGCTCATCTTTCTGTTACTACAAAAACGCCTGATGACAGTAACAATAAGTGAAATAATAATATAAATATTAATCAGAAAAGATATTCATGTTCTATGTTTCTCTTTCGGGGCATTCACTCTGTGAATGTCCTCTTTTTATCATTTTCCAGACGCACTTATCACCTGCCTGAAACCACAAACACGCTACATTGCACTAACAGTGATTAATCTAACATTATTGAAATAAATTAACACAAACGCGATCGGAACGATGGGAACTAAGTAGAATTAGTGATATTCCTCTGCAGTACAATTTGATAATAACAAACCGAAACTACTCTACTTTACTCATTCGGACAGGTGAAATTATGAAAGCGTTCAAGCAACTCACGGGCTTTCTGCTCGCGATTGTCGGTGCCTTTGCCCTCGGATATATCGCGCTGAACCGGGGTGAGCAAATCAATGCACTCTGGATTGTTGTTGCGGCTGTCTGTATCTATCTGGTGGCGTACCGGTATTACGGGATTTTTATTGCGGAGAAAGTATTAAAAGTCGATGCAACCCGGATGACACCCGCGTTTAAAAATAATGACGGGCTTGATTATGTACCGACAGATAAAAAGGTTCTGTTCGGTCACCACTTTGCCGCCATTGCCGGTGCAGGTCCGCTGGTCGGTCCGGTTCTCGCGGCACAAATGGGCTATCTTCCCGGCATGCTCTGGTTGCTGGCCGGTGTGGTATTAGCCGGTGCGGTACAGGATTTCATGGTGCTGTTTGTCTCTACCCGCCGCAACGGGCGCTCCCTCGGAGAGTTGGTTAAAGAGGAAATGGGGAATGTTGCCGGTGTTATTGCCCTGATCGCCTGCTTTATGATCATGGTGATTATCCTCGCCGTTCTGGCAATGATTGTGGTGAAAGCCCTGACACACAGCCCGTGGGGAACTTACACTGTCGCCTTTACTATCCCGCTCGCCTTTTTTATGGGAATTTACACCCGCTATATCCGGCCGGGCTGTGTCGGGGAAGTCTCTGTTATCGGGCTGGTTTTCCTGATTTTTGCGATTATTTCCGGCGGCTGGGTAGCAGAAAGCCCGACCTGGGCTCCTTATTTTGATTATGACGGCGTTCAACTGACCTGGATGCTGGTCGGTTATGGTTTTGTCGCGGCGGTTCTGCCGGTCTGGTTACTGCTGGCACCGCGTGATTACCTGTCTACCTTCCTGAAAATCGGCACCATTATCGGGCTGGCAATCGGTATTTTAATCATGCGCCCGATGCTGGAAATGCCTGCGCTGACCAAATTTATTGATGGCACAGGTCCGGTCTGGGCGGGCGATCTCTTCCCGTTCCTGTTTATCACCATCGCCTGTGGTGCGGTATCCGGCTTCCATGCACTGATTGCCTCCGGCACTACGCCGAAAATGCTCGCCAATGAAAACCAGGCCTGTTTTATCGGCTACGGCGGCATGCTGATGGAATCGTTTGTTGCCATTATGGCGCTGGTCGCCGCCTGTGTGATCGACCCGGGCGTATACTTCGCAATGAACAGCCCGATGGCAATGCTGGCACCGCCGGGAACCACTGATGTTGTCGCATCTGCTGCCAGTGTGGTGAGCAGCTGGGGCTTCCAGATAACTCCTGAAACTTTAACCAATATTGCCAATGAAGTCGGCGAACAAAGCATTATCTCCCGCGCAGGGGGCGCGCCGACACTCGCGGTCGGTATGGCGTATATTCTCCACGGTGCGCTCGGCGGGCTGATGGATGTCTCTTTCTGGTATCACTTCGCCATTCTGTTTGAGGCGCTGTTTATCCTGACCGCAGTCGATGCGGGAACACGTTCTGCCCGCTTTATGTTGCAGGATCTGCTCGGCGTGATTTCCCCGGCACTGAAACGGACAGACTCACTACCGGCAAACCTGACCGCCACCGCGCTGTGTGTGCTGGCGTGGGGTTACTTCCTGCATCAGGGCGTGGTCGATCCGCTCGGCGGTATCAATACCCTGTGGCCGCTGTTTGGTATTGCCAACCAGATGCTGGCAGGTATGGCGCTGATGCTGTGTGCTGTGGTTCTGTTTAAGATGAAACGCCAGGCTTACGCCTGGGTGGCACTGGTGCCGATGACCTGGCTGTTAATCTGTACCATGGTTGCCGGTTGGGAAAAAGTGTTCAGCGAAGATGCCCGCGTCGGCTTCCTGGCTGTCGCGAATAAATTCAAGGCAATGATTGACAGCGGGAATATCCCGGTGCAATACACTGAGTCACAACTGTCACAACTGGTGTTTAATAACCGTCTGGATGCCGGTCTGACGATGTTCTTTATGGTTGTCGTCGTGGTGCTTGCCATCTTCTCTGTGAAGACCGCGCTCAAAGCACTGAAGTCAGATAAACCAACCGATAATGAAACACCTTATGAGCCAATGCCGGAAAACTACCTCGATTTAGTGGCAAACAGCAAATCTGCGCACTAAACTCTGGTATACTTGTTGTACTGATACCGGCGGGCAACCGCCGGTTTTCCATCCGCAAGACAGTTTCAGGGTTATAATTATGTTTGATACTCTCGCAAAAGCAGGACGTTATCTCGGGCAGACCGCTAAAATGATGATTGGCGTACCCGATTACGATAATTACGTACAGCATATTAAAAATACCCATCCTGATCAGACGCCGATGACCTATGAAGAGTTTTTCCGTGATCGCCAGGATGCACGCTACGGCAGCAAAGGCGGACCTAAGTGCTGCTGATACAGCCGACGGATTTGACATAAAAAAATACCGCAAATCTCTGCGGTATTTTTATTTATCAGCCATAGCAATACATCAGCGGCAGTTATTTTCCTGCTGACGCATCAATTGCCCCAGACGTGCAGAGACTTTTTCCCGCGCCTCTCCTTTTGCTATCCCGTTACCAATCCCGAAATCCCCCAGAAAACCCAACACAGTTTTTCCGTTAAATTCGCCGGTTTTTTCAATGTCTTCCTGAATACTGCGCGCTTTTGCAATTTCAAGTTTAAGTGAGTCACAATGCAACAGTGCAGATTCTTCTTTAGTAACAGCCGGGGTTTGCGGGTATTGCTTGGTTGCACAAGCAGACAGCAGCAGGGCAAGCGGGATAATAACAACTAATTTTTTCATGGTATTACGTCTCATCAGCGGAAGAAAAAAAAATCCTCTGTACCATAAAAAAAAAGCCCTGCCGGAAGATATCTGATTTCAACCCTGATTTCTGCATTCCGGTAAATTACACTATAAAAAAAAACCGCCTGATCATTTCAGATCACGGCGGTTCTTATTGCTCATAAAGACAGTTACATAATGTCGCTGTCGTCTTCCTCACCTTCAAACAAGGTGAATCCGCCGAGATCCTGCCAGTCCGGCAACGCGGCATAAACCTGCTGAACAGCACTGGTCACTTTCTCATTTACCGGCATATAAAAAGCAACCAAATCTGGTTGAATGCCGAGAAAGATAACTTCCCTGATATCTTCTTTCAGTTGATCAATAAGAAAATTAAGCGGCAGATTATGCGTGCTCATGATGAACATTTCAGCGATATCATCCGGATCAATAATACGGATTTCACCGGGGTTCAGACCGATATCCGCAGCATCGACGATCAACAGACGTTCCGGTTTCAGTGCGCGCACCTGATGCGCCACGTTTTCCGGTGCGCTGCCGCCGTTAATGGCAATCCAGCCGTCGACCGGGTTCTCCTGCATCAGGTCATACAGCATCGGACCTGCGGCATCATCACCCATCATGCTGTTTCCGACAGCCAGCATGACGTTTTTTGCGGTTATTTCACTCATGGGCGTCGCTTCACTATCAGGTAAATAGCCGGTTCGCGCTCAATTTCCCCTAACAGGCGGATAAGCGTGGCGCTCCATTCACGAAAGTCCGGGTTTTGATCTTTCAACAGCGGATCAAGTGCCAGCGCCAGCATATTGGTGTGCGAAGCATCAATATTGATTTCACCGAAGGTTATCAATCCCTGAAGTTTACGGCGCGCCTCCCCTTCGGGAAGCGCATGAACCCAGGATTGATAACCACTCAGCGGGCAGGTCAGCTCTGTGTTCAGACAATCAATCATGCCAACATGATGGCCGATTGCCAGTGAGTAATACATCACCTGCTGAGCCTCTTCAGGAACATCATCATCTGTGTCGACAAATTTTTGTCTCAGCGACCAGAAGATGACTTTTCCGTCAGTGTCCGCGTGATTGGGTGTCTGTTCAGGCATGAATGCCTCCTTGTTGTAATACGGTCACCAGACGATTCACTATCTCGCGCAGGCGCGGATCCTGTTCTTCATCCAGCCAGACCTGCATGGTGCTTTTCACCTGTTCCGGTGTTGCATTTTCCAGCAGGGTCAGGAAACGATCACTGATTTCACGTCCCTGAAAATAGCCCGCCTGACGGCGCGCTTCACGCTCGATCATCACGCGGGTTGCCAGCGGAATCGACGGCAGCAATAATTCAACGCGTTCGCCTTCCGCTTCAACATGATCCTGTGCTTTCAGTTTCTGATTGAGCAAACCGAGTGCCACCGCAAAGCCATAGATAGTCGCAGCCGGTGTCGGCGGGCAGCCCGGGATCCAGACATCGATCGGCACAATGTGCTCGCTGCCGCCCCAGACACAATACAGGTCGTGGAAGATACCGCCGCCGCAGCCACAGGCACCGTAAGAGATGCAAATCTTCGGATCCGGTGCTGAATCATAGGCACGCAGCGCCGGCATACGCATGGCGCGGGTGACCGCACCGGTAAACAGTAAGATATCAGCATGACGCGGGGAGGCGACGACTTTGATCCCGAAACGTTCCGCATCAAACACAGGGGTTATTGCGGAGAAAATTTCAATTTCACACCCGTTACACCCGCCGCAGTCCACGCGGTAAACATATGCGGAACGCTTGATATCTTTCAGTAATGTACTTTTTAATTTCGCTACCTGCTCATCTATCTGAACAGGTTTGCTGACATAATGATTGACTGGGATTTCCGGCAAACTCATGATTTTGCTCCCTCAATATGCAGACGGAAGTTCTGGCGATCATTGTTGCGCAGGTTATTTTTCTGCTTACACGAAGGACAGGTTTCATACATCGGCCGCAATGCTTCAATTCCGCTCTCTTCAACACCTGACGCGACCATCAGCGCCATCGCGTAATCCACCGATTTTTTCGGTGCGAACGCTTCTCCGCACTGGCGGCAATGTTGTAAGCGGAATGTCCCTTTCATATAGAGATCCGCTTTGTTCATCACTGCCGTTTCAAACTCTTCCGTCAGATGAATGGCCCGGGTCGGACACACTTCTTCGCAACGCGCACAATAAATGCAGCGCCCGAGGAATAACTGCCAGCGGCGCTCGCCACTTTCCAGATCGGTTTCCATCGTCAGCGCATTCGCCGGGCATGCTGAAATACAGGAGCCGCAGGCAATACACTGTTCCGGGTCATATTCCGGTTTACCGCGGAAGCCGTGCGCGACTTCCAGTGGTTTAAACGGATATTTGACGGTTGCTGTCCCCGCATTGCGGAGGGTTTTAAATAATTTAAGCATGATATTCCCTCCGGCTTACAGCAGCGGTGAATTTTTACGGGTGATGCTGTATTGCTCAATCTCTTTATATGCCACGGTTTTCGCTTTACGTTTTTTCACATCAACCAGCGTCACACGGTCAGTACAGGAGTAGCAAGGATCTAAGCTGCCGATAATTAATGGTGCATCGGAAACGGTATTTCCCTGAAGCATATAGCGCAGCACCGGCCAGTTAGCGTAGGTTGCCGCACGGCAGCGCCAGCGGAACAGTTTCTGGTTATCACCCAGCATGCTCCAGTGGATATCTTCCCCGCGAGGTGCTTCGGTGTAACCCAGAGCAAATTTATGTGGCTGATAAGTAAAGCCCTCTGTCAGGATCGGACCTTCAGGCATATTATCCAGCGCATATTCAATCATCGCCAGAGAATCCAGAACCTCTTTCACCCGCACCATGACGCGTGAGTAAACATCACAGCCGTCCATGGTAAACAGGGTTTTCGGCAGATTGCCGTAATCTGCAAACGGGTGATCAAAACGTACATCGCGTTTAAAGCCGCTGGCGCGGATCATAGGACCTACCGGGCTGTAATCACGGGCAATTTGCGGATCCAGACGACCCACACCCACAGTACGCTGTTCCATGTTCGGCGTGCTCAGCAGCATATCCACAAGCTGTGTAACATCAGCCCGCATCTCGCGAACCAGCTGAATAGTTTTTACGCGCTGTTCTTTAAGGAAATCGCGACGCACACCGCCGATCAGGTTGGTTCCGTAGGTTTTACGGGCACCGGTCAGTAATTCAGCCATGGTCATTGATTTTTCACGCACACGGAAGAACTGCATAAACCCGGTATCAAAACCGGTAAAGTGACTGGCTAAACCAATGTTCAGCAGGTGACTGTGCAGACGCTCCACTTCCAGTAACACGGTACGGATAGTGTGCGCACGCGGCGGCACATAAATACCCAGTGCGTTTTCAACAGAAGAGGTGTACGCCACACTGTGGGTGAAGCCGCAGATGCCGCAGACGCGGTCGGATAAAAACGTGACTTCGTTATAGCCCATGCGGGTTTCAGCCAGTTTTTCCATGCCACGGTGAACATAGAACATACGGTAGTCCGCATCCACAATCCGCTCACCATCAACAAACAGGCGGAAGTGCCCCGGTTCATCAGAGGTAATATGCAGCGGACCAATAGGAACAATGCGGCTGTCTACTTTACTGTCATTAATAAATTGGTACGTTTCAGTATCCGTGGTTGGCGCAGGACGCTGACGGTAATCCATTGTGTCTTTGCGCAGCGGATAAAGATCATCCGGCCAGTCATCCGGCAGCACCAGACGGCGCTCATCCGGCAGCCCTACAGGGCGCAGCCCGTACATGTCCCGGATTTCACGCTCGCCCCACACCGCGGCAGGTACACGCGGTGTCACAGACGGGAATTCCTGAGTGATCGGGCTGACATATGCCTTCACAGTCACCCAGCATTTTTCGCCTTCTTCCATGGAGAGCGCGTAATAAACCGCAAACTGTCCGTTCAGCGGGCGTTCATCGTTGCCCCACAGCACCGGCAGCCAGCCGCCGCAGCCGTAGTACAGAAACTCAACCACTTCCGGCAGCATTTCCGTTTTGATGGTGATAGTCAGCTGGTTTGCTGTCTGCCACTCTTCTTCCAGCACCGCATGGGGAAATTTCTCGCGGACCTGTGCCAGATAGCCCGCGCCTTTACGAACGCCATGAAGGGTATCTGTATAATTCTGATAGCTCACGTTATTTCTCCTGCGATGATATGGATGTTGTATCAACACCCCACGGCCAGCGGTAGTCCGGGGTGGTTAATTCTGTGCCTGGTAATGAACTGTCCGTCAGGACAATCGTGGCGGCATTTTCGAGCAGACGGCTGACCGGCTGCGGGATGTGGGTGCCCATCACCAGCATCAGTACTATGAGGATGGCCATCGGCAATGTCGTCAGGAGCCCTAATTCGCCGCGCGATACACAGTCAGGCTGTGCGCCGAATAAGGTTTTCGATACCATTCTAACCAACCCGCCGAGAACGATAGTGAGCAGGATCAAAAGGAGCAGCGTCAGCCAGAAATGATTGGCTGCCAGACCGGCAACCACCACCATAAACTCACTCAGGAAGACGTTAAACGGCGGCATACCGCCCAGTGCCAGCGCACCGCCCGCAAAGACGACCGCGGTAAACGGCATGGTACGCAGCATACCTTTGACAACACTGATATCACGGGTGCCGTATTTCAGTAATACGTTACCGGAGCCACAGAACAGCAGGGTTTTACCCAGGCTGTGATTCAGTGTGTGCAGCAGCGCTGCCAGCACACCTAACGGACCGCCGATACCCAGAGCCACTGCGATAAGCCCCATGTTTTCCACACTGGAATACGCCAGCAGACGTTTCATATCCCGCTGAATAAGGATAAAGAACGCAGCAACCGCCACAGAGAGCAGCCCGAAGACCAGCAGCAGTGTTTGTGTGAATTCACCGCCGATAGCAGAGGTGATAATGATGTAGTAGCGCACGATAATCAGCAGCGCACAGTTCAGCAGAACCGCTGAGAGCAGCGCTGATACCGGGCTTGGTGCTTCACTGTGCGCATCCGGCAGCCAGGCGTGCATCGGGAACAGCCCGGTTTTTGTACCGAAACCAATCAGCACAAACACAAATGCCAGTTGCATCAGAGTCGGATCAAGCAGTGAGGTATATTTCAGCACTTCCGTCCAGAAGATAGCCAGTTCCGGATCAGGCATCACGCTTGCGGCGTTTGCATAAACCAGAATGGTACCGAACAGACCAAATGCCACACCCACACTACAGATAATGATGTATTTCCACGCCGCTTCAAGAGAAGAGCGCTGTCCGTAAATCCCCACCAGAAACGCTGAACTGAGTGTTGTGGCTTCAACCGCCGCCCACATCAGGATCAGGTTGTTACTGGTGATAACCAGCAGCATGGTGAACAGGAACAGATGGAAAAATCCATAATAATTACAGAGTGTTCCGACACTAATCTCACCATCAGCCACTTCATGATTCATATAGCCGATGGAGTAAAGCCCTGTCAGGAAGCCGACAATACCCAGGATAGCCAGGAATAACCCCGCCAGGCTGTCCAGATGGATCCAGCGCTCTGCCATCAGCAGATCGCCTTCTTCACCGATGGTGTAAACCATCCACAGAGAAAATACGAGCAGCAGCACGATACCCACAGTATGCACCAGGGTGACAGCGGCTTTTGCACCGCCGCCCAGTGCGCGGCAGATAAACGCCAGCAGTGAAATCACCAGCGGCGTTGCCATTAATAACGTTAACAACATGGTTTGGCTCATCTCATCACCCCTTCAGCGCGGTCAGTTGATCCACGTTCAGTGTGTTGAGCGTGCGATAGATTTTACGTGCCAGAACCGCCATGATAATCACAGCAAAAATGGCGTCCGTCGCGATACCAATCTCCACCAGCTCCGGCGCTTTATACGCCAGCAGAGCCAGTGTCAGGTGCGAACCATTCTCCATCAGGCAGTAACCGAACGCCTGCTTGAGGATATTTTTCTGTGTCACGATACACAAAAGCCCCAGCATGAAGTGTCCCAGCGAAACGGCTAATGCCGGCTTCAGATCCGCGACCATCGGCAGTTTCACCGGCTCGACCACAAACCAGCACAGCACCACAATCACAGCGGCTGCCAGCATCAGAACCGCCGGGCTTATCACCCCGCCGTCTGCTGTCGGGTCCGACAATTTACGAAACGCGTAGCCCATAATCAGCGGCACAAGGACAACTTTTGTCGCGAACGCAGTACCTGCCCACATTGCCAGTTGCGGCGCATCCAGAGTCTGCGACAGAGTGGCGAAAATCGCCACCAGCACCAGAGACTGAAGTGCATAGAACCAGCAGGAGGCCACCGGGCGCTTCGCACCGATGACCAGCAGCGAAGTGATCATCATCAGCCCCGCCAGGTTATTCACAATAATTGAACCAGTCATACTTTCTCTCCCTTAACTGAGCCAGCTGACGGCAATAACACTTGAGCCGAAGGACATGATGATCAGCAGGCCGATAACCCACTGCATCGCCCACGGCACAGGCGCGCCATTGGCCACATCTTCACTTGGCTCACCCGGTACGACTTTCCCGAACCAGTAGAGCAGCCAGGCGAAACTGGCAACAGATTCGATCAACACCAGCACCATGATTGGCGCGAAGATCCAGAACTGTTCAGATAACGCGAAGCCTGCCGCGAAGATAGGAAATTTACTGAAGAAACCATTAAGCGGCGGTACACCGGCAATCGCCAATGCTGCCACACAAAAACCCGCACCCAGTAACGGATAGCGTTTTGCCAGACCGCGCAAACGGGGCAGCATACGGGTCCCGCAGCTGTAGCTGAGCGCACCGGCAACCAGGAAGAACAGGCTTTTTGCAAACGCATGGTTAAAGATGTACGCGATACCGCCGTCGAATGCTTCTTTAGAGCCGAAGATAGACAGAGACAGTGCCAGGAAGATATACGCCAGTTGCGTGATAGTTGACCACGCCAGCAGACGTTTCATATCTTTTTGCGGCAGATACATCATGAAACCATAGATCATGGTGATAACAGCCATTACGACGCCGACCCAGCCGATAATCTCCGGCACATGGTCTGACGACATAATGCCGCGGGCAAAGATATACACCCCGACTTTGACCATCGACGCGGCGTGCAGATACGCACTCACCGGTGTTGGTGCTTCCATCGCATCCGGTAACCAGGCTTGTAATGGTAACTGCGCTGATTTGCCCCATGCCGCGAATAAAATCCCGCCGAAGACAATCAGGCTCTGTGCGTCATCCAACTGACCAATCGCACTCAGTGCGAAAGTACCGGTACTGATAAACAGTGTTGCTGCCGCCATGAACAAACCGAGTGAACCGACATGGGTTATCAGCAGGGCTTTCATCGCAGAACGCTGCGCTTTTTCTGTCTGATAATAACCAATCAGTGCCCAGGAACAGCCTCCGGTGATTTCAAAAAACAATAACTGTCCTAAAATCGTGGAGGACAGCACCACACCTGCCATCGCACCGATAAAAATCAGCAGGAAGGCGTAATAACGGCGGGTCGGTCCGTGCGCGTGCTCGCGGTTGCCTTCTGTCAGGTAACCGGTGGAGTACAGGCAAATCAGGAAGCCGAGGAAGACCACCGCGAAGGCTATCAGGGTACTTACACCATCAATGGTGAAACCAAACAGCGCCACATCACCGGCCTGAACCAGTTCAATAGTTGTGGCAACCTTACCGCCGTCGAGATAAATCCAGCCGAGAGCTGCCGTACCGAGAGACGCCAGCAGCGCGACTAATGTACTCAGCCACGGAGCCATGCGCGTCGGCAGGAAACTGACCAGCAACGCCCCGATAAACGGAATAATCAGGGTCGCCAGTGCAATATTTTCTAACATGCTTGTCGCTCCTTACAGACCGGTGAGATAGAACACGAATCCGAGCGCCGCAACGCCGAATCCTAACCAGGTCACATGATGCGTCAGTAAAAAACGACCACGGGCCAGACTATTTTCGACCAGCGATGCCAGAACGAAAATCACCAGCAGTTTCACCAGCATCAGAACCAGAGCAAGCAGCAGACTGCCTGCGGTTATCACACCGGCACTACCGAACGGGAAGAAAATAGACAGAAACAGAACAGCAACCACCACCTGTTTCAGACCAATCCCCCACTTCACCATTGCCAGACCGGAACCGGAATATTCGGTCAGCGGTCCTTCCTGTAATTCCTGCTCTGCTTCCGCGACGTCAAACGGAATTTTCCCCATTTCGATAAAGGTCGCAAATCCGCAGGCAATCAATGCCAGCAATGTCGCTGTTGGTGAGATCCAGCCTTCACTCATCACCGCACTGATTGTGCCGATGTTGGTTGAACCGGCGATCAGCGCAACCACCAGCAGACCGAGAAACAAGGTCGGCTCAACTAATACGCCGAGAGTCAGCTCACGGCTGGCACCAATACCGGCGAACGGGCTGCCGGTATCCAGGCCGGACAATGAGAAGAAAAAGCGGAACAGCGCAAAAATATAGAGCACGATAATGATGTCACCCGCACCACTGAACAGTGATGTGGAGGTCACCACAGGCAGTGCCATTGCCAGCAGCAGCATACTGCTGAGCAGCACATACGGCATGACACGGAAGATAGCGCCTGAATCACGCGGTGCCACAGACTGACGTTTAAATAATTTAATAAGATCACGGTAATCCTGCATAATGCCCGGTCCCTGACGGGAGTGCATTTTTGCGCGGATTTGACGGGAAATGCCGGTAAACAGCGGCGTAAGCAGCAGCAGGGCAATCGCCTGAACTACTGCAAAGAACCCCGTCATCAATGTTGGTGTTTCCTGAATCGACATGGTTTCTCTCCTTACGCCGCAATCACGACAAGCAAGACCACCAGCGCGGCGACGACATAGAGACAATAAAGTCTGAAGTCGCCGCCCTGGAGACATTGAATGCGTTTGGCAAAGCGGTTAATACCGCGGACCAGCGGATAAATGATCTGTTCATCCCAGAATGGCTCAACTTTCCCGGCACCAATGGTCGTCACCTCTAAGGCACGCGCCAGGCGGGCGGAAGGATCAAGCTGTTTACGCATGCGGTAAAGCGGCGCGAACATAGAGCGCAGCGGTTGAGTAAACCCGCCGGCAGAGACTGACATATCTTTTTCCCAGGCATAACCACACGCCCATGCGTCACCTTTACGGCGCGCATCCATCTGTTTGCCTTTAAAGACAAGATAGATAACCAGCGGGATAACAGGCAGCCCCAGCAGAAGAACAAAGGTCATTACCGGTGAAATCATCGCCTGAGATGCACTGTCCGGTATCAGCATCGCGCCCTGAACAACCGTCACATCCGTTGCCGCGGTCAGTGACATCGCCACTTTTGCCAGCACCGGCGCAATCACGCTTGCACCCACACCCAGCAGCACACACACCGCTGCCAGGATTAACATTGCTGTCGTCATTGTCCACGGCACTTCGCGGGCATGCGTTGCCTGTTCACTGCGCGGACCGCCACAGAAACTGACACCGTATACTTTCACAAAACACATGGCAGCTAATGCCCCGGTGATTGCCAGCATGACAATCGCAATCGGACCACTGATGCGCATGATGAATGTACCGTCATGACTCATAGAGAACAGTGACTGATAGGTGTACCACTCACTGACAAAGCCATTGAGCGGCGGCAATGCAGAAATAGCCATACAACCGATTAAGAATGCAGTGGCTGTCAGCGGCATCAGTTTTGCCAGACCGCCCATTTTATCCATGTCACGGGTATGAACGCGGTAAATAACCGCACCCGCGCCAAGGAACAGTAATCCTTTAAACACCGCGTGGTTCAGTAAGTGGTAGATAGCCCCGAGCAGACCAATGGTTGCCAGTACCGGCATATCATTTGCCATACCGACCATACCAACACCCACGCCCATCAGGATGATCCCGATATTTTCCACGGTATGCCATGCCAGCAGACGTTTGATATCGTGCTCCGCCAGCGCATACATTACGCCGAGGACAGACGATACCGCACCAAAGGCGAGCACAACAATTCCCCACCAGCCCTGAGTCGCACCCAGCAGGTCAATACCGACTTTGATGATCCCGAAGATACCGATTTTCACCATGACACCGGACATCAGTGCAGATGCGTGAGACGGTGCCGCCGGGTGAGCCTGTGGCAGCCAGCTGTGCAGCGGCAACATACCCGCTTTTGCGCCGAAGCCGAAGAAACCCAGCAGGAAAACAACAGAAGCCATTGCAGGAGAGAGCGTAAGCTGGCGGAAGGAATCGAAGTCCAGGCTGCCGCTTTCACGCCACATCAGGAAGAAGGCGATCATAATCAGCACAGAACCGGCATGCGCAATAAAGAAGTAGAGCAGACCGGCGCGGATTGATTTTTCATCCTGATCGGCTATCACGAGGAACCATGACGCCAGCGACATCATTTCAAATAGAATAATGAAGTAGAATGCGTTATCCATCACGACAAGGGCGACCATGGACGCAATAAACAGGTTCAGGAAGAACCCCATGCTCCATGCTCCACGTCCGATATATTCCTGTACATAATTAAGGGAATACAAGGCGCTGACTGTCACAAGCAGTGAAATCACCATCACCATAAAGGCGGCGAGTCCATCAAGACGAACAACAAAATGAGCAAACGGGAACGGACCCTGAGCAAAATATGTCAGTGTTTCTCCGCTCATCAGTACCGGGATGGCGCTGAATAAACCAAGAATACCGCCGATAATGGCAGTGATACCGGCCACATAAATCGCCATTTTTTCCTGCTGTTTAAACAGCAGCGAAATAAAGCCCCCTGCGGTATACAGGGAAACCGACCACAAGAGCAGTTCAAGCGATGTCATTATGGATTCTCCTGTCGTGAGACAAAAACGTCGAATTCCGGCGGCATAGCATCAACAGATGCCGTGCGTCGTTTCGCGCTTTCGCTTTCCAGCTGATTCTCTTCAACAATATGGAGGGCATCGGTCGGACAGACTTTCACACACGCCGGGCCTTCTTCGCTGAAATCACACATGTCACATTTCACTGCAACATTGCGGATACCGGCATTCCACGCCAGGAACGGGTTCATGGTCGGCAGGCTGTCAGGTACATCCAGCAGCATTTCTTTCGGCACATACTGTTCGAAGAAATCCGGCATATCGACAGGTTTACTGCCTGACGGGGTAATTGCCCCGAACGGACAGACCAGACCACACAATTTGCAGCCGATACACAGACTTTCATTCAGCACGATCATGTCATTTTCGTGTGTGATGGCATTCACCGGACACACACGGGCACACGGGGCATCATCACACTGGCGACAAAGCATCGGCGCAGTCAGTTCCCCAATTTTTACCACAGTCAGTCGCGGATGTGTTTGTAATCCTTGCTGTTTATGCGTCTCAGAACAGGCCGCCATGCAAGTATTACATCCGATACAGAGTTGTGGGTCGGCAATAACAAAGCGATTCATTCGCCTCACCCTCCAATAAAATCAGACGAGTCATAAAGATTGATGCACTCACTTAAGCATTTTTCGTGCCATTATTTAAATAGAATTATTATCAATAGGTTAGATGTTTGTTTTTAGTGAAAATGCTGTCGAATCGACACTAATGACGACAAAAAAATGCCGGTGACCGCCCGTGTCGGAAATGACAGGAGACAAGAAACATGAAATGATTGGCGTAGAAATATTGAACTAAGTAACTGATGCTACCTCTAAATCTCTTTACCGATTAAGTGATATACCCGATGCCCATGCGACCATTGTCAAACGCAGTAAGAAGCGACCTCTCGATTTCTGTTATCCTCGCCGTTTTTCTCGGTTTTTTTCTGAACTACGCTGTCTATTTTTCCCGCGCCGACAGTCAGTTATTACTGTCCGGTAGCAACGGGTTGTTTTATGTCATTGCAGAAGTCATCGTTAATATCCTGTTCAGCTTTTTCTTATTCAGACTGATCGCTGCAACCGGCCTGCTGAGTTTTAAAATTCTCAGTAGCCTCATTATCCTGATCAGTGTCGCCTGCAGTTATTACATTACGTTTTATGATGTGGTTATCGGCTACGGTATTTTAATTTCCACCCTGACAATAGATGTCGATTTATCACAGGAAGCGGTGAATAATCAGTTCTATCTCTGGTTTGCCCTGCTGTCCCTGCCCGCATTAATTCTTATCTGGTCCGCAAAAAAGACCGTCATTCAGAACAAAAAAACGCAAATGGCTGCTCATTCTGATAACCTTTGTTATTATCCCGGCAGTCGTCTTTACCTATATTAAAACCGCAGATCGCCATCAGAAAGTAATAGAAGAAGAAAAAAACATTGATATTGCCAGCTATGGCGGCGGGCTGGGTTATTCTTATTTACCCTCTAACTGGATTATTCCTTTATTCCAGTTTGCGATTGTCAAATATGACGATACGTTTAATGAAAGCAATATTTTTGACCCTGCGAAAGAGTTCACCTATACCGCAGCACCACAAAATAAAGATTTGTATGTGGTATTTGTGATTGGTGAAACCGCACGCTGGGATCACATGCAACTGCTGGGTTATGAGCGGGAAACCACCCCGCTGCTTGCCGCAGATCCGAACGTTATTGCCTTTGAAGGGCAATCCTGCGACACCTCCACAAAGCTCTCCCTGCGCTGTATGTTTGTGCGTGAAGGCGGCGTGAAAGATAATGAACAGCGGACATTAACGGAAAACAATGTCTTTTCTGTGATGAAATACCTCGGGTTTACCTCAGAGTTATTTTCAATGCAGAGTGAGGTCTGGTTTTATAACAAACTCGATCTGGATAATTATCTGGTTCGGGAAATGATCACCTCAAAACACAGTTCATCCGGCAAATCTATTTATGATGAGTTATTGCTCAATGAAGCCGATGATGTTATTTCACGCCGTAAAAACGGAATGAATTTAATTATTTTACATACCAAAGGCTCTCATCACTTCTACTCAAAACGCTATCCACCGGAATTCCGGAAGTTTTTACCTGAATGTCTGGATACTGAAACGGAATGCAGCAGTGAAGAAGAAATAAATGCCTATGATAATTCTATTTTGTATACAGATTATGTTCTGCACAATCTGACAGAAAAATTAAAAGACAAAAATGCCATTGTATTTTATACCTCAGATCACGGCGAATCCCTGGGAGGCGGAGAAGGTATCCGTCTGCACGGCACACCGCGCCATATCGCACCGGATGAACAGTTTAAAGTACCCTTTATTGTCTGGATGTCAGACACTTACATAAAAAACAATAAAAGCCTGTTTGATAATCTGAAGGAAAACAGCCGGGTACGGACATTTTTCCATTATGAATTGTTTGACAGTATTCTCGGCTGCACAGGGTTTACCTCTGAAGATGGCGGTATCAATAACAAAAATAATCTTTGTTTCCGCTGATCCTTATCTGAGGATACCCAACGTCATTCAAACTGCCGGTATATGAACATTCATATACCGGCTTTTTATCACTTCTTTTACTTCATCTGCTTCATATTTTACTGAAAATCTGTCAGGCTGATATCCCGGTAAAAAAAA
Organism: Morganella psychrotolerans; assembly: GCF_001676155.1. Taxonomy (GTDB): domain Bacteria; phylum Pseudomonadota; class Gammaproteobacteria; order Enterobacterales; family Enterobacteriaceae; genus Morganella; species Morganella psychrotolerans. The sequence goes on along the minus strand of NZ_LZEW01000012.1, from coordinate 331,124 downwards.
GAATAAAATAGTTAATTCAAACGCAGGTGATGAAAAGACAATGGAATATGCCACTTACTATCAATATCTTTATTATTGAGTCACCACCCTCGTAAACCCAAACAAAAAAAACCGCCGCTGAATCAGCGACGGTTTTGTAATTCGGTATCAAAATCTTATTTTACGCGGGAAACGTATTCACCTGAACGGGTGTCAACTTTGATCGTTTCACCAATCTGTACGAACAGAGGAACTTTAACCACTGCGCCACTGCTCAGTGTTGCCGGTTTACCACCGGTACCCGCTGTATCGCCTTTCAGACCCGGATCCGTTTCAACGATTTCCAGTTCAACAAAGTTCGGCGGAGTAACAGAGATAGGACGACCGTTCCACAGAGTAACGATACATTCAGCCTGGTCGATCAGCCATTTGGCGTTATCGCCCACCGCTTTTTCGTCCGCAGCCAGCTGTTCAAAGGTTTCATTGTTCATGAAATGCCAGAACTCACCGTCGTTGTACAGGTAAGTCAGGTTCATATCCATAACATCAGCGCCTTCGGCTGAGTCAGTTGATTTGAACGTTTTTTCCAGCAGACGGTTAGTCAGCAGCTTACGCAGACGCACACGGGCGAATGCCTGGCCTTTACCCGGTTTAACAAACTCACTCTCGACAACCACACAAGGTTCGCCGTCGAACATAATTTTAAGACCTTGGCGAAAATCGTTGGTACTATAAGTAGCCATGGAAATCCTCTAATTTTAAATAAATGGCATAGCCAAAAAAATGGTCGATATTGTAACCCAAAAACCACTTGCCCGAGAAGTCTGGCTACAACAACTTGCTGATTCTGTCACCAATCCAACCGAATTACTGGAAATTCTGGGTCTGGAACAGGATGAAAACTGGCGTGCCGGCCTTGATGCCCGCCGGTTATTTGCACTGCGCGTTCCCCGCCCGTTCATCGCAAAGATGGAAAAAGGCAATCCGCAGGATCCGCTACTGCTTCAGACCATGACGCACAGGGCTGAATTTGACCTGACACCCGGGTTTTCTGAAGATCCGCTGGATGAACAACACAACGTTGTTCCGGGGTTACTGCACAAATATCACAACCGGGCGCTGCTTTTAGTAAAAGGCGGGTGTGCGGTCAACTGCCGCTACTGCTTCCGTCGTCACTTTCCGTATGAAGACAATAAGGGCACCAGACATAACTGGCAACAGGCGCTCGATTATATCGCTAACCATCCTGAACTCAATGAAATCATTTTCTCCGGCGGTGATCCGCTGATGGCAAAAGATAATGAGCTGGACTGGCTGCTCACACAACTCGAAGCTATCCCGCATATTCTGCGTCTGCGTATTCACAGCCGTCTGCCGGTCGTCATCCCTGAGCGCATTACAGACGCATTGACTGCCCGCCTGCACGACTCCCGGTTACAGATAATTTTAGTCACACATATCAATCACGCGAATGAAATTGATGATGTATTAAAGAAAAAAATGCATCAGTTACGGAAAAATGGCGTAACACTGCTGAATCAGGGCGTTTTATTGCGCGGTATCAATGATGACGCCGGTGTTCTCGCCGATCTCAGCAATGCACTCTTCGACGCCGGTATTCTGCCTTACTATCTGCATGTTCTGGATAAAGTACAGGGTGCGGCACATTTTCTGGTTAGTGATGATGAAGCCCGCCAGATAATGCGTGACCTTCTTCCGCGCGTGTCCGGTTATCTGGTGCCGCGCCTGACCCGTGAAATCGGCGGCGAGCCCAGCAAAACACCGGTTGATCTTCAGCTTCGCCAGAGTTAAGTATAAATTTATAACCGATTTTCATGAGTGCCCCCAGCCAGGATTAGCTAAATAGCATATGTCCATATAGCCAGAGATTACGGTGACCACACCGGTAACGGGCAAAAACAGAAAGTCGCTGTAAACACTTTTCTTTTTTTTATACGCTAAATCATTTCGTTCAGAGCAAGGCGGCAAGTGAAGGGGCACCGGGAGCATACATCAGTATGTGACCTGTGCTACTGAGCGCAGCCAACGCGGCTATGGACGAAAGGATGACGCGTAATCAGCTCGCCATCCATGGCTCGCATACTTTCTGTTTCTTTTGCCCGTCACCTGTGCCTTATACTTCGGTATAAAAAAAACGCCTGTTATATCACCAACGGTTTTGTGTATTCAGCTATATCCAGACAATTACGCTAAATCATTCAGTCTGTAGCAAGGCGGCAAGTGATAAATCCATCATCTATCAGGTATCAGGTCTCACTGAACGCTTACCTGACCTTACCAGCAGGCACAATGCCAATGAGGGAGCGCCCCCATCAATTTTGTAATGACCGGGGTATTATCGTATCTTTTTATGAATGACAAATAGTAATACCAGCAAGATTGGCGTACCTAAATAGACATAGCTCATCACATTATTATGGTCTACAAGCAATCTGTCGACGAAGGCCCGCCAAACACTAACCGGGTCATCAGCCCCTAAAACAGTATAGTTATAGGTAAAATTTAAACTAAACCCTAAGTCAAAGAGTGCCAGTACTATAAAATAGGCCAATAGTAATACGACAGTTAAAAACCATCGCAAAAACGTTCTATTGATCATAACTGCTCCCTAATATACCACCGCCCATTTCACCACCATCTACACTTGTCACCTCTCCCCCATCCTGGCGGAGAATGTTACCAACTCAAATAGTTTAGTCTTTATGCCTTTTTCTGATGGTTTCAGATTTTCATGATTTGGATATTGAGACATAAATTCACTTGTCACTTCAATAACATCAAGCTTTTTAAAATTATCCTTTTTCCCATCTAAATAATTTTGCAGAGAAACAGGAACAGTGAATGCTTCCTCCCGCTCTATCGGATCTTTTTTATGAATGACAAATAGTAATACCAGCAAGATTGGCGTACCTAAATAGACATAGCTCATAGCCGCATTATGAAGGGATAATAAACTCATTACAAATGCCTGCCATGAATTAATCGGATTTTCTGAACTTATCACACTAAATCTGGATGTAAATTCAAGATTGAATGCTAAATCAAAAAGAGCAAGCCCGAAATAAAATACAAAAATTAATACAAGAGTTAAAAACCATCTTAAAAAACGTTCTATTGATCATAACTGCTTCCTAATATACCACCGCCCATTTCACCACCATCGACACTCGTCACCTCTCCCCCTATCCTGCCAGAGAATGTTATCAATTCGAATATTTGAGCTTTAATACCTTTTTCTGATGGCATTAAATTTTCATTGTTTGGATATTCCCTCATAAATTCCTCTGTAATTTCAATGAGATCAGGTTTTTTTTAAATTATGTTTTTTTTCTATCTAAATAATTTTGCAAGGAAACAGGAACAGTGAATGCTTCCTCGCGCTCTATCGGATATTGCGTTCTTATCGGCGTATACGTTTCTTCAAATATCTTCGTACCAGACTGCTTTAACCCCTTTACTATATGAGTTGTACAGTTATTACCTGTGACATCGTAAACATCTATAGATCTTCCATTTCTGCGAATTAATTTATCCACATATTCAGGAAATTCAGGGGTAGCGCCTGAATTCCAAAGGTTATTAAAATACATTTTTGTTTTATCAATATCTGCATCTGTTATTTTAAATACCCTGGAGTTCAAAATATATAGATTATCCTTTATATATTTACCAGCATCCTCACCTGTCATATATAACATTATTCCGTCACCCGTTAATGTCAAAGGACCCGGGGTACCATAGCGACCGTAAGAATAGAGTGAAACCTGGTTGTTTTTGTGGATAGTTATAAAGGAATGACCCGAACCATGTGTTTCCGTCCACACAAACACTCCCTCATATAATATATTATCTGAACTCTTGCTCTCATCAGTTAAAGGGGGCGCTGTTGCTGGTACAAATTGGCTCTTGCTGCTGTTTTGTGATGACGTTGAAAAAGCGGGAGATTGCGTGGTAAGACTGCTGCTCTGTGCATTTTCCGGGTCACTGTAAGCGATAACCTTATTGGTTCCGTCAGGGCAGCCGCATTCCACAATTGAGTCATGAACAGCCTGTAACTTACCATGATTTAAAAAACCTTGCTGCCCTGATACGACAACACCAGCCTGTCCACACTCCGGACATTTCGTTGTTGGATCGCCGACTCTCAATGCTTTCTTGTTAAAGCAGCTCACCGTTTCAATTGTTGCAATACAGGTTGCACCCGTTGTTGTTTTATCTCCATTCAGGGCCATTTCCTTGCCCATAATTATCGGTCTTAACCCGAACATAACACTCCTTATGCAGTCAAAAATGATTTAACACACAGAATCATAAGAAATGTTACACATGATACGTACACTTACCAATACCCATTCCGTGTTAGCGTGCAATCCTGTTTATTATCGTCAGGTTGGTATTTTTTATCTTTTACTGAAATAAAAAAAACCACCGGTTACATTGACGGTGGTTTTTGTGTATTCAGCTATATCCGGGCGATTACGCTAAATCATTCAGTCTGTAGCAAGGCGGCAAGTGAAGACATCCGGGGAGCATACACAAGTATGTGACCCGGATGGATGAACGCAGCCAACGCCGCTACAGGCTGAAGGATGACGTGTATACGCTAAATCATTTCGTTCAGAGCAAGGCGGCAAGTAAAGGGGCCCGGGGAGCATACATAAGTATGTGACCCGAGCCACTGAACGCAGCCAACGCCGCTATGGACGGAAGGATGACGCGTAATCAGGGACACTTGTAAACCTGGCCAGTAAGCTTGCTATCTACCGGAATCAGACTGGATACAATAGCTGACTCTGACGGGCTGCCGATACCATAAATAACATTCCCGCCCATTGCGGCAGCTTTGTTACGTAAATCATTTGCTGCACCGCGCATGGAGCTGCTTTCATTACCGACACCGGTCATCCAGTTGCTTTGTACACCGGTCACTTCACCTAATTTCTGACACTCAGCGCCCGGTTGCTCTTCGGAAAAGCGGACCTGGGATCCTGCAGCACTGATATCGGTTGTTGTCGTACAGCCTGCCAGTAATAACAGTGCCAGGGCACCGGGTAACATTTTAATCCGCATGGTTTTCCTCATTCACGGTTGGAAAAAATCTATACCATCAATTTAACCACTTTGTTGCAATGACTTCAAAAACTAATCACCGAAAATTACCGGCTTATCTCACGCATCTGTAAATTACGCATGAAAAAGCCGGTATTCTGAGTTTCCCCAGAACACCGGCTTGTTTTTCCCTGTATCAGCACAATACATTACTTATAATATTTTTTGATTTCCTGAGCGGTGGCGACACCTCGCTTCGCTTCTTTTTCTGCAATTTCAACGGACAGACCAATATAAGCGCGCGGATCCAGCATCGCTCTGATCTCTTCATTGCTGAATGCGGCGGTAATAGTTTCGTTCTTAGTCAGGTTTGTGTAGAAGTCCTCACCGTCTGCTGCGGTTTTGATAGCTTCTTCATACAGTAATGAATGTGCCTTATCTTTACCCAACTTCTCAGCCATCTTCATCATCACATACTCAGTATTATCTAACCCTTTGTTTCTCATTACGTTATGCAGCATTCTCTCTTCATGAGGCACGATAGTTCTGGTGAGTTCTTCCGTTCTTAACAAAATTTCCGTGGTCAGTTCGAGTGCTTCCTCAATCAGCCCGTCGAATAACATATAGCTGCTGCTGTCACCCTCATACGGTCTGACCGCAGAGTACATCCCGACACCCGGTAGTGAATACAGCTTCTGAGAGTTCGCGATAATTCCTTTAGCCAGTTTCGGGTTAATTTTGTGCGGCATAGTGCTGCTGCCCACAGTACCTTTCGTAAAGCCTTCGGATACTTCCGCAATTTCTTCCAGCGTAGTGCTGTAAACTTCTTCACCGATTTTATGGCAGATGTTTGCCATCAGTGCCAGGTTCGCCATGTACTCTAATTTATGCGTACTCAGATTCCGTGACGGTACTTCCATCGCATACATGCCCGTCAGTTCAGCAACACGCTTTTGTACTTCCGGACCAACGCCCGGCATGGTGTTAAATGCACCAACTGCGCCACCCATCATGATAGTGAATACCCGCTTTTCACACTCTTTCATGCGCTGGCAGCAGTCGATAAAATCGCTGATCCACACTGACACTTTATAACCGTAAGTGATAGGGATAGCGTGGCGGCCATGGGTTCTGCCCGCCATCACCATGTGTTTGGTTTTTTCTGCAAGACCCGATAAGTTTTCAATGATTTCACTTAACAGCAGCATAAATTTATTATGGACTGTCTTCATCATATACAGCTGCGAGCTCTGCTGAATATTTTGAGTGGTAATACCGTAATGGATATATTTACCACTCTCTTCAGAGCACGCGTTCACTAATACTTTTAAGAAAGGAACGAAGCCATGACCGATTTTCTGATAAATACGGTTCATCTCTTCAAAGTCAATATTCTCAATGACGGCCTTTTCTTTAATTTCACCGGCGGCTGACAGGGGAATAAATCCCAGTTCTGCCTGCGCCTGAGCTAATACGGATTCAAACATCAGCCAGGTTTTGTATTTGGCTTCATCCGACAGCAGCGCTTTTATGCCGCGATCATCAATAGTTTTACTTTTGGAATCATATAAAGCTCTCATCATATATCCTTTTATTTCTTCATTGCTTCATCAACAGCATTGCGAACAAATTCAACCTTCGGTCCGTAAACAACATGGACGTGGTTTGCCGATGGAAAGAAGAATGCAGTACATCCTGATTCCGCCATTAGATCTTTATTAATCTTATTCACTTCTGCGACATCAATACGCATACGGGTAATACAGTTATCTACATTATGGATATTTTGTTTACCGCCTAAGGCTTCAATGAGGAGCTCTGCGATTTCGCCATAGCGTTTTTCTTTAATTAACGTGTTTTTCAGGTTACTTGACTCTTCACGACCCGGTGTTTTGATATCAAACCGGAGAATCGCCCAACGGAAGATGAAGAAAGTCACGAATGCTAAACCGGTACCGATAAGGACTAAGAATATCCAGTTAGTGCGCTCATACAGCAAACCAAAGATAGTGAAATCGAACACCGTACCCCGGATATAACCGATAGCGACGCCTGCGAATGACAGTAATACGGCACCAATCCCCACGATGATGGCATAGATTAAATACAGCAGCGGTGCAATAAACACGAAGGTGAATTCGAGCGGTTCCGTGACGTTACCAAGCATCGCGGTCAGTACCATGGTCACCAGCATTGATTTAACTTCAGCGCGGTTCTCTGCTTTCGATGTTTTATAGATAGCCAATGCGATTGCCGGGAACAGGAACAAGGTGACCAGCATTTGCTGCTGGGCCATGAAACGTGTCAGGCTTGGCATCATCGCCCAGTATTCAGTGCCGGGACCTTGCTTGAATAACACTTCAGTTAAAGCCGGAACAACACCGACAAAGGTTTGTCCGTCAATGACATACGTACCACCTGCTTCGGTAAATCTGAATAACACATTCCAGACATGGTGCAAACCGAACGGAATAAACAGACGTTCACCACCCGCCGTAAAGAACGGACCGACAGGGCTTAAAAATACGGCAGAGAGCTTCATTAAGCCCTGAACCAGAACTTCCCAGATAAACGGTAATGTCGCACCGACCATGATCATAAGACCTACCATGATAATGGAAACGGACTTTTTACCGGAAAAGAAAGCAAAGGCAGTCGGTAATTCAAGGTTATAGAATTTATCCGTTGCCCATGCAGCAATTAAACCGGTGATTATCCCTCCTGCGGCACTGATATTTAAGGTTTGGATCCCCAGAACCTTAATTTGCCCGACCTGCCCCATAACAGCAGGATCCGCCAGTTTACCTGTAAGCACCAACCAGATATTCATGGTGATAATCAACGACAGATAGCCCACCACAGAGGCAAAGACAGCGATCCCCTTATCCCGCTGACTCATACCGTAAGCAACCCCCATGGCAAAAAGCAATGGAATGTTGTCAAAAATAACACCTGCAATAGAGCGGATGCTGACAAGCAGTGCGTTAACCGTTTCATTGCCGAGGAAAGGGAACCGGGCGATCATGTAGGTTTGTACTAACGCACCACTGATCCCCAGTATCATACCAATCGGCGCCAGAACCCCGATTGGCAGGAGCAGCGTCCGGCCAAAGCGCTGAATTGAGTCCCCGAACTTTCTTTTAGCCATACTATTTCCTTATGACGAAGAATATTGATGTTATCCGGATACTAGCACTGTATTTTTTAAATGAAATGATGGTGCGGTTTTAAATATTATCTCAGGTCTTAAATTATGACCTGGGTCATTTAAAAACGATAACGATTTAAAAATCAGAGTAATATTGATTTTTAAATAAACATATTAATGATTATTTAAATGAAGAATTATTTTAAGAATAGGAAAAACAGTTGAATTGAAATCATTGAATTAACTTAAGCCAAATAATAAGTTGATTTATTTACAGCAAATTTTCCAGTTCATTAATTAATAAGTCTACCAAAATAAAAAAATCCCGTTCTGGACTTTGAATCATCCCGCTTGGTGTCATAACTGTCAGAAAAACAAAAAAGTGAATTATTCGCATACGTGGTCAGTTCATTGGTATGGAAGGCGGTCATACTAATGATATGAGCATCTTTCAGCTGGACGATTTTCGCGGTTTCGATAATCTTTTTGGTGCCACCGGAAAGGGAAATTAAAACCACGGTATCGTCTTTGCTGACAAGGCGGGTAAAGGACTCAGAAAGGTTATAATCATTAATAAAAAAGCAGTGTAACCCGAGAGAAAACAATAAATGCTCAAGATAATAACCTACCGCTTTACTGGTTCCCCTTGCCACAAGAAAAATATTCCGTGAACCATGTAATGTTTTCGCGCAGTCCCGGATCTGATCTTCATTAATCAATGTGAAGGTTTTCTGGATATTATTTTCGAGCTGTTTTTTATAGGACGCCGGTTTTTTTTTTATCTTCTTTATTTTGTGAGAGGATATGATTATTAATCTGAAATTTGAGTTCTTTAAACCCGCTGAAACCTAACTTCTGGGATAAATTGATAATCACCGTTTTGGATACAAACGTTTTGGCGACTAATTCATTGATATTCAGCCAGGGGATATCGGCGATATTTTCCGTAAGGTATTTTAATACTTTTTTTTTCACTGACGGTTAAGTTGTCATAATTCTTCAGAAAATCCAGCATATCCGGCAATCCCCATATTTTCAGCAGCGATACCTTCCGATAATACCTCATAACTTGGATAAACAGTGGGATATTATGGGATATACCCTTATTCATTCAAACTGCAGGTTCGTTGGCTGTACTCATCCAGCCGGGTCACATACTGATGTATGCTCCCCGTCTGTATTCCCTTGCCGCCTGCCTGCATCTTGAATGACGTTGGGTATACGCCAATAATTAACACGCACAAAAAAGCCTGTAACCAATCAGGTTACAGGCTTTTTTTTGGAAGCAATAGTGTTCAGACTACATGATTACATCATGCCGCCCATTCCACCCATGCCGCCCATACCACCGCCGCCTAAATCCATTTTATCGTCTTTAGGTGCTTCAGTGATCATCGCTTCAGTGGTGATCATCAGACCGGCAATAGAACCTGCGAACTGCAGTGCAGAACGGGTTACTTTAGTCGGATCCAGGATACCCATTGCGATCATATCGCCGTACTCTTCAGTGGCAGCGTTATAACCGTAGTTATCCTGATCTGCTTTCTTCACGTTGTTCACAACGACAGAAGGCTCTTCACCGGCGTTTTCAACAATCTGACGCATAGGTGCTTCCATCGCGCGCAGCGCAACACGGATACCTACGTTCTGATCTTCGTTATCACCAGTCAGCTCAAGCAGTTTGCTTGCAGCACGAACCAGCGCAGTACCACCACCGGCAACAACACCTTCTTCAACTGCCGCACGGGTTGCATGCAGGGCATCGTCAACACGGGCACGTTTTTCTTTCATTTCAACTTCAGTTGCTGCACCGACTTTGATAACAGCCACGCCGCCTGCCAGTTTCGCTACGCGCTCCTGGAGTTTTTCGCGATCGTAATCTGAGGTTGAATCTTCAATCTGCTGACGGATCTGACCAACGCGGGCAGCGATAGTCTCTTCGTCACCGATACCATCGATGATAGTGGTGGTATCTTTGTTAATAACGATGCGTTTCGCCTGACCCAGGTCTTCCAGCGTTGCTTTTTCCAGCTCCATGCCAATCTCTTCAGAAATGACAGTTGCGTTAGTCAGCGTACCGATATCCTGTAACATCGCTTTACGACGATCGCCGAAGCCCGGTGCTTTCACCGCAGCAACTTTCACGATACCGCGCATGGTATTGACTACCAGCGTTGCCAGTGCTTCACCTTCAACATCTTCTGCAATAATCATCAGTGGTTTGCTTGCTTTCGCAACGCCTTCCAGAACCGGCAGCAGCTCACGGATGTTAGAGATTTTTTTATCAACCAGCAGGATGTATGGGTTTTCTAATTCAACAGAACCGGTTTCCGGTTTGTTGATGAAATACGGAGAAAGGTAACCGCGATCAAACTGCATACCTTCAACAACATCCAGCTCATCTTCCAGGCCGGTGCCTTCTTCGACAGTGATAACGCCTTCTTTACCGACTTTATCCATTGCTTCAGCAATCAGTCTGCCGACAGTTTCATCTGCGTTTGCAGAGATAGTGCCTACCTGTGCGATAGCTTTGGTATCAGAGCATGGTACAGAAATATTTTTCAGTTCTGCAACGGCTGCGATAACGGCTTTATCGATACCGCGTTTCAGATCCATCGGGTTCATACCCGCTGCGACGGCTTTCAGCCCTTCAGTAATGATAGACTGCGCCAGAACAGTTGCAGTGGTGGTACCGTCACCCGCAGCGTCATTCGCTTTAGAGGCAACTTCTTTCACCATCTGTGCGCCCATGTTCTCGAATTTATCTTCCAGTTCGATTTCACGTGCAACAGACACACCGTCTTTTGTAATAACCGGCGCGCCGAATGATTTGTCTAATACAACGTTACGGCCTTTCGGGCCTAAGGTAACTTTTACTGCGTCGGCCAGAACATTGACACCACGGAGCATTTTGATACGTGCGTCGTTACCGAATTTTACGTCTTTAGCTGCCATTATTTCTATTCCTTCGAATGCTTTATGGTTTAAGAAGATCTGAATACACTCAGTACGGTATGATTACGCTTCGACAATCGCCAGGATGTCACTTTCAGACATAATCAGCACTTCTTCATTATCAATTTTTTCAGCTTTCACGCCGTAACCATCATTGAAAATCACGATATCACCGACTTTAACGTCGAGTGGTTTCATTTCGCCGTTTTCCAGGATACGACCGTTACCTACCGCAAGGATTTCACCACGGGTGGATTTACCTGCCGCTGTGCCGGTCAGGACAATTCCGCCTGCAGATTTCGCTTCGGCGTCTTTACGTTTAACAATAACACGGTCGTGCAAAGGACGAATTTTCATTGATAGATCTCCTATAAAAAGTCCATATCAAATAACGTGGATTAAAGGTTCAGGCCGGATACTAATTTATCATTGCCATGATTCAGCAAATGGGGTCAGTCGCCGGAAAGTTCAAGGGGGTAAGGACGAAAAAAAAGATAAATTTAGTCATCTTTACCGAAACCAGTCAAAAAATCAGAGTTTGTCCTTCCGGTTGTCATCATTACCGGGCTCTGAAGGCTGATTGAGACTCTGTGCCGGATGGTCACGACGATGCTCAAACTCGCCTTCATAAACATTCCCCTGATTTGCGGCAGAACCGGAGAACGGCCCTGTACGCGGCTGATATACTTTAATGTACGGCAGCACACGGGAAACCAGGAATCGCTGTACCGGTGACAATAAAAGCAACAATCCTAAGAAATCGGTAAAAAACCCGGGAAGCACCAGCAGAATACCCGCAAGTACCAGAGAAACGCTCTTGATCATCTCTGCTGCGGGGCTTTCGCCTGCCTGGATTTTTTGCTGAATCAGGCTCAGATTACGCATACCCTTGTTGCGAACCAGAGAAACCCCGAAACAGGAAGTCAATACTACAAGAACCAGTGTCATGAACACACCGATTCCCGATGCAACGTAAACAAAAATGACGGCTTCTATGTAGATAAGCAGACAAATCAGAATGAGGGGGAACCAACGCATAACGTCTTCCTTATTAAGGTGCCCTGTGATGTAAAAAAACGTCTCTTTATCAGCCTTTGTGAGCTACATCTGAGAGACGTACGATAAATTCGATTTTTAATATTAGTTGTACATAATGATGGGGTCATTTCATTATTTTTCAAGCGTCACAGTCGCGATAATCTCACGTAACATTTGTGATTTATCGCACATAAAAGTGATAACGTTGGAAATATTTCAGTTAATAAGTGATCTGGCTAAAAGGATTCAACTCAATTTCAGCATATGATCATTGCGAATTTATAAAACCGAGTGATACGCGCTATTAATATCGGAAAAATTAATATAATTGCTGCCTTGATTATTAAGTAAGGCAACCATTCAACCAAAGAAGGTTCTCATGTCAAATAATTTTCGTATCGAAGAAGACCTGCTGGGCAAACGTGAAGTGCCGGACGACGTGTACTACGGTGTCCACACACTGCGGGCTATCGAAAATTTCTATATCAGCGACCGTACAATCAATGATGTTCCTGAATTTATCCGTGGAATGGTGATGGTGAAAAAAGCCGCTGCCATGGCGAACAAAGAGCTGCACACTATCCCGCGTGCGATTGCCGATACGATTATTAAAGCCTGTGACGAGATGCTTATCAACGGCAAATGCATGGATCAGTTCCCTGTCGATGTATTCCAGGGCGGTGCCGGTACCTCACTGAACATGAATACAAATGAAGTGCTGGCAAACATCGGCCTTGAGCTGATGGGTCATAAAAAAGGGGAATATGAATTCCTCAACCCGAATGACCATCTGAACAAAGCGCAATCCACAAACGATGCTTATCCTACCGGCTTTCGTATCGCAGTTTATAACTCAATCACTAACCTGATTAAATCAGTTGAGTATCTGAAAGGTGAATTTGACGCCAAAGCAACTGAATTTAAAGATATTTTAAAAATGGGTCGCACACAGTTGCAGGATGCAGTTCCGATGACATTAGGTCAGGAATTCCGCGCCTATGCCATTTTGATGAAAGAAGAAGTCAAAAACCTGCATTACACCGCACAACTCGTGCTGGAAGTGAACCTCGGCGCAACCGCAATTGGTACTGCACTGAACACCGCGCCGGGTTATCAGAAACTGGCGGTTGAAAAATTAGCAGAAGTTACCGGTCTGCCATGTGTACCGGCAGAAGACTTAATTGAAGCCACTTCAGACTGCGGTGCTTATGTGATGCTGCACAGCGCCCTGAAACGTCTGGCAGTGAAACTGTCCAAAATCTGTAATGACCTGCGCCTGCTCTCATCGGGTCCGCGTACGGGTCTGAAAGAGATCAATCTGCCTGAAATGCAGGCTGGTTCATCTATCATGCCGGCAAAAGTGAACCCGGTTATCCCTGAAGTGGTTAATCAGGCTTGTTTCAAAGTTATCGGAAACGATATCTGTGTAACGATGGCGGCTGAAGCTGGTCAGTTACAGTTGAACGTGATGGAACCGGCTATCGGTCAGGCGATGTTTGAATCCATCTCCCTGATGAATAATGCCTGCCGTAATCTGGGTGAAAAATGCATTTCCGGTATCACAGCAAACAAAGAAATTTGTGAAGCTTATGTGTTCAACTCCATCGGTATCGTCACTTATCTGAACCCGTTCATCGGTCACCATAACGGGGACATCGTCGGTAAGATTTGTGCAGAAACCGGTAAGAGTGTGCGTGAAGTTGTATTAGAGCGCGGACTGCTGACAGAAGCGGAACTGGACGATATTTTCTCTATTGAGAACTTAAAAAATCCGGCTTATAAAGCAAAACGTTTTGATGACTAATATACCTATACCCAACGTCATTCAGGATGCATGCTGGCTAACCGCGGTCAACGAACCTGCAGTTTGAATGAATAAGGGTATAAACACATAATAATAAGACAGATACAGAGAGCACGTCATCGCAAGGTAACGTGCTTTTTTATTCCCCTGCACAAAAAATTAACATTTACTTTCCGGGATTTTACAGGAGCAATTATGCTGGCTATCGAATTTATTATCGTACTGCTGGCCATCTATCTTGGTGCCCGCCTCGGCGGGATAGGCATCGGTTTCGCCGGTGGTCTGGGTGTTCTTGCCCTTGCCGCTATCGGCGTTAAACCGGGCAGTATCCCGTTTGACGTGATCTCCATTATAATGGCTGTTATCGCTGCAATATCTGCCATGCAAGTTGCAGGCGGATTGGATTATCTGGTTCAGCAAACTGAAAAACTGCTGCGTCGTAATCCACGCTACATCACCATTCTCGCACCCATTGTTACCTATTTTCTGACACTGTTTGCCGGGACCGGGAATATTTCACTGGCAACTCTGCCGGTTATTACTGAAGTTGCGAAAGAACAAGGGATCAAACCCTGCCGTCCGCTCTCCACCGCTGTCGTCGCAGCCCAGATAGGGATCACCGCATCACCTATCTCTGCGGCAGTCGTTTATATGGCATCTGTTGTGGAGCCTATGGGTGTGAGTTATCTGCATCTGCTGCTTATCCTGATCCCATCCACCCTTGTCGCGATCATTCTGATGTCGTTTATCGTTTCCTGGTTGTTTGATGACAAACTGGCCAATGATCCTGTCTTTCAGAAACGTCTTGCGGAAGGTGTGGTTGAACAGAACCGCCGTGAGAAAACGGTGATCAAGCCTGCTGCCAAACTCTCCGTATTTCTGTTCCTGCTGGGTGTACTGTCTGTTGTCGCCTTCGCTATCATTAACAGCAAAGGTGTCGGACTGGTGTCAGAGCCTATCATGACGACAACCAATGCGATTCTGATCATCATGCTCAGTGTCGCCACGCTTATCACACTGCTTTGTAAAGTAGAAACAGATGTTATCCTCAATTCCAGCACCTTTAAGGCCGGGATGAGCGCCTGTATCTGTATTCTCGGGGTCGCCTGGTTGGGTGATACGTTTGTTCAGGCCAATATGGACTGGATCAAACTGACCGCGGGCGATTTAATTGCCGGACATCCGTGGTTGCTGGCGGTTATTTTCTTCTTCTGCTCCGCATTACTGTACTCACAGGCAGCAACGGCCAAAGCACTGATGCCGATGGCGCTTGCGCTGGGTGTCACCCCACTGACCGCCATTGCATCGTTCTCAGCGGTTTCCGGTTTGTTTATCCTGCCGACTTACCCGACTCTGGTCGCAGCGGTTCAGATGGATGACACCGGCACCACACGCATTGGTAAACTGGTCTTTAACCATCCGTTCTTTATCCCGGGAACGATTGGTGTGACCCTGTCAGTCTGCTTCGGCTTCCTGTTAGGCAGCCTTGTGTTATAACGTTTCCTCTTATGATCCGCCCTACCCGGGCGGATCATCCTTATTTTATTTTCACCGCTCTCTCGCCTTTCCCGGGCTCTCACGTTATTCTGAAAAGTATTGCTATCTTTAAAGGGAGAGCCTGCTGTGCAACGCGAAGAAGTCCTCAACCAGGCACTGAGTCTGCTGGAAAACCACGGCATACTGATGCCGGAAATCACTCTGATTCAAAACCTGAACACCGATCCCGCCCGCCTGCGTATTTTCTGGCCGACCCATAACGATCTGGTTTATGACTGCCTGCGTTATCACGGCAACCAGATTGATATCTGGCAGCGCCGCGTTCTGCTGGATGAATCTATATCCGGAGAAGATAAACTGCTGGCGCGCTATACCGCACTTGCAGAACGGGTCAGAGAAAACCGCTTCCCCGGCTGCCTGTTTATCGCTGCATGCAGCGCCTTTCCGGCTGCTGAACACCCGATTCACCAATTATCCTGCCAACAGAAACAAAGTGCTTTTTCGTTCACGCTGGAGCTGCTCAGAGAGCTGGATATTGATGACTGTGAAATGGTCGCACACCAGTTAGAACTGATTCTGGAAGGCTGCCTGAGCAAACTGCTGATATCGCGCAGTCAGGATGATATCGCCACCGCCCGGCGGCTGGCAGAAGATGTACTGACCATCGCCCGCTGCCGTAAAAACGGGGCGCTCAGCTGATTTATGCGTTGCGCGGATAATATCTGCGCACCTTTTGCATAAAAAGAGAACACACGCACTTTTTTTTATGTTTTTTTGGTAAAAAGGCATTGACGCAAACCACGGAATACGGTTTAATGCGCCCCGTTGCCCGGATAGCTCAGTCGGTAGAGCAGGGGATTGAAAATCCCCGTGTCCGTGGTTCGATTCCGCGTCCGGGCACCAATTAATTCAGAACCGGCTTGTCAGCTAAACATGATGTTATCCTGACAGGTGCGAAAAAGAGCAAGGTAAAACATAACGTAGCATTGTTACTCGTGTTTGAAAAAGCTCTCAAGAAAACAGACTTGTTAGCGCAAGTCTGTTTTTTTATGCGTGCGAGTTTTACAGATCTTCTCCGTCAAAGTCAAACTTAGTCTGTTCATTCCTCCTCTAAGCGCTACATCAGCTCTGTTCCCCAGAACCACGCACTGCGCCCGTTATACAACACACAACAACCATGTACTTTCCCGATATCCATATTGGTTGGGCTATGTTCTTCAGTCCGGAGACACAACTGGCGGCAAGTGCGCCGATGAAACGCGTTTTCTGCAGCCTGAAATTAAAGTGGGTACCTGAAAACGGATACGGTTCACTGAGTGAAGCAACAAAAGACATCAGCAGTTATCTGATGGAATATTGCAGCCAGCGCAGGCCACACAGCTACTATCAGGACCTCACCCAGGCAACCGGCTTAACGTACTGTCCGGAATTTTTTGGCCACTGCACTTTATTTAACGCCGACACCGGGAGTAAGGTGCGAAAAAGCGGCGGGATCAGATACAATAGCGTAATACACGCCCTGATATCCGGGCAGTTTCCTGCCGGTACGGCGCTATCCGGGCCGGGCAATGCAAACAGCTGCTGACCGCAGCGTTAACCCCGGGAGGGATTTATGGAAAATATAGTCGCTGATAAATATTATGACATGGCAGATGAATACGCACTGGAATCGGAAGTACCGGTGGAAGAACAGGAGTACGATGCACTGGCACACTATTTTCAGTTGCTGATAACCTGCCTGATGAACAATGAAGAAATCAGTGAGGAAACACAGAAAAAGATGGCGGCTGAGACGGGTATCAATAAACAGCGAATTGATGATATTGCTGAATTTCTTAACCGCTGGGGTAATGATTAACCCCTCCTGCCGCCGGATGCAGATGTTCAGATAAAACCTGATAACCACACCCTTTATCCGGTAAAAGCTGAAAAACAGTACCGATCCCGCTATACTGGCGACCGTACTGAAGACCGTGCGGATAATCACAGGCAAATATCACGCCATGACGTGACAGTTTGCTGCTCCCCATTGTAAAAATCTGAGAGTCTCATTATGTCATTACCTTCATGCCCGAAATGTAATTCTGAATACACTTATGAAGATGGTGCAATGTATGTATGCCCTGAATGCGCCCACGAGTGGAATGATGCTGAACCGGCAGCAGACAGCGACGAGCTTATTGTCAAAGATGCCAACGGTAATTTACTGGCAGACGGCGACAGCGTGACAGTGATTAAAGATCTGAAAGTCAAAGGCAGTTCTTCCATGCTGAAAATCGGCACAAAAGTCAAAAGCATTCGTTTAGTCGAAGGCGACCATAATATCGATTGTAAAATCGATGGCTTTGGTCAGATGAAACTGAAATCTGAGTTTGTGAAAAAGAGCTGATTCTCTTTCCTGAAAAGATTGCTGACAACATCCCCGCCTGTTTTTTCAGGGATGTTGCCAACAATCTGAGGCTCCGCTCAGAATTTATATTTTCTGCCATCAGTCATACACTCCGCAGTGAGTATATCTGACTTCATGCTGATGCCGTCCCGATATGTAAATACACCTGAGTAATCTGCAAAAAACCAACCTACCGGTGTTTGCAATACTTCAGCGATCCTGACCAGTAAACCAACATTAATCTGACTGCGTCCCCGCTCGTAACGGGATAATTGTTGCTGGCTGATCCCCAGACGATCTGCCACCTGCTGACCGGAATACCCCTGTTCTTTTCGTTTCCGGAAGACCCGGTATCCTACAGATTCATTAATAGAAATGATATCCGGGTTTTCGATTACATCTGTCATTTTCCTCACCATTTAAAATACGTAGTTAAATGAAATTTCATTAATATAAATAACCGTTAATTATTCACGGAGAAAATAGGTAGTTTAAAAAATATCAATAAATATAATGCACAAAAAAAACACATCGAAAATATAAATACAAAAAAAACAAAATAAATAAAGAACAGGAACCAAAAAACAAACAGTAAAAACCAAATAAAATAACATAAATATATAAACAACGTAGAAACACAGACTAATAATAACAACATATAAAAACAATAACACAGACTAACATTACAACGATAATGCGTAAGTTTATTTTTTATGATAAATTAAAAATAAGATATTTATTACGCCTAAATAACAGTCAACCCCAGGATTACTTATGCAAGAAAGAAAACACCTGAGTGAACAGGAAGTTCATTCCATTATATTATCATTACCTGACTCAATTAATCATCTCCGTAACCAATGCCTGATATCAGTTTGTTTCTGCCATGGATTACGTGCCAGCGAATTGACCAGCTTAGTTCTCAGTGACATTAATATGGATGAAAAAACAATTCATATAAAACGCCTGAAGAATGGATTAAGTACTAACCAGCCATTACAGGATGTTGAATATGATTTACTGGCACAATGGCTGGAACAACGGAAATCATTATGCAACCATA
Source organism: Morganella psychrotolerans (assembly GCF_001676155.1). Lineage (GTDB taxonomy): Bacteria > Pseudomonadota > Gammaproteobacteria > Enterobacterales > Enterobacteriaceae > Morganella > Morganella psychrotolerans. Next base: position 312,181 of record NZ_LZEW01000012.1, on the reverse strand, counting down.
CTGAACCATGGGTATTTCTCTCCCGTAAAGGCGGACGGTTATCACGTCAGCAGATATTCCGTATTATCAGGGACAGCGGATTATCCGCGCACCTTAATATTGCCGCGCACCCTCACATGCTGCGTCATGCCTGCGGATATGCACTCGCAGACCGGGGAACGGATACCCGCTTAATTCAGGATTACCTGGGGCACCGCAATATTCAGCATACTGTTATTTATACCGCCAGTAATGTTGCCCGTTTTCGCAGCATAAAATTATAATTTATATTCATCTGACGAATTTATTTTCCTGCGGAAATAATTCTCTGGCTCGTGATAAATACTTTTGTTCATCTATAATATTTCCCTGGTGATGTAAAATCATAACCAGCGAAAAATAAACATTTTGATCTGTATGCTTATCAAGGTATTCTTCAGCCCATAGACGATAATACTCTAACAGCTTCGGATCACGTGTCTGGTTATAACGCATTAATCTGTTCAGGTTCAGGTCGAATTCAACCCGTTCATATTGTGTTATCAGCGCTATTTCAGGTACGGATGCCAGCGCTTGAATATCCGTAAGAGCAAGACCCGGCCGGAAAGACCAAACGGGTACTCTGTCTGCGTATGTAATAACAATGGTAGCGTGATAAGACATAGATAGATTCAGACCATACCCGACTGGATTTTGGATAAAAGTCATCCGTTACTGTTCCGTGAATACCAAAATAGCATTCGCCGTAAAATCACCGGTTTTCAGATCGCCCAATGCCATAGCAGGATCGCGTACTGCTTCAAAACCAAGTGTCAGGGTACTGATACCGGGCTGATAACTCAGCGGGAATGAATCCCCCTGCTGAATAGCTTTACCTTTATACAGAACCGCCACACCCAACCCTTTAGTCGAGGTACTGACTATCTGCGTACCACTGACAGAAATCGGGGTGTATTCCAGTTTCATATTAGCGTGATATTCAATATTACCGCTGCAATTTACGGTAATATCTTTAGTCACCGGGGTTGATGTACCCGCTTTGACGGCGATATCACTGCGTTCCATCTGCCCTAATTGAATATCCGGATCAGTACCACTATTAAAGGTACATTTCGGGGGTTCAACGGGGAGTTTGTAGGCATCCCCACAAAATTTACCCCGCCCGTCAGGGCCATAGCCCATATTGCCACGGTATTCGTAGCCGGTATCCGGGTCTGATATCGTGAAACAATAGCCGCCTGCGGAAGGTGCTGTTCTTGTCTGATCATTATTAAATATTTTTTGCTCATTAAGCGAATGTAATGAATCCAACCAGATACGATCTCCGGTCATTAATACCGTTCCTTCTGCTTTACTGCAGGTATCCATATTCGCCGGAAGACTGCACCAATAGAGCTTTAATTGAAAGTTTCCGGAGTAGGGAACAAAAGCATTCCGGTCTCCGGCATTTCCATTCATAGACATTAAAAAGCCAATTGTCTGACCTTTTCCATAATGTGCTCCGGTGCCCGGATGCCACTCACAATAGCGTCCCATATCAACAATATTTTTGCCCCCCGAAGTACAGGTACCGCTGGCACCCACCCAGCCAATAGCATAAGCACCATGGGATATTATCATCAGAAAAAACAGCGCCAAACCACGCATAATTATAAATTTCATTCCATACTCCTACAGATATTCCGCCACCAGTGTCCCGGTTGCCCGGAACGGGGACTGAGTTAAATCCGTTCCCGGCACTTTAACCAGTCGGGCTTCCAGTTTTGGTGGTTGTGCGGCATTATCAATTTTAAAAAACTTATTTAACTCAAGCGGCTGTCCGTCTTTAAGTATTCGTACCAGCAAGCCGCTGACATCGCTTTCTATAGCCGATGTATCAGATGGAACTGGCCTGGATGTCATAAATATCATCCGCAAAGTACTGGCAGAATTTATTTCCGGACAATCCAATGTGTAATTGAGCGGCAGGCTGTAAATGTCTGTCTCCAGCTTATTAATACCGACATTTTTAAAGTCTGCGGTAATTGTCTGATTATTATTTATAGTGCAAATGGTCATAGCTCTCAGAGTGCCGGTGAAGCTAAATGTTTTATCAGACCCGAGCTGGCCTTCTCCTGCCTGTGATGACAATGCTGTCAGTAAAATAAATGCAGGTAATACAGACCGTATTATATTTTCCTTATTCACAGTTCCTCCTGCTAATCAAAACTCATTGTTAATATCGCTTCAGATGAAATTTTTTGTCCGTTTACCCAACTGATATCGTCAGGATGGATCTGGACTAATTCCACTTCCAGCTTGGGTAAATTCAGAGTATCTATAGTAAAATTTGTATTTATATCCTGCTGTTTACCATTAACTAACAAACGGATAGCCAAATTCGGATCTGTTGCCATAATTCCGCCGACCTTGACCGGTAATGACTTACGACCGTTATCACCGATAGGTCCGTTATTTATGGTGTCCAGCCTGAAATATGTCGTTCCGGCTGTATCACCGGTGCACGTCATATCAGTATCAAGGGGTCTTACATAACTGCCGGAAATATTATTCACGCCGGATGCAGAGGAAAACCGAATATCCCCGAAATCAATATCCGGTGAACCATGATTTCTGAATACACATCTCCCTGTGGCAACCACTGTGCCGGAAATATTAATTTTCAATCGATTTTCATCACCAGCTTTACGCGGAACGGAAAATGCATCCGGAATGACTGCGCCGGTTAACACCCCGGTAAGCAGCAGGGTATACAGATTCTGCCGGTTAAATACACACGCTAAATTCATTACAGTATCCTGTCAGTTATCCGCTAAAACGGGCTACGGATAAGTGATTTCAAATGTGGCAGTCGCCGACAAATCACCTGTTACCAATGTTTTATCCTTAATTGCATCCGGCTCTGCCTGTACATATCCCTGAAAATTCAGTGTGGTCGTGCCATCACTCAGTGCATACGCCGGGCTGGTTTTATTCAGCGGCAACGGTTTTCCTTCCGGTGTTTCAATACCAATAGCAAGCCCCGGTAACGAGCCGTTATCCGGCACTAATAATCCCGGCAGCGCGGAGCTTTCTGTACCGCGAAAAGTAACAAAGGCTCCGTTACCGATGCCGGTATCACAATTTTCCAGCTCAATAGTGAACGGCTCCGACGGTGTTTTGTCCGCTGTATAAAAATAATTTCTGACTATTGTGCCAAACGACAGAGAAATGTTTTCACTCTTCGCAGACAGCGTGCACGGCTCAAACACCAGGCGGCCTTTGATTTCAACATCCGTACTGTGTGCCGCCGAATACATCAGCAGACCGGAACACAACACAGCCACATGTTTAATGAATATTTTCATTTTTTTTGCTCCTGATCTGCGATTTCACATCAGCCCGGTTTAACATCTTTTACCAGGCAGCTATTGGCCTGACAGGCAAAAACTAATTTAGGACGACCACCGTAGTCATTGATGTAACCCAGTACCGGGGAACTTCCCAGCGCTGATGCACTGCCACCAAGTGTTTCACTGCTTTTCGGTGCGATCATGACAGCACTGAACCCGCTGACATCTTTCCCTTTAAATACCGCTGATGCCGATGAAATCGTGACATAGTAAGGAGTGGGATTATTCACGGTGTATTTATCATTCTGACGCGTCAGTGTGATGCTCTCCTGCCACGGTTTAGCATTCTGCTCAACGGCTAAGGCAACCGGACGATAGAACAGTTTGATTCGGGTCTGTAATGCAATTTGCAGGGTATTTGGTTTATCCGTTTTCGGTGGGATTTCCCGTAAATTGAAGTAGTACAAACTCTCTCTGTCCTGTGCCAGCAGGTTCATCGCTGTCATCGGCTGAATTTTAACCTGACTTTTTTCACCGGCTTCCACCCGCTGAATCGGTGGTAACGCCAGAAGCGGATCTTTGATTTTATTGCCCTGAGCATCTTCAATCCATGCCTGCGCAAGATATGGAAACTCTTTGTTTTGGTTAGATATTTCAACACTTTCAGCACGTTCACCACCGTTTAAAATAATGCGGGTTCTGTCCAGTGCTATCGCTGCGTATCCCGTTGGTGCCGCTAATACACCTGTCAGCATCAGTGCCGGAAGATAGCGTGATATAAAATTACCTGATTTATTCTTCATTTTTACTCTCTCTTGTATTCTCCGCGTCAGAGGTTGTCAGCCAGCGCAGTGTTTTTTCTGTTTTTTCAGGTGATAAATTGGCCGGTATTTTCTCTGCCGGTGCAGCAACTGGCCAGCAAGGTAACAGCAGATTTCCGGCTGGTATCTCTTGCGGAAAACGAATTTCACATTGTGTTTCCCCACTCCACAGCACCTGCATTGTTTCACCCGGATTAATACCGGATAGCCAGACCATTCCGTCTTCACTGACCATCCCTGTCTGAACGTGATCCTTGTTCTGCACCACCGCACCAAACGGCGGAACATCTCCCTCAGTCAGACTGAGTACCGCCATCGCTTTATGCCCGGACACAATACCGAACCGGCGGAAACCTATCGCGCCTTCAGTCAGCGTGCCCTGCACCACTGAACGGGTGGCTTCCGCATTTTCACCCAGCTTATTCAGATCCACATTGACACTGCTGCGGTAATAGTTGCTGACATCGCTGACAACTGCTTTACCGAAGTAGTTTGTGGTCGTTTCTGCGCCCCCGCCTCTGACCGGGACCTCTGCCACACCACCGGCATCCACCAGCATGCGGGTTCCTCCCATCACACCGCTGCGGTGCAGTGCCGCACCTTCCGGTGTAGCCGTAAAACCACCACGCACAGTGAAACCCGCCGAACTGTAGCGATCACCTTCAAAACCGGCTGTTGCGGTCAGTTCTGCTTTATCGCCCCGGTAATTGAGATAACCGTTTCCGATAGTCCGGTGATCACTGCTGAGCCCGGCGGTAACGCGGTAATTACTCCGGTCATTAATCTGATCGCTGTAATCAGCGGACTGACTGTTTTGTCCTTTGCTGAACTGTCCGCTGTAGCCGGCAGAGCCACTTTCACCCCACGGCAGCGATAACCCGACATACATTCCGTCATCATGACCATTCTCATGGTTGTTACGGTAAGCCGACAAATTCAGGCTGATATTTTTTACCTGCCCGATATCAAAATAGTGAGACGTGGAAATGTTCCAGTTATCACTTGCCGGGCGATCCCAATAGGTCTGATGGTTAAAATTCAGATATACATTAGTATTCAGTGAGCTAAGCGCCTGACTGAATGTCATGGTGTACATCTCTTTGCCGTTACCGGTCGCGGCTGTGTTGTGATGACGGGAACTCAGGTATTGCGACATGGTCATAAAATCGTGCTCTGAGAAACGGTATCCCGCAAATGTCACCTGGCTGTTGGTTGCATCAAACCGCTTGGAATAGCTCAGCCGGTATGACCCCCCTTTTTTAGTTTCGCCTTGCGGCAAACTGGCCCGTGATTGGGTAATATCTGCAGATAATGCGCCCAGCATCAGCAAATCCCGCCCGATACCCGCTGAAATAGCGGTGTATTTCCCGGCAAATAATCCGCCGCCATAGAGTGACCAGCCATTACTGATACCCCATGAAAATTCACTGCTGACAAACTCAGGACCTTTAACCCGGTGGTCGTATTCAGAGGGTTTTCCCAGTGCTACTTTGTAACGCACCAGACCCGGACGGGTTAGATAAGGCACACTCGCTGCATCCACCTGAAAAGTCTGTACTGAGCCATCCTGCTCCGTCACTTCAACATCCAGTTTCCCGGACAATGCATTACTTAAATCACGGATCTGAAACGGGCCTGCCGCAACCGTTGTTTCATAAATTACCCGACCCTGCTGCTTTACAGTGACCCGGGCATTGGTTTTCGCCACCCCGGACACTTCCGGTGCATAGCCACGTAAATTCGGCGGCAGCATCATATCGTCCGTATCCAGAGACAGACCGGTATACCGGAAACTGTCAAACATGCCGGAGGTCAGATAATTTTCCCCCAGTGACAGTTTTGCCTGTAATGACGGTATTGCGCGGTAGGCATAGAAGCGGTTCCAGTCCCACTTTTGATTAGTTTCATTATTGGTGCGCGCATAACGCCCCTGCCAGTCCGCTCTCAGGCGCCAGGCACCGGCGTTCAGACCCACAGTCCCGTTTCCGCTGAGATCCTGCCTGTTACTTTTTCCCGCTTCGCGCTGTTTTGTCAGTTGTGTATTCAGGTTGTAATCCAGGATAAACCCGGCGATCCCTTCATCCCAGCGGGACGGTGGATCCCAGTTATCTGCGGTGTATTCAAGGTACGCCTGGGGTAAATTGACGCGCAGCGCACCTTTCCCGAAGTCACCGCGCAGTGTCATACCCGGCAGTGATGCGGGATCAACACACTCCCCGTTATGCCACCAGGTCAGTTGTTTTTTGGCTGATGATATCAATCCCAGCTCTTCGCTCATGTCCGGAGAGATACAGGCCATACTGCCTTGCGGGTCATTATCCGGCGCCAAAAAGCGGATTCTCCGCTCCGCCAATGTACTGTTATTCACCTTCAGACCTAATGTATACACACCGGGCATCACATAACCGGCCTGAGAAAATTGTGACAAGTCTATTTGCCCGCGTTCATTAAGCTCCAATACTTCCGTATTGAATTCGGTGACATCTTCTGCCCGTGCAATACCGGCAGATAACAGTGAAACCAAAATAATGACTGTCAGAGGTTTTAACCGCATAACCGGGCGAATTGCCCCGCCATGCAAAAAATTTGCATCGGCTTTCATCACAGATAATCCGTTGTTATCCACAGGACCATCAAATGTCATATTCACTTCGGCTCTCCGTACCGGAACCCCGTACCAGAACACCGGTACGGGGTAAGCACTATTTCGTTATTACTGATACGCCATCACGAAATCAGCTGTTGCTGTGAATGCACCCGGAACAACACCAACAGAAGATGCAGTTGTCGCGCCCTGCATATAGGCTTTGAAATTCAGTTCGTTATCACCGTTATTCAACGTAAATGCTGATGATGTTAAACCCGGTGCGATAACCTTACCGCCCGCATCCGTTACCACAACACCCAGTGCACCGGTAGCAGGACCACTCACGGCAAAGGCGTTATCCAGCCCTTCAGCTGAATCCCCGGCGATCCCCTTGAAAGTCACTGTGGTAGTAGAACTGCTTGTGATATCACAGTTGCGTAACTGAATAGCGAAATCAACCGGCGTTGATTTGCCGCCTTTGTACAACGCGACTTTTGCCACACTACCCAGCTCTACAGTCTGCTTCAGGCTGTTCGCATCGATAGAACATGCCGCATCAATAATTTCACCCTTAAAATTAACTTTGCCACTACCCTGGTTATCCGCCTGTGCTGTCATTGCCACAACAGAAGAAACCGCCAGTGCGAGAAGAATTTTTTTTCATACTCATATCAACATTCCTGATTTACTTTTCAGATAAAAATACTTACGTATTTAATATATAAGCTATATTTAGCTTTTTATGTTCCGGATACAAATTCACAATGGTCTGTATTCCTGAATCATCAGCAGACAAATTAATCATCCTGCTATCCGGTTGATTCAGTGCTCAGGGCTATCCTGCCGGTGTATTTTTCATACACAAGACGCAACCAAATAAACCAAAATGTTGCATCTTTCGTATCACACTGAAATTTAATGAATTATTAAACAGGAAAAACTGATTTAGTAAGGTGGGGACCGAATTAAGGGGAAATATTTTGCATAAAAGAGGTATAGGTCAGGTGTGTTTAACAAAAAAGCATCAGCATGATTCGTTAAGAAATATCCGTAAAGAACAAAAGGCGCGTAATAAAGGGATGAAAATCACACACATCATGTATAAAAAAACGATCATCGTGAGAATTGGTTGATTCTTTGAGCTTATTTTGACATTTAACAGATTTAAATATTGATAAACAAATTACCTCAGAATAATATAGCTACACTTTGGTTTATTATGTTACATTATCCTAATCCCATAACCCACGAAAGCGCCCCGAATTTGCTGCGGTGTACAACACAGTATGCTGAATATTGCGGTGTCCCAGATAATCCTGAATCAGCCTTGTATCCGCCCCTTTATCTGCCAGAGCATAACCACAGGCATGCCGCAGCATATGCGGATGTACAGCGACAGATAGCTGCGCCTGCTCACCCAGAATTTTGAAGATCCGGTAAATACGTGAACGGGACAACCGCCCGCCTTTGTGGGATAAAAACAGCCAGTGATATTCAGCTGAGGAAGGATAGCGTGTACGGCAATTCAGCCAGCGGGTAAGCAGTTTTTTTTCAGTACCGCTCAGGGGATGTGTTGTGGACAATCCGTTTTTAAGCCGCCTGATATAGAGATTATCAGACGCGCTATCCATGTCAGACAAACTCAGCTGACACAATTCACTGACCCGGAACCCGTGGACAAAACACATCCACAGCAAACAACTGTTACGTTCCGGGTCCGGGCCATTTTCTGCAGCAGTCATCATTCTTTCCACCTCTGACTGCATCAGGTGTTTACGTTTGTTTTCCTTCATGAGTTCTCCTGTTATACCGGGACGGGGCTGATATCCCGTACTCCGGCAGTGATTCTGCGGCATATATGTCCGCCTTTACCCTGATCTCCTCCCGGTATGAGAGTCGGCCTGAGCAATCAGCCAGAAACCAGCTGACCGGCGTTTGTAATATTTCAGCAGCTTTGACCAGCAAACTGACATTAATCTGACTGCGTCCCCGCTCATAGCGCGAGAACTGCTGCTGACTAATTCCCAGACGACGTGCCAGCCGTTCACCGGACCAGCCTTGTTCTTTGCGTTTGCGAAAAATCCGGTATCCGATAAATTCATTAACGGAAGATTCTGTATATTCTGTAGTCATATTTTTATACCTTAATATGATTATACCCAACGTCATTCAGGATGCAGACTGGCTTCCCGCAGCCAACGAACCTGCGGTCTGAATGAATAAGGGAGTATGACTCTGCCTGTTCCGGCAGAGACATACTATAAAAAGACGCACTATGGCATAACCAGGATTATTGAGCCTGAGCCTTCAAATGCCCCGGCAGCAACCCGCCCTCTTGTCTGTAAGACTGATTTCACATCAACCCGGGTTTCCCCCCCGGCAGGAACATAAATCGGCGCACCTTTTTCACCCGGATTGTTATTAAGGAAGAGATCCGCATACAGGCTGTTATCCGCCCGTAACGGAACGCGACCGCTGTCTGCACCGGATGCAATCACCAGGATGTTCATATCCAGATTGCAGGTCACGGTGATGCTCTGATTGCGGGCAGCCCCCGGCAGACTGACTTCATCTATATCCCCGTAATCCAGGATGACAGAACCACTGTTCACTTCACAGGCGCCAACCGGCGGCGGGGCTATTCCGCACAGAGATCCCGGCAGCAGACGACCGTTCGACCAGCCGTCACTCTTCGATTCATAGAACAATCCCACACATTCCTGATTAGAATTCAGTGCCGGACCGACATGCTTTGCCGTACCCTGATACGGCAGAGAGATATTCTGTAAAACAGCTTCACGCACCTCCGCTAACGTTCTGAATTTTTCGACACGAACAATCGATTTTGCGGATGAACCGGGCGAACCATCAACATCATGTTTATGGTTGATATTGATCCAACAGGTTGACCATCCGTAGCAGGGATTCGGGGCTGAACTGTCTTCCGGATCCCAGCGCTCAATAACGTAGGTATAAACAGCATTAGTCGGGCTTCCTGAAGACGCTGTAATATAAGAAAAAATGGATGCACCCGATGATGCCGACCAGAGCAGCGTACCCGCCGCCAATGCTTTCAAAAACAGATTCATAACGACCCCGGTGACCTGTCAGTCATAATTAAGATGAAATGTCGCAATGGCGCTGAACGGCCCGCGTTTAATAGTTTTATTCGCCAGCGCGTCAGGCTCTCCCTGAACAAATGCCTGAAAATTCAGCAAGGTCAGCCCGTCATTCAGCGCTATCTGAGGTGATTCCTGATTCACCGCCAGCGGGCTGCCGTCTGCATTTTCCAGCCCGACCGCAATACCTGCTGCCTGACTGCCGGGACTGATTGCCAGCGCACCGCTGATAAACGGATTTTCATCACCGGCAAACAGTACAGTGACCCGCTTTCCGATAGAGGTATCGCACTCTGACAGCCGTATCCGGAATGCCTTTGACGGCGTGCGCTGATACGCATACAGGTTTTTGTCCGGAATATTGCCGAACGGCAGCTCCACCGTTTCATCACCCGGATGTATGGTGCAGGGTTCATCCACTAATATGCCGTGAAAATGGAGGTTATCGCCTGCCGCCAACCCTTTCGTACCTGTCAGCGACAGCAACAGGCAACACGCGCTGATAAGCCACCGCCACCGATTGTCAGTTTTCATTTATTCACTCCTACTGATATTCCGCCAGTAATGTGGCAGTTACATCAAACACGCCTTCCGGCAATGTACTGCCCGGCCGCTTTACCGGCACCGCCTGAATAACCGGCGGATTATCCGGCGAAACCGCAATGCGCTTGTTCAGCGTGAAAGGTTGCCCGTTCTGTGTCAGGCGGATAGCCAAATCGGTGATGTTGGTCTGCAATGCCGCATCATCAAAGGCACTTACCGGTCCAATGACTGATAACCCCAGATCCCAGCCTTTGATATTGTCCTCACACACCAGGGTATAGTTGACCGGGCGGCTGTAATTGATGCCGTCCACTTTGTGGATCCCGACATTGTCCCCGAAGTAGATATCGATCATGCCGTTATCACTGATGGTGCAGGGTGGCGGAACCAGCAACGTGCCGAACAGTTTCATATTCGGGGTATCCGCGCTGACATTGCCTGCCGCAATACAAAGCAATCCGCTCAGCAGGTAATGCACAAATCGCCTGTTATTCGTTGTTGTCATCATCAGGCTCCTTACTGATAGTCCAGCTCTAACGTGGCCGTCGCCGCAAAATCACCACCGGTAAGCACCGCGCTGATGTCGCGGACAGGAACGGCTTCCAGTACCGGGAAAGCGGGATAGGTGAAGGTCACTTTTTCCCCCAGACCAAGCTGACGCCCCTGATACAGAAGGCGCACACCTAATCCGCTGATTTCAGTGCGCAGTGCGTCCGAATCAAACCCGGCGGCATTCCCTGTTATCGCCAGCGTCATGGCATTCGTCGGCATCTTTGTACATTCCGCGCTGTAATTAACCGGCTGCCGGTAACGCACACCGTCAATGCGCGTACTCATCACCTCACCGAAATCCACTAAAATTGTATTGCCGCCGTTAATGACACAGGGCGGTGGCGCAATAACATTGCCGCGGATGGTGATATAGGTTATCCCCGGAACACCCCGCAAACCGGCTGCTGCCTGTGGTAAGGCTCCCGCTGACGCTATCAGCGGAAAGACACAGAATACGGAACAGAGAAACCACCGTACCCGCTCTATTTTTATCCGCTCATCCATGGTTATCTCCTGTCGGCTCAGTTACCGGCTGCTGTTTTTGCCACACTGCACTGTGTTCCCTGACAGCTGAACTGCAACTGCGGGCGACCGCCGTAATCATTGATGTATGTCAGAACCGGTGCATTTCCGAGCGCCGCAGCACTGAGACTGAGCGTTCCCTGACTTTTTGGTGCAACCATCAGGGGCGTAAATCCATCCAGACTTTTGCCCTGTAACCCGGTCAGCGCATCGACGATGGTCACGTAATACGCAGTGGGATTATTGACTTCATAATTATTTCCCCGGCGGGTCAGTGTGATTTTTTCCTGCCACGGATTGGTCAGATCCGTTTGTGTGGCGTAAATCGCCTCCGGGCGGTAGAACAACTTGATGCGGGTTTGCAGTGCGATTTGCAGGACATTCTGCCGGTTGCTGCGCGGGGGAATTTCCCGCAGATTAAAATAGAAAACGCTTTCTCTGTCCTGTGGTAGTGCGGCTATGTCCGGTATCGCCTGAATTTTCACCTGGCTTTTATCACCCGGCTCAATACGCTGCACCGGCGGTAAGACCACCAGCGGCGCTGAGACTTTCTGACCGCTCTGATCCTCAATCCAGCCCTGTGCCAGATACGGCAGTTCTTTATTCAGATTACTGACATTCAGACTGACGGATTTTTCCGCGCCGTTAAAAATGATACGGGTGCGATCCAGGGCAATCGCAGCCTGTGCCTGTATCGTTGTCGTCAACATGGCGGCGGCAAGCACAGTAATACTGATTTGTTTAACTGACATCATAGTGAATCACTCATTTCGTTACGTGTGGGTGGTGATAAAACAGGGCTTACCGCAGTATTCAGCCATTTCCCGCCGGATACAGGGAATACAGGCGATACAGGTTGCGACGGTTGTTCAACTTTCTCAGTCACTGCGGCAGGTTGTATATTGCAGGTCAGTAAAAGTGTGGACAGTGATTGTCCGGGCTGAAGTTCAGGAATGGTTATCCGGCATGCAGGCTCACTGCCACGGCGCAGCGTCAGTACATCTGCGCTGTTAATACCGCTGAGATAGACCTGTCCGCCATCATTAACAATTCCCAGTTCGCGCTTATCTTCTGACATAATTACCGCACCAAACGGCGGTGTGCTGCCGTCAGACAAACGAACGGTCGCCATCGCTTTCTGCCCGGATAACACATCAAACTGACGGTAGCCGATTGCGCCTTCAGTCAGGGTCACCTGCTGAACCGAGCGGCGTGCTTCTGCATTTTCAGGTAATTTATTGATGTCGATCCCGGCACTGTTCCGGAAGTAATTATTCATATCCGGAAGTACCGCTTTACCGAAGCGGTTGGTGTAACTGAGTGCGCCGGTACTTCTTACCGGAACACCGGCAACGCCTGATGTATCCACCAGCAGCCGTGCGCTGCCCGGCATGTTGATCCGGTGGAGTGCGCCGCCCTGAGGTGTCATGGTTACCCCGCCCTGAAGAGAAACAGAGGCTGAGGTATATTCCCCGTCGATATGACTTGCGCTGGCAGTCACCAGTGCGCTGTCGGCATACCGCATGTAATATCCGTCTGCGGATGCTTTGCCGTTGCTGCTCAGCCCCGCGCCGAGACGGTAACTATTGTTATCATCCGGACGGTCGAAATAACTGACGTTATGGGAATTTCCGCCACGGTTAATAACACTGTTGTAACTGACAGTGGCGCGATCGCCCCACGGCATACTGATATTGAGGTACATACCGTCATCATTTTTGCTCTGAAATTTATTACGGTACGCAGACAGACTGATATTGATATTTTTGTAGCTGCCGATATCCATATATTTAGCCAATGACAGGTTATAGTTGTCATTATCCGGACGATTCCAGTAAGTCTGGTGGCTGTAATTCAGATAGGTACTCAGCCCGATATCAGGGAACTGCTTACTGAGCATGATGGTATAAAGCTCTTTATTATTATCCGCACTATTGTCGTGGTAACGCCTGTCCAGGAACTGATTCATACTCATAAAATCGCGTTCGGAAAAACGATAACCGGCAAACGTGACCTGGCTGTCCAGCTCTTCAAAGCGTTTGGAATAGCTCAGACGGTATGAACCACCGCGATACTGTTTGTCTTCACGGGGAAGACGTGCAAATGACTGTGTTGCATCAAAAGAGATGGCCCCGAAGGCCATCAAATCACGACCCACACCAAGAGAAGCCGCATTGTAATCACCGGCGACCAACGAACCACCGTATATGGACCAGCCGTTACTGACCCCGAGTGAAAATTCGCCCATCCCGAAGACCGGCCCTTTTGCATGACGTCCGATCTCTGAAGGCTGCCCGGCAGACAATTTATATTGCACGCGACCCGGACGTGTCAGATACGGAATATTTGCCGTATCCATCTGAAATGACTGAACGGAACCGTCCTGTTCTTCGACTCTGACATCCAGCTTACCGCTGACCGCATCATTGATATCCTGAATACGAAACGGTCCCGGGGCGACCTGGGTTTCATAGATAACCCGTCCCTGCTGGCTGACAGTAATTTTGGCGTTTGTTTTTGCCACACCGGTGACTTCCGGCGCATAGCCACGCAGATTCGGCGGCAGCATATTGTCATCGGTCATCAGGTTGATACCGATGTAGCGGAAATTATCAAAAATATCTGAGCGGGAGAATGTCTCTCCCATCGTCAGTTTCGCCTGTAATGGCGCAATAGCACGATAAATATAGGTCTGGCTCCATGTCCAGTTGCGCTCAGAGCGCTCACCGGTTCCGGTGCTGTGGCGGAAATTTCCCTGCCAGTCGGCACGGGCGCGCCAGACACCTAAATTCACACCAAGTGTCCCGTTGCCGGTAACTTGCTGAGTTTGCTTACCTTGTGCCGGGTCATTCACGCCGGCATTAAGATTGTAATCAAACATCACACCGGAAATACCTTCATCCCAGCGGGATGGCGGATCCCAGTTTGCCGCCGTATATTCGAGATAGGCCTGCGGTACTGTCAGAATCAGAACACTGTCACTCAGTTTCGGTGATAAAGACATGCCGGGCAGTGATGCGGTATCCAGACACTGACCGTTATTCCACCAGCGCAAACGCTCTGTCCATGCCGGTTTCAGTCCGGTTTGAGCAACCAGCGCAGGTGAAAGGCAGGCAACGCTCCCTTTAGGGTCGTCCGGCGGAACGATATAAGGCACCGGATAAATATCCGGTAATTCACTGTTATTTACCCTGATAAAAAAATCATACGTCCCCGGCATGATATAACCCGCCCGGGAAAAATCAGAAAGATCGATATTCTGTTTATCATTTACATCCAGAATATCAGTATTAAAGTCGATATCCTGATTATCCGGATAAGCCGCCGGCATAAATCCGGCCAGAATAAATGAGATTAAAACTGTCAGTCTCCGGCGCGGGCCGGTACTCAGCGGAATTACCATAGTGGATCCAATCAGCTCGGTTTAATAATATTCCAGCTTGAAACCCAATATTGCCCGGAAATAACCGGACTGAAGTTCATCACTGTTTTTGACCAGACGCGCCTGATAGCGCAGCGCCATATTATCGGGATCAATATCTGCGGGTGGTAAGGGTTGACCCGGAACAACTTCATGTCCGTTAAGATCAGAAACAGATAAAGACGCCCCTTTGCCAGAACCTGTCAGCTGAAAATGACCATCCTGTTCCGCGCCCTCAAAGGTCACCAGAAACCGGGAACGTTCAATATTCTGTCCTTTCACCGGCAGGACTGTGCATTCCGCCAGCCTGATCCAGAAATGATCCGCAGGCCCTTGTCCCTCATCACGCAGCATTGGCACAGAGACATCAGATAACATCACCACTTGTTCACGGCTGGCTGTTGAGATAGTACAAACCGGCTCCAGAATTGAGCCCTGCATCTGAACCGCACCGAACCGCAGGCTGGTTTTTGCATCTTGTTTGGTTTCACCCGCCGGTACCTGAGCAGAAAAACACACAACAATTATCAGCAGCCACCGGGTCATTACGTTGCTACCCATTTCCGTCTCCGCTAAACGCGCACAATTAAAAACCGGCACAGGTCTTCCGTGACCTGCGCCGGAATTGATTACTGGTAAGTCAGAGCGAAAGTAGCGATAGCAGAGAAATCACCCGGAACTGCCGCTTCAGCGGTAGAACCCAGCAGATAAGCTGCAAAATTCAGGTCGTTGTTACCATCACGCAGTGCCTGTGCAGCACTTGCTGTACCTAATTTGATTTGTTTGCCGCCCGCATCGGTAATAACAACCGCTGCATTTTTTGCAATCCCTTCAATGCCCAGAGAACCGGCTAAAATATCCGCAGCTTCGGAACCGGTAAATGTGGTTTGTACCGTTTTATAGGTTTCAGTTGTGCAATTTTCTAATCCGATTTTAAAGTCACGGGAATTACTGCGGCCGCCATCTTTTAATGCCGCAGTAGAAATCTGACCTAACGGAACGGTCTGATTTTCTGTATCAGGCGTAATTGAACAAGGTGCATCAATAATTGAGCCGGTAAATTTGACAGTCCCGTGTCCCTGATCAGCTGCTGATGCAGAACCGGCAACCACAGATAAACCAAAGCCCAGAATTAATGCCAATTTATTAAAAGTCATGTTATTTCCTATAATTACAATTTATTTTTTGATGTTAAAAATAATGCGGCAGTACGCCATATAGATGAGCCAACAGAGAACTCACAGCCGCATTATTGTTATTTGATGAATATATTTGTGCCGTTATGAAATGAATAAAAAAACGGAACAAAATACATCAAATTGTTCCGTTAGGAGTTAACAGCTATAAATGATGAAAATATTGGCTAATAAACCTTTTTTGAGTAAATAAACAGGCTAATAACGTATTTTTACTTATCTGGGTTCTTGAATGATGTCAAAATAATTATCGTCCTCTGAACCTGACGCTACCAGCGCGCAGAATAAAATATCATTCTTTTAAAAATTAATGACTTATGGACTAGCGATCAGGTAAAAGCATCAATATTTGACTAAGGGGAAGCCTTTAGTAATAATTACAAACAGTTTGATGTATTTTGTCTTTTTATAAATAGGTGGTATTAACGTCTGATTTATTACCTGAAAAAATCAATTTATCAGGCTGAAAAGACAAATCCCCTGCTAATCTTTATGAATATATTGTCAATATGTAAACATCATGTAGCCATTATCATCCTGTCCATTGTCTTTATTCATATTTATTACTTGCTATAGTGATAGCTCTGGTTTTTATAATTTTATCGGACAATAAACAGGAATGATCATGAATAAACGTAAGTTTCTCACCCGTTCTGAAGTTAATGCCATCCTGGAACAGGCAAAAAAAAGCCGTTACGCCGAACGAAATTACTGTATGATTTTAATGTGTTACCTGCATGGCTTCCGCGTCAGCGAATTATGTAATCTTTCTCTTTCTGATATTGATTTAGAGAGCCGCCTTATTTATGTCCGGCGTCTGAAAGGAGGATTATCTACCACGCAACCACTTATCGATATTGAATATGATGCGCTGACAGCCTGGCTGGCTAAAAGAGAAACCTGGCGTAATCAGGAATTGGAATGGGTATTTTTATCGCAGAAAACCGGGGCTATTTCCCGGCAGCAGGTGCATACTCTGTTAAAGAAATACGGAAAAGATGCGCGTATATCTGTCGAACCTCATCCACATATGCTACGTCACGCCTGCGGATATTCACTGGCGGATTTAGGACGGGATACCAGGTTAATACAGGATTATTTAGGACATCGTAATATTTCACACACGGTTATTTATACCGCAAGCAACTCAAAACGGTTTCAGCAAATCTGGGATCCTCTCCGTGGATAATCTGCCGATAAAATAAACAAATTTATTATTTTCAGTACTAATCAAGATGACTTATTCATAAATAAGCACAGAATAGCTATCCGGTTATTTATTCACTTATCTCTTTTTTATATACCTTTGTTTATAGCATAATTTTGAGTGATGATTAATATTGATTGGTTGTCGTTTCACAGTCGATCAATATTATTCACAACTGTTCATTAAACAACCTTTTATTTCTTCATATATCTGACCAGTTGCTTATCTGCCGCACTGAGCTGCTGTAATGTCTGAAAAAATAAACCCGGTTCAATTTTCAGTGCTGCACAAAACATCAGAAAAGTATCGACCGTAATTTGAGTAATACCACGCTCATAACGGGAAACCTGCTGCTGACTGATACCACAACGGGCAGCCAGTTCACAACCGGTTAAACCCGCAGTCCGGCGGTGCTGTCTGAGCAGTTCCCCTGCCAGTATATTTGTATAGAGTTCATTTTGTGTTGCGTTATTCATCATAATATTAGCCAATGTTATTATTTAATATATACCCAACGTCATTCGGGATGCAGGCAGGCTGAGTGCGGCCAACGAACCTGCAACCTGAATGAATAAGGGTATAGTATTTTACTGGTATTCCAGTGTCATCGTGACTGAGGAGTTGCCACTACCGCCGGTAATCTGAGGATCAACCTGGCGATAAAATGCCTTCATTTCAGCTTTATTTGTTCCTGAAGAACTTTTACTTATCAGGGATATCGCCGAATCATAACGAACTGACTGCCAGCTTCCTGATGATTTCTCGTGATGAACTTCAATAACCACCCCTCTTGCTGAGTTTTCACCTTTATCTAATCCGATGTAATACTGACTATCAGGGGAATAGCGGTTTCCGTCCAGTTTTGCTTTAACGCCGGCACCGGACGGACAGCTGAATTCCAGCGCAAAAGGTACTGCCGGTGAAACTGAATTAACACCACTGCCAATCCCGCTCTGACTGTGGGTAAACCAATGTCCCAACTGAACATGAGTATCCGGTGTTTTCAGCTCACAGGTATTGCTGGTGATCCGACCGTTGATCCGGACTTCAACTGTTTCAGCAAAACTGATGGTCATATTGCATACTGCCGTCACAAATAAGATAAATGAAATACGTGTTTTTTTTTATCATCATTAGCACTCTGTTGTTCTTCACTGGTAAGTGACTGTCATATCAAGGATGGCATTCGCTTCACCCGGCCTGACTTTGTCTGCTACCTTTATATACCGGAAGGCTAATACCATAAAATAGTTACCACTATCAGAGACTGAGTTAGCAATATCATAAAATGTGCCCATCGAATAACCGCGGGAACTGCCATGTAGCCCGACCTGATAACCGATACCCTGTGCGGTTGTTGGTGCCGACGGGTTTGTCAGCGTAATATACTCGCTCCAGCTGCCCGGATTGTTCCTATCCGTAAACATCACTTTTGGCATAGCCTGAGAATCACAGTGCACCTTCCAGGTTACATCCGACGCACCAAAGGTTTCCCTATAGGCCATTTTATCCACTTCAGCCCAGTCAAACGATTTCATATTTATATCAATACTTCCGCGGATATCAGGAAATTTGCAGGTTGGTGCACGGACAGTGACCTTGCCTGATAACTGAACAGTACCGGTATCTGTTCCCTGAGATCCGTTACAGGCAACAGCAACTTCACTAAAATCACGATTCAGATTGTATGTACCGGGCTTTGCTTTTCCCGGAATAGTCACCAGCCGGTAACCCCAGCGGGTCAGTGAGCCCTCTTTTGCTTCTGCGCCACTTTGCGGGCTACTGATATCGGTCCAGGTACTGCTTACCGGGGAATTTGTCCGGCTGCTGCGGTTACCCGCACCATACGCGGCATCGGTAAAAGCGATCAGCCCGATACCATCAATGTTTGTTTTCTGAATGGTGTGCGTTTTACCGGTTACCGGATCAGCGATTGTTCCGGCATTATCAGCCCGCTTAAATCTGGCCTGAATCGGTTTCTGATACTGCCCGTCAGTTGTACAGATATTGGTATCGGTCCCGCCTTCTGCCCAATCGGTCAGAAAACGGTTCTGTAAATCACCCACCTCACCTGCTTCAAAGGTATGTGATCCCAGATCCAGAGAAACAGAGCGTCCTGCGGCATAAGCCCCCGCGGTCATTCCCTGCATCATCACGGCGATAATCATCAGGTTGATTGTTCTGTTGTTTTTCACTGTTTTCATCTGTTGTTTTCCTGTTTCAAAATTACCGGCACTGCGCCGTGACCTGCTTAACAATCTGCTCTGACTGCCCGGCGGTCAGCGCGTAATCTGCGGTGCATTGCTCATCGGGACGCGAGCCCCATTTCACATTGACCTTGCCGCTGTCCGGCATACCACTGAGGTAAACAACACCGTTTTCATCCACAATCCCACTATTATCACTGTCTGCATCTGAGGCTATTGCGCCGAAAGGTAATGCATTTCCCTGACGGGTCAGTTTCAGCAGAAGACGTGAGCCGATGCGGGTCTGCATATCTGCTAATACAACCGCACCGCGTGTCGGGACAACCGTTGTACTGTTGTTCATCAGTTCAACATTCTCATCCATCCCGTTAATATTTAATGCAACATCATTCTTTGTATAGGCAGTCACTGAAGGAATAACGGCATAGCCACGGGAATCTGTTTTTACGCCATTTTTGTTCTGAACGATAACACCCGCAGCGCCGGCGCCCGGACCAGAGCAATGGTTTCACCCAGCGGCTGAGAGAGTGTCACGCCGTATGGATGAACCACTACGCCCCCCTGCACGCCGTAATTAACCCGCTGACTGTTGTCTCCGTAGTTATAACCGGCATTCATAAAACCTTTTTCACCACGGTAAGAGAGCCCGGCATTTCCGCTGTTATTGTGCTGACGGAAGTCATAGCCCTGCTGAACCGAATAGCTCAGTGCATTATTTTCAAGTGCGCTGCCGCTGAAACCTGCCATCGCAGTAGTTCCGCCATCGCGGGACGTCGTCATACTGCTGATAAGCGAATAATTATTGCTGCCACCCAACGGGATACTGATATTCACGGCAAACTGATGGTCCGCTTTATCCGTTGCCGGGGTATCTGTATAGGTGTATGCAACGCTGTAATTCACCCGGCGGAATGAATTGCTGTAACCGGTGTTAACCGTACGCTCTTCCCCGTCCTGCCCCCAGAAGTTCTGTTGGTATGCAGAGAAATACAGGCTGCCGGCTGTATCACCCAGGGACTGACTGACATCGGCCTGAATACGGGTGCGTTTGTTATAACGGGCACTTAATCCATTATTTTCATTCGCCTCTGCAAAGTCGTAATACCCTTGCGTTGAGTAGCGATATCCTGCCAGCGCCAGCGTTGTGCCGGTTTGCATCATACTTTTCGAGTACTGAAAGCGGTATGACTGCCCTTTTTCTTTTTCATCACGCGCAGTCTGTGTGGTGACAGCGTGAATCGCATCGACAGATAATGCACCGAAGCGACCTAAATTCAGACCGGCGCCCAGAGAATACGCCTGATAATCAGACGAATAAATTGTGCCGCCGTACAATGTGGTGTTGAGCGGCATACCGTATGCAGCGGAGCCTTCAAAAAAGAGCGGCTCTTTGGTATTTTCCGTGCCGGTACGGTACTCACCGAGGTTCAGGGAATATTTCAGGCTGCCCTCACGCTGCATCATGGCTAATGAAGAGAACGGCACCACAAATGTACGCTCACGGCCATCTTCTTCTTCAATTGTCACATCCAGATTACCGCTGTATGAAGACGGGTACAGATCTGCAATTTCAAACGGACCGGGAGCCACATAGGTCTGATAAATAACGTAGCCATTCTGACGAATAGTAACCTGCGCGCTGCTCTGCGCAATACCACGGACAACCGGGGCAAAACCACGCTGACCGGCAGGCAGCATCGCATCATCAGATGACATCCGTACTCCCCGGAAAGGAACAGATTCGAACACATCACCGGATGTTGCCGTATCACCCAGGGTCAGGCGGGAATGCAGAGACTGAACATTGCGCTCAACATAGTTTTTCACATTCGACCAGTTACTCTCTCCGCCGTTACGGCTGTATGTCGAGAAATTACGGACACGCCATGCACCAAGATTGACGCCGCTTTGCAGGCTGACAAACTGGTTTTCCTGCGATTTGTTACTACGGGAATACCAGGTTTTCGCACCATTAACAGTATAATTGAGCAAAAATGCCGGTAAGCCCTGATCCCACTGTGATTCATCGGTAAACCCGCGGGCTTCCTGACTCATCGCCGCCTGTGGAATGCTCAGGTTTAAGCGCTGCTGCTCAAAGACAAAATGCGCCTGTGACTGAGGAATACGGGCATCCGTGTCCGAAATCTCTTCATCATCGGATAATTCTTTAAATGCGGGCAGAGCATCTGTTTTTATGCCCCACTCTTTTAACATTGCTTTCGTCACAACCGGCACTAATGCCTGCGTTTTTTCATTCTGAATAAAGCGAACCGTGGCACTACCCATATTTTGATTATTCACCACAACTGTAACGTAATAATCACCCGGCAATTGTGTTCCTGACTGAGAGAACTGCTCCAGGTTGACAAGATCAGCGACATTCTCGTCATTGATATTATTTAATGCCGCCGGATTAAAATAATCATCGGCCTGTGCGAAGTGTGTTGTGCTCATCAGTACCGCAATAGTTACGGTAATAAAGCGGGCAACCGGATTTAATAAAAACCGTGTTTTACCCGGCACGCTACCCATCCGTATTTTATTTTCCGGTAATGTCATTAATTGTTTTTTCATTTTATTTATTTCAATCTGACTTAATTAATGGATAACGTAGTGGTATGGTTAATGTTTTTATTTATCCGGGGTAATACTGTATTTATAGTGCCGCATTTTTTGATTCGGTTTTTCCGCCGAAATCATTAATTGCTTTCCAGGTTACAGTGCCCGATGTTGCATGACCGGATAATGTCCAGTTTTCAGTACTGAAAGGGGCAATAACACCGGCATCTTCAATCTCTTTATTTCCGATTTTAAGCTCTGCCAGATTAATATAAAAAGGCGTTGGGTTTTTTGCTGTCAGCTGATTACCCTGAACAGAAAATGTAACCTCTTTATAGGCACTTTCTGCATCTGAATCCTTTAATCCCGCAGGACGGTAAAACAGTTTAATCCGGCTGTTAATTGAAATTAATAATGAATCTTTGGCATTGGGATCAGATGCCGGAATGGCTTTTACATTTAACCAATACAGTGTTTCGCGATCCTGCGCTAATGTGTCTTTCGTCAGCACAACCCGCAATGCATTTTTTTTCTCACCATCGAGGCGAAATAACGGCGGCGTGATAACAAACTCCGGAGCTGCCTGCTCTTTACCGGCATCCGTAATCCATGACTGAATCAGATACGGTGTTTTATCCGGGTTATTCACTGTGACAGAAGATTCTTTTTGTTTGCCGTCATACACCATACGGGTACCGCTCAGTGTTACGCCTGCGTGAGATGACACTGAAATAAATGAGAACATAGCCGTCAGTAAAACAGGAAATAATTTACGCATTGTCTTCGCCTTATGAGAGAAAGGATGAGGCTAATGGTGATTAGCCCCCTCATCTTAGGTGGTGTATACCCAACGTCATTCAAGATTCAGCCAACGAACCTGTAGTTTGAATGAATAAGGGTATATCAGCCGTAGGTCACATCAACCTGAACAGTTGCACTGGTATTGCCTTCTTCAATTTCTTCATCAGAGAGTTTCACGAAACGGGCAAAATAATCCTTCATCGCTGAACCATCTTTAATATCGACACGGTCAACAACAGCGCCGGTCTGGAAATAATCGGTACCATCGGCTGTTTTACTTAATCCGATACCAACAACAGATTTATTCTTATCTGCTACATCGAAAATACCCGCAGTGCTTTGTCCGCCGACAAATTTAACCTGTGCAACAGAAATACCGCCACATGCTGCAAAATTCATAGAAAACTTAACCGCCGGCGTTACAGAAGAAACAGCCGCTAAATCAGAACCTTTATGGCTTCCTAATAAGACATTCGCTGTTGCTTTTTCTGCATCATATCCATCCACTGTAATAGCACAGGTTTCATCCTGAAAAGAACCGCTGAATTTAATATTTGCGGTATCACTTAACGGACCCGCATTAGCAAATGAAGATAAAGACAGCGCAGTAATAACAGATGATGCCAGTAAGATATTATTGAGTTTCATAATTAAGCCTTAAAGTGAGTTTCGCCCGTAAATAACATCTTTTTATGATGTCATTATTCAAAATGGGGCTGATAAATTTAATACACTGATATATGTATCATATATAAATATGAACCTAAACCATTAATAAACCATTTTCATATATTACTTGAAAAAACATTATTAATATTATTCAGGCGACATTTTTACCTGAGATAATTTTTGTTTATTTATCCGGTAATATAACGTTTGTTATTAATGTCGTTCATGTCCTGATGGCAACTATTATCGGTTTGACTCTGTTAACTGTCAATTAACCGGATTTTGGAAAATATCTTTTTTTTGTAATTGTTACTCCCTTAATGACAAAATCCATACACTTATAAATCAACGGGTTACATTAATCAGCATTTTACTCAAAACACGGATAGCAGTTTTATATTCTTAAAAACCCATATTATGATAATTAATTAAGATTTAATATAATGAAAAAAAAGTCATTTCTTTAAATATAACTCCACAAAGTCATGAATGTAACAAAATAAAACGTAAAAAACACCTCACATTCCTACAAAGAAAAAAAATAACATAATACATACATAATTAATTGCTTTAATTTCAATAAATTAAAAAACACGTAAACAAATTAACTTAATATCAAAGCGATATTATATTTATAAAAAAACAATTAAATCAGTACGTTACATTATTTCATTACTTAACGAATAGTATGTCAATATGTAAAAAAAACAAAAGTAAGTCAATAAGATTGCATATCATGCTGTTATTAAACAATAAATTACCCGTAAAAAACGGGAGATCATAAGTGGAAAAATAAATTATATTTATTAATAAAAATACAACTATTGTGCTTACTTTATAAAAATAAAATAATAATCAATATTATCATATAGATGAAACCAGTTAACTCATTAAAAATTTTGCATTGTTTTACTGATGAGACATCCTGACCACGCACAATGAGCAACTGAACTAATCATTTCATGACACCTAAATGTAACTGTTTTATTTCCGTTTAAGATCCGATTTTAAGGAAATTCACAGGCTTTCCGGCTAACACGGTATTGCATGAGCATAAATTTTCCGGGATTTATTCATTTATACGGACAGGGAAATAGAAAAACGGACAGAAAAAAATGATGACTGACAACAATCTGCGCATGATGATGCCATCACGCAACTGCTGCTTATGGTAATCCCGGGATGAAATGATGGGGAGTGACAGTCGTTTGGGATAATCAGACGCAAAGTTATTTACAGGGTCAAGCAACCACATACGCGACATTAACGATCCCGCTCCGGCTGCCGGGCTGAGAAATGGCGTAACTGCGTTCTCCTGAGCCACGGATTGCAGACAATGTAAAAGAGGTGATTCAGATATGCGGAAGCGGTCAAACAGGAAAGCAGCG
The DNA here is from genome assembly GCF_001676155.1 of Morganella psychrotolerans. Taxonomy (GTDB): domain Bacteria; phylum Pseudomonadota; class Gammaproteobacteria; order Enterobacterales; family Enterobacteriaceae; genus Morganella; species Morganella psychrotolerans. The sequence continues at coordinate 287,278 of NZ_LZEW01000012.1, read as the reverse complement.
TGTCGTACACTGTTCAGCCCCGGTCCCTGCCGAACCGGCTTTCGTAAACACCTTACAATTCATTAAAAAGCTTAACTTGTCACTTGAAAACATCAAGACAAAAATACTTATTAAAACAATTATTTTCTTCATATTACATTTTGACAAAAAATAGTTTTTCGCACTAAAAAAAAATGAAATAAAACAGGTAAATCACATGAAACGTTAAATCTTTTATTTCTACATCAGCTATTATAATGGTGTTCGAACAAATTCTTATTGGTGATTTGTCTGTGTCGATTCAAATTACAAGCAAGAAGCCAAAAAAGGAGGCAGCCGCCTCCTTTTTTACCCTCTGAAGAAAACCATATAATACCCGCGAAAAATAACCCGTTTTCAATATTCATTATTTCAGGTTATTAAGATATAAAAAAGGAGGCTTTCGCCTCCTTTTTCACTATCTGAATACTGTCTGAATTCTGTCTTAAAACAAAATCAGAACTGGTAAACTAAACCTAAGCCAACCACGTTGTCGGTATTGATACCGGCGCTGCGGGTGAAGTCGCTTTCGTCTAACAGGTTAATTTTATAGTCGATCAGCGCTGACATGTTTTTGTTGAAATAGTAGTACGCGCCTAAATCAACATATTTAACCAGGTCCTGGTCGTCGCCGAAACCACTGTTCAGGCTCTTACCCTTAGATTGCAGGTAAGCGATGGATGGACGCAGACCGAAGTCGAACTGATACTGAGCCACTAACTCGATGTTCTGAGTTTTGTTTGCAGTTAAAGCCGCGTCGCTGTCGTTGTTACCATAGTGAGTCATGTTACGGGTTTCGCCGTAAACTGCTGCCAGGTACAGGTTGTCAGCGTCAAATTTAGCACCGACGTTCCATGCTTCTGCACGGTCGCCCAGCGCGCCACTTGCCAGGTTATCTTTCTGACCCTGTGGGCGTGCAGAACTTGAGTATGCACCACCAACGCTTACGCCCCAGCCGATGTCATAAGCTGTGGAGAAACCGAAACCGTCGCCATTAGCGGTGTTATCGTAGCTGTAGGTATCATTAATTTTGTCATGTTCGCCACGGTTTGCGATAGAGTTATCGTCGTTCGCACCCTGATACTGTAATGCGAAGCTCAGACCATCAACGTAACCGAAGAAATCAGTATTACGGTAAGTCAGCAGGTTTGCTGCACGACCTGTCATGTAAACGTCAGTCTGCGTCATGGTATCGTTACCAAAGATTGGCAGAACATCGGTCCATGCGTTGGTGTCATAAATAACACCGTAGTTACGGCCGTAGTCCAGTGAACCGAACTCAGCAAATTTCAGACCTGCATAAGCTAAACGTACTTTATTGTCGTTTTCGCCTTCAGTGCCGTTAGTTTTAATTTCGTTTTCGAAACGACCGAAACCGGTTAATTGGTCAGTGATTTGAGTCTCACCTTTGATACCGATACGGAAACGGGAGTCATCACCGTCCTGGCTGCCGGCATTACCGTTATTGTCATTGTCACTGAATAAGTGACGAACATCGACTTTACCGTACAGGTCCAGTTTATTGCCGTCTTTGTTATAAACTTCTGCCGCGCTTGCAGCGCCGCTTAATGCAACCAGCGGGACTAATACAGCTAATAATGTCTTTTTCATTTTATATTCCTATTATATTAACCACTACTCTCTGACTTTATTGATATAAAATCTTTTAGATTATTCACCCTGATAACGCATATTACAACACTTAAACAGCCCCGGGGCTACTCTGATAGCAAGATATGTCAAAAAACGCATTTATTGCATGATAAATATTACAAATAGTTTCAGAACTACCGCATTTTTAGTTAAAAACAAGACCAGATGTCGCACAAATAGCTAATTCCAATTAACCGGATAGTGATAGGAGATTAAGTATTATAAAAATAGTATTTTAAATATATTGAATAAATCATTCAAATTATTTAATAAAAAAATCCATGGTTAAATAAAGAAACCGGTTTCCATTCCATTAACAGAAACCGGAAAAACCACCTGTGAATTAGTAAGAAGCGCTAATATTATATGCGGTAATGATGCTTATCCAGACCATATTTTCGCATCCGCAAATAGAGTTTTTTACGCGGAATTTGCAGATATTCTGAAACATCATTAATCCGGCCCTGATGAATATTCAGCGCTTCCGTAATAATCTGCCGCTCATAGCTTTCCACGCGCTGATCCAGTGCTGTCGGAACAACGGACGGCAGCAACGGATTAGCTGTATCTCCCATCGGCATAATCCCGACAGCATACAGCTCTGCGGCATTAGCCAGCTCACTGACATTCCCCGGCCAGTGACGGCGGGTCAGTTTTTTTTATCAGAGGCTCCGCAAGCGTCGGTGACGGGAGGTTCAGCCGCTGACAGGCCTGCTCAAGATAGTGATGAAACAACGGTGCGATATCCGCTTTACGCTGTGCCAGCGGCAGACAGGCAATCTGAGTCATGGAGAAACAATAATAGAGCTCGGCAATAATTTTTTGCTGCTTGGTCAGCATGATAAGCGGAGTATCAGAGATACCGGCCAGACGGAACGTCCGCTGCTCCTGACGAATATGCTGCACCAGCCAGCGCTGCTGATTCAGCGGCATCAGGTCAATATTCTTAATAACCAATGTGCCGTCTGCCACTTCATCCAGCCAGGCATCCAGCGGAATGTCCTCTTCATCATTAAACAGTGTTTTGATAACCAGCGGAGAGCGTTTGTTATTACTTATCTGATGCAGATAACGGGCAAGGTAAGTGCGCCCGCTGCCCAGCTCACCATGCAGAAAAACGCCTGCGTGTGTTTCTGATAATCCCTGAAGCTGCCGGCGGACATGCTCAGTCCATTCGCTTTGCCCGACAAAATTCAGTGTCAGTTGTTCACTGCTCCAGCGCCGCTGGATAACCCTCTGTTTACGCGCAGCCAGTGCTTTGTCCACCAGATCAAGCAGATGTTCCGGATCCACCGGTTTTTGTAAAAAGTCCCAGGCGCCCTGCTTCACAGCTTCAACTGCCATCGGCACATCACCATGACCGGTGATCAGCAAAACCGGCAGATATTTATCTTTTTCCAGGAAAAGCGCCATCAGATCCATTCCCGAGCAACCCGGCATACAAACATCACTCAGTACGATGCCGCACCAGTCGCGGTGAACCAGATCTTTTGCCACCAGCGGATCATGACAGGCATACACACGATATCCTGCCTGTTCCAACAGCAGGCAATACGCTTCCAGGACATCCGTGTCATCATCAATTAATAAAACATCGTAATGGTCATCAAGCATGTTCAGTTACCTTTTTAAAACTCAGAATCACACATCCGTTACGGGTCAGCGTGGAGGCAATGCGCAGCCCGCCCCCTAACTGCTGCATAATAGAACTGCTGACAGACAGCCCGATCCCCAGACCGATTTCTTTACTGGTAGTGAACGGTTTCATCAGGGAATCAGCCAGCGCCAGAGGCCAGCCGCAGCCATTGTCACTGATAAAGAGGGTGATATCATCACCGGACTCTGTGTAATCAATGGTGATATCTGCCGCCGCCGGTGAGGCATCCAACGCATTCGCCAGCAGATTGACCAAAACCTGCTGGATGCCGATAGCATCCCCCTGCACCAGCGGCAGCCTGTCCGGCTGATGCAATGTCACATCCCGCATCTTATTCTGTAATGCCAGAATATCCCAGGCATCCTGAATACTCTGATGTAAATCAATCGGCTGAAGCTGAGCACCGTCATCCCGCCGCCGGGCAAACTGGCGCAGGGAACGGATTATCCCGTCTATCCTCGTGACCAATTGAGTGGATTTACTCAGTGCATTAACAGCGGTTGTATTATTTTCGTCGGCTGCCAGCGCCCGTTTTGCCATATAAAGGTGCATCGATAAGGCATTCAGCGGCTGATTAATTTCATGCGCCAGCGTGGTCATTGTCTGTCCGACAACCGCGAGTTTAGCAGTCTGGATAAGCTCATTTTGTGTCGCCCGCAGGTTATCCTCAATGCCTTTTCTGTCAGTAATTTCTTGTTCCAGCTGAATTTTCTGCCGGTTAATCTGATTAAGGGTCTGGCGCAGCAGTGTGGCGACGCGGGCAATTTCATCCCGCCCGTCGACCGGTATTTCTGCTGTAAAATCACCGTGTCCGATCCGTGCGACCGCCTTATTCAGTGCAGTAAAACGCTTTACCAACCGCGAACGGATAAAATAGTGGTTAAACAGTACCGCCAGCAATAATGCCAGCAGCGCCGTAATAATAATGATGGTTCCGCTGTAGCTCATGATATTGGACAGATGATGATTGAGTGTCTGCAACTGACTGTGGCTGTTATCAAGCTGGACATCCAACTGAGTGCGAAACCGCTCAAGAATGCGATCTTTTTCCGTCGTTGCCGCCGCCAGTTCTGCCCGCGCGGTCCGGTAATTGTTCAGAACGCCCGGCATTTTGCTGTCAGACAAACCGATATCCAGCAGTTCATCAATAGTCTGGCGTAATGTCACTGTGCTCGGATACATATCCTGCGCCGTTTCATTCGCCTGTACGCCGGACTTCAGATAGTTGAGGTAGCGGACATAACTGCTCGGATCATGATTGCTGTTGGTGCTGCTGTCGTTTTGTTCATCACGCAGCCGCCCGGTAAGGTCATCCATTATCTGCCCTTCCAGACGCGCCAGAGTGTAGATAAGCTGTAATTCCCCCTGAACTTTACGCAGGCTGCCCTGCAACGCGGTCGCCCGCGACGGGTCCTGCTCTATCTGATCCAGCAGCGACCCCTGTTGCCAGCTGATATCCTGTGAGAGCGAACTCAGCTCGGTATTAAAATCATCATGCAGCCAGGCTATCCTTGCAGACAGTGTATTGACATTCTCCCGTGCCAAAAACAAGGTATAAAGTGAATTATCAAGGCGTTGCAGTAATATTTTTCCTTGTTGCACAATGGCGGTTATCTGCGCCTGATCCTGCCCGGTCAGCTTCTGGTTAATAGTGTCAATCTGCGCCAGATGGGTGGTGATCCGGTTACGCAACTGCAAACGGGCGACGGTATCCGGTGCTTTCAGGAACTCGTTCAGTTCATCCACTATCCCGTTCAGCTGACCTTCAATCAGAAACGAAGCCTGAATGCGCGGAAAATAATCCCCTAATTCATAACGGATTTGCCTGTTTTGTGCCTGCCAGGCGTAGAGGCTGACACAACTGACGATCAGCGTCATCAATGTCCCGACAACAAAGGCCGCACGCAGTATTCCGCTTATACTGAAACGACCGATATAGTGAGCAATTCGTTGTTTCATCGGACTTTTTCCAGCTCAGCAATGGCTTTACGCTGCTGCTCCTGAAAAAACCGCTGCCAGCGGATATATTCTTCTTCTGCTTTCCGGTTGTCTTCAAAACGCGTGTAATACACCGGATCCACACTGTCCTGTGCGGAAACCGGCATTGCGGTGAGTAATGCGCGGACATGCGGCAGCGGGCGCTTAACGCGGGCTTCTGCTGTATAAAGCGCACGCCAGGCATCTTTCGATTCCGTTAAGCGGAATGTAATCGCGGTATCAAAGAGTTGCTGCACCATGCGCTGGCGCTTCAGTACAAGGTTTTCATCCATCGGCTGCGGGGAATTCAGCAAACGGCGCTGCTCCGGCTCTCTGGGATTATCCGCCGGCAGAGGTGTGACGGGGTATTTTCCGGTATTGCTGTCCGCCAGAACTAACTGCCCCTGCTCACTGAGCAGGAAGCGGATAAATGCGCGGGCATTCTCTTTATTCAGGCTGTGGCTGACAATTGCCACAAACGTCGGGGAGGTTGCAGAGTCCGGTAAATAATTAAATGCCAGCTCCGGGTCACTCAGCAACAACCAGGCATAGTTATCAATAATCGGTGCCGCGCCGCCCAGTCCGGCTTTTATTTTATCTGCCACCCCGAAACTGCGTGAGGAAATAGTGGCAAAATTACCCGAGATATTCAGCAGCAGACGCCAGCCTTCATCCCAGCCCCGCTGCTGCAACAGTGATTCAACCATCAGATGATAGGTATCAGAGCGCGACGGGCTGCTCATCAGCAGTAATCCCTGATAACGGCTGTCTGCCAGCGCATCCCAGGATGCAGGCACCGGCAGATTGTTCTCTGCCATCCGCCGCTTGTTAACCAGTACGCCGTAACCGGAAAATGCCACCGCCGCCACATTATCTCTCAGACGCAACGGCACCAGCCTCAGGGAAATATCCGGCAGTCCCGGTAATTCAGCCAGACGGTCATGCTCCTGTAAATGCTGTAACAGCATCGGCGACGACGTCACCACCAGATCGACATTTTCCAGTGCCGGTGTATCCAGCAGACGCTCAAGTGCCGCACTGGTGCGGTTGATTGTCCGGACACGAACCGCACCCGGCTGCTGCTGCCAACTGCTGATAATATGGGCAGTCGCTTCCGGGGAGAGCGTGGTGGCAATCACCAGTTCATCCTGTTTTGCCGCCGCAGGCAAGCTCAGGATCAGCGCAGCCATTACAGTAATAAGAGATGCCGCTAAACGGCAGATTCGGATTCGTGACATAAGCAGACTTCTGTATTTGTTCACCGGATGTGACTCACATCAAAAAAATGATATTTTCTTCAGTTTGTCGTAAAAGCCCGTTTGGGGCAAATTTTACCCGTTTGTTTACCGACATTCGCGCCGCAGGTATTCAGGGAAATAACAAAAGGGAATAGAAATGTATGTAAAAGATCAGAGCATCACCGGAAATAGACGATAACATTGCAGGAAATAATAATAGCAACAAATACCCCGGACGACAAAATAAGTATAAAAGCCTTACAGTTCAATATAAAGGCTATTTATTTATTTTCACCCATCAACATACATTAATTATTTTTCTTAAATTTCATAATGATACATATCAGCCACGCAAACAAACCTGTTTGTGTCAGTTTATGTCATTTGTTTTTGTTATTGCGTCAAAAGTGACTCAATTCCACTGTATTGAGATATTTATTCAGGCGGAACATGATAACGCTGTCAGAAAAAAAAACGACGACTACATACAGTAATCCTATTTTAAAAATACATTTTTACAGGTGAAATTATGCTGTCATTTTTAAAGCCTGCTATGGCAAAAAATAAAATCGCGCCTGAGAAAGTACCTGAAACCTACAAACGTTATCGTGTTCAGGCACTGCTCAGCGTATTTCTTGGCTATTTAGCTTATTATATTGTTCGTAACAACTTTACGCTCTCCACACCGTATCTGAAAGAAAACCTGGATCTGACCACAACGCAGATCGGGTTATTAACCAGCTGTATGCTGATAACTTACGGCATCAGTAAAGGCATTATGAGTACCCTGGCCGATAAAGCCAGCCCTAAAGCCTTTATGGCCTTTGGTCTTATTCTCTGTGCCGTTGTTAACCTCGGTATGGGTTTCAGCAGCGCTTTCTGGCTATTCGTCGGCTTCGTTGCGCTGAACGGTTTATTCCAGGGTATGGGTGTCGGTCCTTCTTTTATTACCATTGCAAACTGGTTCCCGCGCCGCGAGCGTGGTCGTATCGGGGCGTTCTGGAATATCTCCCATAACGTCGGTGGCGGTATTGTCGCCCCTATCGTAGGTGCCGCTTTTGCCGTCCTCGGTACAGAGCACTGGCAGGCTGCGAGTTATGCTGTTCCGGCTGTTATCGCAGTTGTTTTTGCGGCTGTCGTTCTGTTCCTGGGTAAAGGATCGCCTGCACAGGAAGGTCTGCCGTCTCTTGCTGAGATGATGCCTGAAGAGAAAATCATCTTAACTGCCTCTCAGAAAGAGCAGTCTCCGGAAAATATGACCGCATTCCAGATTTTCTGTACCTATGTACTGAAAAACAAAAATGCCTGGTATATCTCTTTTGTTGATGTTTTCGTTTACATGGTCCGTTTCGGGATCATCAGTTGGCTGCCGATTTACCTGCTGACCGAAAAACACTTTACCAAAGATCAGATGGGTGTCGCGTTCCTGTTCTTCGAATGGGCAGCGATTCCGTCAACGCTGCTGGCAGGCTGGCTGACAGACAAACTGTTCAAAGGCCGCAGAATGCCGCTGGCGATCGTATGTATGACACTGATTTTCTTCTGCCTGATTGGTTACTGGCAGAGCCAGTCACTGGCGATGGTAACCTTCTTCGCCGCCATTGTTGGTTGCCTGATTTATGTCCCTCAGTTCCTGGCATCAGTTCAGACAATGGAAATCGTACCAAGCTTTGCGGTAGGTTCTGCGGTTGGTCTGCGTGGTTTCATGAGTTACATTCTGGGTGCTACCCTGGGGACGACTCTGTTCGGTTTCATTGTTGACCGTATGGGCTGGCACGGCGGATTCTACCTGCTGTTAGGCGGGATCGTCTGCTGTATCATCTTCTGTGTTCTCTCTCACTTCGGTGCGCTGGAGCTGGAACGTAACCGTCAAAAAATACTGTCAGACGAAGCAACAGATAATAAATCTGCTGCGACAAACTAATTTCACTCTGTACTTTTTTAGCACTCATGTGCTGACATCAGGAAAATAAGCAAACCCCCGGACTGGTTCCGGGGGTTTTTTATTGCCTTGTTTGCAGAGGGATCCGGTTACTCAGCCAGACTCCGCCGCCGCTGACAGCCAATCGCCAGACAGACAATCAGTGCGCCAGCAATAATACTGACAGCAATAATTCCCTGGCTAAACAATGTCACCACAAACCCCGCTAATACCGCCAGGATCACAATGATACCCAAGCCAATAATGACTTTTGAGGCACGGATAATCCGGCTGAGCCGCCATGCAACCACCAGAACCATCAGATAACATAGAAGAAAGGTAAAACTGGCAACATTCGCCAGGTCACTGAGATTGAGCGTCAGCGCGAATACCAGTGTAATCAGAATCATCAGGATATTACTGCGGGTCCCCTGCCCGCACATCACTTTCCCCCAGGAGCGGGGCAGTAATCCCGAATGACTCATGCTGTCCGTGATATTAAACGCGGAAAAACAGGTCGCATTAATCGCAGAAGCTGTTGCCAGCAACGCACCGATTGCCACAATGGTAAATCCGGTCTGCCCGAAAATCGGGTAAGCCACCTGCGCCACCGCAGTGTCTGCATAGCGGGCCAAAACGGCGGGAGACAAATTACCGAGTAGCACCAGAGACAAACTGATATAGAGCACAATGGTAAATAGAATAGCTATCATAAAGGCTTTCGGCATCACCCGTTCTGGCTCTGCCACTTTGTCTGAGGCATTCGCCATCATGCCAAATCCCGCATAGGCAAAAAAGGTCAGTCCGACAGCAGAAAACAGCGCATCACCGGAAAACGTATGTATTTCCAGTTTGCTGGTATCCATCGTAATCAGCCCCGTGATTATCAGCACTATAATGATAGTCAGCTTAATCCCCACCAGCAGCACTTCAATTTTGCCAACCGCATGACTGCTGACAATATTGAGCAACCCGACAGCAATAATGACAAAAGCCGTATACATCTCCGGTAGCAGAGGATGCCCGCTCCCCTGATGAAAAAGCTGAACCGCATATGCGCCAAACGCCCGCGCAACCATTGCTATCGTCAGGATAAGCGTCACCAGATACAATAATGAGAGCGCGATAGTCAGGGCGGAGGGTAATGATAAACGGAAGAAATCAATGATCCCGCCTTGCGAGGGATAACGGGCGGTCAGCCTGGCATAAGCATACCCGGCGAACAAGGCAATAACGCCCCCGCAGGAAAATGCCAGCCATGTCGCGGATTGCATGATAAGCGCAGTTTGCCCCAGCAGGGCAAAGATCCCCGCCCCGACCATTGCCCCTATTCCTAATGCAACTACCTGCAATAATGTTAACGATTTTTCAGATGACACAGATTTCATGGGAAGATACCTGTCCGGCATATAGCCGCGATTACGGGTGAACATAAAAACACCATTTATCATTATTATAGGTAATGACACGTAACCGATTATGTCTTTTTTCTGAACAGCAGGGCTATTTACCGCCGGTTTCCGGATTGAATTCAGACATCAGCCGGATTTATGTTTCCTTATACACCCAACGCTATTCAATATAATTCGTAAATCTGATCTGAGGTAAATCCGCGGTAAAGCAGATAACGCATCTGTTTTTGCTTTTCTTTATAATCCGCCGGAACGGACTCACCGAATTTCTTTATTTTTGCCTGTTGTGCCTGCTCAAACCAATCCACCGCCTGTGTTGTAAAAACCGAGTCGATCAGCTCACCGGAAAACCCTTTCTGCCGCAGTTCCTGGCGGACACGCACCGGGCCGTGCAATTTCCGGACACCCGCCTGAAAGAAAAGAGAAATACTACGCGAATCATCCAGATACTGAGATTCTGTCAGACGAACCATAACCCGGGGCAGAACGGTTTCATCTGTCGGCGATGTTTCCTGTTTTTCTGTAATTTTTCGTTTCAGTTTCCGTGACAGTTCAGCACCGGCATACTCACGCCGTCCCAGCAGCCATACCGCATACTGATAAAGTTGTTTTTCATCCATAATGACTCCTGCGTGTTATCCGTTAAAATCGTGCTAACATATCTTTATAATACCATTATTACTGATACTCCGGCGAACCAGCTTGCCGGCAGACCTCCGATACAGAGAGACAAAACCATGACAAACCTTACACCCGAAGAAAAAATGTATGTCGATAATCTCGCGATGCAGCGGATGGATAATATGAACAGTGATGAATTTCTGGTGCACCAGCTGGATGAAAAAATTCACGGACTGGCAGCTCATCTCAAAGCCTATTTTGAAGAACGCCTGACTTTCCATAAGCAAAATATCGGCTGACTATCCCCGTGTTTTCTGTCCGGATGGTCAGCAGGACTATCCGGCAGTATCTGAAATAATCCCTTCCTAAATAGTATCATTCGTTATCAGCCTATTCTGATGGCGATAAGTACAGACTTAAAATAAAATTGAAAAATAGTAAAGTTTTCTGTCACGGTGCCGATAATTAGACACAGTAAATCGCTTAGTTGTTGATTTTATATGTTTAAAAAAACGTATTGATAATTATTCTTAATTATCACCACCAATAACTATAAAGAAACAGTAATATTAAATATTATTGAATTTAACATTAAGTAAGAAAGTATTTAAAAAAAATTAACAACAATCAACGTATAGCCCCGCCTTAACATAAAACTTTGGAATATAACTCCAAAATAATTCATCCATATATGAATATTGCAGACAATTATTACCTTTTAAGCCATAAATCAGAAAAATACTTCAATTAATCATTTCATGACTATATAATTAGTTCCGCTTTAGTTACGCTTTCCATTCTGATGTATAAGAACCCATCTCTCCTTTACGGGCAATAAAATATTCCCCGGGAGAATTTCTTCTTATTAATTCTACTAACTAAATAAACCTGACTGATTTATTTTTTTAAATCGGTATACATAGCTATTACTAAAAATAAATTCTTCGAAAAAATATTTTTTCAAAGGAGTTTATTATATATTCCATTCCCGGAGAGGATAATGAATAAAAAAATTCGCTTTTGCCGCGTCTCTTTCTTTTGTTTTTGTCGCAGGCACTGCGTTCGCCGCAACCACAGCATCAGGTGGCTCAATCAACTTTACTGGTTTTATCACGGATGCGACCTGTACTATTAATAATGGCAATACGAATATGTCAGTATTATTAGACCCTATCACCGTAGGCCAAATTACCCGTCCCGGTGTGATAGAGGAAGGGAAAAAAGCATTTTCCATTGAATTATCAGACTGTAACGCAAGTGATAAAGACAGCAAAACACTGCACATTAATTTCGCATCAACCAATATGATTGCGAATAACGGTAATTATCTGCTCAACCAGGAAACGGATGAAAAAGGTAATCCTAAAAATGTGGGAATTGCATTAGTTACACAAAAAGACAGCCAACTCGTTAATTTAAATACACAGTACGACACTAAAATTGCAGCAGATAACGGTATTGTTCAGTTTTATGCTCAATATTATAAAGTAGGCAGCGAAGCCGCTCAGCCGGGTAAAATCAATACCATGCTGACCTACAACCTCTCTTATTTCTGATGCTTTTCAGACCTCTTAATCAAGGGGTCTGACTTTTGAAAACAGCCATTATGAAAAAATGTATTTTTACATTGTTATTATTAACTTTGACATTTGTCAGTCGTGCAAACGTCATTATTAATTCCACCCGGATTATTTATCCGCAGGGAAGTAAAGAAGTGTCGGTTCAGTTATTTAATACCGGGACACAACAGGCGCTGGTTCAGGCATGGATTGATGATGGTAATGCTGACTCCACTCCGGAAACAGCAAATGTTCCCTTTATCCTGACGCCGCCGGTGGTAAAAATTGACGGCAAAAATGGTCAGCAACTGCGTGTAAAAATGACACCGGTTCAGTTGCCAACGGATAGGGAATCTCTGTTTTATCTGAATTTACTGGATATTCCGCCACTGCCGGAAAACAGTGCGGATAAAAATATGATGCAGATTGCTATCCGTTCGCGTATCAAACTGTTTTACCGTCCGTCCGGGCTGACGCTTAATGCTGATATTGCACATACACGGCTTAATTTTCTCCGTGACCGGCAGCAGTATGTCCTGAAAAATGAATCTCCGTATTACATTAATATTCTGGCCCTGAAAGAAACGGCCGGTGGTCGCGCACTCGCGGAAGAAGGCAGCATGATCGCACCTTATTCGCAGCTTACCCTCTCAGGGGTAACAGGTTTGCAGACCGGTAACCGGTATACACTGACGTTGATCGATGATTTCGGTGCTATCAACACCTATCCGCTCTCACTGAACTGATTATCTGTGCTGATGCTGCGCCATATCATCCGGGATATTTCCCCTCAGAAAGTATCAGCACAGATACGCCTGCTCTCTCTTGTACCGCTGCTGTTCAGCACGCCTGCACAGACCGCCGGATTTAATACCAATTTTCTTTACGGCGACTCTGCAAAAGCGGATTTATCGCGGTTTGACCGGGACGATACATTCCCTGACGGGCAATATACCATTGAGATAAGTGTCAATGGTGAATGGAAAGGTCGCTTTCCGCTGATGCTGAGTCAGAGCGGACAGTCTGTCTTTATTGCGCAGGATGATATCGCCAGGCTGGGGCTGCGTAAGACAGAAATCCCGGCACAGCCGGATGAAGATGGCTATGTTGCACTGGATACCCTGGTGCCACCCGGCAGCTATACGCTGAATATCGGTCAGTTTCAGCTGGCACTGAATGTTCCGCAGGCCATGCTTGATACCGTGCTCAAAGGGTATGTGGACCCGGCGTTATGGGATCAGGGGGTCAATGCCGCAATAGTGAGTTATAACGCCAATTATTATCATGCGACCACAAAAAATGACGGCAGCGATAACGATAATGCGTATCTGACGCTTAACAGCGGGCTGAACCTGGCGGGTTGGCAATTTCGGGATCAATCCTCTCTGACCTACACCTGCGACCAGGGCGCTCAGTGGGATACCAATACCCGCTATCTGCAACGGGGATTCCCGTCGATAAAATCTGACCTGCGGGCAGGTGACAGCTATACCTCCAATGAACTGTTTGAGTCTGTCCGCTTTCGCGGCGCGGGGCTGAAAACAGATATCCGCATGTATCCCGATGCGTGGCAGGGCTTCTCTCCGGTTGTGCGCGGCGTGGCACAAACCAATGCGCTGGTTAAAATCTATCAGGATAACCAGTTGATCTGGCAGCAAAGTGTGCCACCGGGTCCCTTTGTGGTTGATACCCTGCTGCCGACCGGCTCCGGGGGCGATTTACAGGTGGAAGTTAATGAAGCCGACGGACAGATCAATCACTTTTTAGTGCCGTTCTCCGCCGTGCCGAATATGTTAAAAGAAGGTCTGTTCAAATATGAACTGAATGCCGGTGAAGTGCAGCTGACAGATAATCCTTATCATCCGGGCTTTGCACAACTGAATCTGCAATATGGCATCAACAATACCCTCACCGGTTACGGTGGTGTGATCGCGGCAGAAAATTATCAGGCATTTTTGCTCGGCAGCGGATTTAATCTGCCTGTGGGTGCGTTGTCTGTGGATGTCACTCACTCTGATGCCCGGTTCTCTTCCCCCTCTCCGCGTTTTCGCGGACAGAGCTACAAAATGGCGTACAGCCGGTTTATTCATCAGACCAATACTAATTTTTCTCTCGCGGCTTACCGTTATTCCACCAGCGGTTATTTCAGTTTATCGGATGCCGTGCAATATCAGAATCAGCTTAACCGGCAGGACAGCGCCGGTGAATTACCGGCAGACGATCGCAGCTTTCGTCAGCGCAGTACATTTAATGTCAATATCAATCAGCGCCTCGGGGGGGATTACGGTTCCGTCTATCTCGCCGGAACACTGCGTGATTACTGGGGCGGACAAGGCAGCACCCGTGAATACCAGACCGGCTACGCCAATAACTGGCAGGATATCAATTACACAATCAGTGCCGGGCGGGTCAGTTATAACCGGAGCAATAACAGCACTTCAGATAATAATCACAATAATAATGAAGAAACCAGGGTGAACCTGACGCTCTCAGTGCCGTTCACGCTGTCCGGCAACAAAGTGTATCTGACCGCCAACAGCATGACTGAACAGGGGCGCTACCGGAACAGTAATATCGGACTGAGCGGTGCGGCGGGTAAGAGTAACTCACTGAACTATAATGTAAATATGGCACATCAGCCCGTTACCGGCACAACCATCAGCACCAGTGCAGCTTACCGCACCGCACCGGTAACACTGAATGCGTCTTACAGTGAATCAGGGCAGTACCGCCAGCTTGGTGCCGGTGCAACCGGCAGTCTGGTTGCCTGGTCCGGCGGTGTACTCACGGCAAATCAGCCGGGAGAAACCTTTGCGATAGTCAATGTACCGGGCACAGCAAACGCCATCGTTAATAATGACAACAATATCACCACCGACACGCAGGGTCGGGTATTGGTACCGTATCTGTCCGCTTACCGTAAAAATGCCATTATTCTGGATGCCTCTCAGGCACCGGAGAACGCGGCTGAACTGATGGGAAATGTGCAGGATATCGTCCCTTACGCAGGCGCGGTGACACTTATCAATTTCAAAACGGATGCCCGGCAGGAGTTTTATCTGCGCGCTGTCCGTCATAACGGAAAACCATTACCGTTCGGAACAGAAGTGACTGACGGGCAGCATAACAGCATCGGTTATGTCGGGCAGAACAGCCTCATATATATAAGAAGCGAAACACGCCCGGCATACATTGATGTCCGGCTGACAGATAACGACAGCGGATTTTGCCGGGTCACACTCACCGCAACGCCGCAAACCTCACCTCTTCTCTGTACTGAACAAGGCGATATCCCCTGATGCTCAGAAAATGTTACTTTTTCGCCGCTCTTCTGATGCTGCTGACCAGCTATGCGCAGGCGGAATGTTCAAATACCGGTAATAAACAGGCACCGCCGCTGTCTGTGGATCTGTCCGAAACCTTCTACCGGCAGACGGAAACCACACTCTATTTCAACACCCGTTACAGCGGCGAATTCAGCTGTACTGCTTACAATAATAGTGTGGTCAACGCCTCTTATCTGCAAAAACGCTCTCTGGTTGTCGGCTTTCAGAACGGGCGTTACCCGGTTGAATTCAGAGTGATTGACCTTCAGCCCGGCAATACCCTGAAATTTGATTACAACAGAAAACCCTACCCGGCTGACCGCGTTCAGGCGCGTTTCACACTCAGTGCGCGGGTACTGCCTCAGGGCTCCCGCAGCGATGTGACTGTCTCCGGCAATCAATACCGGTTTGACGGGGCGGTTATCGCGGCAGATACATCCCGCATTGGTTTGATTCAGTTTTTTATCCGTCTCGGGCTGGATATCCTCAGTTACCTGTTAAGCGGACACTGGCCGGAACATAATGAAGATCTGTTTCTGCAACCGCTGGATGTAACCTATCAGCCACGCGAAACAACCTGCTCCTTTGATAATGCAGACTTATTGGTTGAGTTGCCGCAGGTGGATCGTGCCCGCCTGCAACGTGATACAACCGGTGGCATGACCCGCTTTCATCTGGATATCTCCTGCCGCGATCGCCTGAATGGTCGCACCAGCCGCCCGGTGAAAGCTTACCTGGCCAGCAATCAGGTGTATCAGCAGGATATGAAAACATTAACGGATATGCGCCCCGGTGCGGCAAAAGGGGTGGGGATCCGTATCGGACGCCATGCTGATATGAATAATAACAGTGCTGTCATTATCAACCCGCCGGGCAGGCAGGTCCGGTCAGATTCCTATCTGTTTGAGTGGGGAAAAAATACATTTATTGAAGTGAATAACGGGTTGAATCTCTGGGCGTATTACTATGTTTATGATGCGGCAAAGCTCAGTGCGGGGCGGATTAACACCACCGCTATCCTGAATTTCGAATATTACTAATAATGAACACTGATACAGAACGACATAAAAAACCGCATAAAAAAATGAAAATACGATAAGTTGCAGAAGAAAACACATTAGTTTTCCAGATTATTCCGCCTTTTTTGCTAAAAACGGCTGTCATTTAATGCCTGTTTTAACTTACTAATAGACATAGACAAAATCAGAAAACAGAATATTGTACTGTAAAAACATACACCATTAATATTTAACGATGGCGAATAAGTCTGGCTATGGTTTTTCTATTTTGCTAGTATTCGTTCGAAATTTGTTCAGACAATCAAAACGAGGAAAAGCAATGCCCTCTCATACGATGAGGACAAATGCAGTCTTCGCTTTCTTGATTTTTCTATTTTTTACCGGTTTTAGCTTTGCTTCAACCAGTACCACGACAAGTTTAGAGTATTCTCCTAAAGGCAAGCAGCTCAACAAAGTGCTGCCTGATTTGCGAAAATACCCTTCAGGTACACCCCGAAAGAAAGCGTTTTTAAATGCCATTGTCCCGACGATTGACAAAGTTAATCGCCAAATCATGAATGACCGCAGTTGGTTACTGGAACGTCAGAAAAATAACCATTGGTCAGCAAGTGATACTGCAAAGCTCAGAACGCTTTGCCAGAGCTATGATATGACATGCAGCTCACCTAAGCGCACCAACTGGAAAGCGCTGTTAAGCCGTGTCGATATCCTGCCCACCCACTTCGTTGCCACTCAGGCGGCAACAGAGTCAGGCTGGGGAACATCAAAACTGTCCCAATCAAACAATAACCTGTTTGGTATGCGTTGCGGACGGGGTTGTAGCGCTAAGGCCGGTCAGGTCCAGGGCTACTACGCTTACAGCACCATTGAGGATGGTGTTACGGCTTACATGAAAAATCTGAATACGCATCGTGCTTATAATTCACTGCGTTCAGAACGGGCGAAACAGCGCCTCGGTGATGATGACTCACTGAGTACACCGGATCTTATCCGTCAGCTGGAAGGATACTCCCAGAAAGGAGATACCTATAACCGCTACCTGCAGCAGATGTATGACAGTAATAAAACACTGATATCGACTGCACAGAAAGGTGCCCAAAACACATAAATCGTTCAGTTTTCTGAGCAACACTCAGAACTGAACCCAAAAACCCACGGTTAATATGCTTATTCCGTGGGTTTTTTTCTTTCTTTTCATCATTCTTATTGAATAGCATTTGATAACTTATATTATACTCACCACTCATACTCTAAATAATTCGAGATGCATGTAGGCGACAAGCCAAGATAGACGGGGAACATAGATAAACTATGTGACCCGGCGAGCTTTGCGTAGTCAACACCCGGGCATCTTGAAGTATGACGAGTATATATACCCGATGACATTCTCCACATGCTTGCACAGAGTCTGATATGAATTTCTTTTCATTTGAATTTCTTGCCTCCTTTACGGCTTTTTTTTCTGATTTACTGGCTCTGTCAAAAGAAGACCGGCTTACAAAATACGCTTTTAATAGCAGCGAGTTATGTATTTGTTTTCCTGTTTCAGCCAAGCTTTGCGTATGTCCTTGCCGGTTACACACTGTTTATTTATCTTCTGGCAAATGTTCTGAGCAGCCGTTTGTCTGCCCGCCGGATTTACATCCTGCTGGGGATAGGGATTACCGGCTGCTTTACAGTTTTCAAATACTACGGATTCTTACAGGAATCACTGCAAAGTGCCCTGTTACAGGCCGGAATTGAAGCAGAGCTGCCGACACTGGCGATCCTTGCACCGCTGGGGCTATCGTTCTATGCCTTCCATTCTGTCAGCTATGTGGTGTCAGTCTGTCGCAAAGAGATTGAAAAAGCGTCGTTCTGGAATGTCGTGTTATACCTCTGCTTTTTTCCAAGCATTGTTGCCGGTCCGATAAACCGTGCCAAAGCCTTTATGCCACAGATTCAGGCAACCTCACGGGAAGTGATTAATTACAAAAAAGCCCTGCTGCTGATCACTTTGTCGATGGTAAAACTGTTTCTGTTCAGCGCGTATTTATCAGAAAATTTTGCCAATCCGGTATTCAGCTCCCCGGTCAATTACAGCGCGGGTGAGATACTGGTTGCCGTTTACGCCTACGCGTGGAATATCTATTTTAACTTCTCCGGTTACACCAACCTGGTGACGGGGATTGCCATGCTGCTCGGCTTTGTGGTGCCGGTAAACTTCAATGCGCCGTATCTTGCCACCAACCTGAAAGAGTTCTGGGCGCGCTGGCATATGAGTTTGTCCGTGTTTATCCGTGACTATATCTACATCCCGCTCGGCGGGAACCGCAAAGGTGCGGTGCGGATGAATATCAACGCCTTTATTGCGATGGTGATTTCCGGTATCTGGCACGGCGTCGGTCTGCCGTTTATTATCTGGGGTGCGCTGCACGGACTGGGTATTGTGCTGATGAATATCAAACACAAGCTTATGCCGCCGCGCAAAGACCCGGCGGAAACGGTATGGCAGAAAACCACGGTCTGGATAGCGCGGATTTTTACCTTCCATGTACTCTGCCTGACGTGGATTTTCTTTCGCAGCGCCACACTCAGTGATGCCGTCACCATGCTGACACAGCTTACCGCAGGCGGGTTTGTATCCTCTGTTACCGCAAGCGCTCCGCTGCTTGCCGCGTTCTGGCTATTATTATTCCTGTATCCGTCATGTGTTAATCTGTATCACAAGGCCGGTCAGTATTATCAGCGGGTTTCCTGGGTTTGGTATCCGCTGCCGCTGGCACTCTTTATGACACTGGTTTTCATTTTCTCACCTTCAGGCATGCCGGGTTTTATCTATGCGAATTTTTGATTTTACGGAAAACCTTGAGCGCGCCCTGAAAGTGGTTTTTATTGTGCTGAGCGCCAGTGTGGCACTTGTCTGGCTGAACCAAAACCCGCTGGCGCGTTACTGGGAGCAGACATATCACCAGCCTGCGCCATGGGCAAAATTACAGGGACATTATGCCTGGGATCTCGGCGGATACCTTCAGGATGGCGTCATTGCCGCCGGGGAAACCATGGTGGAATATGCGCGGGGAAATCATGTCATTGAAGAGACTGAAAAAGCGATCCCCGGTAAACGGGCATTTCCGGAAGAGTTTCAAACCGGTCTGCATTTTCTCAACGGCTATCTCTACCCCGCCGCTTCGCTGTCTGTAACCTTCCCTGAACTGCTTAACCGGGATCGCCCGATTGCAGGCAGTTCTGTCCTGAAACTGGATAAAGAACAGGCTGCAAAGCAAATTCTGGCGAAAAAGACACCGAAATCAATAATCGAACTTGAAGCTGGTGATAAAGTGTTCTTTGTCGGCGATTCGCTCATGCAGGGCGTAGCACCTGTGTTACAATCGCGGCTGACCAAAGCCTATGGCATTGAGAGTATCAACCTCAGCAAGCAGAGTACCGGTCTGACTTACCCCAAATTTTTCAACTGGCCGGAAATCGTCAGAACGACATTAGCCGCCAACACGGATATCCGGCTGATGGTGGTGTTTCTCGGTCCGAATGACCCGTGGGATATGCCGCCGGACGGTGGCGGGCGCTATCTGCGCTTCACCTCACCGGAGTGGGAAGAGCAGTACCGTAAACGGATTCAGGATATTCTGTTAACCGCCCGGATTCAGGGTGTGGATGTCATCTGGATCAGTCCGCCGAATATGCGCAAAGGGAAATTGTCGGATGGTGTACACTATCTTAGCGGGCTTTATCAGTCGGAAATCAAAAATGCCGGGGAAATCTGGCTGTCCGCAAATACAATTTTCAAATATCAGGATCAGGTCTATTCCGATTATATCGGCGACGGCAGCAGTAACATCAAGCTGCGCAGCGGAGACGGTATTCATTTCACCTATAAAGGTCAGAAAGCTATCGCTGACACGGTGTTTGATCTGATTAAATTTAATGCTGCACCTCAGGAACCTGAGGTGCAAGAAGAAACACATAATGAAACAACAAAAACGCCCGTCGTGGCACCTTAAACTCGCAGGCGCGACTGTATTACTCGCCGCCGCCGTCTCTCTGATGTCTTGTCAGCACAGCGCTGAGAAGCCGTGGATAACGCCGACACAGACACCGCCACCGGTGTCCCGTAATGATCTGACCAACTATGGCGATCCGAATCTCAGCCGGTTAGCACATCGCCTGCGTGACCCGTCTGCCCGGGTTCATATTGTCCAGATCGGGGATTCACATACTGCCGCCGATTTTTTCTCCGGTACATTGCGTGATAAATTTCAGGCAGGCTACGGCGATGCAGGGATCGGGTTTGTTCCGCCAAGCATTATTGCCGGGCAGCGTACCGCTAATTTTGTCTTCACTGAACCGAAAAAACAGTGGTCATTTCTGACCAGCCGGAAAGATGATGCACCGAACTTCCCGCTGGGCGGCTTTATTATTTCGCCACTGACCGGACACAGTACACTGACGATGAAAGAGCGTAATCCATCGTCAAATCAGTATGATATGCAGGTCTTATATCAAACCTCTTATCCGGCATCGGTTTCTGTGCGCTCCGCCACCAACAGCACACTGAACCTTCAGCCGTCTTCCGGCTGGCGTTTCTCTGACAGTGTACCGGTGACCTTCCCGGCGGACATTACGACAAGTGAACAGAGCCCGCTGAATATCGGTGGCTGGTTTATTACCCGCAACCATCCCGGTGTAATGCTATCGGCTGTCGGCATCAATGGTGCAACCATTGCCATGACGGACAAGTGGTCGTCGCAATGGGTCAGCACTCTGGCAGAAACCGCACCGGAGATGGTGATCCTCGCTTACGGCACCAATGAAGCCTTCAATGACACACTGAATTTGGATCTCTATCGTCAGCAGCTTACCGCGAATGTGCATAAAATCCGTCAGGCAATGCCGGATGCGGTGATCCTGCTGGTCGGTCCCGGTGACAGTATCAAAAACAAAACAGCACCGGACTGCCGCTCACAGCAGCCTGCAAACCTGCATAATGTGATAAACATTCAGCAGTCTGTCGCAAAAAGTGAAGGTTTACTTTATTGGGACTGGCAGCAATATATGGGCGGGGATTGTGCGATTAACAGCTGGGTTCTGCGGGATCTCGCGCGCCCGGATAAAGTTCATCTCTCGGCGGCAGGCTATGAGCGCAGTGCCACAGCACTCTATAATGCGCTGGATGCATTGCTGCGCCAGCAATAAACAAGCTGTATAATGTTATTCACAGTAACGGAAAGCCCCCGTTACTGTGAAAACTATCCTTTCTCAGCAGTTCACACTGTGCCCGAGCACACCAATCATCGCATTCTCATTCATACTCTGAATCAATCCGTTATTTTTATCAGTCAGTTCCAGCTCATCGCCATGTTCCGGCGGCACCACAATAATAAAACGGCTGCCATTGCGTTCTGCGTTCTTACGACAAGCATTGATCCGCATCCCGGAGCAATCATTTTTAATCGTAAAGTGCGGGAACAATGTCCGTAACCGGCGACCCACAATCAGGGCGTTTCCGGCGGCACGGGTATTCTCAGGGATCAGAACCACATCAGTTGCATTCTGGCGTAACAACTGTTTATTGCATGTACGGATCAGAATAATGACAGGGTCGAGCATAAACGCGAAACCACTGACAGCCATGTGTTTCCCCAGCAAATGTGAGGCGCTGGCGTCATAGCGGCCCCCACGGCAAAGCAGAGTATCAGGGCTGTCCGGATGTGTGCTGCGCCACTCAAAGAGGGTATGACAGTAATTATTCACCGGATAAAGTGTCGGTGTCACGCTGTACGGAATTTTCAGGCGGTTCAGTGAATCCAGTAATTCCCTGAAACGGGTGGTGGAGGCTTCAGACAGAAAATCACTCAGCGGCGGCGCTTTTTTATTCACTATATCCAGCAATTTGTGTGGTGTTGAAAGCAACTGCTCCGGTCTTTCCTCCAGAATGACCCGCCACTGGTCTTCAAAAAAGGGCAGAAACGGCTGATAGTACGCCACCAGCGCCTGACGAAACCGGGTAAATTCAGCTTCTGTGCCGACGGTATTAATATTTAATTCAATATACGGCGTGAGATGCAGTGAACTGAAAAAATCATGCTGCATTAAAATATGCTCCAGCTCGATATCTATATTATCGTAGCCGAACGCTTCCACACCAATCTGATGATATTGCTCAAAGTCCTGCTTTTGCCCGGCAACAGAGCGAAACATAGCGCCGATATACCACAATTTACTTTTCGACTGTAAATGCTGATGCTGTGCTATCACCCGCAGGCATCCCATTGTTCCTTCTCCGCGCAACAGCGCGGGATGGCTGCAATTGAGTGTCGGAGCATCCTGGTTATCATGAGAAAATGCCGCCGTATTTTTCATGTTTTCATCCCAGTACTCCAGCAACGGGAAGCGGATCTCCTGGTAGCAATAGCGCTCCAGTAACTTTGATGCCCGGTTTTCAAGCCAGATCCAATCCGTCACATTATTACTGTAGTGTTTACGCGGGCGACCCGTCTGATGCGGGCGCACGGTGCGGTTCACCTCAAACTCCAGTTTCTGACAATATTGATTCGTTCCCAGCACACAGTTTTGTTTCAGGCAGGTTTGTATCCGCTCAGTGACGGCCGGGCTTATTGTGGTATATAAAAAGTGCTGATAATGAATGCCGCGCTCTTGTGCTGATTTTCCTAATTGTAAATAACACTGATGTTCAGTCATTCTCGGAATAACACATTCCCCGGAGTTATGGCTGAAGCTGGAATAATTGCAGTTATGTTTATCATTATATTCAGACTGATCGGATGTGAATGTATCAACATATTGTGAGACTAAGAGAAAATAGGAATTCGCTTCAATAAGGCAACTGTTATAGCGCCGTTCCCATAATGCACCGCTGCGCTGATATTTATTATTGTAATAAGGAACATACTGACGACCGATATGCTGAATGAAGCGACTCAGGTCTTCTTTTGATTTTGGTGTCAGCAGCAAGAGAACAACATCCGCCTGAACAGAGTACGCATGTAATTCACAATCGTATGATTTTAAAGACTTGTCAATGCAAGTCAGAAAACGGGAATAATCTTCTTCTTCCTGAAAGAGTTTCTGATGATTGTGTCCGTTAAGTTTAATAAGCTGTGGTAATCCGGAAAAATAAAGGCGCTCTCGTCTTGGCATAGTTCAGCGCTCCGACCGCTAAAAATAATTAAATTATCTAATGTTTATATTATATAAAAATCACCTCGTTATTCTAACTTATATTACGATAATTACTTTTATTTTTGAATGCGGTTCTTTTTCATCATACTGAAATAAGTATATTTATTTCTCTCTTTGTTATTTTGTTAATTCACCGGTGACAAAAGTAAAATAATAACCACACAGAAAGTTGTTGGTATTACCCATAAAAAAGGGGACGGAGTCACTTACTGAAAAATAGCTCATAAAATGTTCATTCTCAGTTGAAACTGTTATGTAGATACTGTTTTTGTTGATCAGGATCACATTTCAGAGGGCTTTAAGAAATTAAGTTTTTCCTATCTCGGTAATTGTCATCGGGTGCACCTTTCCAACTAACAATCATTAACAGGAAAAGCATTATGGGAAACATGAGTGCCAGTTCCGCCCATAAAATGGGGGTTGTTGCACTAACCCTGGTAACCGCATCAAATATGATGGGTTCCGGTGTGTTTATGCTGCCGACAAACCTTGCGGGCATAGGTTACATCTCTTTATGGGGATGGCTATTTACAATTATTGGTGTGATAGCACTGGCGTTGGTCTTCGCCAAAACCAGTCTTATCACTCCGCGTAACGGCGGTATCGTGGCATACGCCAGCGATGCATTCGGGCCATTTATCGGTTTCCAGACCACTGTCTGCTACTGGATAAGCGCCTGGGTCGGTAACGTCGCTCTGCTGGTTGCCGGTGTCGGTTACCTCAGCTACTTCTTCCCTGAGCTGCGAAACCCGACTATCGGCAGCATTGTTGCTATCGTTATTTTGTGGGGTTTCGTTGTTTTAGCCAGTTTCGGTGCACGCGTCGCCGGTCGTGCACAGTCTTTCACCGCGACCTGTATGCTGGTTGTAGTACTGGGTGTGGGTGTGATCGGCTGGTTCTGGTTTGATCCGCAGATGTTCTCCCAGGTCTATAACGGTACCGGGAAAAGCGACACTTCCGCCATTATTACTGCTGCATCTATCGCGCTGTGGGGCTTCCTCGGGGTTGAATCCGCCGTGGTGTCCAGTGGTCAGGTGGATAAACCGGAATATACCGTTCCCCGTGCAACCGTCTATGGTCTGCTGATTGCGTCTGTCTGCTACGTCGGCAGCTGTACCGTCATCATGGGTCTGGTTCCGCATGAAGAACTCGTTAACTCTGCGGCACCGTTTGCTGATGCTGCCCGTTATATGTTCGGTGAAACCGCCGGTACTGTGGCATCCATCCTGAGTATTATTGCCTGCTTCGGCTCTATCTCCGGCTGGTTAATTCTTCAGTCCGAAGGTCCCCGCGCCGGTGCTGACCAGGGTCTGTTTCCTAAATTCTTCTCCGATACGAATAAAAATGACGTTCCGATGAAAAGCCTTATTTTCACCGGTGTACTGATGAGCTTAGTGCTGCTGATGACCGCATCACCAAACCTCGCCAAACAGTTCCAAATCGTCATTCTGATGTCCGTATTCGCCTCCCTGCTGCCATACATGTATGCGCTGATTTCCCTGCCTATCATCATGGTGTCCAAAAAAATGAACCGCGGCAGTACGTTTATTTTCTACAACGTCCTCGTGGTCATCGGCATCATTTATTGCGTCTTTGCGCTGTTAGGTTCCGGGTCTGATTCCATGTTCTGGGGTCTGGTCATGATGTCTCTCACTATCCCGCTGTTCAGCTTTGTGGCTGCCAGCCGTGCGAAAACAGGGAAAGACATTCTTTATATCCATGATGAACAAGATAAAGCGTAATCCACAGCGGTTTACAGTCTTTATATTTTGAAAAACAAGAGGTAAATAATTATGACTCTGTCTATCAATGATCAAAACAAACTCGATGCATTCTGGGCATATTGCGTAAAAAACCAGTATTTCAACATCGGTTATCCTGAATCTGCGGATTTTAATTACACCAATCTGGAACGCTTCTTACGTTTCTCCATCAACAACTGTGGTGACTGGGGCGAGTATTGCAACTACCTGCTGAACTCTTTCGATTTTGAAAAAGAAGTGATGGAGTATTTCGCAGACCTGTTCAAGATTCCGTTTGAACAAAGCTGGGGTTATGTCACTAACGGCGGGACCGAAGGTAATATGTTCGGTTGCTACCTGGGCCGTGAAATCTTCCCTGACGGTACGCTCTACTATTCAAAAGATACCCACTACTCTGTAGCGAAAATCGTCAAATTACTGCGCATCAAATCACAGGTTGTTGAAGCTCAGCCAAACGGCGAAATCGACTATGACGATCTGATGAAGAAAATTGCGGATGATAAAGAAGCGCATCCGATTATTTTCGCTAACATCGGGACAACCGTCCGTGGTGCGATTGATGATATCGCAGAGATCCAGAAACGCATGAAAGCAGCCGGTATCAAACGTGAAGATTACTATCTGCACGCTGATGCGGCACTGAGCGGCATGATCCTGCCATTTGTTGATGAACCACAGGCATTTACCTTTGCTGATGGTATCGATTCAATTGGTGTTTCCGGCCACAAAATGATTGGTACGCCAATCCCTTGCGGTATTGTTGTTGCGAAAAAAGAGAATGTTGACCGTATTTCCGTCGAAATCGATTACATCTCCGCACACGATAAAACCATCACCGGTTCCCGTAATGGTCATACACCACTGATGTTATGGGAAGCTGTCCGCGCACATTCAACCGAAGACTGGAAACGCCGCATCGGCCGCAGCCTGGATATGGCGCAGTACGCCGTTGATCGTCTGCAGAAAGCCGGTATCAATGCATGGCGCAACAAGAACTCCATCACCGTCGTCTTCCCTTGCCCGTCTGAACGGGTCTGGAAAGAGCATTGCCTCGCGACTTCCGGTAATGACGCTCACCTGATCACCACCGCTCACCATCTGGACACCGCTCAGATTGATGCGCTGATCGATGACGTTATCGCCGACGCAAAATTACACGCGGCATAAAAAAAAGGCAGTGGTAATTATCCACTGCCCCCTTACCGTTCGTTGCCGGCGCAGACGCCAATCCTGCCGGCAACGCTCTCTAACCTATACAGCGACGCAGGATGATGCAAGAAAAAAAGACAAAAAAAACACCAGTCAGTCCGCTGATCACGTGGTCTATCTCTCACTCATCTGTAGCTGGAGTATTTCTGTGAGGACAAAATGGTATGGTTCACAATGGTAAACCCACCCACCGTATGGGCTTGATTGCTCTGATTATTATGACTGCTTCCAATATGATGGGAAGTGGTGTGTTCATGTTACCCTCTTCGCTCGCGCACATTGGCTCTATTGCGCTGTGGGGTGGACTTATCACCTTTTGTGGTGTGCTCGCACTCGCGCTGGTATTTGCCAAAACCGGTGAAATATCGCCCTGTAAAGGCGGCGTGATTGCCAATATTGGTCGCACCTTTGGTCAGTACACCGGCTTACAGACATCCCTGTTTTACTGGCTTTCAACCTGGATAGGCAACTGTGCCCTGTTAATCTCCGGGGTTGGCTATCTCTCTTATTTCTTTCCGCAACTTCACACGCCGCTTTACGCTGCGATCACCGCAATTATTATTCTCTGGTCTTTTGTTCTGCTGGGTTTGCAGGGCGCAAAAATTGTCGGTTATGCACAAATTTTTACCGGTCTTTGTATGCTTGCTGTCATTTTGAGCATCAGTATTTTTGGCTGGACAAGCTTTGACTACACGCGCTACATCAGCAGTTTCAATGTCACACAAACCAGTGATACCGACGCCATAATGGCGGCTGCCGCAATCTCTCTCTGGGGATATCTGGGGATTGAATCCGCCTCTGTTTCCTCCGCACAGGTTATTAATCCGCGACGTAATATTCCGCTGGCAACGATTATCGGACTTTTGATTGCAGCGGCCTGCTATCTCAGTTCCGCTAATGTCATGATGGGCATTCTGCCTCATGAACAACTGATTAATTCCACTGCGCCATTTGCCGATACCGCCCAATATTTATGGGGCGGTCATGCCGGGCAGATTATCTCTGCGCTGGCGATTATTGCCTGCTTCGGCGCACTTCCCGGCTGGCAGATTTTACAGACTGAAGTGCCGCGATCTGCGGCAGAGAACGGAACATTCCCCCAATTTTTTGCCGATGTAAACCGCCATGGCGTACCTTATAAGGGATTGATTTGCACCGCCTGTATGATGAGCGCAGTCCTTTTGCTCACTATTTCACCAAGTCTGGAGCAGCAGTTCCGTAACATCATTATTCTTGCGGTTTCAGCCAGTCTGATCCCGTACGCCTTTGCCGCGGTTTCCCTGCCTATCGGCATGATCGCCAAAAAAATGCAGTATAGCCGCACCTTTATTATTTACGCCACTCTGAGCCTGATTGGTCTGGGATTCACCATGGTCGCGCTGATAGGCGCCGGTACAACGCCGCTGTTCTGGGGCATGGTGCTACAGATGTTTACTATTCCGCTGTACCTGGTTTTCATCATACGCCGCGAAAAAAAAAACACCCGCATCCCGTCCCGGGCTCGCCCTGTCGTACATCCCGGGGATCTGCCCTGAGCAGACCGCTGAGATGGCGTTACCGGCTGACAATGATGACAGCCGGAATTTCTCACAGAGAAACTGTATATAGAGGACTAAAAATGGAAAAAATTCAGTCAATCAGAGGGATGCGAAGTGTGCTTCCGGAAGAAACCCCGGTTTGGCAGTGGCTGGAAAACCGGATACGCAATATTACCACCCGTTACGGATACCAGGAGGTCAGGCTGCCGATTCTGGAACCGGTCGCTCTGTTTGAGCGTGCGGTCGGCGAATCCACCGATATCGTCTCAAAAGAGATGTATAACTTCCTGGATAAAAGCGGTGAACATATCACGCTGCGTCCGGAAGGCACCAGTGGTTGCGTGCGCACGGTTATTGATAACAACATGTGCTACAACACCACGCAGCGCCTGTGGTATCAGGGACCGATGTTCCGTTATGAACGCCCGCAAAAAGGTCGCCTGCGTCAGTTTACGCAGTTCGGGGTGGAAACCTTTGGTATGCCGGGCGCTGATATTGATGCTGAACTAATTTTTATGGTGAAAGATATCTTTAAGGCACTCGGCGTAGATAAACATGTGCGCCTTGAGATTAACTCACTGGGCACACCGGAAGAGCGCTCAGAGCACCGCCTGCAACTGGTCAGTTACTTCACAGAACACAAAGCACTGCTGGATGAAGACAGCCTGCGCCGTCTGGACACCAACCCGCTGCGTATTCTCGACAGTAAAAACCCGGATATGCAGGAGATGATTGAAGCAGCACCACGCCTGCTGGATTTTCTGGGTGATGAATCACAACAGCACTTCGATGATTTACGCCGTCTGCTGGACAGCGAAAACATTGCTTATGTGGTAAATCCACGGCTGGTACGCGGTCTGGACTACTATACCCGCACTGTTTTTGAGTGGATCACCGATGAACTGGGTTCACAGGGGACAGTCTGCGGTGGCGGTCGTTATGACGGGCTGGTTGAGCTGTTCAGCGGTAAAAAACTGCCGGCGTCCGGATTTGCTATCGGTGTTGAGCGGCTGTTACTGCTGATCCAGACCTTAGGCCTGGATAAAGCGATTGTTAATCAACCCGATATTGTTGTGACTTATGAAGATGCTTCACAGAATGTGGATGCCCTGTTACTGGCAAACACACTGCGTCATCAGTTACCGCAATATAAAATACTGAGCGATTTCACCAGCGCCAAACTGAAACGTCAGCACAGCAGTGCCCTGAAATCAGGCTGCCGCTACATTGTGACGCTCAATCATGACGGAGAAATCGGTCTGTGGGATCTGGCGGAAAACAGTAATGAAACGGTGACCGGTGATACTCTCGCCGCGGCTGTTCTGCAAAAAACCATTACGGCAACAGCCTGATTTAACGCTATAAAATACTGAAAGCATCGCACTGCGATGCTTTTTTCTATTCGGACCTGATAACACCTTCTAATAACTTATTGATTCTAGTAAGTTATCAATGTGCTGAATAACACTGCGGCTGGCACTTTCCATCTCCCCCAAATACATTTCTTCATCACGCCTGCACCCCTGAGCACGGGCTTCCAACGCTTTACGCCCGGACAAATGTACTGTTTTATGCGGTTCTTCCAGCCGGCGGTATGCATCATGACTGATAAATTTCTGCCCTTCATCTGCGTAATACCACTTTCCCAGCCGGCACTGAGTATGATCATTAACAAGCAAATCTGCATTCTCATCCAGCAACCGGCTGTAGATATCGCCTTTCCAGATAACATGATCCAGCTTGACCGTATTAAGAAACTGCTGAATAGCAACAAAGTGGATAATGGCCTGCATTCTGGATGAACAGGTGATCATATTTTGCAGACGACTTTCTGCCTGCACCGCAATATTACGAATACTCGCCACTAATTTCTGGTTATCTTTCGCATCGGTATGAATATGATGCGCATGAGACTGAATTTTACCGGTAAAAGAGGTGATCGTGGTCGCTTCTACCTGAATTTCACCCGACAATTGCTTTATCTCACGGGAAATAACAGAGAACCCCGCGCCCCGGCTGCCGACATGAGAAGCCTCTATCGCCGAGTTGACTGCCAGCAGGTTTGTCTGGTTAGACAGCCGCTCAATATTATCGATATTCTGATTGATTTGTTCCAGTGTAAAAACCAGTTTTTTTTGTGTAATCCAGCCCTTTGTCCGCATGTTCACTGATGTCATCCAGCACATCATTAAGCTCATGCATATGCTGGCGGGTTTCGCCATTATGGTGTGTCATTTCATCAAGCGTACTCTGCTCACTGGCCAGCCGGTTACTTGAATCCAGCAACGAGTTACGGATAATTTCAATCGCGCTGATACCTTCCAGAAGATGACGGCACAACATATCACCGTGCCCGTTCTGCTGAATATCCGGACTTGCAGCCGGTTCATTTCCGG
Source organism: Morganella psychrotolerans (assembly GCF_001676155.1). Lineage (GTDB taxonomy): Bacteria > Pseudomonadota > Gammaproteobacteria > Enterobacterales > Enterobacteriaceae > Morganella > Morganella psychrotolerans. The sequence goes on along the minus strand of NZ_LZEW01000012.1, from coordinate 256,771 downwards.
CACATACACCGGCTGCCTCACTCAATCGTTTCTGAAAAATTTCTATATTATCCGGTTGTCTGACATGCAATGTCTGACGCGAAGATGCCCAACTTTTTATTTTTTTCAGCATGTGATCCCCGGCTCCTCCGCCATAAAAATGAAAATAAAAAAAATAACGAAAGTTGTCCTGACGGACACATCAATTATCGGCTTATATCATGGGGGCTTTATGCAGGTGACTGAATGGTATAAAAAAAGCAGCGGATCTGAACAATCCGCTGCTTTTAATAAAGAGAAGACCGGTGTTACAGGAATGCGAAGAACAGCATCCCGACAAGTGCCCCGGTCGTTCCGAGGATGGTTTCCATCAGAGTCCAGGTTTTCAGTGTCTGTGCTTCTGTCGCACCGGTGAATTTCCCGTATAGCCAGAAACCGGAGTCATTCACATGGCTCAGTACGATCGATCCGCCCGCGATACAAACAGAGAGCGCAGCAAGCTGTGCGCCGGAATAGCCCAGCTCACTGATAACCGGCAGCACCAGCCCGACCGTCGTCAGACAGGCAACCGTCGCCGAGCCCTGGATAACACGGACCGCCGCAGAGAGAAGAAAACAGGCAGCGGCGATTGGCAGACCGGCACCAATCAGTGATTCACCCAGCGCAGGACCCACACCGGAGTCCACCAGCACCTGTTTGAACACACCACCGGCTCCGGTCACCAGCAGGATAATCCCCGCCGGCTGAATGGCCGCAGAACAGATGTCCATCACCTGATTACGGCTCATACCACGGCGGATAGCCAGCCCGTAAATAGCGACCAGGCAGGCAATAAGGATCGCCAAGAACGGATGTCCGATAAACACCAGCCAGGCATGTAATTTTGAATCCGGGTCCACCATAGGCGCTGCAATCGTTTTCAGCCCCACCAGCACCAGCGGGAACAGAATCAGCGCCAGGCTCAGACCAAATGACGGCATTTTACTCTGCCCGATACTTGGCTCTGTCATATCTTCCGGCAGTTCCAGCGTCACAAATTTACTGATGAAATTACCAAACAGCGGACCGGCCAGGATCATCCCGGGAATAGCCGCACACAGCCCGATAAGGATCATCCAGCCGAAATCGGCATTCATCTGATCCGCCAGTAACATAGGTGTCGGTCCGGGTAACAGGAAGCAGGCCGCCGCCGCAACACCGGCAAATAACGGGATAGCCAGCCGGACAACATTATCACCGGTGCGCCGTGCAACCGCGAACACCACACCAATCAGCAGGACAATTGCCACATCAAAAAAGAGGGGTAATGCACAAATAATCCCGGCTATCCCCAGCGCGTAATGCGCCCGTTTTTCACCGAAAGAATTCAGCAGTTTTACCGCTATCTGGTCGAGCGCGCCGGTTTCATGCAGTACCTTACCAAACATAGCACCGAGTGCGACCACAATCGCCAGGAAGCCTAATGTCCCGCCCATTCCGTTTTGCATGGTCTGGGTGATTTGCTCCAGCGGCATGCCGGAAAAAAGCCCGGCGCCAATCGCCACAATCATCAGGGCAACAAAGGCATGAAGGCGCGCCACCATGACTAAAAACAGCAGTAACAGCACTGAACCGGCTGCGGTTAATACCAGGGTTAATGTTGTCATGAGCGCTCTCCGGCAACCTGAGTGATAATCTGCATTGCGCCGGTGATAACGGCGTCCAGCGGCGGGCTGATGTCTAAAATCTGTACATCGCGCTCAATTCCGGTATCCGGCGCTTCTAAGGTATCAAATTGCGTGACCAGCATTTCCGGTTTGAAAAAATGCCCTTTGCGGGCTTTCAGGCGGCTTTCGATCAAATCGAAATCCCCTTTCAGCCAGATAAATGTCAGGTTTTTATTCTGACGGCGCAGGATGTCGCGATAGCTTTTTTTCAGGGCTGAGCAGACGATGACGGAAAGTTCATTCGTCCGCTGCATCGCAAAAATGGCATCATTGAGAGATTGCAGCCATGGTCCGCGATCGTCATCATTCAGCGGATGCCCGTCTGCCATTTTTTCAATATTGGCACGCGGATGAAGGTAGTCTCCGTCGAGAAATGCCGCATTCAGCCCGGTGGCAATTCCGTTGGCTACAGCGGATTTTCCGCAACCGGAAACCCCCATCAGAACAAAGGCGTGATGTAGTTTTTGGCTATCACTCATAAATACTCCTTTAATGCGGTCATTATCACCGATATGTTACCGGTAACTTATTACCGGTAACATTACCAACGGATATGATTACAATGCAATCAAACAGCGTTTTTTAATCGATAAAGTGTGACAGTTCTCTCAAATGAAATCCCTGTCACAAAGAAGGGACCGGAAGCCGCTAAATGCTCTCTCCCGGTAATAATTCGAAGCCGACATCCACTTTCTGCTGAGCCGGTAATTCACCGCGCAGACGTGCCAGCAGGATCTCTGCCGCCCGGCTGCCCATCAGGTCACGCGGGGTCAGAATACTGGCCAGTTTCGGTGTCATCACCTGACCGACATCATGTCCGTGGAACCCGGCGATAGCCAAATCCTGCGGAATGCGGATACCTAAGCGCTGACACTCAAAAATCGCGCCGATAGCAAGGTCATCATTGGTACAGAACAAGCCGTCAACATCCGGATATTCCGCTTTGGCTTTGTGCAGAAGTTTTGTGCCCAGCGAGTAAGAGGAGCTTTCCGGCGTCATCACATTTCCCACCGGTAATCCCGCCTGTTTCATCGCCTGTTCATAGCCCTGCAAACGCATCATTGTCCGTTCGTCAGAACGTGCACCCAGGTAAATCACACGGCGGCAACCGCGTGAAATCATCATCTGTGTCATTTCAAAGGCGGCACGGATGTTATCCAGCCCCACAGATGAGTCATAGCACGGTGACACACTGTCCATCAGTTCCACTACAGGAATTCCGGCTGTTGCCAGCATTTTCAGTGTGCGCGGAGTATGGTTGCGCTCGGCTAAAATCAGCCCGTCAATATTGTACGAGAGCAGGGAGACCAGGCGGTCTTCCTCTTTTTCTGCCCGGTAACCATAGTGCGCAAGCATGGTCTGATATCCCTGCGCATCTGTAATGGTTTCAATGCCACGGATAACTTCTGCAAACACCTGGTTTGTCAGTGACGGCACCAGTACGCCAATAGCGCGGCTGGTTGCATTGGATAAAATATCCGGTACACGGTTCGGGATATACCCCAGTTCGTCCAGTGAGCAGGCAATAGCGCCGCGCAATTTTTCTGAAACCTGTTCCGGGTTGCGCAAAAAGCGGCTGATGGTCATTTTAGTTACACCAACGCGGTCAGCCACGTCCTGTAACGAGGGGCGTTTTTTTCTTCATATTTATTATCTTAATACAGCCTGCTCTGTGTGTCGCCGGAGAGTGAACATCTGCGTAATATTACGTAAATATCCTGAATACGCTGAAAGAGACTGTAGTTATACAACATTCTCGTCGCTATTTTACCTTGTTTTGACTTACTTCCCTGTTTACCGCTGATTTTATTGACTCACCTCATGCTCTGCGCTAACGCCCGCTATATAATAATAAATATAACGATAACTGACCTGATCACTATGACTCTGAGCCTACAACACCCCTTTTATCTCTCCCGCTATGCCCTGCTGCTGGCTTTTCTGACCCTGCCGTTTACAGCAGAGGCACAGAAAACCATCTCACAGGAATTCAGCTACGGTGAGTTACCCGCACCTGCGACAATCACCCGGATTGTCAGCAGCGGTCCGCCGACTGATCAATTGCTGTTTGCTGTGGCACCTGAAAAACTGGCAGGATTCTCTTCTCTTTTCCTGCGGGATGAACCCTTGTTCGCCCCGCAGTGGCGCGCATTACCAAAACTGGGGCGGATCTCCGGACGCGGCAGTACATTGTCGCCGGAAAGCCTGCTGGCACTGGCTCCGGATATGATTATTGACAGCGGTCTGGCTGATGAAACCTATCGCTCGTCAGCCAGCCGCTTCAGCCGTCAAACCGGTATTCCTTACCTTCTGTTATCCGGAAATCTGTTTCAGACGCCTGATCAGTTGCGCCGTCTTGGTACCCGGCTGGGCGAAACCGCACGGACAGAACAACAGGCGCAACTGGCTGAGAAATGGCTGGAGGATGCGCAACACTTTGCGGCGCGGGAAACACACAAGACACGCTTTTACCTTGCCCGCGGAGCAAATGGGTTACAAACCGGTTTGCGTGGTTCAATTCACGGCGAAGCCCCTGAATTACTGGGTTTTGAGAATGTCGCAGAGGTTCCGGGCATGCAGGGGCTGGCAGATGTCTCAGCGGAGCAATTATTGCAGTGGAACCCGGATATGATTATTGCGCAGGACGCGGTGACCTATCACGCCATTATGCAGGGTGAAGTCTGGCAGAGCTGGATGCGGTGAAAAATAAGCAGGTATTTTACTATGCCGGGCTGCCGTTCGGCTGGCTCGACAGTCCGCCGGGACTGAACCGGCTGCTCGGACTGCGCCGCTTACAGGCGCAATCTGAACCGGGCAGTATCGACCTGAAAGCCGATATCGGCTTGTTTTTCCGTCTGTTTTATCACTCTCCGTTGACAGAGGCACAGATTAATACTCTGTTATCTGCCAAATGAGTATCAGTATAAAAAGTCTGTTACTGCTCCTGATATTGATCATAACTATCGGGATCGCACTGAATGTTGGTAAGTTCTCACTAACTCCGCAGCAGTTGTGGGACGTGGTTCAGGCGAAATTTACCGGCAGCAGCGGCGGGGACGACCCCGTACTGAGCCGCAATATGACGGTATTCTGGCAAATCCGCCTGCCGCGCATTGCTGCGGCACTGGTGATCGGCGGCGGGTTAGCGATGGCGGGCGCAGCTTATCAGGGGATGTTCCGTAACCCGCTGGTTTCTCCCGATATTCTGGGTGTTTCTGCTGGTGCCGGTGTCGGCGCTATCCTCGGGATTTTTTTTTGGTCAGTCAATGTTCACTATCCAGCTGTTCGCCTTTACCGGCGGGCTGTGTGTTGTCGCACTGGTGTATTCCGTGGCGCGGCTTGCCCGTCAGCATGACCCGGTACTGGCGCTGGTACTGGTCGGTATTGCACTCAGCGCCCTGTGCGGCTCGGCTATCTCACTGATGAAAATACTGTCCGACCCATACACACAGCTGCCCACGATGACCTTCTGGCTGCTGGGCGGGCTGTCGGCAGTATCACCGGATGATATAAAAACCACCGTTCCCCTGATCTTCGCCGGAATGGTGCCACTGTTGCTGCTGCGCTGGCGCATGAATTTGCTCAGCCTGAGTGATGAAGAAGCCCGCACGCTCGGGCTGAATGTCACGGTAACGCGCCTGATTTTTATTGTCAGCGCCACACTGATCACCGCCAGCGCGGTTTCCATTGCCGGGATCATCGGCTGGCTCGGACTGATTGTTCCGCATATCACCAGATTGTTAGTGGGCGCTAACTTCAGTCACCAGTTACCGGTTTCTCTGCTGATCGGGGCAATCATGCTGTTGCTGACAGATACTTTAGCGCGGACTATTGCGCCCATCGAGCTGCCGCTGGGCATTCTGACCTCTGCTGTCGGCGCACCTTTTTTTTATTTTTCTGCTGCTGCAAACGCGGAGGAACGGATGAGCGATGTACTGACCACCCGTGATCTGGCTGTGGGTTACGGAGAGAAGTTAATACTCACTAACATCAATCTGCAATTACAGCAGGGAGATATTATTTGTCTGCTCGGTGCCAACGGCTGCGGCAAAACAACACTGATGAAAACCCTGCTTGGCTTACTACCGCCGAAAACCGGGGAGATCCGCATCAACGGTAAACCGCTGAACCACTGGAGCGCCACCGCACTGGCGCGGCGCGTTGCCTATGTGCCGCAGGCGCATAATATGCCCTTCTCTTTCCGCGTGCTGGATATGGTCGCACTCGGGCGCAGTGCACATCTTTCCCTGTTTGCGTCTCCGGGACGGGCTGAGCGGCAGATGGCAGAACAGGAGCTGGATGCCCTCGGCATTGCGCATCTGGCACTACGCGCCTATTCCTGCCTGAGCGGCGGCGAAAAACAGCTGGTGCTGATTGCCCGCGCTCTTATCCAGCAGCCGGGTTTACTGATTATGGATGAACCTGCCGCCAGCCTGGATTTCGGCAACCAGATAAAATTACTGAATAAAATCGAGCAGTTACGGGAGCGCGGAATAACAGTGCTGATGTCCACCCATCATCCGCAACACGCGGCGGCGGTGGCAGACAGCATTGTGATGCTCGGCTCCGCACAGCCTGCCCGCCAGGACAAACCTGCCGCCCTGCTCACACCGGAAACGCTGGCGGCACTCTATCATGTGACACCGGAACATATTTCAGCGCATTTTGCGCAACCCACTTATAAGGGATTGTCATGACAATTGATGATATCGATTTCGCACAACTTTACCGCGACCATCTGGCACAGGCCGAACGCACACGCAAAGATCCGGAACACTGGGACAAACGTGCGGAGAAAATGGCACAAAATTGTGCCAACCCCGCCGATCCGTACCTGATCCGCTTTAAAGAGATCGTCGATACCACGGGCGCAAAAACACTGCTGGATGTCGGCTGCGGACCCGGCTCTGTCGCGCTGCAACTGGCGGATACCTTTGAGCAGGTTACCGGTATTGATTACAGCGAAGGCATGCTGAAAGTCGCCCGTCAGCGCGCACAGACTCAGGGAAGCCATAATGTCACTTTCCGCCACTGCGCCTGGGAAGATGACTGGTCGGATTTACCACCGTGCGATATCGCTGTGGCATCCCGCTCAACACTGGTGATGGATTTACAGGCTGCGTTGCTGAAACTGAACCGTCAGGCAAAACTGCGCGTCTACACCACGCATACGGTCAGCCCGACCTTTGTGGATATCCGCGTGATCCGCGCCATCGGGCGCACACCTGTCACACTGCCGACATACATTTATGCGGTGAATATCCTTAACCAGCTCGGTATTCATCCGGATGTGGAATTTATCCGCAGCCCTAACTGCCAAAGCAGTGACAATATGACCTTTGCGCAGTTTGCCGAAGGCGTGGTCTGGTCACTCGGTTCACTGGATGAGCAGGAAATGATCCTGCTGCGCCGTTATTATGACAAACAGGCCGCAGACGGTATGCCGGTCGTACCAACCACCCGCGACTGGGCAATGGTTTCCTGGAGCGTGGTGCCGCAAGCCGCACTGCTGCTGCCGGAGGGCATAAAGTGATCTATTACAGCGATGCTTTCCTGGACAGTCTGCTGCTGGAGGATATTCATTATGGCGATCTGACCACACGCGCACTCGGAATAGGCGCACAGCAGGGAGAAATGCATTTCTCCCGCAAACAGGCGGGATTTGTCAGCGGATTGACGGTAGGTCAGAAGTTACTGGAAAAACTCGGATTACAGACCGAATTACACCTGAATGACGGCGATCATGCCGATTCAGGTTCACTGCTGATGGTCGCAAAAGGTCGCGCTGACGCCCTGCATCAGGGCTGGAAAATTGTTCAGAACGTGATTGAGTGGAGCAGCGGCGTTACCCATATGACGCACCTGATGGTCGATATTCTGCGCAAATCACAACCGGATGCACAACTCGCCTGCACGCGGAAAAACATTCCCGGTACCAAACTGCTGGCAACCGCCGCCGTGCTTGCCGGAAACGGCATTATTCACCGGCAGGGCTGCGCAGAAACGATTTTGATGTTTGCCAATCACCGGCGTTTTCTGGCAGAGCCGGATAACTGGAGTGCCGCTATCGCCGCTCTGCGCCATGATGCGCCGGAAAAAACCATTATTGTCGAGGCGGACAATCCGGATGAAGCCTATCTGGCGCTGAAAGCCCGCCCGGATGTACTGCAACTGGATAAATTTCACCCTGATGCGATCCGCCGCCTGGTTAAAGATGCTGCTGTACTGGCGCCGCACTGCACACTGTCCGCCGCAGGCGGGCTGAATGCAGAGACTATCGGGGGTTACGCAGATACCGGACTGAAACTGTTTGTGACATCAGCGCCGTATTATGCGCCGCCGGCAGATATTAAGGTCTGGTTGTATCCGGTCTGATAAAACAAAAAATAATTTATACCCTTATTCATTCAAACTGCAGGTTCGTTGGCGGCATCTTGAATGACGTTGGGTATAGAGTAAATAGTGAATAAGGATAATGCAGTCGGTAACTGACCCGGCCGCTTTATCCTATTTTTAAAAAAAGTCGTTATATAAAATAATACATATCGATAATTCGGTTACAGGAAAAACAATAAAATGAAACGAACGCTACTCAGCTGCGCCATACTGCTGGCGACGGCACCCGCTGTTCACGCGGAAAGTGCCGATATTCTGACAGTATGGGGCAGTCCGCTGGCTTCAAACCCGGATGTCATTACACAATCTCAGATGAAATCCCTGAACAAAACTAATGCCGCCACCGCAATCAGCACTATGCCGGGTGTGGTACTTGAAAAATCAGGCAACCGCAATGAACTGACGGTGAAAGTCCGGGGTTTTGACAGCCGCCAAGTGCCTGTTTTCTTTGACGGGATACCGACTTATGTACCGTATGACGGCAATCTCGATCTCGGCCGCTTTATGACCAGCGAACTGGAAAGCATTGAAGTGAGTAAAGGCTACACCTCGCTGTTACAGGGTCCGAACCTGATGGGGGGCGCTATCAACCTCACCACCGCCACACCGAAAAAACCGTTTGAAGCCAATGTGTCCTACAGCCAGGGGTTTGCCCGTGGCGCGGATAATGCGTACAACACCAGCGCCCGTGTCGGCGCGCGCAGCGACCTTGGTTTTATTCAGGTCAGCGGCAGTCAGTATAAACAACGTTTCCTGGGTCTGCCCGCGTCTGATGATGATAATGCCCTGGCTGGCAGTAACGGACGCCGCGCACACTCTTCTTCTGATGATAAACGCGGCATGGTAAAGGTGGGCTGGACACCGCGCGACACTGATCAGTATGTTGTGACCTATATGAAACAGGAGGGTGAGAAAGACAGCCCGCCGTCAGCCGGAACAGGTAAAGGCAAATATTCATACTGGGAATGGCCGGATTATAATAAAGAGAGTTACTATTTTAACGGCACCACACAGATTACTGACGGCATAAATCTCCAGAGCCGCCTGTATCACGATAAATTTGTGAATACCCTGCTGATGTACCCGAAAAAAGGCAATAAAGTCGATTACAGTCACTATGATGATTTCAGTAACGGCGCCTCTCTCCAGTTAGGAATAGATATGCGCGAGCGCGATCTGCTTTCTTTTTCCGGTCACCGGAAAGATGATGTTCACCGCGCACAAAAAGAACGCAACGGGGAAATCCTGCGTTACAAAGACCGCACCTATTCTGTGGCAACAGAGTACCAGTGGGCAGCAACATCCGATCTCGATATTATCGGTGCCATCGGCTATGACTGGCGTGACAGCCTTGATGCGGATAAAGGTGCAGGCGATAACAGCCAGAATGCATTCAACTGGGAAGTGATGTCAAAATACACCTTTGCCAATCAGGATAATGTCCGTTTCTCCGTTTCTGACCGCAGCCGTTTCCCGACACAGAAAGAGCGTTATACCACTGAAAAACCGAAAGATGGTTCAAAAGGGATTATTAATCCGGATCTTAACCCTGAGCGCGCACTGACCTTTGATTTAACCTATGAAGGCAGCATTACCGACAAGTGGGGCTACCAGGCCAGTATTTATCATAACCGTGTGGATGATGCGATCCTCGCCCACACTGTCGTGAAAAATGGTCAGGATTTCTTTCAGAACCAGAACAGCGGTCGCGTGGATTACACCGGGCTGGATCTGGGTGTGAAAGGTGACATCACTGATTGGCTGAAAACCGGCGTCAATTACAGCTACATTCACAGCGATCCGAAAGATGTTGATCATGTGGAAGGTCTGCCGACACACAAAATGTATGCCTGGCTGAAAGTGAACCCGATCGATCCGCTGACTCTCACCCTGGCAGAAGAGTTCCGTGCATGGAGCTATCAGTACAATGACAGCAACGAAAAAGTTGCGGGCTTTGCCACCACGGATCTGCGGATGGATTATGACTTCGGACACGGCATGTCTGCCAATGCATCGGTAAATAATCTGTTTGATAAATCCTATTACTTTACCAATGGCTATATGGAAGAAGGCCGTAATTTCTGGCTGGGTGTTGAATTCCGCTATTAATAATTGATTTTATACCCTTATTCATTCAAACCGCAGGTTCGTTGGCTGCACTCAGATAGCCGGGTCACATACTGATGTATGCTCCCCGTCTATCTTCCTTTCCCGCCTGCCTGCAATTTGAATGACGTTGGGTATATATAATATCTGTCAGGCCGATACAGGAAGTATCATTTCACCACCGCCCGCCGCTTCCCGGCGGTTAATCTGACGCAGCAGGAAGGTCGCCACCACACCGAGCAGAGAACAGCCGACTGAGAGCATGAAAATATAGCTGTAACCGGTTTCGCCGTATTTATCCAGCCAGTAACCGGCGACAGAATAATAGAATGCATCCGGTGAAAAACCAATAAATGACGCAAACCCGACCACGGCACCGGTCGTTTTCATCGGGATTTTTGATTCTGCGACAGAGGCAAAATAAATTCCGCGAAACGCGAACAACAGCGCACTTAACACCACCATATTGACTACGGCAAACCACATAAAGGCATTGCCTTTCGGGATAACCAGGAACAGTGCGCAATTGACTGCCATGATGATAAACCCGACAAACATAACACTGATAGATGATCCGACTTTATCTGTCACAATCCCCGCAACCGGCGATGCGACCATTTTAATTACATAGGTACGGACTATCGACAGCGCCGTAACCAGCGTGATCGGCACCACATAGACCTGCGACAAATACGGGCTGAGATACGTCAGGCTGGAAAAAACCACATACGTGGAGAAGATGATCAGCCCGATAAGCCAGGCTTTCGGCATTGTCACCACACTCATCAGTGAACGGAATGTGGTTTTTTCTTCTTCGGCGTTATCTGAATTGGTATTCCCGCCACGGTGTGCTATCAGAAAAAATAACAAGATCCCGCAAACAACAGAAGCGCCTGAATAGAGCCAGACCACATAGCGGAAACCAATTGCAGCTTCTGCAAATTTGCCGAAGAAATAGAGCCCGGTAAATGAGATCAATGTACCGGAAACCCCGGAGAGCCCTTCATAGAACCCGAAGATCCGCCCCTGCTCTTTTTCTGTTCCCTGCATCCGCACCACTTTGATCGAGGCGGCAAAGAATGTCAGGATCGTCGTCACGCCCCACAGAACGTGGATCAGCAGGATCGTGTTGTAAGACGGAAACGTGGCGAACCAGAATCCCAGACCACCGGATGCGAGCAGTGAAAAAGAGATAAGATTACGCAGCGAAAAACGGTCAGCAAACCAGCCGCCGAAGAAATAAGAGAACATACCGATTAAGCCGTACAGGCTCAGTAAGTTGCCGATTTCAATGTGTGACAGTCCCAGCGCTTTCTGCATCGGATCATAAAATGAGGATTTCAGGTAAGGCAGGCTGTACATCGCGGTCGTGCCGAACGCGAGAAGAAACAAGATCAGCAGACGTTTCCTGCGGGATAGATTTTCCATGCTATTTGCCATGATAGTTATCTCTGTGATGTCAGCCGTGGACGGCGTCCAGTGCCTGGCGGAAATCCGCAATAATGTCTTTTGCCGATTCAAGACCCACCGCAATGCGGATCAGGTTTTCACCGTTCATCTGTACCAGAGTGTGTTCTTCGCCCAGACTGGTGGCAATGGTGGTCAGTTTCAGGGAGTTAACAAATTTGCGGCTCACCTGGTCACGGCTCAGCCCGTGAATATCTTCTTTCAGACGGAAAGAGACAATACCGCCGCCCAGCCCGTTCATCTGCGACTGACACAAGTCATAGCGCGGGTGAGTTTTCAGTGCCGGATAGCGCACTTCTTCGATTTCATCCTGTGACGTCAAAAATTCCGCCAGCGCCAGACCATTTTCACAGTGTTTTTTCATGCGCATATCCAGGGTTTTCATCCCGCGCATGATCATCCAGGCATTGTTCGGCGCGAGTGCAGCACCGGTAAAGCAGCATAAGCCCGGCCATTTGATAAGCTCGATCAATTCACGCGATCCGATCACCGCCCCACCCAATGTGTCGCCGTGCCCGTTCATAAATTTCGTCAGGCTGTGAACCACCAGATCAGCGCCCAGATCCAGCGGACGCTGGAGGATCGGCGTGCAGAATGTGCTGTCGACAATCAGCAGGCTTTTGTTTTCATGAGCAATATCGGCAATTTCGCGGATATCCACCAGCTCCAGAGACGGGTTCAGCGGGCTTTCCACATAGACCAGACGCGTGGCGGGTTTCATTGCCGCGCGGATATTGTCACTGTTTGTGGCATCAGCAAACGTAATTTCCACGCCAAATTTTGCCAACAACTCTGTCATTAATAACCGGGTGTGAGAGAAGATCCCGTCAGCGCTGACAATATGGTCGCCGGTTTTTACCAGTGACAGCAGTGTTGATGCAATCGCGCCCATGCCGGAGGCACTGACGATCGCGCTGTCCGCACCTTCCAGCATAGCCAGCTTGCTCTCCAGCTCAGTCAGGTTCGGGTTACATTCACGGCTGTAAACATAGCCCCATGTCCGGCAGAGTTCTTCAAAGTGTTCAACAGAGTGCGCGGCAAATGTCGCGGTCTGATAAATGGGGCTTGCCAGCGCCCCGGTGGTTGGATCCGGCGAGTGTCCCTGGTGGATCAGTTTAGTTTCCAAATCATAATCAGTTGGTTTTGTCACAATAGACTCCTCATGCGATCAGCGTATTGATCGGCACGTCATCATTTTCGTTTTCGTTATAAGTTCGGGATCCTGATTCAGGATCAGCTGTGTAGTAGCGTGGTATACGGGAACGGGGTAACTATAAACTCTACAGCTACTATAGAGTCAATGTGGGGATACCTGACACTCATCACAAAACGGGTAATCTTCAGATAAAAAAAATAGAAACAGACTCTGTGTTTTCAGCCTGTTTCTGCATGTTATCTATACCGGGAATAGAGTTTTACACCAGGCAGCGCGTATCTATTTCACGCCGTTTCACTTTGATCTGGATTTCAGTCAGTAACTGATGCTTATCATTGGTTGAGAGCGGGTCAATTACCGGGATTTCATACATCATATCATCCACCGGAATACGTTTGTATTCGGCATAATCGGTGATGGTTTTAAATGCCGCACCATTGTCACTGTACGGTCCCTGATACATCAGACAGATAAATTCCCCGTCCGGGATTTCCGTGATTTTATTCTGCACCTGCGGATTAAACAGGTCACGCTCAACAATAACAAAGCTGTTCAGATAGTTAACCTGCTGTGTGGCAAGATAATTGTCGCGGGAAACCAGCCCGCTGACACCGCCGTAGAAAATAGAAATATTCTCTTCCAGGATATTGGCAATCTGCCGCCGTGAGAATTCCATCGTTTCCTCAAAGCTCAGACCCGGTTCGTAATCCATTGATAAAATATGGCGGCGGGGAATATAACGGCGGGTGACTTTGCCGATGCTGTCGGTATCAATGCCCTTCTCCAGGGTCTCTTTTTTGGTGGAGAGTACTTTTTTTAATCAGCTCCAGCTCACGGATTTTTTCATCCACAACGGTGATTTTCCGCGTCAGCAGATTCAGGATTTGAGTATCCGGGTCCTGTAAGCGGTGTTTGATCTCTTTCAGCGGCATCCCTAAGTATTTCAGATACTTAATAATATCCAGCTGAGAGAATTGATCGATAGTGTAATAGCGGTAGTTGCTTTCCTGATCGACATAGACCGGTCTGAATAACCCCAGTTGATCATAATAACGCAGCGTTTGAATGCTGATTTTATGAAGTTTTGCCATTTCGCCGATAGAAAAATATTTCGCCATACCGTGCCGCCTCTGAGTCACATCTTAATGATTAACCGGCGGCACGATAACGGAAACAGGGTATTCAGTGCAAGGTGCCGGATCACATTCCCGCAGGTTCGCGGCTTGCAGGAGCGGAATTGCGTTCCATATACAGAGTTCTGCTCGGGAAAGCGAAATCTGCGCCGTGCTGATGAACAATAGCAATAATTTTCAAATAAACCGCCTGCTGTGCCGCCAGCCAATCTGCCCAGACGGTGGTTTTTGTGAAGCAATAGACCATGATATTGAGTGCCGAATCACCGAATTCATCAAAATAGACCAGCATGGTCTGGTGCTGATCAATAGTTGTATCGGCTTTCAGCATGGCGCGGATATCACTGACAACCGGCGCAATTTTATCGGCATCTTCATAGCGCAGACCAATGGTGGTTTTGATCCGCCGGTTTGTCATGCGCCCCGGGTTTTCCACACTGATGGAAGAAAACAGGGAGTTAGGAATATAGAGCGGGCGGTGATCAAAGGTAATAATTTTTGTGATGCGCCAGCCAATCTCCACCACCGTGCCTTCAATCTGCCGGTCAGGCGAACTGACCCAGTCACCGATTTTAAACGGACGATCAAAATAGAGCATAATACCGGAAAAGAGATTACTTAGAATGTCCTTCCCTGCCATCCCGATAGCAATACCGCCGATCCCGCCGAACGTCATCAACCCGGATAGACTCATGCCGAAATGTTCACCGTAGAGCAGAAAAACCACAATCACGATCAGAATTTTCAGCACGCGGGAAATAATGTGCGCGGAGGTAATATCACTGCCACGAGCTATCTGTGCCTGCGCCAGGCGGTTGATCATCAGGAATAATTTACGGATCAACAGCAATACGATCAGCGTGGTACAAATCATCGCCACGGTATCAGCGGTGATAAAACGCCACTGAAAATAGACAATTCCCTGCTCTGTAAAATCCCCTAGGATCACCACACACAGCGCCCACATCACAAGCTGGGAAATATGTACCAATGTGGCATGTTTACCCTTTTCCCGCCGGCGGTTGTAAATCATCAACCCAACAGAGCCTAAGATACAGATAACCAACACAATCAGGCTGAGTACATTATTGGAGAGAAACTCTTCAGTTAACACAGCAACTCCTTATCATTATTCCTCTCCTTCTGATGAATTTCGCCGGGAAACTCGATTTATCCTGTCGCTGGTGAATTAATACATGTGCAGTAACATGATATTCATTCAAACTGCTTTTTAATACTGAATAAAGCGTTCCGACCGTAAATTACAAATTATCTAATAATTGCTCACGTAAATACACATTTCCATTTTTACTGTCTTTCTCCGAAAGTGTTAGTAATTTAAGCAAGGCTACAACTTCATCTTCTTTATTTTTTTCATCTAATTCAATCATATAAAATTACAACTCATTCCGGAGGACTACGAGTAGCTCAGCTAATCCCAATGTTACTGTCTGTATTTACTTAAACTGCACATCCGGTACCGTGGTAATTTCTGCTTCATTTTCCACACTGAAGTTCGGTTTGCCGGTGTATCCCATATAGTTTGCAATAATCACCGCAGGGAATTTACGGATAGTGGTGTTGTATTCACGGACACTTTCAATGTAACGCCCGCGCGCCACCGCGATCCGGTTTTCGCTGCCTTCCAGTTGCACCATCAGGTCGCTGTAAAGCGCGTTGCTTTTCAGATCCGGATAGCGCTCTGACACGGCAAGCAGCCGGGAGAGCGAAGATCCCAGTTCACTTTGTGCCTTCTGAAATTTTGCCAGCAGTGCCGGATCGTTCAGATCAGTGACATTGATATTCATCTGCCCGACTTTCGCCCGCGCTTCAACAACATCCTGCAATACCTGACGTTCAAAGTCCGAAGAGGCCTGAACGGTTTTGACCAGGTTCGGGATCAGATCCGCGCGGCGTTTGTATTGATTGAGCATTTCAGAGGCGGAAGCTGTTACACCTTCATCCTGCGCCTGAATACTGTTGTAATTGGAGACCAGTAGCACGCCGACCAAAACAATCACACCTAACAGCCCGATAATCAGTTGTTTCATTGTATTTTCCTTGTCTGAATGACGACTATTATTCAGGCAATCGGCGGGAGATTCAAGGTAAGGATTCGGAGAGTTAGCTGTGGTGATAAAGCCGGGGATTACGGTGCTGCGCTGATAAACCGGTAAAAACAGAAAGCCGCTGTAAATACTTTTGAATAACCGGTGATTCAGGTGCCCGCACCGGAGACGGACAAAAACAGAAAGTCGCTGTGAATACTTCCCTGTACGCTCAGGCTCGCCATCCATGGCTCGCATGCTTTCTGTTTTCTTTGTCCGTCACCTGCGCCATAAATTGAGCAATAAGAATCCGTTTTTTTGTTTTTCTGATT
This sequence comes from Morganella psychrotolerans, assembly GCF_001676155.1. Classification (GTDB taxonomy): domain Bacteria; phylum Pseudomonadota; class Gammaproteobacteria; order Enterobacterales; family Enterobacteriaceae; genus Morganella; species Morganella psychrotolerans. The sequence continues at coordinate 240,448 of NZ_LZEW01000012.1, read as the reverse complement.
CATACTAATTAATACGCTAAATCATTTCGTTCAGAGCAAGGCGGCAAACGAAGAGGCACGGGGAGCATACATAAGTATGTGACCCGTGCCGATGAGTGCAGCCAACGCGGCTATGGACGGAAGGATGACGCGTATTCAGGTGCGCCATCCATGGCTAGCATGCTTTCTGTTTTCTTTGTCCGTCACCTGCGCCATAGCTTTAAAAAAGAATAATTCTTTTTTTGTTTTTCTGATCCATTCAGATTAATACGCTAAATCATTCAATCTGTAGCAAGGCGGCAAAGTGAGGACAGGCGGGGAGCATACATCAGTATGTGACCCGCATGGACGAACGAAGCCAACGCAGCTACAGGTTGAAGGATGACGCGTATTTACCAGGCGCGGACAGCGTCACCACGATACACTTCCTCCGCCTTTTTCAGTACCTCATCACTCTGAAATGCGGCAACCAGCTTTTTCAGCTTCTCATTGTCTTTGTCTGCGGCTCTGGCCACTATCAGGTTCACATACGGCGAATCGGCATCTTCCATAAACAGCCCGTCGCGCGCAGCAGAGAGTCCGACTTGTGATGAAAAATTATTATTGATAACAGAAAGATACACATCCGGATCGTCCAGTGCGCGGGTGAGTTGTGGTGTATCGATTTCCACAATTTTCAGTTTTTTCGGGTTTTCAATAATATCCGGGGTGCCCGGCAGATAACCCACGCCATCTTTGAGCTTAATCAGTCCTTCGGCCTGTAACAGTAACAGGCTGCGGCCGAGCGTCGTGGTTTCATTGGAAATTGCAACTGTTGCGCCATTGGGTAATTCAGCGGCAGATTTTATTTTATTAGAGTAAGCGGCTATCGGGAAAATAAAGGTCTTACCAATGACTTCAAATTGATAACCACGCTCTTTGCTTTGCGCTTCATAATACGGCACGGTCTGGAACGCATTGGCATCCACATCTTTATTGCGCAGCGCTTCATTCGGCAGGACATAGTCATTGAAGGCGATGACTTCAATATCCAGCCCCTGCTTCTCTTTGGCAACTTTCACCACTTCTTCCCAGATTGCCTGGTCCGGTCCGGTATTAATGGCGACTTTCAGTGGTTTTTCATCGTCATTCTGAGAACAGGAAACCGCCAGTAATGTGGTGCAGGCGAGCAGTGCGGATACTATAATTTTTCTCATACCATCTCCGAAACGCATTGTTATAATTGTTTTTTATTTTGCACTGTCCAGTGCCGCACTGATATCTGCCAGGATATCATCAATGTGCTCAATACCAATTGATAAACGGATCATATCTCTTGATACCCCGGCGCGTGCCAGTTCGGCTTCATTCAGTTGACGGTGTGTTGTGGTTGCCGGGTGACAGGCGAGCGATTTCGCATCCCCGATATTGACCAGGCGGACAATCAGTTTCAGTGCATCGATAAACTTCGCACCCGCCTCTGCCCCGCCTTTGATGCCGAAAGACATAATCGACGCCGGTGTACCTTTCACGTATTTCTGTGCCAGGGCATGTTCCGGGCTGTCCGCCAGACCGGCATATTTCACCCATACCACCTGCGGGTGCTGTTGCAGATATTCGGCGACGCGCTGTGCGTTTTCGACATGACGCTCCATACGTAGTGCCAGTGTTTCCAGTCCCTGCAAAATAAGGAAACTGTTGAACGGAGAGAGTGCAGCGCCTGTGTTGCGCAGCGGCGCCACACGACAACGGGCAATAAATGCAGCAGCGCCGAAGTGTTCAACATAATTCACGCCATGATAAGAGGGATCAGGCGTATTAAGTACGGCAAAGCGCTCTGCATGCTCATGCCACGGGAAAGTGCCGGAGTCGATCACCATTCCGCCGAGAGAAGAGCCGTGTCCGCCGATATATTTCGTCAGTGAATGCACCACGATATCAGCCCCGAACTCAATCGGGCGGCACAGTGCGGGGGTTGCCACTGTATTATCCACAATCAGCGGCACGCCGTGGCGATGCGCAATCTCCGCAATTTTTTCCAGATCAACAATATGTCCGGCGGGGTTAGAAATCGTTTCGCAGAACACGGCTTTGGTGTTGTCATCAATCAACGCGTCCAGTTGTGCAAAGTCATCATGCTCTACAAACCGGGCCTCTATTCCGATGCGGGGAAAATTATGCGCAAACAAATTATAAGTTCCGCCATACAATTTGGAGACACTGATAATATTGTCGCCGACACCTGCCAGGGTCTGAATTGCATAGGTGATCGCCGCCATGCCTGATGCCACCGCCAGCCCTGCCACTCCGCCTTCCAGTGCTGCGACCCGCTGTTCCAAAACATCATTTGTCGGGTTCATAATGCGGGTGTAGATATTTCCCGGAACTTTGAGATCAAATAAATCCGCGCCATGCTGTGTATCATCAAAGGCATAAGAGGTGGTTTGATAGATAGGCACAGCGACTGATTTTGTGGTCGGGTCCGGTGAATACCCGGCATGGACAGAGAGTGTTTCAAGTTTCATGTGTTCTTCCTTACAGCGCAGGTGAATATCATTGTTTAGACGTCTGGACGTATAGACTTATCTTTCTTATACCGGCAATTGCGGAAGAGATCAAAAAGGAAGTGACGAAATAAAGATGAATTTTCTTCATGATGAGAAAAAAAAGAATAAAAAAAAGCAGCCGTATTAAGGGCTGCTCCGCAGAAAACAGGATTATTTGCAGGGTTATAAAATTACGTCCGTGCGTTATTCACCAACTGGCTCAACGTCGCTGTACGGGCTTCAAAGAAACGACTGAGCAGTTCCATAATTTTCTTAACCAGTTCCTGCTGTACATCGGCTGATTTATTGTAAGATGACATACTGTTCAATGCGTTCTCTTTTGACGCACGGGTCAGTTCCGCCTCCCCTTGTTCACGGGTAGCATCAGCCCCGATAATCTGAGACACCAGGTTACCGACGGTCTGTGTCAGGGAACTCAGTGCCTGGCCGGAAATACTCTGCAGTGATGGCCCGCCGGGATTCGCTCCCAGGCCTTTGGCTGAGCATACCGCACCGGCAACCGCAACCACCACAGAAGCCACCGCACCGGCAATAGCCGCCGTCACCTGAATATCCGCTTCTTTGTATTTATGATCCTTCAGCTTTTCAGCCAATTTGTTGACTACTTCACTCATTTTGTCACGCATAGCCTGTTGTGACAGAGAGTCATCAGACAAGATACGGAAAAGTTCAATCGCAATACTCATCCACCGCTGATCCTGCTCAGAAAGTAATGCAAAAGTACCTGCCGGCGCGTTGGATTTGATGACATTCCTGATTTCATTATCAGTAAGCGGAACAGATTGAGCTTTGACTGAACCACTATTTTTCGCTACAGTTTCAACCAATTTCTCAGAATAATCTGTTTTTGGTACACTTTTCAAACCGGGTACATTACCAGCAGAATCATCAACAATGGTCGGTGTTGTTGTCCGATAAATTTCAGGGGATAAGATTGGTGAAGTCATTGAAAATTCCTTTTAATTTAATTAACTACACTGAAGTGTGTAATATCGCTTTCCAGTTACGAAAACTGTCTCTTGCCATTGCACTGGTTTTCTCATTTAACGTGCGCAACTCTTCCTGATTTGCTGAAAAGCTTTCCATCAGCCTGTTCATCATCTCTGTCAGTGAATCAATAAGCTGTTGATCAAATTCGATATCGGCAATGCGCCGGGTGATTTCCTTATCAATCTTTGCCTGGAGAATGGTATTTATCCCACCAGTTACGGCATTCGAAACCGACATGACAATCATTGCACGCTGCACTTCTTTCATGATCTCTTTTACTATCTGTTTTACTGTCTCAGACATAAATTTACCGACCATTTTCCCGATAAGGGAACTCAATGCAGACATCAGCGCGACCATCACCACCATGGCCACAACCATCGCGATAATCTCCATTTTCATCTCTAATTCTTTGATCTCTTTTTCAGATTTCCCTTCCGCTCTCGCGGATTCAAGAGCAATACTTTTAATAAATTGCTGAATTTCTTCCATTAACTTTGTAAACGGTGTCATCAGCGTACTCATAATGCCGTCTTTACCCAGTGAGTCCAGAATTGCATCAATGACCATAATGGCAGTAAAAATAAGAGCTACAATGAAAGCGGTCATCGTGCCCGCCGTAAGCGCCGCTAATATCAGTAAAATAAATGCGATTAAGGGGGCCAGCCATTTAAATAGTGCCTGTAACTCTTCGGCTTCTTTGATTTTTATCTCTATATCTGCCGCTTCTTTTTCTGTTTTTGCCTGCAATGCCAGTTGCTGAAGCCGCTGAACCCGGATTTCACTTTCCATTTTGCTCTGCATCATTTTTTCACGTAAATCTGACAATTTCGCCATGATCACCGCTAATTCATTTTCGTATCTGTCATTTGAATTATTATTTAGATTACTATTCGCTACTTGTTCACAATAGGCAGCCATGCTGCTATATAGCTCAACCTGGCTGTGTAAATACCTCAGTTCAGATTGTGCATTACCAAGAGCAGCCATCCATTTTTTTCCGGCTGCACTATTTTCTGATGGTAGTTCACTAAAATTATTCAGCAGTTCAGAGACTGCTTTTATTTTTTCTTCTGAAGTTTTTTCTTTATTAAAAAGTGTGCGATGAACATTGGCAATATCAAGTTTTTCAACAAGATATTCTTTGAATGACTTTGTTGCCATTTTATCCGTTACTAATGCTCCCTTCAGCTTTTCATCCTTTGCTACAGAGATAAATTTTTCTTTCGTTTCCTTATCAAATTTAGCTAAAAAATCCTTATCCATATTTCCCGGATAATCTAAATACCCACCAACTCCTTCAGGGCATTTAAACTCTCCATAATAATAGTCTGATAAGTTATCCATATGGTTATCCACCATAATTGACAATTCATCAATACGTTTATTCATAACAGATATCTGTTTATCCGTCATAATACATGAATATTGTTTTTTATTTATAGCCGCACTGTTTTTATATTTATCAGCTTGCTCTGAAAAAAAGTAATCCTGTATTTTAGCGAATATTTCATAACATGAAGTTTCAGCTACAGTCGTCTTTTTATACTCCTTTTCTTTACCATCAGACTTATTATTGCCTGAAAGATGAGGCTTCTTGTAATTGTTTTTATTTTTTACAGTACTATTAACCACTAAAGAAACAGTAGCTGTAGCATGCTGCGCAACCACTGCCCCTGCTGTTTTTTTGTAGTTCTGCTGTACTGACACTATGCTCCTGCTGCGTATCATCCGTTTTTTTTAACGGAAGATAGATTAGAATTAATATCCATATTATTTCCTAAGTTAATACTACAAAATCTAATTTCTTAGCATGCTTTTAATTTCATTAAATAAATCAAGAATCATATTAGTAATATTCTTAACCATATTTTCATAGTTACTATTTTTTGTACTATAATGCTGAGAAAATTCATCTATCGATAGCTGAAGCTCTTTCTTCATTCCATCTAATCTGGTAGTGAGTATATTTAGAGTAGTTGAGCTAACTTTAATAGATGTATCAGCATTTAACGGAATACGTTCTGACGTAACTGTTGGCTTCCATTTCGCCCAGGTTTTAACATAAACCTCAGGGTCATCTCTCATGTATTTATCATATTCTGATTTTGAAATTTCTTCATATCTGACAATAATCTTTGCTTTCCATCCATCATAGTCATATGTTATTTTTTTGATAGATTGTTATATGATCCCCACCTGACGAAATACGACTATTATCTAATGCATCTTTGATATTGCCTTTTAATCCAGCATATTCCTTTAAATTTATTTTATTTATAGCATCAATATATTCATTGTTTATAAAAATATTTATTTTATTAAGTTCTGTAAGCGAACCACTGACATTACTTTCATAGTCTTTTGCATAGTTATTTATTTCTAAATATGTAAACACATTATCCGGCACAACAAACTGGCGTACTTTTCCAGTTAACCTTATTACATTACCATCCTTATCGTTCTCAGGTATTATTTGCTTAATAAATTTCGTGCCATTAATTGGTTTATCAAAAGCAGAAAAAAAAACCATTTAGTGAAGTTACTGCACTTTTATAACTGACATCAGATTCAATAATTTTTCCATCAATAACAACATTATATAACCCATTTATTTTACCCGGAACCACCTCAATATCACTCTTATAGATAAATCCGGTATCTGCATCTAAATCAGGAATATATTTCTTTGTGACGCTATGGAGATCATTGATAAGCTTATGTTCCTTTAATAGCGTTTTTTTTACCATCATCAATGATATCCCCTATGTAACTCCCGTAGTCATTAAGTATCTTTGTTGTTTCTTTATAAAACTCCATATAACCGGACATACCTTCCCGGTGATATTTCAAACTGATATCATGGCTATATTTGGCTAAAACATGCAACTGTTCCTCATAATATTCATGTGTAACTAATTCCTTTGAAACTTCATACTCATGAATATGTGAATTAATAGAAATTGCATCATTCGACCATTTCCGATCAATACTATAAAGAAAAGCCAGGTTTTCTTTCGTCATCAGATTTTTATAACGACTCAATGCTGTATCAATATCGGACTCTGAAGAATTTCCACTATAGAGTATACTTCTTATTTCAAAGAGATCATTGGTGATCGTATCCAGCCTCTCCTGCTGTTCACGTTCAAGAACAATATTCTCGTACTGATCGGTTACTTTTTTCGCAACGGAACTATTACTGTCTGTATTTGATATATTATTTTCTTTCAGTATTTCCGGTGCTATCCGATCAAAATTTAATGCTATATTGTCAGCCATCTTTATTCTCCACTAATGCCAGGTAATACTCAGCCTGCTGTTTGTCTTGTGGATCACAGGACAATGTCAGGATATGCCTGAAATGATTAACTGCTGTTTTTATGTCACCTTCGGATAAAAAACACTGACCAGAATATAAATAGGCCGATACATTCTCACCATCTAAATTAATCACCATCGCATAGAGATTAATAGCTTTTCTATACTGTTTTTGTACCTGCTTAACCGCGGCCAGCCCTAATAAATAATCAGTATTACTAAAATCATATAAACATAATGAATTAAATATCTTCTCGGCCTGCTCAACCAGTCCTTTATCATAATAATCACAAGCTAAAGAATATACATTACTATAGTCTTCCGGCTTCTCCGGTGCGAATGCATTAATTACATTCCCATTTTCAATATGCTTAAATATTGACTCAACTAATGATTTTATATTTATTATTTCTTTGTTATCCATAACATATTTCCTTAATAATAATTGATTATCAAGTGAGGTAAATTATACCCGGATTTACTGATAATCACTTTCATAAAATACTCGCCTACCGCATGAGTGTATTTTCTGCATCTGATGTATCCTGCCTTGCCTGTTCCACATCTTTCAGCCACAACAACAGATCGAGGAATTTATCCAGATCATCATCAATAATGGTGTCAAAAACGTGGTACTTTTTAAACAACCGGCGCGCCAGCGGAATATCCCGGACAACAGGGATCTGGTGCTTTTCGGCATATTGCCGGATAGCCAGAGCATTTCCCCCCTTTTCTTTTACTGTAATGAGTGGCATCACACCGTTTTCAGGATCAAGATAAACAGCAACAGCAATGTGTGTCGGATTAACCACCACCACATCTGAATTTTTAATTAATGCTTTCGTTTCCGAGCTCAGCAATTCCCTGTGCTGCTGTTTGCGGGCTGATTTTATGTCCTGGTTTCCCTCGCTATTTTTATACTCTTGTTTAACCTCGTGTTTTTCCATTTTCATATCACTGAAAAAGAAAAAATACTCCACGATATAGTCAATAACTAACAGCGGGCACAACAACAGCATAAAAATAAAGATATAGCGGCTGACAAAATGGATAAAACTGTGGCTCACATCAGAAAATGGGGCATTAACCAGCGCATAAATATCAGCAATATTCATCATGGTAAATACAGCCGCGGCAGACACATATACCCCGATTGATAACAGCGCTTTCACCAGATTTTTCAGGGATTTTTTAGTAAAAATCCGCTTAAATCCGGCTATCGGATCAATCTTTGTTAAATCAAATTTGATAGCTTCCGTTGCAAGAGCAAAACGTGTCTGCAACAGGGAGACAAAGCTGACACTCAATCCGCACAAACCAATCAGTGGCAAAACCATCTTGAGAAAAAGACTAAATAATTCATCAATATAAACTGAAAGTGAGAGTGTGTTTACATTGCGTAAAACTATCTGACAGAATCGGCTGAAAGCACGCCAGTCTGCCACATAAACCAAAAAGCAGAACCCCGTTATATAGCCAACTGTAGATAGCAACTCCTTGTATTTAAACGCATTACCTTTTTTTGATTCATCTTTGAGTTTTTTACTGGTCGGTTTTTCCGTTTTTTCAGCCATCACTTCCCCTCAAAAATAACGCCACCGGCACCGGATCAAACAGTGCAACCGCATCCCAGACAGTGGTTCCGCGAAACAGCAGCAGTGCCAGCAGAAAGGCGATAATGCTTTTGACCGAAAGCGACAGTGAAAAAGGATTGAGCTGAGAATTATAAAGCGCCAGCGCGCCCAGGCTTACCTCTGATATAAATAAGATAATAAACAACGGCATACAAAAAATCAGTGACAGTGAGAGACTTTCTGTCAGCCAGGTTATGACCACACTGTAATTTATAGATGTCAGCAATTGTCCCGGCGGCAGCAGAATATAACTTTCCCGCAGTGAAGAGAGCAGCAGTAACATGCCGTCATTCATCAGGAAAAAAGACACGCCGAACAAATTGAGATAGGTCGAAAATGGCGATGCATCAGAGCCGGTCGTCGGATCAGCAATATCACTGATATTTGCCCCGCGCTGATTATCAACATACTCACCCAGGGCGGATAAAATAAAAAATGGCGTGCTGTATACCAGCCCCATAACCAACCCGACCGTTATTTCACTCACAAGGTGTATAACAGAAAATCCAGGTTCGGCTACAGAGTTATCGCCGGCCAGACTCTGCGCGAGTAAAAAAATAACGATGCCCCGTGTCGTCCGGCTGAGAATAAATTTTTCATTGAGAAAAGGAATAAAAGCAAAAGCTGCAAACAGCCGCACACTGTTAAATAGCGTGGTATGCAGCATGTTATGCAGCCAATCAAGCAAGGCCATATTCTCAGCCCACCGCAGTCACATTCAGTGCCAAAGAAAACATCTCCCGGGCATAATGGAGCAGAGAATCGCCGAGCCAGGATAATTGCATTAAAATACAGGTAAAAACAGCAATCAGTTTCAGGCCAAACGGCAATGTCTGTTCCTGAATCTGTGTGACTGTCTGTAATAACCCTACAGTAAGACCAACCGCAGTCGCCACTGACACCGGCAACAACGATAATATGATCACCAGATAAATCCCTTTATCTGCAGCGTAAATGATATCCATATCATGTATCCATAAGTTCAATGTATTGTGAGACCAAGCTGGTTGAGAGCAGCGACCAGCCATCCAGCGCAATAAATAAGATCAGTTTGATCGGGACAGAGAGTGTCACCGGGCTCATCATCATCATTCCGAGCGCAAGCAGCACACTGGAGACAATAAGATCGATCACAATAAACGGCAGATAGAGGTAAAAACTGATCAAAAATGCTGCTTTTATTTCTGCTAATGCATAAGCGGCGAGCAGGTGAAAAAATGAAATATCGCTGTTTTCATCCAATTCAGTGTACTGATCATCATCGCTGTCAGGTTGTGCGAAAAAGTGCAGCAGGGATTTATCCGCATAGCGGAATAAATACTGCCGGTAATCATGCAGCCCCTCATCTACAAAGCGGGTGAGCGACTCCGGTTGTGACAATTCAACCGGATTTTCCACCGTATAGTAATAAGTTTTACTGGCTATGGGGAACATCACCACCATGGATAAAATAAGGGCAATGGCATTGAGCACCATATTTGACGGGACCTGCTGCACTCCCAGGGCATTGCGCACCATCACGAATACAATGGAAAATTTAAGGTAGCAGGTTCCGGCGGCGAGTATAAAGGGTAACAATGATGCCGCCGCCAGCATCACCATCATGGATACGGCGCTGTCAGTCATCACGCATCCTTATGAAAAAGGTGGTGAATCTCGACAGCAAAATGCTCCCCGATACGAACCAGCTCCCCCTGAGCAAAGCGTTGTCCGTCGATTTCCAGGATGAGAGAACCCGTATCAGCCTCCGGCAATATCAATCTGTCCCCCTGTCGTAATGCCAGCAATTCTCCCAGCGGGTAAACTCGCCGGTGCCGCAGGAAATCTACCCGTACAGATAGTTTATTACTATCAAAAACAGCCTGTTGCGGTATAACTATGGGTTCTTCTGTAACAATACCAGCCTCCGTTATCATAGCTCCGTCTTCTCTCTGTTCCAGTGTCATCTGAAAATAGCCTCCTGCCCGCATAATGTAGTGGTTATGTACAATAAGAAGGATATCCCCCTCATTAAGACTGTGGATCATTCCAAGATCTGTATTGGTGTGTCCGATATAAATACCGCCGATAACAGATACCTTATCGTTCTGTGTAATCAGCGGTGAGGTGATGTCAAAATACCCTTGAGCATCAATCAGATAAAAATCTATTCCGTGCTCTTCAAACCACAGAGTGGCTTCCGGGCTACCGGCGGAATTTTCTGTGCAGACAGATAACTGATACTCTTCAAACGAAAATAAAGGCAGGGATAATGGTTTATTATTTTTCTCAATCAGGGAAACAAGATAACCTTCAGGTATAACTTCCCACGGAATATCATTCTCACCAATTAGATATTTAATTAACAACTCCACTTCAATAGCGAGTGTTAATATATGCTGTGAGTTTTTCAATTGGCATATTATTATCCGGCTATTATTTTTATGTTGTTTTTCCGGTAATGACTTTCTCAAAAATTCCATTGCCTGAGAGCTGTTATAATACATTTTTATAATCCATAAAATTATACAACATCAATTAAATATTTATGATCATGGCGAATACTTTCTTTCAACTGCCGTTTTAATCGCTCAGGACTGGCTTCAAGAATAAAACGCTGTTGCTGCTGACGATATATATGGATCATTTCATGATAATCACCCTGCATTTTAAATGCATAGGAAAAATAGTATCCGGGTCTGGTATAATTCGCATCCATATTATGCTGAAGCTGTTGCTGCGCCGGTAACGGAATATTACGCCGCAGTTTAGTCTGCACATCAGCACGTTCAGCAGACAGCAGCTGATATTCCATTAACGATTTTTCCGCATAAAGAACAGGAATGATGTCATTAACATTATTAATATCAGTAACATCATCCGGTTTTTCAGTTGCTACTTTTGTTATATCTCCGGAGTTATCCGGCTGAAATAATACTTTATTATCATAATGATGACGCTCAGTATCATCCACCTGTATATTATCAGTGAACTGACGGTTGTTTGTCTGAGGTAAAGTATCGGTGGCCGGTGAAGCAGCCCGTACTGTCATGGTAGGAAACTGGCTTTTTTCTGCCTGCCCGATAACCAGCTTCGGTTTTATTGTTGTTTTCTCACCTGAAACCGGCGCTATAAAAACAGGAGCAGGCTCCGTTCTTACCTGTTTATTTTTCACAGTAAGGCTGACAGTCGCGGGTATAGTATCCGTGTATAACCGAATTGTATCAGCCAAATCATTCCGGATTTCACTTCTGCTCTGAATTACCTGGCTGAGTTTATTAGTCTTACCCTTCAGAAAGAATAATTGTGTATCCAGCTTTGACGAAATCATCACGTAAGGTGTTTGTTCATCTGTATTTAATTGTTCATCCATATCCCTGATATCTGAACCCTGGTTATTTAACTGTTTTTTCACACTCTGGTTATTTGATTTTAATAAAATCACCCCTGCTATTTCAGGCAAATCATCATATTTATAAATATTATCATACTCTGTATGATGATTTTCTATCGTAATATCCACAGGTTCTCCTTTGCTGTATTACTTCCTGATAATCAATGTTTAATAATGGTATCAATGAAGACTATACTGAGTGATTTTGATGACTTTCTTTTTGAGTACGACAATAACCGTATTAGTTTTATTGATATCATCCATGATTTGAACCTGAGCCAGGGCTGATTCCTCTGCTTTGACTCTGATATCCAGAATTTGCCTGCGATAAACTGACTGTTTACGCCGTAGCTCATTCAGTTCCAGGTAAGTGTACATCCCTGTTATATCAAAACTGAGGATCTGCTGCTCAAGTGCGCTGATTAGCTGTAACAAACTACGGTGATTTTCCTGCTCCTCTCTGTAGCGCTGGTTCAGTTGTGCCAGTGCAATCTCAGCATAGCGCTCTTTCAGACTGAAATGTGCAATCAGCTGTCTGACCTCACGCTGTAAGGCTTTGCAGCGCATTACAGACCTCACTCAAAGGCACTGATTTTGCCGGTGGCTGACACAAAAAATTACGCATTTCTTCTGTCAGTGCCACTGCTTTATCGTTGTCCGGATTAAACCCGGTTTTGTATTCGCCCAGCTCGACCAGCAGTTTCAGCTCTTTCTGTTTTGCCAGGAAATGGCGAAATTGTCCTGCAGCGGATAAATGTTCAGGAGAGGCAATCTGAGACATCACCCGGCTGATGCTGGCAAGAATATCAATCGCCGGATAGTGATTACTCATCGCCAGCCGCCGCGAAAGATAAATGTGTCCGTCAAGGATAGAACGGACTTCATCCGCGAAGCCATCGGGCTCGTCTTCACTTTCCAGCAATACGGTATAAAACGCCGTAATCACCCCGTTTTTTGTCGCACCCGGGCGCTCCAGAAGTGCCGGAAGCTGTTCAAATACGGAGGCAGGAAACCCCAGCCGTACCGGCAATTCTCCGGCACTCAGTGCCACATCCCGCAATGCGCGCCCGTAGCGGGTCAGAGAATCAACAAACAAAACAACATCTTTCCCCTCATCACGGTAATATTCCGCCAGAGATGTCGCCACCAGCGCCGCATTGCAGCGATCAATTGCCGGTTTATCTGATGTCGAACAGACCAGGATACATTTAGCCGCATTGGCACTTTTTTGCAGGTCGTCAATCAGTTCCGTGACTTCCCGTCCCCGCTCACCAATTAATGCAATGATAAAAATATCAGCGTCGGCGTGATCAATCAGCATATTCATCAGCACTGTTTTACCACACCCGGCACCGGCAAAAATGCCCAGCCGCTGCCCTTTTCCACAGGTCAGCAAGCCATCAAGGGCTTTCACACCGGTAGGAATAATTTCCGTGATGCGCTGACGTGACAGTACATCCGGCGCATCAGCACTAATCAATCGTGTGATTGTCCGCTGATCACTTACCACCGGTTCACTTAGCCTGATCAGCGTGTTTCCTGACGGATCAATCACCGAGCCCGGGATCTGCCGGGTAAAGGATAATGTCAGGCGTTCACCGGTGGGTGCAATGACGGTTGTCAGTGTCAGGCCACACGCCCTGCCAATCAGGCTCAGAAGGGTATATTTTTCATTAAATCCGACCACCTGCGCCCGTCCGATTAAAACCTGACACGACGTATCCTGCCATAACAGACAAATCTCCCCGATAAAGACCCGGGGAAGCGGTGCTTCCAGATAATACCCCTGAATATGAACCGGAAAAGCCCGATGACTGATGAATGAATCCAGCATAATCAGGCCCGCAGGATCAGTGCATAACACTGCTGATAAACACAGACAAACTGATCCAGTGCCTGAATAAAGCTTTCACTGTCACTGACCGCACTTTCACTGAAACAGGCAACCAGTTCAGTACCGTCGTCAGTCTGGCGGACAGCCGGTAATCCCGGATAAAACAGAGAGGTTGCCTGCGCGGTAAGTACATCCAGCAGGTCACCTTTCACTTCAGGGCGCAATGTCGGTAATTCTGCCGGTAGTGGCGCCCAGATAACCGGAAGCTCATCCACCGTTGTCAGGTGAACAACCTGTTGATCACTCAGTGATAATGTAATAGTCGAGTGATTATCGATAGCGGCGGCATCCACAATCAGATCACTGCGTCCGATCAGTTTCATGCCTTCTGTTACCAGGGTTGCAAAATCCATCTTTTATTTCCTTTTCCTTTGATTTAAACAGACTCAATTACCGATACCTGAGTCGTGGGTACAATTTCTGAAAATGACAGCACAGCAACGTCAGGGTAGTGAAGTTCAATCAGTTTTTTGACAAAACGACGGATATCCATAGCCGTCAGCAATACGATATCCTGCTGCTCACGCAGCGGCTCCATCACCACAGACATCGCATCATAGAAATGATCGAGCTGTGCCGGTTCAAGATTAATAAAAGTACCCGCCGCCGACTGGCGGATCCCCTGACGAACCATCTCTTCCACCGGATTCGACAGAACGACAGCATGCAATACCTGATTACGGGTAAAGCGATCAGAAATATAGCGGGCAAGCTGGCTGCGGACATGTTCTACCAATATCAGCGTATCTTTCTCTTTCTGCCCCCACTGCACCAGCGCACCAAGAATAGTTTTAATATTGCGGATAGATATCTGCTCTGAAATCAGCCGCTGGAAAACATCCGCGACCCGCTGTACCGACAAATAGCGGTAACACTCTTTCAGCAGTTCCGGATATTTATTTTCGATATTATCCAGAAGCGTTTTCGTTTCCTGGATCCCAAGCAGTTCCTGGATGTGCCGTGTCATTATCCGGCTGAATTCATTGAAAAATACAGTAATTCCCGGCTCAGTTTCCATTCCTGATGCATGACATAATTCACACTGTTTTTTATCTGCCCAGTAGGTTTTTCTGCCATTTTTCAGCTCGATAACAACCGGTTCAATGTTCAGTGAATCAAGCGCCCCGTTTTCCTTAATAATTTTATATTTATCCGGATAACAATTGATGGTGCCGGATTGAATTTCATTAATTAAAACAATAGATTGATACACAGACACATCATGGCTGTAATTCATAATGATACCGGACAGAAAAAAAACCGTAGCGAAAGGCAAACTCTTCCTGCAGCCAGGCGATAATATTTTTTGTTTCAAATAAGGTCTGATAAGAGGCATGAAGCGTAATAATCAGCGGGATCGCCTCATTATTTTCAGCCGTCAATCCGCGGGAGACAAACGTGTTTTCAGAGGAAGGTTGCGCTTCCTGCATGACCGCATTAGTACAACCCTCTTTTTGTGCCGCAGCATCCTGCCGTTTTCTCTGACGCATCCGTGACACATAAAAAACCAGCAAGCCTCCGCCCAGCAAACCAAAAATACCGGCAGGAAACCCCGGCAGCATCCCCATGCACAACGCCAGAACAGCCGTTACCAGCAGGGTAAAATCGTGAGAAAACAGCTCCCTGACAATATTTGCACCTAAGTTCTGATTTGTACCGCTGACCCGCGTCACAATAAAACCTGCACTTATTGCGATCAGTAATGCCGGGATCTGCGCGACCAGTCCGTCTCCGATAGTCAGCAGAGTATACGTACTCAGCGCCTCACTGAACGGCATCGACATCTGGGCAACACCGATCCCGATCCCACCTGCAAAATTCACGAAAATGATGACAATTCCGGCGATCGCATCGCCTTTGATAAATTTCATCGCGCCATCAAACGCGCCATACATCTGACTTTCCTGCTCCAGTTCTTTACGGCGTTTGCGCACTTCTTCGTTATCAATAAGCCCGGATTTCAGATCTGCATCAATGCTCATCTGTTTACCCGGCATACCGTCGAGTGAGAAGCGGGCCGCCACTTCCGCCACCCGCTCCGAACCTTTGGTTATCACAATAAACTGGACGATTGTCACAATGGCAAAAATCACAAAACCGACAACAATATTTTCGCCGATAACAAAATCACCAAATGACTGAATAATGTTACCTGCGTCAGCATCCAGCAGGATCAAACGGCTGGTACTGATAGAAAGCGCCAGACGGAACAGTGTGGTGATAAGCAGCAAGGCCGGAAATGAGGTAAATCCCAGGATACGGGTGATATAAAAAGAGAGCAATAACATCAGGATGGAGATCACGATATTCAGGCCGATCAGAAAATCCACCAGCATCTTGGGCAGAGGAATGATCAGCATGGCGATCACCATGATCATAATCAGCAGCACGGACAATTCCGGCTTATTTTTTACCGCGTTAATAAATGATGTCAGCATAGCAATCCGTTGCCATTAAAAGTTATAGAGTATGAATAATTTCACTCATGTGTACTTTCAGAAAAGAAACGATGGTTTCTTTCTGTGCTTCCTGCAAAAAAAGGGTATCCGGTATTTCACTAAATATTGCGATAAAACGCTGTAAAATCAGCGGCTGATTTTTATCACTCTCAACCGAAGATAAAAGTGTTTTTATTTCGTTGCGAAATGCATCTGCATCACCCAAACCAGAAATAATCAGCTGGTTAATGGTTGTTTCATCTGCCAGTGCCGGTTCAGAACAATTCAGTGAGGCAATTTTCTGATAAAACATATCTGTCAGGGAAATAAGCTGATTCAGCGAATACAAGCGGGATGTCAGTTCCCCGAATTCACTGTGATGGCTGCAACTCGGCAGAGCCGCCGCCATATCACACACCAGAGCATCGCGGACATAATGCAGCAGACTTTTGACACGGCTCTTTTTATATTGCTCCAGCCAAACCTTATAGAGATACAGGATATCGAATTTCCAGCTGATATAACTGCGGTACACCATTCGCAACTGAGAGCATTCAAGCTGTGTAACCGGTGCATACTGACGGATTTTCAGTGCAACATTGATCCCGGCCCGCGTTTCCTGTGCAAAATCACCGTACAGTAACTGCTCAATTTCAGTATCAATATCAGCGGCTTCTTCTGCGGAAAACGGCAGTTTGCGCATCAATGAGCGCAGAGCCATCACATAATCACTGGGATCCGGAAACAAAGCGCGTACATAATCCAGAAACTCACGCAGAGAGCGCCCGGATGCCGTAAACCATTTCACTACCTTATCCAGCTTATTTTCTCCGGCATCACCGCCGCGCTTACTGTCAGATGCCGGCATCTGACTTATCTGTTCTTCTTTGCCGTACTGACGGCGGTTAAACTGAGCCAGCGCCATAGACATATCATCCATCATGTCCATCATTTGTTCCGCATCATGCGCTGCGGCATTCTCAGCAGATTGCGGCTCTGTTGCAGCGCTCCCTGAGGTTTTGACCTGCGCCGTTTCAGACTGAATCAGCGGGCGGGCAGAAATGCCGTTAATCATGATGGTAATCTCCCCGGAGATTTTCCATCATTAACAACCCTTGTTTATTGCTTTTATCAAACGGCAGGTGACCGGTAATATTAACGTCATCAAAGAAATCCTGTTGCAGAATACGCGGCTGTAACAGGAACAGACGGACCATTTTTTCATTCTTTTCTGACTGAAACTGAAATAAGCGGCCAAGTAACGGAATATCCCCCAGCAACGGAATACGCTCATTATGAAACTGGGTATTATCGCGGGTATAACCACCAATGAGCAGGGTATTTCCCTGGGCGACACGGGCAATCGTGCTGATAGTGGTGCGGTTTACTACCGGCAATGTACCCTCGCCATTTTTTTCATCATTCGTTTGTTTTTCTGCCCCGTCTTCCAGATCAATGATCATCTCGACTGACTTACGCTGGTTGGCAATACGCGGTATCACACTCACTTTTGTACCGAAGGTAATACTCTCCATCGAGGAAACCCGCTCTCCTTTGATAGAGGTATAAAATGTAGTGTTATTATCAAAAACAGCCGGGGTATTATCCTGAGTCAGTACAATCGGGCGCGATACCATATTTGCCTGCCCCCTGGCGGCTAACGCGCGGATTTTCCCGAAGAAAGAAAACCCGGTAAATTGGTTCAGTTCACTCAGACCCGAGGCCAGAGTAAACTTTGCCTTTCCGTCGCTGTAATCCGCCTGCCAGTTAATTCCCAGTTGATCGGCATTATTTTTTGATACATCAATTATCCATAACGATAATTCTATTTGTTCTTTCGGAACATCAAGCTGCCTTATCATTTTTCTGATAAGTTCCAGTGAGCTGCTGCTGCCTTTCAATAACAGACTGTTTTCTCCCGGCAGGGGAACAATGCGGATATGTGCACCACTCAGCCAGGCCGAATCTCCGTGACTCTCTGCCACCTCCCCGTCATCATCTGTCTGTACCACTGATGTTTTGGCACTGCCGCCGCTGCTCAGTAATTCACGCAGTGCCGTAGCCACTCCCGGCAGCGTCACCGTTTGTCCGCGCGAGGCAATTTCTCTGTCCTGCACAAAACTGTGCTCCAGTTTTACCAGCTGAATCTGTTCATTTTCAGGACCGCCGCCCTGCTCCTGTGAGCTGTTCTGCGCTTCCAGCGCATCAACAGACTGGCGGATCAGTGTCATATAGCGGGGAGGTGCGGTGATATACAAAATTTGCTTCTGCTTGTCCGACTTAATCGGGTAGCGGGCATCATACAGACCGGTTTGTTTCAGAAAAGTGAGCAGTGTATTGAGACTGATGCTATTGAGTGTCAGCATAGAAGATTCTATTTCATTGCTGCCATAGATATAACGGGTACGATTATCCTGATAGGATACCAGGGACAGAGTACTCAGCATCCGGTTGAATGCCGCCTGTGGATCAGAAAGATCAAATGTCCCCGTAATACGCTTTTTTTTCACAACATCTGACGACACCATGATGATCTCAAGCCTTGCACCGATCACATCGAAAAACTGATCAGCACGGTTCTCTTTCGCCACAAAACTGTCCTGTTCCGGTGCCCGTTTTTCATAGAGTACTGTATTTTTATTATTGGTTTTTTGTGCATATAGTGTCCCGGAAAAGAAACAGATAATCAGAAAACACAAAACGGCCGGACACCTGCTATTATTTTTTAATTGCATGGTGTAAATCCCTTATTTTTTTTGGTGACATACCAAATTGTTGTCTGATTTCATTGGAAAAATGAGAGGCTGAGCAATAGCCATGATCCGAGGCAATGCGGGTCAGTGAATGTTCTTTGACTAAAACATCCAGTACCGATGCAACGCCCCGCCAATGGCGTAACTGATATTTACTTTGATGACCGATATAGCGCTGACATAACCGGCGAAAATGTGTTCCTGACAACCCATAGTTTTTACTGATATCCATCACGCTATTATTTTTGCTGTCTGCCGCCAGAACCAAATGCTTAATCAGCCAGTAATGTTCTGAATTACGAATGCGTTTAAATAATCCGCTTAATGAGCTCTGCGCATTAAGCATTTCACAAATAACCTGATACTCAGGATTGATCATCATGCCCTGAACCGTCAGAACACCCTCATAGTCCGGATGTAATATATCGTTATCAGTATCTGACATCGTGTATGGAAAATCATATTGACAGTCAATAAATGCAAGCAATTTAATACATTTCGACATAGGAAAATAATATTTTTCTTTTCCCGCAGGGAAGTTTTTTATTTATCTTGGTGATATCATCATATATACATATGGATATTTTATCATTCATTCAATTAACCCTCTCCTTTTTATTATCATCACCTTTCCATCTGGTGAGAATCCAAGACATCCCAGTCTATTAAGATAAAACTTAACATAAAATATAAATAACAGCGCTAATTTTTACTACCATTTTTTTATAAAAACAATTATTATTTTAATAACAATGATGCGATATAAATAATATCACTATACATCTTATTACATAACCCGGGTGAATCGATGGAACGATTTTATTCTCTCATTATCCTTTCCGGTCATTTAAGCGGGAAGGAAATCACATTGCCTGCTGAATGCTATATTATTCACTTATCGCCTGACTCTGTTAAAAAAAGAGGAGTCTCATAATGAAAAAAATTTATCTTGATATTATATCCACTGATACATCACTAAAATCAATAGAATTAACATTATTTGATAACAACTACACCGTCTGCTATAAAACTGATGGAGATATATTTAAAACTGAAAAAATAAACTACAACATTCCGTTTACTTACAATAAAAAAAACATTTTTCTCTATAAAAAAAGATGGGTGAAAGCTGGCATAATACAACCCTGGAAATCAGCAAAAAAAAATCTTACCGACTGCAGGAAACCCGCTGTTTTACATAGTAAAAAATCACTACTCATGATTTTTTCCATGTTTGTCATATTGATTATCCTTTGGTTATACGATAAAAATATGAACGAAAATAACAATAAAGATGATGTGAAAACAATTATAAATAAGTTTATCCGGCATCATGGGTATATACAGGAAAATCACCATTTTTTGTTTATTATAAAATCAGATAATGAAATACCGGATAATGTCTATAAAAAGATGAAACCTTATGTTATCTCTATGCTGAAAGCGGATGCACTAAAACATAATGATGATGATATAATAAATATATATAAAAATGACACCACAATAGAAATTACTTATATAAGCTCGGAAGAAAATTATTCTATAAATGATGACATCATAATTCCGGATGTATTCAAGAACAGATTAAAAATAAATAAATTTTCATTTAGTGATATAATAACCTTAATAAATGAAAGTATTAAAAATGACTTTATCAGTTACACTATAGTGCGGAATGACAGGAAGATCATTGTACTTTCTGAAAAGGAGAATAATGAAAACATAAAAAAAACATATAGATGAAATAAATAAAAAAAATACTTAACAATAACACCGAACCATTAGTTTCATATAAACAAATAAAGAAAGCCATTGACTTACCAGGTATCTACGGAAAACAACCTTACCGTATTATATCTGGAGATCATATTGATTTTACCCTCCATAATAAATAAGGAAATTTTATGGCTGATGTTGTAAATACAGGATTTTCATTCGAAGAGATCCCGGCACACTTTGAGGCGAATATCAAAAGTGACAATACTAAATTGCTCGCATTAATGGGTAAGGTTAAAACCGGTTCTACTGCCTATGACATGGCACAATTACAAACAACATCCAGTTCATTAAGCATGAAGCTGTCAGCACTCTCTGCTATCGTGCGTCAGCACAAAGAGAATATGAGTACACCACTCGGTAATATGCGCTGATAACCACCACACGAACCTGCAATTAATTCTGATAAGAAAGCGGTACTACCGTTTTCTTATTCTTGACATGAATAAGGATAATTATGTCATCATTTAAAACACTTCCACCAGTCAGTTCTGTTCCGGGCATCAGCGATATGCTTTCAAACCTGGCCGACAAAGAACAGTCGGCATACCGGGATCTGAATTTTCCCGGCGCAGAAAAGACCGCGCTTCACAATAAAACCACTACATTACATAAACAACGCCGCGGCAACAGTAAAAACGACGTTATGATGCTGATTGAAAATCAGGTGGCAATGGCGAAGTGGCATACAGAGATCAATTTTTACTCCCGCATCACACACCTGGGTATCAGTGCGGTAGATTCCGTGGTTAAGGGTCAGTAATGCGTCGCTTACTTATTGTTCTGCTGATATCCGGACTCAGTACACTGATGCTCACCGGCTGCAATGAGGGACCACTGCTCTCTTCCCTCAATCAGCGTCAGTCCAATGAAGTTCTGGCCGCATTACATAAACATCATATTCAGGCAGTCAAAATTCCCCAGGGAAAGGGGTTATTTTCTGTCACCGTACCGGAAGAACAGAGCCGCTACGCCATCCGGGTATTGCAGGAATATCAGTTACCCAGCAATGAACGGGTTGAGATAGCGGGCGCGTTTCCTGCCGATTCACTGATAGCCTCACCACAGTCCGAAAAAGCACGGCTGATCTCGGCTATCGAACAGCGCCTGGAACAGTCTATTAACTCCTTTACTGAAGTAGCAGAAACCCGGGTGCATCTCAGCTACCCAATGGCGGAACCACGTAAAAAACACGCGGAACCACCACGGGCTTCTGTTTTGATCTATCACACCGGCATTGAAGATGAAGATGGCTTCACCCGCAATATTCAGACTTTTGTGATGAATGCATTCAGTGGTCTGGATGAAGAGCATATTTCAGTTATTTTGCACTACAAACCACTGGTTATTTCACCGCCTTCTGAACAGGAACGTGTACCGTTCTCCCCTTTGGGCCTGTTACTGTCTCTGGCGGGTTTATTGCTGACAGGCGGAATATTTTATCTGCAGCGTTCCCGCATCCGGACATTTTTAATAAACCTGCGGGAAAAGCGTAATGGATAACCAACCGGATATACAGGCAGCCATTACCCGCGTGATGTATCAGCCATCCGGTTACCTGCACAGCAGCCGCCGATTTTCAGACTTGCCGCAGGATGATTCACTTCATGGCAAAGTGACTAATGCGGCAATTCTGAACAGGTACCAACTTCCGCTGAATATCGATTTTGATGCCGGTTCTCAACATGCGATGCTACTGCTGCTCAACTGGACACAATTACCGCGGGTTTGTGACTATCTGGGAAAACTGATTCGCTATCATTATGGTTTACCGGATGATTCACCACCGGATAATACACAGCGCGCATTTCTGTCATTATGTCCGGTGCTGTCTCTGCCTGACTGGCCGGCAGCGCAGACATTTACGGATGACAATAACATCGCCGATCCCGGTATTACCGCCATGACTCAGCTGATGCACCAATTCTCACCGGCACTCTCTGCCAGGCTGCCACTGATGTTTGATACACAGTTATCCTTTATGGATAAAAATACGATCCCGGCACTTCCTTATTCACTTTTTCAACTGGTATTTCTCTATGTGCCGTTCACTTCCTGAATCACTGATTTCTCATCTCCGCCACGGGGTTGTGATTAAGCAGGCCAACATTGATGCGCTTCAGCGGATTGATACTCTCACAAAGCAAGCACAACACCGCGCAACACAGTTAATAAAATCCGCCGGGATAACGGCAGTTCAACAACATAATGCTGCCTGTGAAGCGGGGTTTCAGACAGGGGTACTACAGTTATTACCTGAATTAATGCGCTTTATTGATGAATATAAAGTCACCATAGATACACATTTTTCTGACTCACTGCGCTGTCTGCAAACAGAATTAACCGCCTTTTTCGGTGATCGCGTAAGCAGGCATTTGCTGATACAGCAATTGGCCGCGCAACATGCGGCTGAAAATGATTGCGGGCTGATCCTGCCGGTTGAATTTAAAAAAAATAATCAGGATTCTGAATATATAGCGCGGACTATTTCTATTCCGGTTTCATTTCATTTCAGTCAGCACATCATCTTACGTGTGGGGAAAAAGTTACTTTATCTGACACCGGAAACGTTTGCTAAACAAAAAATAGCGCAAATAGACTCGGAAGAATTCCGGGAGATTCTTAATAAAAAGAAAAATGAAATAAACATTATTTTTCAGGAAAACATAAAAAGGGTCAAACATGACACTTAATACTGTGAATACACATTCCGGCACAACACGTGCTCAGGAAACAGATGAAGTATCAGCTCGCCGCTTATATGACATTATTGTTACAAACGGAGATCGTCCTGAAAATATTTATCAGGCTTTTTCATTGATGGGATTAGGTGATAATAACGAAAGGAATATACAAAAAAAGATAAATTTAATAATTACGGTAGAAAAAAAAATTAGCTAATAACCCGGAATATTCTTATTCGGAAATACGCAAATCAGTAAGCCAGGTTGGCTGTGAGGTTATAAACTATCAGGCCTGGTTCCAACAATACCTTCGTAATATGGTAGATAAAAAACAATTGGGCATAGCGCCAAATGCGCTTTCAGCCGATTATGACCATAATAATGAAGATGACTGGCTTACTGGTTTCGCTTAATTATATATTTTGTTTCTGTTACTGAAGAATTCAGTAACAGCATCAAAAATTTAAATAAACTGTTTTCCGTTCAGTAAAACGGTCTCTGCTCTGAACTGATTTGAACGCATCTGAATATGTGGCTCGTGAGGATGTTCTGATGCTTCAGATTTTCCGTTGAGGAACCATTCAACTGGTACGTCTAATAAATCAGATAATTCAATGAGATGATGAAGACTGATTTTACTAACACCGCGCTCATAACGGTTAAATTGCTGCTGACTGATATTCAGTTTTTGCGCTAATTTAACTGTAACGATCCCGAGTTCTTTACGTCTTGATTGAATTCTGTGGCCTAAGACTGCATAAAAGTCGGAAGTTTCCATAATATCTACCTATTTCTCTATAAGTCGTGAATTAAATTAAGTAAAAATACTTAAATTTACAATATTTTTTATATAATAAAATAAAAATAACAAAGCATTTCTTACGAAATGCAAAAATATAATGAAGAGATTCGTTTTAATTTATGACGTAATAATTAAATCCAACCTGATACTGATATATGCTTCACACATAAAAAACATTTAACACAAGCTGTTACAGAAACGGATTTATCTGAATTTATGTAATATCCATAACTTCCACTTATCTGTTTAGCTACTTAAAAGTACAGCATCATAAGAAAAGCATCAGAATCTTATTTACGATAACAAAATTTAAAACCAATCTGATTATTTCGGATTATTCTCTAAACATATTATGACCAGGTGATATTAACTAATCACATAAGGATAGTTAATTATTCAAGTATAATTACCCGGCTCTTTTATGTTTATTTTCCCGCTTGTTCATTTCTTTTACTACCGGAATGAAGGCCAAAAATGAAAATTAGATATAGCTCTGAATGCTTGTAAATATACTAATCCATTACCCAACCATCGTTCTTTGATCTAACATCATAAAAAGCTAAATAGATCACATGTAACAAAGTATTTTTCAGTGCGTTGCATCAATTTAGTGACTTTAGTCACGTTTACTTTACATTTTAGCCTAAAAAAAAAACCGCTTTGGTGGAAAAGCACCCTATGTAAAACAGAATCGATGCCGGATGTGAACCTGACAGAAAGAATCAATACCAATAACGGTGCTTTTGTTTACACATTTTCGCACTACTTAGTTACTTTCGTAATTATAATCATCTAATTATTTTTAGATAGACATCAGTTATGCTGTTTGTTCAAAAAACTATTAAAATCTGACATTCATGGTGAGTAAGTGTTTCATGCTGCAACATGAACCATTCGCTTTAATTTCCAGTTTTTATCCTCAGCAAAAAAAAGATATTCAGCATGATATTGCAGAATCGTCTTAACATATTGTAACTTACTTGTTGTATTTGTAATATTTTGATTATGATTTATTGCTTCAATTTCTGATCCAAAAAGCATTTATGCTTATATTTTTCTTTTATTTCATATCGTTAAACGTAAATTGATTTAAAACAAGCAATTGCGACGCTGACATAATTGGATATGATTAATCTCACGCAGCCCTGCTGAGTAATCAGCTTTATTGATTAACCTCTGTTTATTATTACAAAATATAAAAAGTTATATAATTATGTGTAATAAAAGAAAAATAATTCACTTTGTTTTTTATTACATACAGAAACAAAAAAAGGCACTCCTGAGAGCGCCTTTTGCTATCTATAACATAAAATCAATTGATTAGTGAAATTAACGACCTGCTTTCAGTTTCTGATAATAGCGCTCATACAGCACACTGCTGTCGCCAACGTCATCCTGCCACTGTCCTTTATGAATAGTTTCATCGTCAGGATAGAGGGACTTATCATTCGCTATCTCTGCCGGTAACAATGCCTTCGCGGCAAGATTTGGTGTCGGATAACCAATGGCCTGTGCAACCTGCGCTGCAATTTCAGGGCGCAACAGGAAATTAATCAACTGATGGGCACCTTCCGGATTTTTGGCATTTGCCGGTATTGCCAGACTGTCCATCCAGAAAATACCGCCCTCTGAAGGCCAGATAACTTCAATATTCAAACCGGACTGACGGGCAACATAAGCAGAACCGTTCCAGATCATACCCACGTTAACCTCCCCTTCCATAAACGGGTTAGCCGGGTTGTCAGAATTAAACGCGAGGATGTTCGGACGCAGCGCCTGAAGCTCTTTATACGCTTCCTCAATTTCCTGAGGGTTAGTGGTATTGGCAGAATAACCCAGCTTGCTGAGTGCTATCTGGAACACTTCACGGGCATCATCGGTCAGTAGCAGACTATTTTTATATTCCGGTTTCCACAGATCACGCCATGATGTTACTGATCCCGGGGTAATCTCATCGCCATTAATACCGATAGCAGTCGCACCCCAGATATACGGAACAGAGTAATCATTTTCAGAATCAAACGGTTTATGCAGCAGATTGGGGTCCAGGTTACTAAAGTGGCTGAGTTTTGATTTATCTATTTTTTGCAGCATACCCTCATGACGCATTTTGGCGACAAAATACGTCGACGGCACCACCAAATCATAAGCACCGTCTTTATAGGTTTTTAGCTTGGTATACATGCTTTCGTTGGATTCATAGGTTGAATAGATAACCTTGATCCCCGTCTCTTTTGTAAACTGTTCTAACAATCCGGGCGGGACATATTCAGTCCAGTTATAGAAATAAAGCGTTTTACTGTTATCTGCTGATGCTGAACTTATGCCTGCTGCCAGAATACCGGCACCAAGCAGCAAGGACCACTTTTTCATTTCAGTGTTTCCCCTCAGAGCTTCGGGTTAGTCGATGAATATCACAGGCGATAACGCCCCCTTTTATGATTATGCAACGTGATTATAAAAGCGGACTGGCAGAGGGTAAAGCAACAATGCCCAGTTAAAGCGGCATCAGAATGCAAAATTCAGCTGTAATGTGATATTACAGTGAATATTAACCGGCGGATCTGCGACAGACCGCGCCGGTTAAGCAAAGGCTATTGCTGTTTGTGTGAGCTGGTACGCAACACAAGCTGGCTGAGGATCACCATAAATAACGAAAGAGCCATTAAAATCGTCGCTAATGCATTTACTTCCGGCGAAACGCCGACTTTTACCATAGAGTAAATTTTCAGCGGCAGAATCTCATAGCTTGGCCCGGTGACAAATGAAGATACCACCACATCATCCATCGAGAGGGTAAAGCTCAGTAACCAGCCTGCAATAACGGCCGGTAACGCCAGCGGCAGAATAATTTTACGCAAAATTGTAAATTCACCGGCACCGAGATCACGCGCCGCCTCCAGCATTTTCACATCAAAATCTTTCAGTCGTGAATAAACCGTGACCACCACAAACGGCAGGCAAAATGTGATGTGTGAAAAGAGCAGCGACCAGAACCCCAGCGATACCCCGAGGATCATAAACAGTACCAGCAGTGAAATCGCCATCACAATGTCCGGTGACATCATCACCACAAACAACATGCCACCGACAAACGGTTTACCTTTAAAACGATAGCGGTAGAGCGCGACTGCTGTCAGCGAACCGATAACGGTGGCAAATGTGGCAGAGAGAACCGCCATCGTCAGTGAATGTCCTGCCGCCTGAAGCAGGCTGTCATTGTTCATCAGCATGCTGTACCAGTCGGTGGTAAAGCCCTGCCAGTTGATTCCGAAGCGGGATGAATTAAAGGAATTCACAATCAGAATGATAATCGGGATGTATAAATAAGCATAAATGATGGTCATAAAACCACCACGCAACAGGCGTCCCGTCATTCCTGTTCACCTTTCTTATTTAACAATTTTGCCGCACGGTAGTAGACCCAGAGCAATAAGCCCATCGCTGCCGTCAGGAAAATGCTGGTTGCCGCCCCGAATGGCCAGTCGCGGATATTTAAAAACTGGCTCTTGATAACATTACCAATCAACAGATTTTTTGCCCCGCCCATCAGGTCCGCCACATAAAACAGCCCCATTGCCGGCAACAGCACCAGCAGACAACCGGCGATAATTCCGGGCATTGTGAGCGGCAGAGTAATACGGAAAAAGGTCTGAAGCTTATTTGCACCCAGGTCACGGGCAGCTTCCAGGCAGGATTTATCCAGCTTCTCAATACTTGAATACAGCGGCATCACCATAAACGGCAGTAAAATATAGATAAGCCCGAGTATCACGGCTTCTGAGGTATACATAATTTTAAACGGTTTATCTATCACGCCCGTCCATAATAAAAACTCATTCAGATAACCACGCGTACTGAGAAATATTTTCAGCCCGTAAATGCGGATAAGGGAATTTGTCCAGAACGGGACTATCAGCAGGAAAAGCATCAACGGGCGCAGTTTCTGCGGCATGCGGGCAATCATTGACGCAAAAGGATAGCCAATCAACAGGCACAGAAGTGTTGCGATCACTGCCATATTAAGCGAATGCAACATCACCTGCGCGTACATCGGGTCAAATAACCGACGGTAGTTATCGAGGGTAAAGACCATACTGACCAGGTCCGCATCATTACGCGTCAGGAAACTGGTGCCGATTATCATCAGGTTAGGCAGGAAAACAAATAACAGTAACCACGCGACAATCAGAGTGATCACAATAGTCTGGAAAGGTTTACGCGTCTTTTTCATCGCTCAGCACCACCTCCCAGCTTTCAACCCACGTCACTGCAATTTTCTGATCCAGCGAGTGATCCACATCCGGATCGTCTTCATTAAAGAATTCGCTGACCATCACCCGTTTGCCGTTTTCCATTTCAATTTCAGAATCCAGCGTCATGCCTTTATAGTTGCGCTCGCGGACATAGCCTATCAATCCGGCAACCGGCGCATTATCATGGATCTCTTCAACGCGCAGATCTTCCGGGCGCAGCAGCACATGCACATGTTGTCCCGGCGTCACCATGAGCGTGGTATAAATATCACACTCATGACCTTCAACACTGGCGCGGATCCGCTGGTCATCTATCCGGTGCAGAACATCGGCACCGAATATATTTATCTCACCAATAAATTGCGCCACAAACAAGTTTTTCGGCTCTTCGTAAATTTCACGCGGCGTGCCGTCCTGCTCAATTTTTCCTTCCCGCATAACAATAATGCGGTCAGACATGGTCAGCGCTTCTTCCTGATCATGAGTGACAAAAACAAAGGTGATCCCCAGTTGGCGCTGCAATGCTTTCAGTTCACTCTGCATCTGCTTGCGCAGATTATAATCGAGTGCGGAAAGAGACTCATCCAGCAGCAGAACTTCCGGCTTGTTCACCACGGCGCGGGCGATGGCAACACGCTGTTGCTGCCCGCCGGAAAGCTGATCCGGTCTGCGGTTGGCAAAATCCTGCAACTGCACCATTTTCAGTGCATCTTCCACGCGCAGGGTAATTTCATGTTCGGGAGTTTTCTGCATGCGCAGCCCGAATGCGACGTTTTCAAATACCGTCATGTGCGGGAAAAGAGCGTAGCTCTGGAATACGGTATTGATATGGCGCTGTTCAGCAGGAATATGCGTAATATCCTGTGTGCCAAGCATAATGGTGCCGCCGTCCACCTCTTCAAGTCCGGCAATCAAACGTAAAACTGTTGTTTTACCGCACCCGGACGGGCCAAGAATGGTGACAAACTCACCGTGGTTGATAGTGAGATCGAAATTATTAATGATATTTTTGCCGTCAAAGCCTTTGCTCAGGCCTTTCAGGGTGACAAGTGGTGTCAGAGAAGTTGTTGCAGTCATTTGTATACTCTATCCCGGAGGTCATGCAGATAGAACCGTAACTGAAAAAAGACTGTTAAAGCAGATTGGTCTACTTATGGCCAATGCCCAAAACCAGTTACGCCGTCGAAAAAAAGAAGGGGCATGATAAACACAGCGACCTTAAATTGAAAGCTGAAACGTCATTCCGCCACCCGTTTTTTGTTCATCTTTAGTTATTTAGATCTTAACAAATCCCTCTTCTGATTGAATGTGCTTCAGTATCACTTCCTGAAATATATACCCAACGTCATTCAAGATGCAGGCAGGCGGCAAGGGAAGACAGACGGGGAGCATACACAAGTATGTGACCCGGCGGGCGTAGTGCGGCCAACGAACCTGCAGTTTGAATGAATAAGGGTATAAGCCTTAAAACTATCAAACTAAATCAATCGCAAGGTAAAACCTATCAAATCGATAGCGGGAAGCCATTGGCGCGCCCTCTCCTGTTTGCGTATTGTTGTCCTCAACGAAACAGGAGGAGTTACCTATGTCTTTAATCAATACCCCAATCAAACCTTTCAAAAACATGGCATTCAAAAACGGTGAATTTGTTGAAGTCACTGAAAAAGACACTGAAGGCAAGTGGAGCATTTTCTTCTTTTATCCGGCTGACTTCACGTTTGTCTGCCCGACTGAGTTAGGCGACCTGGCTGACCATTACGACGAATTCCAAAAAATGGGTGTGGATATCTATTCTGTTTCAACAGATACCCATTTCACACACAAAGCATGGCACAGCAGCTCTGACACCATCGGCAAAATCAAATACACCATGATCGGTGACCCGACAGGCGCACTGACACGCAACTTCGACAATATGCGTGAGCTGGAAGGTCTGGCTGACCGCGGTACGTTTGTTATTGACCCGCAGGGCATCATTCAGGCGATTGAAGTCACCGCTGAAGGTATTGGCCGTGATGCCTCTGACCTGCTGCGTAAAGTCAAAGCCGCGCAGTATGTTGCAAGCCATCCGGGTGAAGTCTGCCCTGCCAAATGGAAAGAAGGCGAAGCGACACTGTCTCCGTCACTGGACCTGGTCGGTAAAATCTGAGACCCGTCTTCTTTTATATTAATAATTGTTATCGGGTGCATTTGCACCCGATGCAGAGCATCACAAACAACGTTTGTAATGCTCTGTTGAGGTTGTGAAAATAACAAGGAAAATCAATCTATTGATTTTCGGCAGATAACACAAAGTGAGAAAAACCACGCTTTTTCGCGCTTTGTCAGCAATTTCTATCGGGTGCATCAGCACCCGGTTTTTTAAGGGAATAATCATGCTCGATAACACGATCCTCGATAACACCATGAAAACGCAGCTCAGGGCGTATCTCGAAAAGTTAACCCGCCCGGTTGAGCTGGTATCAACCCTTGACGACAGTGCTAAATCCGCTGAGCTTAAATCGTTACTGAATGACATTGTGGCATTGTCCCCGAAAATTTCGCTGCGGGAAGATAACAATGCAGCTGCGCGCACGCCGTCATTTCTGATAACAAATCCCGGTGAATCACACGGTGTCCGTTTTGCCGGTTCACCGCTGGGTCATGAATTTACATCACTGGTGTTAGCACTGTTACAAGTCGGCGGTCATCCGTCAAAAGAAGCACAGGAATTATTGGAGCAGGTTCGTAATCTGGACGGAGAATTTCATTTTGAAACCTATTATTCCCTCTCCTGTCATAACTGCCCGGATGTTGTCCAGGCGCTGAACCTGATGGCAGTTTTGAATCCGCGCATTACCCATACGGCAATTGACGGCGGTGTATTTCAGAATGAAATAACCGAACGCAATATTATGGGTGTGCCGACCGTATTTCTTAATGGTAACGAATTTGGTCAGGGCCGTATGACGCTGGCTGAAATCATTAATAAAGTGGACAGCAATGCCGGAAAACGCGCAGCTGATGCACTGAATCAGCAGGCTCCTTATGATGTTCTGATTGTCGGCAGTGGTCCTGCGGGCGCATCAGCAGCCGTGTATTCCGCACGTAAAGGCATCCGTACCGGCCTTATCGGGGAGCGGTTCGGCGGTCAGGTTCTCGATACAGTGGATATCGAAAACTATATCTCAGTTCCGAAAACCGAAGGCGCAAAACTGGCTGCCGCGCTGAAGATGCATGTAGAAGATTATACCGCAGATATCATTGATAATCAGAATGTTACCGCACTTATCCCGGCTACAGAAGACGGTGAATTACATCAGTTACAGACCGCATCCGGTGCCACACTGAAAGCGCGCAGCGTTATCATCAGTACCGGCGCACGCTGGCGCAATATGGGTGTTCCCGGTGAGCAGGAATACCGCACCAAAGGTGTAACTTACTGCCCTCACTGTGACGGTCCGCTGTTTAAAGGAAAATCCGTTGCGGTTATCGGCGGCGGGAACTCGGGTGCGGAAGCCGCGATTGATTTGGCAGGTGTTGTAAACCATGTGACGTTACTGGAATTTGCCCCGGAACTGAAAGCCGATGCTGTGCTGCAACAGAAATTACACAGCCTGCCAAACGTGGATATCATTGTTAACGCCCAAACCACGGAAGTCCTTGGTGACGGCAGCAAAGTTACCGGTCTGCAATATAAAGACCGTATTTCAGGTGATATTCATACCCTGACGCTGTCCGGGATCTTCGTTCAGATTGGACTGCTGCCGAATACGCAGTGGCTGAAAGGCACATTAGCATTGAACCCGATGGGGGAAATTGTCATCGATGCCCGCAATGAAACCAGTATTAAAGGGGTCTTTGGTGCCGGTGACTGCACCACAGTGCCTTACAAGCAAATCATTATCGCGGCAGGCGAAGGTGCAAAAGCCTCACTCAGTGCATTTGACCATCTGATCCGCAGCAGTACCAGAACCGCTGAATAGTCCGCTATTCAGTTGTGATACCAAAGGCATCCGGGGGCGGATGCCTTTTTTTTATTTTGCTGACATCAACCGCAGATCCTGTATTATTTCACTAAATTTTTTTATTATTACCCGAAATACGTTACTCATATAGCATGTATATATAAGTTCAGGTTACATCCGATTGTGTTTTACACCGCGTTATCAGTATATATCCTTTAATAATATCAATCTCCCTGTATTAATAACTATAAAACACCTGTCAGGTGCTATAATGTCATGCTGATTTCGTCACACTCTATTTATATACAAGCCATGTCAGCTCAACTTACTATATAACTCTGTCTTATTTCATCATTAATATCTGAGATATATCCGTCAGAGGAGTTATCATGTATTTTAAGAGAGTCTGTTTGATATCAGGATTGCTGATCACATTATCCGGTTGTACATCTGTCACGCCTCCCGTCCCTGTCCGTCCATCATACCCGGTGCAAAGTGTAACAACTGATCCCGTCAGACTGGTCCCCGGGACAATACAAAATTCCACAAGTAACAGCTGCATAGATGATATGTATTTACTGCGAAAAATAAATAATGAAAGTTACCGTGTGCTGGCGGGAAAATACAATGACGTAATGAATGAGTTTAATTTTTTACGTGAGAATGAAAACATCATGGATGATGATATAAAAATTTACATGCGAAACAGCCTGACAATAAAGCTGGGAAAGGTATGTAGTGATATAAAGCTAAGTGCATTTAAATCAATAAAAAAAGAAAACCAATCAGTTTCCGGCTACGTGATTAAAAAAGGCTTGTGAGAGTCACAAGCCGGTTGAGAAAAATAATATATTACTTACTCTCTGATGAAATCAAGGCTGTAATAGGATAACCAGTGAATAAAGATATAAAACTCATGTTCTTTATAAAACTGATATGCCAGAAAGCGTTTAGCATCTGAATCCCCTTTACCTGCCGCCACCAATAAATAATATTTACCTTTATCAATATCTTTTCTTACACCATAGTCCCCGGAAAGATAGATTGAACCAAGTAAAAACTGGGCATCGGCATCTCCTTGTCCGGCTTTTTGGCTGAGCAAATAAATATCGTACTGTGTGTTATTTGCAAAAGAAAAAAAAAGATATAAATAACAATACTAAACAAACTAAAGAATAATTTTTCACAGTTATATCATCCCTGTTGCTTAAAATAGCATCGAACCCTATTTCTTTATAATTTTTATCTCATTATTTTCGCCCACAGGATTAATGTCCTGGTGGGATTTCTTTTCTTTATTCAAATCGTTTACCTTTTTCACATAGGGTTCTGACTGTCCGACAAAAACACCTCCGGTATTAATTGAAAATACTTCAGCCCGGCAGACACCATTAAGCACACCTTTTTGTAATATTTCAATATTCCTTGCGTGACATACACCGGCTAACCGGCCATTGATTGAAACATGCTCAGCAATAACATCGCCTTCAATACTGCCATTATCCATCACTGATACCTTAAATGTTCCGGATGTCACATTTCCTTTTATCTGCCCGTATACTTCAATATTTCCATCGAGTTTAATATCACCTTGTATGACACAGTCTGCACCAATAATGGTTACTTTCTTAACGACTTTATCTGCAGTATTTATTACATTCTCTTTATCTGCAGCGTCTGTCTTAGCGATTTTATCTTCCCGTGTGATTTCGTTATTTTTTTTTGAATAATGCCATGAGTTTTTTTTTGTCCTGTCGTCGTGAAGTACAGCATAAATAAAAATGAAGAGTAAATACTCATACAGATATAAACATCTGTCTTTAAGGGGATGACTGTAATAAGCACATACCCCCAGACAAACCAAAGGCTATACAGAAATAAGTTCAACCCTTTCCTCTCCGGAAAAAGATACCGGATAGCATCCGGGTGCATCACTGATACAATTTATATTTATCTGGATATGAATGCCGTTACTTTCAAGAATATAAAAAATAACATTTTCACCATCATGCTTATAGGTAATATCACACCCACCTCTAATGAATTTCTCCATAACTTTGCCCAGATCGGTTTTCATATCATCAAAAATCATTATTCCTCCCGATGATGTTTATATTGGTGTAAAAGAAGTCACTGTATTCTGATTGTGTTATACCGGACTATGGCTTCTCACTGTAAATAACAAGATAAGTAGTCGTATTTAACAAATTACTTTCCTGATTACTTTTAAGATTCCGCTCTAAATCCCCGGTATATTCAGTAAAAGAATTTATTGATTTATTTTCAAAAAAGGCCTGATATGCCTGCGCTATTTCATCAGAATAAAATTGCGTTCCCGGGCCTTCCTCCTGAACAGGTACGCCGGGTAATGAAGCAAAAACATCACCTTGTGGTATTTTACTGCCGGAGAAATGTTTCCCGATCGGTTCAGGTAATGTCGTCAGATCCATAGGGAATGGCATTCCCCGCCGTCCTGATAAAAAACGGGAACTCAAATTATCCGAAGATGCAGAAACAACAACACCAATGCCATTTACCGTTTCAGAAAAAACAGGTTCAGACTGTTTGAGTACTGAGTATGATGCAGAAGATTCAGCCGCTGAAACAGGAAAAACAAAAGGTAATGAAAACAGTAAATACATTTTAAATTTTTGCATATTGACAGACTTAAATGTTGTTAACATAAATACATTCCCGTCCCGGATAAATAAAAATAGTTGAATGAAATAACTTACCAATAAACACTAATAGCACTTAGATCATAATATTATTAATTTATTATGATTTTACAAATATGCTTGATTGTTGTTTAGATTATTTTTCATAATAACAACAATTCTATTGCATGACTCTTCCTTCTGTTTCACCTACTTTATGATGATAATAACTACCGAGAACAGAAAATAAATTATTAACATCATTAGGTGTCATCTGTAATGCGGCAAAATAGCGCATCAGCATATCCAGGTTGAAGCAATTAACCCCCCGTTCATAACGGGAAATTTGTTGCTGGCTGATACTTAGAATTCTGGAAAGTTCGATACCGGATAACCCGAGCTGACGACGTTTACTTTTTAACGCTTGCCCTATTACACTGGAAATAGGATGAACATTCTTAATCACAAATCCTCCTGACGACTACATTACACGCTGACTGCTATTGTTATGAATAAAGTATTATGATAGCCATGCCATATCAGCAACATAGTCTTTTTCATATGCCATGTGAAATAATGATAATCTCTGAATAGTTAAATAAACCAGTCATTGTTTTTTTTATTCATCAACCAATAACACAATCCTCCAATTAAATTTAAATTTTAAAAATAACCTGATAGCAAAACACTTAATGTGTGTAAAATAATATCATACACAATTATTGTTGTTGTTTTTCAAATCATGTTTTCTTACCATCCGTAATGGCTGAAATACAGAATTGAAATTACCGACCAGTAGTGATCACAGGTACAAATATAGTCATAAACAGGCAAAGTAATTTCACGCTATCATTAGTTAACGTTTTTTTATTAAAAATGACTCTTTTCAAATCGTTCTGCCATATTTTATCACATCTATATAATGGTCAGATTTATATGCATCATTTTATTTTCATGTAAAGAGTAAATGACTTATAGCAGTATGTGCAAATTTTTTATTCGCCTCTCCATTCAAATAGAATGATAGGCATAAGCTATTAATAAAAAAAATATTTAAGATAAAAAATACAGCACAATAAATCAAATTTACTAATCACATCAGTAAGTTAAATTGAAGTATCTGTTTTTGCACAATAATCATGATTTATCCTAAATATTTCCCTGACTCTTCTTACGATTACGTTAGAATCACTTAGTTACAAAATAAGCATAAATAATTACATTCAGAGATACAATCACGACTATTTTGCACAACATAACAAACACTAAAGCAACATTAATTAAACGCTGAGTATATGAATTAAAGTCTTAATATGATTGATAAATAAGTTGATTATATACACTCATATACCACTATCAGCACCATTAACCCGGGCGAAGTAAATATAGAAAGATAAAAAAAGCCCCGGACATCTCTGTCCGGGGCTTTTATCATCTGATCACACCTGAAAATCAATATTAAAAACAGTATTTCACTCTTTTATATCAGGCGTTTTCTTTATTAAATCATAATTACGGTATCAAAAAGCGGTACTGTAAGTATTTATCACTTTGGTAGTAACAACCCCGGCACTGGTTACGTTAATTTCAAGTACACGCCAGAATTTGGTGGTATTACCAGTGGTCGCTACCGCGTTTCTCGGAGATGTAACATAAGTATCCTTAGATGTTCCTCCACCCAATGTCACTCTGTCATTAATGTATACGGATACTTTTGCATCTGTGTCATTAAAGTTTGACCAGGTACAATTGTAACACTCCAGCGCATAGGTATACGTTCCCTGTTTGAATGCTTTGATGGTAATCGTCTCAAGACCCGAAGCCGATGTATCATCCCTGTCGAGCGTCACTTCACCATTATTGTAATTCTTGTTACCCCGGTAAACATTTACCCCGGCTGGAACCTTGATATAGGTATCAGGGTCTTTTGGTTTATTCTCCTGCCACTGGACAATAATTTTAGCGTCGTTATCACCTAACTGGATAAGCCCGAACTGATAATTAAGGTCAGCACCTGTGCGAATCTCAATGAAGTCATCATACGTTCTGTAAGTATCTTTTGTAATAACAATGGCATACTTCCCTGCCACGAGTTCTACCGGAACCTTTCCGGAGGCAGGTGTCGTCGTATCGACAAGCTTCTCACCCTTATTCTCTGAATAGATTTCAATGCGCGCCCCCGCTATGACAACAGTCCCTTTTTTACCGGCGTCCACAACGGTGATTGTACCTTTGAACAACTCCTCAAAAGAGACTTTCAGGTTGGCATCAACCTTATTCTGACCGGCTATCGCCGCAGAGACAATAATGTCATATGTCGGCGTCAGTGAACTTGTCAGTGTGGCTTCCACCGTACCATCAACACCTGTTTTCGGTGCTGTCGCAACCAGTGTTGTTGTATCCGGCTTATTACCACTCCAGGTCACATCCATATTCCGGACCGGGTTACCATTCACATCAGTCA
The DNA here is from genome assembly GCF_001676155.1 of Morganella psychrotolerans. Classification (GTDB taxonomy): domain Bacteria; phylum Pseudomonadota; class Gammaproteobacteria; order Enterobacterales; family Enterobacteriaceae; genus Morganella; species Morganella psychrotolerans. The sequence continues at coordinate 202,934 of NZ_LZEW01000012.1, read as the reverse complement.
CCGTCGCTACAAATATAAATGTATTTGTGCCATTGGCGACCTTGCGTGTCAGCTCTCCTGACAGTTTGACAAGGGAAATACGTGCTGTTGCGGCATCAGCAATAAAGCTGATTTTTTTGTCTGCCGGAACGGTCACCGTGGCCAGATATTGCGCACTGACAATGACATCATCCACCGCTTTTTTTGGTCGATTTCAGCGTAATAGTGGTTTTACCGGTAGCATCCGTTTTACTGGTTGCCGCCGACAACACCACATCAACGCCTTTATCCTGAGTCCATTTCACATCCAGATCAGCCTGAGTTACCGGATTGTTATTGATATCGACCAGTTGCGCGGTATAGGTAAAGGTATTTATGCCATCGGCTATTTTTTCCACAACAGCCCCGTCCAGGATCACCGTACCGATTTTGGCTGACGCCAGGTCATAAATAAAGCTGACCTTCTTGTCTGCCGCAACGGTTGTCGTCGCCAGATACTGTGCACTCACCTGAATATCACTCACCGCTTTGGTGGTTGATGTTAGTTTAATCGTCGCTTTACCGGTGGCATCCGTTTTACTGGTTGTCGCCGACAGCACCACATCAGCACCTTTATCCTGCGTCCATTTTACATCCAGATCTGCCTGATTGATCGGGTTGTTATTGATATCAACCAGTTGCGCGGTATAGGTATAGAACTTAATACCATCGGCAATTTGCTCCGTGACATTACCGTCAAGCTTCACCGTACTGACTTTTGCTGACGTCAGGTCATAAATAAAGCTGACCTTCTTATCTGACGCAACGTTGACCGTCTCCAGATACTGTGCACTCACGGTGATACCATCTACCGCTTTTTTGGTCGAGGTCAGGGTGATGGTAGCCTTACCGGTTGCATCCGTTTTACTGGTTACCGCCGACAACACTACATCAACGCCTTTATCCTGCGTCCATTTCACATCCAGATCCGCCTTACGAATCGGATTGTTATTGATATCAACCAACTGGGCGGTATAGGTAAAGGTGTTCACGCCATCAGCAATTTTCTGCACAACGGCCCCGTCCAGGTTCACCGTACCGACTTTGGCTGATGCCATGTCGTAGATGAAGCTCACCTTTTTATCGGCTGCAACGGTCGCTGTCGCCAGATACTGTCCGCTGACAGTGATATCATCCACCGCTTTTTTGGTCGAGGTCAGCGTGATAGTCGCCTTACCGGTGGCATCCGTTTTACTGGTTGTCGCCGACAGCACCACATCTGCACCTTTATCCTGCGTCCATTTCACATCCAGATCAGCCTGAGTGACCGGGTTGTTATTGGTATCAACCAACTGAGCCGTATAGGTAAAGGTGTTCACACCATCAGCGATTTTCTGCACAACCATTCCGTTGTCCAGGGTCACCGTACTGACTTTGGCGGATGTCAGGTCATAAATAAAGCTGACCTTCTTGTCTGCCGCAACAGTCGTCGTCGCCAGATACTGCGCACTCACCGTGATATCGCTCACCACTTTGGTGGTCGACGTCAGTGTGATAGTCGCTTTACCATTGGCATCCGTTTGACTGGTTGTCGCCGACAGCACGACATCTGCTCCTTTATCCTGCATCCATTTAACATCCAGACCAGACTTGCGGATCGGGTTGTTATTGGTATCAACCAACTGAGCGGTATAGGTAAAGGTGTTCACGCCATCAGCAATTTTCTGCACAACCGTTCCGTTGTCCAGCGTCACAGTACCCACTTTTGCAGAGGACAGTTCATAAATGAAACTGACATTTGTATCTGCAGGGACTACCGGAGACGTTGCATACTGCGCACTCACCCTGACATCATCAACGGCTTTTTTGGTCGAAGTCAGTGTGATGGTGGCTTTACCGCCGGCATCCGTTTTACTGGTTGTCGCTGACAGTACAACATCGGTGCCTTTGTCCTGGATCCATTTCACATCAAGATCTGCCTGACGGATAGGGTTACCGTTCCCGTCTGTCAGTTGAGCCGTGTAAGTAAAGTGGTTCACGCCATCAGCAATTTTCTGCGTCAGGTCGCCATCCAGTGTTACGGTGTTCACTTTTGTCGTATTAATGTTGTAGATAAAGCTGACTGCTTTATCTGCCGGTACTGTCGCGGTTTCTTTATACTGCGCACTCACACGGACATCATCCACAGCGGTGGTGGTCGAGGTCAGTGTGATGGTCGCCTTACCGGTTGCATCCGTCTTACTGGTTGCCGCCGACAGTGTTACCGCCGCCCCTTTGTCCTGCGTCCATTTCACATCCAGATCCGCCTGATGGATCGGGTTGTTGTTATCATCCACTAACTGAGCAGTGAACGTATAACTGTTCACACCATCGGCAATTTTCTGTACGACTGCACCATCCAGTTTCACCGTGCTGACTTTAGCTGATGTCAGGTCATGAATAAAACTGACGGTCTTATCAGCCGGAACGGCGGTTGTCGTCAGATACTGCGCACTCACGCGGATATCATCGACTGCTTTTTTGGTTGAGGTAAGCGTAATGGTTGCCTTACCGTCCGCATTGGTTTTACTGGTTGTCGCCGACAGCACCACATCACTGCCTTTGTCCTGTGTCCAGTTCACAACCAGATCCGCCTGACGGACAGGGTTGTTATTGGTATCAACCAGTTGGGCGGTATACGTGAAACTGTTCACTCCGTCCGCCACTTTCTTCACAACCGCGCCGTCCAGTAACACTGTACCGACTTTAGCTGAGCTCAGCTGATAGGTAAAACTGACCATTTTATCTGCCGGAACCACTGCTGTTGCCAGATACTGCGCATTCACACGGACATCATCCACAGCCGTTGTCGTCGAGGTCAGGGTGATAACCGCCTTACCGTCAGCATCCGTTTTACTGGTTGCCGCCGACAGTTTCACTGCCGTTCCTTTATCCTGCGTCCAGTTCACAACCAAATCAGCTTTGCGGACCGGGTTGTTATTGCTGTCCACTAATTGAGCGGTGTAGGTGAAGTTACTGGTGCCGTCTGCCACTTTCTGCACGACTGCGCCGTCCAGTTTCACCGTGCCGACGTTGGTTGAGCTCAGTTCAAAGATAAAGCTGACGAGCTTATCCGCTGCCACCTTAACCGTCTCTTCGTACTGCGCACTCACGCGGATATCATCGACTGCTTTTTTGGTCGAGGTCAGCGTGATAGTCGCCTTACCGTTTGCATCTGTTTTACTGGTTGCGGATGACAGCACAACATCTGCGCCTTTATCCTGCGTCCAGTTCACAGCCAGATCTGCCTGACGGATCGGGTTATTGTTGTTGTCCACCAATTGAGCGGTATAGGTGAAGCTGTTCACGCCATCCGCTATTTTTTCAGTGACAAGACCGCTTAACACCACCGTGCCGACTTTGGCTGAGGTCAGCTGATAGGTAAAGCTGATTGTTCTGTCTGCCGGTACAGCTGCGATTTGCGCGTACTGTCCGCTCACACGGACATCATCTGTCGCTGTGGTGGTTGATGTCAGCGTAATAACGGCCTTACCGTCCGCATTGGTTTTACTGCTGACCGCTGACAGCGCTACGTCTGTCCCTTTGTCCTGCGTCCATTTCACATCCAGACCCGCCTGGCGGATCGGGTTATTGTTGGCATCGGTCAGTTGTGCGGTATAGGTAAAGCTGCTGGTGCCATCTGCAATTTTCTGTGTCTGGTTACCATCCAGCGTTACCGTGTTCACTTTCACTGTATTAATGTTGTAGATAAAACTGACTGTTTTATCTGCCGGTACGTCTGCTGTTTCCTTATACTTCGCACTGACAGTGATATCATCTGTCGCTTTTTTTGGTCGAAGTCAGTGTGATAGTGGCTTTACCATTGGCATCCGTTTTACTGGTTGCAGCTGATAACACCGCATCACTGCCTTTGTTCTGCGCCCAGTTAACAATCAGGTCAGCCTGACGGATCGGGTTATTATTGCTGTCCACCAGTTGAGCGGTGAAGGTGTAATTGCTTACGCCATCAGCAATTTTCTGCACGACAGCGCCGTCCAGCAAGACGGTACCGACTTTCGCCAGATTAATGTTATAGATAAAATTAACGGTTTTATCCGCTGCCACTGCGGCGGTATCCGCATACTGAGCACTCACACGGATATTATCCACCGCTTTTTGGGTCGAGGTCAGTACGATGGTCGCCTTACCATCCGTGTTGGTTTTGCTGCTGACCGCAGACAGCACCACATCGCTGCCTTTGTCCTGCGTCCATTTCACATCCAGACCTGATTTACGGATCGGGTTGTTGTTCGCATCCACCAGTTGAGCCGTAAAGGTAAAGTTGTTGACACCATCAGCGATTTTTTCAACAACTGCGCCACTGAGTGTCACTGTACCGACTTTGGTTGATGTCAGGTCAGAAATAAAGCTGACAGCCTTGTCCGCAGCCACTTTCACAGTACTTTCATACTGCGCACTCACAAAAACATCATCCACAGCCGTGGTGGTCGAGGTCAGCGTAATGACAGCCTTACCGTCTGCATCCGTTTTACTGGTTATCGCTGACAGTACTACATTGGCACCTTTATCCTGCGTCCAGTTAACAACCAGATCAGCCTGGCGGATCGGGTTATTGTTGGCATCGGTCAGTTGTGCGGTATAGCTGAAGCTGCTGGTACCATCTGCAATTTTCTGCGTCAGGTCGCCATTCAGCGCCACTTTGTTTACTTTCACCGTATTAATGTTGTAGATAAAACTGACGGTTTTATCTGCCGGTACGGTTGCCGTAGCCAGATACTGCGCACTTACACGAACATCATCGACAGCCGTCGTCGTCGAGGTCAGGGTGATAACAGCCTTACCGTCAGCATCTGTTTTACTGCTCACCGCTGACAGTTTTACCGCCGTACCTTTATCCTGCGTCCATTTAATATCCAGGCCCGCTTTGCGGATTGGGTTATTGCTGCTGTCCACCAGTTGAGCGGTATAGGTAAAGGTGTTAGCGCCGTCTGCCACTTTCTGTACGATTGTCCCGTCCAGTGCTACGGTGCCGACTTTTGCTGAATTCAGTTCAAAGATAAAACTAACGAGCTTATCCGCTGCCGTTGCGGCCGTATTTTCATACTGCGCACTCACGCCGATGTCATCGGTCGCTTTTTTGGTCGAGGTCAGAGTGATAGTCGCCTTACCGCTTGCGTCCGTTTTGCTGGTTGTTGCAGACAGCACGACATCACTGCCTTTATCCTGCGTCCACTTCACATCCAGATCTGCCTGACGAATCGGGTTGTTATTGGCATCCACCAGTTGAGCGGTATACGTAAAGCTGCTGGTACCATCCGCCACTTTCTGTACGACAGAACCATTGAGCTTCACGGTACTGACTTTGGCTGATGCCTCATCGAAGGTAAAACTGACTGTTTTATCTGCCGGTACAACAATAGTGCCCGCGAACTGTCCGCTTACACGAATATTGTCCACGACTTTAGTGGTTGAGGTCAGCGTAATAACCGCCTGACCATCAGCATTCGTTTTACTGCTGACAGCAGACAACACGGCGTCACTGCCCTTATCCTGCGTCCATTTCACATCCAGATCTGCCTGACGGATCGGGTTGTTATTAGCATCCACCAGTTGGGCGGTATACGTAAAGCTGCTGACACCATCTGCGATTTTCTGCGTCAGGTCGCCATTGAGTGTCACTTTACTCACTTTCGCTGTATTGATGTTATAGATAAAGCTGACCGCTTTATCTGCATCAACACTGACACCGGAATCCGTGGCGGCGCTGACAATAATATTGTCCATCGCTTTATTGGTACCGGCCAATGTAATGATGACTTCACCATTAGCATTCGTTGTCCCTGCCACCAGAACAACAGCATCAGGATTATCTGCCGCAGGCGTCACAGTGACACCGGCGATCGGGTTACCGTTAGCATCCTGAACCAATGCGGTATAGGTAAAGTTATCAGTCCCGTTGGCAACTTTTGTTGTTTTGTCGCCATTTAACAGAACACTTTTAACCGCCATTGTGCTGCTGTCCGGACTGACACGGACGATTACTTTTTTACCCGTACGATCCGTCGCATTCACAGCATGAACAGCCGCATCACCCACCCTTGTTGCGGTCAGTGTGACGGTCGCCTGCCCTGCATTGTCTGTCACAACCGTCTGCGCACTCAGTGTACCCAGTGTGGTTGTCAGATTTACCGTGTTATCAGGGACAATATTGCTGTAAGCATCTTTTACGGTAACCGTCAGTGTCGCCGACTCGGTTCCGTCTGCAATAATGGTATTTTTATCGCTGATAAGTGACGCAATTGAGGCTGTTGTTATGTCCGGTTTAAATGTCAGCTGTCGTGTTTCACGGCTGTCATTAATACTGAAGGTATAATTTTCCTGCGCGGCTTTGGTATTGGTGATATCCACCTGTAACTGACCACGGCTGTCTGTCATGCCATTCACCGGCTGAGTCTGATAGCGGGCTGTTGCAGGAACCGTAATCGTCACCGGCGCACCGGCTAACGGGTTATTGCGGTTATCCGTGACTGTCACCAGAACACGGTTTTTCGCCTTACCGTCAGCGGTGGCATTATCTTGTGTGATAACCACACTCTGAATTTTTGCCGTACTGATATCGGCAATAAACTGCGATGTTACGCTTTTTGACGTACCGGCACCCTCAACCACCAGTTTTGAATCACCGGCGGTTTCACTGCTGAACTGCGTGGTCATCCGGCCCGATTCATCCGTTTGCGCAGTAGCATTCACCACCGTGGCACCGTTATCTGCTCTCGCATTTAACGTAAAGTTTTCCACCGGGTTATCAAACTGATCGGTGACTGTTGTCAGGGCAATATTATGTTCCTGACCATTCGCCAGCGCTTTGTTATGGGTTAACTCCAGAGTTTTAATCTTCGCGGTGCTGCTGTCGGCGATAAACACGATCGCTTCCGTGCGGCTGTTACCGTTGCGCATTTTCGCTTTCAGTAACCCTTTACCCGCTGATTTACTGATGATTTTAACCGTTGCGGTACCATCCGCGCCGGTGATAACGGTCAGAGTCTGACCACTGTTACCATCCGTATCAAAAATCGTTACGCCTTCTGAATTTTTCAGCCCTGAGACACTGAATGTCACCGCTTTGTTTGCGAGCACACCACCGGTGTCATTCTGTAACAAGGCCACCGCCGTAAACTGGTCACTGTTGTTTGCCAACAATGAACGGTTTGGTGTGACGGTGAGTTTAGTGATTGTTTCCGTGGACGGAATAACATTGACCCACATTTCTGCGGTGTTGGACAGATTGCCTTCGTTGTCTGTCCCGACTGCCGTGACACGGTAGCCCTGCGGCGCGCCGTTACGGGTCATAAACACGTATTCAGGCAGAGTGATATCCACCGTGGTCAGACCGGTCTGGCGGATCTCGCCGCCCTGTGCTTCCAGTTCAGGTGCGGACCAGCGGAGTGATTTCAGTCCGTATTTTGCTTTCAGAACACTGGCGGTAACCGGCAGCGTTTGTGCCGCTTCTCCATTCAGCGCCGGTGGCAGCCCGATCCGCAGCAGTTCCTGCTTGCGGTACTGCATCACGATATTGTAATTACGGTCTACGAAGTCATAGCGGTTGCCTGCCAGATTACGCATTAAATCTACGTTTTCGGTATCAAGCTGCTGAGACAACGGCACACCAAAGCGGTAGGAAAGCTCCATTCCGACTTTGCTGTCATTCGAATCGCCGGCGGAGGTTTCACCTTTAAAGGTGATTAACGGGAACGGGGTATAACTGACACCGACCGTGGATACGGACGGGTTACTTTTCAGTTCACCGGAAGAGGTGGTACCGGCCAGACTGACGCCGTCACCAAAATACTGTTCATATTTTACAAATGCACCTAACTGCGGATAATCCGGCAGATAGCCCTCTGCTCGGACATCAAACCCGTTCGCAGGGCGTTCATCATAGTCACGCATTTCATTTAATGTGGACTGATGCCAGTCTGTAATTCTGAAATAGCCGTTTGCCGCGAGCTTCACATAATCCGCCCACAGCTCACCGCCGACACCCACCCGCGAGTTACTGCCGGTAATGTCATAATCATAAAAACTGTTCAGACCCCACATCCAGCCATCTTCATACTGACGATAGCCCAGACCGAGGTTGGTGGTGGTCCGCTCATCATTTGCGCGGATACCGAATTGTGAGAACAATAAGCTGTTCGGATTATCAATCAGCGGAAGCAGCAAATCCGCATCACCGGTTTTATTGCTGCCGAGCTGCACCCGCGCGTGTCCGACCTGGTTCAGCCAGTCATTAACCTGCTGATTAAGCAGGTTTTCACCGAGGCTGCGGACATAGCCGAGAGACGCATCGACGGAATCGTCCGCCGACAGAATTTGTCCTGCCTGAGAGGTATTTTCCGCCCATTTGGCTTCTGACGCCGCAGCTTCATCTTCAGGTGAGATATCCGGCAGGCCCATTGTCGGCAGGGCACTGAAAATATCATCTGTCCGCACGGTATTATCACGCGGGGCAGGTTTTGCCGGGTCCGGTAGTGTACTGACACTCATCGGGAACGGCATACCGTTCTGACCGGCAATAAAGCCCGCGCCCGGATCAGCAGGCATAACGCCGAATTCGCCCCCGTCAGGCATCTGAACGGTAAAGTTGTCACCGGCAGACGAGTTACCGGCCGGTTTTTCAGACGGCGCAGGGGATGTATCTATCAGTGCATTAAGACCGTCAAACGTATCTGACATCATGACGGCACTGTCTTGTTCTATCGCATAAGCAACCGATGATGTTGCAATCGATATCGGAAAAAATAACTGTAAAAAGAGTAACAGATAAGCTGTTATCCTTTTTGTTTTTGAATAATACGACGTAGCAGGCATGAACACATCCCCCGAATATAAATATAAAAATAAAAATCAGGAAAGAAAATTAAATGTCATAGAGCGCTTTTATTTTATCTTTCACACCGATGAAACCCGCTAACTGAATTTTTCACATAATGCACCCGGCATATTCTTCAGTGTTGAAAATAACGCTTCACACGAGTTTTTACCCATAATTACTTTGTTTGCATTTAAGAAAGTACAATTTTAATTAATACACAAAAGACCAATGATGCTTAGCCTGATTAACATCTTCCGAAAAATAAGACCTGCCCATACAGGTGCTTTACATTGAGATAAAAATGATACCAACCAATGTCATTCATTTTCCTTATACATATTAACCGAGTTACTTTCTCTGCATTTGGAGTAAAAAAAAATAGAATGCCTGTTTAACTGGCTAACACTCAATTCCATTCATAGATAAAATTGAAATTAATCAGCACATTACTGGCCGCGTGGTTTAATTAAATATATCATCGCCAGCCAAAAACAATAAAAAACAGCACTATCAGTCAATGATAATATACTTCACAGATCACATTCAAATAGTCAAAACCATTGATAGTTAAATACCTTGATAAAATAAAGTTCAATAAAATCAAAATGCCATGACATATAACAGAAGATACAACTCACTAAATACTCACATGATAGAGATTAAAGAAACATAACCTTACAAAAAATATAAAAATAATTCAATTTTCAGATAAGAATACATAAAAAATAACACACCAGTATCAACGATATAATAAAACCCAATACTTTTGGTAAAACCAATATTATGAGTAACACTCTCTTCTTATGATACCGACAAAAAAAATAACCGGCATAGTTTGAAACCATGCCGGCTATAATCTGAGAGAATGAGTATTTTGATAATGTTAACTTTTCAGTTATTTAATCGCTGTTGCTAATTTGAAATCACAGTTAAATTCAGTTGATATTTGCGCAGTACCTGAAGGAGAGCTAACATAAAATCCCAGAAATGCTTCAGGTATTTTAAAAGATTCGTCTTTGGTTGAAAACCCGGGGATCGTCATTTTAGTCGTTGAAGACGCCGGATCACCAGCTCCGTTAATATCACCAAATAATTTACATTCTAATTGTGTATCTCCGTCAGATGTACTTTTGCTTAATGATTCATAGCCTAACGTAATATTTTTTGATATTTCTTTAGATAACCAGTTAACACAGTCAATTGAAACACTGTCAGCACTATATACATAAGGAAGTATTTTTTTTATCATCCGCGCCATAGTATAAATAAAGATTATCTTCAGATAATGTGGTTTTAATATCAAGATCTTTACTGGTGAATTCACAGGCAACCTGTAACTCCGTCATTGTATTGAAATTTAATGTATTTGTCAGATAACCGGAACCTATAGTATCCTTACAGTTAGCGGAATTTGCATCACATACACGACCCAGTGATGACGTAGTCACTGTATATTGATTATTTCCGCCGGTCAGCGAGGTCACATCTTCTCTTGGTATCTCAACAAATTTTGCTAAATCAATACCATGACTTTCGGCAACCTTCAATGAATCATAGTGTGTTACTGCATTCATCAACTCATCATCGTAACTGCCGTCGCCTCTTAAATCGACAGAACCGGATTGTATTTCCTTATTATTCCCGCCGGATACTACTTTATACTTCATTACACATTCTGCCAGCGTACTACTGGCGTTTGCTCTTTTACACGTATTAGGATGATTTGTGTCATGACCGACAAGATATTTGTGAATAAGATCGAATGAAAATATTCTTGTGGTCGTTTTTACATTTTCAACCTCATAGTGAGAATATGCACTATGTGACATAACAACTAACAATACCGCAATAATTTTGTTTTTCATGGTGCTAACCTTACTGAAACAGTGTTATACCGGCTGACTTAAGATATAAGCCAGCCGGTAAATAATGGATTAATTTGCCTCGATGATTGACCCGATTTTAAATTTAACCAGGTCAAATATCAGAGAGTAGTCTTCGCTTATATCAATACCGCCTGCATCTTTCGCAGATACTGACAGTTCAACATTTTTAATCCGGCTCATGACTTTCGGTTCAACTATTCCATTAATATTCGTAATGACTTCACCATTAACTATCGTCACCATTCCTGAAGGTGTCTTTTCAGTCACTTTGATATTAACCCCGTCAATCGGGTTATCATTGGCATCCACAATTTTCACTTCTAATCCGTTTGCCGATACGGTATCTGCTACTGCATTTTTATCTTTATTCAGATTAGTAATCACCATGACTGCGGTTGCTTTATCTGCCACCAATTTCACTGTCTTCGGTGTAACGTTAAACGCCGCATTATTAACACTGACTTTTATTTCCGCATTACCGGCTTTGGTGCCTTTCAGAGTCGCGGTGTACGTCCCGTCCTGATTATCGGTTACTGTACTGAACGAGATATCCGCCAGCGTGGTACTGAACAGAACTGTCTGCCCGGACACTGTGTTACCGTTCACGTCTTTCAGCGTCAGGATAAGTTCCGAGGTTTCTGTGTTATTCGCCACGATAGTTGCCGGAAGCGCCGTCAGCGATGATTTATCCTCACTCAGATTGCCGCTGTCACCGTTGAGTGTGACACTCACTGCTGCCACGACAAGCTCAGCGCCATTCACCGTCACTTTCAGTGCGGCTTCGCCTGCTTTGGTGCCTTTCAGCGTCGCAGTGTATGTCCCGTTCTGATTATCCGTTACCGTACTGAACGTGACATCCGCCAATGCCGTGCTGAACAGAACTGTCTGTCCGGACACCAGGTTATCGTTCACGTCTTTCAGGGTCAGAGTCAGCGTAGAGGTTTCCGTGTTATCCGCCAGGATAGAATCAGGAACCGCCGTCAGGGCCGATTTTTCCCCGCTCAGATTACCTTCATCAGCGGTCAGCGTTACACTCGTTGCTGCCACCGCAAGCTCAGTACCGTTCACTGTGACTTTCAGTGCGGCTTCGCCCGCTTTGGTGCCTTTCAGGGTCGCGGTATAGGTTCCGTCCTGATTATCCGTCACCGTACTAAAGGTGGTATCTGCCAGAGTCGTACTGAACAACACTGCCTGACCAGTAACCGGGTTATCGTTCACGTCCTTCAGAGTCAGCGTCAGTGCGGAGGTTTCCGTATCATCTGCCACGATAGTGTCCGGAACTGCTTTCAGAGACGATTTATCCTTACTCAGATTACCGCCGTCACCGTTCAGCGTGACACTTACCGCTGCCACAGCAAGATCAGCGCCGTTCACCGTCACTTTCAGTGCCGCTTCACCCGACTTAGTACCTTTCAGGGTTGCGGTATAGGTTCCGTCCTGATTATCCGTTACCGTGCTGAACGTGGTATCTGCCAGAACTGTGCTGAATGCCACCGTCTGACCTTTCACCAGGTTACCGTTCACGTCTTTCAGAGTCAGTGTCAGTGCTGAGATTTCCGTGCCATCTGCCAGGATAGAATCAGGAACCGCCGTCAGGGAGGATTTATCCCCGCTCAGATTACCGTCATCGGCTGTCAGCCTCACACTTACCGCTGCCACTGCAAGCTCAGTACCGTTCACCGTGACTTTCAGAGCGGCTTCGCCCGACTTGGTACCTTTCAGAGTTGCGGTATAGGTTCCGTTCTGATTATCCGTTACCGTACTGAACGTGGTATCCGCCAGTGTGGTACTGAACAGAACCGCCTGTCCGGACACCAGGTTACCGTTCACATCTTTCAATGTCAGGGTCAGTGCAGAGGCTGCCGTGTTATCCGCCACAATAGTGTCCGGAACCGCTTTCAGAGACGATTTATCCTTGCTCAGATTACCGCCGTCTGCGGTCAGTTTCACTGTCACCGGGGCGACGGCAAACGCATTTCCGTTCAGGCTGACACTGATTATCGCATCACCCGCTTTGGTACCTTTCAGGGTCGCGGTATAGGTTCCGTTTTGATTATCCGTCACCGTACCGAACGTGGTTTCCGCCAGCGTCGTGCTGAACAAGGCTGTCTGTCCGGACACCAGGTTTCCGTTCATATCTTTCAGGGTCAGAGTCAGTGTCGACGTCGCTGTATTATTCGCCACGATAGTCACCGGATCCGCCGCCAGGGAGGATTTCGCCTCACTCAGATTGCCGCCGTCTGCGGTCAGTTTCACTGTCACCGGTGCCACCGCAAACGTATTACCGCTCAGGGTGACACTGATTTTTGCATCACCTGACTTGGTGCCTTTCAGGGTCGCGGTGTACGTCCCGTCCTGATTATCCGTTACCGTACTGAATGAAGTATCCGCCAGCGTCGTGCTGAACAGAGTTGTCTGTCCGGACACAGGGTTACCGTTTACATCCCTCAGAGTCAGCGTCAGTGCCGAGGTTTCCGTGTTATCCGTCAGGATAGTCAGCGGATACGCCGTCAAAGATGACTTAGTCTCACTCAGATTACTGTCATCTGCGGTCAGCGTCACACTCACCGCTGTCACAGCAAGCTCAGTGCCGTTCACCGTCACTTTCAGTGCAGCGTTGCCCGCTTTAGTACCTTTCAGGGTCGCGGTATAAGTACCGTCCTGATTATCCGTCACTGTACTGAGCGTGGTATCTGCCAGCGTGGTGCTGAACAGAACCGCTTGTCCGGATACCAAGTTACCGTTCACATCTTTCAGCGTCAGGGTCAGCGCCGAGGTCGCCGTGTTATCCGCCACGATAGTGTCCGGAACGGCTTTCAGAGACGATTTATCCTTACTCAGGTTTCCGCCGTCAGCGGTCAGCGTCACACTTACCGCTGCCACATCCAGAATTACACTGTTGACGGTAACTTTCAGTGCGGCCACACCCGCGTTGGTCCCTTTCAGGGTTGCCGTATAAGTGCCGTCCTGATTATCCGTTACCGTGCTGAACGTAGTGCCCGTCAGTACAGTACTGAACTCTACCGCCTGTCCCGGAACACTGTTACCGTTCACATCCTTCAGGGTCAGGGTCAGTGCTGACTCCGCTGTATTATTCGCGACTATTGTCAGCGGAACGGCTTTCAGGGACGATTTCTCCTTACTCAGATTACCGCCGTCCGCCGTCAGTCTGACTGTTACCGGGGTCACTGCAAACGCTTTACCGTTCAGGGTGACACTGATTTTTGCATCACCGGCTTTGGTGCCTTTCAGGGTCGCGGTATACGTACCGTCCGGGTTTTCAGTGGTGCCGCTCAGCGTGGTATTGGCCAAATCAGATTTGAATACCACGGTCTGACCCGGGATCAGGTTTCCGAATTTATCTTTTAAGGTGAAAAGCAATGTTGATTCTGACTGACCATCCGCAATAATCGTTGCCGGATTGGCGGCCAATGACGATTTCTGTTCATCCGGATTAGTGCTGTCCGCGACAAATGTTACTGATTTTGTCATCTGGTTGGCATTAACCTGCGCAGTAACAGAAACCGGCGTGGCAAGTGTATTGGTCAGTTTGAAGAGCACGGCCCCCTGCTCATCCGTCAGCAATGGCAGTGATGCCGGGCTTGCTCCGTTATCCGCTGTAAAGGTCACATTGGCATACGGCACCAGGTTTCCCTGCGCGTCAGTGACAATTGCTTTTACCTCATTCTGGCTCGTGCCATTTGCCGGGCTGTTGTCCACCACAACGGTCATATTATTGCTGAGGATCTCTCCGGTCGAACCATCTGCCGTAAACATCACGCTCTTCGTGGCAGAGATATTGTTAACCTTGGCAATTACAGCCGTTGCGCCGGTCAGTGTATTGGTCAGATCAAATACCACTTCCCCGTTGCTGCCCGTTGCCAGCTGAGCCAGTGACGGGTTCGCATCATGGTTTGTTTTAAATTCAATACCCATGTTCGGTACGCGGTTATTGTACTGATCGACAACCGTTGCTTTCACCTGGTTTGCTGCCACGCCGTCAGCCAGCTGATTGTTAGTTACGATCACTAACTGTGAATCCGTGATAGTTGCGGTAGTTTCATCCGCAATAAATGTCAGCTGTCGTGTTTCACGGCTGTCATTAATACTGAAGGTATAATTTTCCTGCGCGGCTTTGGTATTGGTGATATCCACCTGTAACTGACCACGGCTGTCTGTCATCCCACTCGCAGGCTGTGTCTGATAGCGGGCAGGCACAGGAACGGTAATCGTCACCGGCGCACCGGCTAACGGGTTATTGCGGTTATCCGTGACTGTCACCAGAACACGGTTTTTCGCTTTCCCGTTGGCGATGGCATTGTCCTGCGAGATAACCACACTCTGAATTTTTGCTGTGCTGATATCCGCAACAAACTGCGATGTTACGCTTTTTGACGTACCGGCACCCTCAACCACCAGTTTGGAATCACCGGCCGTTTCACTGCTGAACTGCGTGGTCATCCGACCCGATTCGTCCGTTTGCGCAGTGGCATTCACCACCGTGGCGCCGTTATCTGCTCTCGCGTTTAACGTGAAATTACTCACCGGGTTATCAAACTGGTCAGTGACCGTTGTCAGACCGATATTTTTTTTCCTGTCCGTTTGCCAGCGCTTTGTTCTGCGTTAATTCCAGGGTTTTAATCTTCGCGGTGCTGCTGTCAGCGACAAACACAATCGCTTCCGTGCGGCTGTTACCGTTGCGCATTTTCGCTTTCAGTAACCCTTTACCCGCTGATTTACTGATGACTTTAACCGTTGCGGTACCATCCGCGCCGGTAATCACGGTCAGAGTCTGACCACTGTTACCCTCCGCATCGAAAATCGTTACGCCTTCGGCATTTTTCAGCCCTGAGACACTGAATGTCACTGCTTTATTTGCCAGCACACCGCCGCCAATGCTGCTCTGCAACAATGCCACTGCCGTAAACTGATCACTGTTATTTGCCAGTAATTCACGGTTTGGTGTGACGGTCAGTTTGGTGATCGTTTCTGTGGACGGAATAACATTGACCCACATTTCTGCGGTATTGGACGAGTTACCCTCGTTATCTTCCCCGACTGCCGTAACACGGTAGCCCTGCGGCGCACCGTTACGGGTCATAAACACGTATTCAGGCAGGGTGATATCGGCTGTCGTCAGACCGGTTTGTCTGATTTCACCACCATTTGCTTCCAGTTCAGGCGCGGACCAGCGGAGTGATTTCAGTCCGTATTTTGCTTTCAGAACACTGGCGGTAACCGGCAGGGTTTGTGCCGCTTCACCTTTGAGTTCCGGTGGCAGCCCGATCCGCAGCAGTTCCTGCTTGCGGTACTGCATCACGATATTGTAATTACGGTCTACGAAGTCGTAGCGGTTACCCGCCAGATTACGCATTAAATCTACGTTTTCGGTATCAAGCTGCTGAGACAACGGCACACCAAAGCGGTAGGAAAGCTCCATTCCGACTTTGCTGTCATTGGAATCACCGGCGGAGGTTTCACCTTTAAAGGTGATTAACGGGAACGGGGTATAACTGACACCGACCGTGGAAACAGACGGGTTACTTTTCAGTTCACCGGTGGATGTGGTGCGGGCGAGGCTGACGCCGTCACCAAAATACTGTTCATATTTTACAAATGCACCTAACTGCGGATAATCCGGCAGATAACCCTCTGCTCGGATATCAAACCCGTTCGCCGGGCGTTCATCATAGTCACGCATGTCATGCAATGTGGACTGATGCCAGTCTGTAATTCTGAAATAGCCGTTTGCCGCGAGCTTCACATAATCCGCCCACAGCTCACCGCCGATACCCACCCGCGAGTTGCTGCCGGTAATGTCATAATCATAAAAACTGTTCAGACCCCACATCCAGCCATCTTCATACTGACGATAGCCCAGACCGAGGTTGGTGGTGGTCCGCTCATCATTTGCGCGGATACCGAATTGTGAGAACAATAAGCTGTTCGGATTATCAACCAGCGGGATCAAAAGATCGGCATCGCCGGTTTTATTGCTGCCAAACTGTACCCTGGCATGACCTACCTGGTTCAGCCAGTCATTAACCTGCTGATTAAGCAGATTTTCACCGAGGCTGCGGACATAGCCGACAGATGCGTCAACCGCATCATCTGACGACAAAATTTGTCCTGCCTGTGAGGCATTTCCTGCCCATTTTGATTCTGATGCTGCTGCGTCATCTTCAGGTGAGATATCCGGCAGACCCATTGTCGGCAGGGCACTGAAAATATCATCTGTCCGCACGGTATTATCACGCGGGGCAGGTTTTGCCGGGTCCGGTAGTGTACTGACACTCATCGGGAACGTCATGCCGTTCTGACCGGAAATAAAACCGGCGCCCGGATCGGCGGGCATAACGCCGAATTCGCCTCCGTCAGGCATCTGAACGGTAAAATTGTTACTGTCAGAGTTACCGGCAGACGAGCTACCGGCAGATTTCTCTGACAATGCAGGGGGTGTGTCCATCAGTGCATTAAGTCCGTCAACGGTATTTGACATTATTAATTCACTGTCTTGTTCCATCGCATAAGCAATCGATGATGTTGCAACCGATATCGGAAAAAATAACTGTAGAAAGAGTAACAGACAGGCTGTTACTCTTTTCGTTTTCGAGTAATACGTTGCAACTGGCATGGACACATCCCTATATTAAAATAAAAATCAAAACAGAAAATTAAATGTCAGAAAGTGCTTTTATTTTATCTTTCACACCGATGAAACCTGCGTACTGAACTTTTGTACATAATGTATCCAGCTTCTTATTCAGCGTCATGGATAACACTTCACGCGAGTCTTTATCCATGATTTCTTTATTCACATTCAGGAAGGTATAGTTTTGATTAATACGGCCATAGCTTGATGAGAACTCATTAAACTCGCCCTGATTAACACCTTTCAGAAAATTAAACCCATCAACACAGGCATTCTTTGTTGACGCAATAACAATACCCTGTGAAGCCACTTGTTTATTTCCCACATACGCCTGTGCCGCGTTATTACCTTCTACATTTGGTGTGGCAGAGCGGGTTTGCTGTTTAGCCGGTGGGTTTTTAATTCCGGATGTATTTTTCTTTACCGGCGAAGTCGAGCAAGCGGAAATAATCAGTGAAAGTCCGGCAATAACCAGCGCTTTTTTGTTAATCATCATTTTCATTCATTCCTATTTTATAAAAATTAACTCTTATTGAGAGAAAATACAGGTTCAATAAAACACCTGATGTATCTGAATGCTGTTAATACCGTAAAAAAAAATAACGTATTATTAGTCATCAGATAAACAGACAAGGGGGGAGTCAGCTCAAAAGAACAGATAAAGAGGGAAGTCATTACGGATAGATATTCAGCATTGTGTGTCATCAAATCCGTCTATATTTTCCTGTTCGGAAACAGCGTACTGATAGTATGTGCTGATAATGGAGAAAAGTTCGCTGATCTCACGCTCCGCCATTCCCAATGCCGCGCAATACCTGAGCATGACATCCGGACTAAGCACAGACAAACCGCGTTCATAGCGGGATATTTGCTGCTGACTGATATTGAGTTTCTCAGCCAGTTCCGAACCGGTTAACCCCTGACTTTTTCGCCTTCTTTTTAAGAAAAAACCCACTTCCTTCGAAAGAGATATAGTATTATCACACATAGAAAAACCTGTTCTACCTGAGGATGTTTAACTCCTTTTATGTTTATCCGGGGGATTTACTAAAATTAATAAAAATAATCCCCGCCTGACTTTAGCACCAGAAAACCCAATAAAAAAAACAACAATCCCTGTTTGTTATTTAATCCATTGTCTGAAAGAAGTCAGCCACTGCCTTACTTTCAAATAATACTCTTCAATTAAATACCAGTTAAATGAGTTTAATGTTGCTATTGTAATAAAAAATAAAAATCCAATAAGTAACACTGGTAAATATCTATTATCTGATCGGGTAAAGAATAAATGAATCCGGTTAAGCCATGCAAATAATCATTCTTCTTTCGTTATTACAAAAACAATTGGTAAAACCTATCATTAAAAAAATCAAAAAAAAACGTTCAATGATAAAATAATCATTTAAATTCATCAGATTATACAAATGAAGAAACAATCATGAGATGTATTAACCCTATAACATACGCAGATATAACTCTCAGAAAGGCTAAAGATGCATTACTTTGTTACATTTTATATTTAATTATTACTTAAGATAAATAAAAAAAACCCAACATTACATGTATAGGAGATTAAATATAACTCGGATAATTTGTATTATATTTACCGAAGAGAAATATAACGCGGATAACTTGTATTTTATTTTATGAATAAATAAAATCAGTAATACTGCGGCGGATTTTTTTCTCTCAGCCAGCTGATTTTGGAATTATGATTATTACGCTTATGCCAGAGCATCAGGAAAGGGATCTCCAACTGCCGGTACAGTGACTCATCAAACGGAAGCGGCAGGCAGACTAAATCCAGCTGAAACTGAGTGACATAATGCAGACAATAACCGGGCGCACAGGTAATAAGTGAATGTCCGGGATGCGCTGCCATCAGCAATGATTGTTCAAAAGAGGAATAAGAGAGCCTGATTTGCCGTGAGCGCCCTGTATCATGCAATAAATCATCCAGCGCCCACGGAATGCGGTTTCCGTATTCGGTACTGATATGCGGGTATTTCACCAGGTTATCAATCGTCCAGTCTTCATTCAGAACAGGGTGATCACGCCGGATAAATGCCAGCGGGCGGTCAGTAAACAGGACGTCAAAATTAACAATGTCAGGAATAGCACTGACCGTCTCTTTTGATTTCGGGTAACTTTCACGCCCGAGCAGACCGATATCCGCCTCCCCCGCAATCACCGCACTGAGTGAGTTATAATCCCAGTCGCGGATACTGACAACAGATTCAGGATAGCTATCCAGGATAGAAACAGAAAGGTCATGCAGCATAATCAGGTTGAGCGGCGCTTCCATCAGCAAACGGAACTGAATCCCTTTCGGGTTTTCGCTGTCACGGATCTCCGAGATATATTTCGCGGCATGTAAAAATTCCGGTAACGAGCTTTCCAGACGCAGCATCAGCGGTGTCGGCGACAGCCCCTGCGGGCTGCGGATAAACAGCGGGTCATCAAACCAGGTGCGCAACTTTGTCAGCGCCTTACTGATAGCTGAGGGCGTCACCGAGAGTCTTGCCGCGGTCAAACTGACACTGCGCTCCTCCAGCAGATACTGAAGGATAACAAGTAAATTCAAATCCAGTCGGTGCAGTGATTTATTCATTGAATGAGCTGTCGTTGCTGCTGTCGGGATACCGTTTCAGTAATATCGCACCCGCCAGTGAGGTTGTCAGCAGAATAATAAACAGCATTGTCACTGACGCTACACCCGCCTGTGCCATAATCCAGATATACGCCGATGCAAAACTGAGCTGAGATATTGCCAGCACTGAGCTTGCCATCCCGGCGCGGGTGACAAACGGGGATAGCGCCTGGCTCATGATAATCCCGAACATCAGTGAAAACCCCGCTCCACACAATCCGAAAACAATCAGCAGCAGGATCACATAATCCGCACCACAAAGAAAAATGCCCAGTAACAACGCATTAAGCAGAAATAGCCCCAGCGCGGTATAAAGAACAGAGCGGCTGTTAAAAGCCGTAATAATTTTCGGCATGGAGAAAGAGATACTCATACTGACCACTGCCAGCAGCGCCATTGCCACAGAGTATTGCCCGGATGTAAATTGCATCTGTCCCATAAGGATCATCGGCGATACATTCACATAGGTCAGAATAACCCCCATTCCCAGGCAGGAAATCGCCAGGCGGGTCAGGAAAAAGGTATTGAGAAATACCTCTTTCGCCACCTTTATATCGCTGCTGTTTTCATCTGTATGCAGGGACTTTTCCGGACGGGTTTCTTTAATAAAGAACAGACAGAAAATAATACTCACCAGCGCGTATGCGGCACAGACATAAAACATCACTGACCAGTGAAAATACAGGAGGATAATAAAGCCGATAACCGGCGCCAGCACCGGTGCAATGCAGGTAATGCCATTCATCATAGACAGTACTTTTGCCCGCGCCTGCCCGGAAAGCACGTCACGCAGCAGGGCAAATGTCACCACATAACAAAAACCTGCCCCCACACCCTGTACGAAACGGGCAATAAGAAAGAAAGTAGTTGTTGTGGCAGAGCCTGCCGCCACAGAAGCCAGCGCAAAAATAACGGCACCTGCCAGGGCAACCGGTCTACGCCCGATATGATCCGCACACCAGCCGGCAATCAGCATGGTGGACGCCATACCGGCAAGATACACAGAGAAAGCGATATGCAGCGCACTTTCTGCGGCATTTAAATCTGCCGCTATACGCGGGAGCCCGGTCAGGTGTAAATCCACACCCAGCGGGTACATCAGGACAATCCAGAAACTAAAAATGACATATCTGCGCATCACACCGATCCTTATATACCCTTATTCATTCAAACCGCAGGGTCTGGGCTGCACTCAGTCAGCCGGGTCACATACTTATGTATGCTCCCCGTCTGACTTCCCTTGCCGCCTGCCTGCATCCTGAATGACGTTGGGTATAAAGAGAGTCGCCGGTGTGATTGTAATCAGCCGTTTTTACTTTCCCTACTGACAAATAACGAAACTCTGTTTTCCATTCAGGAAAAGATGTTTTCCGTTCTGTACACACCCGGGTTATCCGTGATCAGCATACCCACACCCCAGTCGGCAAAGTGAGCAACCAGTTCCGGGTAATTCGCCGTGTAACAATAGACCTGATAACCGGATTTCTTCAGAGATTTTACCGTTTTTTCCTGTAAAAACAGCCAGTCACAGTGCACACTGAACGCATCAATTTCCTGCAACAATGTCAGTGGCTGTTCAGGGATTTTCTCCCAGAGCTGTCCGCGCCGGATAAGCGGCATCCGCTTGTGCATATGACGCAATGTGCGGGAATCAAAGCTTGAGAAAAGAATTTGTTCTGCGGGAAAGTCACTCATTTCAATCACCGCAGCGGTGGCTTCGCACAGGTCAGCAATTGCCGCATCACTGTCTGTCAGTTCTGTTTTCAGTTCCAGATTAAGGTGTGTGCCATTTTCTGCCGCCAGTTCCAGTAAATCCGTCAGCAGCGGAATTTTCTCCCCGCGAAATGCTTCACCAAACCACAGCCCGGCATCCAGAGCCCGCAATTCCCGCAGCGTTAAATCCGTCACTTTTCCGCTGCCGTTGGTGGTACGGTTCACCGTTTCATCATGAATAAGGACCGGCACACCATCAGCGCTGAGCTGAACATCCGTTTCAATCCACGAACAACCAAACTCAACCGCCTCCCGGAAAGAGGTCATGGTATTTTCCGGTGCGCGGGAAGCAAAACCACGGTGCGCTGCAATAATCATATTTGTTCCTTTATACTTTATATATGACAGATCCGCTTATAGAGTATATATAACAGCAAAGTACTGCGCCTAAAAACAAAGAATCTTCCGCAAAATCATTTGTTCTGCTGCAACACCCACACAGCCGCTTCCACCCTCGACTTCACTTTCATCTTTTTCATCAGATTCTTCACATGTACTTTTACAGTACTCTCCGTAATATCCAGCTTGCGGGCGATCATTTTATTCGGCTGCCCCTGCGCTATCAGCCTGAGAATATCGCGCTCACGCGGTGTCAGACTGTTTATATCCGGCTCCCCCTCACTGCGCACTTCCCGCAGTGCGCCCGCCAGCACTTCTGTCAGTGCAGGGGAAACCACCATTTTCCCCGCAGCCGCCTGCCTGAGAGCCACCAGCAACTCTTCCGGCTCCATATCTTTGAGCAGATATCCATCCGCCCCGCGCCGCAGGGCCGTTATCAAATCTTCGCGGTAATTGGATACACTAAACACCACAATGCGCCCGGACAGCGATTTTTGCCGCAGAATATCCAGCGTTTCAAAGCCGTTCATGTCCGGCATATTCAGATCCAGCAGGATAAGATCAGGATCGAGTGTTTCAGCCAGCGCGATCCCATCCCGCCCGTTTCCGGCTTCACCGGCAACCTTCAGTGACGGCTCCAGGCTTATCAGCTGTTTGACGCCATTGCGCAGCATCGGATGATCATCAATCAGCAAAATAGTGGCGGGTGAGGAGACATCGCCCGGCTCATCCGGGTCACTCAATATTATCTCACCGGCAGAAAGACGTGCCGCTGCATTATTGTTCATGTTTACCTTGCTCCTGAATAATCTTCATTTATTTTTATAGTTGTATGCCCAACCTCATTCAGGATGCAGGCTGGTTGAGCACAGCCAACGAACCTGCAGTTTGAATGAACAAGTGCATATACCCAACGTCATTCAAGATGCAGGAAGGCGGCAAGGGAAAACAGACGGGGAGCATACATTAGTATGTGACCCGGCTGGTTGAGCACAGCCAACGAACCTGTAGTTTGAATGAATAAGGGTATATTACCCGGGGAAGCTTATCAGCACTTGTGTACCGCCCTGCTCCCGGGGGGTTATCTGACACGTTCCCTGCAATGTTGCCGCCCGTTCACGCATAATAGATAACCCGTAATGATTATTTTTTTTCCGGATTTTCCGGGATACCTTCCCCGTTATCCTCCACGCGGATATAAATCATCTGTGCGTCAGACCAGCACTGCACCTGCGCCCGGGACGCGTTTGAATGCTGAAGAATATTACTTAATGCCTCGCGGACGATCTGCACCACATGAATAGTCTGATGTGCGGATACCTGCCGCCCGGAGAGCTGAAAATCAAATCCGATACTGAACCCTGTGCGCTGATTAAATTCTTCCAGTGTCGTCTGTAATGCCGCATATAACCCGGGTTCCGTCAGTTTCAGGCGGAATGTGGTCAGTAACTCACGCAACTGATGATACGCACCATTCACTTCCTGGCGCATTTCGGTCAGTAACGTCTGACAATTTTCAGGGATCTGCGCCGAATGCATCTGTAAATAGCTTATCTGAATTTTCAGGCAGGATAATGACTGCGCAATAGAATCGTGAAGTTCGCGGGCAATAACAGAACGTTCATCCATCAGGATCAACTGTTGCTGCTGTTCATGCTGATACGCCAGTGCAAATGCGGAAATGATCTGTTTGCTCAGCATCTGCATCATATTTTGCTGCTCGCTGTCCAGTGCCTGCCCTGCCGGTAATAACAGCGTCAATACCCCGTAACGGTTAATCGGCCCGCTCAGGTTCCACGTCAGTTGCTCCTGAGCCTGCACCGGAATATGCCCGCCATCACCAATGTCGGTATAACGTGCGGGATTATTATCCTCAAAAATCCGCAGACACAGCGAACCACCCGGTACAAGCTGGTGCAGTGCCTGCAAAATATCAGTAAGTTGTGCGGTGAGATCAGCCGTCTGGTTCAGGCGCTGGCTGGCATTATATAAAAACGCCAGCGTCTGATTTCTCTGCTGTAAATCCTGTGTTTTTGCCGCTACCCGCTCTTCCAGCTCGCTGTAAAGAGCGGAGAGCTCTCCGGCGGTGCGGTTCAGTGCCTTGCCGATCATCGTGATTTCATCACGGTGGTCATAATCAGAAAAGCGCAGCTCAAAATTACCCTGCCCCATCGCATCAGCTTGTGCCATAAGACGCCGCCACGGATGCAGAATCCGGCGGCGGAAGTGGCGGACAGACAGCAAAAGCAGCATAACCATCAGTACGATAAAGACCAGCTGTATCGCCGCCACCAGCCGGATGGTCGATTCTGTCTGCTGGTCAATCGCAGAAACCAGTCCGTCAATTTTTTTCACAAATTCAGCTACCTGTGCCCGCGCTTCATCCGGCTGTCCCGCCGCTTCCAACGCCGGGCGCAGTTTTTGCCGCCAGATTTGTTCAATCGTCAGGAATTGTTTATGAATAGTTGCCGCGCCGACGGCTTTCATTCCGGAAAGAACAGTTAAATCAGCTTCAAAATCATCCAGATAGCCCTTCGATTGTGCCGTCAGAGGAATTTCAGACAGGAAACGGTAGCTCTGCATCCGTAATGTGCCGGATTTATTAATCGCATGGGCATTTCCCTGCACACTTTCTGTTATCTGATTCGTCAGCCCCATACCGATCACGGCAAAGACAGTCAGCAACACCATGCAGCCGGTGATTTGAGTAAGAATTGATGTGTGTTTCAGCATGCGGCTGACACTCCTGTGAATAGATCTGCGTATTTTCCCCGATTATTCCGAAAAAATACCTAATACTAAAGTAGTAACCCTTAAAACCTTGAGGTATCAGCATTCATAAACCACACTGTTTGTGTCGATATTAAATCATTGATTTTATATGTTATTACAATGAAAAATGCATTACCCCTAAAGTAGAATGACGGTTTTACGCTTAAAAATCAATCGGTTCACCCTTTGATTAAGATCAGTATCCGCTATCAGTAATGCACGTAAAAACGCCTTTAATTTCAGCATAATTTTGAGGTGTGTTATGGCTCAGACATCCAAAGGCAAGGCTCCGGCGGGCGTCATTACTGACTGGCGTCCGGAAGATGAAAAATTCTGGGCAGAAAGCGGTCACGCAGTTGCGTCACGCAATCTGTGGATCTCCGTTCCCTGCCTGTTACTGGCATTCTGTGTGTGGATGTTGTTCAGCGCCGTTGCCGTCAATCTCCCGAAAGTCGGCTTTAATTTTACCACTGATCAACTCTTTATGCTGACGGCGCTGCCTTCTGTTTCCGGCGCACTGTTACGCGTTCCTTACTCCTTTGTTATTCCTGTTTTCGGCGGTCGCCGCTGGACGGCATTCAGTACCCTTATCCTGATAGTACCTTGTGTATGGCTCGGTTTTGCTGTGCAGAACCCGTCAACGCCATATAGCATATTTGTGATTATTGCGCTGTTGTGCGGCTTTGCCGGGGCAAATTTTGCCTCCAGTATGGGGAACATCAGCTTCTTCTTCCCGAAAGCCAAACAGGGCGGCGCGCTGGGCATCAATGGCGGTCTGGGTAATCTCGGCGTCAGTGTGATGCAGTTAACCGCACCTTTTATTGTCACTTTCGGTGTCTTCAGTTTTATCGGCGGTAATGGGGTTACTCAGCCGGACGGTTCGGTTCTCTGGCTGCAAAATGCGGCGTGGATCTGGGTGCCGTTCCTGCTGCTGTTTACTGTTGCAGCCTGGTCGGGCATGAATGACCTCTCCGCTAACAAAGCCTCACTGAGCGAGCAGTTGCCGGTTCTGAAACGCAAACATTTGTGGATACTGAGCTTTCTTTACCTCTCCACATTTGGTTCGTTTATCGGGTTTTCTGCCGGGTTTGCCATGCTGTCCAAAACCCAGTTCCCGGATATCGTTATTCTGAAATTTGCCTTTTTCGGTCCGTTGCTGGGTGCGCTGGCGCGTCCGCTCGGCGGTTTCCTGTCCGATAAATTCGGCGGCATCCGCGTGACCTTTATCAACTTTATCGCGATGGCGACATTCACCTTCCTGCTGTTCTTCACCCTGCCGGGCGCAAATGACGCCGGCTCTTTTGCCGCGTTCTTCGGCGTCTTTATGGTGCTGTTTTTCACCGCCGGTCTGGGCAGCGGCTCCACCTTCCAGATGATCGCTGTGGTGTTCCGCAAAATCACCACAGAGCGCGTCCTGGCGCAAGGCGGAACAGAGAAAGAAGCCCAGCGCGAAGCAGTGACAGAAAGTGCCGCCGCACTCGGTTTTATCTCCTCAATCGGGGCTATCGGCGGATTTTTTATTCCGAATGCCTTCGGCATCTCGCTGAACCTGACAGGGTCTCCGGCGGGTGCCATGAAAGTGTTTGTTGTCTTTTATGTGGTCTGCATTCTGATCACATGGCTGGTTTATGGCCGTAAAAATAAATAACCCATTCTAATTATCAGAGCAATGTGAGCGCCCGGCGCTTATCGGGGGAACACCGAATGAGCAAGTTTTTAGACAGATTCCGTTATTTTAAGCAGCGCGGGGAAACCTTCTCCGGCGACCACGGACAAGAACTGAATGTTAACCGCGACTGGGAAGACAGTTACCGCAGCCGCTGGCAGCATGACAAAATTGTCCGTTCCACCCACGGCGTGAACTGTACCGGTTCATGCAGCTGGAAGATTTATGTGAAAAACGGGCTGGTGACGTGGGAAACGCAGCAGACTGACTATCCGCGCACCCGTCCTGACCTGCCGGATCATGAGCCGCGCGGCTGTCCGCGTGGGGCGAGCTACTCCTGGTATCTCTACAGCGCCAACCGCGTGAAATACCCGATGGTGCGCAAGCGCCTGATCAAACTGTGGCGCGAAGCCAAAGCAGAACATGCAGATCCGGTGGATGCATGGGCATCTATCATTAATGATGAAAGCAAAGCAAAAAGCTACAAACAGGCGCGCGGACGCGGTGGATTTGTCCGTTCCGACTGGCAGGAAGTGAATGAAATGATTGCGGCGGCAAATATTACAACCGCTAAGCAATTTGGTCCTGACCGGATTATCGGCTTCTCGCCGATCCCTGCTATGTCGATGGTTTCCTATGCATCAGGTGCGCGTTATCTGTCGCTTATCGGCGGTGCCTGTCTGAGTTTCTACGACTGGTATTGCGACTTACCGCCCGCGTCTCCGCAGACCTGGGGTGAGCAGACTGACGTTCCTGAATCCGCAGACTGGTATAACTCATCTTACCTTATCGCCTGGGGCTCTAACGTTCCGCAGACCAGAACGCCGGATGCGCACTTCTTCACTGAAGTCCGCTATAAAGGCACCAAAACGGTCGCGATCACCCCTGACTATGCTGAAATTGCCAAACTGTGTGACCAGTGGCTGAACCCGAAACAAGGGACAGACAGTGCCATGGCACTGGCAATGGGGCATGTGATCCTCAACGAGTTCCACGCAAAACGTCAGACCGAATACTTCACGAATTACATCCGCACCTACACTGACTTACCAATGCTGGTGATGTTAGATCCGCGCGCAGAAGGCGGTTATGTTCCGGGCCGCATGTTACGGGCTTCAGACCTGGTTGATTCCCTCGACGAGAAAGAGAATGCCGAATGGAAAACTATCGCAATTGATGAAACCAGCCAGCAACTGGTGGCACCGCAGGGCTCTATCGGCTTCCGCTGGGATAAATCCCGCAAATGGAACCTGGAGCCGCGTGACGCTAAAACGGGTGATGAAATCACCATGCAGCTGAGCCTGCTGGAAAAACACGATGATATCGCGGATGTCGCGTTCCCGTATTTTGGCGGCATCGAAAGTGAATTCTTTGAAGGCGTGGCACTGGATGAAGTGCTGATACACAAACTGCCGGTGAAAATTATCCGCCTGGCGGACGGCAGTGAAGCCCGCGTTGCCAGTATTTTTGATTTAACCCTTGCCAACTACGGCATCGACCGCGGTCTGAGTGATGTAAACTGCGCCACTGATTACAGTGAAATCAAAGCCTATACCCCGGCATGGGCAGAGAAAGTAACCGGTGTCAGCCAGCACAACATCATCCGTATTGCCCGCGAGTTTGCGGATAACGCAGAGAAAACACACGGTCGCTCAATGGTGATTGTCGGTGCCGGGATCAACCACTGGTATCACATGGATATGACCTACCGCGGCATCATCAATATGCTGGTGTTCTGTGGTTGTGTCGGTCAGAGCGGCGGCGGCTGGTCCCACTATGTGGGTCAGGAAAAACTGCGCCCGCAGACCGGCTGGCTGCCGCTGGCATTTGGTCTGGACTGGTCACGTCCGCCGCGTCATATGAACAGTACCTCATTTTTCTACAATCACTCAAGCCAGTGGCGCTATGAAACTGTTCAGCCGCAGGAACTGCTGTCCCCGCTGGCAGACAAATCCCGCTTCAGCGGCAGTCTGCTGGATCTCAATATCCGCGCTGAGCGCATGGGCTGGCTGCCGTCGGCACCGCAGCTGAACGTCAATCCTCTGGAGATTGCCGCGCGTGCAAAAGACGCCGGACAAGATCCGCTGGCATACACTGTCGACAGTCTGAAAAACGGCAGCATCCGCTTTGCCGCTGAACAGCCGGACAATCCGCAGAACTTCCCGCGCAACCTGTTTATCTGGCGCTCCAACCTGCTCGGCTCCGCCGGTAAAGGGCATGAGTATCTGCTGAAATACCTGCTCGGAACTGAAAACGGCATTCTGGGTAAAGATCTCGGTCAGCAGGGCAGCGTCAAACCGGAAGAAGCGGAATGGGTGGACGATGCTCCACAGGGCAAAGTGGATCTGGTGGTCACACTCGATTTCCGCATGTCCAGTACCTGTCTGTTCTCCGATATCGTGTTACCGACGGCGACCTGGTATGAAAAAGACGATCTGAATACCTCCGATATGCATCCGTTTATTCATCCGCTGACAGCCGCTGTTGATCCTGCCTGGGAGTCCAAAACCGACTGGGAAATCTATAAAGGGATCGCCAAATCTTTCTCTGAACTCTGTCCGGGACACCTGGGTAAAGAGACAGATATTGTCACCCTGCCGATTCAGCATGACTCCGCCGCCGAAATGGCACAGCCGTTTGATGTGAAAGACTGGAAGAAAGGCGAATGTGACCTGATCCCGGGTAAAACCGCGCCGCACCTGATTGCTGTCGAGCGTGATTATCCGAATACCTACGCCCGTTTTACCTCTCTCGGTCCCCTGCTGGATAAGCTCGGCAACGGCGGGAAAGGCATAAACTGGAATACGCAGGAAGAGATTGATTTCCTTAAAAAATTAAACCGTACCCGTACCGACGGTGTGGCAGACGGTCGTCCGGCAATTGAAACCGCGATTGATGCCGCTGAAGTGGTTCTCACCCTGGCACCGGAAACCAACGGGCACGTTGCCGTGAAAGCCTGGGACGCACTGGGTAAAATCACCGGGCGCGACCATACTCATCTTGCCATCCATAAAGAAGATGAAAAAATCCGCTTCCGCGATATCGTGGCGCAGCCGCGTAAAATTATCTCCAGCCCTATCTGGTCCGGTCTGGAAGATGAACACGTTTCCTATAACGCCTGTTACACCAACGTCCATGAAATGATCCCGTGGCGCACCCTGAGCGGACGCCAGCAGTTGTATCAGGATCATGAATGGATGCGTGCTTTCGGAGAATCACTGGTGGTGTATCGTCCGCCGGTTGATACCCGCGCAGCACAGCCATTGCTGGGTGCGAAACCAAACGGTCATCCGGAGAAAGCACTTAACTTCCTGACACCGCACCAGAAATGGGGCATTCACTCGACTTACAGTGATAACCAGCTGATGCTGACACTTGGTCGCGGCGGTCCTGTGGTGTGGCTGAGTGAAGAAGATGCCCGCTCTCTGGGAATTGAAGATAACGACTGGGTGGAAGCCTTCAACAGCAACGGCGCACTGACGGCCCGCGCGATTGTCAGCCAGCGCATTCCTGACGGCATGATCTTTATGTACCACGCCCAGGAGCGTCAGATTAACCTGCCCGGCTCTGAAGTCACCGGTATGCGCGGCGGGATCCATAACTCCGTCACACGTGTCTGCCCGAAACCGACGCATATGATCGGCGGCTATGGTCATCTCGCGTACAGCTTTAACTATTACGGCACTGTCGGCTCCAACCGCGACGAATTTGTTGTCGTGCGCAAAATGAAAAACGTGGACTGGCTCGACGGTGAGCAAGATGGCTACCAACAGACCCTGAGCGGGCAGGAGAAAGCGAAATGAAAATCCGTTCCCAAGTCGGCATGGTATTGAACCTGGATAAATGTATCGGTTGCCATACCTGCTCTGTCACCTGTAAAAACGTCTGGTCAAGCCGCGAAGGGGTTGAATACGCGTGGTTTAATAACGTCGAAACCAAACCCGGTCTGGGCTATCCCCACAACTGGGAAGATCAGGACAAATGGAAAGGCGGCTGGGTAAAAAATATCCGTGGCAAGCTGGTTCCCCGCATGGGCGGCAAAGTCGGCGTACTGGCGAAAATCTTTGCCAACCCTAATCAGCCTGAACTGGATGACTATTACGAGCCATTCACTTATGACTATGATCATCTGAAAAATGCACCGGAAGGCAATCTGCCGACCGCACGTCCGCGCTCCCTGATAACAGGCCAGCGCATGACAAAAATCGAAAACGGTCCGAACTGGGAAGATGATTTAGGCGGTGAATTCAGCCGCCGCAGTGCGGACAAAAACTTCGATAACATGCAAAAAGAGATGTACGGCCAGTTCGAGCAGACCTTTATGATGTATCTGCCACGTCTGTGTGAACACTGTCTGAATCCTGCCTGTGTCGCGACCTGCCCGAGCGGTGCGATTTATAAACGCGCCGAAGACGGAATAGTGCTTATCGACCAGGACAAGTGCCGTGGCTGGCGTATGTGCCTGACCGGCTGTCCGTACAAAAAAATCTACTTCAACTGGAAGAGCGGAAAATCGGAAAAATGTATTTTCTGCTACCCGCGCATTGAAGCCGGTCAGCCGACAGTCTGTTCGGAAACCTGTGTCGGGCGTATCCGTTACCTCGGCGTGCTGCTCTATGATGCTGACAGGATTGAAGAAGCAGCAAGTGCGGATAACGAAAAAGATCTGTATGAGCGCCAGCTCGGGATTTTCCTCGACCCGAATGACCCGGACGTGATCCGCCAGGCGCAGGCCGATGGTATTCCGCTGAGTGTGATTGATGCAGCACAGAAATCGCCGGTCTATAAAATGGCGATGGAATGGAAACTTGCCCTGCCGCTGCACCCGGAATACCGCACATTACCGATGGTCTGGTATGTGCCGCCTCTGTCACCTATTCAGTCTGTCAGTGATGCGGGCATGTTACCGCACAGCGGCGTACTGCCGGATGTGGAGAGCCTGCGCATTCCTGTGCAGTATCTCGCCAACCTGCTGACCGCCGGAGATACCGCGCCGGTGCTGCTTGCGCTGAAACGGATGCTGGCAATGCGTCATTACAAACGCGCTGAAACCGTGGATAAAACCCGCGATATCAGTGCATTGGAAGAAGTCGGACTGACCGAAGCCCAGGCGCAGGAGATGTACCGCTACCTGGCTATCGCCAACTATGAAGATCGCTTTGTTATTCCGTCAAGCCACCGCGAACTCGCGCGGGAAGCCTTCCCGGAACGCAACGGCTGCGGATTCAGTTTCGGTGACGGCTGCCACGGCAGCGACACTAAATTTAATCTGTTTAACAGCCGCCGTATCGATGCCATCGATATCACCCAAAAGACGCCTGAAGATGCGCCAATCTCAGAGAGGCATTCATCATGATCACACTGAAAATCATCGGATG
Organism: Morganella psychrotolerans; assembly: GCF_001676155.1. Classification (GTDB taxonomy): domain Bacteria; phylum Pseudomonadota; class Gammaproteobacteria; order Enterobacterales; family Enterobacteriaceae; genus Morganella; species Morganella psychrotolerans. The sequence goes on along the minus strand of NZ_LZEW01000012.1, from coordinate 170,985 downwards.
CCTGCTGGATTATCCGAATGACGCGTTATGGACGCACCGCGATGAGCTGATCACGGAGATTGAACAGGCGCACGAACTGCGCCTGACTCAGGCTGCCTCACTGATGTATTTCACCGGTGAACTGACCGCAGAATCCCTGCTGGACAGCCAGGCGCGTTACAGTGAACTGTTTGATCGCGGCAGAGCCACTTCTCTGCTGCTGTTTGAGCATGTTTACGGCGAATCACGCGATCGCGGTCAGGCAATGGTTTCGCTGCTGGATCAATATGAAGAAGCCGGGATCACCCTGAGCAGCCGCGAATTGCCGGACTATCTGCCGGTTTATCTGGAATATCTCTCAGTGATGCCGCCGGAAAAAGCCATTCAGGGACTGAAAGATATCGCGCCGATCCTGGCACTGCTCGGTGAGCGTCTGCGCCAGCGGGAAAGCCATTACCATGAACTGTTTAAGCTTCTTCTGGAACTGGCGGACAGCGAACTGACACTTGAATCACTGAACCGTCAGGTCGCAGGAGAAGCCCGTGATGATACCCCGGCAGCGCTTGATGCCGTCTGGGAAGAAGAGCAGGTTACATTCCTGGCTGATAAAGGCTGTGATAACTCAATGCTGACACAGCATCAGCGTCGTTTTTCACAGAGTGTCGCCCCTAATTATATTCAGGTGGGTGATACGCCGGTTCCCCCTGTGGCAAAAGGAGTGAATCCATGAATTTCCTCAATACGTTTTTCTTTAATATTTACCCGTACATTGCAGGGACAGTTTTTATCATCGGCAGCTGGCTGCGTTATGACTATGGTCAGTACAGCTGGCGCGCGGGTTCCAGCCAGATGCTCAGCAAGAAAGGCATGCATCTGGCATCCAACCTGTTCCATTTCGGGATAATCGGGATCTTCTTCGGCCATTTTGTCGGGATGCTGACACCGCACTGGATGTACGAACCCTTCATTACTGTGGGGCAAAAACAGATGCTGGCAATGGTCGCGGGCGGCACCTGTGGTGTGATGACGCTGATTGGCGGTGGTCTGCTGCTCAAACGCCGTCTGACCAACCCGCGCGTACGTGCAACATCCTCTGTCGGCGATATTCTTATCCTGTCATTGCTGGTCATTCAGGTGATCCTGGGACTGGCGACCATTCCGTTCTCCGCACAACACACTGACGGCAGCGAAATGATGAAACTGGTCGGCTGGGCGCAGGCTGTGGTGACGTTTCAGGGAGATGCCGCCGCGCACTTAGAGGGCGTTGCCTTTATCTTCCGGATGCACCTGGTGCTCGGAATGACCTTGTTTATTCTGTTCCCGTTCTGCCGTCTGGTGCACATCTGGAGTGCACCTGTTGAATATATTACGCGCCGCTATCAGTTAGTGCGCAACCGCCATTAATGCAGCACCAATAAAACAACGACAGTCTCATCCTTTAAATGCACAGTTTCGGGTGGCGTATGCCACCCTTTTTTTGTTCACAACTAAAATTCAACATTTACAACATATCCACACACATAAAAAATTCCTGCTAAATCAATCCAGTAAAAAATAATCAGCAGAAACACACTGTTTCTCTCCGGTTGTGATGCTCATAATTGCTATTTTTCGCTGCTTTTTTGTTATTAAAATGATTTTGTAATCATTAAAAAAATAGTTGAAATTAATGTTGACCGGCATCACAAAACTGGTAAGATACCTCCATCGAAGCGACACACGCTTTACACCTAATTCAAACGCAGGAGTTCATTATGAAAATGATTAAATCTTTCTTCTCAAATCTGACCCACGCTGCTGCTATCATTGCTAAATACAGCAAAGCATTCTGAGTTACAGATTCACGAAAAAAGCGCCTTTAAGGCGCTTTTTTTTATACCTGCAATCCGGCTTCAACAAAAGTTGAAGAAAGCCCGGCTGACGCCGTAAACTATCCCCGCAGTTCAGATAAAAACCTGCCCATCAACCTAAATTCAACATTTACAACATTTACAACATCTCCGCACGGATAAAAAACTACTGCTAAATCAATTCAGTAAAAACACACCAGCAGAAACACGCTGTTTCTCTCCGGTTACGATGCTCATTATTGCTATTTTTCGCTGCTTTTTTGTTATTAAAATGATTTTGTAATCATTAAAAAATAGTTGAAATTAATGTTGACCGCCATCACAAAGCTGGTAAGATACCTCCATCGAAGCGACACACGCTTTAAACCTAATTCAAACGCAGGAGTTTATTATGAAAATGATTAAATCTTTCTTCTCAAATCTGACCCACGCTGCTGCTATCATTGCTAAATACAGCAAAGCATTCTGAGTGACAGATTCACGAAAAAAGCGCCTTTGAGGCGCTTTTTTTTATGTCTGCAATTTATACCCTTATTCATATTTATATGACTCATACTTCACCCAATTTCCCGCAATTTCTGTACCAGATAATCAATAAATACCATCATATGCGGCGGCTGATAACGCGACGGCGGATAAAGCAGCCAGGCATCCCCGCTGTAACGTGTTTTGAATGTCCAGTCAGCCAGTACCTGAACCACCTCACCCCTCTCCAGTGATTTACGGGCAGTAAACACCGGCAGCCCGCCGATACCAAGATGTGATTTCACACCATCGAGCCGCACGCCACTGTGATTAGACGCATAACGCCCGTGTACATTCACAGACACCACTTTATTTCCCTGCTGAAAACGCCAGCGCGTATCAGCTGCCTCTTCGCTCAGAAATAAACAACTGTGGTTTTTCAGCTCCTGCGGGTGAGATGGCACGCCGTGCTCAGCAAGATATTGCGGTGTGGCGCACAGGATATGGCTGACCGCAAAAAGCCGCTTGCCGATAAGCCCCGGCGGCGGCTCATTCGTGATACGGATAGCAAGATCAATCTCTTCATCAATCAAATCCATATAGCGATCTTCCAGGCGCAACATGACATTCACCCCGGGATTGGCATTAAGGAATTCATTGATAAGCGGATGCACCATAAAATACCCCAGAGCTTTCGGCGCACCCAGACGCACCAGCCCCGAGGGCGTTTCACTGAACTGCCCGCTGGCATTCATCACCGCCCCCGCCGAATTCACCAGCGCCTGACAATGCTGATAAACCGCTTTACCACTTTCATTCAGACGCAATTTCCGGGTTGTGCGCTGCAACAGGCGGGTATTGAGCGCGCGCTCAAGACGGGAAACCGAGCGGCTGACAGCAGAAGGGGTTGCACCCAGTTGCCGGGCGGCTTCAGAAAAGCTGCCGGTTTCAACCACCTTGGCAAACACTGCCATTTCTTCGAGTAATGCGAGGGTTTCACTTGTGATCACAGGGAATAAATCCTTTGCATTTTTGCCGTATTATCATATTACAGAGTCTGCAATACAATGGATAACAATCAAACAGAATAATAACGGGGCGCACATCATCATGACCGAAAAATGTTATCTGACCAGCAGGGCCTTACAAGATACTGTCACTGTGCTGGATTGCCATCCGGCTGAAGACGGGCGTTATGCGGTCACCCTGGATAAAACCCTCTTTCACCCACAGGGCGGCGGGCAACCGGGCGACACCGGGACGATTGGTGATGTGAATGTTATTCAGACGGCTTTTATGCCTGAGGGGATCATTCATTACACTGATGCCGCTGTTCCTGCCGGTGAAGCAGTGATTTGTGTGGATGCACAAAAGCGCCTGTTGCACTCACGGCTGCATACCGGCGGGCATCTGTTATCTCATGTGATGGAAACTCTCGGCTGGAAACCAACCAAAGGTCATCACTGGCCGGATGAAGGACGGATCCAATATATTCCTGTCGGATCGCCGGTTATTATTGATTCAGAAGATGTGCGTCAGCGCTGTCAGCAACTGATCGACGCGGATCATAAATGTCACCATTATCAGGATGATGACGGACTGTTTCAAATCCGTTTTGCGGACTTTGAACCTTACTCCTGCGGCGGCACACATGTGCAGTCACTCGGGGAAATCGGCGCTGTCATCCTTAAATCACAAAAGACCAAAAAAGGCGTTCTGTCCATTCAATACGACATCGCCTGACAAAAGCGTTTTCTCTGCGGCGGAGTGATTTCCGCCGTGTCCATACCCGTATTGAGGTCATTATGAATCTGTTTAACTGGAATGAATTTCTGGGGCTTGCGCTCGTTCATTTTTTCATTGTTGTCTCGCCGGGACCGGATTTTGCCGTCACGTTGCGCCAGAGCATTTACTACGGACGCAAAGCCGGACTGATGACCGCGCTGGGCATCGGTGCAGGTATTTCAGTACATGTCATTTATACACTGATTGGTGTGACCGCCCTGATGCAGGCAACACCCTGGCTGATGAATGTCGCAAAATACATTGGTGCTGCGTATCTGATCTGGCTCGGGATCCAGTTCCTGCGCAGCAAAGGATCGAGTGCAAAAATTACACCGGATACTGCGGATTCCGGATCAGCACAAACCGCCGGAAAAGCGTTTTGGATGGGGTTTCTGACTAATGCCACCAACCCGAAAGCGATGCTGTTTTTCCTGGCGATGTTCACCACGTTGGTCAGTGTGTCCACACCGGTATCGGTAAAATTGTTCTACGGTGTCTGGATGTGTGGCGTGAATGCAGCATGGTTTATGCTGGTTTCCCTGCTTTTTTCCCATCAGCGGATCCGCGAACGCTTCCTCGCACACAGTAAACTGTTTGATAATATCATCGGTGTGGTGCTGCTGCTGTTTGCCGGACGGCTCTTATTGATGGTGTGAGAGTATTGATGGTGTGAATTAACGCCGGGCAGGGGATAGGGTTTCTCCCCTGCCGCTGAAAACAGTAGTATCACCGCAATATTATTTTAAACGGGGAATATCCGGGTTATCTCTGACCAGGTTCTGATAGGTTGCGTTATCCATTTTTAAAAATGTGTATTTTTCGCCGGGTCTGGTCAGTCTGATTGCTAAGATTTCATTCCCGAGCATATACAATTGCGTGTTGTAATGCGTTTTCTCATTCAACTCTTCAATTTTCGGCGCTTTTCCGTTTATAACAGATGTGCGTTTAAACGAATTCATTGTGAAGATTTTATCTTTCTCATTAAATTCCCAGGTGTAATATTCACTGTATTCCGACTCTGGTTTTCCGTCTTTTTCATCAATTGAGAGATAATTTAACCCTGAATGATTCGGGAGAAAAACAGCCAGATAAAGAAAATCCACAGGATCTTCATCAGATATCGCCCAGGCACCGTATAAATCCTTCGTTTTAATCGTTTCTGCAATTGTCGCGTTTTCAACTTTCTGGTCATTCACCCCATCCATAGGCGAAGAAAGCATACTACAGGAAACAATAAATATGCATGATAGTGCAATTAAACTATTTCTAATCAATGACATGTTTCATCCTGTTTGTTTTTTTTATCCGTTGAGTGCTTTATTTATATCAGCATCGTTTGCAGAACACGGCATGACAATACTGCCGGCTGAAAACCCCCGCCTGATAATATGTAACGCACTGAAACGCTTATATTACAGACAGAAAATAAAAATATAAACATCCGTAAATGACCTTATCTCCCTTCGCTTGTGTCTCTTTCTACTCAAAAATCTCCGGTTCATTCCAGACTGAATCTTGCAGGAGAATGTAGTAACCAATAAATTTGGTAATTAATGCTGCCGTTTGTATTTAGTAACCAATTAATCACCACGTTAATAGTTTGATATGGTAATGTTCCGGGACGTTAATAAAATACTTGTCAGCTATATTTCTGTGAATTTTCTGTGAATTTGTGCCTTGTTGTACCGATGAGGCCATCCCGGCACTCATCCGTCACCCGGATAGAACGGAGAAGATAATGATTAAGTTGAAAGATATAGAACACGCATTACGCCCGCAGCCATCCTACAAAATGCTGATTAACGGTCGCTGGACTGAAAGCAGTGATCACGCCAAAAGCCAGACATTTAACCCGGCCACCGGCGAGCTGTTAGCCGATTACCCCGCCGGTACTGCGGAAGATGTGAATACCGCGGTCGCCGGTGCCAAAAAAGCATTTGAAACCTGGCGTCACACCTCCCCCGCTGAACGCCAGCAACTGTTACTGAAAATTGCCGACCGCCTGGAAGCAGAGAAAGAGCGCTTCGCCACTCTGGAATCCCTTGATAACGGCAAGCCCTACAACGAAGCCATTTCGATTGACCTGCCTGCCGCGATTGACCATTTCCGCTACTTTGCGGGGGCTATCCGCGCCCATTCAGATCAGGCCGATGTGCTGGATGAAAACACACTGAGTCTGGTGATCCGCGAGCCGCTGGGCGTTATCGGTCAGATTATCCCCTGGAACTTCCCGCTGCTGATGGCAGCATGGAAACTGGCACCGGTGATTGCAGCGGGTGACACCGTGGTGATAAACCCCGCCAGTCTGACACCCATCACACTGCTGGAACTGGGGCGCATCATGAATGATGTTCTGCCTGCCGGTGTTGTCAATATTGTTACCGGACGCGGCTCGGTCGTGGGTCAGGCTATTCTCGACCATCCGGATGTGGATAAAGTCGCGTTCACCGGCTCCACCAGCGTCGGCTATACCGTGGCAGAAGCTGCCGCGAAAAAACTGATCCCGGCAACCCTGGAGCTGGGCGGGAAATCTGCCAATATCGTGTTCCCGGATGCCAATATGGAAAAAGCGGTAAAATATGCCGCGATTGCTATTCTGATGAACCAGGGTCAGGCATGTGAATCCGGCTCGCGTCTGTTCCTGCATAAAGATATCCATGACGAATTTCTGAAAAAACTGAAAGCCCGCTTTGAGTCAGTCAATGTCGGCGACCCGATGGCGAAAGAGACACAGATGGGCAGCCAGGTCAGTCAGGGACAACTGGACACCATCCTCGGCTATGTTGAACTGGCGAAAAAAGAGGGTGCCACTGTTCTGACCGGCGGCGAACGCCTGACCCGTGACGGGCTGGATGCCGGTTTCTTTATGAAGCCGACAATCATTACCAATGTCACTAATCAGATGCGCGTTGCCCGCGAAGAAATCTTCGGACCGGTGCTGGTTGTTATCCCGTTCAGTAATGAAGATGAAGTCATCGCAATGGCGAATGACTCTGAATACGGGCTGGGCGGTGCAGTCTGGACACAGGATATCAACCGCGCATTACGCGTGGCAAAAGCGGTGAGAACCGGTCGTATGTGGGTGAATACTTATCATGAGTTACCGGCACATGCCCCTTTTGGCGGCTATAAAAATTCCGGTCTGGGGCGCGAAACCCATAAAATGATGCTGGATGCTTACACAGAAGTGAAAAATATCTATATCAGTACCAAAGAGTCATAATAAACCGCCCGGTGACACAGACTGTTACCGGGCGTTTTCTGTCTGTTCGTTACTTTTTATCTGTTATTTCCGGATTTTTACCGATAGATCGCGCAATACTGTACAGGCGATGCATTGTTTCCGGGTCCGGCGTTTCCGCTACAACAATCACATAGCGCCGTTCTTTCAGATCATACCTGAAATACGTACTTTCAGGCTTACCCCAGCGATTGTAATAAATCGCCCCGTTCTCTTCCTGATGAACCACACCTTTTTGTTTTTTCAGCCATTCATCAAAACGAAACCGGTATTTCGGGATTTTGACCAGATGAATAATACCTTCGGCTCCGCTGACAGGATCAGTAAAGCGGTAGATTTCCACATTTTGATCGTCGCGATCAATCTGTATACCGCCTATATCGCGGACATAAGAGTCCGTTTCCTGTTTTTTCAGGCTCAGCGCCATCATTTCCGGCAGCGTAATTGTGATGTTTTCTGTCATTCTGACGGCATCACCGGGCACATCCGGGAAGCCCGCCTGCTTATAATAAAGCCGCTGGGTATCCAGATACGCTTCATAGGCGGATGCTCTGGCATCAGACACCGCTTTCAGTCCGGCCAGTTTCTCTGAAGTATGATCGGCTTTGGACAGCGTCATATTGAGGGTACAGTTGAAAAAACCGCACGCACCTTCTTTCTCAGTGGTCAGATACACGGTCTGCCCGCCGTCCGGCGTAGCCCATGTGGTTTGTATATTATTAAGATCGAACGTATTGCCGCTGATATCACTGTCAAACCGGCTGCCGCTGTTATCGACAGTAACTTTCGCCGGTTCAAAATAAAAATAGGTTGTCTCTTTCAGACCCACCATCGTTTCGCGGATAGCGGATTTTACATTTTGCTCCGGGTCCCCGGCTGAGCTTTCATTATCTGCGGTGTTATCATATGTGACGGTAATATTATCAATCACATAATATCCATCCGGTGCCGGTGGCGGTGCTTCTTTACAACCCGCCAGCAGTGCAATCGCAACAGATAAAAAAAATGCCCCTTTTCATGCAGTTTCCTTTCATTTCACTTATTACATAATTCCCCGCGTGATCATAACGCAAAAAATTCCAAATACTGACCGGAATAATCCTTATCTTCATAACACCGTCTTATTAATGTGATACCGGGGACAATTCCGCGTTTTTTTTAGGGCTTTGAACCTGCTTGCGGTATGATAATACGCCTGTTTTATTCTGTATCAGGGAACAAAATGATAGCAACACTCACAACACTGGCCACGGGTGCCGTCACCGGGCTGATTATCAGTACCACCGGCGTGGGCGGCGGGGTTATCGTGTTGCCCATCCTCGCGTATCTCTACGGAATGAATGCTCTGATGGCCGTTGCGACAGCCAATCTCCTCTCCATGCTGATGAAAATCACCTCGTCCTGGCTGCATTACCGGCTCGGAAATATTCCGCTGAAACGCGCAATGATTGTTATCGGTATTATGCTGCCCGCAACATTCGGCGCAAGCCTGCTGGTAAGCTATCTCGCCTCCGTTCCCGCCTGGCAGACCACCGTTAATCAAACCATTAATCTGCTGGTCGTTGCCGCGATCCTTTTTTCTCTCTGGCTGTTTATCCGGCGGATGTTTTTTTGCCCGCCGCTGCCGCCTGAGGATGCATCAGACCCCATTTCCGTGCGCGCACTGCTGCTGCCGGGGATTGCCGCCGGTATTGTGTTAGGCGCAACAGGTGTCGGTGGCGGCATAGTAGTACTGCCGATGCTGCTGCGTTACGCGAAAATGGATATCAGACAGGCTATCGGCACCTCCATTTTTGTCACAACACTGCTTTCCGGGTCGTCCGCCATTGCTTATATGCAGGACGGACACACTGATGTCAGCCTGGCGTTGTGGCTGTTCGCCGGCTCCCTTCTCAGTATGCCGCTGACCAAAATTCTGCTGGTACGGATGCCCGATCGCGCATTTCAGTATGCAACCCTGGTGCTTATCCTGTGCAGTGCCGTGATGATGATCCTGAAACTGTTTTAAGCGACCTTAACGCCTGCCGCCTGTAATGCCGCCGCCAGACGGCGGATCCCGTCCCTGAGCTGTTCTGCCGGATACGCGGCAAAGCCAAACAAAACCCCTTCCTGCGGGGCATCCGGGCGACAGTAACGCGACAGCGGCTGCATCCCCATCCCACTGGCGCGCCCTGTCTGTATCACAACCTGAGCCGGAACCCGGTTTTTCATCCGGCACATCAGATGAATACCTGAATCGCTGGGGACAATATCAAATACCGCAGGCAGATAATGATTAATCGCATCAGTGAGTGCATGTTGCCGTTCATAGCAGGCTTTGCGGACACGCCGGACATGACGTGCGTAATGACCTTCATTAATAAAGCGCGTCAGTGTCGCCTGCTCCAGATAACCACACCCGGTGTCAGCAAAGTATTTTATCGCGGTAAATGCCGGGATCAGCGCTTTCGGCACCACCAGAAAACCCAGCCGGAACGCTGGGTATAGCATTTTGGAGAAAGTGCCCGCATAAATCACCCGCTGATGTCTGTCCAGCCCCTGCAATGCCTGAAGCGGACGATCCGCATAGCGGAATTCGCCGTTATAATCATCTTCCAAAATCCAGACATGGTGTTTCGCCGCCCAGGACAGTAATGCCGCGCGCCGGGACAGACTCAGGGTTCCGCCTGCCGGAAACTGATGAGACGGCGCGGTAAAAACCAGCCGGGCATCCGGCCAGCGGCTCAGTCCGTCGTGAATATCCATTCCCTCTTCATCCACCCAGACCGGGCGCACCGTCAGCCCCTGAGACACAAACGCCCCGCGCGCACCGTCATAGCCCGGATCATCCAGCCAGACTTCATCTCCCGGCTGTAACAGTGTCTGAACCGTGAGATTAATCGCCTGCTGCGTGCCGCTCACAATCAGAATTTGATCTTCATCGCACTGCAAGCCTCTGGTTGCGCGGACATAATGACAAATTGCCCGGCGCAGAGGCAGGTAACCATGCGGATCACTATGTGTATGCAACGCGTGACGGGACTGACGCCAGACCCGCCCCAGCAACCTGCCCCAGACATCATGAGGAAAAAGATCAACACACCCGGTGCCGACCATAAATAACGAATCTGACAGCGCGCCGGAGGATGCCCGCAAGGACAGAAGTTGATCCGCCAGCGGACTGATATTCGCAATCACCGCCTGCGCCGCATCCTCTGCCGGAGACGAAACCGGCTGACTGATACTGTGATCCGGCAGATTATCGGAGACAAAGGTTCCCGAGCCACGCCGGGTGATGAGATAACCCTCATCCTGCAAACGTTCAAATCCGGCAATAACAGAGTTACGGGAAATTCCCATCATTTCTGCCAGTGCCCGCCCGGACGGTACTTTACTGCCCGCATGTAAGCGCCCGCTGAGAATAGCGTCGCGCAGGGCATGATAAACCTGGTCTTTGATTATTCCGTGACCGGTAAGTAACTCAGGAAACGCCGCTGCGCCGGATTTTTTCATCATCACCTGCCTAATTATCTGCCCAAAAGTGGATCTGTTAAAAATACAAAAAGTGTATCTTATAAAGAACCAAAATAACACGTACTCTTCACGTCATGGAAAACGCGTTTTCTTCTGATTTTCACAATTTTGCGACACACCGGGTGCTGTCGCGTTAAGAATGATGAGGGAAAAACCATGAATAATACAATGACACCGTCAGCACCCATGCTGGCACAAGTAACTGTTTCACCTGCCACACAAAATGATTATGCGGGCTGGTTGCCGCACTGGCTGGCGTATCAGGAATTTTATAAAGTCAGCTTTGCGGAAGAAGTCACACTGACCACCTGGTCACGTTTCTTTGATGATAATGAACCTATGTTCTGCGCCATTGCCCGCATGGACGGCAAAGTGGTGGGATTTGTTCATTATCTGTATCACCGCTCGTGCTGGGCGGAAAAAGAGTTCTGCTATCTGGAGGATTTGTATGTGGACCCGACTGTGCGCGGGCAGCATATCGGTAAGCAACTGATTGAATTTGTTCAGCAACAGGCGGTAGCCCGCCCGTGCGGACGCCTCTACTGGCATACCCATAAAGATAATACCCGTGGTCAGCGCCTGTATGACTGGGTTGCTAATAAATCCGGCGCTATTGAGTATATTATGCCGCTGAAATAACAGCTATACCCTTATTCATTCAAACTGCAGGTTCGTTGGCTGCATCTTGAATGACGATATATATTGCCGGTACAAAAAAGCCCCGTTCAGGGGCTTTTCTTATGCAATTTTCAGACGTTGTCTTCACTGTCACTGATTTGTATGCTGCCGGGGCGCTTTCCGGTGACTTCTGCCGTTGTTTTTATATTGATAACAAACGGTTTAAAACCGAATTTTTCATAGCGCTGCAACACATACCAGAGACGGAAAAACCGGTTGTTGCCATTAAAACGTTTCATGTCACCGGTGCTTAATCCGAAATGCCCCTGAAGCTGATAATTGAGCAGCGCGGTAAAATGACCGTTCTTAATGTTCAGCGATTCCAGGGTAATTTCAGTCGCCCAGGTATCATTGAGAATAACCGGTGTTTTTCTTTTTAAATCATGCCAGCGGCTGTATGCCGGTAACAGTGTCTTATTCAGCCCTTCGCGGAATTTATTCTCCATATTCACATTGCCGCACAATTTTCCTTCCTGCCAGTCAATGTGAGCCGTCAGCGTTTTTCTGACGGATGCCAGCACCGGATTCAGTGCATCCCGGTTCAGTATATTGTCACGGAATGAATAATCCAGCGCGCGATCACGATACGGTTTACCGTTTGCACGCTGCATATGAGAGATAAGTTTGCTTAAAATACCCCGGTAGCCGCATGACCAGGAAAACTCAGAGGAGAGTTGCCGCATCTCATCAAACAGGATCCGGCTGCACGCTTTTGCGCCAAGGTTAAAAATCTGAGGCGTATAATTCAGTCCCATAAAGGCGGGATGACAACCCGTATCAGCCTCGGGTTTTTGCATGGTATACGGGTCCACCTGAGCGGAAACATCGCAAAGCCGCAATTGGTCACGAAGCGCAAGAGTATCCAGATCACCGCATCGCATATCATCCGTACGGTAATCATCCCTGCGTCGCGGTGACTGATAAATTAATAGAGGTGCTGATATTATCGCCATTCTGTCCCTGAGTTTTGTCTGCATCTTTCTTATGCAATGGTGACTTTATCACCAACAACAGGATAAATCTTTTCCGTCTGTCTGAAAGCGGGACGAAATCAACAGAAAGCGGGGAACCAAAGAGAAAAGGCCCGTTTCCGGGCCTTAACGGGGATTATCAGTTTTTAAAGGAACCGATAAATTTGAGGTACTCATCTTTTTTCATCAGCGGCGTGTATTCTGCCAACAGTGTTTCAGCACCGGCAGCATCATCAAACAGCAGATCGATAATGGTCATTGCCATCATCTGAGCCGGACGGATATAGGCCATATCATCATCAAAGACCACATAATCCTTCCCGTGCAAACCGCCACGGATAGAACCAATCCACGGGTGACTGACCGGCATGATGTGGGAGAGATCCCCGGTGTCGGTACTGCCGGTCATGTGCTCGGCAACCCAGACATTTTCATCACCAATCAAATCGCCCGCATTCTGCTGTAACAGGTCATTCAGTATGGCGTTGTTATACAGCGGCAGATAGCCCGGTAAATCTTTCACTTCCACTTGCGCACCAACAGACATCGCACCTGCCACCAGCGCACGGGTAATGCGCTCATTGGCATCAATCATAGCCGGAACGTTTGATGCGCGGACATAACTTTCCATCCGTACATCACTTGGTGTGACGTTCACCAGATCACCGCCCTGGGTGATGATCGGGTGGAAGCGGATGTAATCTTTCTCCTGAAAGGTTTCACGCAAAGCATTGACGCCCATAATGCCGATCATTGCTGCATTCAGTGCATTAATGCCCAGATGCGGAGCCGCTGCGGCGTGTGCCGGTTTACCTTTATAATTAATCAGCTTACCAACAAACCCGTTCGTGGTTGTGGAGATTTCAATAAAGCCATTCTCACGCTCAGATTTGACGCTGGTTAAGTGGATTTGCATTGCCATATCCACATCGTCAAATTCGCCGAGAGAAATGAGCTCCGGTTTACCACCGATATAACTGATTTTTCCCTGCTCAATCAGTTTATTACGGTATGCAAGTTCCACATACTCTTCCGCAGGAACTGCGAAAGGTACAACGTCCCCCGCAAGATATGCCATCGCCCCGGAATCAATCAGTCCCATGGTGACGGCCATCATATTGGCTATCTGCGCATTGTGACCACAGCAGTGCGCCGCACCGGTCTGATCATCCGCATCGGGGTGTTCAGCACAAATAATGGCATCCAGCTCACCGATCACCGCAACACTTCGCTTACTGCCTTTTCCGCCTTTAAGGCGGGCTTTAACCCCGGTGAGAGCCAGCTGATTACGGTAGCTTACGCCCAGAGAATCAAATGCGGCTTCAACTTTCTTCGCCGTTTTAATCTCTTTATAACCGAGTTCAGGCTCTGCCCAGATATTCTCTGCCAGTTTCTTAATGTCACTCTTGCGGGCAGCAATTGCCTCACAGACTTTCGCTTTCAGTTGGTCTTTAGTCATTGTCATGCTGAATACTCCGCCTGATTAGATAACACCGCTCCATGTGAGCGTCAGTTGACCGATAAGTGCAGCAAATAAGAATGTCCCGGAGAACACTGCCAGCGATACCGGAATAATGCGCCAGGAGATCGCTTTGAACTTATCAATATCTTTACCCAGTGAAAGACCGGCAAAGGCCAGTACTGTCGTACTGATAACCGCAATGGACACTTTCCCGGTCATCGCGATCATTTCTTTGTCGTACGGGAACAGCGGAGAACACAGACCGGCAGCAATCAGGGAAACCCAGAAGATAACCGGTAGTTTGCCTAACGGCGGGATCATCGCAATCAGGTACGCAACAAAGGACATTGCGCCCAACAGGCTCATCGCCAGCAAGGTATCACTGAACACCTGCCCGAACTCACCACGCCCGTACATTGACCCGCCGACGGCATCACCGAGCGCGGTAAATAACACAACCAAAACCAGGATTACGGCAATTTCTGTCATCTTTTTCATGATTAATTATCCTTATTAGTATCCGCAGTCGCCGTAGCACGTTTTCCTTTAAATTTGTTGTACAGGTAAGACGCAAACGGTAAGGAGAAGAAGATATAGATGTACAGACCTAATACAGAGGACATCAGGTTTGCAGAAGATGAGAATGCCTGAATATCAGCAGCCTGATCAGGATAGAGTTCCAGCAGAGGTGCAACCGCCGCCGCTAACATTGAACCACTTCCCACACCGGCGCCCATCGCCAGAGCAAGCGGGCTCATAATATCCAGACCGGCAATCACACTCGCGAGAACGCCCATCCAGACCGCACCGTATAACGTACCGCAGATGTACATCGCCATCACACCGCGGCCTTCCGGTGAACTTAATCCGTATTTGGCTTCGATAATGGCAATATTAGGTTCACGGCCGACAGAATACGTCGCACCGACTGCTTCACGTCCCATACCCAACATGATAGCCAGCGGCAGACCCATCAGAATAGTACCGATAAAGTGGCCGACTTCCTGTAAAACCAGCGCACCACCCGCCTGAATGATTTTTTCCCAGGACGCCCCGACCGATGTACTCAGCTTGGCAATCAGGATAACCAGCGCCACACTCATAATGGAAGCAGCGCGGGCCATATTCTTTTCATTGAGGATTTTGAATTTCGGAAAACTGATAATACCACCCATCAGCATCGAATAAAGCATCGGAAAAATCATCACCAAACTGATCTTAATTTGCCCTATTGCTTCCGCGAGGAGAATGATAAATAAGCTGACCAAAAGCAACTTACTATCTTTTAATATATCCATAGTGTTACCTTTATAGTAATTGTTATTGAGAATTACTCGTGTGTATTTATATAAAAACGTACCCTTCCTTATTCATACTACCTGCGAGACTGTTTTCCTGACAATATTCCGAAAATTCCTCTTCCATGCCTTTTAGGAATGATGAAAACAGATAAATTAATATTTATTGATTAACCCTGACGCCCTCACTTATTTCGGGATAATAATTAATAAAAATAATGTTGTTTTTCAATTCGATACAATTTGGTGTCTTTTTGTAAAAAATATTATTCGATAAGTGATGTTTGTTTTGATTCACATAATCATAAAAATCGTCAAATAAATCCATAATGTGAGCCTGCCCCTGTTTTTTTTAATTATTCCGCCATAAAGTCATATTATTGATTATTTTATATAATCACGAAAATAGAACTTTATTCCTGAATTTATTCAGCAGCACCCCGCCACAACACACGGTTACCGCTTATTACCAACGTTAGGTCAGAATATTAAACTGTTTACAGGAAAACAGGTCGGATACCGACAGGATAAATAAATCAGATATAGATCACACTATGGTGTAAATATAGATGTAGCTCACACTATTGAGTATTCTCTCCGTTATAAATGCAAAAATCAGGTAAAAGAGGATTTCGGAAGTGGCGTCGTTCATTACCGGGCGATATTTCAGGTTACTTTTTATCCAATCCGTGGCCCGACTGAAAACATCGTGTTTATGTCAAATAAATGGGACGATTTGTTTATATAATGTTGCATTTGTGTACAAATGACATTTCCACCGGAAAAATACCATCGTATGAATAAAAAAAAAATGCGCTGGGTCACATACAATAACATGCTATCACCCATCCATTTTTGAGTTAACCGACATACTCTGTGCCATATAAGATAAGTAAAAATTGCTTAACCTTTGCGTGCGTAATCTTGCTGTGCCACCGCATTATTTATACGTTATTGCTGAGGCTAATGAGATTGTGAGCAATCTCCCAAAATAAGAATAGTAAATAAACCTTCATAATGTAATTGATAATAGATTCTGTTATCTTTAATAACCAATTACAGGCATATGACTAAGCACAAAAAACTAATCACTTCACTACATGATTATAATCAAACTAGTTGTGTAAATAGCATCTGTAACTGAAAATGTGCATTTAATGACGGACAAGTCAGATTAAACGCATATCCTCGTACGCCCCATGTATATTAAAATATCGAAAATTTGAATTTTAATGATATATGTAAAAGATAATCATAAAATGACCAGGTATTTATACCTTCATCATAAATTCATTCCATGAACCAGCTATGTTCATATCAGAGATATAATCCTACCTGCAATTCACATCCTGAAACTTAACATCAAATGTTAATGTAATATAAAAAAACAGCAACCCTCTCCGCTAAATTGACACGCTATAAAACAAACAACATAATATGACCAAGTATTTAGAGTGCATTACCCTTAATTACTCATATTAAATATATTCGATATATTTATATCGGACATATCTATTTCATTACCCTTGTTATCAAAAATAAAACATTACTTTTAACACTGACAAATATCCCTGATAAAGGAAATAACATGAAACTCCAGAAAGTATTACTCTCAGTTGTCCTGGGATCATTATTTACTGTCGGCTTAGCTCAAGCTGAAGATCCGGTTACCCCTGCTGCACCAGAAGTAAAAAGCGGTCTGGGTACTGTTCATTTTAAAGGTTACATTAATAACGTACCTTGCTCTATTGATAGTAAATTCCTGGACCAGACAGTTGATTTCGGTGAAATCAGCCGTAATGAATTAACTACCGGTACTTACCGTACTGATAGCAAGAATTTTAATATTGAACTGAAAAACTGTGACACCACAACATATAAAACAGCTCAGATTCAATTTACAGCACCAACTATCGAACTGAAAGATGGTACTGCAACCTCTAAATATGTTGGTCTGGGTTCTATTCAGAATGCCGGTATCGCACTGACTGACAGCGGTGGTAAAGCAATTGAACTGGGTTCACGTTTCCCGGCTGAAAAATACACCCTGAACGGTGGTAAAGATCAAATCACTCCGCTGAACTTTGCAGCCTATGTGAAAGGTAATCAGTCTGCTGTTGCCGGTGAACAAGCAACAACAGGTCGTTTCGATACCCCGGTTAACTTCCAGATTTTCTATCAATAACAGGATCGTTACTGATTAAAGATTGAATATATGCAGTGGTATGCACGGACCGCTTCCGCCACTGCATTAATGAATAAATCAATGGTGGTCGGCGTTATTTATGAAGCTCGCAACAACAATAAAAATACTCGCAGCTTCGATCATTGTATCCCTCCAGATAAGCAATGCATTTGCAGAAGAGGCAGTTAATTTCAATACCTCTTTTCTTGATGCCGATAGTCAGGAAATAGATTTTTCCAATTTCAGCCGTGCTCACTATGTTATGCCCGGTACTTATCTTTTAGCCGTAAAGCTAAATAACAATATTATTGATAGTGAAGAAGATATACTTTTCTACACGCCTGAAGATGATAAAGAAATAACACTCCCCTGTATTACGCCTGAATTATTTAAACAGCTTGATCTTAAAGAAGAATGGAAAAATAAAGCAAACTGGCTGACTCAGGATAACTTACAGTGTCTGGATACCCGCGCTATTTCTGATATGCAGGCAACAGGCGATATCCCCGACAATAAGCTGAACATTAATATTCCCCAGGCGTATATGGAGTACAACGATCCGGCATGGGATCCGCCTGCCCGCTGGGATGACGGTATTGCCGGCTTTATTTTTGACTATAATGCCACCGCGACCTACAGCAAATTCCAAAAAGATCAGGATAACGGAAAAAACGATAAGAAAGAGGTCGTCGGTTATGGTGATGTCGGGGTAAACCTCGGCGCCTGGCGGGTCCGTGCTGAATGGCAGGGAACCGGAGGCGACCAGCCTGACAGTACAAAACGCTGGCAGTGGAACCAGGTATACGGCTATCGCGCACTGCGTTCAATCAGTGCCCGCCTGATGATGGGTGAGCAGTACCTGACTTCCGAACTGTTTGAAAGCTTCCGCTACCTTGGTCTGAGCCTGGAAACAGATGAAAATATGTTTCCGCCACTTTTACGGGGTTATGCGCCTGAAGTGGCCGGGGTCGCACGCACCAATGCGACCGTTATTATCCGCCAGGGCGAGCGTATCGTGTATCAGGAACAGGTCAGCAGAGGTCCGTTCCGTATCCGTGATATGAACTATATCGGTGATGGTATTCTGAATGTCACCATTAAAGAACAAGATGGCAGCGAACAGCATTTCACCATTGAAACATCCCGCCTGGCGACATTAACGCGCCCGGGTCAGTTCCTGTTTAAACTGGCCGCCGGTAAGCCGATGGCAGATAACCATAAAACGGAAGGTCCCGATTTTGGGGTCGGCAGTTTTTCCTGGGGGATGAACAATAACACCACGTTATTCGGTGGTGCGCTGGCCGCTGCTGATTATCAGAATGTCTCTGCCGGGATCGGGCGCGATATCGCACCATTCGGGGTATTCTCCGTAAAAGTATCCTATTCCCGGGCGCAGTTAGATAACCTTGCAGATAAACAAAATAAGAGCGGCACATCTTACAGTGTTACCTATTCAAAAGAATTCGATGCTATTAACAGTCAGCTGACCTTCGCCGGTTATCGCTTCTCCGAGCGGGATTACATGACAATGAATCAGTTTGTCGACCAGCGCTATCGCGGCGGTAATACCGAAAGCAGCAAAGAGATGTATAACATCATCTTTAATAAGGTGTTTCCGTCTCTGCGCATGAACGTCTATCTGAACTACAGCCATCAGACATTCTGGAATAAGCCAAGCATCAATAACTACAGCATGACATTGTCACGCAGCTTTGACTGGGCAGATAAACGCAATCTCAGTGTCAGTATGTCGGCGTACCGGACAGAGTCTGACACATCCAAAGATAATGGTATTTACGCCAGTTTGTCCGTTCCGCTTGATGACCACAAAGGGATGGTCAGCTACAGCGGCAGTTATAATAAGAAAGCGCACAGTAACAATATTAACTATTACACTGATATTGATAATGCCAGCAGCTATTCTCTTTCCGTCGGGGAAGGCGATAATAATGTTAATGTCGCCGGTTTTTACAGTAATGAAGGGGGAAATAACTACCTTTCACTGAGCGGTACTTATGTGCAGGATGATATTGTGACACTATCTGGTCAGTCCCGTGGCGGCATGACCCTGACCACAGAAGGCGCGGCGTTCCACCGCAGCGGAAATACAATGGCACCGCGTATTCTGGTCGATACCAATGGCGCTGCCGATATTTCTGTACGCGGCACCGGGAAAGCGGTGCATTCAAACCATTTCGGAAAAGCCGTTATCCCGACAGCGACTGCTTATTCACGCAGCCAGTTATCACTGGATCTGGAAGACCTGCCGGATAACGCAGAAGCCCTGACATCTGTTCAGACTGCAACAATGACATCCGGCGCTATCGGCTACCGTAAATTTAATATCGTAGAAGGTTATAAAATTATGAGTATTATTGCTATGAGTGATAATTCTCATCCGCCATTCGGCGCATCCGTTCTGAATGACAAAAGTGTGGAGATCGGAATTATTGCAGATAATGGTGCGGCTTACCTGACGGGTATCCAGCCGGACCAAAATCTGAGTGTGGCCTGGAATGGACAGACTCAATGTTCAATCCATATTCCGGCGACACTGACTGAAGATTTTAAATTTAATATGCTGTTGCCCTGCCTGAAAAAATAAAGCGGCACAGACATTGTACATACCCGAATTGACAGATGATCCGTAAGGAAAGATACATGCAAAAAGTAACAACATTATTCTGTGCTGCACTGACGACTCTGGCATTAACACCACTGGCGGCCAATGCGGCAATCGCACTGGACAGAACCCGCGTAATTTATAATGAAGGTGATAAATCTGTTCCGCTGACCGTGACAAATGAACACCTCAGCAAACCGTATCTGGCACAATCCTGGATTGAAAACAGCGCAGGTCAGAAAATCACATCGCCTATCTTTGTTACCCCGCCGGTTCAGCGGATTGAAGCGAACAGCAAAAGTCAGATAAAAGTTCAGTTATCACCGGAAGCCGCATCATTACCGGCTGATCGCGAGTCTGTATTTTACCTGAATGTCCGTGAGATCCCGCCTGCTGTAGAGAAAAGCAATGTGCTGCAAATTGCGCTTCAGACAAAAATCAAACTGTTCTATCGCCCTAAATCCATTCAGGTACAGGACAGAATGGAGATTATTGATGGCGCACAGGGTATCCGCCTGACGCAAAATGGCGGGCAATATACCATTGATAATACAACCGCTTTCCACCTTTCAGTAACCCGCATGGAAGCCAGCGGCGGGAAAGAAGTGAAATTCGACCCGATAATGGTGGCACCAAAAGCCACTGCCACTTTCAGTGCCCCGGCTCTGGGTAATTCACCAACGGCTTACTACGTTAATGACTATGGCGATACCAAGCCGCTGAAATTCAGCTGTAACGGAAGTGCCTGTTCCGTACAGGCAGACAATAAATAATCTGCTGAGCAATAAAAGGAGAAACGCCGGTGATCCACTCATTTTTAACCCGAACAGGATGTGCAGCATTTTTGTGCCTGCCGCTGACGGTATCCGGCGCGTCCTATACCTATCTTGATGTTTATGTCAGGGGTGAAATTTATTCCGCACCCTGCAAAGTTAATCAGGGTAAAAATATTTTGGTCGATTTTAAAGACGTTATTACCACGCGCATTGATCATGATAATTACAGTGAAAAGCTGGATTACCGGATAGAGTGCCAGGATAGCCGGGCGCGCGGTATCAAGATATATATCAGCGGCAAACCGTCCGCTGTTGATAAGCGTTATCTCTCCACCAGCGCAGATGACCTGGCGGTAAAATTTCAGTCAAATAACACGCTGCTTTCGCTGGATGAAAAAATAGCCGTTCAATATCCGTCTCAACCGGAAATAAGAGTAGTGCTGGCCAAAAAACCCGGTGCCAAATTACCGTCCGGAAACTTCAGTGCAACTGCAACTATCCATATTGAATACGAATAAGGCGCTGTGATGAAACTATTTTCCGCTGCTCTGCTTCTGGCATGTATAACCGTACCGGTATACGCGGGTGCGGCTCACAGTTCTGCCGACATCATTATCACCGGAAAACTGGTGCCACCACCGCCCTGCAGGGTCAATAATGATGAAGAGATTCTGGTTGATTTTCAGCGTGTACAGATAAAATCGCTGGAAAAAGCAGATGCCCGCAGGGATGTGGATATCCCCTTTGTCTGTGAGCAGGAAAGCGCTGATTTTAAATACTATCTGACCGTAGACGGACCGCGCGCCCAGTTCAATAATAAGCTGATTAAAACCAACCTGAGCAATCTGGCATTCAATATCGAACTGACAGGAACAAAGCTGGATTTAGGTAAAGCGCAGTTGGTTAACAGCCGTCATCTGACACTGACGGTAGTTTTGACAAAAAACCCGAACGGGGAGCTGTCGCCCGGTCACTTTAGCGGAACCGGTACTGTGACTATGGAGTATTTCTGATGATATTTCGTCCGTCTGCTCTCTGTGCGCTGATATTCAGTGCCGCACTCTCTTTTTCAGCCGGTTTTATCCCTGCTGTAAATGCCGCAGATAATTTACGGGTCACGGGTGAGTTATATAATGACCCCTGTACATTATTACCTGAAAATAAAGAATTACTGGTTGATTTCAGTGATGTTTCACTGCCGGATCTTTATGACGGAACAGAAGTCAGTAAATCATTCTCTCTGGTTTTGTCTGAGTGTGATATCAGTGATCTGAACCGTTTTAAGATTAAATTTACCGGCGCGACCTCAGTGGAGCTGAAAGAATATCTTGCACTTGATGCTTCCAGTAATGCCGGGGGCTTTGCTATCGGTATCAAAACAGAATCCGCCGCCCTCATTCCGCTGAATCAGTTCTCCAATGCCATTAATATTGCCGGTAATGGTGAAAATAAAATCCGGTTTATCGCTTTTTTAAAAGTCGCACCTAAAGCACTGGCAGACAAAACTATTAAATATGGTGCATTTAATGCCACCGCATTCCTGACTATCGACTACTTCTGAGGCCGGTATGAAAAATATTATCCGTTATCTGAGTGTACTGACTGTGCTTTTTTTTATTCACCCTTTCCTCCGCACACGCAGAAATTTACAGCTATATCACCCGCTCGGAAGGGAAACCTAAAAATATTGATTACTACTATACCATTGCAGCCTGGAGCCCTCCTGCACGCGGAGAACCAAACCCGTGCTTTCAGGCCGGGCTTTCTAAAACCTGCTATGCCAATATTAATCACCGTCACACTAATGCCAATAAGGGCGGAGTAGCGTCACGTAACGACAGTAATTTTAACAGCCGCTGCCAGGGAAACTTAGTGAATCTTCGGGATGCGCGTGATGTCTATGACTATATTTATAATAACTGCTTTGGCGGATTGCCTTACTCAAGCAATACAAACCATGTCGGCGATCCTATCCGCAATGAGTGTGTCACCCTTTTTCTGACCTCTAAATCAAATGCAGGCGGAGGCTATATGTTTCCCGGTGCTATTTGTGGTGTATCCCCCCCACCCGGCGGAATATGCAGTTTTGATGTCGGTAACCCGAACATCTTTTTAGATCACGGGCGGATTCAGGACGATATGATTAAGGGCAATGTCGCCTCGGAATACCTGACCGTAAAATGCAGTAAAGATACGGTTGTACGGGTGTATTCCATTTCCGACACAGAAAGTCGTCTGCAACTCAAACAAAACCTGTATAGCCGGCTGACACTGAATAACTACCCACTGAACGCATCACAGGGAGGCGTGCAGATGTATGTCAGAGGTGACTACCCGACAGAGGCTGAACTGAAAAGTACACTGGAAACAACCGGAACTGTCGCCCCGGGGGCATTCAGTGGCATGATTTCCATTATTATGACTATCGACTGATATTCCTTTATACGCCGGCAGCACCCTCTGCCGGCGCTTTTCCTCCCGTCCGCCTTTTCGTGTAGAATAGCGCTACTTTTCGCCACCACCGCTGAGCCGCCATGAAGAATGTAGATTATAAATCACTGAGATTGCTTGATCTTATTATCAAAGAACAGGGATTTGAAAAAGCATCGGCAAAACTGTTTATTACACAGTCAGCAGTTTCTCAGCGCGTGAAACAACTGGAAAACCAGGTCGGCTCTCTGCTCCTGACAAGGACAGTGCCGCCAAAACCAACGGAACTGGGTCAGAAATTACTCGGACTTTTATATCATGTTGATTTAATTGAGCATGATGCATTCGATAATGAAAGTGGTAACCATGTGGTGACCATTCCCATTTCTATTAACGCCGACTCACTGGCGACCTGGTTTCTGGGCGCAATAAAACCGATTCTTGATGACCGGGCAATCCGTCTGGATATTAAGGTGGATGATGAAAGCCGCACACTCGACTACCTGCTGAAAGGTGAAGCGGTCGGGGCAATCAGTATGCAGCCGCTGCCTGCGGTCGGCGGAACCTGTGATTATCTGGGCGCGATGGATTATATCTTTGTTTCAAGCCCGGCATTTGCAGAGAAACACTTTAAAAACGGCGTCACCAAAGAGGCATTGCTGCGTGCGCCGGTCGTCTCGTTCAACCACTCATCTGATATGCACCATATTTTTCTTCAGGAATACTTCCGGTTAACCCCCGGCAGCCTGAACAGCCATATTGTACCGTCATCTGAGGCGTATATTCAGTTGGTATTGCAGAATTCAGCCTGCTGTATGATTGCAGAACATCAGATTAAACATGAACTTGAATCAGGCAGGATGATTAATCTTGTACCGGAACTGGTTCAGCAGAAACAACTTTACTGGCATCGTTATCAGCCTGAGTCCGCCACATTACAACGCATCTCTCAGGCAATTATTGAAAACGCAAAAAATTACCTGACCCAGTCTCCGATGACCGCCTGAATGGCGGTCATTATCAGAATAAACAAAAGGTTAAATAGCCTGACCCGCAGAGCCGAACAGACGCATCCGCTCTTCCACTCTCTCTGCAACCGGTTTTAAGCCTTTCATAATCACTTTGCGCGGATCATTAATATCATGCGCGCCCTGCTGGTCGAACTGCTCTTTTACGGCGAGGCACCAGGCATACATATTTTCAGTATTCACATTAATTTTTGCCGTACCCAGTGAAATAGCTCTCTTCATATCCTCATCACAAATTCCCGTACCGCCGTGCAATACCAGCGGAACACTCACCAATTGTGCGATGTGCTGCATTTCAGCAAAACCCAGTTTCGCCTTACCTTTATACAGCCCGTGAGTCGAACCGAGCGCGGCAGCCAGGCAATCCACGCCGGTTTCTTCCACCAGCGTCTGACACTCCTGCGGATCGGCATAAATCACATGGGAATTAATAATGCCGTCCTCACTGCCTGCAATGGTTCCCAGCTCGGCTTCAACCGAAACACCACGGCGGTGGGCGTAAGTTACCAAGCGTTTGGTTATTGCCAGGTTTTCAGCAAACGGCATATGAGAGCCGTCAAACATCACAGAACTGAACCCCGCATTAATTGCTGCTTCACAGGCTTCATAAGACTGACCGTGATCCAAATGCAGCGCAACCGGGACATCAATTTCCAGATAATCCATCGCATTAATAACAATATCGTGAATACATTTCAGCCCGAGCATGTGTTTTATCGTCCCGCCGGAGACACCCAAAATAACCGGTGAACGTAATGTCTGAGCGACATTTAATACCGCACCCGTCCACTCCATATTATTAATATTAAACTGACCGACGGCATACTGATGTGCGAAGGCGCGATTGAGCATATTCTCCATCGAAACTAGCATTGGTATTCCCCTTTGGTTGACATATAATTCAGAAATTAATCAAAATAATTTTTCAGGTTTCTTTCATATTTATTAACAGCATTATGGACATCAGCCAAATCAGGCATTGATTCACGCACCCCTTTTTTCTCAATAGAAATAGCGGCAGATAAACTGGCAAACAAAATAATATTTTCTATATGCCAGTTATAATGAACTCCATACGTAAAGGCACCGTGAAAAATATCACCCGCACCGGTGGTATCAATGACATTACAGACAAATGCCGGTGATATTGTCAGCATTCCGTTCTGTAAATAAGCACACCCTTTCTCCCCCAGGGTAATAAATGCCTGCCCCCGCGCGAGCTTATTCAACTCTGTTAATGCTGACTTTAACTGACTGTCAGTTGTGAATTTATCAATTTCAATCAGATCACGGGAGAAATTTTCACTGGCGACCAGGTAATCGGTATATTTAGCCAGATTTAAATTACTTTCTCTCAGTGACCCCGCATCCATTACGACGCGGGCTTGTGGTAATCGCTGAATAATATATTCGCTTAACTCCGGTTCATGACCATCAATTAATATTGTGACCACTTCCCCTTTGTCTTTCTGTGTCAGTTTATTAATTAATTCATCAATCTTATGTTTTTCTTCAAATGTCATGCGCGGTGGCAATGCTGATTTCCGCGTGATAATTGTCCGTGACCCATTTAATTGATTTACTAATACTGATGCAAGCGGAGTGATCATTTCATCATTAAAAATAACATAATCCGTATTTACACCAACATCATGAAACTCATTAATAATTTTCTGACCATAAATATCATTATTAAGGTGTCCGGTATAATAGATATCTTCGCCCCACAGCCCTAATAACCAGGCGGCATTTGCACACGGGCCGCCTCCGCTTTCAATAAAATCCCCGGAGAAATTTTTGGTATTCTCTTCCGGCCAGTGATTAATAAAAAAAGAACTGGTCGAAGCAGGATAAACCGACAGAAATTACTGCCATAACAACTCCTTAATGCCTTTCGTCAGTATCATATTTATTTATGTGCACGGTCTTTTTCGATTAATTCGTCATAACTGAGGGTATCACCAACCACTTTGACTGATTTAAAGGCAAACGGGATTAATAACGCCAGCAATAAGACAAAGCAAATCAGGTAAATCGCAATTTGTCCGAAGTGAGTAAATGCTTCTCCGATAACAATACCCCAGACCGCAAAGTCAAAGTCTGCGAATGTACTATTTTCAAAACCGAGATTACCCAATGCCGGTAATAACATCGCCGGTAAGAATGCCAGGAAAATACCGCCAATAAAGGATGCAATAATACAGCCCTTTTTCCCGCCCAGTTTGTCGGCGAAAACACCGGATGTACCACCACAGAAGAAATGCGGCACCATGCCCGGGATAATCAGCGCCATACCCAGACCACCGAGCATCAGCATACCCACCAGTCCGCCGATAAAGGAGCTGATAAAACCAATAACCACGGCTGTCGGGCTGAAAGTAAAGAAGACCGCACAGTCAACAGCCGGAATAGAATTCGGAATAAGCTTCTGGCTGATCCCCTGGAATGCAGGCACCAAATCACCCAAAATTAAGCGGACACCGCTGTAGACAATCGCCACCCCGACAGCAAATTGCAGACCGGTAATAATGGAGAAGATAACCATGTTTTGTTCAGTAATAGTGCTGATATAGCCGGAGCCTGCCACAATACTGCACACCAGATAGATAACGACCATAACAATACCGGTAGTGACTGTGGTATCGCGCAGGAAGCCCCATTTTTCTGAGATTTCAGTATCGGCAAATGAGTCTTCCGCTTTACCGACTTTGCCCGCAATCCACGCTGACAGGTAATAGCCGAGCGACCCGAAGTGTCCCATCGCTATTCCGCCGTCTTCTGTCACCCGTTTGGTATAACGCTGCCCGATAGCCGGAGAGATAGCAGACCATGAACCCAGCAGGAAACCGCCGATAAGCACCATTTCCCAGCCTTTAAAGCTCGCCGCCTGTAATACCGCAGAAAATAAGCAGGCTAAAAAGAAAGAGTGATGCCCGGTTAAAAAGATATATTTATATTTGGTCAGTCGTGCAATTGCGAGGTTAAAAATAAATCCGAGTAATAAAATACTCATGGTTTCCACACCCAGTACTTTCTGGGCAACAGAAACTATCGCTTCATTATTCGGAATAACGCCACGGATATTAAATCCGGCTTCAATAATACCACCGAGCGGGTTCAGGTTTGCCACAATAACACCGGCACCTGCACTCAGCATTAAATAACCAAGAATGGGTTTTAATGTACCGGTTAATAATTTATTAACCGGTGATCGTAATGCCAGCAATCCCACCAGGGAAATAATACCCATAAGGAAAGCAGGCTGACTGAATATCTCAGTCAGAAATGAGAGAATATAAGTCATATTTTAATTCCTGTAAAAGAAATGAACTATGCCCGACATCATTCAGGATGCAGGCTGGCTGAATACAGCCAACAAACCTGCAATTTGAAGGAATAAGGAGATATCAGGACTGACTCAGTTTAAGTAAAGCCTCTTTAATATCTTCCGCAATTTTTGCTTTATGAACATAACTACGAATTACGGCAACCTGGCAGTGAGCCGGAAATTGCGAGGCCAGTTCTTTAATCGTGACATATAAATCTGCTCTTTCACCAACGGCATTAGCAAAATCAACTGATGCCACATCGGCTTTAATCCCCATCTCCTCACAAATTTTCTTTACATTATTGGCAGCCATTAATGAACTACCGATACCATTGCCGCATACGGTTCTTATTTTAATCATACTGTCCTCTCTATCGACATCCGGATAAAATGTAAAATCTGTTCTTTATTATTTTCTTTTACAAATTCAGTAATATTATTTTCAATAAGGTCGGCCACCGTCTGAATCAGATGAATATGGGTGTCCGGGTCCGTTGCGGTAATCGCAATAATAACGTTTACCGGATCAAATTCTTCATGATGAAACACCAGCGGCGTTCCGGTTACCACAACAGAAAATGCCGTTTTTAACGCGCCTTTTTCCGGTCTTGCGTGTGGCATCGCCACACCGGTATCCAGAACAATAATCGAACCAAATTCATGATAAACGCGGATCATCTCCTCAATATAATCATGATTACAGGCTCCGGCCTGATATAGCAGCCCTCCGGCGTAACGTATTCCCTCCTCCGCTGAGGTAAAATGCTGATTCAGGGATAACAGCTTACTGTCGAAATAAATCTCCAAAACCGCACTCCTGATATGATTTTTCTTATTTTTAAAGATGACCTAAATATGTGTAAATAAGTAGCGATACGGATCACATTCCCGTTTTAAAAATGTGAGCACGATCTCGTTTGCCCGAAATAGCGCTTTATCGTTTAAAGCAAAATATAATGCAGTAAATTCATTATGTTATTTTTTTTCAGTGATTTCGTTTGTTTTTATTTTCATGCCGGAATATGTGGCTTAACTCATATTTACGCTTATAAAAATGAGTCTTACATCACGTTTATATAGCTGCTGAATGATGAGATTGGGAGGAAGATCAAATCAGAGGTCTGAATCGCCGGAATTTTAACCGACGCCGGAAAATAACCAAAAATAAGGGCAACATCTGTGGTTGCCCTTATTCATAATATGCCGTGACAGATGGTCAGATTACTGCGCTGTTACCCAGAACGTCCCAGCGCCACTGATTGCTGTAAACCGCTGATGAAATGAGATAATTTCCGCCTGTGGATTCATATCACTGAATGCCTGCGGGTGGAAAAATGTCGCCAGTGCCTCTGCGGCAAAAATATTCAGCGGGCTGTTATAAAAGTTATGGTAAATCGCCATCACTCTGTGCGATTTTACCGCGTCCAGTGACGCAAGCCCCTGCCGGTTCATCAGCGCGTTCATCTCTGCCCGTGCCGGTTCAGGCTGTACACCGTAACCAAGACTTACCGCCTCTGAGCGCCGGTTATATTGTTTCCAGTCAGCACCGGTCAACACATAAAACTGCGGGTTGAGATGCAGGATATTCTCTGTGTTACTTTCTGCGCCGTTTGCCGGTATTGATTCACTGACCAGATTATTTCCACCCGCTAATGCCGCTAACTCACCAAAACCGGTGCGCCCGTACAGCTTGCAGCACTCATTACCGAATAACCCGGCATTGCTTTCAATCAATACAGTGGCGGCCTGCTCCGGCAGTCGTTTGCGTAACGCCGCCAGTTTCAGCTGATAATATTCCGTGAATGCGTCAGCCCGGTCCTGCGTGTCAAATAACTCACCGAGGATCTGAATACTCTTCGGCGTGTTTTCTGTCATATCACTGCGAAAATCAATAAAAATCACAGGGATCCCGGCAGCTTCCAGTTGCGGCAGCAGATTGGAACTTTTCATCAGCCCGTAAGACGATTTATGCATCAGCACCGCATCCGGAGAGAGTGCCAGCAGATTTTCCACCACAAACGTACCGTCTTTGCTCTTAGGCAGAACCGGCAAACGCGCCAGTTCCGGCATCACATCCAGATACGCGGCTTCCAGATCCGGCGCATAGTGTGCCAGCGTATCACTCCATCCGCTGAGAGAAGAAAGGTGATTCTTTCCGGCAGCTATATCCACCGCCAGAATATCGCGGGCATCTGCCAGAAACAGCCGTTTTACCGGGGTATTCACTGCAACCGGGCGGCCCTGTAAATCTGTGATTATCCGGGTCTGAGCCTGTGCTGCCACGCTCAGGACCAGGGTTACAACCAACAACAATATACGCATAGAAAGAGTCTCAGAATGTTACCTGATAATTAAGTGCAAATGTCCGGCCGCGCCCTTTGTAGCTGTAAAGCTCCGGTGCGCCGTATGCCGGGCTGTAGAGGATAGGTGCGCGCTGTCCCCAGACCGTGGTGTAATCTTTATCCAGCAGGTTTTCGACAGCAAAGCTGACTTTACCGACCGGTAACAGATAACTGCCAAGGAAATCGACGGTGTTATACCCATCCAGTTTTTGTCCGTCCGCATCCGTCAGGTTGAATGACTGCTGGCTTTGCAGACGCAATGTCCAGTCATCCGGCTCCCATCCGACATAGGCGGTTACTTTTGACGGGCTGGCGAATTTTACACTCCATTTCTGCCATTGATCATCCGTTTTTGTCTCAGATTTGATCAGATTGAAATTTGATCCCACACGCCAGTCAGTATCAGCAATAAAATAATCCACCGCACCTTCCACACCATAAATCCGGCGTTTGTCATCTTTCAGGAAGATAGTCATGTCTTTCTTATTAATGTCATAACTGCTGTCAGACAGTGAATAATAGGCCGCTAACTGGCTTTGCAGGCTGTCACCGGTGTAACGCCAGCCCAGTTCAAATGAGTTAACTTTAATCCCTTTAACCCGCGTATCATTAATATTCACACTATTGAGCAGCGGATAATGTCCGTTAACTGAACTGCCATACGTGCCGGTACCATAAAACTTGGCAATATCAGGAATTTCAAAGCCTTGTGAGAAATTAAACCAGGTTTGCTGTGTATCGGTGATATTCACCAGCACACCGGCATTAAATAACAGGTTGTTGTAATCCGTTTCTCCGCCCGGAATCGCATCCGCAGACGTCGCTTTTCCTTCCGCGATCAATTGCTGCTGCTGATAACCGACAAAATCATCCACTTTGTTTTTAGTGTACTGATAACGCATACCGCCGCTCAGTGTCACCCACGGATTAATGTCATAACTGCTTTGCAGGAAAGCCGCCATATTAGTCGTGGTATAGCCCGGATAGCGCCCGGTGTTATACGCCGAATCCAGCGTCAGTCCGTTACTTTCTTTTGCTTTTTCCAGATTGAAAAACTTCTGGTTGGCACTGAATTTTTCATGCTCGGCATCTGCGCCGTAAGTCAGTGTCAGGTTATCGAGTGGCTTACTGTTAAAGGTAATTTTGCTGCCGTAGAAATCTGTTTTCTGTTCAGATGCACTGATGCTGCTCACCACATAATCCGGCTTTTTACCGCCGAGCGCCGGAAAAGGATAGAAGGTCTGCGTTTCATCGCGGTAATAAACCTGTGCCACCAGATCCTGTCCGAGCACATCCTGATTACTGTATTGCAGATTCACCAGATGACGTTTGGTACCGGGTATCCGGTCTGAATCCAGCTTATCACTGTTATGCGCCGACCCTTTGCCGAGCACGGCAGAGAAATCTTTGCCAAGGTCAATCCCATGCTTACCGTCTGATTCACTGTTGTAATATTGCGCCATCAGCTCCAGCTTCTGGTTTTCATCAATATTCAGTGTCCCGGAACCCATCACATCCAGACGATCAGAATACTGAAGTCCGGTCTGCGTGTTATCAATCAGCACTTCATTGCCTTTGCCATCATACCAGCCGCCATAGCGCTGGTACGCAACCGACATCCGCCCGGTCACCTGCTCATTTCCGCCGCTGACGGCCGCCGCCACATTTTCATCATGATCAGAACCATTATGAAAACCACTTTTGCCGCCAATCTGCACTTCAACCTGTTTTTCTGCCTGCCCTTTTTTGGTCACGATATTAATCAGACCGCCGCTGCTGCCGCCGCCATACAAAGAAGTTGCGCCGGAAATTACTTCTATATGATTAATATTGAACGGGTCAATGGAATCAAGCTGGCGGCTGTCACTGCGTGATGAATTCAGGCGAACACCATCCACCATCACAATCATTGAGCGCCCGCGCATATTCATACCGTAGTTTGTCCGTCCCTGTCCGCTGACACTCATCCCCGGGATCAGTTGCGCCAGAATATCTTTCAGCTCTTTGCCACCCTCCGCCTGTTGGGCTATATCCGCATTATCAATAACCCAGGTAGTCTGCGCCATTTCTGCGACCGTCCGGTAACCCCGCGTGGCAGATACCACAATCGGCTCATCAGCGCCCGGTGATTGTGCCGCCAGCAGCGGAGGAGGCGTGAGAACTGTCAGGCAGGGCGTGAGCAGCCAAAACGAACGAATACGCATGTCATAATTCCTGTGAGAATAAGTGAGGATCAATAGGGCATCATTTGGACGTAAATAATATTGACTGAGAATGATTATCACAAGAAGAAATATTCGCCCTGATGATTTATCTGCTGTATTCATGCAAAGTGTATTATTGTGCAGTTGGGTATCCCGGATACCTGCGGGTCTATCCCACCTGAATACAGGCGTATAATCATCACAAAATAAGGAGACCCCCATGCGGGCGGCGGACTATCTGAGACTCACACTGTTGGCGGCAATCTGGGGCGCCAGTTTTCTTTTTATGCGGGTGGCAGCTCCGCAGTTAGGCGCCGTCAATACGGCATTTTTGCGCGTGTTTTTCGGCTGTGCCGGTCTTGCGGTAATCCTGCTGGTCATGCGCCGGGCACTCCGGTTTGACGGAAAACTTAAATCGATATTATTACTGGGTGTGATTAACTCCGGCATTCCTTTCTTTATGTATTGCCTGGCGGCGCAATGGCTGCCCGCCGGTTACTCGGCAATCCTCAATGCCACCACACCTCTGATGGGCGCGTTGATTGGCTTTGCTTTCTTTTCAGAAACCCTGACTCTGCGAAAATGGCTGGGTGTGTTGCTGGGCCTAATCGGCATAGTCGTCATCACCACGGTGGGTGAAAGTCAGACCTCCGCGTATTTGCTGTGGGGGGTTCTCGCATGTCTGACAGCAACTGCCTGTTACGGGTTTGCCGGTTTCCTGACGCGCCGCTGGATAAACGACAAAGGCGGGCTGGATGCCAAACTGGTCGCATTTGGCAGCCAGTTGGGTGCCACACTCTTCCTGCTGCCGTTTTTTGGTTTTTCAGTCACAACCGGACCGGACATTAACTGGGCGCAGCCGATGGTCTGGGGCAGTGTCATTGCCGTCGGGCTGCTGTGTACCGCGATAGCTTATATTCTCTATTTCCGGTTGATTGCCGACATTGGTCCGATGCGCTCACTGACAGTGACATTTATGATCCCGCCATTCGGTATTCTCTGGGGATATCTGGTGCTTGATGAAACGCTCAGTCCGAATTTTTTCTTCGGCGCATTAATTGTCAGTGCTGCCGTCTGGCTGCTGGTCAGTCAGGGAAAAAAACGAAAAAACGCTGACAGTGCAGCAGCGGTAAAATAAACCAGGTGCCGGTGTTTCCGGCACCTGTCTCTTACTGTTATATCTGCTTACCAGTCCCGTTCCGTGATCAACGTCTCCGGATCGGCATCTTCAAAACCATAGGCACAGGCAATAATATAAAAAGAATTACCGATAGACTCACGGGCAACGGTTTCAATCTCGCTGCCCGCTTCACCAAATGCCTCCTGCAAATCATTAAACTCTTCTGTCGCCCGCGCTGTCAGTACATACAGTGCCGCCAAATCCGCCGGCGGGTTACTTTCCAGGGTTTCACACAAACGCAGCAAAATATCCTCCCCCTGCTTTACCAGATGATCCGGAAAGTAGCTGTCGTTATACATATCATGTAAGAGTTTGGCGTTCAGAATAGCCGGGTTAGTTACGGGCATTGCGGTGTCCTTGTAAATTTCTTAAAAAATAATCGTTTCACCTTTTCTTATACTACATTCCATTTTAATTTTCCCGGGTTTTAAAATAATGGAAAAACTCTGTACTAATTATTATCCGGGATAATAAAGTGATTACATGAAACTAAACAGAGTGTGCTTGTGGTTTTTTATTCTGAAAATAAAAAATACGACAGAGTAATAAAAAAAATCATTTTATGAAATAACCCTGAAAGTGTCCGGAACAATTTGAAATCCGGGGCCCTGCTTCAGACCAGACCGGGTCAACATCTTCACCTGTGCATGAACAAAGGACACAACGAATATTGGCATGAAAAAATAGAAAAATCACTAAGTTATAAGATGATGCTGCATTTTACCTGTGGTGTGATTTTCCGGAATAAAACTCTACCGGTGCAATTTCTGCATCAGCGGACGTTCACAAAACTCAGCACGGGATACTGAATCATAACAACATGATATTATTATGATTTAGTTCAAATATTTAGTTAAAATTGATTTTTATTGTTATTGGTTGTTTATCATTAAGTTTGAAATTAAGATGTCTGGTGTTAGTGTTAAATCTTGTTTTTGTAATTTAAAAAGGAATAAAATACAGCGCAATGCTAAAAAAAACATATTTTAGAATAAAACATTATATTTCACGAGTCACTTGCCGATATTCCTACTTACATTTAATTATAGTTATTACTATAATATGTAAAATCCAATTCAGTGTGAATAAAAAAAATCTGGTTATAAATAACCAGAGTTTCTCTTTTATCATTTATAAAAAAAAGGTCAATATGTTAATACAATTCAATTAATGTATTACATTGTTAAATGATTCATTCATCTTTTAATGACTAATTGATATATAAATTTAGTGAAATAATATTAATGTTATTCCGTTGCCTTTATATGCAAACACTCTTCTGCCTGTTGTCTATTCAGAACAGACAGACGTACTTACCCTTAATAAATATGAGGTTTATTATGTTTTTTTTCAAAAAAAAGTAATTTCTGCTGCTGTTCTGACTGGTCTGATGGTATCTACTGCTGCATTTGCCGCTGGTGAAGCGTCTAAACAAGGGGCAACCGTCACCTTTAAAGCGCAGTTACGTGACGCTGCATGTGATGTCTCTTCAACCACCGAAGGTGACACCGTTGATTTCGGTATCTTTACTATTGATAAACTGGGTGCAGCCGCTGCTGACACTCAGATTGGGGTAACCAAAGATTTTAGTCTGGTGCTGACTAACTGCTCTAAAGCTGCTGATCCTGCAAAAGTATTTGTTTATGCTGACGGTCAGGCATCAAATTACTCTCAGAAATATTTTGCGAATAAAGCAGCACAGTCTCTTGCTGTTCAGATTTTCTATGGTGCTGATGCAGCAACAGGAACTACTCTTATTCCGAATCAGGCTACTCAATTAGCAGACATTACCAAAGTGTCAGAAGGAACAAACGCATCAATTCCGTTAAAAGCTAATTTAATACTGACCCAGGCAGCTGATGCTGCGAAAGCAGAAGTTATGAGTGTACCGGTAACTTTCAGCGTAGCATATAACTAATAAAATAAGATATATGTAACACTCAGAGGCTTGAAAAAGCCTCTGTATATTATTTTCCATATAGGTATAAATAAAAATGTTTTCAATTAAAAAAGAAATATTATCAAAAATAAAAAATCATATTTTTTTTATAATGTTTTTATTTATATCGTTGCCTGCTTTCCCGGCCGGCGTCAGCCTGAACGCCACTCGCCTGGTATACCCACAGGAGAGTAAGAGTATTGCAGTTTCGGCCCGAAACAATACAGATATTAATTTTTTTATCTAAATTTAGTGTGACTAATGATGACAATGTACCTTCACCATTATTCAGTGTTTCACCTCCTTTAGTTAAAGTCCTGAAAGGAACAAATCAGGAGGTTCGTATTTATGCAAATACATCATCTTTACCTACCGATCGTGAAACCGTTTTTTATCTGCATGCTGTTATGATACCAGCAGCCAGCAGCAGTACTAAAAGTAACGCATTGAGTATAGCCTACGATAATATTATTAAAATATTTTACCGGCCGGGTAATCTTAAAATGTCACCTGAGGAGGCGTACCCTCAGTTGGCAGTCAACGCAACCTCTTCAGGTATTACAGTCGCAAACAATTCGCCATATTATATTTCCCTTAACCGCCTGGTGTTAAACGGTATCAAAGTTGATTTAAGTATGGCTAAAAAAAAATACAATGATCCCGCCATTTGATTCGCTCAGTTACTCCGTACCGGTAAATGCCCGTAAAGGAATTGCAGAATGGACGGTCATTAATGATTTAGGAGGAGATAATGAGTTTAGTGCACAGATTCACTGATGCGATCTCAGTTTTCTACCTTCAGGCAATGGTACTTATCCTGATAGGCCCGGGTCTGTCCGGTATAACTCATGCGGAAACCTTTACGGTAACCGGAACCATCACCCGTGGCTCCTGTGTTGTTAACATGGCTGACAAAGAAGTTTTATTTACTGAATTAGTTGAAACCCGAAGACTGAAAACAGATACCAGTGATACCACCTATACAGTGCCATTTACATTCCGGTATGCGTGTTCGGGGTTTGATGTATCATCCGGGAAACCGGTACAGATGATAAAAATAACCCCGGCAAACGGAACCCGGATCAGTACAGATAATAAGATATTTCCTGATTCAAACCAGCAGAACGCAGGATTTGTACTGAGACAGTGTAACCAGGATAAAACGGGCTGTCAGCTTGTCACGTTTCCTTCATCTGTTGCAGGAGTCTCGTCTGTTGTGACACACAATGGTGAACTGGAGACTCAATTTGAAGTCAGTATCGTTAAAATCAGTGAGCTGCCGGCGCAGTCCGGAGATCTGGTTGCTGCAATTGATTTAACACTTATTCAGCCGTAATCATAAAGAAACATGATAATGAAAAAATATCTGCTTATGATCACTATATCATTATTATCCTTTTGGACCGGGATGCTTCCGGCGGCTGATAATGCAGAATTTACATTTAATGTGAAGGTACTGGCTAATACTTGTGAAATTACTGTGGAAGGAACCGCTGTCAACATGGTGGATTTTGGAAGTATACCACTTGAAAAATTCAAAACGGATGCGGCAGCCGGTAATATAAAAAAAAGATTTTATTGTCAAACTGGTGCGATGTAAAAATAATAATTTCACAAACAATAAGATATTAATCTCCGGAAATTATATTAATGATGGATACCTGGACTCTCCTGAAAATAAAAACTTCGCGGTGAGAATATCAGATAAAAACAATGCCAAACAGTCAGATGATGTATTTTTTACTAAGGTAAAAAAATACGATGTGGAGCGGTTTCACATCCGCATCTGCTACAAAAACATTTACAGCCTATCTGATGTGCAGAAATGGTATTGCTGACTGTTCTGCATCAGCAGAAAACGTGGGTAATTTTAAAGCTACAGTTACACTGACCTACATGGTCGATTAAGCAACTATAGTGAATTCAGGATATTATTTATGCGAAATATAGTACTGGTAATTTTTCTGTCACTGCTGGTCCAGACCGTATCTGCCGGAGGTATCGGTCTGAGTAAAAGCCGGATTATTTTTTCAGCTACAGAAAAAAATCAAACAGTTGATATTAATAATGGCAGTGATAAACCATACCTGATCCAGGCCTCTGTTATCCAAACACCGGAAGGAGCACCGAGCGAATCGTTTATCATTTCGCCCCCTTTATTCCGGCTTAATGCCAATAGTGATTATTCGGTCAGAATAATACCCAAAAGCACCGATAAATTACCGAAAGATAAAGAATCCATTTTTTATTTAAAAGTCCGGGCTATTCCGGCTTTAAATACCAGCAAAAATAATACCCCCGGGGCTGATTTAGTTTTCGTCACCTCCATTGTCGTTAAACTACATTACCGGCCTGCTACATTACCAGCACCAGAACAGCCTGTTTTTGAAAAAATAACATTAGTTAAAAATAATCAGGGCTGGAACATTTATAATCCGACACCTTATTACCTGACTGTGACCAACCTGACGGTAAATCATCACCCTCAACCCGGTAGTATTCTGATGTCCCCGTCAGGTCTGCAAAAAATAGATAGCACGGCTGATATTCAGCAGGCTGACTGGCAAGTAATTAATGATTTCGGCGGTCGCTCAGAAACGATTCATTTTCAGCCCGCTTATCAGAAAAATAATATGCCGGTCGCAGCAGAATGATTTTGTCGGATTGAGTGATGTCACCTATTGCAATTCCTTATGAAAGATAAAAAGGTACAAGGAATGAAATGCTCAAAATTCAGGATCTGTCTGTTATCCTCACTGATATGTTGGTCTTTTTATTCCTACAGTGACGATTATTTTGATCCGGCTATGTTGGATAGTCAGTTAGGTATAGACCCGACGCAGGTTGACCTCTCACAGTTTGCAAAAGATGACAGTATACCAACGGGTAAATTTGCTATTAATATACAGGTCAACCGGAATAACCTTGGGGATCAGGTGATAACCTTTGTGCCTGACGCTGATGGAAAAACCGTTCCCGAACTCACCCCTGCCCTTCTGGAAAGCTGGGGAGTCAACATTAAAGCAATAAGTCAGCTAAATATTCTGCCGCCGGATACTGTCATTCTGAATTTGCCGGCATATGTCCCGGATTCCGGGATACAGGTAAATATCGCAGATTTAACAATGAAGATCAGTATCCCGCAGATAGCAATGACAGATAAAGCTGAAGGATTTATTGACCCGTCATTACTGGACGACGGGATCCCCGCGATGTTTCTCAGTTACTTCGTCAGCGGCAGCCGGAACCGGAATGATACACCGGGGGGCGCAGCTGATACTAATGATACGGCATTTGCCACTGTTCAGTCCGGTATCAATCTGGGCGCCTGGCGGGCCCGCTCCACGGGTTCTTACAGCCGGAGCCGGGTGTCAGGAAATACGATAACTGATACAAATTTCAGCAATACCTACATCACGCGGGCATTCCATCAGCTCCGCTCAGTTCTTACACTGGGCGAGTCGGTTTCATCTTCTGATGTGTTTGACAGCATTCCGTTCCGGGGCGGAAAACTCGGCTCTGATGAACAAATGCTGCCGGCCAGCCTGCGCGGGTTTGCCCCGGAAGTCAGCGGGATTGCAACGTCCAATGCGCGGGTGACTGTCAGACAGAATGGCTATGTGGTTTATCAGACTTATGTGGCTCCCGGCCCGTTCAGCCTGAAAGATATCTCTCCGTCCGGCAATACCGGTGACCTGGATGTGACCGTTACAGAAGAAAATGGAACGGAGAAAACATTTACCATTGCATTTTCCTCATTACCGGTGATGTTGCGCCCCGGAGGAATTAAGTATGAGGTTGTCGCCGGGCAGTATGATGGCGGAATTACGCAGGGAAGCAAAAAAAGTACCTTTGCCAGTGCCACAGGTATCTACGGTCTGCCGGGCAACGTAACGTTATACGGTGGTGTTCTGGCGGCGGAAAGTTATCTTTCGGCCGCCGGAGGTGCAGGTATTTCACTCGGTGTCTTCGGTGCGCTTTCTGCTGATATCACGCATGCATCAGCGGAACTTGGCGGCGATACCGGCCAGAGAAAGGGACAGTCATTCCGCCTTCGCTATTCGAAGAGTATGACGACCACCGGAACCTCGGTGGATTTGACAGCACTGCGTTATTCGACGCGGGATTATTTCAGTTTTGCTGATTTTAATAACCATGATTACCGGTTAAAAGACGGTGTATCCCCCTGGCTGAACCAGCGTCAGCGCAGCAGCTTTACAACTTCATTATCTCAGTCTCTCGGAGATTACGGTAACCTTTATCTGTCCGGCAGCATTTATGACTTCTGGGGCTCAGACAGCGAAGTGAGACAGATTTCAGCCGGGTATAATGGTTCTTATAAATCAGTAAGTTATTCTCTTAACTACAGTATTGATCGAATCAAATCAGAAAACAGCTGGCCGGAAAACCGGCAGTTTAGTGTGAATATCAGCGTACCGTTCAGTATTTTTTCTAATAACACGCTGGTCCGGGGTATAAGCAGCACTTATACCTACTCACAGGATAATAATGGCCGGGTTAACCAGCAGGCCGGCTTGTCCGGCTCAGCCCTGGATAACCGTTTCACATACGGGATTTCGCAGAGCTATGCCAATAAAGGGCAAGGCAACAGCGGCAATGTGTATACCAACTACTCCGGCAGTAAAGGAACGGCCTCACTCGGGTATAACTACAGTAAAGATTACCGGTCCGTTAACGGGAGTGTGGGAGGAAGTCTGGTGATACATTCAGGCGGAATTCTGGCAGGTCAGAGTCTGGGCAGCAGTCTGGCCATTATCGAGGCACCGGGGGCGGACGGAACACATATCAGTAATCAGAAGAGTGTAATAAATAGCGGAGGTTATGGATTATATCCGTATGTTTCTCCGTACAATGCCAATATTATCAGTCTGGATGTCAATACGTTGCCGGATAATGTGATGCTGAATGAAACCACCAAAACAGTTTACCCGACCGCTGGTGCAATCGTTAAGGCTAAATTTAATACCAAAGTCGGGTATCAGGCTATTATTAACCTGAAACTTCGTAATGGTACGATGCTGCCGTTCGGTGCGGTGGCCACACTGGCGGACAGTGATACCGGTGAAGAAAATACAGGTATTGTCGGTGATAATAACCAGCTGTTTATGAGTGGTTTGCCGGAGTCCGGCAATCTGTATATCGGTTGGGGTAACGGGCAGAAACAACAGTGCCGTGTAACCTTTACTGATATCGGAAAATTACCGGTTTCTCAGGGGCAGCCGATCCGGATATTTGACGCCGTGTGTGAGTAATTCTGCGGGTATCTTATCTGAACAGGTGAGTTCCGGAGCATAGTAATAAATGGTAATAAACAGCTGAATACTATTTTCAGGTATAACAGGCAGAACAAATGAATAAAATATATAAACGACTGGCTGCATTATTGTGTATCACCGGCTCTGTTCTATCACAGGGTACCGTATTCGGAGCAACTAATTTCGGCACAATGAACCTGACACTAAACGGTGAAGTTGATCTGGCTAAAACACCGAACCCTGCGACGGCTCATTACCTGGAGGGAACACTGACCGGGACAACATCGATGACCCTTACGACCGCATACAACACAAAAAACGATACATGGTTAAGTATATTTACGTTAACTGGCTTATCCGGCAATAATTCATCGTGTTCGGGTGGAAGAAATATTTTTGGCGCCATTCCCGGCACAAATAAAAAAGGGTTAGAGCTGGTAAACAGCACTAATCCTGCTGTAAAAGCCTATGTTATACCCACATTACAATACACTACTATTATTGGTAAAGACCACTCGGAAGGATGGACTATGTCAGGGCTTTTTTTTAGCCCGCCAACGGGGAGTGGTGCTGCATCATCTGATAATTCGTATACCTGTTTTTATCCGTCTGGTAAATCTGTGCCACCAACCTGGTCTAAACAAATGATGATATACGATAAAGTCCAGTATCCTATTTATTTCTCCCGTCCGGTAGCGTCAGGGGCACTAAAATATACCGGTGCACCACTGTACATTACAACGGAAGGTGCAATTGAGGCGGCAAGAGGATATTTAAAAGTTAACGTATCTACAAATGTTAATATAATGTCGACGTGTCAGATAAGTAACGTCACTAACAACAATATAGATGTTAATATGAGCCTTACAAATGAGGTAATTACGGAATCATCATTAACATTTAATTGTACGGGGGATGGACAATATCCCGTGTATTTATCAGCTCGTATTACTGAGGGTACTGCCGACAGCACTAACCCGACCCGTTTATTACTGAAAAATATAGCATCATCCTCCGTTACTAAAAGGCCATGGGTTATGGGTAAAACATTTCTGAATGGTATCAGTCCGGCATTAACGTGTCAGGATACCAATAGTGACGGGCTTATTAAGTTTAATGGTCAGGAAACAGCATTACCATTAAAAGCCACCAGTGATCAGCTATATCACCTCGGTATCAAGTGGGCAATTTGTTCTGACGATACCGTGCCGGCCGGGAATTACAGAGGAAAAACTGTAATAAGCATTTATACCAGAATGTAATTAGCGGCTAACCCGCTAACAGGAGTAATAGTGCAAAAAATTACAGGATATTTATTTTTATTTCTGATGTTGCTTTTTTCAGCTTCAGTATACAGCCAGTCAGAAAATAATATTTTATTTTCTTTAAAAAGACATACTTATGTTGAGGGTGATAAAAGTATTTCGATTGGTCTCAGAAACGGAGAAAATGAGCCTTATCTGGTTCAGACAGGGGTAGCTGAACTGGATATACGCAGCGGCACTGATCAACTGACAGAAAACAGTAAAAACATCCCGTTTATAGTTATTCCTCCCCTGTATAAAATCATGCCGGATTCTTATTATGACTGGCGTATTATCTTCTCATCTGAGAATAATTCTTTACCAAAAGATAGAGAATCAGTGTATCTGACTAAGTTTTTATTTATCCCCTCCTCTCAGAAAAATGAAAGTGATAAAACAAAGATGTCTGTTATGCGATCATTTGTCTTTAAAATATATTATCGACCAAAAAATATTGAATCATTAAAAATAAACGATATTCAGGATAAAATTTCATTCCATCGCCGGGAAAACACTCTGCTGGTAAAAAACGACTCTCCAATCTTTGTTACATTTGATACATTACGTATCAATTCAAAAGACATTGATAGCCGGGAATTATTCAAACCGGTACCGCCATTGTCTGAGCAGATATTTAATCTGCCACAAGGCATACCTGAAAATAATCAGATTGAATGGAAATTACTTGATGAATACGCATTTCCACTGGATAAAAATACCAGCAAAGCAACATCATTATAAATAAGAGAGCATGGGAATTCTCGGATAGCCATAGAATAACCTTATCTACAGAGGCAGAATATTTCACAGGCCAGACGAATACTGATATCTCTGACCGCCACAGCATTCTGATCCAGCAGTCGGAGCTGTCGCGTTAATTTAATATCATGGTTAAATGACGTTTATATTCGGCAATATTCTGTTCAACAGCCGGCTCTTTGATAACATCATTGACCATAAATGTCTTTAACTGAGACATTCCGAGAAACTGCTGTGATTTATGGAAGGCAAAATACACACCGTCAACACCTCTGCCGTCAAAAAAATTGCCGAATTCATTAAAGGCTTCTTCCGGTGCATTCCAGGTCACTGATAACATATATTTCTTACCCTGTAATAACCCGCCGGTTCCGTATTGTTTTTTAGGATCACGACGAGTACGTCCGTCATTTTCATATAATTCCCCATGACCGGCTGTATATATATCATCCATGTATTTTTTTTACTTTCCATGGCATCATCATCCACCAGCCCGGCATCTGGTATACGATGACATCTGCCCATATAAATTTATTAATCTCTTCATCTGTGTTATAGCCTTCATCAACCTGTGTTTCCTTAATATTATGACCAGATGCGGTTAAATGAGCTGAGGCAATATCATGTAAAGTCCGGTTAAGCTGACCGGAGGAATGACCAAAGACCTGCCCGCCGTTAATAAGTAATATATTCATCACTCACTCCTTAATTTAAATAACTGATAATATGATGCTGTTTCATGCCCCCTATTAGCTGCATGGATAAAGCATATCACACAGGTATCTGTGATTATTGCTCTTTTGAGAAAAGTCTATTGTTCCATTGAGGCTTTTTGTCACCTGTATAACGCAGTATTCTTTTTCACCATCAGGCCTTATCCGGATCGTAAAGATAAAAAATTAGAATTCAGACAGGATTCAAAAAGCAGAAGGTGCTTCCGGTTACACAATTATCAGTTCAAGAATGGGAAATGCCACAATAATCAGTGCTGTATTAAATAATATAATAATATTACTTTATTTAACCATCCCAACTTTATTTATCGCAGAGGTATAATATGAGCGTTCCTGTATTAGGTGTGGGTACTTTTCGTTTACAAGGTGATGTTGTTATTGCATCCGTCAAAAATGCATTAGACGTTGGTTATCGTGCGATCGACACTGCACAGATTTATGAAAATGAAGCGGCTGTTGGCCGGGCGCTGACAGAAAGTGGTATTCCGCGTGAAGAGTTATACATCACCACTAAAATCTGGATTGAGAATCTGAGCAAAGATAAGCTCATTCCCAGCCTGAAA
This sequence comes from Morganella psychrotolerans, assembly GCF_001676155.1. GTDB lineage: Bacteria > Pseudomonadota > Gammaproteobacteria > Enterobacterales > Enterobacteriaceae > Morganella > Morganella psychrotolerans. The sequence goes on along the minus strand of NZ_LZEW01000012.1, from coordinate 127,072 downwards.
AAAAGCCTGCGTGATTTACAGACCGATTATGTCGATTTAACACTGATCCACTGGCCGTCACCGAATGATGCAGTCTCAGTTGAAGAGTTTATGTCCGCACTGACAGAAGCTAAAAAACAGGGTCTGACACGTGAAATCGGGGTGTCCAACTTCACTATTCCGCTGATGGAAAAAGCTGTCGCCGCAGTGGGTGCTGAAAATATTGCCACCAACCAGATTGAACTGTCACCTTACCTGCAAAACCGTAAAGTGGCTGAGCGGGCAAAAGAGCTGGGTATTCATATCACGTCTTATATGACGCTGGCCTATGGCAAAGCATTAAAAGACGAAATTATTCAGTCTATTGCAGAAAAACATAATACAACACCGGCACAGGTTATTCTGTCATGGGCGATGGGTGAAGGTTATTCCGTTATCCCGGCTTCAACCAAACGTGAAAACCTGATAAGCAACCTGCACTCAGCAGACTTGCAGCTCGACCGGGCCGATCGTGATGCGATTGCAAAACTCGACTGCAATGATCGTCTGGTCAGCCCGGAAGGACTGGCTCCTGAATGGGATTAATCCTGTGTTGAATTCAGAAGTCATCAATAATTATGGCTTCTGAATGTGTGCCAGATAGTGCGTCAGACTATCGATGAAGACCCGGATTCGCCGGCTGACCACTCTGTCACTGTAATAAACCGCATGAAACGGCAGCGGAACCGGCTGCAGTTCATCACTGAGCAATTCAGTAAACTCCCCGCTCTCAATCCCTTCATTCACCATAAAATCAGACAGACACGCGATACCTTCCCCACTGGCGCATAACTGCCGTAATGTTTCCCCGTTGTTCGAAGAGATTCCGTCCGCAACATTAATCAGCCGGCCGTCTTCTGTATTCAGCGGCCAGGTATTCAGTGATGCCGGTTCAGTAAATGTCAGGCAGGTGTGATGATATAAATCAGCCACTGAGGAGGGTTTACCAGCAGTTTCAATATAACGGGGAGATGCCACGACTTTCCGGTAACTGTTAAATAACAGACGCGCGCGCAGACTGGAATCTGTCAGTTGCCCTGCCCGTATCGCGATATCAACTTTACGCTCAATCAGATTAACGAAGGTTTCGGATGAAACCAGTGATAATACAATATCCGGATATTGACGGCGGAATACCGAAATAAACGGAATAAGCAGATGCAGGACAACCGGGGTTGCCGCATCAATCCGTAATACACCTTTCGGCGAACTCTGTGAACCGAGCAGTTCATTTTCTGTGGCCTGCATTTCCTGCAGGATACCTTTCATCCGCTGAAAATAAAGTTCACCTTCTGCCGTCAGATCAATCTGCCGGGTTGTCCGGTTGAGCAAATTAACGCCAAGTTTCTCTTCCAGTTTTTTAACAGTACGGCTGACGGCAGAATTCGCCAGATTCAGTTTATCTGCGGCTTTAGTAAAACTTTTGTGCTCAACGACTTCAATAAATACACGAGCTTCTTCCGATGTTGCCTTCATACACGATTCCTTTATATTCCCCGCCGCCTGACTGATATGCCATATTCTGAGATAACATTATTATTGCCGGTAAAGCATCAGTAATCAGCTAATAATGATAATGCAGAAAGCTGCCATTAGCCCGGCTCATTGCCAACGTTGACTAATACCTTTTACAGCAGGATTTTTACTGCCCCAATAACGGCAATGCAGTTTCCCGGAGACCCGGGCAGTGCTATAGTGCCCGGATAAAACCGGCGCACTGCCCGGCGGCTGTTTACCGAACCGGAGATTACATTGAAAAAACACCCTGAGGACGCCCCTTTCCGGCAGTCAGCAAAAGATGAATGCACATTCACCTTTATTGACCTGTTCGCCGGTATCGGCGGGATCCGCCTTCCCTTTCAGAAACAGGGCGGACGCTGTGTTTTCACCTCAGAATGGGATAAATTTGCCCAGCGCACCTATCTGGCCAATTTCGGTGATCTGCCCAACGGTGATATCACACAGATAGCCGCAAAAGATATTCCGGATCATGATGTACTGCTCGGCGGTTTTCCCTGCCAGGCATTCTCTCAGGCGGGATTCCGTCAGGGATTTAATGACACGCGCGGAACTATGTTCTTTGAAATTCAGCGCATCATGACAGAAAAAAAACCAAAAGCGTTTCTGCTCGAAAATGTAAAACAACTGCGCGGACATGATGGCGGGCGCACATTACAAACCATTCTCGATATCCTGCGCGGCACACACGAACAAGCCGTACCGGATCATATTCCGCTGAGTGAAGAAGCCCGCACAGCACTGTCTGAAAAACTCAATTACTGGGTGGATTTCCGTGTACTGCGTGCCGCAGACTTTGGTATTCCGCAGAACCGGGAACGTATTTTTATTGTTGGTTTTGATCGCAACCAATTCCCGGATGCTGATTTCGACACCTTATTTTCCTGGCCTGAACCAAGCCATACCCCTACCAGGCTCGGCAATATTCTGCAAAGTAATAAAACACTGGCAGACGATGCTCTGCAATATAAAAAAAGACCGCTTTACCATCTCGGATAAATTATGGGAAGGGCATCAGAAACGGAAAAAAGAACATAAAGAGCGGGGCAACGGGTTCGGTTATTGCTTATTTAATGAAAATAGCGAATATACCAATACACTCAGCGCCCGTTATTATAAAGACGGCTCAGAGATTTTGATTGACCAGTCGAACGCAGGTAAAAACCCACGAAAACTCACTCCCCGGGAATGTGCTGACCTTCAGGGATTTCCGGCTGATTATATTATCAATGCTGTTTCACAGGGGCAGATATATAAACAGTTTGGTAACTCTGTCTGTATGACCGTCGTCGATGCTATCGCTGAAAAATTAACTTCCGCACTAAAATCTGCCGGTTCTTTTCACCTGAAAAAATAAAAATATCGATGGGATATAACTCTGTATATTTAATACAGAGTTATATCTGCATAACAAAAAACAGATGCTACATTTATAATTAACCCATATGTTTGAAATGTGAAAGTAAAAAAAACGTGTCTATTGATATATTTCCGCCCGTTTTTAATATAAATAAATCACAAGCAACATAATAAAATGGATGTTAATTATGAAATTAATTAAATGCAGTACGCTTATTGGATTATTCGTATCATCTTGTTATACCGGAAATACTCTTGCTGATTCACCGTATGACATCACACACAACTCACCTGTTTTTGGTACTTCCATCGTTCAATATCATTCATTTTCAGATAACCATCACTATAATAAATCTGTTATTTCAGGTGCATCAGCCACATCTCAGGGCGACTATACTGTCGCTGTCGGTAACAATGCAAAATCTGAAAAACACCATACTGTCAGCCTTGGTGCTTATTCAAGATCTGCCGGAGAAGACTCTGTCGCACTCGGATATGGGGCATATACAGATCGTTCACGAACAGTTTCCATCGGGAACAATTATATCAAGAAGCAATTAATAAATGTGGCAGACGGCACTGAAGATAATGATGCAGTTAATGTCCTGCAATTAAATCAGAAAGCAGAGAATATTCAGGAAAGTATTAATACTTCAAGAAATGATGCTGTAAATACAAGTACACACTATACAAATAATAAAATAAATGAATCTACGAAGAAAAACGATCAACAATTTCAAAAGATAAAAACACAGTTTACTAAAAATGAACAGCGCATCGATGCTTTTGAAAAACGCGTAAATGCCGGTCTTGCCGGTGTAACCGCTATTTCATCAATCCCTTATGTTTCTGCAGATAATTTTTCATTCGGGATAGGGTTCGGTAATTACAAAAACGGCAATGCCATCGCCGCAGGTGCGCAATATAAACCATTTGAGAATACAAATATCCGTATCAATACCTCCCTCGATAATGATAATAACTCTGTTGTTGGTGCAGGCCTTGCCATCGGCTGGTAATAAATAGTGACCGCGCAGGGGGATACCTCTGCGTTATATTACAGATAGTTATCCCATTGAATTTATCTTCATAACCCTCCCCCTGATTTTTCGGTTTATACCCTTACTCATTCAAACTGCAGGCTCGTTGGCTGCGGTCAGCCAGCCGGGTCACATACTGATGTATGCTCCCCGTCTGTCTTCCCTTGCCGCCTTCCTGCAACTTGAATGACGTTGGGTATATAATGAGTGTATCTTGTCATTATACTGAACAGACTCTCAGCCGGAATATCCGATTATGGATGTGCATAATAAAGAAACCCGCTCCCGGAATATGCAGGCAATTAAAAACCGGGATACCGGACCGGAACTCCACGTCCGAAAATTATTACATAACAATGGCTTTCGTTTCCGTTTATGCCCTGCCAACCTGCCGGGAAAACCGGATATATGGATGCCAAAATGGCATGCAGCTCTGTTTATCCACGGCTGCTTCTGGCATATGCATGACTGTGATAAATTTCGCCTTCCCGCCACACGAACAGAATTCTGGCAAAAAAAAACTGTCTGAAAATAAAGCGCGTGATGAAAAAAAATATCCGCGAATTACACAAATCAGGGATACGTGTATTAATTATCCGCGAGTGCGCACTGACCGGAAAAACAAAGCTCAGCGACCAAATGCTGTTTACATTAATAAAAACCTGGCTGATGAGTGGTGTTATGTGTGGTGAAATAACAAACGCCGGACTGGTTATCAATCCCTGATAATCATCCGGTACTATAATAGATACATCACTGTTATGATGCCCTCATACAACCGCGTCACAGACAACCACCGGCTGATACCTTAATGACCCGAACCCAGCGCCTGCTCACGTTATTACAGATCCTGAAAGAAAATCGCTATCCTGTGACTGCGGAATCCCTTGCCTCACAATTACAAATCAGTGTGCGATCTATCTACCGGGATATTGAATCATTACGTTGCCAGGGTGCTGAAATTACCGGAGAAGCCGGCATCGGCTATCAGCTGAAATCAGGCTTATTACTGCCGCCACTGATATTTGATGTCAATGAACTGGAAGCGCTGATCCTCGGATTACGCTGGGTACAAAGTAACGCAGATGACGAACTGAAAGCCTCGGCAAAGCGTGCTGAAAATAAAATTAATTCTGTTGTTGAAAATGAATCTCAGGTGATATTCAGCCAGAGCACTTTATTTGCCCTCTCAACACAACTCACTCAGGTTGATAATCAAATCGCCAAAGAATTACGCCGCAGCCTGCGGGAAGAACTGAAAGCAAAAATTGATTATCAGGATGAAAAAAAACAATTAAGCAGCCGGGTTATCTGGCCGGTTGCTGTCGGATATATGAAAGACGTTCAGGTGCTCGCCGCCTGGTGTGAATTACGACAAAATTACCGGCACTTCCGGCTGGACAGAATCGGCAGCTATACTGTTCTGACAGATAAACTACCTTATCCCAAACATTATTTACTCGAACGCTGGCGTAAAGATATCCTGTGTATACCCAACATCATTTAAGATGCAGGAAGGCCAGACGGGGAGCATACATCAGTATGTGACCCGGCAGGTGTAGTGCAGCCAACGCACCTGCAGTTTGAATGAATAAGGGTATAATCACTCCTGACAGTTTCTGACACTCCCCTGCTCTATGATGATGACTCAACATAAAAACAGGAAATCATCATGAGCGGACTTACACTTTATACCAATGCGATGTCACGCGGGAATACCGTGGATTTATTTTTTAAGATTTTATCCGTTCCTTATCAGCGTATTGAACTCGGTTATGGTGCGGACATGCATACCGCTGAATATCTCGCCATTAACCCTATGGGCAAAGTTCCCGCACTGGTTGATGGTGATAATATCATCACCGAAACCGCCGCGATTTGTATGTATCTTGCCGATAAATTTATTGAAAAAGGTTTTGCTCCTGCACTTAATTCACCTGCACGGGCAGCTTATTACCGTTGGTTTTTATTTACGGCAGGACCGGTTGAAGCGGCGTTTACCGCCCGTGAAATGGGAATGGAACTAAATGAAGAACAACAAGCAGGATCAGGATACGGATCCTTTGAACGGGTGATGACTTGCCTGGAAAAAGGATTAACAGACGCCAAACCGTATTTATGCGGTAATACATTAACCGCAGTTGATGTCTATGTCGGTACTTTCCTGGTTTTCCTGGCAAAACATAATTTAATTGAAATATCACCTGTTGTTGCCCGCTACATAGAAAACCTGACATTAAATCCGGAATTCGCCTCCGTCATCTCTGCAAAATAAATCCTACTTTCAGGAACCCGGCTCCGGCATATCACTGACACCACAATGACAGGTAAAAATACAATTTTACCTGTCATTTCCTGCTTTATTTTATTCCCCCTCCGCAGTACGATTACCTATCCGTTCCCGTAAAATAAAGGCAATATGATGATCAAACACATACTGAAAATAACAGTAGCCTCCGCGTTATTTCTTATGTCTTCTGTAAGTACAGCACAGACCATCACGGCCTGGGGCGACACACTCTCTGATGCAGAAGCCAGTATTGCAAAACAGGCAGAAAAAGCCGGAGCAACATATAAAATTACCAGCGCCAGGGTTGGCTGGGTAACTTATGTCACAGCAACATTGCTCAAACAAAAAGACACCCCGGATGCCGCCCCTGCAGAAAATAAAAAAACCATTATTAATCAATCACCTGAAAACTCATCAACATCAGAAAAAACCCCGCTTGCGGATTAAAAATTAGCTCAAATCCAGAGTATTTTCCTTATAAAAAAATGCATCATTCACACCTATATATTTATAGTCAACAGCGAACATATAATGTGCAGCCCTATATTTACTGCCAACAGTAAATATTCAACCAAGGATAGTTGTTGTACTTAATTAAGGAATATGGAAATGAGAGAATTAAATCAAGTTGAAATGGAAGCAACAAATGGTGGTTTTGGTTTATTAGCATTCCCGGCCGCATTAGGGCTGATGCTTTCTATCCCGGCAATTCCACTGGGCGCAGTAGCAGCACCATTCACTGGTGGCCTGGGCTTTATCGGCATGGCAGCAGGGATTGTCGGAACCGCACTTTCCGGCGCAGCAATGATTGCAAGTATCGCACTGCCGATTCTGTAATCAGATTAAATGTCGCAGGAATATTCCTGCGACTTCTTTATTTATTCTATATAAAGAAAAAAAACTATTTTTTTTGTCTTTATATAGAATAAATAATTTCCACTTCATTGGTAATATAATGGTCTAATTATTCCGGACACCATTTTAGGTAAATTCAGTTTCAGATGGCAGTTACAATCAGTTACATGTTTATACATTAAACGCACAACTCAAAAATCAATTCACCCATAATAACGGAACACCACCAATTACAGGAGTTATGTGATGAATATAAAGTATCTGTTTTCTGCCCTGGCCCTTTTATCTGCTTCAACCTTCGCTGCATCGGTTGCCGTAACCCCTGCACCTTATGTCATCACTAAAAGTGAACTTTCATCGCCAATTATCCTGGAAGGATCACAAGAACATAACTATCTGAAGGTTTCTCTGACGGGTACCAAAAAAGATACCGATAAACGAGTTCCCATCAATCTGGCATTAGTTATTGATCGTTCGAGCTCTATGTCCGGTGACCGTATCGAAAAGGCGCGTGAAGCTGCGATACTGGCAATCAATATGCTGAAAGATGATGATATCATCTCAATTATTGCTTACGACGACGACGCTTACGTGGTTATCCCCGCGACCAACGCTGATAACAAACAAAAATTGATTGAAACTATTAATGACAAAATTACCCCGCAAGGTATGACAGCACTGTTTGCCGGTGTCAGCAAAGGCATTAAAGAGGTTAATAAATTCCATAAAAAAGATCAGGTAAACCGCATTATTCTGCTGTCTGACGGTCAGGCTAACGTAGGACCAAGCAGCACTAAAGCGCTTGCTGACTTAGGTATTGTAGCCGCAAAACAGGGCATTGCCGTTACCACTATTGGGTTAGGTGCCAGCTACAATGAAGACCTGATGACCGCACTGGCCAGCTATAGCGATGGTAATCATGCTTTCGTTGAGAAATCAGCCGATCTGGAAGCCGCATTTGCACGTGAATTTAAAGATGTGATGTCTGTGGTTGCTCAGGAAGTCACAGTAACGATCCGCTTACAAGACGGTGTTAAGCCGGTTCGTCTTCTGGGTCGTGAAGGTGATATTAAAGGCAATAACGTGACGGTAAAAATGAACCAGCTGTATTCCAATCAGGAAAAATATGTTCTGTTAGAAGTCATTCCGCCTAAAGGCAAAGAGAACGAGAAAAAGCCATTAGCCGATGTGGTTATCAGCTACGACAATTTACAAACCAGTAAAAAGGATAATTTGGAAAACCGTATTGATATTGCTTACAGTAAATCCGGACAGATAGTAAAACAAGCGGTGCAGGAAGAGATCGTGGTTGACTCGGCAATTCAAAAAGCCAATATTGAAAATGAGAAAGCCATTACGTTACTTGATGAAGGCAAAAAGGATGAAGCTAACCGGATCATTCAACAAAACGCCTCCACTTTAGATGCTTTATCGGGTTCAGTCAGCAGCCCGTCAGCTAAACTTAAAGCCAGTATCAGCGCGGTTGAGAATAAAAAACTATCTGAAGATCTTGATAGCAAGTCTGAGGCGGTTTCCCGTAAAAGTATGAAAGAAAACACCTATAAGACACAAAAGCAGCAATCTAAAAACTAAATAATAGTGTTTTTCACCTGAGGTAGGTAATCTAATCTCAGGTTTATTAATTACATGATTGGATATGGAATGAAATCTAAAAAGTTTCTTTATCTGTTTATTGTCATTACCGTCCTGATTACCGGACTGATTGGCTATTTCGGATACCGTACTCTGTCACAGGAAAGTACCTTAAATGAATACCAGACCCAGCAACTGGCAAAAACCCGGGTGGCACAAACTCAGAATTTTATTTTGCAGCAGTTGGAACAAAAGCAAATTCGCTTCAGCGCTATTCTGGCCTACCTGAAACCGGATCCCCTGTCGCTCAATACACTGATTGCTCAAGACAGTGATATTGAAGATCTGTTTGTACTGGAACATAACAAACTGGTATTTCCCGATGCGTATAATCCACTGAATCAAAAAGAATCCCGTTTTATTGAGCTCATCACACCGATTATTCAGGATCCTGCCATTCTTATCACCGGACAGCATCCGTCTGACGATAAACGACCTGATTCCGGCTGGTACGTGATGCAGGAGCAGCAACAGCCTATACTGATTTACTGGCATAAACTCGACAATCAAATTATTGGCTTTAAGCTGTCCTACATAAAATTGCTGTCAGATATCATTTCCGGCATCGATTTCAACTATGAGCCGGACAGTCTGGTTATCTCAGATAACGGTCAGGTGCTATATCAGTCACTGACCCCTGCCTATGATAAAACCAAACAGCCAACCTATGATCAGGCTCTGCCTTTCCCGCTTCATGCCTGGAAAATTGACTACTACGCCGCTGACAACAGTAACTACTCACTCTATTATTTCACCATTGGTCTGTTAGCTGTTGTGATCCTGTCCGTGGGGATTATTGCATTATCGTTGTATCGTGAATTCAACCGGGCTACCCGTCTGGCCGGTCAACAAGTCAGTTTTGTCAGCCAGGTATCTCATGAGCTTAAAACCCCGCTCACCAATATCATGCTATATGCAGAGCTACTGAAAGAGATGGAGCAGGAAGAGGATAGCCGGAATGCTCATTATCTGGAGGTGATCATCAGTGAAAGCAGTCGCCTGTCGCGTCTGATTCAAAATGTGCTGACGTTTACAAAATCGCCTAAAATCAATCTGCAACCGGTGGATATCAATCAGTTACTGGCGCAGATCCACACTATTTTTATGCCGGCCTTTAAGGTGAAAGGTATTCATTTGGTACTGACAGTTGAGGGACAACTGAATACCTGCAGCGATATCGACCGAATAACTCAAATCATCAGCAATTTGCTCAGTAATGCTGAAAAGTATGCCGCCGAAGGCAGGGAAGTCCGGCTCAGCGCGTGTTCGGATGATAAAAATATTTATATCCGTGTGCGGGATTATGGCAAAGGATTGTCAGAAAAAGAGTTGAAACATATCTTCCGGCCATTCTATCGGGTGAAATCAGAGATTACCGAAGGGGTTACCGGAACCGGTATTGGCCTGACAATAGCGCGTCAGTTAGCTCAAAGTCTGTCCGGCACCCTGATGGCAGAAAACTGCGATAGCGGGCTGGAATTTACTTTGTGTATTCCCCTAAGCTGAAAAAGAACGGACAGCATGATGGTATGGATAAATAACGATGAAAATTTTAATTGCTGAAGACGATATTCATATTCGTAATGGATTGAGCGATATGCTCTCCTCCGAAGGTTACACCATTATTACGGCTGAAAACGGTAAAGTAGCATTAGCGAAATATCAGCAAGAACAACCAGACTTCCTTATTCTGGATATTATGATGCCTGAATTAGATGGCTACTCGGTGTGCAAAGAAATCAGAAAGAGTGATGAACATACGCCTATTGTTTTTCTCTCCGCCAAAGGAGACGAAATTGACAAAGTACTGGGTCTTGAGTTGGGGGCCGATGACTATATCAATAAGCCTTTTGGTATTCATGAAGTCCGCGCCAGAATTAAAACCATCGCCCGCCGCTGCCTGAAAACCAGGCACAATTCACCGGATCAACCTTTCCAATTCGGCGATCTGCGGGTATATCCGGCTGAGCTCTGTGCAAAACGCGGACAGCAGGTCATTGAATTATCCCTGCGCGAAATTAAAATTCTGATGTGCCTGTGGCAGCATAAAAATCAGGTCGTCACCCGCGATATGCTGTTTGATTACGCCTGGGGCTATGACCACCTGCCTAACAGCCGCACACTGGACCAATACATTTCCAAACTACGTAAACTCATTGAGCCGGACCCGGTTACTCCAATACTAATTAAAACCATACACAGTGCCGGTTACCGTTATCAGGAATAACGGTATTGCTGCAAAGTTTGAATTGTCCACTTCCCCTTATCTGAAACAGTCCTGATTAGAGTTTTCCAGTTGCTTCCGGTAAATCTCAGGCGGAAGATTATTCAGGCTTTCATGTGTTCAGTTCCGGTTGTAATCCCGCATCCGGAACTAGGTCATTTCTTTTACCTGACTCAGTGATTTAAATAAATACGCATTTAAAAACTCACGACGGAATGATCCGTTAAAACGCTCAATAAACCCGTTTTGTTGTGGTTTTCCCGGCTGAATATAATTCAGTGTTACTCCGTTTTCTGTACAAAACTGAACCAATATATCCGATATAAATTCCGGTCCGTTGACCTTAGTATACCAGGGAAGACTGAAAAGCGGGGAGAAGCCTAGTAGAACCAGGATTTCAGGCACAAAAAAGCCACCTCGCGGTAGCTTGATTTCACTTAAAATTGCGAAGGCCGGACTCGCAGGGGTTGGTAGATAATTGATTGTTATCATTATTATACTGATACGAATTGAAATGACCACTAAGATGACCGTTTGAAATATTATATATTTACGAGCACATTGCATTAATCACACTAATAACTATAGAGTAATGTTAAATTACCCCAATCTATTAATAATTAAATTAAGAGGACATTGTGATAAATGCACTAAATTTAAGCCCCGCATGTATAAAATCACTTTCTGCTGTAGAGGCTGTCCCTAAGCGTTCTAATCAACATGAATTCAATGGTGTTGCTCAACTGAAAGATATATTAGGTAATGAAAAAAAAATCATTCAAAGTTAATTTTTCTGTTCGGGGAAAAAACAGTTATACCCAGTCAAATGTTACTTGGTATGATGCACGAAAGAAGCATCCCACCCGTACAGAATATCGACTTTATTTCCAAACAAATGATGTTATGAGCCAAGCAAAAGAAGGTAGTACCTTAATTTTTGGTTTAGACTCAAAAAAGTGTTTTTGGGCTGAATTAATTATCTAAACACTTTATATATTGGCATATTTAGCGTATTTAAAGTAAGTACCAACGTCATAATTACCCAGCAATACATTCAACAATTAAATAAAAATAAAAAATCATTAATAGATCAAAGAGTTAATTTAAAATAATCAATATACTCACAGAAATAATTAATAACGATGCTTCTCACACTAATTTATGAAACAATAGAGCCTGAGACCATTATCATTGAGGAAAAAGCTGTGTCAGGATTTCAAAACTGGTTAATCGATAAGTCAGTTGGCAATTATTTCCTTTACATCAAACGCCTCTCAGCAAACGATACGGGAGCTACCGGAGGGCATCAGGTAGGGCTTTATATCCCTTCAGGCATTGTTACTGAGCTTTTCCCTTCTATCAATCATACCAGAGAACAAAATCCTTCCGTCTTGCTTCGTGCCTGTTATTTCTCACATTCCTGTGCAGATACTGAAGCCCGTGCGATTTATTACAATAATAGCTTTTTTGGTAAAACCAGGAATGAAAAACGCATTACGCGTTGGGGGCCAAAGAGTCCACTTCAGGACCCTGAAAACACAGGAGCACTGGCAATATTAGCTTTCGGGCATACGCCTGGTAATGACAGCAATCATGTAGATGTATGGGTTTGCAACAACCCGGATGAAGAAGATATTATCGAAGCTGCCATTGGTGAAATTATTCCCGGCACGCTCTTATTCGGTCCGGGTAAAGAAATACTTGGAGGATTAGCACTTCAACCAAAAATAACAAAGAAAAGTTATAAAATTCCGGATGTATGGAAAACAGAATTTCCATCAGGAACTGAAATAATACAATACGCTGCCGGATATTTTTCAGCTCATTGTTCAGACCCCGATGAACAACTACTTGATCGGAGGCGCGTAGAGTACGATATTTTTCTCTTGATAGAAGAAATGCATGTACTCGACATAATCCGTAAAGGTTTCGGGTCCGTTGATGAGTTTATAGCAATGGCTAATTCTGTCAGTAACAGACGAAAATCGAGAGCTGGCCGGTCGCTGGAGCTGCATCTTGAACAACTTTTCCTTGAGCATGGTTTAACTCATTTTGCGACTCAATGTGTAACTGAAGGCAACAAAAAACCTGATTTTATATTCCCTTCTGCCGAAGCGTATCACGATGTAGCATTTCCGGATAATAACCTCCATATGCTTGCAGTAAAAACAACATGCAAAGATCGCTGGCGGCAAGTTTTAAATGAAGCAGACAGAATAAAAAACATCCATCTTTTTACTCTCCAGGAAGGAGTATCACCGGCGCAGTTCAGAGAGATGCAACAAGCAGGTGTAACCTTGGTCGTTCCTTCTGCTTTGCATAAAAAGTACCCCGAAGCAGTTCGTACCGAATTAATGACATTAGGTAGCTTTATTGCCAAACTCACTGGGATCTATGCTGCTTAATAGCATATAGAATAATCTCCGGCATATTAAACCGGAGATTAATGTTATTAATTTTTTGTTTTCTCTCTGATTGAAACTGACTTAATAATATATGATTCAAGTAATTTAGCGACAGCTTCAAATACAGGAACAATAACTGAATTCCCAAATTGACGATAAGATTGAGTATCAGAAACAGGTATTCTGAATGGCTTCTCACCTATTTTTTCAAACCCCATTAATCGTGCACATTCCCGTGGAGTTAATCGTCTTGGTCGATGAATCTGATTATTTTCATCACTAAAATCGACCTCACCCTTAGTTTTATCCCAACCTCTGTCAATCAGTATTTCTGAGCCATCTTTGTGATAACGGGCTGATAAAGTACGGGCAACACTATGAGCATCATTAGGATCAACAAGTCCAAATCCAAAGCCATTACCTTTAGCTGCATGCTTTTTGGCATAATTATAAAGATATTCCCAAAGCTTAGGAGTCAAAATATATTTACTATCAACAATCGGTTCCAATAACCCGCCAAATGTCTGTCTATTTTCAGGATAAAAACGACTTATGTCACGCAGCGTAAATCCTTCATGAAGCTTCAGATCACGGCGGAATCCAACTAATACAATTCGTTCCCTGTGTTGAGGAAGGAAATGCTTACCATCAATAATTTTAGGATCAGCAGAACCGGAAATTCCTGCATCCGCTACTTCATAGCCTAACTCATCGAGTGTATCCATGATGACTTTGAAGGTTTTTCCTTTATCATGACTTTTTAGATTCTTAACATTCTCTAATACAAAGATACTTGGTTTCTTTGATTTAATAATTCTGGCGACATCAAAGAATAATGTTCCCTGAGCTTCACATTCAAAACCATGAGCACGTCCCATGGAGTTTTTTTTTACTGACGCCTGCCAGACTAAAAGGCTGGCAAGGAAAGCCTGCCAGTAACACATCGTGGTCAGGAATTTCTTTATCTATATGCTTATAAGCTTCAGCTTCAGATACTTCAGTATCATCACTCAGTGTAATTTCGCGAATATCGTGGTTAAACTTGTGTTCCAGCTCATCATTAAACCAGTTGGCCTTATAAGTACGTACAGCATATTCATTCCATTCGCTGGTAAATACACAATGACCACCAATCGACTCAAATCCTTTACGGATACCGCCAATACCGGCAAATAAGTCGATAAACCGAAAAGTATAATTTGGATGGTGTTCCGGAGGTTCCGGAAGCATCTTTTTAAGCAAAGTCTCTTCAGCAGAAGTTAATAATTTCGGAGCACACTTTCCGTTGACCCAGCGATTAAGTGTTTCTCTGCTCCACTCATTTTTACCGACTTTTCTCAGCAACTCAGCAACATACTTCTGATCATAAATCTCCAGAACTTTAGTGATGAGTTTTGTATCTTTTTCCTGCCGGTGCTTTTCTTCCTCTCCGGATTTTTGGAGAAGATCCTGAGCGAGTAATTCAAATTCTGACATAGCACCTCCAATGGGTCTTATTGGTGATACCTTATCACTCATTCGACCCAGAAAAAAACAAAATTATCTGGTTATTTAACCAGTGATTAAGAATTAAGCGAATTAGTAATCCATATCTATCCCACCAGATATTTCATCTATAATAATCGACAAATTGCCTTTACCCCCCATAGCGGCTATTCTAATTTTATCCTCCACAGGGGATAACATTGTAATATCCGCCATAGGGGATAAAAATGAAAGTCACATCACCGGCTGCACTGGCTAATGCCGTCAGAGATCAACGAAAGATCAGTAAGATGAGTCAGACTCAGACTGCTGAGCTGATTGGTATCAAACAGACAACCGTTTCTGATTTCGAGAATAAACCGGAATCCACTAAGCTGGAAACATTGTTCAAAATCCTTGCCGCTCTGGATCTGGAGCTTCATGTTACGAAACGTGGCTCAACTCCGGATGAGAAAAAAACATGGAATAAGGAGTGGTAAGGAATGAAAACACAGGCACTGACAGTCGCCATGAACGGCGATGTGGTAGGCACACTGTATCGGGATGGTACGGGTGCTATGTCATTCGAATACACGCCGGAATGGCTGTCTGAGCCCGGTTCCCGTGCTATTTCATTATCACTGCCCCTTCAGCACAACAGAATCAGGGGTAAGGAAGTATTCAATTTTTTCAGCAACCTGCTGCCGGATTCAGAGGCGATTATTGCCAGGATGCAGGCACGGTTCCATGTTGATACAACACACCCGTTTGATCTGCTGGCAAGTGTCGGGCGTGACTGCGTGGGCGCAATTCAGCTGTATCCGTCGGGCAGTGACATTCCGTCTGTCATGGAAATACGGGCTGAGCCGCTGGATGATCATCAGATTGAAACACTGCTTGATGGCTATCAGACGGCACCTTTAGGGATGGAAGAAGGCGCTGATTTCCGTATTTCTTTAGCCGGAGCTCAGGAAAAAACAGCCCTGCTCCGGTATCAGAACTGCTGGCAGCGACCACAAGGCAGTACACCTACCAGTCATATTTTTAAGCTCCCGATTGGGCGGATAGAACAGAATAATATCGACCTGCGGGAAAGCTGCGAAAATGAATGGCTGTGTTTGCGTATCGCCAAAGCATTTGGATTCCCCGCAGCTGATGCTGAATTAACCGTATTTGGTCAGAAAAAGGTACTTATCGTCGGGCGCTTTGATCGGAAGTGGTCAGAGAATGGCTGGCTGATGCGGTTGCCTCAGGAAGATTTTTGCCAGGCTCTGGGAGTATCTCCGGCACTGAAATATGAATCACACGGCGGCCCGGGAATAGCGGATGCAATGAATCTGTTGTTAGGCTCCCGCCTTGCCACACAAGACCGTGAATTATTTTTTAAATCACAGATTCTGTTCTGGATGCTGGCTGCAATTGATGGTCACGGGAAGAATTTCAGCCTGTTTATCGAGCCCGAAACATCGTTCCGGATGACGCCGCTTTATGATGTGATGTCTGCATTTCCTATTTTTGGCAGCAGGAGCATTCCGCTTAAAAAAGCCAAAATGGCGATGGCGTTATACGGGAAAAATAAGCAGTATAATTTTGCGATGATACAGCCACGGCATTTTATCAGTACCGCCGCACGGGTTGGCTTTTCTCAGGATACCGCCCGTCATCTTATGCTTGAAATGGCCTCTTGCGCAGACGCTGTAATCGCCACTGTAGCCACAGAGTTACCGGCGGATTTTCCGCAACATATCAGTGACGCCATTTTCAAAGGGTTATCCGGGCAGGCTGCTAAAATCGTTAAATGGGGTGAGGCTGATCTGATCCTGACCACCAAATGTGGACACTACTCTAAGTGAGCTATTGGTTTTCAAACTGCTCTGGGCTGATCCCGCTACAGACACTGTGACGCCGCCATTTATTATAGTCACATTCGATATAATTAAATATCTCTGTCCGTATCGCCTGCCTGTCAGCAAAATATTCACCGTGAACAGCTTCTACTTTTAGTGAGTGAAAAAAGCTTTCCGCGCTGGCATTATCATCACAACAGCCCTTGCATTCATGCTGCCGGTCAGGCTGTGCCTTTTCAGTCCTGCCCGATATTCGACAGAACAATACTGGCTAACGCGATCGGTATGAACTATCACGTGTTCCGGATAATTCTGGTGTGCCATGGCCATACGCAGCGCATCACAGGCCCGTCGGGCCGTCATCCTAGATGACATTGACCACTCGATAACCTCCCGTGACCACAGGTCGATTACGACAGCCAGGTACAACCAGCTTTCGCCGGTGTGCAGGTACGTAATGTCTCCTGCTCATTTTTGGTTCGGACCGGGCGCATAAAAATCCTGTTTCAACACATTTTCTGAGACAGGCAAACCATGGTTACGGTAGCTTACCGGCCTGAATTTCTGAGTAGCCTTGACCTGTAAGCCCTGAACGCGGAGGCTCGCAGATACCATTTTACGGTTATATTTTATGCCGCCATCATACAACTCATCCGTCAGCCTGAGCGCACCATAGCGTTGTTTTGCAGTAAAAAAACTGAGCACGAACTGCTGTGTCACAACGCTGACACAAGCGGTACCAGCCACTGCTGGCAACCTGAAGAACCCAGCACGTAGCGCAGATATGGAATTCAGCCCAATATTTTTCAATAAAGACATACTTCACTTCAGGTGTTTCGCGAAGTATGTCGCGGTCTTTTAGAGGATGGACAGCTCCTCCTCCCGTTCAGCCAGTTGCCGCTTCAGACGGGCGTTTTCAGTCGGGCGTTTTCAGTCGCTAGTTCATTTTCGCAGTCTGACACCGGCATTTTCTGCTGCTGTTTACTACGCCAAGTATAAAGCTGCGATTCATGGAGGCTGAGTTCGCGGGCAGCCGCAGTCACTCCGATGCGTGCAGCCAGCTTCAGGGCCTCCATACTAAATTCAGGGGTGTGCTGTTTACGTGTTTTCTTTGTATCTAAGACTAATTTAGTCATATGAGCCACCTCTGATTGAGAGTTTACTCACTTAGCTGCGTATCCACTACTGGCGGACACGATCACTCTGTCGTAGCGGAGAAAGTATTGCACGCATCTGTCCAAAATATTAAGATTCATTTATAAAAATGATTGATTGCGCGAAAGCAATGAGGTGATAAATGATTAAAGGTATAGGCCTTCAAAATTTCAGGAGTTTTGTCAATAAAACTTTTATTGAACTGAAACCAATTACAGTATTCGTTGGTAAGAATAGTAGTGGTAAGAGTTCTCTTTTGCGTACATTTCCTTTACTTCGTCAATCTGTAGAGGAAAATACTACTGGCCCAATACTATGGTATGGGAGGTATGTAGATTTTGGTGATTTTACAGATGTACTTTCTCGAAACTCTGAAAAAAAAAGAAATTACATTTAGTTTTTCATTTTCAATTCCACCAGAATTATTGCAAAGATATTCTTACTATCGTCTTACTAGCCAAAACATACAAGCAACAGATGTTGAAGTAGAGTTAACTGTTTACTCCAAAGACAAAAAAAACAAAAACAAAAACAATTAAAATAATTTTAAGTGACGTAACTATTTTTATTACTATGGATGAAAATAACAATAATGTAAAATTACTTATCGAATCCGGTAATAAAATAGTAGAGCGGGAAGGTGTAATAGCTAAAAACCTTGGCCAATTCATACCTAATCTATCTTTAAAGGGTAAAGAAGAAAATATCAGTTCAAACACATCATTCTATTTACGACACGCCAGAAATGATAGAGCGTTAGAGTTATCATTTATTGATCTTGCTGTAAAATATATAAAACAATATTTCCATACTAAATCGGATATGAGTCAAATCCAGGATTCTTTTAAAAGAATTGCTTTTATGCCTAAAAGTGATGCTGAAAATTTAGTCACCTTCTTATTTAGGGAACAAAAAATTTTTAGTAAAAACTTTAAGCTCCAACATACTGACATTATGAATGAATTATATCCATTTATAATAGGCTGGAATATTAACAATGTTATAGATATAATTAATACTTATTTATCAAATTTATTTGGAGGCGTAAAATATATAGCTCCACTACGAGCCACATCTGAAAGATTTTATCGCTTTCAAGATTTACAGGTAAATGAGATAGACCACACAGGTTCTAATCTAGCAATGCTTTTAAATTCGTTACGACCAGCCGATAAATTAAAATTTGAAGCTTGGACTAAATCAAATTTTGATTTCATCATAAAAGTTGAACAAAGTGGATCACATTTTGCTATTTTAATTAATACCGGTGAAAATAGTGAAAACTATAATGTTAGTGATATGGGCTTTGGTTATTCTCAAGTTTTACCAATAGTTACGGCTATTTGGCTTGAAACGGAACGTCGCACAACCACGTATAGAAACCCCATAACATTTATCATTGAGCAGCCTGAATTACATTTACATCCATCATATCAGAATAATTTAGCAAGAATTTTTGCGAAAGTTATAACCAAAGCAAAAGAAAATAATGTAGATTTAAAAATAATTTTTGAGACACATAGTCAGACAATGATTGAAGCGCTTGGTGAATATATTGAAGATAATGAAGGTCTTTCAGAGGATGATGTCTCAATATTAGTATTTGAAAAAAATGAAGAGCAACAGACTATAGTTAAAAAGTCTTATTTTGATGAAAATGGTTTTCTTCAAAACTGGCCGGTTGGTTTTTTTTTCAGGTAAGTAATTATGTTAATTAATATTATAAATGCAACCCCAGATAAAGTACTGAATAACTCATTTGCAATAGCAATTGAAAATATACTTAGGTCATTTGCCGAACAAAAACACTTGATAATAGCATCGAGAGATTTTTTTTAAAACTATCATTGGTGATACAAAAGGATTCTACAGCCATTCATCAAAACATTATGCCCATGAGGCTTTATCCGGTCTAACTGAGTACCATGCAGTCTTACAACAAGTATCCTTCTACGTATCTGTCGATTTTACTATCAGAGATAAATCCTTCACATGGGTTCAAACTGGTGAAAATTTCAAATTTGTTTGTGGCCCTTTATATTTTAATGATTCAGCACAATTACAAAAGGTTAAAATAGTATGTGAAAACCCATTGGATTCTGATTTTTTTTAAAATAATAGCTATCCATTATGCAGAAAATATCAGTTTATCTCGTTGTGAAATTAATTTCACTGCTCTAAACGGTGGAGGTGGAAGTACGAAAGACATATTTGAACGTATAATTAAAAATAATGAAATTGTTTTTTGTATAGTGGATAATGATAAAGAGCACCCTAAAGCTCCACACGGAGGAACTTGCTCACATTTCCTTGGTTCCAAAACTATTCGCTCAGGTTTTGTAGAGATTTTAGATGTACATGAAATAGAATCATTAGTTCCTTTGACAACAATCGAAGATGTGTTAATAAATCAAAATCAATTACAGAACAAAAAAAAAATCTCTCATTTTCTTTAAAAATCTTTGCTCTATTGATGAAGCAGTAAAGTTTTATTTCGATCACAAAAAAGGTTTTAAGTTTAAAACTGCATTAGCACTTGATGAAAGACACGGTGACTATTGGGGGCCGATATTAAATCAACTTGATATAGATTATGATTGTGAAAATTATGACGGCTTTGGTGATCACTTGCTTAGTAATACATTAAAGTTCATACAAACTGGAAGTTTGAAGAAATACAATCCTAACTTATCACCGAAGCTTTCAGAGAAATGGCATAAGTTAGGAAAAAATTTCTTTAGTTGGAGTTGTGGACCATATAAAAAAAACAAGATCTAGTTAAAGTTTAGTAATTCCAACATTGGTAAAGGGCCTGAATTATTATTAGACTCTGTAAATCACTTTCCATACTGGGTCATCTGTCAGAAATACCTTGCGTTTCTTTATCACCATTGGATCACACTGTTCAGTAATCTAATGGCGTTACCGTGTAAATTATATAAAATATCAGTTGGATAGTAGAATAAAGTGCTCACATTCCCCTCAGTGTCAACATAGTTGTCACTGAGGGCCCAGCTTAAAAACAGCCGTTGAGTAGCTTTTTCCGAATCCCAGGCGTATCCCTAATTGCATATCGATGATAACTTTACTAACCTAAGCTAAATTAGGTTCAGAGGGTATTGAAATGGGATATATCTATGAAACGAATGTAATTGATTGGAATAAGGCAAATGCATATATCAATTATAGTAAAACCTAACCGACCGAAAAAATCAGAAACAACTCATTATTCGGATCAGTTTTTTACCCTTCAGGGGAAACATAGCCGTGGTTAAAGCAGCCTCTATCAAATTACTCCTTTCATCTGTATTTTTACTTCTTTTGGCTGGCTATGGGATATATGTTTCAATAGCTCATTATCTGGATTATTTTTTGATGAAGGAGAAAATAGAGTTTTCATTCTTAACCGGTCTGTTCGGTTTTGGCTCCCCCTTGATTATTTATTTTGCATATTTTGGATTTATTTTATCACGCGATATAAAACCAACAAAAAGAACAGTAAGCACTGCAAAATATCTGGCAGGAATAGCAATATTCGGCATGATTTTTAGTTTGTTTTTTTTCAGCCTACGTCAACGTTAGCCTGACATCAAAAGGTTATCTGATTTGTGACAAAAAATCCATATTCGCTCCTAATGAATATGTTCTATCAAAAAATATGTGTAAATAAATAGTACGTGGTTTAATTATTAACCACTTGGCAGTAAAGCAATGTCACCTCCGGATAGTCCGGCTATTATATCTGCTATGAATATATTGAATAAAATATAATAACGAAGAATAAATATAATGAAAACAGGCAGATTGATCATATCGTTATTGATGCTGTATCCGAAGATACTACCCTTTAAATAATTTCTAGGTATAGATACAGATTCCATCTGAATACGCTAATTCTGAATTTTTAATACCAGTCCCCATCCCAAAAACTCAATCACCCGATCTACTCAGGAAACCTTCAAAACCCCAAATACAGTTGCTGATGCAAATTATTAGCCACCTAATTCCGGGGATTTCCTGGCTTTGCGGCAATGTTGCCTTTTTTAGCCATTTTCATGAAACGTAAACCCGCTTGAACCCGTCATCCGTTCCCCCTACGTTTATACGCGTAAAACCTGCTGTCAGTGACAGCCGCCAATGTTTCAATATCAATAAGATATATACCCAACGTCATTCAAGTTGCAGGCAGGCGGCAAGCTCCGACCGACGGGGAGCATACATTGGTATGTGACCCGGCGGGCTGAGTGCAGCCAACGAACCTGCGGTTTGAATGAATAGGGGTATAAGTGACCTGCAAGAAACGCCTTCGGGTGGTCACACGCCAAAGTCATCGCGTGGTCTGTAACTGACGCCTTCGGGCGACCACACGCCAAAGTCATCGTGGCCTGCAACTGACGCCTCCGGGTGGCCGCAATATGCTTCCGCAATCCGGAAGAAATGCCGTTAAAACCAAATCTCAGTGTCTGATATGTGCAGCTTACTGCGCTCTGCTATGCCTCAGGGCATCTGCAAGCGCCTGTCCTGCTGCGCAGTGTTTAAGGCGTCACTTTTACACAGTGAAAGTGACGCCGCCGCACAGACTACTCTCAGCTCCCGAGATATACCGCTTACAAAATCCGTCATGCCTCTGACACCACCGTCAGCGTCTGACAAATAACCTAAAGGAGACCAAAACCACACTGAACCGATACCGGGGACGGGCTGCCAGGCCCGTGGGGATAACCTGCTAACGCAGGCGGCTGCACAGAGTGCAACACCGACGCCCCGTAATACCTCAACCTCTGCCCGCTCCGGCGCACAGGTATCGTTCAGAGCATCAATCCATGCGCCGGAGAAATGCAGTCAGCTGAAATACAGGGAAATTCGTATGAGTAAATTAACCAGGGAAATGACCATGCTGGCGAAACAGTCCGGCGGCAGTTTCAAAACTGTGCATGACCGTATCCGGATTATGGATAGATTCAGCCGTCACCTTCTCGCGCTGAATATTCAGATTAAAGATATCCGCCATCTGAAATCAAAACATATCGAGAGCTTTATTGCAGATCGCCAATCGGCAGGAATTGCCCTGCGCTCACTGCAAAATGAAATGTCTGCACTGCGCTGCGTTCTGCGCACAGCAGGCAGAGATAAGCTGGCTGAATCAGAACGGCTGACCAATAAGGTGCTTGGATTAAGTGGTGCGAGCCGTGCCGGAACAAAGCTGGCAATCCCGGATGATCGCTTTCAGGCCGCACTGCAACTGGCTCAGGCGCGTGATGAGGGCTTTGCCTGTACCCTGCAACTCGCCCGCCTGTTAGGGCTGAGATCGCAGGAAGCAGTGCAGTGTGCGGCATCAATAAAAATGTGGGAAAACCGAATTCACAATTCCTGTTCCACCATCACTGTCGTGTTTGGTACAAAAGGCGGCCGCCCGCGGGAGGTACAGATTATCGATCGGGACGCCGTAAAGCAGGCGATAGATAACGCATTGCGGATTGTTGAAAGCCGCAACGGCAGACTGATTGATAAACCAGATCTAAAAACAGCGATGAATTACTGGCGCACGCATACCGCACGTATCGGACTGACCGGTCGCTACTCGCCGCACAGTCTGCGTTATGCATGGGCGCAGGATGCAATTGCGCATTATCTGTCGCAGGGCTATTCCCGCACGGAAGCCAGGGCGCTGACATCCATGGATCTGGGTCAT
This sequence comes from Morganella psychrotolerans, assembly GCF_001676155.1. Lineage (GTDB taxonomy): Bacteria > Pseudomonadota > Gammaproteobacteria > Enterobacterales > Enterobacteriaceae > Morganella > Morganella psychrotolerans. Next base: position 103,552 of record NZ_LZEW01000012.1, on the reverse strand, counting down.
GGCGATGGTCGCGGCCGCTATGTTGAACGCGTTTACACACGGAAAGAGGATTGATTATGACTGAATACAATTTACTGCGGGTTCGCGAGGTGATGAAAAAAACCGGCTTTAAGCGGTCATGGGTTTATGTGCAGATGAGTCTCGGGAAATTCCCGCGCCCTGTCAAAATAGGCTCCCGCTCGATTGCCTGGGTGGAAAGTGAAATAAATGAATGGATTGCGACACACATCAAAAAACGTGAGGAACAGCGTAAATGAGCGTTTTTTGTAATTTATCTATTGTATATCTGCGTTATATTCTCATGGTTACGGTTCAATCTGTAACCGGAGTTGGCGTTCCGAAAATCCCAATGATATCGATTCACATGCACTGCATGTGTACCATTCATTTATCGGAGGCCACTTTATGTCCGCCATTCTTCTTTTGTTATCCCCACTGTTCATTTCATTTTCTGCGGGGGTGCCTTATGTATGATCACACCCCTCTCACGCCTGAAGAACTCTCTGACCAGTGCTGTGCCCTCGCGTTTGCCATTATCCGACTTGAACACCCCTATGCTGAAGAGCTGCTGATGTACGTCCTGTGGGAACGCATCAACATGCTCAATGCTGCGCTGACAACGGAGGTGCTCAGCGATGAATAAATCAGTGACTGATATTGTGGCACGATGCCGCCATAACTGGCCTGCGATAATGGCGATGCTGGATATCCCGGTTCAGCCGGACGGCAGACACAGCGCCTGCCCAGCCTGCGGCGGAAAAGACCGCTTCCGGTTTGATAATAAAGCAGGACGCGGCACCTGGTTCTGTAACCAATGCGGTCACGGTGACGGGCTGGATTTAGTCGCACTGGTGAAACAGTGCAGTCTGTCTGAGGCGGCACAATTGGCAGAAAACCGGGTGTTGGCAGTGTCAACACCGCCCGCCAGAGAAAAAATAGGTAGCCGCCGGGCACCACAGGATAAAATCCGCCAGATCCTGAAGCATACAAAAACAGGTGAAAGCCTGTATCTCAGCGCAAAAGGACTTACTGCACTGCTGCCCTGCCTGACCGCGCAGCAGACCATGCAAATCAGTGATCTCTCCTTTGGTGAAGGGAGCCTGTTGCTGACGCTGAATAATACAGCGGGTGAGCTCACCGGCGCACAGCTGATTAATCCCGCAGGCGGAAAACGGCTGTTGCCCGGCTCTCAGCTGAAAGGCGCGTTTATCACGATTCAGTTTCCGGATGATCCGGAGACCATCATCATCACTGAGGGTTACGCGACCGGTCTGACGCTCAGCCTGATCACCACCACGGCGGCGATTGTTGCCGCCGTATCCGCGAACAATCTTATCAATATCGCGAATGCGTTACGCAGTCAGCACCCGGAGGCCGCCATTATCCTGGCGGGCGATCATGATATCCATACTGACGGCACGACCAATACCGGCAAAGAACAGGCAGAAAAAGCAGCGCTGGCAGTCAATGGCCGGGTTTCCCTGCCGCCGGCTGCCACACAGTGTGACTGGGATGATTTCCGCCGGCAGCATGGTATCGAAGCAACAAAAGCGGCATTCCGCAAACAGTGCTATCAGCCGCAGCGCGCACCGCTTACCTGCATTAATTACACTGCGCCGCAATTCAACAGCAATCTTCCGCTGCGCAAAGGTTCTGACGGCTTTGATACACGTCAGGATTATCTGATCAAAGGCTATCTGCCCGGTTCGTGTGTTGCCAGTGCCTATGGTGCCAGCGGGTCGTATAAATCGTTCCTGGCGGTTTCGTGGGGATGCCATATCGCAACCGGCAAGCCGTGGGCGGGTAAACCGGTTACACAGGGTGCGGTGATTTATGTTGTCGGTGAGGGGGGGATCGGCGTACCCCGCCGTATCCGTGCGTGGGAACAGACACTGAACGGCGGCAGTCCGATAGATTCACTCTACCGCGTTGATTGCCCGATTTTCCCGGCAAGCCCGGACAGTGTGCATCAGGTGATACAAGCCGCGAATGATGTAAAAGACGCAACGGGTATGCCGGTGCGCCTGATCATACTCGACACCCTCGCCCGCTGTTTCGGTGGTTCGGATGAGAATGCAGCCAAAGATATGGGCGCATTCATTCAGGGCTGTGATTTTATCAAAGCCGCCACACAGGCCACTGTTCTGGTTATCCATCACTCCGGCAAAGATCAGGATAAGGGTGCGAGAGGCTCCAGTGCGTTTCGTGCAGCTCTTGATGTCGAGTTTCATGTGCGCCGCGAAGGTGAAGACCCGGCAATCATCCTCAGTTGCACCAAAATGAAAGATGCAGAAGAGCCGCCGCGCCGTGCGTATGATCTGCATTCTGTTGATTTATATGTGGATGAGGACGGCGACCAGATCACCTCACTGGTACTAAATGACGAAGGGCGTGAGGTCCGGGATGACGATCCGGCCTCTGATCCGGATTTAGCCGGTGTTCCGCGCCTGACGGACAACCATGTCGCGCTGTGGCAGGCTATCCGCTCACGGACAGCCAAAGGCGAAAGCTGCACCCGTGCGGTACTGCGTGACGATATGAAAGCAATGGGATTTGATGTCTCCAAAAAGTTTTCCCGCTGGCTGGATAAGCTGGAAAAAGACAATCTGATCACATTGCGTGGCGAGGAAATTATCCCGCTGTCGTATCAGACCAAAGTGGGGGACTAAACGGGGGAATAGTGGGGGAAGCTGTCCGGAGTACCACAAAAACCGGTGTTTTCCCCCACTTCGCAGTTATATATAGAACCTAAGTGGGGGCGATACTGTAATATTATAATAAACATGTAGTTACGTTAAATTTTAAAAATGAGGTGGGGGAAGAAGTGGCACCCAGCCATGTGGGGGATGAAGTGGGGGACGTTCTCACGTTTTTTTCCTGGCAGGCGCAGTTAAAACCCTGCTGATTTACAGACAACGTGTCAGTGCCCATCTCAAATTTATCGTTAAGCCAGATATTTTTGATTGAAAATTTTCAGTGCCCGGGTATTTTATATTAGATTCGGAACGTAGCCCGTACTAATCACCATGGATGAGATAATATTGATAGATACCATTTTTTTTTATTTATAAGCGCATTGATTTTCTGGCAGTTGTTGTTTTTTCTCTGCTTGCACTTTGGCTTTCATCCATCTCATCAGGACGGATTTTAAGGCTTGCATTATTTTTGTCAGCGATACTAATTGTTGCCCCTTATATTTTTGCTGCTGCTTATGTATTACTTATAATGTCCGTAAGCCTGATGTTTGCATATAACTAAAATTAAATATATATCAATAAATTATAGTAGAATCATATAAATATACTAACATCCGGGATCTGACTCAGGTTCATCACCCAGCCCGTAAGTGCAGGCGTTAGGATCTTCCCATTTATTATCTTTATAGAAAAAATAAACAGGACTACCATTATCCGGGATCACATACCCAAGGCCACTTGACTGAATAGTCCATTTCCCGGAAAAACCATCTTCAAATTGAACATTCCCATACGATATACATGCAGAATAATAATCATGCAGCCATTTATTCTCATTTGACTCCTCAGCAAATTTAAAAAAAATTCATTAACTGGTTCTTATTTGGAACAAATTTTTTACATGCTTCTTTTTCATATTTATTATCTTCACCATCATAAATACTACCTGACTCAGATATTTCAATTTTGCTTATATTTTTAGATAATGCATTCATTGATAATGAAGAAAGCATTACCAGCACAAAGATCATTTTCTTTACCATGATGTAGTACCCGCTTCAGTTTTATTTTTTCTCGCCACATCAGGATGTCTATATATCTCTGATACAGGAATATCTAAGGTATCAACTAATTCAGATATAAACCATTTTAACGTCACCAACACAGTGTTTGTACACTGCCGGATCGTAAGAACAGAAACTTATGTATGCATTATCAGTTTTCGTTCCACAATGGTTAAAAAACTGTAACCGCACAGCTCCTTAACCATCTTGTATCCCATCACCCTCGCGCACTGGCAGGTTTGTGCTCAGCCAGTATCTGACAAAAATGATCACATCCGAAGGTTGTTTTTCATGCATATATTTGACGATTTATAAATCATGACTTACTATAAACGTAAACCACCCCGCTTTGTCACATGCGGAAAAATGGGAGGATCGTATGCATACACACAGTGCTGAAAGAGAAAGAAAAAAGCCGGCTGTTTCATTTCATGCAAATGAGGTGCTGGCAAGCCGCGTCAGTCATCTTGTTTCATCCCTTTTTGCTGATTTTGACGATAAATCTCTGGTATCTGAAATCATGGTACTGGAAGACCTTGAGCTGCTGGTTTACGTTGTAAATGCTTATCTGCAAAAGAAAACGCGGATGAATGATCGCGAAATGGAGATGTTTAAAGCCAGAATTCAGGCTACAGTCAGATTTTATCAGAAGCTGGATAAGCTGGGCGGTACTGTAAAAGCGAAAGAGGTCAGTGAGTTGCTGGGAGTGACACGGCAAACTGTTAATAATCATGTGAACAAAGGCAAGCTGATTGCAGTACGCCGTGGCGGTGATTATCTGTTCCCTGTCTTTCAGTTTAAGGGGTCGGAAATGCTCCCTCATCTGGACGATATTCTGCTGTGTCTGCCGCCGGAAACGGATGCAACCGCACGGGTTTCATTCCTGACCAGCCCGGTTCGCGTTGATAATAAAAATCCGGTAAAAACACCGCTTGAGATCCTCCGTGATAATCCTTCCGATGAAAAAATAACACTGCTACGCCGCGAGGCTACGCTTTTCGCCAATCAGATAGCATCATAAAAGGGTTCACCGGCCCGGACAGACCGGTGAACCATAACAGCATTAAAGCGTCACATCGAAGTGTAGTATTTTCACCAGCATCTCCTCTGCCGTGATGTCCTTATAAGGCCAGCCGACAGGCAGAAACTGATGCTCTGTATACTTACTGAGTGATTCACACGCCAGGATTTTAAACAACTTTCCCTCTTCCGGTTCAAACACTGCGAGGCACATCCCCGCAAGATAGTGACGGCTTGCATAACGGATACCATGGAAATCCCGCTCCGGATCATTTGCCAGACAACCCGTGATAGCCTGCGTCAGTGTGTAGTCAACACCGGTCAGTTGATCCGCTGTCAAATGCAACATAGACGCAAGAGTCGCCATATCAACCAATCGCAGCGGGAATACCGGATGCAATGTGTACATCTGAGCAATCTCCAGACTGCTGCCGGATATCGCAAAATGCCCGCGACCATGGTGATACATCCTGCCATAACTTTCTGCCAGTGCTGTCAGGCTGTTCTCTGCGAAATAGCATACCCCGGTATTACCGGACAGATCGTTATAGCGCCCCATATCATCCGGTTTTGTTGGTTTCCCGTAATGTTCCGCTGACGGATAGTGTTTTCCCTGAAAGCGCTTCACATCCAGATCAAAACCTAAAACAGGTAATTTCCCGTTATGGCAAAGCTGGGTCAGTTGTTCCAAAACGACGAGATATCTTCCATCAAAAATAATTCCTATATATTTAATATCCTTACTAAATAACGAATGATAGCGATATGCTTCACCCTTCCTGAAAGTTCAGTTCATATTTCTGTATGTGAACTGCCGATCCTGCCCATAAGCAAGAGCGGCAATCGTTGCACATTTGTTAAATCAGGTTAAGGTTTTTATTGTTATTCTTTGAATTGGATATGAAAAATAGTCTGAACAGAGTCAAAACTAAAAGATGATATACAGTACCGGCCATCTAAAAACAGCCGGTAGTGTATTAAATATTATCCGATCTCAAACTCATACGGCACCACAAATTCCCTGCTGACCGCATCCAGGTAATCACCCCACCATTGCATTATCAGTTTTCGTTCCACAATGTGTTCGGCTTTGTGAATATAGGCGGCGCGGACGGCATTGCGCTCCTGGTGGCTCATCTGCCGCTCTATCGCATCCCGTGACCATTTTCCTGATTCAATCAGTGCGCTGCACGCCATGGTGCGAAAACCATGACCGCACAGCTCCTTAGCAGTGTCATATCCCATCGTCCGCAGGGCATTGTTCACCGTGTTCTCACTCATCGGTTTTATCAGGCTGTGGTCGCCCGGGAAGAGTAGCTCGCCCTCTCCGCTGATTGTCCTGATCTCTGCCAGAACGGCCAGAGTCTGGCGCGACAGTGGCACAATATGTTCTGACTGCATTTTCGCACCACGATAAGAGAATTTCACACCGGGGATCGGCGTGCGCTCCGCCGGAATTATCCAGATGGCGCGTTCTATGTCGAATTCAGACCAGCGGGCAAGCCGGATTTCACTGGAGCGCGAAAACGTCAGCAGCGTAAACTGTATCGCCAGTTTGGTTAGCCGGCGGCCGTAGTAATAATCCAGCTTCGTCAGAAACTCCGGCAACCGTTCCAGCCGTAACGCCGGGCGGTGAGTAACCCGCGGCGGCATCAACGCTCCGGCCATGTCTTTCGCCGGATTGCGATCAATCACGCCGCATTGAACTGCATATCCCATGATATCCGTGATCCGCTGCTTCAGCCGTGAGGCCAGCTCCAGGCGATCATTCGCCTCCACGACCCGCAGCGGTATCAGTAAATCTTTGGTTTTCAGTTCTGCAACATGCCGCTGACCTATCGCCGGGAGAATATGCTTTTCCATATCGCGCCAGATACGGTTGGCGTGCGTCTCTGACCAGCGCCGCCGTCTGAGCATCTGCTGTGACCATTCCCGCGCCATTTTCTCAAAGGTATTCAGCGCGTCCTCTTCGGCTTCCTTCTCCGCGATACGCTTCTGCTTCGGGTGAATGCCATCCAGTATCATCAGACGGGCTTCATCGCGTTTATCACGGGCGCGTGACAGTGAAACCAGCGGATATGCGCCGAATGCTATCCGGCTCTCTTTGCCGTTGTATGCAAACTTAAAATACCAGCGCTTTGTACCGATCGGATTTACCTGAAGATACAGGCCGTACTCGTCGGCCAGTTTGTACATCTTTTTACCAGGTTTTGCGTTCCTTGCTGCCATGTCACTTAATGCCATAAGTCCGGGTCACTCCTTTGTCGAATTGGTTTATCGCATCGTGACTTTTACGTACTCTGGGAACAACAAAGAAGTATATTCACAAGGTTGAACATTTTAATAAGCAGGTGACATAGGGGTTCATCACTGTGTGGACAACCAAAAACAGTGCAGAATAACGAAACAGGCTGAGTTACCGGTTGGTATAATTTGAGGGGGAAAATTTAATTCGTTGTTTTTATTTGAAAAGATAAATAGTGATATTTTTTATCGGGGTATACAGGTGGCGATATATATCTTGAAGAAATATCGTCATTATTTATTGATCAGTGATGTAAAACCCCGCCCTTCCGCCGTCACAGGGTCAAATCCAAATCGCAGTAGTTGCCTCTGTTCATTGTGTTCGCATCACCGGATGATCAACGAACACAGTGCAGGCAAGTTGTAACTATCTGTCAGTTTACGATTAATCAATCGACAGCAAAACAGATCACCGCAGGTTCACAATTGCTTCCGGGGCACCTTCAAAAATAAACGGGTTGAGAAACATTCGTCTCCACAATAAATTACGATCGACTTCGCTCAATGAGGCTTCACTACATATCTCATCCCAGTTCTCCTGAACAGTCCTGATACTGTGGGATATAAGTTCGATAGCTTCCTGTTCACTCAGCAGAAATTTGGCTGCTGCTGACAGACAAACAGCAAGATTACTCATTCTGTTTTCGCCTGTAATCAGCATGGCCTGCGTTGCTTCATTACCGGCACGATTCTGAGGGCAAATATCATAAGCAGGCGTCAGTCTGAGTTTTTTACCATCGCAAAATGCCGCATGATTTCTGGCGTGATCATCAGTGTTACCGCAAATAATATTAAAAACCAAACGCCCGAACAGTTCCCGCAGTGTTTCTTTAGGTGCATCAAAGCGCTGACGAATAATATCTGTCAAATCCTCATAACTCGTATATCTTGCCATCATCTCATCAAGGCCAAAAATAGTCAGCGCAGAAACCATCAAACGACGCTGCCACCCTGCATCACTTCGTATACGGTCGAAACGCTCAACAAGTATGACATCTTTACCTGCTGTATTATGGATAAGAACAGATGCAACATTTAATCCGGCCATAGAAGCCAGCCGCATAGCCACATATTCTGCTTTCACGACATTATAGGTATCCGTAGAAGAAGAGAACTTCGCAATATATTTGCGATTCCCGGATTCTATCATTGCCTTTGGTCGTGCCCCGCCCAATGAACTACCATGAAAAAGCGCTTGATCGAGTTCAGGAGTCAGGGGTATACCGTTTTCAACCATAGATGCTGCCTGCATCAACTCTTCAAGGGATGCACTTTGAGACGCCCGGGACACGTACTCTGTTGCTGATAGCTGAAAATCAAGCCCCCCGATTCTGTCTGAACCTGACTCGAGCAGATATGTCAGCTCATCCAGCCTTTCAGTATCAGCATCTTTACCCTGAGCACCCATCATCCGATTCAGAATAACACGACGTCCCCATGCATCCGGGGCAGCATCACGTAGTGCACTAACTTGCTGTAGTCCCGGTGCCGGAAAAATAGTTCCCCGGTCCAGCGGGAGTTCCGTTTCATAAATAGGGATAGCATCTTTCCGCTCCAGATAACTACGACCGTAGTTAAATACAAACCTCGCACCATCCCGGTTTATGACGCCTGCAATAACCGGCTGGGTCGCATCAGGTAACCAGATCCATACGTACGCACGGTCAGGATTATTATCAGAAATCATCATTTATTATCTTCTTCGGGTGGCGCACTGCACGTGGCAAAAGCGATAAGGTTTTTTCTGCGTTTGCGGTATGTAACGTCATAGACAGATGATCAGGCGTAAAAAGTGAAATCCCGACTATGGCAGCCAGTTCAAACACCACACCAATCGCACATCCCATATCCCCTTGTTCAGCACGATAAACAAGCCCCCTGGATACACCAGCTCGTTCCGCCAACTCTTCAACTGTTAATTTATGCTCAATACGCGCAGTACGAAGCATCAATCCCAGCAACCGTGTGGCATCGCTGCTATAACGGGAGTAGGTTCGGGTGAATGATTTTGCCATCACACTCTCCTTTTGTTCCATTAATAGAGCATATAGCATCAGTATAGCCCATTTATAGAACAACACAAATTTGCGCCTGAATTTCAGGTGCGTCATGTTCCATAAATGGAGCGCAATAAGCTTACATGCTCCATTTATAGAACAAAACCAAAGCCACCTTGTACTAACCTTTAGTAATTCCTATTTTCTTCAGCATCCACATTTCAGGCTGAACAATCACCATTTGTACAAACATGACGCAATCAAATACCCCGTCACAGGGTCAAAAAACCGCGTCGCAAAGTTGACCCCGTCAAAACCGTTTTTTTGCCCGGCTGGCGCCCGGACGGCGACGGAGTAACAGGAACGCGTTACACGAACCAGTAATTGGAAATTAAAATGTTATTTTACAGAAACTTATAAACAGGAAAGGTGGCTAAAAACAGCCGGATAGCGAATTTCAGGCACAAAAAAAAGCCACCTCGCGGTAGCTTGATTTCACTTAAGAATGCCGAAGGCGGAATCGAACCGGCACGCCCTAAAGCGGTTGATTTTGAATCAACTGCGTCTACCAATTCCGCCACTCCGGCACTGAAGTGTGTTCTCGATAACGGCGTTATTATACGTGTGGTGCCGAGAGGTGCAAGAATTATCATATCATCGGTCTGTTGAGTGATTAAAAATCCATCATTTCAGTAAGATGATGCTTTATTTTACATCCGATACATTTCTGCCCGTTTTTAGCTCTGCGGGTTATTGTCGTTTTATTTATGGAGATTCGTCCCCGGATGAATAGACATCAATACAATTGCTTATATAATCACCCCCGGTTCCTGATAAATGTGAGGTAGATATGGGCTTTGTCGGCTGGATTGCAATGGGTATTTTTATTGGTATCGCCATTGGTATTTTGTTACGTGTCTTCAAAAAATAACTGACTTACATTGATTCTCATATTCTTATGTTTTTATGCTTGCACGGAAGGCTTGTTAAATCATCATGAGTAAATTACACCGTCATATTGTGCGTCTGCTGCCTTTTTCATTATTGGCAATCGCTCTCTCCGCCTGTTCCTCACAGCCTGCGAAGCAAGCTGTTTCGCCCGCAGAACGCCCGCCTCTGGACTGGTCCATTGTTGATAACAGTACAACGCCGCTGAAACTGGCGCCGCAACTGGTGGATGAAATCGGGGAGAAAATTTTCTCAGACACAGACGCCCGCGGTATGTTTATGGTGGTGATTGATAACAAAGAGATTTTTCACCGCAGCTATGGTGAAACCCGTCCGGGTAATGGTGTCAAACCACGGACAGATTCGCTAATCCGTATTGCATCCGTCAGTAAACTGATGACCAGTGAAGTGCTGGTAAAAATGGCGGATGACGGGCTGGTGAATCTGAATGATCCGCTGCAAAAATACACGTACGAGCAGACAAAAGTTCCGGCTTATAACGGCAAGCCTATCCGCCTGTTTCATCTGGCAAGCCACACCAGTATTCTGCCGCGTGAACAGCCCGGCGGGAAATGGGGGCGCCCGGTGTTTACCTGGCCAAACCATGACCAGCGCTGGACATGGCTGAAAACAACAAAACTGACCGCCCAGCCGGGAACGGAAGCCGCCTATTCCAATATTGCGTACGACTTACTGGCAGATGCGCTCGAAAAAGCCGGAAAACGTCCTTATCCTGAGCTGTTCAGACAATATGTTACGCAGCCGGCAAACATGAAAGATACAACTTACAATCCTTCTTCCGCACAATGTAAGCGCCTGATGGTCGGTTTCAAGCCGAGTGATTGTTACAGCACGCTGGCGGCGGTTGGCAGCGGCGGGGTTTATTCCACACCGGCGGATATGCAGAAGTGGATGCAGGGTTTTCTCTCATCCGGACATTCAGCACGCAAAGCAACGGCCTCCAAAGAGCAGACTATCTATTTCAAGCGCGGACATCTTAATGAAATCAAAGGGATGGATGTAGCTGGTGAGGCTGACGGACTGGGGCTGGGCTGGGTGTATCTGGCACCTGTAGGGGATATCCCGGCGATTTACCAGAAAACCGGTGGCGGTGGTGGCTTTAATACCTATATGGCCATGATCCCGGAGAAAAATGTCGGTATCTTTGTGGTAATGACCCGTAAGGATGGCAGTAAATTCAGCCCGTTACCGAATGGTGTCAATGATTTGGTGCGCTCACTGGCGGATTTACATACCCGCGATTTTCTGTGAGAAATGCAGTTCATTGTGAATAAAACAACAACGCCGGTCAGCAAATACTGACCGGCGTTGTTTTATTACGATTACTTTTGTAAAATTGCCGATCCCGGCTACTTACGTTTAATCAGTAAATAAAGGCTGATCGCCAGGAACAGCAGGCTCGGCAACAGTGCGCCGAGGAACGGCGGGAATTTATAGGTCAGGCTCAGAGAGCCGAAAATCTCATTGGAGACATAAAACACAAATCCGCAGGCTATCCCCGTGACAATCCGCACACCCATCGGCACTGAGCGCAGCGGTCCGAAGATAAACGACAGCGCCATCAGCATCATCACTGCCACAGAGAGCGGCGCGAACACTTTTTTCCACATGTTAAGCTGATAACGCCCGGCATCCTGCCCGCTCTGCTGTAAATAATTCACATACTGATATAACCCGCTGATTGACAGTGCTTCCGGGTCCAGCGCCGCCACATTCAGTTTTTCCGGGGTCAGTTTTGTCTGCCAGACCATAGACAACCGCTGCTCGCCGGCAATCACATAGGTATCTTTCAGAACAGATTCCCGGATCTGGTTCAGTGTCCAGGTATTGGTGGCGCTGTCATAGCCCGCGCTCGCGGCATTCATAATCGAGCTGAGTTTGTGTTCATCATTCATCCGGTACAGTGTGATACCGTTGAGCTGGTTTTCACTGTCCACGCGCTGAATATAGATAAAATCATTACCGTCTTTTGCCCACATTCCTTTGTTGGTTGCCAGCAGTGACGCACCGCTTGTCTTCTGAGCGCGGTAGTTCCGCGCCCATTGCTCACCGGAGGGTGCCAGCCATTCGCCGACCACCATCGTGAGGATCACCAGCGGAATAGCGGTTTTCATCACTGAGCTGGCAACCTGCAAACGGCTGTAGCCGGATGCCTGCATCACCACCAGCTCACTGCGTGATGCCAGAGCGCCCAGTCCCATCAGTGCGCCAAGCAACGCCGCCATCGGGAAGAAAATCTGAATATCCTTCGGAATACTCATAATGGTATAAAGCCCGGCATCCAGAGTGGAATACTCTCCCTGCCCGACTTTGCGCAGCTGATCGACAAACTTGATTATCCCTGACAACGACACCAGCATGAACAGCGTCATCATAATGGATTGCAGGATAGTCCGCCCGATGTAGCGGTCAAGCACAAGCACTTTAAACATCAGGCAACTCCCTGAGAACGTGTGAAGCCAAAACGCAGACGGCGTACCGGTGTGGTGTTCCACAGGTTCAGTGCCACAGCCAGTGCCAGATAGCTGAGATTCACCACCCACGGCCAGACAGCCGGGTCCAGCTTACCTTTCTCGCCGCTTGAACGCAGCGAACTCTGTAATAAGAAGAAAATAAGATACAACAGCATCGCAGGCAACATACTCAGCACTCGTCCCTGACGCGGATTCACCTCTGACAGCGGCACCACCATCAGTGCCATCACAATGACAGAGGCGATAAGTGTCAGACGCCAGTGAAATTCTGCGCGGGCAGCATTGTCATTTTCCGGCCACAGTTCAAACAAGGTCATCTGCTGATAATTGCTGTCACCCACTTTTGCACTGCGGTGGTCAACAATCGCCTGATAATCAGAAAAATCCGTAATACGGAAATCCCGCAGGAATGCGGTACCTTCGTAGCGGGTGCCTTTATCAAGCGTAACCACCTGATTACCGTTGGTTTTCTCAGTCATGTGTCCGCTTTCGGCAATCACAATTGACGGGCGTTGTTCATCTTTCGCCCAGAGTTGGGCAATAAAGACATCTTTGAACTCGCTGCCATTCACATCCCCCAGATAAAGCACCATACTGCCGTCATTGGAGGTTTTAAATTGTCCGCCGACCATCGCGGTTACGCCGGGGTTGGCTTTCACTTCTGCCAGAACCTGTTCCTGATACTGAGATGACCACGGAATGAGCCAGACGACATTGACTGCCGCCACGGCTGCGGTAAGGAATGCCAGGATCATAGCGGCTTTTATCAGCACATTATTACCCAGTCCGCAGGCATGCATCACGGTGATTTCACTTTCAGTATACAGCTTGCTGTATGTCATCAGCAGCCCGAGGAAAAGACTCAGCGGCAAAATAAGCTGCGCCATCTCCGGGATACCTAATCCCAGCAATGACAACACGAGCCCGGGCGGAATGCTTCCTTCAACAGCAGCACCCAATACTTCAACCAGTTTCTGACAAAAGAAGATCAACAACAGGATAAACAGAATCGCAATCTGTGCCTTGAGTGTTTCTCTCACTAGATATCTAATAATGATCACGCTTAATACGCCTGTGAAAACTTGTGTTTTTGCATGAAAATAGCTAACTTCGTCTGTGTTGACTATTTGTGTGCATTATTTGCCGGCCTGAGGGTAATTCTGGTATCAAACCACTCTTTTCTTCCTTCCCGTCAGGAAAGAAAGGGAATTTTAGTGCTGTTCAGGACTCATAAAGTGCGCACGTAGCTTATCATAAACTGTTTATAATCGATGGTGCAGATTAGTGCGAACGCTACATTTTAGCGACAGCAGATGTCTTTGTCTTTAAGATTCAGGAGAGCGCATGGAGTTTAGTGTAAAAAGCGGCAGTCCGGAAAAGCAACGCAGTGCTTGTATTGTGGTCGGCATTTTCGAACCGCGTCGTCTGTCCCCGGTTGTGGAACAGCTCGATAAAATCAGCGACGGCTACATCAGTGCTCTGCTGCGCCGCGGCGAGCTGGAGGGCAAGGTCGGGCAGTCTCTGCTTCTGCACCATGTCCCGAATGTCCTGTCCGAGCGTATCCTGTTAATCGGCTGCGGGAAAGAACGCGAGCTGGATGAGCGCCAGTACAAACAGATTATTCAGAAAACCATCAGTACCCTGAACGAAACCGGGTCGATGGAAGCGGTCTGTTTTCTGACTGAGTTGCACGTCAAAGGACGCAACAATTACTGGAAAGTAAGACAAGCTGTTGAAACAGCAAAAGAATCTCTCTATGTCTTTGATCAGCTGAAGAGCAATAAAACCGAATTACGCCGCCCGCTGCGTAAACTGGTCTTCAATGTACCTACCCGCCGTGAGCTACCTGCCGGTGAGAAAGCGATCAGTCATGGTCTGGCAATTTCTGCCGGCATCAAAGCAGCAAAAGATCTGGCGAATATGCCGCCGAACATCTGTAACGCGGCTTACCTCGCGTCGCAGGCGCGTCAGCTGGCAGACAATCATTCATCTGTCCTCAGCACCCGGGTTATCGGCGAAGAGCAGATGAAAGAGCTGGGAATGCTGGCGTATCTGGCGGTCGGTCAGGGGTCACGCAATGAATCACTGATGTCGGTGATTGAGTATAAAGGTAATCCGGACCCGGAAGCTCGTCCGATTGTATTAGTCGGGAAAGGGCTGACGTTCGACTCCGGCGGTATTTCTATCAAACCTGCCGATGGCATGGATGAGATGAAATATGACATGTGCGGCGCAGCGACTGTCTACGGCGTAATGCGGATGGTGGCTGAACTGAGTCTGCCGCTCAATGTGGTCGGGATCCTGGCGGGATGTGAAAATATGCCGGGCAGCAATGCCTATCGCCCGGGAGATATCCTCACCACCATGTCGGGCCAGACTGTCGAAGTTCTCAATACGGATGCAGAAGGCCGCCTGGTACTGTGTGATGCACTGACCTATGTGGAGCGTTTCGAGCCGGAAACCGTAATTGATATCGCGACCCTGACCGGCGCCTGTATGGTCGCACTGGGTAACCATTTCAGTGGTCTGATGGCAAATCACAATCCACTGGCGCACGAACTGCTGAATGCATCTGAACAAGCCGGTGACCGCGCATGGCGACTGCCGCTGGCAGATGAGTTCTACGAGCAAATTGAGTCGAACTTTGCCGACCTCGCCAATACCGGCGGGCGTCTGGGTGGCGCGATTACTGCGGGTTGCTTCCTGTCACGCTTTGCAACGCGCTATAATTGGGCGCACCTGGATATCGCCGGTACGGCATGGCGTTCAGGTAAAAATAAAGGCGCAACAGGTCGTCCGGTTGCACTGCTGGCACAATTCCTGTTAAATCGTGCGGGTATCAGCACCGACGACTGACCGGTATTGCAGGACAGGTCCGGATAAATAAAGGTAACGGGGATTGTGATATTATTGTGCAATCCCCTTTTCTGCTATCAGAGATATTATGAAAAACGCCACCTTCTATCAGATGGAACAGCCATCCCCCTTTGATGACCTTGAAGCCCACGAGTGGCTGACGTGTCAGTTGGCGGGAGAGGCATGGCGCAACGGGAAACGGGTACTTATCGCCTGTGAATCGCAACAGCAGGCTGAAAAACTCGACGAAGCCCTCTGGGCGCGCGAACCAGATGCGTTTGTTCCCCATAATTTAGCAGGTGAAGGGCCGCGTTATGGTGCGCCTGTTGAACTGTGCTGGCCGCAGAAGCGCGGAAATTCGCCGCGTGATTTACTGATTACATTACTGCCGCAGTTCACAGATTTTGCGACAACCTTCCGTGAAGTGATAGACTTTGTGCCTATCGACGAACAATTGAAACAGTTGGCGCGCGAGCGATATAAAATCTATCGCAGCGTCGGCTTTACCCTAACAATGGCCACGCCGCCAACTTACTGATAAACAAAGATTAAAAATGGAAAAAACAACCGACAGCCAACAGACCAACGAACCGTCTCTGGATAAAACGTATAATCCGACGGAAATCGAAGGGCCACTTTACGCGCACTGGGAAAAGAGCGGCTATTTCAAACCGAATGGTGATACAGACAAAGAAAGCTTCTGTATCGTTATTCCGCCGCCGAATGTCACCGGTAATCTGCATATGGGTCACGCGTTCCAGCAAACCATTATGGATACTATGATCCGCTACCAGCGCATGCAGGGTAAAAATACCCTCTGGCAGTCCGGGACTGACCACGCGGGTATCGCGACACAGATGGTTGTTGAGCGCAAGATCGCCGCAGAAGAAGGCAAAACCCGCCATGATTACGGGCGCGAAGGCTTTATTGATAAAATCTGGGAATGGAAAGCTGAATCCGGCGGTAATATCTCTAACCAGATGCGCCGTCTGGGTAACTCTGTGGACTGGGAACGTGAGCGTTTCACCATGGATGAAGGTCTGTCCCGCGCGGTAAAAGAAGCGTTTGTCCGCCTGTATAAAGATAATCTGATCTATCGCGGTAAGCGCCTGGTCAACTGGGATCCGAAACTGCACACCGCGATTTCTGATCTCGAAGTGGAAAACCGCGATGTTAAAGGCTTCATGTGGCATATCCGCTATCCGCTGGCTGATGGTGCAAAAACCGCTGATGGTAAAGATTACCTGGTTGTCGCCACCACCCGTCCGGAAACCATGCTCGGTGATACCGGTGTGGCAGTGAACCCGGAAGATCCGCGTTATAAAGATCTGATCGGCAAAGAAATCATTCTGCCGATCGTCAACCGCCGCATTCCGATCCTCGGCGACGAACACGCAGATATGGAAAAAGGCACCGGTTGTGTGAAAATCACTCCGGCGCATGACTTTAACGACTATGAAGTCGGTAAACGCCACCAGCTCACCATGATTAACATCATGGATTTCGACGGCAACATCCGCACCGAAGCCGAAGTATTTGATACCAATGGTGAAATATCA
Organism: Morganella psychrotolerans; assembly: GCF_001676155.1. Lineage (GTDB taxonomy): Bacteria > Pseudomonadota > Gammaproteobacteria > Enterobacterales > Enterobacteriaceae > Morganella > Morganella psychrotolerans. Next base: position 86,613 of record NZ_LZEW01000012.1, on the reverse strand, counting down.
ACAGAGTGCAGCAGTGATATTCCGCAAACGTACCGTGGTATGGAACGTTTTGCCGCCCGTAAAACTATCGTAAAAGAATTTGAATCACTCGGTCTGCTCGAAGAGATCAAACCACATGACCTGACTGTCCCTTACGGCGACCGTGGCGGCGTGGTTATTGAGCCGATGCTGACTGACCAGTGGTATGTGCGCACTGCCCCGCTGGCAAAAGAAGCGATTAAAGCAGTCGAAGACGGCGATATCCAGTTTGTGCCTAAACAGTACGAAAACATGTACTTCTCCTGGATGCGTGATATTCAGGACTGGTGTATCTCCCGTCAGTTGTGGTGGGGTCACCGCATCCCTGCCTGGTATGATAACCAGGGCAATGTGTATGTCGGGCGTGATGAAGATGAAGTCCGCCGTGAAAATAATATCCCGGCGATGGTTGAACTGCGCCAGGATGAAGATGTGCTGGATACCTGGTTCTCCTCCGGTCTGTGGACATTCTCCACACTGGGCTGGCCGGACAACACACCGGAACTGAAAACATTCCATCCGACCAATGTGCTGGTCAGCGGCTTTGACATCATTTTCTTCTGGATTGCCCGCATGATCATGATGACCATGCACTTCATCAAAGATGAAAACGGCAAACCGCAAATTCCGTTCAATACCATCTACATGACGGGTCTTATCCGTGATGATGAAGGTCAGAAAATGTCGAAATCGAAAGGAAACGTACTTGATCCTCTCGATATGATCGACGGTATTTCGCTGCCGGAACTGCTGGAAAAACGCACCGGTAATATGATGCAGCCGCAGATGGCAGAGAAAATTGCCAAACGCACAGAAAAACAGTTCCCGGACGGGATTGAAGCCCACGGTACAGATGCCCTGCGCTTCACCCTGGCGGCACTGGCATCAACCGGGCGTGATATCAACTGGGATATGAAACGTCTGTCCGGTTACCGTAACTTCTGTAACAAGCTGTGGAACGCCAGCCGTTTCGTGCTGATGAATACGGAAGAACAGGATTGCGGTCAGAACGGCGGTGAAATGGAGTTCTCCCTGGCAGACCGCTGGATCCTCGCGGAATATAACAATACCGTGAAAGCCTACCGCGAAGCGCTGGATACTTTCCGTTTCGACCTGGCATCCAACATTCTGTATGAATTCACCTGGAACCAATTCTGTGACTGGTATCTGGAGCTGTCCAAACCGGCTGTTCACAAAGGAACGGACGCCCAAAAACGTGCAGCACGCCATACGCTGATCACGGTTCTGGAATCACTGCTGCGCCTGGCGCATCCGATTATTCCGTTTATCACTGAAACTATCTGGCAGCGCGTGAAAGTAGTGAAAGGCATTGCGGGCGATACTATCATGCTGCAACCGTTCCCTGAATTCGATGCCGCTCAGGTTGATGAACCGGCTCTGCGTGACCTGGAGTGGATCAAAGACACTATCACTGCTATCCGTAATATCCGTGCAGAAATGAATATTGCGCCGGGTAAACCGCTGGAAGTGATGCTTCGTGGCGCAAGTGCAGATGCACAGCGCCGTGTGGCAGAAAACAGCAACTTCCTCAAAGCAATGGCGCGTCTGGATTCCATCCGTATTACGCAAGAGGGTGAAACTGTTCCGGTTTGTGTGACCAAGCTGGTTGAAGGTGCGGAAATCCTGATCCCGATGGCTGATCTTATCAATAAAGAGGACGAACTGGCGCGTCTGGATAAAGAGCAGGAAAAAATGGAGAAGGAAATCGCTTCTATCGAAGGCAAACTGGCGAACGAAGGTTTTGTCAGCCGTGCGCCGGAAGCGGTTGTTGCCAAGGAGCGCGAGCGCCTGGCGGCAAACTATGAAGCAAAAGAAAAACTGATTGCTCAGAAAGCCACAATTGCTGCACTGTGATCCTGTCTGAATGACCTGAAAACCAGTCTCCGGACTGGTTTTTTCTTTTCTGTTCCCGTCTGTTTTACTTCCTGACTATAAAAATAATGAAACAGAGTCAGCGCCGCCTGACACATAATCTATGTTGCTTTTCTGATAGCCATTCCCCGGTAATTACCCTACAGTCATATTTAGTGTGATTAATGTCACATTTTATATCCAGCAATACAGGAGATCAGGATGATCAATGCCATACAGGGAATGACGGTTCCGGAACTGACCGGCACACAGCTCAGAGCACAGGCGCAACAGAATACCGCCGCGTGTCACACACAGCAGGACGAGCAGGAGACTGTACAACAGATGGGTTACAGCGGAGAAAGCCGCAGTCCGCCACTCAGTAAGCAAAAGGGTGCCGTGCTTTATCAGACCGTGGAGGCGATGAAAGATGCGGAGGATGATATCAATATGCCGGATGTAAAATATCTCGGCTGTTCGCCGCTGCGTCCGATGATGCGGGATAACAGTACAGATTCACGCCGTGAACGAAACCTGCCGTCGTCGATACTTTCTGCTGAAAGTGATGATGAGTAAAAAACAAAAAAACCTGCCACGGCAGGTTTTTCAGGGGAACGGATAATCAATGTAATGGTGTTTCGCCGTGACTTTCGTCATCGCCTTCATCATCACCTTCGTCATCTTCTTCACCGTCTTCGTCTTCACCATCAGGATCTTCGAAATACGTGCCCCAGCCGTCGTAATCCACGTCCATCTTTTCAGCCAGACGGGCGAGCTGCTCAACCTGAGCATCAATATGTTCTGCTTTCAGGCCGCACTCACTGATAATGTCGCAGCATAATACAACCTGGCCGCCTTCCACTTCCAGCTCTTCAGCATCAGTCACTTCATAGCCCAGTTTAAAGGCTTCAACTGCTGCTTTTTCTAATTTGTCGTAATCTTCGCTCGAAAAATGGTGCTCAACAGTATACTGCGCATCAGGATCGCTGCCGTCCTCTAATAACTCAGTAATAATTGCGCGGGTTTCTTCACGCTGTTCTTCTAAAAACGCATCTAATTCTGACATGGCCATGCCCTCTGATAAGTGATACCCGCGCATTTTCCCACAGCGGGCGTCATTGAGCCACCCATAAAAAAAAAAGAATTTCAGCTCGTAGTTGCAATTGAATTTTTATTTATTTATATTGAATATAAATTCATCAGAGGAATTACTATGAACCCTTTTTATCAACAATCCTTTCTGCGGTTACTTGACTATAAACCCGCCGATATTGAAAAACTGCTCAATCTTTCTGCTTATCTGAAAAAGGCAAAAAAATCCGGTACTGAAAAGCCATTGATGACAGGTAAAAATATTGCGCTGATTTTCGAGAAAGACTCAACCCGCACCCGCTGTGCTTTTGAAGTGGGTGCTTACGATCAGGGTGCGCGGGTAACTTACCTGGGATCATCCGGCAGCCAGATAGGTCATAAAGAGTCCATTAAAGACACTGCCCGCGTGCTGGGACGGATGTATGACGGTATTCAGTTCCGGGGATATTCACAGAAAGCCGTTGAAGAGCTGGCAAAATATTCCGGTGTTCCGGTCTGGAACGGACTGACGGATGAGTTTCACCCGACACAACTGCTCGCCGATCTGCTGACCATTCAGGAGCATGTGAAAAAACCGCTGTCAGACGTTAAATTTGCATATTTAGGCGATTCCCGTAATAACATGGGAAATACCATTGCAGAGATGGCAGCACTGACCGGGATGGATGTCCGGCTTGTCGCACCACAAAGTTGCTGGCCGTCCGCCTCACTGATTGAAGAGTGCCGTAAGGCCGCAGCACAAACCGGCGGTAAAATCACCCTGACGGAAGATGTCGCCGAAGGCGTGAAAGATGTCGATGTGCTGTATACCGATGTCTGGGTTTCAATGGGCGAGGCGAAAGAAGTCTGGGCGGAGCGCATCAAACTGCTGACGCCGTATCAGGTGAATCAGGATGTGATTACTAAAACACAGAATCCGGATGTGATTTTCCTGCATTGTCTGCCGGCATTCCATGATACCGACACCACCATCGGGCTGGCACTCGCGAAAGAATATGGTTTTACCAATGGTATTGAAGTCACCAATGATGTGTTTGAGTCAAAACACAGTGTGGTGTTTGATCAGGCCGAAAACCGGCTGCATTCGATTAAAGCTATTATGGTGGCATCTCTTTCAAAAGACATAGAATTTTAATTATATCGGGATAATCACAGGTATTTTGCGCAAAAAAAAGTGATGCAAACGCTTGCGTGGAATAACAGATTGCGTATAGAATCTCCCGCAATTTTGTCGGAAGGGGAAAATGTACAGCGTGACTATTTACACCGCTTGCATCGCACAGACGGTGCCGCACAACGCGGCATATCACAGACAGCCACAGCGTGGCGCGGTCTGCGTTCCTCCCGTATTTTTTTTGGAAACCCCTCAATCGAGGGGTTTTTTTTTTGCCTGGCCGAACACGAACATGAGGATACCCCCAATGGCGAATCCGTTATACCTGCGCGATATCATCTCGATTAACGACCTTAACCGCGATGAACTGGAACTGGTATTAAACACAGCCGCAATGCTGAAACAGTGCCCTCAACCTGAATTACTGAAGCACAAAGTGATAGCAAGTTGCTTCTTCGAGGCCTCGACACGCACCCGGCTCTCCTTTGAAACGGCTATCCACCGCCTCGGCGCGTCGGTGGTCGGTTTCTCAGACAGCAGCAACACCTCACTGGGCAAAAAAGGGGAAACGCTGGCAGATACCATGAGTGTGATCAGTCAGTATGCTGATGCCATCGTGATGCGCCACCCGCAAGAAGGTGCGGCGCGCCTGGTGTCTGAATTTTCAGGTACTGTGCCGGTTATCAATGCCGGTGACGGGGCAAACCAGCACCCGACACAAACACTGCTCGACCTCTTTACCATTCAGGAAACCCAGGGACGACTGGAAAACCTGCACATTGCGATGGTCGGAGATCTGAAATACGGACGCACAGTGCATTCACTGGCACAGGCGCTGTCGAAATTCAGCGGCAACCATCTGCATTTTATTGCACCAAAAGCACTGGCGATGCCGGATCATATCCTGCACATGCTGGATGAAAAAGGCGTGGCGTATAGCGAACATAATGCTATCGATGATGTTTTGCCGCAGCTGGATATCCTGTACATGACCCGCGTGCAGAAAGAGCGCCTTGACCCGTCAGAATACGCCAATGTCAAAGCGCAGTTTGTGCTGCGCGCAGCCGATCTGGTGAATGTGAAGCCAAACCTGAAAGTGCTGCACCCGCTGCCGCGCATTGATGAGATATCCCCGGATGTGGATAAAACGCCTTACGCGTACTACTTCCCGCAGGCCGGTAACGGGATTTTTGCCCGTCAGGCGCTGTTATCTCTGGTGTTAAACGAAACTTTCCCGGCATAAGGAGCACATCATGACTCAGGATCATAAATTACTGGTTGAAGCTATCAGATGCGGCACTGTTATCGACCACATCCCGGCACACGTCGGGTTTAAACTGCTCTCATTTTTCCGCCTGACGGAAACAGACAGCCGCATAACCATCGGGCTGAATCTGCCGTCCGGCAATATGGGGCGTAAAGATTTGATTAAGCTGGAAGATACCTTTCTGACGCCGGAGCAGGCAAACCAGCTCGGGTTTTATGCACCGAAAGCCACGATTAATATTATTGAAAATTATCAGGTAGTTAAAAAATTGCCGATTAATCTGCCTGAACGGATAACCGGGGTGATTGTCTGCCCGAACGGGAACTGTATCAGTCACAATGAGCCGGTAGAAAGTAGCTTTACTGTTAAGTCCATTGCGCAGGAAATTGTGTTAACCTGTAAGTATTGTGAGAAAGAATTTGATCACCACGCCATCATTAATAACGGATAAGATAGATCCAGGTCAGTTGCCCGGATATTTCAGACGATTATAATGACCGCGTTTTTAAAAACTTAACAGCAATAATAACCCTACAGGAGTCCGTAATGACTAAAGTAATCGCAACAGAAAACGCACCAGCAGCAATCGGCCCATATGTACAGGCTGTAGACCTGGGTAACATGGTTATGACTTCAGGTCAGATCCCGGTTGACCCTAAAACAGGTCTGGTTGCAGATGACGTTACTGCTCAGGCACGCCAATCTCTGGAAAACATCAAAGCAATCATCGAGAAAGCAGGCCTGAAAGTTGCTGATATCGTGAAAACAACTGTTTTCGTTAAAGATCTGAATGACTTCACTACTGTGAACGCAGCATACGAAGCCTTCTTCAAAGAGAACAACGCAGCGCATTTCCCTGCACGTTCTTGCGTTGAAGTTGCCCGTCTGCCAAAAGACGTGAAATTAGAAATCGAAGCAATCGCAGTCCGTAAATAATTACTGCGCTTTCTGAGAACGACAGTAAAAAAAAGCATCTCTTTCAGAGATGACTTTGAACAGAGCCCCCTGTCAGGGGGCTCTGTCTATTTAACAGGTGCACAGCAACCAAGCACGATAACCGGGCCGGACAATAAGATTTATTATTATCAGCGGTTATCTGATATACACAGAGATATAGAACAAAAAAACACTTCGCATTTGCAGAAACAAATAAATTACACTTCATTAACGTATTCAGTTAACAATCCATAAAACCGCCAACGAAATATATTTTCACTCCGAATACTGAAGGTAGTTCCTACTCTTACAGGAACATTTATATACAAACACGGCCAATTATAGTCTCTTACTTACAAATAAACCACCTACTGTTTGTTTCATAGCCCCGATGATATTTGTCATAATAATACTGCCTTTTACTTTCCATTATTTTTCAATAAAATTTGAATATAGTTCAGGCGTAAATATCAGTAGTGAGTATCGGTACTAATTACCCTCTGTTATAGAATTCATCCCATAACTGACTTTTGAAACTAAAACGTTAATTGAAGGCGGAGAAATGTTAGAAAAAGTAAAGATATCTACGGGGATCCCCCTTATTCTGATCGCATTTCTTTTGATGCAACTTATATCATCATTCTATTTTTTCAGATTTATAAACTCACAGAACGAAATAAATAACACGATGACGATACAATCAGAAAAAAAACCATGTACTCGACCGTGTCTGGATTATATTTTTAGAGAACAGGTCATTACTCAACATCATATCAAAAGGTATAATGAAAGGTGTTTATGAAAACGACACACAAAAAAACAAGCGAATTGATTATGCTGAGGAACAAGTAAAAAAAAACAAAATCTGCCTGGTCAGAATTTAAATCGATTCCGGGTAAATTCGGAAAAAATCTTGAAGTTAATATGAATTCTGCTTTTAATGATTATTATAATGCCCAGCTTGAGTTAATTTATTATTTGCGCAAAAACATGTTAGATGATTTTAACAATCAACCTACCAATGACTATCAAAATACATTCGGTAAATTATATGAAAATTATTATGCCGCAGATGTCATTTATCATGATAAGCTTATTAAAAACAGTAAAAGCAATGAAACATTGATAATATGGATAACAATATTATTACTTGCCAGCATTTGTATTACTATTATTTTAGTCTGGGTCGGCATTCGTCGCTTGCTTATTTTACCTATAGATCATTTTTTGGAAAGCATTCAGCATATTGCAAAAGGTAATCTGATAAAACCGATTCATGTTACAGGGAGTTATGAAATCAAAAAACTATCTGAAACATTGCGTAACATGCAGAGTGAACTTTCCAGAACTGTCGGGGATGTCCGTGATAGTGCCAATGCCATTTACAGCGGTGCCAGTGAGATCTCTGCCGGTAATAACAACCTGTCTGCACGGACAGAAAAACAGGCAGCGTCTCTCGAAGAAACTGCAGCCAGCATGGAAGAACTGACAGCCACCGTGCGTCAGAATGCCGATAATGCCCGTCAGGCAAGCCATCTGGCGTTAACCGCCTCCGAGACCGCAGAACGTGGCGGGAAAGTTGTGGATGATGTCGTGGATACCATGCGCGGCATCGGGAACAGCTCGAAGAAAATTGCCGATATCATCAATGTGATTGACAGTATTGCCTTTCAGACTAACATTCTGGCGCTGAATGCCGCAGTGGAAGCAGCACGGGCGGGCGAGCAGGGCCGCGGATTTGCTGTTGTAGCCGGTGAGGTCCGCAGCCTTGCCCAGCGCAGTGCACAGGCCGCCCGGGAAATCAAAATTCTGATCGGGGATTCGGCCGGCAGAATCGATGCCGGTGCAGTTCTGGTTAAGCGTGCCGGTGAAACGATGGATGAAATTGTCAGCGCCGTTACCCGGGTCACCAATATTATGAATGAGATAACCTCTGCATCGGATGAACAACGCCGCGGGATTGAGCAGATTGGTGTGGCAGTGACGGAAATGGACAGAGTGACACAGCAGGATGCCGCATTAGTTGAGCAATCTGCCGCAGCCGCAGCGTCACTTGAAGAGCAGGCAAGCAGACTGACTCAGGCGGTATCTGTATTTAATATACAGGCCGGAGAACTGAAGACCGGTACTCAAACCCGCACTATGGTGCCGTTACCGCGCTCTGTTCCTGAAAAACCGGTACATGCAAATAATGCCGGAGATGATTGGGAATCATTTTAATGTATATACCCAACGTCATTCAAGATGCAGGCAGGCGGCAAGGGAAGATAGACGGGGAGCATACATAAGTATGTGACCCGGCAGGCGTAGTGCGGCCAACGAACCTGCAGTTTGAATGAATAAGGGTATACATACTGAAACAGATAATAGAATTATTATTTCATTTCATCAGCTGTTGCTGAATTATTTTTACCTCTGACTGCCCATGCTTCATGGGCTTTTTTTTAAAAATATCGCGGTTTAATAAATAAAATCATGAATACCGGGTTTTGAACGATAAATAGTGAAATGACGATTAAATAACCACCTCATCCTACATCCGCAGATTTTCCATTAACTGGTTAAATGAAACCCGTACATTTTTATATGTAATATCCGGTTCATCACTGTGGACTATCCACATTGCGCATTCATATAACCCGCCATTAATAAACAGCGCCAGCACCTGCGGTGAAACCTGCTTTATCAATCCCTTTTCCATCAGATGGGTAAGACGCCGGGTAATTCCCTGCACACACGCCAGTTCATTAGATTTAAGAATGGAATAATCCAGTACTGATGCCGCATCACGAAACATAATACGCTGCACTTCCGGCTCCAGACTCATTGCCAGATAGCCCTGACAGCGCGCCTTGAATGCCTGCCATTCATCCGTTGCTTCTTTTTCTGCCATATCCAGGCGCGCATCCAGTTCCTGATCCAGATTCTGTAATACCGCCAGGAATAAGCCCCGTTTGTCCCCGAAATGATGATAAAGCGCGCCACGGGTAAGACCCGCCTGAGCGGTCAGGTCATCCATCACTGTCGCGGCATAGCCCGCCGTGCCAAACTGCCGCCGGGCAGCAGTAATGAGCTTTGTCCTGGTCTCTTCTATCATCTCTGCGCGTGGTTTATGAACCATCTTGTCACTCCGGGGGTTAACATATTTCATCTGCTCACTATATCACTTTTTAATTGACATACATCGCGTATATCAATAGATTCACATACGCAATGTATGTTAATTACCTATTGAATCGTATTACCGCCGGGTCCGGCGGCAGTGACAAAATATATTTATCCCCCTGACGGCGAAAACGGGCGGATATTCTGTGAGGTTGTTATGTTTAGTTCCTATCGCGTCATCTTTCAGCATCCCGGCTCCCGGGCGTTCTCCGGCGCGGGTTTTGTCGCACGGATGACCGTCGCAATGATGGGGATCGGGATCATTACGATGATTGCGCAGTTGCGTGATTCCTTCTTTATGGCAGGTATCACCGCCGCTGTTTATACCTTTTCTGCTGCTTTCTGTGCGCCGATGATAGCCCGCCTGGTGGATCGCTACGGACAAAGCCGTATTCTGCCCAAAAGCATTATCATCAGCGTGCTCGGCACCATCGCTCTGCTGTTGTGTACTGTTTATGACGCACCGGACTGGGCTATCTGGCTTTCCGCTGTATTCGTCGGGGCAATCCCGAGTATGCCTGCAATGATCCGCGCCCGCTGGACACACATCTATAAAGGCGATCCGCGCCTGCAAACCGCGTATTCATTTGAGTCCGTACTCGATGAAATCAGCTTTATTGTCGGTCCGCCGCTTTCCGTCACACTGAGTATTGCGCTCTTCCCGCAGGCAGGCCCGCTGGTTGCCATTATTTTCCTGGTCGTCGGCACACTCCTGGTGGTCAGCCAGAAACGCACAGAGCCGCCGGTACACAAGCGGGACGGACTGGCAAAAGGCACAGTGCTGCGCCTGCCTGCGATTCAGTTGCTGATGCTGGCACTGCTCGCGCTTGGTGTGATTGTCGGGACAGTCGATGTGCTGGCGGTGGCATTCGCCAATGCGCAGGGATATCCGGAAGGTGCCAGTTATGTTTTATCCGTTTACGCCGCCGGTTCCTGTATTGCCGGGTTTATCTTCGGCGCTGTCCGCCTGCCGTTCAGTTATACAAAACAATTTGTCTTCACGGCGGCGGCAACGCTGTTAACCACTCTGCCGCTGCTGCTGGTCACTGATCTTACCGGGCTGGGGCTGACTATGTTTGTCGCCGGTTTCTTCTTCTCACCGACCATGATCCTGGCTATCGGGTTTGTCGAGCGGGAAGCGCCGCCTAACATGCTGACAGAAGGCTTTACCTGGCTTATCACCGGGCTGGCGGTCGGGGTTGCTCTCGGCTCTGCCGGTGTCGGGATGATCATTGATACTTATGGTATCGATACCGGCTTCTTACTTGCTATCGGTGCCGGTGTCAGTGTCCTGCTCATTGCTGTTGCCGGTTATGTTTTCGTCTTCAAAAATGATAAAAACACCGGCTATAAGTAACATAAATAACTTTTAGCATAATCTTTGTAACCAGACCGCACATTTTTACACTTCACCGGAGTGTGCGGTTTCTCTGATGTCACCGAAATTCTTTGACACAGGTCAATTTTAAGCGCCTTATTCCGGAGGAAATCTATATCTAGTGCTATATAATACAAAGCACACAAGATGTAGTATTTATTCACAGTGTTATCCACACCCCCCAAGAGAGGCATTATTGCTGGCTTTTGCCTGTGGATAACCAAATTTCCGGAGAGAAGCAAAGTGCACACTATCGTGATTAAGCGTGATGGATGTCAGGTCAATTTTGATGAATCGCGCATCCGGGATGCCATTAAAAAAGCAGCTGAAGCCGCGCAAATTAATGATAATGACTACTGCTCTCAGGTGGCGTCTCATGTCACTTCGTTAATGAAAAACCGGGAAAATGTTGATATCCGTGAAATTCAGGACGCGGTTGAAAATCAGTTAATGTCAGGTGATTACAAAGAGTTAGCAAGAACCTACATCGAATACCGCCATGATCGTGATGTCGAGCGTGAGCTGCGTGGACGTCTGAATAATGAGATCCGCGGGCTGGTCGAGCAAAGTGATATGTCCATTCTCAATGAGAATGCTAATAAAGACAGCAAAGTTATTCCGACACAGCGCGACCTGCTGGCGGGCATTGTGGCTAAACACTATGCAAAACAGCACATTTTACCGCGTGATGTTGTAATTTCACACGAACGTGGTGAAATCCACTATCACGATCTGGATTACGCGCCATTCTTTCCGATGTTTAACTGTATGCTGATCGATTTAAAAGGCATGCTGACTCATGGCTTTAAAATGGGTAACGCCGAGATAGAGCAGCCTAAGTCCATCTCTACCGCGACTGCGGTAACAGCACAAATTATCGCGCAGGTTGCCAGCCATATTTACGGCGGCACCACCATTAACCGGATTGATGAAATTCTGGCTCCATTTGTCGCCGCCAGCTACAACAAACATCTGAAAACGGCTGAAGAATGGCAAATTCCTGATGCAAAAGGTTACGCCGATTCCCGCACCGAAAAAGAGTGCTATGACGCCTTTCAGTCACTGGAATATGAAGTCAACACCCTGCACACGGCCAACGGACAAACCCCGTTTGTCACCTTTGGTTTCGGGCTGGGAACCTCCAAAGAATCCCGTATGATCCAACAGGCGATTTTGCGCAACCGTATTGCCGGGCTGGGTAAAAATCATAAAACAGCGGTCTTCCCGAAACTGGTGTTTGCCATTAAAAAAGGGCTGAATCATCAGTACGGCGACCCGAATTATGACATCAAACGCCTTGCATTAGAGTGCGCCAGCAAGCGCATGTATCCGGATATTCTGAACTACGACCAGGTCGTAAAAGTGACCGGTTCGTTTAAAACGCCGATGGGCTGCCGCAGTTTCCTCGGTGTATACGAAGAGAACGGCGAACAAATTCATGATGGTCGTAATAACCTCGGGGTTATCAGCCTGAACCTGCCGCGTATTGCGATTGAAGCGCACACCGACGTAGAACAGTTCTGGACGCTGCTGGATGAACGCCTGCTGATTGCCAAAAAAGCACTGATGACCCGAATTGCCCGGCTGGAAAATGTCAAAGCCCGCGTCGCGCCTATCCTGTATATGGAAGGCGCCTGCGGCGTGCGGCTGAAAGCGGATGACTCCGTAACAGAGATCTTTAAAAACGGTCGCGCATCCATTTCCCTGGGTTATATCGGCATCCACGAAACCATTAATGCGCTGGCGGGTACCGATACCCACATGTATGACGACGAGCAGCAGCGCGCGCTGGGTGTGGCTATTATTGAACGTTTACGCCGTGCGACAGATGAATGGAAAACAGAAACCGGCTACGCCTTCAGTCTGTACAGCACACCAAGTGAGAATCTGTGCGATCGCTTCTGCCGTCTGGATACCGCTGAGTTCGGCGTAATCCCGGGCGTGACAGACAAAGGCTATTACACCAACAGCTTCCATCTTGATGTTGAGAAAAAAGTTAATCCGTACGACAAACTGGATTTTGAAGCCCCGTATCCGCCACTGGCGAACGGCGGTTTTATCTGTTACGGCGAATACCCGAACCTTCAGCACAACCTGAAAGCCCTGGAAGATGTCTGGGACTACAGTTATGACCGCGTTCCGTATTATGGCACCAACACACCGATTGATGAGTGTTATGAATGTGGCTTTAACGGGGAATTTAACTGTACCAGCAAAGGGTTTGTCTGCCCGAAATGCGGCAACCATGATGCCGCCCGCGTGTCTGTGATCCGCCGTGTCTGCGGTTATCTCGGCAGCCCGGATGCACGTCCGTTCAATGCCGGGAAGCAGGAAGAAGTAAAACGCCGCGTGAAACATCTGTCAAACGGGCAGTTAGGCTGAGTATATGAATTATCATCAGTACTATCCCGTTGATGTCGTCAACGGGCCGGGTACACGCTGTACATTGTTTGTTTCAGGCTGCGTCCATCAGTGCCGCGGCTGCTATAACCAAAGCACCTGGCGCACAGATTCCGGTGCGCTTTATACGCCGGAACTGGAAGCACAGATTATCGCCGACCTCTGTGATGAACGGATCAAACGTCAGGGAATTACACTGTCAGGCGGTGATCCGCTGCATCCGCAGAATGTGCCGGTGATTTTGGCACTGGTGCAGCGCATCCGCCTGGAATGCCCGCCGGAGAAAGATATCTGGATGTGGACCGGCTATAAACTGGATGAACTGAATGATGCTCAGAGGGAAGTGATTGAGCACATCAATGTGTTAGTCGACGGGAAGTTTGTGCAGGAGCTGCATGATCCGATGATTATCTGGCGCGGCAGTTCAAATCAGGTTATTCACTATCTGCGCTGATCCGCGACCAGTGCAGTTTCTTACCAAACCCCAGCGTGTTATTAACCATCTTTATCTCATCAAGCCGCAGACCCCAGACCGGGGTCTTTGCAGCGATGGCAACCGGAAACCGCCGGCAATATTGTGCCCGCGCCTGTTTTGCTGCCTCATCTGACAGAACAATCACTTCACCACGAAATTGTATCCCGCGAATTTTTGCGACAGTGACTGTCTGTGCAGAAACGGTGCCCGCAACCTGCGGGTTCTTCTGCATCATGGTGCCGTGTTGTGTATGAGGTTCAGTGAGGAAATACAGCAGCATGGCGTCAGTATCAGCCACATAGAAGCAACTGGCACACCAAAGCTCACTATCCGCCGTGGTACACAAGGTAAAAACATGATTCTTCTTCAGATAGCGTCGGATCTCTGATAAATCGTGCTGCCCGTCCATATTGATCCCCAAATAAAACCACACCGGGTGATAGTATATCATCCGGTGCTGGTTCAGACAGTCCCGGATATCCGGGCTGTTTTATGGCAGACTTCAGTGATTATTTATAAATTTCCGCAGTACCCGTCATCAGGTTTTCACCACCAGCGGAGATAATACGGAAAGAAGTCGCACCGGCTTCATCAGCTTTTTTGGATAAAGCGGCAGTTACATTTGCCAGGGTGTCAACATTGCTGACAGACACAACTCCAGCCGGAGCCTGAGTGCTGGTTTGTACTTCAGTTGCAGCCATTGAACCAAATGAAACAGCACTTAACGCTAAAACAGCAGGGATGATTGCAGACATTTTCATAATATGATTCCTTAGAATTTTAATAATATCGTGAGACGTTTTTAGTCTCTCTCTGTGATGTGAGTCATACTATGCGCTTTCGGCAGAAAAGAAAATTAGCTATTTTTGCCATAGTCATTCAAAATATTTGATGGTAATAAAATTAATTAATCACCGGGCAGAATTACCATGGGGAATATCATTGATTAATTAGTTACTTGCGTGATTATAACCCGACTAAAATCAACAAAATATTCGCCTTTCATATAACCATTAAAACGCACGATTAAACAAAAATGACCAGTAATCCAGATATAAAAATGTGGTTTCTTTACATAATCAGGACAGAATCCGGCTCACTTTATACCGGGATCACCCGGGATGTCGTAAAACGGTTCGCGACACATCAGTCCGGGAAAGGGGCTAAATACCTGCGGGGAAAAACCGGTCTGGACGTGGTTTATCAGACGGCACTGGCTGATCGCGCCTGTGCGTCAAAGGAAGAGTACAGAGTTAAACAACTGGCGAAAAAGAAAAAAGAAAGGCTGGTCACTGACCAGCCTTCTGATTTAACCGCATATCTTAACGGTAGTGATTATTCACAACTGTCAAAGTGATCGGAGTAATTGACTAAGCCGTGGTAATCATCTGTGGCATCGTTATCCAGCGGATGAATAAGAAAGTATGCGGCGCTATCCGGCCATTTACAGTGCAGATCAAACTCTGCTGCCGGTTTAAAGCCCCATTTGCTGTACATTGCGGGGTCACCAAGCACCACAACCGCGCCGTAACCAAACTCATTGAGGCTGTCCAGCCCTTCATAAACAAGTTGGCGGGCAATTCCCTGAGCGCGGTACTCTTCTGCCACTGCAAGCGGTGCAAGCCCCACCCATTGACAATCCTCGCCTTCCACATCAACCGGGGTAAAACCGGCATAGCCGACTACCTGTCCGTCATCATCCGTTGCCACCACACCTAAAGTCAGCAGTGCATCCTCACGCAGCGCGTGCAGCAGATCTGCCTCATTATCACGACCAAATGCCGTGCGCAGCAATGCATCAATACCGGCGGCATCAACCGGGATCTCTGTGCGGATCAACATGACGGCACCGCGGTATGTGATTGCGCGGCCTCCGCGTCCATACCCGCCTGAATAAATTCAGCCAGTTGCATTAATGCACTGCGCAGCAGCGCGGGCATCGCATCGAGATCAATTGAGTCCATCAGATTCTTCACATACAACCCCAGCTCAGTATCACCTTCAATACGCAGGCGGCGCTGGAAAAACAGGGTATCCGGGTCTTCTTTACGGGCGGCAATCAGTACCAGATCATTGGCGTTACCACTGAAGCTGACATCTTCCTGCTCATCCGCACTGACCACCAGCCGGCCATTCTGATTACTGATAAACCAGCACAGCGCCATATCGCGGACTTCCACTTTCAGCCACTTGTCTTCCAGAAAATCGAGATCGCCTTCTGTCATCGCCTCTTCAAACTGACGCGCCAGAACTTGCTGAAGAACCTGTTTTTGCAGGGTAAACGGCGTTAATTTCAGCGGAAACCGCAATAACGCAGGCCCGTTTTGCACGAGCGAGGAACGAATTTTGGCAAACACCGTACTGACTCCTTAATCTGAATTCCTGCGTCATTGTGCCAGAAGATTGCGTAATAACTCAGGCTTCCGGTCAAATTTTCGCATTATTCACTCAATTATATACCCAACGTCATTCGAATTGCAGGCAGACGGCAGACAAGATTCCGCCTTTATGCACGAAAACGGTATTATTTTTTGCGACAAATTGTTCACTAACCTGCCTCAGGTCAATACCTTTTTTAGCCTGCCATTTACAATTTCTGATCATTTTATTATTCAGTCTGAGAGTCTCACCATGGAACTGTTGTGTCCCGCCGGTAACTTACCCGCACTGAAAGCCGCCGTCGATAATGGCGCAGATGCGGTTTATATCGGTTTAAAAGATGATACCAATGCCCGTCATTTCGCCGGTCTGAATTTTACTGAAAAAAAACTCGAACAGGCGGTGGAGTATGTTCACCGCCATCAGCGCCATCTGCATATTGCGATTAATACCTTTGCACATCCGGACGGATTCAGCCGCTGGCAGCGCGCCGTGGATATGGCAGCCGATTTGGGTGCCGACGCACTGATCCTTGCAGATATCTCAATGCTCGAATATGCCGCAGAGCGCTATCCGCATATTGAGCGCCATGTCTCCGTTCAGGCGTCTGCCACGAATACCGAAGCTATCCGCTTCTATCAGCGCAATTTTGCCGTCCACCGCATTGTACTGCCGCGTGTGCTCTCCATTCAGCAGGTAAAACAACTCGCCCGTACCAGTCCGGTGCCGCTGGAAGTCTTTGCTTTCGGCAGCCTCTGTATTATGGCGGAAGGCCGCTGTTATCTCTCTTCCTACCTGACCGGCGAATCACCGAATACGGTCGGTGCCTGTTCACCGGCACGATTTGTCCGCTGGCAGGAGACCCCGCAGGGGCTGGAATCCCGCCTCAATGATGTGCTGATTGACCGCTACGGTGCTGATGAAAACGCCGGTTATCCGACGCTGTGTAAAGGCCGCTACTGTGTGGACAGCAAGCCTTATCATGCCCTCGAAGAACCAACCAGCCTGAATACACTGGAATTACTGCCGGAACTGATGGCGGCAAATATTGCCTCCGTGAAAATTGAGGGTCGTCAGCGCAGTCCGGCGTATGTCACTGACGTGGCGAAAGTCTGGCGCCAGGCGATAGATCGCTGTAAAGCTGACCCGGAAAATTATGCCCCGGATGCTGCCTGGATGCAGGCGCTGGGCAGTATGTCTGAAGGGCGTCAGACCACACTCGGCGCTTATCACCGCAAATGGCAGTAACGGGGAGAAAAACAATGCAATTTTCATTAGGTTCAGTCCTCTATTACTGGCCGAACGCGACACTGGAGCAGTTTTATCAGCAGGCCGCACAAAGCAGTGCCGATATCATCTATCTCGGGGAAACCGTGTGCAGCAAGCGCCGGGAAATGAAGCCGGATAACTGGATAGATCTCGCCAAAACGGTGGCGAAAAGCGGCAAACAGGTGGTGATTTCCACCCTGGCAATGCTCCAGGCGCCTTCTGAACTGAAAGAGATAACCAAACTGGTGGATAACGGCGAGTTTATGCTGGAAGCCCATGATTTTGGTGTGATTAACATGCTGCATGAGCGCGGGTTGCCTTTTGTGGCAGGACACGGACTGAACTGTTATAACGCCCCGGCACTGAAAATCCTGCAAAAACAGGGCATGATGCGCTGGTGTATGCCGGTTGAGTTATCCCGCGACTGGCTGGTTAATTTGCTGAAGCAATGCGACGAGCTGGGGATCCGCGATAAATTCGAAGTGGAAGTGATGAGCTACGGACACCTGCCACTGGCCTATTCCGCCCGCTGTTTCACGGCGCGTTCAGAAAACCGCGGTAAAGATGAATGTGAAACCTGCTGTATTAAGTATCCGCAGGGGCGCAAGGTTCTCTCACAGGAAAATCAGCAGGTCTTTGTGCTCAACGGCACACAGACCCAGAGCGGCTACTGTTATAACCTCGGTAACGATCTGCGTTCAATGCAGGGATTAGTGGATATTGTGCGCATTTCACCTGATGCCCCGGAAGATATCGCCGTTATCGACGATTTCCGCCACAACCGGGACGGCACACAGCCGCTGGATCTGACACAGGCACAAGACTGTAACGGCTACTGGCGCAATATTGCAGGTCTTGAATTGGTGGAATAAACATAAAGTAAAAGCCCCTGCATTTATCTGAATTGCAGGGGTTGAAATCATACTGATTTCTTATTTTTCCGCCGGAATACCCGCCGCAATGTATGGGTCAGATGCCGCAGTTCGCCGTCGCGCAGCATGCCGACAAACACACCAGTCACCGTGTAAATAATCCCCAGCACCAGCATCATAATGATATCGCCCTGCACACTGCTGAACGGCAAATCAAGCTGGTTAATCCCCGCGATGGCTTTTGTCGCCCAGGTGGACGGCAGCGCCGAGGCAATAAAACGCACCCATTCCGGCATCGCCTGTAATGGCCAGATAGTCCCCGACATGTAAAACACCGGCGTGGTGACAAATGCCAGCGTCAGGTAAATCATCTCCACGCTGCGCAGGCATTCTGTCACCAGTTTCCCCAGCCCGAGCACTGCCAGCAGGAACGGGAAGGTCAGCAACCACAGTTCATACATCGGCGCTTCCTGGCGGTAACCCAGCACCCACGGCCAGAGTGCAAAGAAGACGGTCGAGAGAAACAGCCATATCGGCAGCAGCGCGCTCAGAGCGCCGAGATAGACCGCCAGCGGAGGTTTGCCTTTCGGAGTGCCGCGCACCGCGATACTGACCCGCACACAGGCAATCAGCAGGGAGTGCTGCAATAACATCACCAGCAAACCCGGAAAAACAATCGCCGCAAAACTGACGCCCGGGTTATACATCGCTACTGTCTCTGCCTGAATCGGCGAGATAATCAGTGATGCCTGCTCCGGGCTGTATCCGGCATTCTGTAAAATCCGCGTATTATAACCCGCCAGTAATTCCTGATACGCCTTACCCAGTTCCTGCTGGATCTGCCCGCTGGCGAGGCGGTTTGTCGCATCCCCGAAGACCGGTACAGTGATATTTTTACCCTGAAGGACATTCTTTTCGAAATCTGCCGGAATGATAATAATGGCGAATAACTCACGCATTATCATATCCTGCCGTGCGGTATTGAGATTATCGTAACTGTGTAATTCTACTTTTGCGGTTGCATCAAGATCGCGGATAAGTGAGCGGCTGGCAGCAGAGTGATCCCGGTCTATTACAGCAACCGGCAAATCCCACAATACAGGGCGGATATACACCAGACTCATAACACAGAGTGATACCACCAGCAGCATCCACATGGGTTTTGCCAGCATCCCGAGCAGAACTTTCACGAAGGTCTGAAAGTAGAGTTTCACGCCGCACCTCCCTGCAATGCCAGCCGTTTAGGCAGTCGGTTACGAACAAAGAACGCACTCACCACCGGATAAATCAGCAATACCGAACAAACATACAAAATATGCTGCAATGATACTTCGCGCAGGAAGATATCAAACATCGCGTTAAGGGCATGGGTCAGCGGCTCAAGATTAGAGATAATCCGCGCCGGTAAAATCATCGACAGCTCAGGCACCGCCATCCCGGAGAAGGCCATCGCGATACTCACCAGCATCCCGATCATACTGTAAGCCATAATTGCATTACTGGTGAAGGTATACAGCAATAGCCCGACACTCTGTGCCGCCATCACATAGAAGAAACCGATAAGTAACATATACAATGGGTTACCTGCCATTTTCGCACCGGAAAATGTGACCAGTGCGGCGAGTTCAATCATCAGGAGGGTGGTAAAGAAAAAAGTATAAGGCGCCAGTTTCCCGAGCACACCGCTGAACAGAGGCTTAATCGATAACAGCATAGTTCCGCGTGACATACTGTAGATAGTGAGAGTGACCACAAATAATTGCAGCATATGGATAGTCGCCGCAAACTGCTGATAATAAATGTAACTGCCGCTGGCATTAAACAGGCTGTCATAGGTCATTGTCACCTGCGCGAGCCTTGGTACGGTTTTTCCCATCTCTGTGGCAAGTGTGGCGCGGTACTGCGCATTCAGTTCTGTAATCAGCCCGCTGAAATCCTGAATAGCATAGCTGCCGGAGGCATAAAACAGCGCATTGTAATACATCCTGACTGTCGGTTGTTTCCCGGATAATACATCACTTTCAAAGCGTGCGGGGATCATCAGCATGGCGTAATCTTCCGCGCTGCCTATCCGCTCCAGTGCGACAGACGGATCATCATGCGGCGTGACACTGGCGTGAGAGCCCGCATTCAGATTACGCACCAGCGTGCGTGATAACGGGCTGTGGTCATAATCAACAGCCGAAACCGGCAGGTTCAGTAATGTACCTTCCGAAAAGTTTGCGCTGATGAGCGTAAACAGAATCAGCGGAAACAGCCAGCTCAGCCAGTGAAAAACCGGGCTGCGGATAGCCTGGCGTGTTTCTTGTGAAAAAGCGCTGCGAAAGCCGCGCCAGATTGACGGGAATCTCATCACAGCAACCTTATTTATCCCAGCGCCATAATGAGCTCATTCCCGGTCTTAACCCGTCAACCGGCTCCGCCGGGTACAGGCGGACCTCAAAGGTTTTCAGGTCAAAATCCCCGGTGGCACGGGTGGCACGTTTAGTAGCGTAGTCCCCCATCGGCGCGATATAGCGGATTTCAGCTTCAATTTCCTGATTATTCAGGGCAGGAACCGTAAGCGTGATTTTGTCGCCTTTCTTCACATTCGCCAGGATATCTTCCCGCAGGTTATAAACAAAATAGGCTTCCGGAAGACGGATGATCGTCACCAACGGGCTGCCGGCGTTAAATAATTCACCAATTTCTGCCGGTATCGGACCAATTTCCCCGGTCACAGGGGCTGTCACGGTTAATTCATCCTGCTGTACTTTCAGTTCAGCCAGTTTTTGTTCTGCCTGACGCAGTGCGGCTTCATAGCGCTGGCGCTGCTCGCTCCGGTCACCATTTTTTGCCTGATCAAGCTGCGCTTTAGCCGCCAGTACGCGTTGCTGTGCCACATCACGCGCACGGCGTGACTGGTCCAGCTCGGTTTTTGAGACATATCCCTTGCCGGACATACTGCTCATGCGCTGAAAATCCCGCTGTGCATTTGCCAGTTCGGCCTGAGCCTGTGCCAATTGTGCGGCGTAGTTACGGACACTTTCTTCACGGGTGCCGTTCAGAGACTCGGTTAACTGCGCCTGCGCCTGATCACGCGCTGCCACCAATGATGCAATCTGAGCATCAAGCTCCGGGCTGACCAGGCGGATTAGTGCCTGCCCTTGCTTCACATCATCACCACGTTCAATCAGCCGGTCAATTACGCGCCCTTTTGCTTTAGAAGCAACAATGACTTCAGGCGCATCAACTTCTCCCTGCAATAAAAGATACTGGTTATGCGCGCGGAAAAGTGCCGCCATTGCAATCAGTACCAACATCAGAAGGATCAGGAAAATGGTTCTTTTTTTTCATTATTAATTTCGACCTTAATTATCACGCCAGAAACTACCAGAAGGGAAACACGTCAGTATCACTGATTTTCCGGCAAACCGTTAAGATATTTGTGCGCCGGATCACAATATATAAGCAATAATATTAACCTTACCCCCCGGCTGTACAACTACTTTTGATATAAAATCTCAGTTAGTTACAAATAATCTTTCCCGGACGAGTAATCTGACAGCGAAATGTATGATCCTAATCTGATTTTCCTGCTACTCCAGCAGATGTGTGTGTATCTGGTCATCGCCTGGGTACTCAGTAAAACGCCCCTGGTGCTGCCGGTGTTGCAAGTCACCGTCCGCCTGCCGCATAAACTGATGTGCTACCTGATTTTTTCCGTTTTCTGTGTCATGGGCACCTATTTCGGACTGAATATCAATGACTCAATCGCCAATACCCGGGCCATCGGCTCCGTACTCGGCGGGCTGCTTGGTGGTCCGTCAGTCGGGCTGTTAGTGGGTTTTACCGGCGGACTGCACCGTTATTCCCTCGGCGGAATGACCGCGTTCAGCTGTATGATTTCCACCATCGTGGAGGGGCTGATTGGCGGGCTGGTTCACCGCTACTATATGAAGCGCGGGCAAATCAATAAATTATTTAATCCCTGGACGGCAGCGGGTGTCACTTTTATCGCCGAGCTGGCGCAGATGGCGATTATTCTGTTACTCGCCCGCCCGTTTAATGAAGCATTGAACCTGGTAAAAGATATTGCCGCGCCGATGATTATCGCCAATACCATTGGTGCCGCCATGTTTATCCGTATTCTTCTGGACAGACGCGCCATTTTTGAAAAATACACCAGTGCGTTTTCCGCCCGGGCGCTGAAACTGGCGATCAGTACTGACGGCATACTACGCCAGGGGTTTAATGAAACCAACAGCCGCCAGGTGGCACAGGTTCTGTATGATGAACTGAATGTTGCCGCCGTGGCGATCACTGACAGAGAAAAACTGCTGGCATTCATTGGTGTCGGTGATGATCACCATCTGCCGGGTACGCCTATTGCTTCCCCCTACTCCCGCCAGGCTATTATCAACAATGAAGTGGTTTATGCGGACGGTAATGAAATGCCTTATTGCTGCTCGATTAACCCGCACTGCAAACTCGGCTCCACCCTGGTTATCCCGCTTACCGGAGAGAACAATCAGGTGGTGGGTACCATCAAGCTGTATGAAGTCAAAAACCGTCTGTTCGGCTCCATAAACCGGACGCTGGGTGAAGGGATAGCCAGCCTGTTATCAGCACAAATTCTCGCCGGGCAGTTTGAACGGAGTAAGCAATCACTACTGGAGACAGAGGTAAAACTGCTGCATGCACAGGTGAATCCACATTTCCTGTTTAATGCCCTGAATACGCTTCAGGCAGTGATCCGCAGAGATGCAGAACAGGCCGGAAGCCTGGTTCAGAATCTCTCGACATTCTTCCGTAAAAATTTAAAGCGTCCGGGTGAAATTGCGACACTGGCAGCCGAAATTGAGCATGTGAATGCTTACTTACAAATAGAGAAAGCCCGTTTTCGCGAGCAACTGTGCGTGGAGATAGCCATCCCCGATACATTAAAACATACCAGACTGCCGGTCTTTTCTTTGCAGCCTATCGTCGAAAATGCAATAAAACACGGTACATCACAGATATTTGAGCAGGGAAAAATTACCCTGACAGCGCATACAGAAGGTCCTCTTCTTGTCGTCAGTATCACTGACAACGCCGGGCTGTACTGTCCGGACGGAATAAGCGACGGACTGGGGATGAGCCTGGTCGATAAACGCATCAAAGTCCGCTATGGTAAGCAGTACGGTCTTAGTGTTCACTGTGTGCCCGAAGTACAAACAACGATTACGCTGACCTTACCTCTCGATTCATCGGCAGGTACCACTGTGCCGCCTGATAACTAAAAAAATGATAATGACACAATGAATGTTTTAATTGTTGATGATGAACCGCTGGCCCGTGAAAATCTGCGTTTATTGCTTGATGCGCATCCTGACATCCATATTCTGGGTGAATGCACCAATGCCATTGATGCGATAGGTAAAATCCATCGTCTTAAACCGGATGTGGTATTTCTGGATATTCAGATGCCGCGCGTCACCGGTCTGGAGATGGTGGGTATGCTTGATCCCGGTCACCGCCCGGCAATTGTTTTTCTGACCGCCTTTGAAGAGTATGCCTTGCAGGCGTTTGAGGAAGATGCCTTTGATTATCTGCTTAAACCGGTGGAAAAAGAGCGGCTGGATAAAACCCTGAACCGCCTGCGCCAGGGACAGGTTCGTCCGGCAGAATTACCCGGGCAGACGGAGCAGCTACGCTATATTCCATGCAGCGGACATAATCGTATCTGGCTGATGCCGGTTGAAGATGTGGTGTATGTGAATTCGCGTATCAGTGGTGTGTTTGTGGTAAGCGCACAAGGGCAGGAAGGCTTTACTGAACTGACGCTGCGCACCCTTGAAACCCGGACTCCGCTGCTGCGCTGCCATCGTCAGTATCTGGTTAATCTGACCCGGCTGCGGGAAATCCTGCTGGGCGATAACAGCCAGGCAGAGCTTATCCTGAGTAACGGAGAGGCTATCCCGGTCAGCCGCCGCTATCTCAAACCTCTGAAGGAAGCTCTGGGGCTGATTTAGCCGTTTTCTCCGTCAGCAATTGAACTGTATCCAGTACTGCTGCCTGCGGGTTACAACGCTGATACAGTGTCTGCATCACCCCGCTGTACAGCATATAATGCTGTTCTGTCAGAATTTTGTTCAGACCCTGCATTAATTCCTCCTCGTCCGGGGTTCGGGAAAATAGCGCCAGTCCGCAGCGGCTCCATAACAAGCGGCATAATGTCTCTG
The DNA here is from genome assembly GCF_001676155.1 of Morganella psychrotolerans. Taxonomy (GTDB): domain Bacteria; phylum Pseudomonadota; class Gammaproteobacteria; order Enterobacterales; family Enterobacteriaceae; genus Morganella; species Morganella psychrotolerans. The sequence continues at coordinate 62,173 of NZ_LZEW01000012.1, read as the reverse complement.
CTTTCCCTTCCCCGTCACTGACACCCAATACAGGTACGCCATATTTCAGTGCAATATTGACAATACCGTATCCTCCGTACGCGACAAGCAGGCAGGTCTGCGGTAACCAGACAGATAAATCAATATATTCTGCAACGCACACATTATCCGGCAATGCTATCCTGATATCCGTTGCCGGACGCCTGCCTGTCACAGCCAGCACTCTGACAGGTTTCTTTTTCAGTAGTCGCAGACAAGGTTCAATAAGTGCCGAAAAATCTGCAGTATCAAGTGTCCCCTGGGTTACTATCACCAGCGGTAATGACTGATAACGAACCGGCCAGCGGATCATATTATCAGGCGTACAGCCTCTCCCTGTTACCGGCAACGGCCCGATAAACTTTATATTTTCAGGCAATATTCGGGGAATAAACTCAAATTCCCTGACTGACAGATGCAGCCATGCGTCTGCCTGATGCAGAAGAAAATCGTTATAATGACCGCTTATCAGTGGCTGACCGAGCTGATGGCATACCCGCTGCAGCTTTGATTCTGTCTCCGCAATACGCTGCTGTACCCGTATCTGACGCAATGATAATTTCCCGAATAATGAATCTGTAATCTCCGGTGGCAGACGGGCCCCCCAATAATGAGAATCCGGCGCCGAACACGGCAACGGCGTGACACCAATAATCATTACCGGCGGAATATACCTTGCTGTTTCATTAAGCAGTAGTGACGCCGTGTAAAACATATTGTCAAAAATCATAAGGTCAACTTTCTGTTCTGCAATAACCGTTACTAACTGGTTAAACTGGTTAAACTGGTTAATAAGATCATGATCAATCATTGCATTAATAAATTGCGCGGTATTGTAATCGCTGTCGGATTCAGCATTCCAGTCGACAGAACTGTGCTCTACAGCACGATAATCAAACCGGGTACTGTCATCATGAACAGGCGTCATTCCTGCGGCTATTACCGCTTCACTGAAACATGACGGGGTATAAAACAGCACTGAATGATGCACAGTCAGCCATGTACCGATGGTGATCAATGGGTTCATATGTCCCGGTGTGGGAACGGCAGCAAGCAAAATAGTGGCCATTATGCAGGCTCGGTGAGAAAAGGTTCTCTACGATAACATTAATTAATTTAATGTAATTTTCAAAATACAATATGTAACAGATATAAAAAAAAGCCCGGCGGAGATACTCCTGCCGGGCTTTTTATGATTCAGAGAATCAATTATGCATTGTTGCTGCCGTTACTGCTGCTGCTGCTGCGACGACGCGGAGCGGCACTGCCGCCTTCATCACGACGGACGCTGCGGCGCTCGCCATTACCACGGTCAGCTGCCGGACGATCAGAACCGCCTTCGCGACGATTTCCACCACCGAAGCTGCGGCCGCCGTTACCTGCGTTTCCGCCATTACCACCAGTGCTGCCGCCAGGGCGACGCTCACGGGTAAATGGTTTCGCATCACCAACTAATGTCATGTTCATTGGTTTGTTCATGACACGGGTACGGATAAAGTGCTGCAACATATCAGTTGGCATGCCTTTCGGCAGTTCGATAGTTGAGTGCGTATCAAACAGTTTGATGTTACCGATATAACGGCTGTTAATATCACCTTCGTTAGCAATCGCGCCCACGATATGACGAACTTCAACACCATCTGTACGGCCCACTTCAATACGGTACAGCTCCATATCGCCAACGTCACGACGTTCACGACGTGGTGCAGATGCGCCACGATCAGCCGCAGCACGGTCGCTGAAACGATCGCTACCACGGTCATTGCGATCGCCACCGCGGTCATTACGATCACCACGACGACGATCATCACCACGGTCATTGCGGTCATTGCGGTCATTGAATTCACGACGCGGACGACGCGGTGCGTCTGCCGGCAGAATCAGCTTGCGCTCACCTTCAGCCATTTTCAGCAGCGCTGCAGCCAGTGTTTCCATGTCGATATCAACTTCAGTCTCATCACCTTCAGATGAAACCAGTTTTTTCAGCAGACCACGGTACTGATCCAGATCACTGCTTTCCAGTTGTCTGCGGATAGTTTCAGCAAATTTAGCCTGACGGCGCTGACCAATCAGATCTGCATTTGGTAATTCAACCTCAGGAATAGTCAGCTTCATGGTGCGTTCAATGTTGCGCAGCAGACGACGTTCGCGGTTTTCCACGAACAGCAGTGCACGACCCGCACGACCTGCACGACCGGTACGGCCGATACGGTGAACATAAGACTCTGCATCCATAGGGATGTCATAGTTAACAACCAGGCTGATACGCTCAACATCCAGACCACGGGCGGCAACGTCCGTTGCGATCAGGATATCCAGACGACCATCTTTCAGGCGCTCCAGTGTCTGCTCACGCAGTGACTGATTCATATCACCGTTCAGTGCCGCACTGTTGTAGCCGCTGCGCTCTAAGCTTTCAGCCACTTCCAGGGTCGCATTTTTGGTACGGACGAAGATAATCGCCGCATCAAAATCTTCTGCTTCCAGGAAACGTACCAGTGCTTCACTTTTACGCGCACCGAATGCAGTCCAGTAGCTCTGGCTGATGTCCGGACGGGTTGTTACACTGCTCTGAATGCGTACTTCCTGCGGATCTTTCATGAAACGACGGGTAATACGACGAATCGCTTCCGGCATTGTTGCAGAGAACAGTGCAGTCTGGTGATTCGCAGGGATCTGACTCATGATGGTTTCAACATCTTCGATGAAGCCCATACGCAGCATTTCATCTGCTTCGTCCAGAACCAGACCTTTCAGTTTGGATAAATCTAATGTGCCGCGTTTTAAGTGATCCAGCAGACGGCCCGGTGTACCGACAACAATCTGTGGTCCCTGACGCAGGGCACGTAACTGCACGTCATAGCGCTGGCCGCCGTACAGGGCAACCACGTTAACGTTACGCATGTGTTTTGAAAAATCAGTAAATGCTTCTGCAACCTGAACCGCTAATTCGCGGGTCGGTGCCAGCACCAGGATTTGTGGCGCTTTCAGTGATGCATCAATATTGTGCAGTAATGGCAGGCCAAATGCCGCCGTTTTACCACTCCCCGTCTGAGCCATACCCAAAACATCACGGCCGGCGAGTAAGTGTGGAATACATTCTTGCTGGATTGGGGACGGTTTCTCGTAGCCCAGATCATCCAGTGCAGTCAAAAGATCAGCTGATAAACCAATTTCAGCAAAAGAGAGTTCAGTCTCAGTAGTCATGTAAAGGTGCCTCATACAAAATGGCGGCCAGTCTACACAACCCTTTGGAACGCATGTCGGTTGTTTTCATTTAAAAGTGTGAACTGGCTCAAATAAGATTATTAAACGAACAAATAATCCCCCCATCACATCAGCGATGGTGAAAAAAAATGGGTTGAAGTTTGTTCGTAGCTATTGTGGATCTGAATCCGTCAGGTCCTGTTCTTCATCACCTAACAGAGCTAATTCCAACAATGCGTAGCGGTGCTCAACAAAACTGTGTGCGTTGTTGGCAACCGTCAGCTTGAATAGCGTTTCAGCGCTATCCGTATCCCCCAGACTTAGGTAATATTTACCTAAATAGAAGTAGGTTTCACTGAGATGTTCAGCGAGCGAAGTGTTATCCGTTGAGAATTCTGCGACGCGTGCCAGCAGTGTTTTTTCACTGATGTCACCCAGATAGAATTCAGCAATATTCCAGCCCCATTGTCCGCCTTTCGCCTGTTCATAGCGCTGGCGTAAATCAGCCAGTGCTTTCTTCGGATCTATCTCTTTGTCGACCAGATAGAGCCACAGCGAGCGAAACGGATCGTTTGGATCATCTTGATAAAACGCCTGCAGATCATCCCGCGCTACCGGATACCGGCCCCCGTAATACAGAGCGATACCGCGATTCATACGCGCGTAGTTATAAGTTGGATCAAGCTCTAATACAGAATCATACGCTTCATAGGCCGCATCAAAGTTGCCCGCCTGCGTAAAATAAATGCCCAGGTAATTAAATATCTCCGGAATATCCGGACGCATTGATAACGCAACGGTAAAATCATTACGTGCCAATGCCTGCAATCCAAGGCTGTCATACAACACACCACGCTGATAAAGCAGCTGGGCGTATTCGTCCTCAGTCAATGACCGGCTTGCCAGGATTTGCTCCATACGGGCGAGGATCACTTCCTGCTGTAAAGATGGTTGCAAGGGTACCGCAAGAGGCTCCCGAAGGTGCCAATTTTTACCGCCGCTACATCCTGCGATAAAAAGTATAGCCGCAATGCTCCACCAACGCAGAAAAAAATTCATTTCCTACTCCCGAAGTCAGATCCTTTTAAAGGAAAATCCTCTGACTGACAATAACCGAGTGCATTTTTGCTTTTTTGCCGAATGGCGCCCTTTTTACAGGACGCCATGCCTTACGTCAAATTTTATTCAGCGTTATTCATATCAGGGGTTGCATCAGAGGCAGGTGCAGCATCTTCGCTGACCGCTTCTTTCATGCTCAGGCGAATACGACCCTGACGGTCGATTTCCAGTACTTTAACCGGAACTTCCTGGCCCATCTGTAAATAATCTGACACTTTTTCAACGCGCTTGTCTGCGATCTGAGAAATATGCACCAGACCTTCTTTGCCGCCGCCGATAGCAACGAACGCACCGAAATCAACGATACGTACAACTTTACCACTGTAGATACGACCGACTTCAACTTCTGCGGTAATTTCTTCAATGCGGCGGATAGCCATTTTCGCTTTGTCGCCATCAGTTGCAGCAATTTTCACCGTACCGTCATCTTCGATTTCGATAGTTGTACCGGTTTCTTCAGTCAGCGCACGGATAACAGAACCACCTTTACCGATCACATCCTTGATTTTGTCCGGACTGATCTTGATGGTGTGAATGCGTGGTGCGAACTGAGAAATATCAGCGCGTGGTGAATTGATAGCCTGTTCCATGACACCCAAGATGTGCAGACGCGCACCTTTAGCCTGGTTCAGAGCTGCCTGCATGATTTCGCTGGTGATACCTTCGATTTTGATATCCATCTGCAGAGCACTGATCCCGTCGCGGCTACCTGCCACTTTGAAATCCATGTCGCCGAGGTGATCTTCATCACCGAGGATATCAGACAGAACAACGTATTTGTCATCTTCTTTAACCAGACCCATTGCGATACCCGCAACAGCTGATTTAATCGGAACACCGGCGTCCATCAGTGCGAGAGACGCACCACAAACTGATGCCATAGAAGAAGAACCGTTGGATTCTGTAATTTCAGATACCACACGGATGGTGTACGGGAATTCTTCGGCTGATGGCATAACAGCCAGCACGCCGCGTTTTGCCAGACGACCGTGACCAATTTCACGACGCTTAGGCGAACCGACCATACCAGTTTCACCTACGCAGTACGGAGGGAAATTGTAATGGAATAAGAAGGTATCAGTGTACTCGCCCATAACCTGGTCGAGAGTCTGTGCATCACGCGCAGTACCCAGTGTTGCAGTAACCAGCGCCTGTGTTTCACCACGGGTGAACAGTGCAGAACCGTGGGTACGTGGCAGCAGACCGGTACGGACATCCAGCGCACGAACCATGTCTTTTTCACGGCCATCGATACGCGGTTCACCGTTCAGAACACGGGTACGGACGACTGATTTCTCAACCGCTGCCAGGATATCAGACACTTCATGTTTCAGTTCGCTGGTCAGCTCTTCGCCGCGCGCAGTATAATCCTGCTCCAGTGCACTGATGGTTGTATCTTTAATGATATTAACCTGAGCATAACGCTCTTGTTTTTCAGTGATAAGGTAAGCATCACCCAGGGCTTTTTCAGACAGCTCAGCCACACGGTCGTGCAGTACCTGATTAACAGGCTCTGCCTGCCAGTCCCATTTGTCTTTACCGACTTCTGCTGCTAATGCATTGATGTTGTCGATAACAACTTGTTGTTGTTCATGACCAAATACAACTGCGCCTAACATTTGTTCTTCAGTCATCAGCTCAGCTTCTGACTCAACCATCAGCACAGCACCTTTGGTACCGGCAACGATTAAGTTCAGGCGGCTTACAGCCAGCTCATCAGTCGTCGGGTTCAGCACATACTGGTCATTGATAAAACCAACGCGCGCTGCGCCAATCGGGCCATTAAACGGAATACCGGACAGTGCCAGTACCGCAGAAGCACCAATCATTGCCACCACATCAGGATTAACCTGCGGGTTAACAGAAACAACGGTTGCGATAATCTGAACTTCGTTCAGGAAACCTTCAGGGAACAGAGGACGTAACGGACGGTCAATCAGACGCGCGATCAGTGTTTCGCCTTCGCCCGGACGGCCTTCACGACGGAAGAAACTTCCCGGAATACGGCCGGCTGCGTAAGTACGCTCCTGATAGTTAACCGTCAGCGGGAAGAAGTCCTGGCCCGGTTTCATTTTTTTCTGGCCGACAACGGTAACGAATACCGCGGTGTCGTCCATATTAACCATAACAGCAGCTGTCGCCTGGCGAGCCATCATACCGGTTTCGATAGTGACAGAGTGCTGACCATACTGGAATTTACGAATTGTCGGATTTAACAAAATAATATCCTTCTGGGTCTCTCACCCCGGCAGGGGCAAGCGTTGAAATGGTCTCTTCAGATACATCCTCGCGACTAATGACAACCTTTTCCGTTTGCCGGAAAGCGCTGTCATTAGTCGCGCGAATCGCTGTATTTAAAGAGTCGTTGTAAGCGGATAACAGCGGGATATACCGCTTTCAGAAGAAAAGGGGCCATCTTCGGCCCCTTTCCACTGAAACTTGTCGGATTAGCGACGCAGACCAAGACGCTCAAGAATCGAGGTATAGCCGGCTAAATCTTTACGCTTCAGGTAGGTCAGCAGCTTACGACGCTGAGCAACCATACGCAGCAGACCACGACGACTGTGGTGATCTTTTTTGTGCTCGGAGAAGTGACCTTGCAGATGGTTAATCTGTGCAGTCAGCAGCGCGATCTGAACTTCGCTTGAACCGGTGTCGTTTTCAGTACGACCAAAATCAGCGACAATTTTCGCTGTTGCTTCAGTGCTTAGAGACATAAAAAACTCCAATATACATTGATTGATAAACAAAATGAGTGCCGATCTCTAATTCAGCATCTCAAGGAAATTGCCGCACTATTCTACGCTGCAACGCACCTGAACGCAAGATGCGTCCGGTGCTTATTCTGCCTGTTCAGGCGTGTGTTCAACCACCAGACGGCGCGGTGCGACCAATCCTTCATCACTGATGACCGCAAGACCGATAAAGCCGGCATCATTCCCTTGCGTCACGCGCGTTAACGTCTGTGCGGCAAGCTCATGCTGTGCCCGTACCGGCTGTCCCTGCTTAAAATAAGCCGCCGTCACATCCGTCAGATTAACCTGCGGGAAATGTGACACTGCGGTATCCATTGGCAGCAAAAGCGGATCTAACGCCATTTCAAGCGGGGTTTCTGTTTCATCGGCATTGCTGCGCAGTGCCTGTAACTGCTCCAGGGTAACCATCCGTTCTGCCGGATACGTTGCCACCTGTAAACGGCGCAGGAAAATCACATGCGCACCACAGCCGAGCATTTCACCGAGATCATCAGTGATCGTGCGGATATACGTGCCTTTTGAGCAATGGATTTCCATCTCCAGCTCATCGCCTTCCCGGCGGATGAACAGCAGTTCATATACCGTGATCGGACGGGCTTCGCGCTCAATGGTTATCCCCTTACGGGCATACTCATACAGCGGACGACCCTGATGTTTAAGCGCTGAATACATAGACGGTACCTGTAAGGTATCGCCCCTGAATGAATCCAGAGCAACATCAAGCTGTTCCTGTGTGAAAGTCAGCGGACGTTCACTTATCACCTCACCATGCGCATCTGAGGTGTCTGTACGCTGCCCTAAACGGGCAATCACACGGTAACGCTTATCCGAATCGAGCAGGAACTGAGAAAACTTAGTCGCTTCGCCCAGGCAGATCGGTAACATCCCGGTCGCCAGCGGATCCAACGCCCCGGTATGCCCGGCTTTGCTGGCATTAAAAAGACGGCGGACCTTTTGCAGAGCATCATTTGATGAAATATCCTGCGGTTTATCCAGCAGAAAAATGCCGTTGATTTCACGGCCACGACGACGGCGCGCCATCAGTTATCCTCTTTGTCGTCCGCAGATTTGCGCATATCTTCGTCATGTTTAATCACATCAGAAACGAGATTGGACATACGCATCCCTTCGACGAGGGAACTGTCATATTCAAATTTAAGCTCCGGGATAATGCGTAAACGCATCTCTTTCCCGAGCAGAGAGCGGATATAACCGGAAATATCATTTAAGACTCTGATACCCAATTTGACCTGTTCTGAATTATGATCTTCACCTATAAAATTCAGAAAAGTAACAAATACAGTGGCATAAGCCATATCACGGGATAAATCGACACCGGATACTGTTGCCATGCCCACACGGGGATCTTTAATTTCGCGTTGCAGGATAATCGCAATTTCTTTCTGAATTTCCTGTGAAACGCGCTGAGACCGGCTGAATTCTCTTGCCATAGTTTCATCTCCTGAAAAGTAAGGGGGCTATAAGCCCCCTAATTATATCATGTATTGTAATACCGTCAGGCGATTAGATAGTCCGTTTGACTACAATCACCTGGAAGACTTCAATCATGTCGCCCGGGCGGACATCATTGTAGTTCTTCACACCGATACCACATTCCATTCCGTTACGGACTTCGGCAACGTCATCTTTGAAGCGGCGCAGAGATTCCAGCTCGCCTTCATAAATAACCACGTTGTCACGCAGAACACGGATTGGGTTATTACGCTTGATGTTACCCTCTGTCACCATACAACCGGCGATTGCGCCGAATTTAGGTGAACGGAAGACATCGCGGACTTCTGCCAGACCCATAATTTCTTGTCTGTACTCAGGTTCCAGCATTCCGCTCATCGCCTGTTTGATTTCATCAATCAGACTATAGATTACAGAGTAATAACGCAGGTCAACACTTTCGCTTTCAACTACGCGGCGTGCAGATGCATCAGCACGAACGTTGAAGCCAAGGATAATCGCATTGGATGCCGCAGCAAGTGTTGCATCCGTTTCGGTGATACCACCCACGCCGGAACCGATAATTTTCACTTTGACTTCGTCGGTAGACAATTTCATCAGTGATTCAGTAATCGCTTCACATGTACCCTGAACGTCAGTTTTCAGTACGATATTCAGTTCAGAAACCTTACCGCTTTCCATGTTCGCAAACATGTTTTCCAGTTTAGATTTCTGCTGGCGTGCCAGTTTCACGTCACGGAATTTACCCTGACGATAGAGAGCCACTTCACGGGCTTTCTTCTCATCACGGACAACTGTCGCTTCATCACCGGCTGACGGTACGCTGGACAGACCCAGAATCTCGACCGGCATAGAAGGACCTGCTTCAGTCACATCCTGACCCAGTTCATTGCGCATCGCACGAATACGGCCATATTCAAAGCCACACAGTACAATATCGCCCTTATTCAGGGTGCCGCTCTGAACCAGAATGGTCGCAACCGGACCACGACCTTTATCAAGGTAGGATTCGATAACCACACCGCTGGCCATACCTGCGCGAACCGCTTTAAGTTCCAGAACTTCAGCCTGGAGCAGAATAGCATCAAGCAGATCATCGATACCCAGTCCCTGCTTCGCAGAAACACTGATGAACTGGTTTTCACCACCCCATTCTTCAGAAAGGATACCGTACTGAGACAGCTCACTTCTTACGCGCTCAGGATCTGAATCAGGTTTATCAATTTTGTTCACCGCAACCACAACCGGCACACCAGCGGCTTTCGCATGCTGGATAGCTTCGACGGTTTGTGGCATTACGCCATCGTCTGCCGCAACAACCAGAACAACGATATCCGTTGCCTGCGCACCACGAGCACGCATCGAAGTAAACGCGGCGTGTCCCGGAGTATCCAGGAACGTAATCGCGCCTTTATCCGTTTTAACGTGATAAGCACCGATATGCTGGGTGATACCACCCGCTTCGCCGGAGGCTACTTTCGTTGAACGGATATAGTCCAGTAATGAGGTTTTACCATGGTCAACGTGACCCATGATAGTCACAACCGGTGCACGGGACTCAGTTGATACTTCGCCCATGTCACGGTCGTTCAGAATCGCCTCTTCCAGCTCGTTTTCACGACGCAGGATAACTTTGTGACCCATTTCTTCGGCAACCAGTTGTGCGGTTTCCTGGTCAATCACCTGATTGATAGTCGCCATAGCGCCCATCTTCATCATGGTTTTAATAACCTGGGAACCTTTCACTGCCATTTTGTTGGCTAATTCGCCGACAGTAATGGTTTCGCCGATAACCACATCACGGGTAACCGCTGCAACCGGCTTGTTAAAGCTCTGCTGCAGTGAACTGCCTTTACGCTGTTTCTTACCGCGTGGCTGCTGCGCACGGGCTTCTTCGCGATCGGCTTTCTCGGAATGGCGGTTATTTTTCTTCTGGCGGACATTTTTGACCGGACGGGTACGGGCGCGGTTTTCACCTTCAACTTTCGCATCACTTTCATCTTCAGCTTCACGGGCGTGAGCAGAGTGGTGGTGTGATAGTCAGCGCTTTCGGTTTCGTCACCTGCCGGAGCTGCAGACCATTTTTCTGCATTTTGTTCTGCCAGAAGACGGGTTTCTTCTGTTGTACGTTTTACTTCAGCTTCCAGTTTACGTTGCATCTCTTCTTCGGCTTTGCGCTTTAATTCAGCAGCCTCAGCTTCGCGACGTACTTTCTCGCTGTGTTCCCGTGTATCAGCCGGTGCTGATTTCGTTTTATTTTCTTTCACGTTATTCTTTTCCGCTACTTCACGCTTAGCCGGTTCTGCTGCTTTATCAGTTGCCTGCGCTGCTGCCACTTCGCGTTTTGCCTTTTCTTCAGCGTCACGTTTCGCTTTCGCGTCCTGTTTGGCTTTCTCTTCAGCTTCACGACGGGCCTGTTCTTCAGCTTCGCGTCTTGCCTGCTCTTCCGCTTCACGCTGCGCCTGCTCTTCCGCGGCTTTCGCCTGTTCTACGGTATCGCTGTTGACATAAGTGCGTTTTTTGCGGACTTCAATATTAACCGATTTACTCTTACCACCGGTTACCGGAACACTCAGCGTACTGCGTGTTTTGCGCTGAAGTGTTAATTTACCCGACTGACTTGCCCCGCCTTGTTCACGGTTCAGATGGGCCAGCAGGGCCTCTTTTTCTTGCTGAGAGACGTTATCTGACTCAGTTTTTTCGATGCCTGCATCAGCAAATTGCTGTACCAGGCGCTCTACTGAAGTCTGAATTTCATCTGCCAGTGTTTTTACTGATTCTGTCATGCTGCTCCTTCCCGCTACAAATTAAGATGCATCGTCGCCAAACCAACAGATATTACGTGCTGCCATAATGAGAACACCTGCTTTCTCATCACTCAGTTCTTCAATATCAGTCAGGTCGTCGATACCCTGTTCGGCAAGGTCTTCAAGAGTACAAATACCACGAGAAGCCAAACTAAATGCCAGTGTGCGGTCCATGCCTTCAAGATTTAACAAATCATCCGCCGGTATTGCACCTGACTGGCTCTCTTTCTGTGCCAGTTCGAGCGTTGTTAAAACGGCTTTTGCACGTTCACGCAGGGCGTCAACTGTTTCCTCATCGAGGCCGTCGATTTCCAGCAGTTCGCTGACCGGCACATAGACCAGTTCTTCCAGTGTGGAAAAACCTTCTTCCACTAATATGGTGGCGAAATCTTCATCGATGTCGAGATGCTTAACAAAAGTTTCAATGGAGGCGTGTGCTTCCGCCTGATGTTTCGCGTTAAGTTCATCGGCGGTCATGACATTGAGTTCCCACTTGTCATTATCGCGATGTTTCTTCAGCAGTTGTGCAGCGAGACGCACATTCTGGCCGTTACGGCCAATGGCTTGTGCAAGGTTACTGCTTTCCACAGCAACGTCCATTGTGCAGTTATCTTCATCAACCACAATAGATGCAACATCTGCCGGAGCCATTGCATTAATCACGAATTGTGCCGGATTATCATCCCACAATACGATATCAATCCGCTCCCCGCCCAGTTCACTGGAAACGGCTTGTACACGGGCACCACGCATTCCGACACACGCCCCTACCGGGTCAATACGTTTGTCGTTGGTTTTCACCGCTATTTTAGCACGGGAACCGGGGTCGCGGGCAGCCGCTTTAATTTCAATAATCTCTTCACCGATTTCCGGTACTTCGATTTTAAATAATTCGACCAACATTTCCGGACGGGAGCGGGTCACAAATAATTGTGCACCACGGGCTTCCGGACGAACATCATACAGGACACCACGGATGCGGTCACCCGGGCGGAAGTTTTCACGCGGTAACATGTCTTCACGTATGATAACCGCTTCTGCATTACTGCCTAAATCCAGCGTAATGTTTTCACGGTTCACTTTCTTCACCACACCCGTGATGATTTCGCCCTGATGCTGGCGGAATTGGTCAACGACCATTGCGCGCTCTGCTTCGCGGACTTTCTGAACGATAACCTGCTTGGCCGTCTGAGTGGTGATACGGTCAAAGGTAACAGATTCAATCTGATCTTCGATATATTCACCCAGCAGGATGCCCGGCGTATCATATTCAGCCGCTTCCAGTGTAATTTCACGGGTTGGCTGAGTGACTTCATCAACCGCTACCCAGCGACGAAAAGTGTCGAAATCACCGGTTTTACGGTCAATACAAACACGAACTTCAATTTCCTGCTCGTATTTTTTCTTAGTGGCGGTTGCCAGTGCAGTTTCCAGGGCTTCAAAAATTTTCTCACGAGGAAGCGATTTTTCGTTAGAAACTGCCTCAACAACAGCCAGAATTTCTTTATTCATCCTAGTTGCCTCTTTTGAACTTTATATTAAAAGTGGGGTACCAGGTTAGCTTTCTGGATGTTGCCAAGTGCGAACACTTCGTCTTTGCCATCCACTGTAACCGTGATCATTTCGCCGTCAACAGCTTTAATAATACCCTGCCATCTGCGACGGTTCTGCATAGCGATACGTAAAGTCAGACTAGCTTCTTCACCTGTGAACCGCTGATAATGCTCTGCCGTAAATAACGGACGCTCCATACCCGGAGACGACACTTCAAGGTTATAAACGACGGTAATAGGATCTTCAACATCAAGAACGGCACTGACCTGATGGCTGACGTCCGCGCAATTTTCAACAGTGATACCCTCATCACTATCAATATAAATACGCAGTGTTGAGACACGACCACGAATAAATTCCAGGCCGACAAGCTCAAAACCGAGTGCTTCGACAGGTGCTGTGACCATCTCTGTTAATTTCTGCTCTAATGTGGACAAGACCACCCCCAGGACATAAAAAAAGGGCATAACGCCCAGTAGTTCTGTTGTTTTATAACAAAAAACCCCGAAATTTCGGGGCTTTAAGCAACAACTGGACCCTGTATACTTCACACTTCTTAATCGCTTTTCCAAATCAGGGGATAACTTCAAAGAGTTGTTGATTTAATCAACCTAGGAAAAAACGATTCGTTTTAAGAAGAGGTTGCGGGAGCCGGATTTGAACCGACGACCTTCGGGTTATGAGCCCGACGAGCTACCAGACTGCTCCATCCCGCGTTCGAAACGTGAAAAATTCTACGCCGATCACCTGCAAAACGCAAGCTTCAAACAAAAATGGTGCCGAGGACGGGACTTGAACCCGTACGCCTGTTTTGTAGGCACTACCACCTCAAGGTAGCGTGTATACCAATTTCACCACCTCGGCACTGAGTACTCTGACGGAACTGACTGATGGTGTCATATCAATCCCGTTTTTAAAACGTTACTGCTTTCCGGTCCTGCAACAATCAGCGTGGAATATCGCTGTTAGGTGCTGCTGGTGCTACGGGTACATCTGTTTTCTGTTCTGTCTGCGCCGGCACAGCGAGATTATCAAACTTGCTGCCTGTTCCGACTTTATTGCTGGTCATGTTGCCCAGAACTAAACTCAGTACAAAAAACAGTGTTCCTAAAATGCCGGTCGTGCGGGTCAGGAAATTACCTGAGCCTGAAGAACCAAACAGAGTTGCAGAAGCGCCTGCACCGAACGAAGCACCCATGTCCGCACCTTTACCCTGCTGCAGCAAAACCATGCCGACTAAGGCAATCGCAACAAGTAAAAAAACGATCAAGAGTATTGTATAAAAAGTCATAACTATATACCTGTTCCCCGTACGGTATACCGACTGATTCGGTATTAATCTGCACACCCACAGGCAAAATGAATTACCTTGCTGAGCGGGTCAGAATACTAACCAAACAAACGCTGACACGCAAGTCTATTTTCAGCCTGCCGCATCAGTTGCGGAAAAAAACAACAACAAGGGGCAGATTCTGACAGAGCCGGCGCAAAATCTCAATAATTTTTTCCGGCAAAACCATTCACACCCCTGATAATAATTACGGGTTTATTACATTATAAATAATGTAATAAAACTACACCCGCTTTACCGCATCGGCGATACGATTCGCCATCGCAGTAACCTGAGCTTCATCCTCACCTTCCACCATAACGCGGATCAGCGGCTCTGTACCGGATTTACGCAACAACACGCGACCTTTGCCATTCAGTTCTTTTTCAACCTCCTGCGTCACGCGGATAACCTCGTCAGCTGACAGAGGGTCGTGCTGCCCGGTAAAGCGGACATTGATAAGGATCTGCGGCAGCAGTTTCATACCGCTGCACAGGTCGTGCAGACTCATATTATTGCGCACCATGGCGCTGAGTACCTGCAGACCCGCCACAATACCGTCTCCGGTTGTGGTTTTATCCAGCAAAATGATGTGTCCGGAGTTTTCCGCACCTAAACGCCAGCCTTTTTCCTGCAATTTTTCCAGCACGTAGCGGTCGCCGACTTTCGCGCGCTCAAACGGAATACCCAGTTGTTTCAGTGCCAGCTCCAGACCCATGTTACTCATCAGTGTGCCTACCGCACCACCGCGCAGTTGCCCCTGACGTAACGCTTCGCGCGCAATAATGTAAAGGATCTGGTCGCCATCCACTTTTTCGCCCAGGTGATCGACCATAATCAGGCGGTCACCGTCACCATCAAACGCCAGTCCGACACTCGCGCCTTCAGCGATAACACGTTCCTGCAACTGACGGACATCGGTCGCGCCGCACTCTTCGTTGATATTGATCCCGTTAGGATCACAGCCGATAGCAATAACGTCCGCACCCAGCTCGCGCAGGACATTCGGTGCTATGTGATACGTCGCGCCGTGTGCGCAGTCGATCACCATTTTCAGCCCGTTCAGACTCTGTTCGTTCGGGAAAGTCCCTTTGCAAAATTCGATATAACGCCCGGCGGCATCCACAATACGGTTTGCACGGCCTAATTCAGCAGATTCCACACAGGTCAGCGGTTTTTCCATTTCAGCTTCAATGGCTTCTTCCACATGATCCGGTAACTTTGTGCCATCGATAGAGAAAAATTTAATACCGTTGTCATAAAATGGATTATGAGATGCAGAGATAACAATACCGGCTTCCGCGCGGAAAGTGCGGGTCAGATAAGCAACTGCCGGTGTCGGCATAGGACCGGTGAACGAAGCAGATAACCCGGCCGCGGCCAGTCCGGCTTCAAGGGCGGATTCCAGCATATAACCGGAAATACGCGTATCTTTGCCGATAATGATTTTCCGTGATCCATGACGCGCCAACACTTTCCCGGCAGCCCAGCCCAGCTTGAGCACAAAATCAGGGGTAATCGGGCTGTCGCCCACTTTTCCGCGGATACCATCAGTACCAAAATATTTGCGCTCACTCATTGTCGTTTTTTTCCTTTGCTAAACGGGTCGCTTCCACCACTTTCATGGCCTGAACAGTCTCTTTTACATCATGGACACGAATAATGTGTGCCCCTTTCATTGCGGCAATCACCGCACAAGCCACACTGCCGGCAACCCGTTCATCAGGGGGAAGATCCATCAGCTGACCAATCATTGATTTACGTGACATTCCGGCGAGAACCGGTAATCCCAGTTTATGAAATTCGTCTAATTTATCTAACAGTTGATAATTATGCGCTAAAGATTTACCAAAACCGAAGCCCGGATCGAGAATTATGTGATTTTTTTCAATACCGGCGGCCATGCAGCGTGCCACCTGTGCATCAAGATACGCATAAACATCACGCACCACATCCGCGTAATGCGGTGCCTGCTGCATTGTACGGGGTTCGCCCTGCATGTGCATGACACAGACAGGCAAACCGCTTACAGCTGCTGCCTGAAGGGCTCCGGGCTCTGTTAATGAGCGGATATCATTGATAATATGCGCACCGGCTTTCGCGGCTTCACGGATAACCAGTGCTTTAGAGGTATCGACTGAAATCCAGACATCAGATTCGCGGGCAATCGCTTCAACAACAGGTATTACGCGTTCTGCTTCCTGCTCAGGGCTGACTTCTGCCGCTCCCGGGCGGGTTGATTCACCACCGATATCAATAATTGCAGCACCTTCCATAATCATCCGGCGGGCATGTGCAAGTGCTTGTACAGGCGTGTTGTGTGTGCCGCCGTCAGAGAATGAATCAGGAGTCACATTGAGGATCCCCATCACCTGTGGTGTTGCCAGGGAGAGAGTCTGACCGCGTGCGGTAAGTTTCATAATCCGGCCTTCTTACTATTTTTAATCAATACATAAACAGATTGTAATGCCTGACCCCGGCGGGATAAAGACATAAAAAAACCCGGCTGGTGTTACCGCCGGGTTTCTGTCACAGATATTTATACAGTTGATACAACCATGGTGATGATTAAGGCTGCTTATCGTTTTCAGACGATTGCACATCCGCATCATCAGAACCGGTATTTTCCTGAACCGGTACCTGGTTGCTGCTTTCCGGCGGACGGGTATCCGCTTTCGGCTTATCACCTTCCCAACCGGCAGGCTCACGCACTTCTACGCGGTTCATCAGGTCATCAATCTGTGGTGCATCAATGGTTTCATACTTCATTAATGCATCTTTCATGGTGTGCAGAACATCTAAGTTATCCATCAGAATCTGGCGGGCGCGTTTATAGTTGCGCTCGACTAACTCACGGATTTCCTCATCGATGGTCCGGGCGGTTTCATCAGACATGTGCTGTGCTTTCGACATAGAGCGGCCTAAGAACACTTCACCTTCTTCATCCGCATACAGTAACGGTCCCAGTTTTTCTGAGAAGCCCCACTGTGTCACCATGCTGCGGGCAATGTTAGTTGCCACTTTGATATCATTTGATGCGCCTGTTGACACATGCTCCGGCCCGTAGATGATTTCTTCAGCCAGACGACCACCGTACAGAGTCGAAATCTGACTTTCGAGTTTCTGACGGCTGGCACTGATCTGATCACCTTCCGGCAGGAAGAATGTCACACCCAGCGCACGTCCGCGCGGAATAATCGTCACTTTATGGACAGGATCATGCTCCGGAACCAGGCGACCGATGATGGCGTGTCCGGCTTCATGGTAGGCAGTAGACGCTTTTTGCGCTTCTGTCATCACCATGGAGCGACGTTCAGCACCCATCATAATTTTATCTTTGGCTTTTTCGAATTCGTTCATCGTCACCACACGCTTGTTACCGCGTGCCGCAAACAATGCCGCTTCGTTCACCAGGTTGGCAAGATCCGCACCTGAGAAGCCCGGTGTACCACGCGCCAGTACTGACGGCTCAACATCCGGCGATAACGGAACACGACGCATGTGAACTTTCAGGATCTGCTCACGCCCGCGCACATCCGGCAGACCGACCACGACCTGACGGTCGAAACGGCCCGGACGCAGTAATGCAGGGTCAAGCACATCAGGACGGTTAGTTGCCGCGATAACGATAATACCTTCGTTACCTTCGAAACCATCCATCTCTACCAGCATCTGGTTCAGAGTCTGTTCACGTTCATCGTGACCCCCGCCCAGACCTGCTCCGCGCTGACGACCGACCGCATCAATCTCATCAATAAAGATGATACAAGGTGCCGTTTTTTTCGCCTGTTCAAACATATCACGGACACGGGATGCACCCACGCCCACAAACATTTCAACGAAATCAGAGCCGGAAATAGTAAAGAACGGTACTTTCGCTTCGCCGGCAATAGCTTTTGCCAGCAGCGTTTTACCGGTACCCGGAGGTCCCACCATCAGGATCCCTGTCGGGATTTTACCACCGAGCTTCTGGAAGCGGCTTGGTTCGCGCAGGTATTCCACCAGCTCGCCCACTTCCTCTTTGGCTTCATCACAACCGGCCACATCTGCAAAAGTGGTTTTCACCTGATCTTCTGTCAGCATGCGCGCCTTGCTTTTACCGAAGGACATCGCACCTTTTCCACCACCGCCCTGCATCTGGCGCATGAAGAAGATCCAGACACCAATTAACAGCAGCATCGGGAACCACGAAATGAAGATAGTGGTCAGAATCCCCGGTTCTTCAGGTGGTTCGCCCACTACGCTGACGTTTTTGTTCAGCATGGTGTTCAGCAGTTGGTTATCCTGCATCGGCAAGTATGTGGTGTATTTGGAGCCGTCTTTTTTAGAGACGTTAAGATCACGATTGGAAATACGAACTTCGCGCACCTGATCCTGTGCTAACTCAGTGATAAAGGTAGAGTAGTCCACCTTACGACTGTTTGAATCGCCTGGGCCAAAACTCTGAAACAAAGACATCAGCACAACTGCGATGACCAGCCAGAGAATTAGGTTTTTCGCCATGTCACTCAAGGGATTAACCTCTTTTTACATCTGTGTTAACAAATAAAGCACAGGGTACTACACTTTCCACCCTGTCGCTACAATGTATACTTCACGCGATCGGGCCCGCGAAGCATCGGGTTTACGGACTTTCACTTTGGTGAACAGGGAACGAACATCCCGGAGGTATTGATCAAAGCCATCTCCCTGAAAGACTTTGATAATCAAACTACCCCCCGGTGCCAGAGCAGACCGGCACATATCAAGCGCCAGCTCAACCAGATACATCGCGCGCGGAATATCAACTGCTGGTGTTCCGCTCATATTTGGTGCCATATCTGACATAACAACCTGGACTTTTTTGTCACCAACGCGCCCCAGTAAGGCATTGAGCACGTTTTCATCACGAAAATCTCCCTGAAGGAAATCAACACCGACGATAGGATCCATCGGTAACAGGTCACAGGCAATTACCCGCCCGGACTGACCTATGTGATTTACAGCATATTGTGACCAACCGCCCGGTGCGGCACCCAGATCCACAATAGTCATACCCGGTTTAAAAATATTGTCGCCCTGCTGAATCTCTTCGAGCTTAAACCAGGCACGAGAGCGAAGCCCCTTTTTTTGCGCCTGCAGGACATATTTATCACTAAAGTGTTCCTGCAACCAGCGACTGGAGCTTGCTGAACGTTTTTTTATTGGCCATTGTGATTTCCGACTAACCTGTTATTTCTGACTCAGTTTTTTCGCTTAACGATACGTAAAGTGCGATTACCACGAATAATACCTCTCACCTAATGATGGTGATAAGCATGATATGGCGGTAGAATACACCGTTTTCAATAGTTATTAAGTAAAAAAAAACAATGAACCTCACTAAAAAGCAAGTCCAGCACCTGAAAGCGCTCGCGCATCATTTAAACCCGGTTGTCATGATTGGCAACAACGGACTGACTGAAGGCGTTCTCGCAGAAACTGAAGTCGCTCTTACGCATCATGAGCTTATCAAAGTTAAAATCGCGGGCGAAGACCGCGAAATGAAAGCATTGATCGCTGATGCGATTGTGCGCGAGACCCGTGCGTACAATGTGCAAATTATCGGTAAGATCCTGGTACTGTATCGTCCGTCAGAAGCACGGAAGATCATTCTACCTAAATGATAATTGCATATTTATAAAAAAAATGCCACCAACAGAAGATTTCTGAATATATCATCTTGTTGGTGGCATTCCTTTTTACGTTTTCTGAAATGTAAAGTTCAGTAAAAAAGCACCTCAGTGCCTTTTCCGCATGAGATACCCGTATTATGAAATATCGTTCCGGCAACCGTCATCCGGTCTGCTGAACGACAAGACTTACAGGTATTCCACCTTAAGAACTTCAAACTCAACTTCACCGCCCGGCGTCTGAATAACGACAGCATCATCGACTTCCTTACCAATCAGCCCGCGGGCAATCGGTGAGTTGACTGAGAGCAGATTCGATTTGATATCCGCTTCATCATCACCCACGATACGATAAGTCAGTTCTTCATCCGTGGTGACATTCAGTACAGTGACTGTGGCACCAAAAATAATGCGGCCATTATTAGTGATTTTTGTGATGTCGATCACCTGCACGTTGGAGAGTTTAGCTTCAATCTCCTGAATGCGGCCTTCACAAAAACCCTGTTGTTCACGGGCAGCGTGGTATTCTGCGTTTTCTTTCAGATCACCGTGCGCACGGGCTTCCGCGATATCGGCGATAATTTTCGGACGGCGCTCATTTTTCAGAAATTCTAATTCTTCACGCAGTTGGTCTGCGCCGCGTACCGTCATAGGGACTTGTTTCATTCTCTACCTCTGAATCATTCCTAAGTAATATTCATATCATCCTGATTAAACGATAACAGTACCGTATGCGCCATGTGTGGCACACTACTATTAAGTAAAACCGTGTAAATTTGCGCTGATACTGTCATCATTATGCGGACATCATCAGCACTGTAACGCGTTATCCGCGCGGGCTGTACTGAAATCCTTACCCGGCATTCTATCCCGGTGTGCAGTGTCGGTCATCGTTTACTTTTACCAGCCCGGGGCTTTAGTATAACGGCTTCTCAACCCGGATTGTGATGGATAGGTCGCTCAATGAACTTTTTTACCCGGACCGCTTATGCGATGGGATTGTCTGTATTACTTACCGGTAACGCGCCCGCCACCCCGGTTGAACAATATACCCAATATCTGCCGGCAGGTACAAACCTGGCTCTGATCGCGCAGCGCGTGGGGGATTCACAACCTATTGTCGAGTATCAGGGTCAGCAAATGGCAATGCCTGCCAGCACCCAGAAAGTGGTCACTGCGCTTGCCGCCCTCCTGCAACTTGGGTCGGATTTCCGTTTTATCACGACCCTGGAAACCAAAGGACAGCTGAACGGTAATATATTACAAGGGGATTTAATCACCCGTTTTACCGGGGACCCGACGCTGACCCGCCAGCAGATCCGCAATATGGTCAATGAGCTGCGTAAAGCGGGTGTACAGACTATTCAGGGCGATCTGGTGATTGATATCTCTGCGTACGCCAGCCATGACAAAGCACCGGGCTGGGTGTGGAATGACCTGACACAATGCTTCAGCGCCCCGCCGGGTGCAGCAATTATTGACCGCAACTGCTTTTCAGTCACTCTCTATCCCGGCGCAAATCCCGGTGATATCGCGACTATCCGCACGGCAAGTTACTATCCTGTCACCATGTTCAGTGAAGTGAAAACTCTGGAGCGCGGTTCTGCTGAGGCCCGCTTTTGCGAGCTGGATGTCGTGCCGGGCGAACTGAACCGCTATACCGTCACCGGCTGTATGAATCAGCGCAGTGAACCTCTGCCGCTGGCCTTTGGTGTGCAAAACGGCGCAAGTTATGCCGGCGCGATAGTGAAAAACGAGCTGATACAGGCGGGGATCACACTGAGCGGCAATGTCCGCCGTCAGACACATCCGGATCAACCCGGCACCGTGCTGGCACAGGCACAATCCGTACCACTGCATGACCTGCTGACAAAAATGCTGAAAAAATCCGATAATATGATTGCCGATGAAGTTTTCCGGACAATCGGTCGCAGTTATTATGGTGTGCCGGGCACCTGGCGCTCAGGTCAGGAGGCTGTACGCCATATCCTGAAAGAGAAAGCAGGGATCGACATGGGCAATACGGTGATGGTTGATGGCTCCGGATTATCACGCCATAACCTGATAACACCGGCAACAATGATGGATGCGCTGCAATTCATAGCCAAACATGATGATCAGCTGCAATTTATTAAAATGCTTCCGCTGTCAGGTTATGACGGAACGCTGCAATACCGGGGCGGTCTGACAGAAGCGGGGGTAAACGGCAAGCTTTCTGCCAAAACAGGCTCCTTACAGGGCGTTTATAATCTGGCAGGGTTCCTGACTACCGCCAGCGGACAGCGTATTGCATTCGTGCAATTTATCTCGGCTTATGCCGTTCCGCCTGCTCAGCAGCGCAGCCGTCGTGTACCGCTGGTCCGGTTTGAAGGTCATTTGTATAAAGATCTCTATCGTAACTATTAATCGTAGCCTGCCTATAACAAGTCTCCCTGCATTATCAGGGAGACTTAATACTATTTTATAGTAATTTATAACTCTGTAATTTCACTCTGCAAACAACAAACGGAAGATTAAAAAGAGCAGGTCGTTATACGTAACTGATTTATAAATACAATTTATTGACAAACCACTACCATAATATATTTATCAATAGAATCAGGGCAGCTGATAACAGTAATGATATTAATCATATATTTTAATGGCATGGGAAATACACTTTAATTGTATGATGAAAATAAGCTAATCATTTAATACAAAATAAACATATAAAAATTAATATATGAAAATATATTAATCTCTGAATAATTAACTATCAGGGATAATCATTATCCATAATGACGTGACTTTATGCATAAAATATCGGTAGATAGTCTTTTCAATAAACGACTTATACCGGTTTTATCCGGGTATAGTTGCATGCCAAAAACCCGCCTTTTAAGAAATTGGTATGCTCTTATTTTTCTGATTATTATAAATAAAAATACGTTCATACCTGCTTTATCCGGGCATAAAAAAACCCGGGGCATCAGCACCGGGCTTCTTATTACTCAGGACATTATTTCTGGTAGATGAATTCGATACCTTCTTCATCATCTTCATCCCAGTCATCATCGTCCAGGTCATCAGTCAGATCGTCTGCCTGCTCAAGCTGTTCCTTGTGGTAATCATCCCACATGAAATCGACTTTTGCATCATCAACAACAACGGCGGCTTCAGCAGCTTCACGCGCATGCGTATTCAGGAATTCCATCAGATCCCAGCACAGTGCTTTCACGCCCTCGTGATTCACCGCAGAGATCATATAGAACTTATCTTCCCAGCCCAGCGCATCGGCGATCGCCTGAGCGCGCGCTTTAGCTTCTTCCGGATCAACAAGATCAATTTTGTTGAAGACTAACCAACGTGGCTTTTCAGCCAGTTTTTCGCTGTATTTCTCCAGCTCACCCACAATGATTTTCGCATTTTCAACCGGATCACTTTCATCAACCGGGAAAATATCAATGAGGTGCAGAAGGACGCGGCAGCGCTCCAGATGCTTCAGGAAGCGGATACCGAGGCCTGCGCCGTCGGATGCGCCTTCAATCAGCCCGGGAATATCAGCAACCACAAAACTCTGTAAGTTATCCATCCGTACCACACCCAGGCTTGGTACCAGGGTAGTAAACGGATAATCCGCTACTTTTGGCTTCGCCGCAGAGACAGAGCGGATAAACGTGGATTTACCGGCATTCGGCATACCCAGCATGCCCACATCAGCCAGCAACATCAGTTCCATCATCAGTTCGCGGGCTTCACCCGGCGTTCCCATGGTACGCTGACGTGGTGCCCGGTTGACGGAGGATTTAAAGCGGGCATTGCCCAGACCGTGATATCCGCCTTTAGCAACCATCAGGCGCTGTCCGTGCAGCAACATGTCGCCCAATACCTCATTGGTCGCCGTGTCGCGGATACGGGTACCTACAGGCACATGAATAAAGATATCACTGCTGTGCCTGCCGGTACAGTCACGGCTTTGTCCGTTTTGTCCCCGTTCTGCGCGGAACGAATTTTCGAAACGGTAATCAATCAGGGTATTGAGATTTTCATCGGCTTCGAGGTAAACATCACCACCATCACCGCCATCTCCGCCATCAGGCCCGCCTCGCGGAATATATTTTTCGCGGCGGAAGCTGACGCAACCATTACCGCCATCTCCTGCCACGACCAGGATCTTCGCTTCATCTACAAATTTCATTATTTTTCTCCGTAACGTTGCCGTGTCCGGACTATCGGGTCCGTATGCCCAGGGATGACGTTTTACGCATATAAAAAGCCCTGCAAAAAGGTTTGCAGGGCTTCGGACTCGGTTAAGACGTGAAAAACTTATTCAGCAGCTTCGATGCTGATATATTTACGGTTTTTCGGGCCTTTAACTTCGAATTTTACTTTTCCGTCAGCTAATGCGAACAGAGTGTGGTCGCGACCGCAACCTACGTTTGTGCCGGCGTGGAACTTAGTACCACGCTGACGAACGATGATGCTGCCTGCTAAGATAGCTTCACCACCGAAACGTTTTACACCCAGACGTTTTGCTTCGGAATCGCGACCGTTTCGAGTCGAGCCGCCAGCCTTTTTGTGTGCCATTGATCTGCTCTCCTAATTCTTAAGCGATACCGGTGATTTTAACATCAGTGAACCACTGACGGTGGCCCTGCTGTTTCCGGCTGTGTTTACGACGACGGAATTTAACGATTTTAATTTTATCGCCACGACCGTGTGTAACCACTTCAGCTTTGATTGTAACACCTTCAACGACTGGAGCGCCGATCTTGATGTCTTCACCATTTGCAATCATCAGAACCTGGTCAAACTCAACAGTTTCACCTGTTGCGATGTCCAGCTTTTCCAAGCGAACGATTTGACCTTCGCTGACCCGGTGTTGTTTACCACCACTTTGGAAAACCGCGTACATATAAACTCCGCTTTCCGCACACCCCATAAATTTGATTCTGAGAGTGCACTATAAAATTATTCACATAGGGCGCGGATTTTACGCAAAAACGCTGCTAATGACAAGAGCTGAAACCGATCTAATAGTAAAAAAAACGTCACTTTGCAGATAGCCGTTTATTTGAAACTTTTTTACAGTACAATCATGAAGGGCAAAAAACACTGCTATCATAAACCATTACCTTTGATCGGGATGTCAAAAACAAGGTTAAAGCCAGTATCATGAACTCAGAACAAATAATCGCGCTGACTGCTGATGATATGACCGCAGTCAATCAAAAGATTCAAAAACAGTTAACCTCAGATGTATCACTTATTAACCAGCTGGGTTATTACATTATCAGCGGAGGAGGGAAAAGGATCCGCCCGATGATCGCTGTGCTGACCGGCAGGGCTCTGGGATACACAGGTGACAAACATATTCAGGTCGCCGCATTGATCGAGTTTATCCATACTGCAACACTGCTGCATGATGATGTGGTGGACGAATCAGATATGCGCCGTGGTAAACAGACTGCAAATGAAGTGTTCGGCAACGCCGCAAGTGTGCTGGTCGGTGATTTTATCTACACGCGATCGTTTCAGATGATGACGGATCTTGATTCCATGCGCGTCCTGAAGCTGATGGCAGAAGCCACGAACGTGATCGCGGAAGGTGAAGTACTGCAACTGATGAACTGTAATAATCCGGAGATAAGCGAAGCGGACTACATGCAGGTTATCTACAGTAAAACGGCCCGTTTGTTTGAAGCCGCTTCACAATCTGCCGCGATCCTGGCCGGTGCCACACCGGAACAGGAAATTGCCCTTCAGAATTACGGCCGTTATCTCGGTACCGCATTTCAGCTGATTGATGATGTGCTGGATTATGATGCAGATAATACGACACTCGGTAAAAATACCGGTGATGACCTGGATGAAGGTAAACCCACACTTCCGCTGCTTCATGCCATGCATAACGGCACACCGGAAGAGTCCGCACTTATCCGTCAGGCCATTGAACAGGGTAACGGGCGTCATCTGCTGGAGGCGGTTCTCACCACGATGAAACGCTGCGGCTCCCTGACATATACCTATAACCGGGCTGAAGAGGAAGCGGACAAAGCTATTGCCGCGTTATCCTTATTGCCGGATTCACCTTATAAAGCCGCACTGGCAGGCCTTGCACATATCGCAGTACGCCGCTCCGCCTGACCATAAGCAAACGGGATCCTTTTGAGGATCCCGTTTTACTATTCCGGCTTTTCGTCCTGCTCCCGGTTCCCCGGAAGATGAAGCTCATGTGCATCGAGATGCTGGATCAACTGAGCCAGCCCTTCCCGCAGGATAAATGTCACAATCTTCTCCCGCTCCTCGCGGGTCAGCTGATAATAGGCTTCCACCCATATCAGAAACGCATCCTGCCGCTTCGCCTGGTAACTTGCGCTGTTATCGCATGCATGCAAAATAGCCTGGACTTCATCCGGCAGGCTATCCACGCTGTATTCAACCGCTTTACCCTGCACACCGCGTTTACGCCGCTGATGCCAGCCTTCCCGTCTCGCCATCAGGTTGACACCTTGAGGAGATGATGGCAAGCCCGCCAAACCAACCAATTCCTTCGCGGAATACCATTCTTTTTTCATCTTTTCTCCTGCAACCCATTTTCAGCAAAAAACTGGCTCTCTAAGTGCTAAAACGTAGTCAGCTCGCCAAGTACTTTCCCAAAAATGACAAATGCGTTAGTTACACTTAATTTTTTAACAGTTTCTGGATAAATACCAAATTATTCGACATCATTTGACAAACGTAAGGATAAAATATCACCTTTTTATGAATAGTCGGCATTTTTCAACCTAAACACTGTAAATCATTCGTGTAATGAAAATAGATCAGAAAATGATACCCGATCCGGTGTCATCTCTGACGCATCATGCCTGACAACAGGTAAAAATCTCTTTCGTTTCATCAACAAGCTCCTTATGTTAAGTAAGTAAATACTCTTACCGCGTTCATTTCCTTTGTGCTGCCTACACATTTTCATTCTGTTTCTTAATTCTGTAACAGAGTTCAAAAAAGATATTTTTAAGAAAAAATTTAAGAAAATATTTAGAAAAATAATGGTATTTTATTTTCTTAATAACGAATTTGGTTCACCTTTAATGTGATAGCGACCCGTTATTTATACCACTAACACGACATTAATCTAAAATAAAAAGGACTCAATATATGGATTCCGGTAAATCCGACTGGCACCCTGCCGATATTATCGCATCGCTGAAAAAACGGGGGACAACCCTGGCTGCGCTGTCACGGGGAGCCGGACTCAGCTCCTCAACGCTTGCAAATGCCCTTTCGCGCCCGTGGCCAAAAGGAGAATGGATCATTGCAAACTTTCTTACAGTCCATCCGTCAGAGATATGGCCCAGCCGTTATTTTAATTCTATCACAGGTGAATTATTAGATAGGAAAATAAGAGAGAAGATAACTAATTAATTTTTATATATAGTTATAAAACAATAAAACCGCTAATCATTATTAGCGGTTTTATTTACGATTCAAAAAAAACAAATACAACTATTCGGCTAATTTAGCTGTTAATAAATTTCTCACCGAGCGCAATATCCGCTTTCAGAACATCGAGCATACCATTCAGGGCTTTTTCCTCGTACGCACTGAGTGAACCGATATCCAAACGCTTTTCAACCCCGTTTTTCCCTAATACCACAGGTTGAGCGAAGAAACGGGCATATTTGCCGTCACCTTCAGTATAGGTGCACTCCACCACATTGCTTTCACCCTGCATGGCGCGCACCAGAGATAAGCCGAAACGTGTCGCTGCCTGACCCATAGAAAGTGTTGCAGACCCGCCACCCGCTTTAGCTTCCACCACTTCTGTACCGGCGTTCTGAATGCGCCTGGTCAGACTGTCAATCTCAGCATCACTGAAGCTGACACCCGGGATTTGCGACAGCAGTGGCAGAATAGTAACACCGGAGTGTCCGCCAATGACCGGCACTTCCAGCTCCTGTGGTTTTTTCCCTTTCAGTTCAGCCACAAACGTGTTGGAACGGATAATATCCAGCGTAGTGACACCAAACAGGCGGTTTTTGTCATACACACCGGCTTTTTTCAGTACTTCTGCTGCAATCGCGACTGTGGTATTCACCGGATTAGTAATAATACCAATCAATGCTTTCGGGCAGGTTTTGGCTACCTTTTCTACCAGGTTACGGACGATTCCGGCATTGATATTGAACAGATCAGAGCGATCCATTCCCGGTTTACGGGCAACACCGGCAGAAATCAGAACAATATCCGCGCCTTCTAATGCCGGAGTCGGGTCTTCACCGGCGAACCCGGTGATACGGACATCTGTCGGGATGTGGCTGAGATCTTTCGCCACTCCGGGAGTGACCGGCGCAATATCATATAAGGCAAGATCTGAGCCTGAAGGAAGTTGGGTTTTAAGAAGAAGGGCGAGGGCCTGACCAATACCACCTGCTGCTCCGAGAACTGCAACTTTCATCTGATACTCCTTGACTTGGGACTGTGAGCACCGATTCAGTGCCTGGCACGAATCAGCGCATGAGGGCTGAAAATACAATATTTTAACAGACTGATTGCATATTCACGCATTTAAATCTGTTTGTCTATAGTGACATTATTCTAAACAAATCGCTTATCTGTTAATGAGATAAGGGGCACTATTCTGACAATTATTTTACTTTAAACGCACTTACGGTCACACTCATTAATATATCAATGAGCGGCTGTTAACAACATCATTTGATTAACATTATTTTTACCTATGGGGATAAACCAGCCGGGCGGAAAAGTAAAACTCATTACGTGAGCCACTCACCAATTTTGATCATTGATACCATTTTATATATTCAGGCATACGGGTTTGATTTGCATAAAAATGCATTTATACGCATAATAATAGCGTTTGTTGCTAATTTTTCAGGAATGACTATGCGCGCACCTTCTAAACAAGAAGATTTAATCAAAGCGTTTAAAGCGCTGTTGAAAGAAGAAAAATTCAGTTCTCAGGGGGAGATTGTCACTGCCCTGCAGGAAGAGGGCTTTGAAAATATAAATCAATCCAAGATTTCCAGAATGCTGACGAAGTTCGGCGCCGTCCGTACCCGTAATGCGAAAATGGAAATGGTTTACTGTCTGCCTGCGGAGCTGGGCGTTCCGACTGCCACCAGCCCGTTAAAAAATCTGGTGCTGGATATTGATTATAACGACTCTGTCGTGGTGATCCGCACCAGTCCGGGAGCTGCACAGCTGATTGCCCGCCTGCTGGATTCCATCGGGAAATCTGAGGGTATCCTCGGCAGTATTGCCGGTGATGACACCATTTTCTCAACACCGGCACAGGGTTTCACAACAGAACAGCTTTGTGAGGCCATTCTGGCACTGTTCGAGCAAGAGTTGTAATACCGGCTTCCGGCATAAAAAAACCGCGCGGTGAGCTATGCTACCGCGCGGTTTTTTTTTGTATACCCTTATTCATTCAAACTGCAGGTTCGTTGGCTGCACTCAGCCCGCCGAGTCACATACTAATGTATGCTCCCCGGCGGGCGGAGCTTGCCGCCTTCCCGCATCCTGAATGACGTTGGGTATAATTAATGTCAGATTACTTCAGTTTTTCCAGCAGCTTATCGTGAATACCGCCAAAGCTGCCGTTACTCATCACCAGGATGTGATCGCCCGGCTGGGCATGCTCTGCCACCATCGCGGTCAGCGCATCCAGGTCACCACTCCAGTACGCCGGCTGAACACAGTGCTCAGTAATTTCACTCACCAGCCACGGAATATTTGCCGGCTGGAGAATAAACACTTCATCTGCACGTCCCAGTGCCGGGGCGATATCGTCTTTGCTGATCCCCATTTTCATGGTATTTGAACGCGGCTCAAGCACCACCAGGATCCGGGCTGTGCCACCGACCTTACTGCGCAATGCCTGTAGCGTGGCGAGTATGGCTGTCGGGTGATGAGCGAAGTCATCGTAAACACTGATGCCGTTCACTTCACCACGCAGCTCCAGACGGCGGCGGGCATTGATAAATTTACCCAGTGCGCGGCAGGCTTCCTCCACAGGAACCCCGACGTGATGTGCTCCCGCAACGGCCATCAGCGCATTCTGCATGTTATGCTCACCGACCAGCCCCCAGTTCACACGACCTTTAATGTCACCGTCATAGCGTACATCAAACTCACCGCAGTCATTCGTTACTTTCTCCGCCTGCCAGCGGGCATTTTCACCGGTATATTCTTCTTCACTCCAGCACCCCATAGCGAGCATCTGTTTCAGATTCGAATCATTTGCCGGAGCAATAATCTTTCCGTCTCCGGGAACAACACGCACCAGATGATGAAATTGCTTTTCAATCGCGGCGAGATTTTCAAAAATATCTGCGTGGTCAAACTCAAGATTATTGAGCAGCAGTGTGCGCGGGCTGTAATGCACAAATTTCGAGCGCTTATCAAAAAAAAGCACAGTCATATTCATCCGCCTCAATCACAAAGAACGGACTGTTACCCAGTGTGGCAGAGACATCAAAATTACCCGGAACGCCGCCGATCAGAAAACCCGGCTGATAGCCGCAGTCTTCCAGAATCCACGCCAGCATACCGGCAGTAGTGGTTTTGCCGTGCGTTCCCGCCACGGCGAGCACCCAGCGCTCCGGTAATACATGGTCATGCAGCCACTGCGGTCCTGAGGTATATGGGATACCCAGGTTCAGCACAGCTTCCACACACGGGTTTCCGCGCTTCATGG
Source organism: Morganella psychrotolerans (assembly GCF_001676155.1). Classification (GTDB taxonomy): domain Bacteria; phylum Pseudomonadota; class Gammaproteobacteria; order Enterobacterales; family Enterobacteriaceae; genus Morganella; species Morganella psychrotolerans. Next base: position 31,553 of record NZ_LZEW01000012.1, on the reverse strand, counting down.
CGTTGCCGATCACCACAATATCCGGGCGGGGTTCAAGCTGCACCGGGTCATAGCCCTGGATAAGCTCAATCCCCTGCTCCGTCAGCAGGTCACTCATCGGCGGGTAGACATTTTGATCAGCGCCGGTCACTTTATGTCCCTGCGAGCGGGCAAGAATTGCGAGGCTGCCCATGAAGGTGCCGCAGATACCGAGAATATGAATATGCATTATTTTTATCCAATAGCATGACGTTGGTCACTATTCTAACCATCTATCAAAAGAACTGAAACGGATTAGCCTATCAATTATGATTTTCTTTGGCTAAACTTGCACGCGCGTTGCCGGGCAACCGCTTTCGTAATACTTTTATTTCACCCACTTCAGGACGCACGTCATGAAAACATTAGGCGAATTTATCGTCGAAAAACAGCAGGACTTTTCTCACGCAACCGGAGAACTGACTGCTCTCCTCTCTGCGATTAAGTTAGGTGCTAAAATTATTCATCGTGATATCAACAAAGCCGGGCTGGTTGATATCCTTGGTACCAATGGTATCTCTAATGTGCAGGGTGAAGTCCAGATGAAACTGGATCTCTACGCTAACGAGAAACTGAAAGCGGCACTAAAAGCCCGTGGTGAAGTTGCCGGTATTGCTTCCGAAGAAGAAGATGACATCGTCATTTTTGAAGGCGGACGTGCCGAGAATGCCAAATATGTTGTTCTGATGGATCCGCTCGATGGTTCATCCAACATTGACGTAAATGTGTCTGTCGGAACCATTTTCTCTATCTATCACCGTATCACGCCTCTGGGTCAGCCGGTAACAGAAGCTGACTTCCTGCAACCGGGCAACCGCCAGGTCGCAGCCGGTTATGTGGTATACGGGTCTTCCACTATGCTGGTTTACACCACCGGCAACGGGGTTCACGCCTTTACGTATGATCCGTCATTAGGCGTATTCTGTCTGTGTCAGGCAGACGTGCAATTCCCGGAAAAAGGCAATATGTACTCCATCAATGAAGGGAACTATATCCGCTTCCCGCAGGGTGTGAAAAAGTACATTAAATACTGCCAGGATGAAGATGAGGCAACAAACCGCCCTTATACCACCCGTTATATCGGCTCACTGGTTGCAGACTTCCACCGCAACCTGCTCAAAGGCGGGATCTACATCTACCCGAGCACAGCAAGCCATCCGACCGGCAAACTGCGCCTGTTGTATGAGTGCAACCCGATGTCTTTCCTCGCAGAACAGGCGGGCGGTAAAGCGAGTGACGGTAAAAACCGTATCCTTGATATCATTCCTGAAAAACTCCACCAGCGTTCGCCGTACTTTGTCGGTACAAAATCGATGGTAGAGAAAGCAGAAAGCTTTATGGCTGAATTCCCGGACGAACACGGGAAGTAAGCGGAGGAAAAGGCGGTATACCACCGCCTTTTTTTCGTTATAATGTCTGCCACGCTATTTGGTTTGAAGACTTAAAGGAAACCGCTCATGAGCCTGAATAATGTTCCTGCAGGTAAAGATCTGCCGGAAGATATCTATGTTGTTATCGAAATCCCTGCAAACGCAGATCCGATTAAATACGAAGTGGATAAAGAATCCGGTGCGCTGTTTGTTGACCGTTTCATGTCAACGGCGATGTTCTATCCGTGCAACTATGGTTATATCAACCATACGTTATCACTGGATGGCGACCCGGTAGACGTCCTGGTTCCGACTCCGTATCCGTTACAGCCGGGTTCTGTGATCCGCTGCCGTCCGGTCGGTGTTCTGAAAATGACTGACGAATCCGGTGAAGATGCCAAACTGGTTGCGGTTCCGCACACCAAACTGAGCAAAGAATACGATCACATCAAAGATGTGGGCGATCTGTCTGAACTGCTGAAAGCGCAAATTACTCACTTTTTCGAGCACTACAAAGATCTGGAAAAAGGCAAATGGGTTAAAGTTGACGGCTGGGAAGATGCCGCGTCAGCAAAAGCAGAAATCATTGCTTCTTTCGAACGCGCTGCGAAAAAATAATCCGCATCCCGTTTTGATAAAAAAAACCGCTGTTTTCACAGCGGTTTTTTATTTTTGCAGGTATGTTATTCGCTTTCCGGTCCCGGTTCCCCGTGACGCCTGAGCCAGTCACCGCAGTTTATCCGCACCAAATCGTCCACAGAACGCTGATACAGGTAAATCCAGGCGCTGCCATAAGGCGTTGAAACCAGCTCGCGCCGGTAATCCTGACCATCTTTTTTCAATTCATCCAGCTCTGTCAGGATCGACGAAGAGATCCGGTACACTTCACATTCGATTTTACCGGTTCCCGGTACAACCGCAGGATAGTGCCCCAGATCATACAGATCATAACCTTCAAGCGTATACTCACCCAGCAGGGCGGCATAGGTCATCCAGTGATGGTTTCCCTGTTTTTGCCGCAAACTGCCATAAACGATCACTCGCATATATTAGAACTCAAACTGATAAAGCAGATCGATCGCCTGGCTTACGCCAGACACCGCTTCCAGATATAACCTGGGCATTAACCTATAGCGTAACGTCAAGGTCGCTAAAGAGTCAAATATACCGACACCATATTTTACCTGCAAGTCATTCGTTATCTTGCCGCTGACCACAACCTGGGACTTATCACCCACGCCCTGGGTGTCCAGAGCCAGGTCTGAAATGCCGAATGTTTCACCAATTTTTCCGACTAACTGCCCGCTTTGTGCTACCCCAAGGCTGATTAACATGGATGTCATCTGAGAACTGTCAGCATCACCGGTATTAAGCCCCTCACCCCGTAACAGATAAGAAAGGGCCTCTTCCTGTGACATTGCAGGGTCAGAAAATATTTCCACTTTCGGACGATCCGCAAGCCCGGTCACCCGGACACCGGCAATAACACCATTAGCGGTGTTATCCGGATTACGGATGGCCTCCATATTCAGGAACGGCTGGTCAGCCGGACCGGAGAACAGAATCTGTCCTTTGCGCACCAGCAGATCCTGCCCGTACGCTTTGAAACGCCCGCGCGGAATATCAACCTGTCCGTTCAGCCCCAGACCCTGTTTGTCCTGCGCGACCCTCAGGTTCCCTGTCAGCATCGCACTAAGACCAAATGCATCAAGTGCCACATCCGGACCAATATGGATTTTCAGGTTGCTCTGAATCGGAATACTGACCGGTTTTTCATGAATCGGTTGCAGATTATTGTCCAGCATCACTTCATCAGATGTTGAGGCAACCGCTGACTCCGGCACGTCATGTACCGTTATCCGCGCCCACGGAATATTGACGGTTCCGTCCAGCTTCAGCACTGACGGTGTCGCTTCAAAAACCAGATCAGGACTGACATCAATCCGTATCATCGGCGGCAATGAAACCCGCAGCTTATCACCCTGCGCACTGATTTTAGCGTACCACGCATCCATCTTGCGCCAGTCTGCATTACCACTGAGGTTCAGATACCCTTCCGGGGTTTTAATTTGTCCGTTCAGATCAGAACGCGCGCCGTCAAAATTAACCGTCAGGCCGCCCTGTGTAATATCAAACGGCAGCAACTTCCCGCTGACAGCAAGATCGGACAATCCGAGCTGACCAAACAGCAAAGGTCCGGCAGCATTACCGCCGAGGCGCAGATTCGCATTCAGCCGCCCGGTGGCTTTATCGCCTTTACCCAACAGCGGTTTAATCAGATCCAGCGAGATATTGTCGATTCCGACATTTCCGCTCAGCTGACGACGCTTTTCCAAATCAGAAATTTGTACATTGCCGTTTATTTTTCCGTTTCCGGCGATAGCAATCAGCCACTGAAGATTCAGTTTGCCGCTCTTCATTGCTGCCGTCAGTGTAAGGGTATCAAACGCAACCGGCAGATTGGTGCCTTCCAGGCTCTGCACCACCTTCACGCCACTCCCTTTCAGGGAGACATCCATCACCGGCTGCGAACCATCAGCAAACCAGCGGACATTCGCATTTCCGCTGAATACGCCGCTCAGTTTTGTGCCCTGGTCCAGGAACGGTTTTATCATCGATAAATCAAACCGCTCCAGCGCAACCGAGGCATTACCGGATGCACCGGCAGTAATCGGTTTCGGCACACAGATACGCGCATCCGGGTTCACCCAGCAGTGGGTTCCGACTGTGACTTCCTGTTTTTCATTCAGATACGTCAGCGCCATTGCTTTGCTGAGCTGCCATTCACCCACCGGCGTTTCAAAACGGGTATTATTCAGAGAGCCTTTCCAGATTTGTGTTTTACGATCAAACCCGCCGTTGAGCATCAGTTGTGCCGATACCGGATCTCCCTTCATTGTCAGTTTCAGCGCGTGCTGTGCTTCTGTCCCTTTTGCATTCAGGGTCAGATTGCTTATCACCAGATCCGCCTGCCTGAGCTGAGTGACGGTGACATCCAACTGACCTTTGATCTGTTCGGCTGAAGTAACATCCCCTTTGATCGTGGCATTAGCGACAGATAAATCATTCTGCCACTTCAGACTGTGGATTGAGAGATCAGCCAGGATCTGCGGTTTTTCCATATTGCCGCGAACATTCAGCTTACCTTTAATGGTCCCGGCAAGACCCGGAACCAGACCACCCAGCGCCGGGGCATTAATATCCGCATCCAGCTTCCAGTTGTCAGCCAGTTGCCCATTGATATCCAGCTTATTATTACCCAGCGCCAGTTTCAGCTCCGGGATAGTCCACTGCCCGCCGGCGTTACCTTTTACATTTCCGCGCGCTTTCAGCGGATAATTTTTCACTTTTCCGTCGAGCGTGATATCCGGAACAGACAATTCCCAGTTACCGCCGTACAGACTGCCGCGCGTGGTAATTTTACCATCCACTTTCGCCGGCCATTCAGGGTAGGCTTTTGCGGTATTCAGACCGGACAGTGTCAGCACCGCCTGCCAGCTGATGGCTTTTTGCCAGTCCGCCACACCGGTGACCTCAGCAAAGCCCTGTAAAGCATTCAGGCGCAGCCGGGTGAGATTAAGCTGTTCTGTATTGCCTTTGGCATCCAGCGTCAGCAGTGCGGGTGGGATATCCTTACCTTTGATGTCTGAGCGCAGGGAGAGATCATATCCGCTGACTTTACCGTTAAGGCGTAATTTCACACCATTGAGCTGATAATCCGCCTCACCGGTCAGCGGCCAGCTGACTTTCTGACTCTCCAGTGTCAGCAATACCGGTAAATCCGCTTGTGTCAGATTCGTTTGTGCATCCAGGGTCGCATTAACCGGCCCTTTCAGTGCCAGTGCCAGTGTCAGTTCATCCAGCAGCCCGCCCTTGAGGTTCAGATCAATACTCTGCCCGCTGAATTCATCAAAATCGCGAACCGCACCTTTAACTGAGAGCGCCACCGGCCAGTTATCACTGAGAGTGGCTTCCCCGCTGATACTGATATTTCCCTGCGGTGCGTCTGCTGAGAAATCACTCAGTGTCAGTGTCTGCCCTTTGTTAAACAGTGCCAGATGCAGAGAATGTATCGTTACCGGTGTATCACCACTCACCTGCCAGTTATCTCCGGAAATACCTTCAACCGAAATATTCAGCGGAAGAATAACGTCCGGCAGTTCTGCCAGCAGAGGTTTGGCAAAAATAGCATTAATGGTTTCACTCAGGGGTTTTTCCGGCTCGTCAGTTACCGGTTCCGGTTTTTCCGCAACAGCCGCAGGGTCAGATTCCGGCAGCACAACAGAGAGCGCCTTAATCACAGTCGGTTTGAGTGTGAGCTGGTCGCCCTCCCAGGTCATCGCCGTACGAAATGAGTCCAGATTGATCGCCATATCATCGACTGTCACCTGCGTATTGGTGACAGAAAGCGAATCAAGAAAAATAGTCAGTGGCGCATTCAGTTCCGTCAGTGGTTCAGACGGCGGCGTTTCTTCTGACGGCGGCAGTTTTGTTGTATCAACAGAGACGCGGGTGCCGTCTGTACTGAGATTTTCAACACACAGTGTCATATTTTTCAGGCAGTTAAGGCGCAGTGCGAGATTGACTTTATCCACGCTGACATCAATGCCCGGCATGGTGTATTTCACCTGCTTCAGGGTCAGGTTACGCAAATCCCCTTCCACCTGCCCGAGTGTCAGACCGGACACAAAACGCGGTGCCAGATTCAGGGCAAAATGCAGCCCGGACTGAGTGCCAAGTACCCAGCCCAGCGTGCCGCCAATCATCAGGATAAGCACCAGCAGAACGATTGCCGGCCATTTAAGATACTTCAGCCATTTCATCAGAGTTCTGCTCCCAATCCGATGTAAAACTCAATATTTTTTGTCTGATCGTCACCGACAGGTGCCGCCAGATCAAACTTCACCGGTCCGACCGGTGATGCCCAGCGCACCCCGACACCCGCACCGGTTTTAAAATTACTCCGTTTGATGTCATTCACCACTTCGCCGCTGTCCACAAATACCGCGCCCCACCAGTCACCGGTCACGTTGTACTGATACTCCAGGGAGCCAACTGCGGATTTCGAGCCACCGGTCAGTTTACCGTCAGCATCTTCCGGCGAGATTTTGTTGTAGCGATAGCCACGGATACTGCCGTCACCCCCTGCGAAAAATCGCAGGTCAGGCGGAACCCGGTCAAAATTATTCGTTTCTATCCAGCCAAGTGTCCCGCGCATCACGAAACGATGACCTTCCCACGGCGTTCTGACCCAGACATTACGGGCGCGGAATACAGCAAAATCCACATCCGAACCCCACATTTCATTGGATACATCAACAGAATAGCGCTGACTGTCTCCCCAGGACGGCATCATTCCGCCCCTGGAGCGGACACGGCTGACATTGACGCCGGGATAGAGCAGCATGGTGGTGTTGGTGATATCTGCCTGTGTAAAGTGGCTGAGGCTCCAGCGCATATTGATACCGTACTGCCAGCCGCTCGATAAATCCCAGTTACGTGACACACCGACCGTTGCGGTATCCGCTTTGGTATCATTCAGATCAGTGCGTTTGTAGCCACCGGAAACAGAATAATATTGCTCAATAGGATTTACTTTCAGCGGAATACGGTAGGAGGTGTCGATAATCTGTTCAGGCGCTGACAAACTGATGCTGGAAGTCAGGCTGTGCCCGCGGGAGTTAACCCACGGCTTATTCCATTTTGCCTGTACGCGCGGTCCCACGTCAGTCGCGAAACCACCACCCAGCTCCACAAAATTTTGTGCACGCGGGGTAAAAGAGGCGTCCATTGTCAGATAATCACTGTTATCTGTCCGTGCCTGCGCGATATTTGGCGTCACAATCGCAGACTGGAACCAGCCGGTTTGTGCCAGCAGGCGGTTAAAATCAGCTAACTGTTCTGAGGTATAATAATCACCCTCTTTAAAGGGCACCAACCCTTCCAGATAGGTGTCACGGATTTGTGAACCTTCATAATTCACTTTACCAAAACGGTATCGTTTGCCGCTGTTGAATACAAAATCCCAATATGCCGCATGTTGGGACAGTGCGATACCGAGCTGGCTTTTTTCCATCTCCGCATCAAAATAACCCCGCTTTAACGCAAGCCCGGATAATCCGCCCTTGAAACTTTCATACTCACCATGATTGACGACAGTGCCGATTTCAGGTTTATTTTTAGTCACAAACTGACTGAAAGCAGTATCGTCCTTTGCCGCACCTTCAATATCGACGGTCACCCCGGCAATTTTGACGGGTTCACCCGGCGTGACGCGGGCAAGTAATACCGGGCGTGCAGGTGGCTGATTATCCTGATATTCAAAGGTAACTGTGGGTTCATAATAGCCAAGCGGGCGCAGACCTTCTTTAATGGCTTTTTCCACACGGGAGCGGAAACGGCCATCAGCCACTACTTCATCCGTTGAGATTGTCGAAAGCTGGACTCTTGCATTTTTTTTCAAGTTGGCCGTTCAGCCCTTCCACTTTTAACCGAAGATTTGCACTATATGCCAGAGGGGATGTGAGAGACACGGCCACAACACAAATAAGAGGGTATCGGATCACATCAACTCCTGAATGTCTTAGATTTGATTGAAAACAATATGAAAATTATTTGAAGTTTACTATAGATACATAAGATAAATAACCTGAATTCTATTGATAATACACCGATTATTCTTAAAACAGGAGCCACCGCACATGATAAAAACGATAATTAATTACCCTCAGGATACAATTATTTCACCTGTTTCTGCTGAAAACGCACTTCCCGGCAGTACTGTTGCGCTGACCATCAGTCCCCGTCATACCGTCACCGGGAATGATGTGAACCATATTCCGGAAGGCTTTGATATCGCTTATTTTGCGATGGGATGCTTCTGGGGTGTGGAGCGTCTGTTCTGGCAGCAACCGGGAATTTACAGTACCACCGCAGGTTATACCGGCGGAGTCACTCAGAATCCGGGCTATGACGCTGTATGTACCGGCAACACCGGACACACCGAAGCGGTGCGTGTTGTCTATGACCCGTCAGTCATAAGCTATGTCGATTTACTGCGGTTGTTCTGGGAGAACCACGATCCGGCGCAGGGCATGAAACAGGGTGGCGATATCGGATCTCAGTACCGCTCGGCTGTTTTCACACAATCAGACAGTCAGCGCGTGCAGGCAATCGCCTCGCGGGAGCAATATCAGCAGGCGATGTCGGAGAGCGGCGATCACCGCCCGGTCACCACAGCAATCCGCCCCGCCGGTCCGTTTTATGTGGCAGAGGATTATCATCAGCAATATCTGGATAAAAACCCGGAAGGTTATTGCGGATTGGGCGGGATCGGCGTTTGCATGCCGCCTTCGCTGAGAAACTAACCGTTTTTCCTGATCCGGTGCTATACTGCACATCCACGCACAGAAAATATCAATCCTCTGTGCGTATTTCTCTTTTTATATCCGATATTTATACTCAATACTCTAAATAATTCGGAATGCATGCAGGCGACAAGCTCCGATTGCCGGGGAGCATACATCAGTATGTGACCCGATGAGCTGAGCGCAGTCAACACCCAGGCATTTTGAAGTATGACGAGTATAAATATCTCAAAAATAACCGGTCGCCACGCATAATCAATAACAGCACTGCCTCAGGCAAACGTGCCGGCCATTCGGAACCTATATGTTAAATAGTGTATTAATTGTACTGTTACTTTGCGCCATCAGCGCATTCTTTTCATTATCAGAAATTTCGCTTGCCGCCTCACGGCGTATAAAGCTCAAAATCATGATCGACGAGGGCAACGCGAATGCCGCGCTGGTTCTCCGCCTTCAGGAAGCACCGGGAATGTTTTTCACCGTGGTGCAGATTGGGCTGAATGCTGTGGCGATCCTCGCCGGTATTGTCGGGGAATCTGCTTTTTCACCGGCACTGCGCTCTATGTTTCAGAACATTGTGTCTGATACCGCCGCACAACAGCTCGGCTCCATATGTTCATTTGTTATCGTCACCTCCATGTTTATCCTGCTGGCTGACCTGACGCCTAAGCGGATGGGAATGATCAAGCCCGAAGCCGTGGCTATCCGTATTGTTCAGCCGATGCGTTTTTGTCTGGCTGTACTGCGCCCGCTGGCCTGGCTGTTTAACGGCTTATCTAATCTGTTCTTCAAACTATTCAAAATTCCGCTGGCGCGTAATGAAGATATTACATCTGATGATATTTACGCCGTCGTGGAAGCCGGCGCTGTCGCCGGTGTACTGCGCAAGCAGGAGCACGAACTGATTGAAAACGTGTTTGAACTGGAATCCCGTACTGTCCCTTCCGCTATGACCTCGCGTGAAAGTATCGTTTACTTTGACAGGAAGGAAAGCGAAGAAAGTATTAAAGAAAAGATTTCCACACAGCCACATTCAAAATTCCTGGTATGTGACGGGGGTCTTGATCATGTCCTCGGGTATGTTGATTCCAAAGATCTGCTCAACCGCGTACTGATTGGTCAGAGCCTGAACCTGCATGATGGCGTACAAATCCGCCCGGCACTGATGATCCCGGACACACTCAGTTTGTCTGATACCCTGGAAGGCTTTAAAAACGCCGGTGAAGACTTTGCTATCATCCTCAATGAATACGCGATGGTGATGGGTGTTATCACAATCAATGATGTGATGATTACATTGATGGGTGACCTGGTGGGTCAGGGACAGGAAGAACAAATTGTTGCCCGTGATGAAAACTCATGGCTGGTTGAAGGCGGTACGCCGATTGAAGATGTGCAGCGGGTGCTGGATATTGATGAGTTTCCGGATGACAGCAACTATGAAACTATTGCCGGCTTTATGATGTACAAACTGCGCCGGATCCCGAAACGCACAGATTATGTAAAATATGTCGGTTATAAATTTGAAGTCGTTGATATTGATAACTATAAGATTGACCAGTTATTAGTTACGCGAATTCCGGACTCCCCGGTCACTGCGGTTATTTTACCGGTTTCCCCCTTGCCGCCTGCGGCAGGAGAAAACAAAGAGGGTTAGTCTGACGTAACACCGGATACCCGCGGTCAACAGCCGTAAAACCAACCCTTATTTTTCATCAGGTATTGTTAATGCGGCTAAAATTGCGCCTGCAGCAACAATACCTGCTGATTAATCTCACTCATTGCGCTCAGATGACGTTTATCTCTGACTTTCGGCGGTAAAATCTTACCGTAATCAAACTCGAACGCTCCCATTCCCTGTATATACAGCCGACCACGGAACAATGTTTTCACATAGCGCGCTATCTGAGACGGGTTGTAACGGGCAAAAATCTTCATCACTCTTATGTCCTCCCCTTTACCTTTCGGTTACAGGTAAAATTACTGACATCACCTTTATACCCTTATTCATTCAAACTGCAGGTTCGTTGGCTGCATCTTGAATGACGTTGGGTATGCATTACAGGGTAGACCAGAATCCTCATCAGGGGTTCACTAATCATGTGTTTTAATCACTATTTTTACATAAAATGACATACTGCTACGATGTACTTCACAAAACCATAAGAAAATAGATCTTCATCACACCAGAAACATACTGCATCACAATATGATATATAAACAATAACCTTATAATTATTATAACTTTTATAAATAATAAAAAGCGTAAGAACTTAATCAATAAATGATATACCGCGTATTCTTACTAAACAAAAAAAAGCCCGTGTAATTTGCATAACCATGCATATTACACGGGCTTTTCAGAGATCAAATGGTGGTCAGAAACTGCTGACGCGAAATCCCGGGTTAATCATCGATTCACGCGGTGTATAATCGAGAGTCTTGCCATTCCAGTCAGTGATGTGCGCACCCGCTGCCAACGCAACTGCATGACCGGCTGCGGTATCCCAGATATGGGTCGGGTTAAAGCGCGGATACAACTGTGCTTTCCCCTCCGCCACCAGGCAGAATTTCAGGGATGAACCAATTGCCTGTGTTTCATGCGGCCCCAGTTGCGCCAGGTAATCCGCCAGCTCATCATCCTGATGGGAACGGCTGATAACCACCATCGGTAATTCGGCATTTATCACTTTAATCTGCATCTGCTGCCCGCCACGTTCACGCCAGGCGCGCGGTCCTTCTGCAAAATAGAGCACATCCGTCACCGGGGCATACACCACCCCCATGACCGGAACACCATCACTTATCAGCGCAATATTTACCGTGAATTCCCCGTTACGGCTGATAAATTCTTTTGTGCCGTCGAGGGGATCCACCAGCCAGTATTGTGTCCAGTGCTGACGTTCAGACCAGGCTTGCGGATCTTCCTCAGAGAGCACCGGGATATCCGGGGTCAGTGCCGTCAGTTCTTGCAGGATAATATGATGTGCCGCGAGATCGGCGGCGGTCAGCGGCGAGTTATCCGCCTTGGCTGAAATATTCATCGTGTCGGGATGATGATAAATATCCATGATAGCCTCGCCCGCCCGCCGGGCCAGGTGACAAATTTGATTGAGCATCCTTCACCTCTTTCACAGAACGGTTAGTGAGCCGCGCTATTCTATTCACGTCTCCGGAGATCTGAAACTTGAGTATAGAAACAAAAATGGCCGGTGAAAACCGGCCATTTCGAATATTCTGCTTTTGGTAACACAATCCGTACTTACAGGATCTCTAACAGCTCAACTTCAAAGACCAGTGTGCTGTATGGCGGGATAGAAGCACCGGCACCACGCTCACCGTAAGCCAGGTTGCTCGGGATATACAGTTCCCATTTAGAACCAACCGGCATCAGGGTCAGTGCTTCGATCCAGCCTGCGATCACGCCATTGACCGGGAATTCAGCCGGCTCACCGCGCTGTACAGAGCTGTCAAACACAGTGCCGTCAGTCAGACGACCGGTATAGTGGACGCGGACACGGTCAGTGCGCGCCGGAATCGGACCATCACCCTGAGTGATAACAGAGAACTGTAAACCGCTCTCAGTGGATGAAACACCTTCTTTCTTTGCGTTCTCTTCCAGAAAGCGCATGCCATCTTTTACCAGCTCTGCCTGCATTTCATTGCGGACAGCATCAGCACGCTCATGCATTTCACGCAGGGCACGATGAAGAACATCAACCGCGACAGCAGGCTGATTATTGGCTAATGCGTCAGTGATACCGGCAAGAATCGCTTCCGGTACTAATCCGCTCAGTCCGGATTCCTGTAATTGCTGGCCGATTTGTAAGCCAATTCCGTAGCTTGCCTGTGCTTCCATCGTGTCAAAAGTCGGTTGTGTCATGAGAGATACCTGATTAATAAGTAAGACGGACAAGCATAACAGCAGCATGTACCCCGGTAAACCCGATTATCAGTGAAAGCTGATGCAACAGCCAACAGACATGTCCTTATTCATTAAACCTGCCTGCGTCCTGAACAGCATCGGGTATAAACACAGGAAACAAATTATAAAACAGGACTAATTCCGAATAATTTCAGGGAGGCGACTGCTACACTGAAAGAACGTCTGATGATTATAACGCATGCACAATAGCGGGGAAATACTATGCGGTTACTGCCCAAATTCCATCTTTATACCATCGCCGCCATCGCGCTGATTGTTATTATTGTGCTGTTTTTATGGCCATCCGCACCCAAACCGCCGGTGACATCTCCGCCACAGACTATCGGTCTGACACCACCGGTACAGGATGATCCGCTGGGTGACCTGATGGCACAGCGTCAGCTTACCGACACACAGGGCACAACAGAAAATACCCTGCCACAGGATGATAACCTGCCGCCTGTTGCTCAGGCTCAGGATCCGGTACCACAACTCCCGGCAGAACTGCCACCGGTCATCACAGAAACAGCACCTGTCGTTACAGCTGCACAGGATGCTCCGCTTGTAGCGCAGCGGTTTACGGTAAAAAAAGGACAGACAATCGCGCAGGTTTTCCGTAATAACGGGTTACCGGTTGATGATTTATTCCGGATGACCGCCGTTGAAGGGGCGCAAAAGCCGCTGAACCAGGTTGAGGCAGGAGATAAAATACGGGTTATCCGGGGGAAAGACAAAGCGATTACAGAGCTGACAATTGATAAGACCAGCGGACAGTCCGTGACCTTTAAACGCCAGAAAGACGGCAGTTACCGCCGTTCATGATGTAAAAGCCTTTATGATGTAAAACATAAAAAAAAACGCTGGCCTGAGCCAGCGTCTTTCAAAGATGTTTACATCGTAATCAGAGATTACTCAGCAACAATCTTCACATTCAGTTCTGCAAACACGTCACTGTGAACCTGGAAGTGAACTTCATGATCACCCAGAGTACGCAGAACGCCGTTAGGCAGACGAACTTCGCTTTTCGCGATATCAACACCAGCTGCAGTTACAGCATCAGCGATGTCACGAGTACCGACAGAACCGAATAATTTGCCTTCGTCACCCGCTTTAGAAGAGAGAGTCACAACGCCCAGGGCATTGATTTTCTCTGCACGAGCGTGAGCTGCTGCCAGAACGTCAGCTAATTTAGCTTCCAGTTCTGCGCGGCGTGCTTCGAAGAATTCGATATTTTTCTTGGTTGCAGGAACAGCTTTACCTTGCGGTACTAAGAAGTTACGTGCATAACCAGACTTAACATTTACTTGGTCACCCAGGCTACCCAGGTTCGCTACTTTATCAAGCAGAATAACTTGCATTACCTTATCCTCTTAAATGGACGGTGCCGATTACTGATGACGATCAGTGTAAGGCAGTAAAGACAGGTAGCGGGCACGCTTGATAGCACGAGCGAGCTGACGCTGATATTTCGCACTTGTACCGGTAATACGGCTTGGTACGATTTTACCACTTTCAGTGATATAGTTTTTCAGCGTAGCGATGTCTTTATAATCAATCTCTTGAACGCCTTCTGCGGTGAAACGGCAGAATTTACGACGACGGAAATAACGTGCCATAAGGCTAGTCTCCAGAATCTATTAATTCAATATGTTCGGCATGAAGAACCAGTTTCGTTAATCCATTGCGACCCTGATGGGTGCTGATGAATCCATGAACGGTTATATGACTGCCGACCGTTATACTGCGAGTAATGGTTTGGATGGTTAGTCCGCTGGCAACCACGGGCATTCTGCACCATGCCTGCCGGCTAAGTCCGGCTTCCTGCTGTTGTGAGCGGTGCTCAAGCACAAACTGACAATGCGGAATTCCGGCCGGGCTTACTTTCCGGATGGGTTCCCTGCACACTGTGCCGGATAACACCAGACGGTTAGCGGACACCGTTATTACTCTTCAGTTTCCTCAGCTTCATCATTTTCTTCAATGTCGTCAGACATGTCGCGCGGGCGACGTTCGTCTTTCGCTTTAACCATCGGAGAAGGTTCAGTCACCGCGTGCTTAACGCGCATAACCATGCTGCGGATAACGGCATCATTGAAGCGGAAAATAGTTTCCAGCTCGTCAATCACTTCCTGCGGTGCTTCAACGTTCAGCAGAACGTAGTGAGCTTTGTGCAGTTTGTTGATTGGGTAAGCCAGTTGGCGACGACCCCAGTCTTCGAGACGATGGATCTGACCTTCTGCATTAGTAATAGCAGTTTTGTAACGCTCGATCATTGCCGGTACTTGTTCGCTCTGGTCCGGATGAACCATAAAGACGATTTCGTAATGACGCATTAGTAGTGCTCCTTACGGATTATTAGCCTCCAGTCCGGGCAACCGCAACCCTGAGAGGCAAGGAACTTGTTTAAGTGCGGCTGAAAAATTTGACGCATAACTATACCCACGCCCGATGCAAAAGACAAGGCAATAGTTCGCGGTGCGCGATTATTTTCCGCGCTGGCGTACGGCTTCAAACAGACACACACCCGTTGCCACAGAGACATTCAGAGAGGATACCGCCCCCGCCATCGGGATGCTGATCAGCTCATCGCACAGGTCGCGGGTCAGGCGGCGCATACCTTCGCCTTCCGCACCCATGACCAGCGCCACAGGACCGGTCATCTTGCTCTGATAGAGATCGTGTGTCGCTTCACCTGCAGTGCCGACAATCCAGATATTTTCATCTTTCAGCTGGCGCAATGTACGGGCCAGATTGGTCACGCGGATCAGCGGAACACTTTCTGCCGCACCACATGCCACTTTTTTTAACTGTCGCATTCAGTTGCGCCGAGCGGTCTTTCGGGATAATCACGGCATGAACACCGGCAGCGTCCGCAGTACGCAGACAAGCACCCAAATTGTGCGGATCAGTCACGCCATCCAGCACCAGCAGGAAAGGTGTTTCATGCTCTGCCAGTAAATCCGGCAGATCCTGTTCCTGATACTGACGACCGCCTTTAACTTTAGCGATAACACCCTGATGCACGCCACCTTCAGCCTGGCTGTCCATCCACTGGCGGTTTGCCACCTGAACACGGATACCGGCCGCTTCCAGTGCCTGAGCAACCGGGATAAGACGGCGGTCTTCGCGCCCTTTTAAGATATAGACTTCAATAAAACGGCTGGGATCACTCGCCAGCAAGGCATCCACGGCGTGAATACCATAAATAATTTCACTCATAACGTTCCGTTTGTTGCAGGATAATATACCCGGTGAGGCGCTACCGCCTCACCGGGGAAAAAATGAACTAAAGGCAATTATTTTGCGGCTTTTTTCTTCGCGCGCTTCGCCTTTATATTCGCTTCAATTTTTTTGGTCCGGGGTGATTTCGGGCTTTTTGGTGCTTTCGGCGCGTCACCGTCTTTTTTCTTCTTGCGGAACGCACTGTCCGGCTCGAAGTTTTTCTCACGGGTAACGTCGTCTTTTTTCCCGCTGCGGCGTTTATCACCGGTCTGACCGGTACGCGCACGGGTTCTCGCGGTTTTACCTTCATTGCGGGCGCGTCGCGTGCTTGAAATCAATGCGAAATCAATCGTGCGCTCATCCATATGTACAGCTTCCACGCGGATTTCAACTTCATCACCGAGGCGGTACACATTATTTGAGGACTCACCAATCAGGCGCTGGCCGACATTATCATAGCGGTAATAGTCATTATCCAGTGTTGATACGTGTACCAGACCATCAATAAACAACTCATTCAGACGGACAAAGAACCCGAAACCGGTCACACTGGTAATCAGCCCTTTGAATACATTACCGACCTGATCCTGCATAAAGTCACACTTCAGCCAGTCTGCCACATCACGCGTTGCTTCGTCCGCGCGGCGCTCGGTCATGGAGGTGTGTTCCCCCAGTTGCAGCATGCCTGGTATATCGTAGTGCCATGCGCCGGTTTTGGATGGTTTCTCACCCTGCTCTTTTGCCAGCAGATATTTGATAGCGCGGTGTAACGATAGATCCGGATAACGACGGATAGGTGATGTAAAGTGCGCATACGCCGGCAGCGCCAAGCCAAAGTGTCCACGGTTGTCCGGGTCGTAAATTGCCTGCTTCATGGAGCGCAACAGCATGGTCTGTAACAGTTCACTGTCAGGACGCTCTGCCACATCACGCATGACCTGCGCATAATCTTTCGGCTCCGGTGTCAGTCCGCCCGGCAGGGTCAGTCCCAGCTCGTTGAATACGGTCCGCAGATTACCGACGCTCTCTTCTTTCGGACGGTCATGGACACGGTACAGTGCCGGTTCGTTGTTTTTCTCAACGAATCTTGCCGCTGCCACGTTCGCCATGATCATGCACTCTTCAATCAGTTTGTGCGCATCATTACGCTGCACCGGCTCGATACGATCGATCCGTTTTTCTGCATTAAAGATAAATTTGGCTTCTTCTGATTCAAATGCAATCGCGCCACGCTCATCACGTGCTTCCGCCAGTGCTTTATACAATTTATGCAGTTCTTCGAGATGTTTTACCAGCGGCGCATAATGCTCACGCAGCTCTTCATCCCCTTCAAGAATTTTCCATACTTTGGTGTAAGTCAGGCGGGCGTGGGAACTCATCACGGCTTCAAAGAAACGGTAACCGGATAATTTACCTTTTGATGAGATAGTCATTTCACAGACCATACACAGGCGATCAACCTGCGGGTTCAGTGAACAGACTCCGTTAGAAAGCACTTCCGGCAGCATCGGAACAACCTGGGACGGGAAGTATACCGAGTTACCCCTGCTGCGTGCTTCGTCATCCAGCGCGGTTTGCGGGCGCACATAGTAACTTACGTCAGCAATCGCCACCCACAGACGCCAGCCACCGCCGCGTTTAGCTTCACAGTGAACCGCATCATCAAAGTCACGGGCGTCTTCGCCGTCAATCGTGACTAATGGCAGCGCACGTAAATCTTCACGCCCTTTTTTAGCTTCTTCCGGCACATTTTCGCTGACATCAGCCACCTGACGCTCAACCTGAGCCGGCCAGGTATACGGAATATCATGTTTGCGCAGGGCAATATCCACGGCAATACTGGTGCCCATTTTTTCGCCCAGTACTTCAGTGATTTCACCGAGCGCCTGTACCCGTTTGGCCGGGCGGCGGGTCAGTTCCACCACCACGATGTTACCCATGCGGGCACCGTTGATGGATTCTTTCGGGATCAGGATATCAAAGCTCAGGCGGCTGTCATCAGGTACGACAAACCCCATGCCTTCTTCCATAAAGTAACGCCCGACTATCTGGCCGGTTTTCGGTTCAGTTACGCGTACCACACGGGCTTCGCGGCGCCCTTTGCGGTCGGCACCCATCACCTGCGCCAGGATAACGTCGCCGTGCATGCACAGCTTCATCTGATCTTGTGCGATAAACAGGTCGTCTTTCTGTCCTTCAACGCGTAAGAAACCAAAGCCATCGCGGTGTCCGATAACGGTTCCTTTAATTAAATCAAGGCGTTCCGGCAGCGCGTAGCATTGACGGCGGGTAAAGACCAACTGTCCGTCACGCTCCATTGCGCGCAGACGGCGGCGCAATGCTTCCTGTGCTTCTTCTCCGGTTAACCCCAGTTCCTGCGCGAGATCGTCGCGGCTGACCGGTTTGGTGTGGTTGCGGATAATTTCAAGAATAAATTCACGGCTCGCGATCGGGGCATCATATTTTTCCGCTTCGCGTTCCTGGTAAGGGTCGTTTGATTGTTTTTCCACTGACATCTTGTCCTCCGTGGTTTTCATGACCGACGCTATTTGTCCGTCAGCAACAATTTATAAAGATGCTGATTGTCCTGCACCATATCAGCGAGCGTGTGTTTATCCAGTTCCTGCAAAAATTCCCGGATAGCTTTGCCCAGAATCGATTTCAGCCGGCATGCCGGGGTAATGTGACAAAATTCACCGCTACAGTTCACCAGGGTCAATGGCTCCAGCGCACGGACAACCTCACCGATACGTATAGTATTAGCAGGTTTTCCCAGGCGGATCCCGCCATTTTTGCCACGGATCGCCTCGACATAACCTAAATGGCTCAATTGGTTAATTATCTTGACCATATGGTTACGTGACACGCCATAGACGTCTGTCACTTCTGTGATATTCGTCATTTTGCCGTCAGGAAGTGACGCCATATAGATTAGCGCACGTAAGCCATAATCTGTAAAACTGGTTAACTGCACATTTTACCCCGGAAGTTCTGTCATCCCATATGGGGATCACACGATATGTAATGAATAATCATTATGTGTTTCTTTTGCTTATTAAGCAAAAAGTGTTACTGAAAACGCCGGATTTCCTGCAACAAACTGTGTCAGAAAGCCCGGCGCTCAAAAAACAAAAGGCCGGACAATAATGCCCGGCCCTGACTGGTTTCGTCTGAAAAACCTTATGCGTCGAACGGATCGCGCAGGATCATGGTTTCAGAACGATCCGGACCGGTTGAAATAATATCAACAGGAACGCCCGTCAGTTCTTCAATGCGGCTGATGTAATTGAGTGCTGCCTGTGGCAGTTCTTCACGGCTTTTCGCGCCGAAAGTTTTGTCACTCCAGCCCGGCATGCTTTCGTAGATTGGCTCAATGCCTTCCCAGTTGTCTGCTGCCAGTGGTGTGGTTTCAATCACGTCACCATTCGGTAAACGGTAGCCGACACACACTTTCACTTCTTTCAGACCATCCAGAACATCCAGTTTAGTCATGCAGAACCCTGACAGGGAGTTTATCTGCACAGCACGACGGATAGCAATGATATCTAACCAGCCACAACGACGGCTGCGTCCGGTTGTTGCACCGAACTCCTGACCTTGCGTACGCAGGTATTCACCTGTTTCATCAAACAGTTCAGTCGGGAACGGACCTGCACCCACACGGGTAGAGTAGGCTTTGATGATACCCAGGACATAATCCACATAACGCGGACCTAAGCCTGACCCTGTCGCAACGCCACCGGCAGTGGTGTTTGATGAGGTCACATACGGATAAGTACCGTGGTCGATATCCAGTAATGTACCCTGTGCGCCTTCAAACATGACCAGCTCACCGTTAACGGTTGCTTTATACAGCAGGTCTGAAACATCAACGACCATCGCAGTCAGAATGTCAGCAACAGCCATGATGTCATCCAGCGTTTTCTGGTAATCAACAGCAGGCTCTTTGTAGTAATTCACTAACTGGAAGTTGTGATACTCAAGGATCTCTTTGAGTTTCAGCGCAAAGGTTTCTTTATCAAACAGGTCACCGACACGCAGACCACGACGGGCCACTTTATCTTCATAAGCCGGTCCGATACCACGTCCGGTCGTGCCGATAGCTTTCGCACCGCGTGCTTTTTCACGGGCGTTATCCAGTGCGACATGATACGGCAGGATCAGAGGACAGGCTTCAGAAATCAGTAAACGCTCACGTACCGGCACACCACGGGCTTCCAGCGCAGTCATTTCTTTTAACAGTGCATCGGGTGCGAGAACAACACCGTTAGCAATGATGCTGACGACATTTTCGCGGAGAATACCTGACGGAATCAAATGAAGGACGGTTTTTTCACCGTTGATAACCAGAGTGTGACCCGCGTTGTGGCCACCTTGATAACGAACAACGTACTTAGCCCGTTCAGTAAGCAAGTCGACGATTTTGCCCTTGCCTTCGTCACCCCATTGGGTGCCCAATACGACAACGTTATTACCCATTTCGTTTTTACCTGGTTGCTTAAAAAAGGATTCTAGCATCTCATGACCGCCCTTTCAGCACTTTTTCTCACATTCTGAAATGTCTGCTGTGCAATTTACATAATAAAGCCCGCGAAAGCGGGCTTTATATATTTGTTGCGATCATCAGTATGCTGATGATTTATCCGTGCCGCCGGGCGGCACCGGATTTACTGACCAGACGCCGGACGCAATGATGTCGGAGCCTTCATATAACGGAAGAAATCCGTATCAGGGCTTAACACCATAATGTCATTACCGCCGGACTTAAAGCTTTGCTCGTAGGCACGCAGGCTTCGGATAAAGGCATAGAAATCCGGATCCTGACTGAATGCATCAGCAAACAATTTAGCCGCTTCCGCATCACCGGCACCACGCAGTGTTAATGACTGGCGCTCTGACTCTGCCAACATTTCAGTACGGGTTTTATCTGCAATAGCACGAATTTTCATCGCTTCTTCCAGACCCTGTGAACGGTGACGACGCGCAACCGCTTCACGCTCTGCACGCATACGCTGGAAAATAGCTTCAGAGACTTCCGCCGGCAGGTTAATCTGCTTGATACGGACATCAACTACTTCAATACCTAACGCGGCCATACTGTTCGGATTCACCACCAGCAGCTGTGCGCCTTTGGTTTCTTCCTGAACACGGGCGGCTGCATCGGCAATCGCGTTATCGGCATCAGTTGCCTTAGGATCGTTACCCGAGCTACCTTCATTCAGTGCGTTTTTAACTTCTGTTGTTAACGTACCACGGGAGTCCGTCACAATCTCTTTCACACTCAGACGACCAAACTCAGAACGCAGACGGTCACTGAATTTACGTTTCAGAAGATTTTCTGCCTGATTAATATTACCGCTGTTTGTTGCGAGGTAATACAGACTGAAATCACTGATCCGCCATTTCAGGTAGGAATCGACGATCAGGTCTTTGTTTTCGTTGGTTAAGAAACGGTCAGCCTGAATATCCAGCGTCTGGATACGGGCCGGCAGCATTTTAACTGTTTCAATAAACGGCACTTTCAGGTGCAGACCGGGTTCATACACAATCGGTTTGTTATCTGAGTCACGCAGAACTTTACCAAAGCGCAGCACAATACCGCGCTCTGTCTGTTGAACAGCAAAGACAGAGGCATACAGGACGCCTAAAACCAGAATAACAATAACGGCTAAATACTTACGCATGATTATTGTCTCCCTACGCGATCAGAGCTGCCACGAACCCCGTACGTATCGCCGTATTCAGCGGGTACATTCGGATTCTGGCTGCTGTTTTGTGCCGGACGAGATGCCGGCGTGGATGGTGTTCCTGCTGATGCCGCAGGTGCTGATGCAGACGGAGCTGCCCGTTGTTCACGCATAAGCTGATCCAGAGGCAGCACCATCATGCTGTTACTCTTATCATTTACGATCACTTTACGGGTATTGCTCAGCACACGTTCCATTGTTTCGATATAGAGACGTTCACGGGTGATATCCGGTGCCGCGCGGTATTCCGGCAGCATCTTAGCAAAGCTTGCGACTTCACCGCGTGCTTTAAGCACGATACTGGCTTTATAGGCCTGTGCGCTTTCAATCATACTTTGCGCGTTACCTTTTGCCAGTGGTAAGACTTCGTTCGAATAGGCTTCAGCTTCACGGATAGACTGCTGTTCGTTTTCACGGGCGGCAATCACATCATCAAATGAGGCCTGAACTTCTGCCGGCGGACGGGCTTCCTGGAAGTTGACGTCCACAATCGCTATCCCCATTTTATAAGGACGGATTGTTTCCTCGAGCACTTTCTGGGTTTCGTTACGGACAACAGTACGGTTCGCCGTCAGGATTTTTTCCATCGTGAACTTACCGATAACACCACGTACCGCACTGTCCATCGCCTGGCGAAGACTGTTATTCGGGTTTGTGACGCTGAAGAGATAATCTTCCGGATTCACGACCTGGAACTGTACGTTCATGTTAACGCGGACGACGTTTTCATCTGCGGTTAACATCATTCCGTTCGTTGCCAGATCCTGGACAGTCGCCACATCAACCGCAGTAACGCGATCAACAAAGGTCGGTCTCCAGTTCAGACCGGGCTGAACAACATGACTGAACTTACCAAAGCGGGTAACAACACCACGCTCTGTTTCTTTAATCGTATAAAAGCCGGTTGCAGCCCAGACGACGACAACTGCAGCCGCTGCCAGGCCCAGAAGACGCCCACCGCCGAACTGCATTGGCGGACGGCTGTTTCCGCCGGACTGCCCGTTGTTATTTCCGCCTTTACCACCACCAAGACCACCGAGTTTTCTGCTCAATTTCCGGAACAGATCGTCGAGATCAGATGCCCCACGGTTGCGGCCGCTTTTGTTACCATCGGAGTTGCCGCCTTTATTGCTGCTCCCCCAAGGGTCGCGGTCCTGTCCGTTATTGCCGGGCTGATTCCACGCCATGCCTTCGCTCCACTCTTTTATGATCGGTTTTCCAGGGCTAAGAGCGCAAAAACGCACTCTTAATTAATATATTACGCCCCCTGATAATCAGATAACGTAATCGGCTAACTGTTGTTCCTGCTTGCAGAGACGGCGCCACTCAACAATGGGCAGTCTGATTTCAAGGCAAATCCGGCCATCTTCATCAAGCCATTCACGCTCAATCGCCTGAAGCTGATAAAAACGACTGCGCAGACGACCTTCCTGTACAGGCAAACACAATTCCAGATGTGCGATCTCACCTGAAAGGCGTTCGGTCAGCGCGCGGAACAATAACGGGATACCTGCCCCGGTCTGCGCTGAAAGCCAGACTCTGACCGGCAGATTTTCCTCATTTCTGTCGATACGCGGTTCAAAATCCTCCAGCATATCGATCTTATTCATCACCATCAGTACCGGAATTTCATTTGCATCTATTTCTTCCAGTACACTATCAACGGCTTGAATATTTTCATCAGCACGGTTATCTGCAGCATCCACAATATGAAGCAATAGGGTGGCTTCACGCGTTTCCTGCAATGTGGCTTTAAATGCAGCCACCAAATCGTGCGGCAGTTGACGGATAAACCCGACGGTATCCGCCAGCACGACCGTGCCGACATCATCAACATCAATCCGCCGCAGTGTCGGATCGAGTGTCGCAAATAACTGATCCGCAGCATAGACTTTCGCGTCAGTTATGTGATTAAACAGGCTGGATTTTCCGGCATTGGTGTAACCGACCAGTGACACAGTCGGAATATCCGCTTTGCTGCGCGCCTGACGACCTTGTCCGCGCTGACGTTCTACTTTTTCCAGACGACCGGCGATAAGTTTTATTTTATCCCGCAGCATCCGGCGGTCAGACTCAAGCTGTGTTTCGCCCGGTCCCCGCAGACCAATCCCGCCTTTCTGGCGTTCCAGGTGCGTCCAGCCACGAACCAGACGCGTGGACATGTGGCGTAACTGCGCCAGTTCCACCTGTAGTTTACCTTCGTGTGTCCGTGCCCGCTGGGCGAAGATATCCAGGATAACCCCGGTTCTTCCGACCACCCTGCACTCACATAAACGCTCAAGGTTGCGTTCCTGTGCCGGACTGAGGGCATGGTTAAACAGCACCACGTCTGCCTCACTGTCTTTCACGGCACCGGCGATTTCTTCCGCTTTACCTTCACCCACAAAATATTTCGGGTGCGGGGAGCTGCGGCTGCCGGTAACAATCTGGACGGGAGTTACGCCCGCGGATGTCACAAGGGATTCAAACTCACTGAGATCATCAGTGTTTTTATCCTGTGAGAAAAATACGTGGACCAGTACGGCCCGTTCACCGCCTTCATATCTGTCAAACAACAGCATAACCTCTCAGGACGGGTGAAAAATACGCAGGAAAAAACACAGGTAAAGTCTCCCTACCCATGTTTTTCCGCGAATGACGTCCGGACACTGATTTATTCAGCGCCATCAGTATCCTGTTGAACTCCGCCATTACCGGCTGGCTGATGGTAATTGCTGCTGCCACCAGTACCCGGGTTTGCGCTGCCACTATGGTGAGAAACCGGACGCGAAGGTACGACGGTAGAGATTGCGTGTTTGTAAACCATTTGGCTGACCGTGTTTTTCAAAAGAATAACAAATTGGTCGAATGATTCGATCTGACCCTGCAACTTAATGCCGTTGACCAAATAAATAGAAACCGGAACCCTTTCGCGACGTAATGCGTTCAGGAACGGATCTTGCAAAGATTGCCCCTTAGCCATTCTGTATTATCCTTATTTTGTTGTTTTTTAGATTAAACCCAAACAGGGTTCGAAAAATAACTACTCAAAAATTTTCATAACCCGTTAATTGTACACAATCAACGGCGCTATGCACGAAGAACCTGCATAACGGTTTTAAGAGATTGTTCAGGCTGTTCGCTGTCGAGCCACTGAACACCCTCCCAACCCCGCAACCACGTCATCTGCCGCTTGGCAAGCTGACGGGTGGCGCAAATGCCGCGGTACGCCATGTCGTCATAATTGCATTCGCCCGCCAGATAAGACCACATCTGGCGGTAGCCGACACAGCGGATCGACGGCAAATCAGGATGAAGATCACCACGCTGATACAACACGCGGACTTCGTCCTCAAAACCGGCTTCCAGCATCATCTGAAAACGCATTTCAATGCGCTGATGCAATATTTTACGATCTGCCGGCGCAATGGCAAACTGATAAGCATTAAAGGGCAAATTTTCCCCTGCCGTCTGCGTCAGTTCTGTCATTGTTTTACCGGAAATATAATACACTTCCAGCGCCCTGCTCAGGCGCTGCGGGTCATTCGGATGGATCCGCGCACCGGCAACCGGATCAACAACACACAGTTCATCATGCAGTACCTGCCAGCCATCCTGTGCTGCCCGCGCCTCAATCTGCGCCCGGATAACCGGGTCCGCTGACGGTAATGGTGATAATCCGTCCAGCAGGGCTTTGAAGTACAGCATGGTGCCGCCCACCAGCAACGGGATTTTTCCCTGTGCGGTTATCTCATTCATGGCGGCCAGCGCATCACGGCGAAAATCGGCCGCAGAATAAGCAACGGACGGATCCAGAATATCAATCAGCCGGTGCGGGGCAAGAGCCAGTTCGGCTGCGGTCGGCTTTGCCGTTCCGATATCCATACCCCTGTAGATCAGTGCAGAATCCACACTGATGATTTCCACCGGCAGGTGCTGACGCAATTCAATCGCCAGCGCCGTTTTTCCTGAGGCCGTCGGTCCCATCAGAAACAGGGTGGCAGGTTTATGATTATTCAGTTCACTCATGACAAAATGCCGAAACGACCTCAGTTAAATCAATTAATTGCAATAAATTCTTTGGCGGGTTCTGTACCAGGGTCGGACAGAGCCGCTCAACCTCAGCGACTATCTGAACCGCCTGCGCTTTACTCTGTACCGCCGGTTCACTGACAAGCTGCTCTGCCAGCCAGCCGGCAACAGCATCAGACGCAGCATCAGGTGCAGCGGCCAGAAAATTCAGTAACGCGGGGATAAGATGCGGTAAATTTTGCTGACGAAGCGGTAACGATACCGTACGAATCGTCGCTTTTCCACGGGAAATTGAGCCTTCTATACCGAAAGCATGTAATACCCCGGAAAATTGCGTAAATATCTCACATTCCTGCGCGTTCAGCGTAATCTGAAGCGGGATCATCAGCGGCTGAGCTTTCAGTCCCTGAACCCCGGGAAGAAGCTGCTGGCAACGCAGATAATGTGCTGCTTTACTGAGGGAAAACAAGGCTATCCCTGCATCTGTTTCAATTAACGCATAACACGGCGGATAAAGCGTAAGGATTTTACCAAAACTTACACGCTCATTTTTTTCCGTTACCGGCTGACTTCCCGCACTAACCCGGCTTTCTGACAGAAAACGGCTTCGTTCAGGGAACAGCTGCGGCTTTGTTTCTGCCGGAACCTGCATTAATGATTGATATACCCCGCCTTCTTTTGCGCTGTAAACGGGTTTTTCCGCAGAATATGCCGGGAGCGCACCGTTGCGTTCACTGCGGGGAGGATTATTTTCTGCACCCCCGGGGCGGGAAACAGGTGTGAGCACTTGCTCTCGTTCAAAAATATTTTTACCGGCAGCGGCCCGGTTTTCAATCACATGATGAGTTTGGGCGGCAGACTCTTCCTGAGCAAATAATTGTGCAGGTTGCTCATGCTGCTTCAGCACACTGAGTACGGCCTGATAAATAAAATCATGCACCAGACGCGCCTGATGAAAGCGTACCTCGTGTTTTGCCGGATGAACATTAACATCCACCTGACGCGGGTCAATCTCCAGGTAGAGCACATAGGCGGGCTGCCGGTCACTGCCCAGCTTATCTTCATACGCCTGACGGATCGCGTGGTTAATTAAGCGGTCCCGCATCATCCGTCCGTTTACATAGCAGTACTGCAAATCCGCAGGACCGCTGTAATCCACCGGTGACGCCACCCAGCCTTTGATATCCAGCCCGTCATGAGACCAGGCAACTGCCAAAGCATGCTGCATAAATACAGTGCCGCAAATAGTGCCTAAGCGCCGTTCATGCTGATCGTCTGCTTTAACTGCGCGGTACTGACGCATCAGCTTGCCGTTATGGGTCAGATTTATCGCCACATCAAAACGTGACAGCGCAATACGGCGGACAATCTCATCAATATGACCGAACTCGGTTTTTTCTGTGCGCATAAACTTGCGCCGGGCGGGGGTATTGAAGAAGAGATCGATCACGTCCACTGTACTGCCGACAGGGTGTGCCGCCGGTTTCAGGGTTACCGCCATATCGCGCCCTTCGGCATACGCCTGCCAGGCCTCGTTTTGATCTTCAGTCCTTGACGTAAGCATCAGGCGGGATACCGAACTGATACTGGCAAGCGCCTCGCCGCGAAACCCCATACTCATGATGGCTTCAAGGTCATCCAGCGTGGCGATCTTACTGGTCGCATGGCGTGCCAGCGCTAATGCCAGCTCATCTTTGGCTATTCCGCAGCCATTGTCACGGATGCGGATCAGTTTCTCCCCGCCCCGTTCGATATCAATATCAATACGGGTTGCTCCGGCATCCAGACTGTTTTCCACCAGCTCTTTTACCACCGATGCCGGGCGCTCAACCACTTCGCCGGCGGCTATCTGGTTTGCCAACTGTGGCGGTAAAATCCGGATTGCCATAATCGCTCCCGTTTCTCTGTTATTTGGACGGCGCGGCCTGGAGCGGATTCGCCGTAAAATAGGCGCGTAATCCGCCGTGGATCGCGGCAGCGACCTGCTCCTGATACGTATCTGATCCTAAAAGCTGCTCTTCGGATTCATTACTGATAAACCCGGTTTCCACCAGAATGGACGGAATATCCGGCGAGCGCAGAACCCCGAGACTAGCATGTTCCGGCGTACCTTTATGAACTTTACCCACCTGACGGAGCTGGCGGATAACATCCTGTGCCACGGCATAGCCGACCCGCTGAGAGTTACCGAACTGCAAATCCAGCACCGCCTGGCTGAGATACGGATCCGCACCATTTGCCAGTGCATCCCCTGCGCCGCCAAGTAACTCAGATTGCTTCTCGCTCTTCTCAAGCCAGCTGCCTAATTCGTTGTTTGCACGGCGGTTAGAGAGCACCCATACAGAAGAACCCCGCGCAGTGCGGTTTGGTGCAGAGTCTGCGTGAACAGACACCAGCATATTGGCGCCGAATTTACGGGCAACCTCTGAACGCCCGGCAACTGAGATAAAATAGTCTCCGTCGCGGGTCAGAACCGGTTTAAACATCGGGTCATTTTTCAGGCGTTTTTCAAGCTTGCGGGCGATACTGATAGTGACATTTTTTTCTTTCAGTCCGTTCTGACCAATCGCGCCGGGATCTTTCCCGCCGTGCCCGGCATCAATCGCGACCACAACCTGACGGCTGTTTTTCGGTATTTTACCTGTCGGTACTACCGGGATTTTTGTCTGAACAGGCTCTGCGACCGGTGCAGAAACAGCCGGTGCGCTGTTATTCATCCTCAGCGGTTTACCGGAACCGGTCACCGGCTGTGCCGCTGCCACCGGAGCAGATGCCGGTGATGAATAACCATTCTTTCCGGTCAGGGTAATGACCAGCTGAGGCTGCCCGCCCTTATTCACAACAGCGTCGCGGACACTGTTTTTCTCTGCCAGCTCCAGCACAATGCGCTGATGTTGTGCATCAGGAGCCTTGCTTTCCCGGACAACCTTAATCAGCCCGTTATTGAGCTTCATCGGCAGCCCGGTAATTTTCTGTGACTGGCGGATATCAATCACCAACCGTTCAGGGTCGTGCAGCGGAAACAGTTTGTAATCCGGTTTTGCATCAAAATCGAGTAACAATGTACCCTGTGACCCGTCATTGGTCACATTCAGCGCTGTCAGTACCGCAGCCTGTCCGGTGACCGTAAACAGGAGGCTCATACAAAATAAAAGCCCCGCCAGCCATGACACTGAGGTTAAACCCGGTTTCCGTGTCAGATATGCATTCATTCTCGGCAATTCCTTATTTCTCCGCTAACTTATCCAGGAGTTCCTCACCATAGGGTGAGCGGGCAGCAAAACGGGCTTCCCGACCTTCTCCATCATACCGTAAGTGCAATTCCAAATCTGCATCCGGCAGAAAACCCGCCCCTTTTTGTGGCCACTCCACCAGACAAACTGTATTTTTTCCGAAATAGTCACGGATCCCCATAAATTCCAGTTCTTCCGGATCAGACAGGCGGTACAGATCAAAATGATAAACCGGACGCGGGGAGAGCTCATAAGGCTCAACAAGTGTGTATGTCGGGCTTTTAACATGCCCGGAGTGACCCAGAGCCTGAACAAAACCGCGGCTGAATGTGGTTTTACCGGCGCCCAAATCACCGAAAAGATGCAGGACAAACCCGCGCTGGCTTTGTTGCGCCAATGCGCGGCCCAGTGCAACCGTGGCAGCTTCATCTGCCAGCGTAAAAAGGCGTTCTTTCATGTTCTTTTTCGTCACAGGTTATTTTTATTGAAATAATTGAGCGTGTTTCGTAATAAACATACCACATTACGGCATTATACCTGCATAGCCGTGTGCGATAAAACGACAATAATGTGCGGTTTTTGTGTCCGGCAGTCTGTGATAAACTCCGCCCCATTCCGGACCGCCCTCTGCATAGTAAGCAAGTACTCACATCATGAGCAATAGCCCCGATTTACACGCCCTCGCCGCACAGATAAAACAGTGGGGAAATGAACTTGGTTTTCAGCAGGTGGGTATCTGCGATACAGACCTCAGTGCCGAAGAGCCGAAACTGCAGGCGTGGCTGGATGCCGGGTATCAGGGAGAGATGGACTGGATGGCGCGCCACGGCATGATGCGCGCGCGCCCTCATGAATTACTGCCCGGCACGTTGCGTGTTATCAGTGTGCGGATGAACTATCTGCCTGCCAAAGCAGCATTTGCCGCCACACTGCAAAACCCCGCACAGGGTTATATCAGCCGGTATGCTCTGGGACGGGACTATCACAAGCTGTTGCGCCAACGGCTGAAACAGCTTGGTGAGCGTATTCAGGCACACTGCGATACGCTGACATCCGATCATTCCCTGAGTTACCGCCCGTTTGTTGATTCCGCGCCGGTACTCGAACGCCCTCTGGCAGCGAAGGCCGGTCTCGGTTGGGTTGGTAAGCACTCACTTGTTTTAAATCGTGATGCCGGCTCCTGGTTTTTTCTCGGAGAACTTCTGATTAACCTGCCTCTGCCTGTTGATCAACCGGTTGAAGAGCAGTGCGGACGCTGTGTGGCCTGTATGACCACCTGCCCGACACAGGCAATTGTGGCGCCTTATACTATTGATGCCCGCCGCTGCATCTCTTATCTGACTATCGAGCTGGAAGGTGCGATCCCTGAAGAATTCCGCCCGCTGATGGGTAACCGGATCTACGGCTGCGACGACTGCCAGCTTATCTGTCCGTGGAACCGTTTTTCACAGCTGACTGATGAAGATGATTTTTCACCGCGTAAACAACTGCATACACCTGAGTTACTGACACTTTTTGCATGGGATGAAGCCACCTTTCTGCGCATCACGGAAGGCTCCGCGATACGGCGTATCGGGTATCTGCGCTGGCTGAGAAATATCAGTGTTGCACTCGGCAATGCGCCTTATGAAGATAATATTGTAATTGCCCTGACAGAGAAAAAAGGGCTGGCAGACTGGCTGGATGAGCATATTGACTGGGCGGTTGCCTGTCAGTATGTGAAAAGAGATGAATCCGGTATTGAAATACAGACTTCACAGCAAAAACGACTTATTCGTGCTATTTCCAAAGGTTTACCCCGCGACGCCTGAGCCTTCCCCCTATAGCAGAAAAAGTTATCCACAATGCTATGAGTTGTGAATAATATAAAAAAAACCTTGTCTATCAACGTGAAGAAAAAAATGCAAGAGAGCTGTCACGCAAATAGCATAAATTAAATTAATATATAAATATCAATGAATTAAATAAATGACATGCGAAGTTTTACCGTATTCAGAAGAACAGGCGTCAAAATCCGATCTGTGGATAACTCTGTGCAGGAAAGTGTGACTGAGCGCGCAGGATGTTAATAGCGTGGCGCACCTGATTATGGATAAAAAATAACACGCGGACAAAAATAATCTGTCAGTTTACCTTAATTATCCCCTGAAAGAGGGTATAAACCGGAAACTAACCCGAAAACCTGCCGGAAAGTCCCGTTGGCAATCTGTTTGTGTTTAAATAATCACCACCGGTGATCCGCTGCCTGACCTTCATCAGAGAGGGCGCACATTCTATTTCGCCAGCCCCGGATTAGCAAGCGTTTTACCTGATTTTTTCAGAAAAATCGCCTTAACCGGTTAAATAATCAGCATTATTCCGTTATGAATCATTACAGGCGATTATTCTCCGCAGCGGCGGACACAGATGCTTATTTATACCGGCAACAATTTAACTAAAAGCAGCGGCATTCAGAAAGACAGAAAAATAATAATGGTATTTTTACAACAGAAAATGAACAGAAGAGAAAAACGATATAAGAAGAAAAGAGATTGGAGCGGGAAACGAGATTCGAACTCGCGACCCCGACCTTGGCAAGGTCGTGCTCTACCAACTGAGCTATTCCCGCATCACAACGGTGTATACCTGATAACTAAAATTTGGAGCGGGAAACGAGATTC
>NZ_LZEW01000011.1 GCF_001676155.1 Morganella psychrotolerans | reverse complement strand
ACAGAATTTGCCTGGCGGCACTAGCGCGGTGGTCCCACCTGACCCCATGCCGAACTCAGAAGTGAAACGCCGTAGCGCCGATGGTAGTGTGGGGTCTCCCCATGTGAGAGTAGGGAACCGCCAGGTTATTATTTTAAATCCGTGCCTCAGGGCATGGATTTTTTGCTGATATGGCTCAGTTGGTAGAGCACACCCTTGGTAAGGGTGAGGTCCCCAGTTCGAATCTGGGTATCAGCACCATAGATTTTAAGTTCGGTAATATACAGAATTTGCCTGGCGGCACTAGCGCGGTGGTCCCACCTGACCCCATGCCGAACTCAGTAGTGAAACGCCGTAGCGCCGATGGTAGTGTGGGGTCTCCCCATGTGAGAGTAGGGAACCGCCAGGTTATTATTTAAGCCGAGAAGCCACCCAAAGGGTGGCTTTTTTGCGTTTATCTGCCGCCAAAGTCGCCAAATGTATCGCTTTGCTGTGCTACGCGTCTGTTGACTGATAAACTAGTCACATGTTTGTCCGATGAGTTTTCATTATGTCCCCTGAGTCCGCTAATTCACTTCGTCTGTTACATACTTTTGGTATTGAAGCCTGCGCGTTAAATATAGAAACGGCTGAAACTGTTTCTGATCTGTGTCATTTATGGCAGGCTGCACAGGCGGCACATGTCCCTTTCCTGTTGTTAGGCTGCGGGAGTAATGTCCTGTTTACCACCGATTTTTCCGGCACGGTGGTGATGAATCAAATTATGGGAAAAACTATCCGTGAAACACCAACGGCGTGGTTGGTTGATGTGGGTGCCGGTGAAAATTGGCATGATTTGATCCGTTTTTTACTGATAAACGGGATCAGCGGAATGGAAAACCTGGCATTGATTCCAGGGTGTGCCGGTACGGCACCTATACAGAACATTGGAGCATATGGAATTGAATTTAAAGATGTCTGTGATTATGTCGATGTTACATCTCTTGCAGATGGCAGGACAGAACGACTGAGCGCTGACGCCTGTCGGTTTGGTTACCGGGACAGTATCTTTAAGCATGAATACCAGAACGGTTATGCGATTACTGCGGTTGGTCTGAAGCTACCTAAACAATGGATTCCTGAGCTGAGCTACGGCGATTTAAAAACACTGGATCCGGCGACAGTCACACCGCAGCAGGTTTTCGATATGGTATGCAAGATGCGAATGAGCAAATTACCGGATCCGAAAATTACCGGTAATGCAGGTAGTTTCTTTAAAAATCCGGTAATCAGCACAGAACTCGCTCAGCAAATAAAAGCAGAATATCCGTCCTGTCCGCAGTATGTGGTTGAGGATGGTATAAAACTGGCAGCTGGCTGGCTGATTGATCAGTGTCAGCTGAAAGGTCATTCAGAAGGTGGCGCATCTGTGCATGTGAATCAGGCTCTGGTGCTTATCAACCGGGAGCAGGCAACAGGGGATGATGTCATTCGTCTTGCCCGTTATGTCCGTCAGCAGGTTGCAGCCCGTTTTCAGATTGAATTAGAGCCGGAAGTCCGTTTTATTGGTGCAACAGGTGAAATCAACGCAACAGAGGCCATCGCATGAAAGATTACAGCATGCCGCTGACGCTTATCCGTATCCTGTCTGATGGTGAATTCCATTCAGGTGAACAGCTTGGTGATAAACTCGGTATGAGCCGGGCGGGTATTAATAAACATATCCGGACATTGCGTGAAATGGGTATTGAGATGGAGACGGTGACAGGAAAAGGTTACCGTCTCTTTGCACCGATGAACCTGCTGCAGTCAGAGGCTATAAATGCGCTCTTACCCGGTCGGCAAATAGATGTACTGCCTGTTATCAGTTCCACCAATCAGCATTTACTGGATAAGATTGGACAACTGTCATCCGGTGATGCGTGTGTGGCTGAATATCAGTATGCGGGGCGCGGACGCCGTGGACGCCAATGGGTATCCCCGTTCGGGCGAAATTTGTACCTCTCACTGTACTGGCGTCTGGAGCAGGGACCGGCAGCGGCAATCGGGCTGAGTCTGGTGGTTGGCATCGTTCTTGCTGAAACACTGCACGAACTGGGTGCAACAGGCGTAAAAGTAAAATGGCCGAATGATTTATATCTTGAAGATAAAAAGCTGGCCGGTATTTTAGTCGAGCTTCAGGGAAAAACGGGTGATGCTGCACATGTCATCATCGGGATTGGTATAAATCTGACGATGGAAAATACCAATACGGATCAGATTGGGCAGCAGTGGATCAATCTGGAGCAATCAGGTATCCGTATTGATCGAAATACGCTGGCCGCCGCATTTATTAATCATCTGATTGATGCACTTCATCTGTTTGAAAAAAGCGGACTCGCGCCTTTTATTGAGCGCTGGTATGCATTTGATAACTACCTTAACCGTGAAGTTAAATTAATTATTGGTGAGCGGGAAGTCGTTGGTATATCTCGTGGGATTAATGGACAGGGTGCGTTGTTATTGGATCAGTTCGGCGAAATTACCCCCTATATCGGCGGGGAAATTTCACTGCGTGGTATCAATGCAAAAAACAAACCGGCGTGATGTCGGTTTGTTTTTAACAGAAGAATTTACTATTTTCGCAGCTTCACATTTGTCACCATGTGATTTGCACCTTTCGTCATCACTAAGCTGGCGCGCTCTCTGGTTGGCAAAATATTTTCGTGCAGATTGAGCCCGTTGATTTCATCCCAGATAGTTGATGCGATACCGACAGCCTCGCTCTCTTCCAATTGCGCGTAATGATGGAAATAGGAGTTCGGATCGGTAAACGCACCCTGACGAAATTTCAGGAAACGCCCGATATACCAGCTTTTCAGCAACTCTTCCGGTGCATCCACATAAATAGAGAAATCCACAAAATCTGAAACAAACACATGGTGCAATGACTGCGGATAATCCATGCCGCTTTGCAGCACATTCAATCCTTCCAGAATAACAATATCCGGCTGTTCCACGACAAGCTGCTTATCCGGCATGATGTCATAGGTCAGATGTGAATAGACCGGCGCCAGCACTTTTGGTGTACCGGATTTTACTTCTGACACAAAGCGGACGAGATTGTGCATATCGTAAGATTCAGGAAATCCTTTCTTTCTCATAATTCCGCGCTCATTGAGCACCGAATTAGGATGAAGGAAACCATCTGTGGTGATCAGGTCAACTTTCCTGTGTTCCGGCCAGCGGCTCAGAAGTGCCTGAAGCAGGCGGGCAGTCGTACTTTTACCAACAGAAACACTGCCGGCAATGCCAATCACATAAGGTACTTTGGCTTCATTTCTGCCGAGAAATTGCTCGAGCACAGCCTGGCGGCGCAGATTTGAACTGATATAGAAATTCAGCAACCGGGATAATGGCAGATAAATCGCGATAACTTCATCAATTGAAATTTCATCGTGAATACCGCGCAGCTCATCAATTTCCTGCTCAGATAAGGTCATCGGAACCGAGTTACGTAAAGTGGCCCACTGACTACGGCTGAAATGAAGATAAGGAGAGAGCGATTTTTCTTTATACATAAACCAACGTCTGCCTTTATTACGCAGGTTGGACCGGTCATAAAAACCCGTACCGGCCAAAAAATAATTCGCATCATAGCGAGAGATGGAAGTCAGGCGTAGCAATTTTTTTGAAAAAATGCATTTTTTTTGATGTCGGAGACATAAATCGCATTACAAAAGATATAATTAAAGTGCTAAAAGTAATCTGATTATTGAATTTTGTATAGTCAGTCTGTGTGATAGCCGAATCCCGGATGTTATAATCAGCGCTGCTATTTTGTACATTACCTATTGAAAAAAACAGCAAAACACGGAAGAATGTGTACTTTGTGAGCAAAAGAACAATTTCAGCAATTTTTTTTGTTGCATCCTGCGCAAAGTCTCCATAGAATGCGCAGCACTTGATGCCGGCATAGCTCAGTTGGTAGAGCAACTGACTTGTAATCAGTAGGTCCCGAGTTCGACTCTTGGTGCCGGCACCAATTAAAAATTTAGATCAGGTGGGATACCCAAGCGGCCAAAGGGAGCAGACTGTAAATCTGCCGTCACAGACTTCGAAGGTTCGAATCCTTCTCCCACCACCATCTAGTGTGAATTATTATCCCGGGTGTTTTATTCATCAATCCTTCGATGTAAAATACCTGAGATTCAGTTACAGCCGATTTAAGTCAGGTAGCCGAGTTCACGCGGGCATCGTATAATGGCTATTACCTCAGCCTTCCAAGCTGATGATGCGGGTTCGATTCCCGCTGCCCGCTCCAAGATGTGCTGATATAGCTCAGTTGGTAGAGCGCACCCTTGGTAAGGGTGAGGTCGGCAGTTCGAATCTGCCTATCAGCACCACTTCCGTTGTTCTCCCTTCCCTGATTTCTATCTCTGTAAATACCCAGACAAGCAATATTGCTTGGTTGATGTGGTGTAACCACCGATTCCGTGTCTCAGAGGGACAATCTAATGTCTAAAGAAAAGTTTGAACGTACAAAACCGCACGTTAACGTTGGTACTATCGGCCACGTTGACCACGGTAAAACTACCCTGACAGCTGCAATCACTACCGTTCTTGCTAAAACCTACGGTGGTTCTGCTCGTGCATTCGATCAGATCGATAACGCACCTGAAGAAAAAGCACGTGGTATCACTATCTCTACCTCACACGTAGAATACGATACGCCTGCACGTCACTACGCGC
>NZ_LZEW01000010.1 GCF_001676155.1 Morganella psychrotolerans | reverse complement strand
CCACGCCACGAACACCGAGCCGACAACACCGACGCCGACAACACCGACGCCGACAACACCGACGCCGACAACACCGACGCCGACAATATCGACACCGATACCGACACCGACAATCTGGGATTAAAAACCAAGAGGATACGCCGGCAAGTAATTGTCCGGCGTATCCCATGAAGGAGAGAATATGTTACCAGCAGCACGAATGGGTGATGTTGCCTGTCACTGCGGATGTGTGGAAGCAGGGTCATGTAATGTAACAACCAATAATATTCCGCAAACATTTATCGGGGCACCGGTTTGCTGCTCTATCCACGTTAAATGTTGTATATCCAGTGCTTCATGTTCTGTCTTTGTAAACAATATTCCGGCTGCCCGTGCAGGAGATTGTGGCGGGTGTGGTACTGCTATCTCAAGTGGTTCATGTAACGTTTTTATCGGTCATTGAATCATGTTATTGCATTTTAACTGGCCGACCCGGAAAGGGTCGGTCAAACTGACTGAACAAAATACCATTGATAATCCGGTGATTATTAATGCATTCACTGCGAATGTATCATTACAGTCCCGCAATGATCAGGATACTGATGTTTTATTTTATTACACCAATACGGGACCGGTTTTGCAGAATACCTGTCAGGACCTGGTGTGTTTTGTAAATAAACAGCAGGTTCCTTTTGGTACAAAGGTCCGTTTAATATATGGATCGACGGTTCAGATAGGTCATTTTTCGCTTTCATTTGTTGCAGCTGAAAATAGTCAGTCAGCGTCTGTTATTGAAGCTTTAACTGAGCTGACACCGACAAAAGTAGATTTCAGTAATATTGAAATACACGAAATATTACCGCAGGGTGCGGGATTTATTTCAATGGAATATGCAAGTGAAGAAAGCAGAAAAAAATGGAGATGCATTAAAAAAAACTGGAAGTTGAATATAAGAAATTTCTTTTATGGGGAGAAATTGATTCTCTTCAGAATGAAGATAGCAATGCACAGGAAGCAAAATTAACAACAGACGATGATGGTAGTTTCGACTCACTTTGTGAGCAAATAAAAGACCTGAATCTGACAGAGTGTATTTTTGAAACGTCCGCATTTATGGAACGTGTCTGGCGTGAACTATCAACTATGGAAGAAGTCGATTTAACACAGGATGAGCATGAGGATTACGACATTCTCAGAATGTTGGCTCCGGATGGAATTATTCCGTATGCAAAAGACTCAGTTTCATCACTTGTTTCGAAGGAACTCTATAAATTAGGCTTAGATAGCCGTTTATAATTAATTAAGGATTTTGATAATGGCCACAACGCAAAAACTCTCTGATATTCTCTCTGGTTCATCACTGGATGAATTTTTTGAAGATACGCTTAATAAAGTAAAACAACAGCCGAGTGACTTAGTTTTTCGTGAAACACTGTTTAAACTCTATTGCCTGAAAGGCTATTGGGAAAAGGCGATGGTTCAGCTGGAAACATGGTCATTAATTGATGGTCATAATGATGATAAGCAGCTTGAGCTGTATAAAAAATTTAGTATTCAGTGAAATTTTACGTGAAGAGATCCTGAAAGGAAAGCGTGAGCCAATGACGCTGCAGCAGGAATTACCGGAGTGGATGAAATCTATCTGGGAAGCGAATAAATTACTGATTGAAAATAAATTAGATAAATCAGAAGCACTGCGTTTGCAGGCATTTGAAAATGCCCCTGCTGTTGGCGGTAGTGGTGAAACGATTGGTGATTTTGCCTGGATGGCAGATAACGACAGCCGTTTAGGGCCGATTTGCGAATTTATTGTTGCCGGTGGCTATCGCTGGGTTCCGTTTGCAGATATTGAAACTATCAATATTGTAAAACCCCGTGATTTACTGGATCTTATTTGGATTCATGCTCAGGTTAAAGTCAAAAGCGATATTTTTTTATGGCTATATCCCGGCTCGCTATCCTGTACGTGATACAGACAGTGATAAAATCAAATTGGGTTTTGAAACTCAGTGGGATCAGATCTCTGAATATTTCCTGACAGGTAAAGGCGGGAAAATGGTTATCACTGATATGGGTGAATATCCGTTATCTGAGCTAAATAAAGTTTCTATGGTAATGGTAAATACTGAAACCGAAAATGTTGGATAATAAAAAACAATATCTGCCTGCATTGCTTGATCGGTTGATCGATGAACATCCGAAAGAGCGGCGTGAGCCTGTCGATAAATTTTATTTCGATTCGCGTAAAATGCGTTCGGTGATATTGCGTGATCTTCTTAATATTCTCGGCACTGAAAATACAGAAGGGCAATTACAGCGTTACAGTAAATCGCCGGTTGTAGATTCAGTGATTAATTATGGCATCGCTCCGTTAACCGGGGCGTATGCCCGCCAATTGACCTGGGAACAGGTCGAAGAAAAACTACGTAATGCGATATTACGTTTTGAAAGCAGAGTTATTCCGGACTCACTGATTATTTCTCCCCTCGCGGATAAAGACCAGTATGCTCAATATGGAGTGATTATTTTTGAAATAAGAACCCTGGTTTATTGGGATCCTTATCCGTTAGATTTACGTATTAACGGAACGTATGATATGGAAACGCAGCAGGTTAGTTTAAGTTACCGGTAAGTCTGTCTCATACGACTGAGAGATTAATACCCTCATCCGATTTCGGTAAAAAGGGCATATTGCGATATGCCCTTTTTATTTTAATCACATTGACAGGAAATCCATACCATACATGATAGTTTCTTTCTTTATTTTGTAGCCATTTTCTGTACTAAATACTTTTGGTCCGGGATTTTCACTGTGCTGTGCAATATATAACTCACCAATTTCGAGCACTTCATAGCCCAGTTCATCTTTCAGCAAGGTCAGTATTTTCTTTTTCTTTTCTATTGTGGATTTCATGTAGTCACCCCAAGCCTCGAAAAGAATATAAGGGTATCCCGATTTTATTAACCACTGTTTCCCACCGGTAAGAACTTCCAGTTCCATTCCTTCCACATCTATTTTAACTAAATGAGCCAGAGGAAGATTCAGGCTATCCAGCGTATTTATTTGCACTTTTACTGTTTTTTCCGGTAATGTTGCACGTTGCTCTTTCAGTATATCAGCATCCAGTGACAGTGCACCCAGGTTAGCATCTGCGAAAGCATCTAAAACGGGAACATCAATTTCACCATTATGCTCGCCTATTGCCAGGTTATATGTAAAACAGTTGGTTATTTTATTTAAAAATATATTTCCGCAAAGTTGATTATATACCTGGCGCTGAGGTTCATAAGAGTAAACAGTACCGTTTTTCTTACTGATATGTTTACTCATCGGTACTGACCATGCACCTAAATTTGCACCAATATCTATCAGAACAGCAGAATTAATATCTTCTGTTAATTTTTTACAGGTATCGACAGTAAATGCTTCCCATACTTCACCATTGCGCAGTCGTACACTAATATAATCCGGACCGGAAGTGAGCAGGTAGTGGCAGTCGTCACTGGTTGTATAGATATCGCATTCGCGTGATGTATTATTTTCCATGACTTAAAATCCAGGTGCTCTTTACAAGCACTCTATTGTACGGGCTATAATGAAAATGATTGTTCTGTAATAATAACATTATACCTGAATTAACGAAAATCAGTTGTGCATGATATGTTTTTAATGAAAATAGGCGTGGTTTATTAAATGCATTTAAAATCAGCAAGATAGTTTTTTATAATAAGATTAACTGATAGTTGGTTATAAGATAATTCCGGATATTTTGTCTTTTATTAATGTTTTATTTTATTTACCTAAAAATCCATCAGTACAATCATCTTCCGTCGATTTTTATAATGTGTATCATTAAAATAAAAAACATCAAATGCAGAGTGTTTATCTTATCATGAAAATAACATGCGTATTTTTTGTCGCTGGTGTTGTTAGTCGGATATATTTAGGAATATACCGGATAAAAAACATGATTCATTTTACCTTCCTTTGTATGTAAAATCGGTATCACTATTGCAGTGACACTGACATTATATACTCATCATACTTCATGACACCCGGGTGCTGACTACACACAGATTGACGTCTACAGGTATCCCGAATTATTCAGAGTATGCCTTTTTATGAAAATAGAGTGTTCTTGTTATATATACTGCTACAGCTAATAAATAATGATGCAAAACCAATCGCTATGTCAGGGAATAATCAGATCTTATTCATCAGAGATGTATTCGACAGGCATCTGCTTCATTTTATATACAGGAGTTACGTAACATGCCCATCGTTATAGGTGTTGTTGATAAAACAACCCGCATTACGAAAAAAGCCGGCCCATCCGTAAAAAATGGGGTAAGTGTACTGAAGGCCATCCCCGGGGTGGATTATGTATTAGTTGATAAACAAACCGGTGCGGCGCCTCAAAAAGTGATCATGGTCCGTGATGGTAATAATCTGAAGCTATTTTTGATGGGTGAGGAAGAGCCATCCATTATTATTGAGGATTATTATCTGGTTCCGGGACAGATTATCGGAGAAACGGCGGGTAAGCAGGTTCATGACTATACGCCTCAGTCTGCTGTAGAGCATGACAACATTGGTAATATGGCGGATAAACAAGCATCTGTTCAGCAGCAGGGTGACAAGATCCTGGCACCGATTACCTGGGAGTCATCCGGTATCGGCTGGGAGTTACTGGCTTTCCTCGGTCTGACAGCCGCTGCGGGTGCTGCGGTTGCCGTATCAAAAGATCATAAGTCCGGTGATAATCATAATAATGATGATTCATCAAACGGCAATACTGACTCAGGCAGTAAAGATAACGGAAACACCGGCAAAGAGCCCGGCACAGACGGCAAAGAGCCCGGCACAGACGGCAAAGAGCCCGGCACAGACGGCAAAGAGCCCGGCACT
>NZ_LZEW01000009.1 GCF_001676155.1 Morganella psychrotolerans | reverse complement strand
CGTTTTTCACGCTGCCGGTCTGCGGATCTTTATCATCAATAATATCGGTGATAGTGACCAGCTGACCCGGTGGCGTGCTGTCCATGGTAATGGTGTATTTATCGG
Organism: Morganella psychrotolerans; assembly: GCF_001676155.1. Lineage (GTDB taxonomy): Bacteria > Pseudomonadota > Gammaproteobacteria > Enterobacterales > Enterobacteriaceae > Morganella > Morganella psychrotolerans. Next base: position 25,158 of record NZ_LZEW01000009.1, on the reverse strand, counting down.
ATACCTTGCCGAGGTTGCCCGCAGCGTCTTCCGCATAAGCGGTGTAGATGTAGGTGGTACCGTCTGTCAGCCCGTTATCGGTATAGCTCCAGCTCAGTCCGTCTTTCGCTACGGTCGCGGTACCGACTTTGCTGTCGCCACGGTAGATGGACACCGTTTCACCCGCACCCAGCTTGCTGTTCAGGGTACCGTGCAGCGTCGGGGTATCATCATTGGTGAAACCGCCGTTTTTCACGCTGCCGGTCTGCGGATCTTTATCATCAATAATATCGGTGATAGTGACCAGCTGACCCGGTGGCGTGCTGTCCATGGTAATGGTGTATTTATCGGATACCTTGCCGAGGTTGCCCGCCGCATCTTCCGCATAAGCGGTATAGATGTAGGTGGTGCCGTCGGTCAGCCCGTTATCGGTATAGCTCCAGCTCAGTCCGTCTTTCGCTACGGTCGCGGTACCGACTTTGCTGTCGCCACGGTAGATTGACACCGTTTCACCCGCACCCAGCTTGCTGTTCAGGGTACCGTGCAGGGTCGGGGTATCATCATTGGTGAAACCGCCGTTTTTCACGCTGCCGGTCTGCGGATCTTTATCATCAATAATATCGGTGATAGTGACCAGTTGCGCCGGTGGCGTGGTGTCCATGGTAATGGTGTATTTATCCGATACCTTGCCGAGGTTACCCGCCGCATCTTCCGCATAGGCGGTGTAGATATAGGTGGTACCGTCGGTCAGCCCGTTATCGGTATAACTCCAGCTCAGCCCGTCTGCCGCCACAGTCGCGGTACCGACTTTGCTGTCACCACGGTAGATTGACACCGTTTCACCCGCCCCCAGTTTACTGTTCAGGGTGCCGTGCAGGGTTGGCGTATCATCGTTGGTGAAGCCGCCATTTTTCACACTGCCGGTCTGCGGATCTTTATCATCGATAATATCGGTGATAGCGACCAGTTGCGCCGGTGGCGTGGTGTCCATGGTAATGGTGTATTTATCCGATACCTTGCCGAGGTTGCCCGCCGCATCTTCCGCATAGGCAGTGTAGATATAGGTGGTACCGTCGGTCAGCCCTTTATCGGTATAACTCCAGTTCAGCCCGTCTGCCGCCACAGTTGCGGTGCCGACTTTGCTGTCACCACGGTAGATTGACACCGTTTCACCTGCACCCAGCTTGCTGTTCAGGGTGCCGTGCAGGGTTGGCGTATCATCGTTGGTGAAGCCGCCGTTTTTCACACTGCCAAGCTGCGGCGCTTTATCATCCTGAATATCAGTGATAGTCACCAGTTGTGTCGGCAACACAGTATCAAGCGTTATACCGTATTTATCGGAAACAACACCTTCGTTACCCGCCTTGTCCACTACTTTCGCGGTATACACATACGTGCCGTCATTATTCAGTTTATCATTATAACTCCATGATTTACCGGTGACTTTAGCCGTCCCAACAAAATTACCGTCACGATAGATCTTAACCAACTCCGTGGCAGACAGTTCATTATCAAGTGAACCGTGGAGCGTCGGAGTTTTGTCGTTGGTGACGCCACCGTTGGCAATTTCACCAACAGACGGCGCCATATCATCGGTAATTCCCTCAATCACCACGTGCTGCGACGGAGCGGTGGTATCCAGGTTAATCAGGTAGGCATTGGATTCCGCACCCTGATTACCGGTTGCATCGCGTACCGCGGCGGTATAGGTGTATTCGCCGTCCGTGGTGATCACTTTGTCAGTATAGGTCCACGCCGTGCCGGTCACGGTCGCTTTGCCGACTTCCGCGCCGTTACGGAAGATAATCACTTCTTCCGTGCCCGCCAGCGCCGCCGAGACTGAGCCGGTCAGGGTCGGGGTGGTGTCGTTGGTATGCCCGCCGCTGGCGACACTGCCCTGCACCGGATCCTGATCATCAAGGATGTTCAGGATCTGCGTGCCCTGGGAGGCACCGTCGGTGTTGAGCTTGATCGCGTGTTCGTTGGATTTGTCACTGACGTTACCCGCCAGGTCTTCCACCTGCGCGTAGTAACGGTAGTCCGAGCCGCTCGCCAGACCGGAGTCCTCGTAGCTCCAGCCCAGACCGTCCTGACTGATCACCCCTTTGCCGATTTTCACCCCGTTACGGTAAATCACCAGCACTTCGCCGCTGGTCAGGGCGCTGCTCAGGGTGCCGTGCAGGGTCGGCGTGTCATCGTTGGTGTAACCGCCGTTCTGGACCGGCCCGGTCACCGGATCTTTGTTATCCAGGATCTCGGTCAGGGTCACGGTCTGATCCGGCGCCACGGTATCGACGTTGATTTCGTAGCTGTTGGATGCCGCCCCGAGATTGTGCGCCGCGTCTTCCACGTACGCGGTGTAAACGTGTTTGCCGTCCGCCAGATCCAAGGATTCACTGAAGGTCCAGGTGGTGCCGGTAACGATAGCCACCCCCACTTTCACCTTGTCACGGTAGACCGCCACCACGTCACCCGCGCCGATGGCCTCATTCAGGGTGCCGGTGACATCCGGGCGCGCATCATTGGTGTGCCCTTTGTGCGCCACATTGCCGGTCACCGGTGTCACATCGTCATTGACCCCGGTGATCGCCACGGTCTGGGACGGACCGTCGAATTTCACATGGATGTCGTATTTATCGGAATCTTTACCGAGGTTGCCCGCCGCATCTTCAACCCGTGCGGTGTAGGTGTAATGGCTGTTGTTCGCCAGCCCGCTGTCCGTATAGGTCCAGTGGGTGCCGTCCACGTCCGCCGTACCGACTTTATGGCCGTCACGGTAAATCACCAGCGTCTCGTTCGCCGCCAGGGTTTTGCTCAGGTCGCCGCGCAGCTCCGGGGTGGTGTCGTTGGTGGTGTCCCCTTTGCCGATTTCGCCGATGCCGGGCTCTTTGTCATCGTACACGGTGTTGATGGTGACAAGGGCGTCCGGTGCGGTGGTATCAATGTTAATGGTGTAATTGCCGGACACCGCCCCGCTGTTACCCGCCGCATCGCGCACCAGCGCGGTGTAGATGTAGGTGGTGCCGTCCGTCAGGTTCGCGTCATCGTAGGTCCAGCCGGTGCCGGTCACCTGCGCTTTGCCGATCATCACGCCGTCACGCATCATCACCACGTACTCACCGCTGCCCAGTGCGGCACTCAGTGTGCCCCGCAGCTGCGGGGTGGTGTCATTGGTGTAGCCGCCGTTTTTCACCTCACCAATCAGCGGCGCCACATCGTCCATAATGGTGGTGATTTGCACGCTCTGATTTGGTGCAGAGGTATCCATCGTAATGGTATAACCATCTGATATATTACCGGTATTACCGGCAGCGTTACGGACAACCGCAGTATAAAGATACGTATTACCATCCGTCAGACCGCTATCACTGAACGTCCAGTCAGTTCCGTTAACAACCGCTTTATTCACTTCAACGCCGTTACGGAAAATAACAACGTTCTGACCGGTGAGCAACTCTCCGGTCAGTTTACCGTGCAGCGTCGGGGTATCATCATTAGTGAAACCATGATTTGCCACGCTGCCGGTTTGTGGTGCTTTATCATCCTGAATATCGGTGATAGTTACCTGCTGGGACGGGAAGCCTGTGTCCACAGTAATACCAAATTCACCGGATAAATGACCTTCGTTACCCGCCTTATCAACCACACGCGCGGTATAAACATAGCTGCCGTCGTTGGCCAGACTGTCAGTAAATGCCCACTCTTTATTGTGAACGACGGCGGTACCAACCAGTTTACCGTTACGGTAAACCGCCAGCATTTCAGTTTTATCCAGTGCAGCATCCAGAGTACCGACGACCGTCGGTGTTTTATCATCTGTTATACCATCTTTAGCAACGTTCCCCTGCCATGCACCCTCATCATCAATAATATGAGTGATAACGGCCGTCTGGGTTGGTGCGGTAACATCAACATTGATACTGTAATCATTCGACATCGCGCCCTGATTACCGGCCGCATCTTTTACCGCCGCCGTATAAATATAGTGACCATCACTGTTATCCAGCGTATCCGTGAATGTCCATGAAGTCCCTTTCACGATTGCCTGTCCGGCTTCTGTCCCGTTACGGTAAATAATCAGTTTTTCAGACCCGGAGAGCTCTGCGGTCACAGAGCCGGTCAGTGTCGGCGTGATATCGTTCGTATAGCCGCCGTTCAGTACATTGCCGGTAACCGGGTCCTGATCATCCATAATGCTCAGAATGTGTGTACTTTGTGATGCACCATTAGTGTTCAGAGTAATATTGTAATCGTTTGACGGCTGGCTGATATTACCCGCCAGGTCTTCCACCTGTGCGTAATAATTGTATTTTGAACCACTTGCCAGCCCGGCATCTTCAAATGACCATTGTGTGCCGTCAGTATCGGCAATACCCACTTTTGTGCCGTTACGATAAATAACAACAACTTCGCCCGCACTTAATTCACTGCTGAGTTTACCGTGCAGAGTCGGGGTATCATCGTTGGTTTCGCCGCCCTGCGGAATTTTTCCGGTGACGGGGTCTTTGTTATCAGTGATTTCAGTCAGAGTGATAGTCTGATCCGGCGCAACTGTATCAACGGTGATTTCATAGCTGTTGGACGCCGCTCCGAGATTGTGAGCAGCATCTTCCACATAGGCGGTATAGGTATGTTTGCCGTCACTCAGTGCAAGATTTTCATGATACGTCCAGGTATTACCGGTCACGGTTGCCTCGCCGGCTTTTATGCCGTCACGGTAAACCACAACCACCTCACCGTTATTCAGCGCCGCACTCAACGTGCCGCTGACATCCGGTTTAGTATCATTCGTGTGACCTTTATGCGCCACATTGCCGGTGACCGGATCCACATCATCAGTCACTGCGGTAATCGCAACTAACTGAGACGGACCGGTGAAATTGATATTGATACTGTAATCGTTTGAGCCGGGACCCGTGTTACCGGCCAGGTCTTCTACCTGCGCGGTGTACTTGTATTGCGTGTTATTTGCAAGCCCTGAGTCGGTGTAATGCCATGACGTCCCTTCAACAACCGCGTCACCGATTTTTTTACCGTCGCGGTAAATAACCAGTGTTTCATTGTCTGCCAGTGCTTTATCAATCTGTCCGCGCAGTTCTGGTGTGGTGTCATTGGTCACACCATTATTTCCGATAATACCGATTCCCGGAGCCACATCATCGTATACGCCATCAATTGAAACCAGATGATCCGGTGCCGTGGTATCAATATGAATTGTATAACCTTTTGAAATAGCGCCAGTGTTACCCGCGGCATCTTTTACCAATGCGGTATACACATAGGTTTCACCGTCAGCCAGACCGGTGTCAGCGAATGTCCAGGTTGTACCTGTGACTAATGCCTTGCCGACAGCCACACCGTTGCGCAGAACAACAACATATTCACCTTTTTCTGTGGCATGAGTCAGTGTCCCGGTGATGACGGGGTCGGTATCATTGGTATAACCATTATTTGCCACACTGCCGGTGACCGGTGCAACATCATCCGCCACATCCGTGATAGTGACGCCCTGCGTCGGCGCACTATTATCAAAAATAATGTCATATCCGTCAGAAGTGGCGCCTTTGGTGCCGTCACTGTGCTCAACCCGTGCAGTATAGGTGTATGTCCTGTCAGTGATTAAACCACCGGTAACATCTTCAAATGTCCAGTCTTTACCGTTAGTTTTTGCCGTCCCAATTTTCACGCCATCACGATAAATAATGACAGACTCGCCCGATGCCAATGACTTATTAAGGTGACCCAGCAATGTCGGTGTTTCATCATTTGTACTTTCACCACGCTTAACACTGCCTGTCTGTGGCTCTTGTGAATCCTGAACATCATCAATAAGGGCTTTGGTATTTACGACAGTGACTTCTTTTTTTATCGTCGCCACCACCGCCGTGAGTAATCATCAGTGCCATTGCGCCGGCCACGGTTAGCCCGTAAGCGATTAATGTGATCAGTCCCCAGTCAGTATCATTCGTTTCCCAGGTAATCGGTGCTTGTTGTTCACTGCTGAGTACCTGTACCGCAGCCTGGTGATCCTCAAGGCTGCCGACCTGTTCCTGCTCTGAGGCTGATAACGGAACATAATTATGAACAGAGCCGTCAGCTGTCTGTCCGATAACCTGTGCCGGATATAAATAATAATCTTCAATAATAACAGAGGGGTCACTCTCACCCTCAACAAATAATTTCAGGTTATTACCATCACGTATCGCGATAATTTTCTTTGGTGCGAAACCTGTTTGTTTGTCGACAACAACATAATCCATGCCTTCTTGTGCATGTAAAAACAGTGTATTGCCTTTTTTTTGTTGTTGATGTGAATTTTGCAATACGACTTATTTTGTCAACTATTCCGATAACAATAGACATAGCTTAAGCTCCTGAAAACTTTTATATTTCTCACAGACAAGTAAAATTACCCGGCTTTATGATATTTTTGAAAACAGAGATAATAAAATGAACGCCCGTTACTTATGAAATAACGGAATCATCAATCCTGATGAACATATTATGATTATTTAAAGATAGCCTTACTTAGTAAGGGAATAATAGTTACATACGCGTTTTACATTAAATGTGTAAAAATAGATATGCGGGGAATAAAGATAAAACAATTAAGTCAGGATTAGCATATTTCCGTTTGATGAACTGCTGATTGGTGAATATACGATGTTCAGCTTCAATAATAAACCCTGCCACATAATTAACATCATTTATTATAAAATAACAAAAAAAAACAAACATACTCATTAGGAATTCATGATTGAATTAATAAACCACAAGCTGCCACCCAATCAGATAATGATGCTGATATGAATGCAGATACTTATTTTTACGTGTAAATACCCAAGATATTTCTTATATGAAAATCATAATATAACCGATGTTTTATAAAAACATGCCACGGAAATAATATTTACAGATTTAGAATAAACTCTAATGGTGACTACTATTATCAGAAGCCAATAAATTAAAAAAAATTAATATACAATACTCATTTTCAGACTGACTAAATAAATAAAATGCCTGCTTGCTACCCGACACACACCCATACTTACATTCCGTGACTATTTCATGTAAAAATGACTTTTTTCTAAAGCTAAAACAGAAAAACCGCTATGCACAGAGTACATAGCGGTTTCGTAACGGGTATTACTTTTTTTTATTATTTTTTTTACTGCTGGCTGCGCATATCCATGATCATTTTTCCGTCATAATCGGCACCAACAACAATATTAGGGACTTCACCTTTATATTTGTGCGCTTTTACCTGCTCAATCTCCAGTTGCTTCCAACTGATCATTTCACGGGTAATAGTACGTTGTAATATGGCATTACCTTCCGCTTCTTTCTGAGCGGCATATAATCTTGCATCGGCTTCCTGACGCATAGCAAATGAGCTGGCCTGTGCATTTCGTTCACGGGCTATCGCCTGCTGCTCTGACGATTCACGCTCAGCTTCTGCGACAACCACTTTTTTTCTGTGCTAATTCACGCTCTTTCTCTGCTTCTGCTTTCGCCTGATTTATTTGTTCCTGACGCATCTTGGTATTTACCACCTGCTCCTGAACAACTTCCGGTAACGTAATATCCTGGATCATAATTTCTTTAATCGTATAACCATAAGGTGAGGCGTAACCCTGTATTGCATCACGGATAGATTCCTGTAATTTACGCTGAGTATCCGCAGTGTATAAATCCTGTGCATTCGCCACATCTTTTCCGAACTCGAGAATAGTGGAGATCAGTTTCTGGCGGACATATTTATCCAGCGCTTCACTTTCCGTCCCGCCATTAATCCGCAGTATTGGTGCTTTTGCGCCATCAAACTGCAGCATAACGGTAATATCAACAATGGATTTTAATTTATCCTGCGAGGGCACACGCAACTCTTTCAGTGACACGCGGATATCTTTTGTGGAGTAAGTATCAAACACCATAAACGGGTTTATCGGGAAATGCAGCCCGGCATCATACGCAACCGGATTGACCTTCCCTAAAAATGTACCCACTTTTACCGAACCATCCTGCACAATCGTATACGAATTAAAACCGGTGATCCCCGCGATAAAAAGGATTGCCGCAATAACAACCAATTTAATCACTGATTTCAGTTTGACTGTATTCCCTGCCTGCATCATTTGCATTCACTTATCCCCATAAGGTCATTCTCAGTTAAAAAATCATTTTTATAAATACTAACATCTACATCTTAATTGATAACAAAAAATATGACTTTTACGTATCATAATTAATAAGATACCGTAAATACGGGAGTATCGCTAAAAAATTTAACAGTGCTTGATTTTAAGATGATTTTCCGGGTTCATTAGCGCAGGTAAGCTTGTATCTTGAATGCCACTGAGGATATAACACGTAAAATGTAAAACAAACTTTCACCTGTAATCAATTACCTAATGATAGTGAAAGTATATTTTAATCACCTGACCATTCCTTCAGTTAAAAAAGATACAAAGGAAAAATATGATGGTCGCGCCTTTCGGGGAAAAAACCTATACCATCACCTCCCTGCCGACCGGAAGCTCAGGGAAAATCATTGTGGAAGCAATAGTCATTGATGATAAGGGACATTCACATACTGTATCTCGTTTATTATAACCCGTTTTATATTCACCAAAGATATAACAATCAGCAGTATTATTTTCACTTGTATTATTTTACTCGTATTATAATTACAAATGAAAAATAACCTATCAATACACCTTTCACTAATGAAATATAGTTAGTAATATGTAAGAGCACGTAATAGTGCTAACTTAGTAAGCAAGAAGTCCTCGGGAAGGATTCCCGAAGGACTTCTTTTATATCAGTTAATTATTAACATCAACCACAACCCGTCCACGAATTTTACCATCCAGCAAACGCTGTGCTGCCGGAATCGCTTCCTCTAACGAAATGACATGGCTGATTTCAGCCAGAACACTCATATCCGCCAACTCGGCCAGACGATCCCACGCCGCTTGTCTCACTACATGAGGACACATAACACTGTCGATCCCGATTAAACTCACCCCTCTGAGAATGAAAGGTGCAACTGTGCCGTTAAAATCCATTCCCTGAGCCAGACCACAGGCTGCGACAACCCCGCCGTATTGGGTACCCGCACAAACACCTGCGAGTGTATGGCTGCCCACACAATCAATCGCGGCTGCCCATCTTTCTTTTGTCAGTGGTTTACCCGGAGCGGATAACTCACTGCGATCCATAATCTCTTTAGCGCCCAGCGTATCAATCAGATAGGCGGTATCCAGTGTACGGCCAGTGGATGCAATCACATCAAAACCGAGTTTTGCCAGTAATGATACCGCAAAGCTGCCCACACCACCGCTGGCGCCGGTGACCAGCACTTTGCCGGACTCTTTGGTAATCCCTTGTTTAAGAAGAGCATGAACCGCCAGCATTGCTGTGTAACCTGCGGTACCAATCATCATCGCCTGTTTGGTTGTCAGCCCTGCCGGTAACCGGGTCAGCCAGGTGTCTTTCACTTTCGCTACCTGAGAAAGCCCACCCCAGTATTTTTCGCCGACACTCCAGCCGTTGAGAATGACTTTATCACCCACTTTATAGTGCTCTGAGCTGCTTTCTGTCACTGTTCCGGCAAAATCTATCCCCGGGATCATCGGAAAACTACGCACAACCGGACCTTTACCGGTAATGGCAAGACCATCCTTATAATTCAGGGTGGAATAATCAATCTGCACCGTTACATTGTGCTCCGGCAGTTGCGACTCATCCATCTGAGCCATTTTTGCGGTATATCCGTCAGTATTTTCAATCAGAATGCAATTAAACATCATGTTATCCTTTTGGGAATATAGACCAGGCGTCTGGTTAATTGTAAAAAAAATTTATTAAATGATCTCTGCTGCATTCACAACAAAGAAACTTAATAAATTATTCTGTAACAGCCGTACTGATAGTATTAAAAGTGCCGCTATTTATACCCTTATTCATTCAAACTACAGGTGCGTTGGCTGCACTCAGTCAGCCGGGTCACATACTGATGTATGCTCCCCGCCTGTCTTCCTTTGCCGCCTTCCTGTATCTTGAATGACGTTGGGTATAAGCATTTTATTCATAAAAACAGACATAAACATATCCAGCGGATCACTGTTTCGCGTGAGTTTTGCCCGCATAACCGCGCCTTCCCACCCCATCCAGAAAAAAGCCGCCATCAACCGGCAATCAGTACCTGACGGAATAGTATTCAGAGCCTGAGCCTCCAGCAGACAGGTTTCCACTTTCTTCTGCCATCCGCTAATAATGGTATTGAGTATCTCACCGTATCCGTCTGGCAAACTCGCCACTTCCTGCCCCAGGTTGCCGACTAAACAGCCGCGCAGCCAGTGATACTTTTCCATACCGGCTTTTGCCGACTGATAAAATTTTTCAATCCGCGCCAGGGGCGGCAGCCCTGAGTCGCACAGGCATTTGTCCAGCAGATGCGAAAAATAGTTGTCATAACTGCGCATGATCTCAAGGCCAAATTGCTCTTTACTCTCAAAATAATAGTAAAAAGATCCTTTCGGCACACCGACCTTCTTCAGTATCCCGTTGATATCCGAGGTCATATAACCTTTTTCAGTAAACATTTCCACACCACTGCGGATAAGCAGTCGTTTAATATCAGCGCCCGCATCATAATTCTTCGGCGGTCTTCCGCGTTTCGGTTTTGTGGTTAATGTATTCATCACTCAGCATCTCTCCGGTCAGTCTCAATAATATAGACCGATTGTCTTGTTAATTCTATTGTTTTTTTTATTAGTGATAAAAATACCATAATATGATGATTTTATTTATTATTATGTGAATAAAATAAGGTGGAGTGTTATCAGAATGGCTAAGGTTCATCCCCGTAAAACCAGAGAATTTACAAATAAAATTTTCTCGTAATATACATAGGGGAATTCACATAAAAAAAATCACATTTTACTGACAGTCAGATTATCGCTATCCTGAAACAGACTTTATTTGAGCGACACTTTGTCACCAAGAGCCGAGATTTACTGGGAACCCTGTTTACGCTGAACAAGCTGTTCCGGATAAAACCTTTTTTTTACGGCAGTATTCCTCCAATTCCGCCAGCCACTGTTCTGTGTTTTTGTCTGCACCGGGCACAAGTTTCCCCTCTGATTTAGCCTTATTTCGCCAGTTATACAGGATAGCTTCGGATATTCCTTCCATTTGTGCAACTACGGCAACTGTCATATTGTAAGGCTGCAGTAATTTTGCCAGCGCTGCTATTTTTCGTTCAGATGAAATACGTTTCATGTGTCACTCCGCGCCCTCAGATTGATTTTTCAGAGGGGGCAACAACTATGCTGACACTGTATCCACGGTGTAACATCAGCATAGCAGCCAGCCTACGGACGTGGTACTTATCACGGGTTCGCTGAACCATTTTTTGCATCAACCGTCGTTCATTACGAAGTATTGGTGCTATTATTGTCATCGCTCAGTCTGGTTAGTGATTTTGGTTGGTTTGGTGATTGATCAGATTGCACAATCAGGACAGAGTTCCCTCCGGGTTCTCTATTATTTGACGCAGCTACTTAGACATTTTTGTACATTCAAACTGCGTACAAATCACCTCTAAGTTTTGTTATAACCCGTTTTGCTATAATTCACACATTGAGCACTGGTTTGCACTCACGCACAAAGTAGCGATACATTCTGATACATACATAAAATATCTATGTTTTTTTTATTCATTAGACTCACTATAAAATTTTTTTTATTATATTTTCTTTCACTGAAATAATTTCATCAGATGGAGGAGATATTGCCAGACATGCAGCCAAAAGAAACGCTAAATATAAAGAAAAAACAAAAATCCCTATCCATGATTTCATTGCAATTGCGACTGATAACAATATAGCAATAATTATAATTGCCAATGATAATAGCTTTACATTCCTGCGATTTTTTTCCACTTTGATATGATCTATTGACAGCCGATTATCTGTTTGAGTAACAGACAAGAAACTGTTCACTGGTTTAAAAAAAATCTACAGCCGGTACTTCATATCTCGATTTTTTTAAAATACTGACAACTATAGATTGTGCCACACTTGAACTAACTCCAGTAATCGAATGTATTTGCCTTCTGACTCGTTCCTCATTAACAAAATTTGTAAACTCACTTGATGTTGGTTGCTCTAAAATTTTATCTTGTTGACTAACTTTATCTTTTACAAAATAAAAAAAATAGCGGTAACAACGTTGAGCCTATTAACCCAGCAATAATCTGAAAAAACATCACGTTTTATCTCCTTAAATATAAAAATAGGTGTGTATTATAAGGATAGTTGAAATATTCATATAATGGGTATCCATTCAATTATTAGTGGATATTCACATTAAAAATTACTCTGCCTAACTTTTAATGTGAATATACGAAATTCCGTGATCTTAGACCATTTTTTTCTGACCTCTACAAACCATTTGGTGCGATTTCTAAATACATGCCCCCGCCATCAGAAAGTTTATATGATTTCTCTTTAGGCTTGGATGTATCTGGCTGTCAGCTTCATGTGGGGATTACAGGGGCGCCGATTTTCATTGAACGTGGGCATACCCCCAATTATGCCCCCCTTATGCATGTAGATTTCAATAGACGAGGGTAGACCATGAGATACTATAAATATCGCTGAATGCTGATTTTGTGGGGATTTAGGAGACTGTAGTAGACTTGGAAATACTTGAGAATGGTACGCCCTACAGGATTCGAACCTGTGACCTACGGCTTAGAAGGCCGTTGCTCTATCCAACTGAGCTAAGGGCGCACTGAAGAAAAACAGTGGGTTAACTGATTGAAGCGACATGGATTATACGTCTCAAATGCGGTGAGTCAATCAAAAAAAAGCCGCTGTTTCGGTGGTAATCAGCGCAACCATAACAAAACGTGACTGACAGAGTGGAAATGTTCTGACAGAATAGCGCCCATACTTTTATCTGTTTTATGGATTTTCACACAATGTCAGCAAAAATTATAGACGGGAAAACGATTGCGCAGACCATCCGGACAGAAATTGCCGCCAAAGTTAAGCAACGTCTGGCTAAGGGAAAACGGGCTCCCGGACTCGCCGTTATTTTAGTCGGCGAGAACCCCGCGTCTCAGATTTATGTCGCCAGCAAGCGCCGCTCCTGTGAAGAAGTCGGATTTATCTCACGCTCTTATGACCTGCCCGATACCACCAGCGAAGCCACACTCCTTCATCTTATTGATGAATTAAATAATGATAAGACCATTGACGGGATCCTGGTTCAGCTTCCGTTACCCGCCGGTATTGATAATGTCAAAGTAATTGAGCGCATCCATCCGGATAAAGATGTTGATGGCTTTCATCCGTATAATATCGGGCGTCTGTGCCAGCGCGCGCCAAATCTGCGCCCCTGCACACCACGTGGTATTGTAACGCTGCTGGAACGCTGTAATATCAACACCTTCGGGCTGAATGCCGTGATTGTCGGCGCATCCAATATTGTCGGGCGTCCGATGAGTCTGGAGCTTCTGCTGGCAGGTTGCACCACAACCGTCACCCACCGTTTCACCAAAGATCTGCGCCATCATGTTGAGCATGCGGATCTGCTGATCGTGGCTGTTGGTAAACCGGGCTTTATTCCCGGCGAGTGGATAAAACCCGGCGCTATCGTGATCGATGTCGGGATTAACCGCCTCGAGAACGGCAAAGTGGTGGGCGATGTTAATTTTGCCGACGCCGCCGAGCGCGCAGAATGGATAACCCCGGTACCGGGCGGTGTAGGCCCGATGACCGTCGCCACACTCATTCAGAACACATTACAGGCTTGTGAAGAATTTCACGATAAGGACGAATAACCATGGCTATTTTTAATCTCGAAGGGCACCCGCACGTTGAATTATGTGATTTACTCAAAATTCAGGGCTGGGCTGACAGTGGTGCGGCAGCAAAACAGTTTATTGCCGATGGTCAGGTAACAGTCGACGGCGAAACCGAAACCCGTAAACGCTGTAAAATCATAGCAGGAAAAACCGTTGAATTTGCCGGACAACAGGTAAAAGTGGCTGAATAATATCTGTCTGCGAATAAACCAGAGCATTGTCTCTGGTTTTTTTTATCCGACATATATACCCTTATTCATTCAAACTGCAGGTTCGTTGGCGACATGAAGCCCGCCGGGTCACATACTTATGTATGCTCCCCGTCTGACTTCCCTTGCCGCCTGCCTGCATCCTGAATGACGTTGGGTATACCCTTATTCATTAAATTATCCGTTATCTGTATAAAAGAGTCACGAAAAATGACAACCAAAAAATTTGCACCTGTACAAATAGCCCTGCACTGGTTTATTTTCCTGCTTGTGATTCTTGTTTATACCAGCGCTCTGTTACGGGATACAGCGGACGAACCGCTGAGAAGTATTTTATCCATGCTGCATTACAGCAGCGGCATACTGGTCGGTATATTAATGATTGTCCGGCTGGCAGTCAGAATAAAATACCCTGCGCCTGCCATTATACCCAAGCCCTCACCGATGATAACCGGATTATCCCATCTGGCACATCTGGTCATATTTGTGGTATTTATTCTCTTACCGGTGCTCGGTTTCAGTATTAAATACCTGAACGGTTATGATTGGTCATTATTCGGTATCCCCATGCCGGTATCCGCAACACCGGATGAAGACCGCGCGTATGAAATACAGAATATTCATGAAATTATCGCTAATACCGGTTATTTCATTATCGGCCTGCATGCCGCCGCCGCCCTGGCGCATCACTATTTCTGGAAAGATAATACGCTGCTGCGCATGATGCCCCGCAAGCGGCACTGATTATTAAAGAGGGGAGCGTTCCGGCTCCCCTCTTTATTTGTAATTCACTGCGTTATCCGTCAGCGGTATTTTTTGTGATACTCACCACGGGTGGCTTTAAATTGTTCAGCCATCGCTTTCGCCTGCGGAATTTTACCTTCTTCGGTCAGTTTCAGCGCATCGTCAATTTGTCCGACCAGCACATCATAACCATGATGATAATCTTTCATTTCTGCGCTGTCCGCGGCTTTACCTTTTAATTTGGCAGGTGTTTCTTCTTTGGCACTCAATGCGGCGGTACGCATCTGTGACAGGGCATTTTTCAGCTCCGCTGCGTCATCCGTTTTTTCAACGACCTGCAAATTTGCGTTCAGGGTTTTCATATTATCTGAAAGCCCGGCAGCGGATGCGGTCACTGCACCAAATGCACAGACAGAAACCACCAGCAGGGCTAATATATTTTTACTCATCAGTGCTTCCTTTATTTATTAATATAAAAATACGACAAAACATCACAAGATAAACCAAATACTGTAACAGAATAGCTGATAACCCACTGTTATGCCCATGCTGTAGAAATAAAACACAATAAAAAAAGCCCGGCGGTAAATAACGCAGGGCTTCTCAGTGAGAATATTATCAATTATTAGTAGCGTATACCCAACGTCATTCAAGATGCAGGCAGGCGGCAAGGGAAGATAGACGGGGAGCATACATTAGTATGTGACCCGGCTATCTGAGTGCAGCCAACGAACCTGCAGTTTGAATGAATAAGGGTATATAACTATTTGCGCCGCCAGGTCGTACCCTGCGGACCATCTTCCAGCACGATATTCATCTCTGTTAATGCATCACGCGCTTCATCTGCCAGCGCCCACTCTTTTGATGCGCGGGCATCAAGGCGCCGCTTAATCAGTGCTTCAATTTTTGCCACATCTTCATCACTTTCCGTCTGCGCACCGCTTTGCAGGAATTGCTCCGGGTCTTGTGTCAGCAGTCCGAGAACACCCGCCAACTGACGGAGTTGCGCTGCCAGACCATTTGCCGCCGCCATATCTTCCTGTTTCAGACGATTCAGCTCACGCGCCATATCAAATAATACGGAATAGGCTTCAGGCGAATTGAAATCATCATCCATCGCTTCACGAAAACGGGTTTCAAACTCATTATTCACAATCACCGCCGCGTTTTTATCTGTGCCGCGCAGTGCGGTATAAAAGCGCTCCAGAGCAGTACGCGCCTGTTTCAGGTTCTCTTCCGTATAGTTGAGCTGACTGCGGTAATGGGCAGATAACAGGAAGTAACGCACGGTTTCCGGGTCGTAATATCCCAGCACATCACGGATGGTAAAAAAGTTATTGAGTGATTTTGACATCTTTTCTCTGTCAACCATCACCATGCCGGAGTGCATCCAGTAATTCACATACGGACCGTCATGCGCACAGGTGGACTGAGCAATTTCGTTTTCATGGTGCGGGAACATCAGGTCAGAGCCGCCGCCGTGAATATCAAAATGATTTCCCAGCTGTTTGCTGTTCATCGCAGAACATTCAATATGCCAGCCAGGACGCCCCGCGCCCCATGGTGATTCCCAGGAAGGCTCACCCGGTTTGGACATTTTCCACAGCACAAAATCCATCGGATTGCGTTTTACATCTGCCACTTCAACGCGGGCACCTGCCTGAAGCTGCTCCAGATCCTGACGGGAAAGCAGACCATATTCCGGGTCACTGCTGATATCAAACATCACGTCGCCGTTATCCGCCACATAGGCGTGATTGCGCGCCAGCAGCAACTGTGTTATCTCAATAATCTCTTTTATATGATGCGTTGCGCGCGGCTCAGAATCCGGGCGCAGCAGGTTCATCGCGTCAAAATCACGGTGCATTTCCACGACCATGCGATCAACCAACTGGTCGCAGGTTTCATTATTCTCATTTGCACGTTTGATGATTTTGTCATCCACATCCGTGACATTACGGATGTAATTAACCTTATAACCTGCGTAGCGCAGGTAACGCACGATGGCGTCAAACGCAACAAATGTCCGCCCGTGTCCGATATGACACAGGTCATAAACAGTGATACCACACACGTACATCCCGATGGAACCCGGGTTAATGGGCTTAAATTCCTCTTTTTGTCTTGATAACGTGTTATAAATTTTCAGCATAAGGCTATTCCATTAAGAGTCTGTACGTGTTGAAGGTGAGTTCTGTTAATTAATTGATAATTAAACGCTTATTTTATCTGGTATGCGACGGGATATCAGCGCAGAGCAACATAGGTTATTGAAACGCGAATACCCTGTAAATGCAAGAAAGACCCTGCAAAACCCGTTGATTATAACAAATACTGACGATCATTTGTGAGTGTGATATAACACCCCCGTGAGATAAAAACGGCCTATAGCCTCATTCATTCAGACAGCAGGTTCCCCGGCTGCACTCAGCCCGCTCCCTGCCTGAATGATGTCGGGTATATAACCGCCTTTAAAATATTAGCAGGAATTTATTATGGTAACTTTTCATACAAATCATGGTGACATCGTCATTAAAACCTTCGCGGAAGAAGCACCAGAAACGGTCAAAAACTTCCTCGCCTATTGCACTGATGGTTTCTACAACAACACTATTTTCCATCGTGTAATTAATGATTTCATGATCCAGGGCGGCGGTTTTGAACCGGGTCTGAAGCAGAAACCAACACTGGCTCACATTGATAACGAAGCAGACAACGGTCTGAAAAACACCCTGGGTACCCTGGCAATGGCCCGTACCGGTGACCCGCATTCAGCAACTGCACAGTTTTTCATTAATGTGGCAGATAACGATTACCTGACTTCCGTTCAAAAACACCAAGCGGCTGGGGCTACTGCGTATTCGCAGAAGTCGTTGAAGGCATGGATGTTGTTAATAAAATCAAAGTGGTTAAAACCGGTAACAGCGGTATGCACCAGGACGTTCCGCGTGAAGATGTTATCATCGAAAGCGTAACTGTTTCCAAATAAGCATGACCACGCTTGTTATTGCAGATTTGCATTTAAACGAGCAGGAGCCGGCGATCACCGCCGGCTTCCTTCGTTTCATACAAGAGCAGGCCGTTCACGCATCACAGCTCTATATTCTGGGTGATTTTTTTTGATTACTGGATTGGTGATGATGACCCCGCCCCGCTGCATAAAACTGTCGCTGATGCGCTGAAAGCACTCAGTGAGCACGGCGTGAAGATCTTTTTTTATTCACGGCAACCGTGATTTCCTGCTGGGAGCGCGTTACGCGAAACAGTGTGGTATGACGTTACTGCCGCAAACGCAGATAATTGAAGCCGAAGGCCAGCGTATTCTGATCCTGCACGGTGATACACTCTGTACCGATGATATCGATTACCAGCACTACCGCAAACGTGTTCATACAAAATGGATCCAGCGCCTGTTTTTGTGGCTGCCGCTGTCAGTCCGGCTGAAAATCGCAAAAAAAATGCGCGCAGGCAGTCAGTCTGCCAATCAGCAGAAAACGCAAGCGATAATGGATGTGAATCAGAGCGCGGTAATTGACACCTTCCGTCAATACAAAACGCAATGGATGATCCACGGTCATACTCACCGCCCGGCAGTTCATAACATCCTTATTGACGGAGAAACACACTTACGTGGCGTTCTCGGTGCCTGGCATTCTCAGGGCTCTGCATTTAAAATTACCCCGGATGACATCTCGCTGATCTTCTTCCCGTTCTGATACATTACCGCCTGAAATTGCATTAAATCACTGACGCAAACGTTTTCCTCTGCGATTTACCGTGATATTATGCCCGTCTTCTTAACCGGCCAATACGCCGGAAGTCAGCCAATCTTTGTGACGCGGGATGTACAGGAGCACTGAAAACATGAATGCCACTTCTTCACAGCAACACTCACCAGCCGCTAAAATTGCCATTGTAATGGGATCCAAAAGTGACTGGAGCACCATGGAGCACGCCGCAGAAATCCTCGACAGCCTGCAACTGCCCTATCATGTGGAGATTGTGTCCGCGCACCGCACACCTGACAAACTGTTTTCCTTTGCTGAAACCGCTAAACAAAACGGCTTTGATGTGATTATCGCCGGTGCCGGTGGTGCCGCACATCTGCCGGGCATGCTGGCAGCCAAAACGCTGGTTCCTGTGCTGGGTGTGCCGGTTCAGAGTGCTGCACTCAGCGGCATCGATAGCCTCTATTCCATTGTTCAGATGCCGAAAGGTATCCCGGTCGGTACCCTCGCTATCGGCAAAGCCGGTGCCGGAAACGCCGCCCTGCTTGCCGCCCAAATTCTGGCACTGCATGATGCCTCGCTGCTGACCCGCCTGACTGACTGGCGCGCGGCACAGACCGAAGAGGTTCTCAGCCATCCTGATCCACGGGAGATCTGCTGATGACGCCGGTTTGTGTTCTGGGAAACGGACAGTTAGGCCGTATGCTGCGCCAGGCGGGCGAGCCGCTGGGTATTGCGGTTTATCCTGTGGGATTGGATGCCGAGCCGGAAGCCGTGCCGTATCAGCACAGTGTGATCACCGCCGAAATAGAACGCTGGCCGCAGACTGCTCTGACAAAAGTGCTGGAGCAACACCCCGCCTTTATTAACCGGGATATTTTTCCGCGCCTGGCTGACCGCCTGCCGCAAAAACAGTTAATGGATGATTTACAGTTAGCCACCTCACCGTGGCAGCCGCTGACATCACCGGATGAATGGCCGGGTATTTTCAGCCGTCTAGGGGATTTTGTGATAGTCAAACGCCGCACCGGCGGTTATGACGGTCGCGGCCAGTGGCGTGTGCGTCCGGGTGATGAAACAGCACTACCGGCAGAGATTTACGGCGACTGCATTGTTGAAAAAGGCATTGCCTTTTCCGGTGAAGTTTCGCTGATTGGCGCCCGTAACCGGCACGGCGACTGCGTGTTCTACCCGCTGACCCATAATCTTCATGAAGACGGTATTCTGCGCATGAGTGTCGCGTATCCGGAAAGTCAGCATCCGTTGCAGTTACAGGCGGAGCAGATGCTGGGCGCGATCCTGGCAGAGCTGGATTATACCGGTGTGATGGCGATGGAGTGCTTTATCGTCGGTGACGGGTTACTTATCAATGAACTCGCACCGCGCGTGCATAACAGCGGACACTGGACACAGAACGGCGCATCTGTCAGCCAGTTTGAATTGCATCTGCGCGCCATTCTGGATTTACCCCTGCCACAGCCTGTGGTCAGCGCTCCCGCTGTCATGGTCAATATTATCGGGACTGAATTTAATACACAGTGGCTGGCGCAGCCTCTGGCACATATTCACTGGTATGACAAAGAGGTACGCCCTGCGCGTAAAGTGGGACACATTAATCTGACGCATCCTGACCCCGCGCTGCTTAACGCAAATCTTGACGGGCTGGCGCAGCAATTGCCAAAGGAATATCAGTCGGCTGTCCGCTGGGCAAAAGCAAAATTAAGCTGGTAGTCTGTACCGCTTCCGGCGACAATAGCGCTCTTCTGCTGCCCGGCTCTCAGCCGGGCATTTTGCTTTTTACGCCTTTTCCGGAGCCGGGATGTTTTCGCGAGACCGCCGCTTAGGCACTGTTTATCAGTGGACCATACTCACCCTGCTGGGGTTAGTCTATTTTCTGGCTACCGCCACCACCTTTACCTCGTTAGGTGTAGTATTGCCGGGAATGCTCAGAGAGCTGCACTGGAGCTGGACTGATGCCGGTTTTGGTTTCACCCTGCTCGGACTGACCTGCGGGTTATCCAGTTTTCTGCCGACACTCTGCATCCGTAAAACCAATGTTAAAGTTACCCTGTTTACCGGGCTGCTGCTGTTTCTTGCCGGGTTTTACAGTCTGTATACCACCGAAACTATTCAGCGCTATTTTGTCGGCACCGCCTTTCTCGGGATTGGCTTTACCTTTATGGCAACGGTGCCGGGCACTTATGTTATTTCACGGCTGTTCAGCCGTCAGTCACTTGCATTCGGGTTCTATTTTACCCTCGGCGGGCTGGGCGGTGTGGTTGGTCCGTGGATCTACTTTCTTGCTGTCAATGTATTCGGCTCCTGGCGTATTCACTGGCTGATCGCCGCCCTTACACTGACTGTGATGACGGTGATTACACTGTTAGTGCTGCGTGAAGGACGCCGGGAAGTTACACACGCCCGCGCCGTCATGTGGCAGCAAAAGAAACAAAGTTCCCGCATCTACCGCAGCCGTGATCGCTGGACTGCGCGCCAGGCACTGCGCACATGGCAGTTTTATGTGATAGCCGCATCGTACACTGCATTTTTATGGTGTGGATTTACAGTGAACAGCTTTGCCGTCCCGCATATTACGGATAACGGATTCAGTGAAACGATTGCCGCCACACTGCTGAGTACCATGGCCTTTATTAATGCCTTCTCCCGCCTGGCAGGCGGCGCTATCGGCGAGTGGCTGGAGCCGAAAAAACTGCTGATTATCAGCCTGGCAACCATCACCCTTGGCGTGCTGACACTAAGTATCGCCACCAGTTGGCCGCTGCTTATTCTGTTTACGATTTTAGTCGGGATTGGCTACGGGATGACATTTCTCGCCTCCAGTGTGCTGCTGGCGAACTATTTCGGGCGCGGACCTTACCTGGAACTGTTCTCTGTGGTGAATCTGATTTCAACCTTTGCCTGTCTCGCGCCGTTCTTCGCCGGTACCATCAAAGATTACAGCGGCAGCTTTACTCCGGCATTCCTGGTGGTAGCGCTGCCGGTGATCGCTATTCTGGCGGTCACATTCTTTATGCATCCACCACAACACAAACCGGTGAAAGCCCGCAGTCAGTCCGCGTCATGATCCTGCGGATGAGCTGCCCACTCAGGCAACTCATCCGTAAAAGAATGGTATTCCGGGATGCAATAATCACGTCCCGGATTATCAAAACCCCCGACCAGCAACGCAATCACCGGCGCATCATCCACCGCCCCCACTGAGCTGCCGCACTGCGGACAAAATGCCCGGCAGGTACTTTCTGATGAGCGGAACAGTGACGGCATACCGCCCTCGCCATCCCATGTGACATTTTTGCTGTCAAACTCCACCCACAGCGCTGTCAATGCGCCGGTATGTTTGCGGCACATAGTACAAGAGCAGGTATGCGGATCACGCGGATGCTGCGCGCGGTAACGAATATTCCCGCATAAACAGCCGCCGGTAATTATCTCTGTTGTCATCAGATGCGCCTTTGTTAACTTTGCAAACTGCGGATATTATTTTCAGGTGCTGAGAGCCTTAGCGCTTTGCTTTTTATGCAACAAAATGAGTTCCATCCACAATCGCCCGCAGGTTTGCATATATCTCCGTTACTCTGTCCTGCTTTCGTTGCGCGACTAATGGTTTTAATTGAGTGATAAATTCATGTGTTGATGCAGGCAACTGACTTTCATCAACAGGAATTTCTTGTCCTGTCATCCGGTGATACACTTTTACACCGTATGTCGGATGATGCGCAAATACCGCCATATCCTGCAATCGTTGCTCTACACCCAGAACACTACCATCAAAATGTAATTGCACCGCTTTATTCCATTTATTCCCGAAATAAATCATTCTGGAGAGGAAATACCCACCAAACGGTTCTCTCACACCACTTTCAGAGTGCATAAACCACGCCCGTGAATCATGAATATAGTTATCAAATAAATTAATCAGCAATGCGGTATTAGTATCCTTTATCCGTTTCGGGAAGCCGGGGGTTATTTCAGGGTTGAGATACGGTTCAAAATATTGCTCAAACGTTAAACGTCCTTTATCTTTAAATTTCAAATACTCAAATGCTTCATTTTGATAAGTATAAAAATAAGCCGTACGTGATAAAAGTGGATCAATAATTTGTAATATCAATGCAAGACGACTGATGCTACCGGGGAAATTACTGTCTGTATTCACATTTACCGTACATGTTACGGGATCGACCGGTTGGGTTCTTTTCCGGGGTTCAGGCTTAAATAATAATGGTTCAGGGCGCTGCCGTCGTTCATAATCAGCGGCAAACTCCGACGCGGCTTCCCAAAGCTGACCCCGGGCATTGTTGGCATCAAATAAAGGCGCACCAATCAAATCACCAGCCGGAAACCAGTCTTTATCCTCACTGTGTTTATCCATTTCTGCTTTGCGGGCTTTTTCAGTCAGTTTTGCCTGACAGGCTAAAAGTGACCACTCTTCCGATAATGCACGCTGTGCCTGCCGGCCGTATTCAGGCTCATACGGTTGTGCCTGAATTGCAGGGTTCTGAGGTGCGTGCTTGAAAAAAGGCTGCGCTGAGATATGCATATCTGATGACTCAGGGGAAGAAAAGCGGGCGATACGCCAGCCCGTCATCCAAGTCAGCTGGTCTTCCATTACCTGTTCTAAACAGGCTGATTCATAACGAAACGGTGAATAAAGCGGCGTATCTGATTCCTGCTGGTTATCCATTATGGCTGTGGTTAATTGCCAATTGTTAAAGGTAGAAACTAATCTTGAGGAAAAACCGAATTCCTTTAATGTTACAGCATTCATTTCCCTGAATGAGTACCGCTGCTGATGATCAAGATGTAGTTTTCTAAAAAACTCAGGATGCACAGATAACGGCGCCCCCGCTTCAATCGCCGCCGCATACATATCGTGCAACGTAATCTGCGATAATAAATCCCCGGCGTCATCCCGTGATTTTCCCTGATCGCCTGCCGGATAACCGCCCCCGACATCAGAATGCATCCCGGGATAAACCACCTCAAGTGTACCGGGCAAATAGTGCCCTTCCGCTGTTCGTACCGAATCCAGTGAGAATGACTGCCGCTGCTCATGCGATGCCACAAAATGACAACATTTTTTAATTAACCCTGACTCAGGCAAGGGCTGTGTTTGCCCCGCCCAGCCATTATGACCTGTGAATCCGGGGATAACATTGGCGATACCCACGGCAGGTACGGTATCAAACAGCCCCAAAAACTCGACCGATACCTTAATACCCAATAGTGTTCCCGCCGGAAACCCTGATATCCCGGAGGCTAAAATATCATTCAGCCAACTGACAAACGCCCTTGCTTCGGCAGCTCCACGGGAAAATCCGTATACAAATAACTTCATCGCGACAATTTTGCATTGTGCATTGGTCACCTTTTCACGAACAGGATTCAGTAACATTTCTATCGCACGTAAACGGGCGGCGTGCTGATTATTCTCCGGATCAACTGCCTCTAAATACGCCTGATTCACTTTTTCCCGGTTGAAATTAGTGGGGCTGGTTGCTGCCATAATGGCAAAATTGCGGGATCGCAGCCGGGACGGTTCAGATGAATTCATCATTGCAACCGCATTTTTCATCATGCCGTTACCGATAAAACGGTCGGAAACGGTATGATGCAGCGTGTTACACAGTTGTACTAATCCCCAGTTAATTCTGTCTTCGCCACCAACCGCAAACTGTAACCCGGCAGAATAATAATCATACGTCCCGATTTGAGGGAACGGTGTACCTACGCCGGGAATATAATAAGCATAGAAACCATTTTCATTTGCCTTACTATTTTCCGGTGCACTGGCATGGTACAGCTTAGCGATATTCGTCGGGTGCGGGGGCGTACTGCCGGTATCATTGGGCTCATTATTATTGGTACCATCAAAAAACAAGCTCACATGCAGGCTTTTACAGCAAGGATTTTTGTTTCCTCTCCGGGAATCATGGCGATGCCGTGTTTCTTCTTTTGTTATTTTTTTTGATGTTTTCAATGAGTTGTTCCTGCGTTAACACTAATCTGCCCTGTGCAGGAAACACCGGCGGAACCCAACACGGGTCACCTCGTTCCGAAACCTGGCCTTTTTGGGGAGGAATAATTATTGAGGACATTGCGCAGGCTCCGGTTGGTCAAAGGGATCTTTAACAGGGTGGTCAGGGTGATTAATGCCGTAACAGGTCGCCGTCACTTTGACCTGTTGACAGGGTAAAAAGTGTACCTGCAACCCGCAGGAATCATCGTATTCAGGGATAGTGGTTGTTGTTCTGTATTGGCGATATCCAGCCTCATGTTTTTCCATAAAGTAATTAAATTGTTCCGTTCCCATAGATGGTATATTTTGAGGAAAAGGGTCAGGGTCAACCTCCCACTGCACGTCAACCTTCATATTGGACTGCCATTTTTCCGGCAACATCACACAGCAGGTAAAGCCGCCCGTCCGTCCCCGCTGCCCGTTCACTGAGAACCAGTTAATATTGGTCCCCGCCACATGGTTATACCCCAGCAGATTAGCGCCCACATACGCAATTTTTTCTTTCGGCGGGTCATCAGGGGTACACCCCTGGAGAAATAACACCATAATCAGAACAAGCCCGGACCACCATTGCATACA
>NZ_LZEW01000008.1 GCF_001676155.1 Morganella psychrotolerans | reverse complement strand
TTCTCCCTGTTACCGCCCGACTTGCATGTGTTAGGCCTGCCGCCAGCGTTCAATCTGAGCCATGATCAAACTCTTCAATTAAAAGTGTCTGATGCTCAAAGAAATAAACTGTTTACTGCTGCTTCTTGCGAAGCTGCTGTTTTGGTCACTCTTCAAGACTTCTCAAAAATAATATTTTGCGATATGTCCTGTGAGTGCCCACACAGATTGTCTGATAAATTGTTAAAGAGCGTTGCAAACACCCGCTGCCGTTGCCGGTCTTCTGCGTTGTTGCGAGGCTGCGTATATTACGTTTTCAGCCCCTTCGAGTCAAGCGTTGTTTTTCAACTTTTTTCGCTTTTCTCTACTGTCGGCGCGCTTGTCAGCGTGTTGTTCCGTGTCAGTGAGGGCGCATTATAGGGAGCTTTTATTTTTGCACAACTCTTTTTTTTGAATTTTCTTACTGACTGTTTGTCTTTTGAGCATTGAGTCGTATTTTTCGGCAATTCAGCCCAAAAGTTACATTGCCTGCGGTGAACTCTCTGGCTAAGATCACTGAAACTCATTAATACACAGAGGTAATACTTGTGAATAAACTCCGCCCTTATCTGACATTAACGCCATCTATTGGTGAAAATGTCATGATCGACGACTCTTCTGTCATTATCGGTGATGTTCGTATAGCAGATGATGTCGGTATCTGGCCTCTTGTCGTGGCACGCGGGGATGTAAACTACATTCAGGTAGGACAGCGTACAAATATTCAGGATGGTTCTGTTTTACATGTATCCCATCAGTCCGACGATAACCCGGCTGGTCATCCTCTTATTATTGGTGCTGATGTGACGGTCGGCCACAAAGTAATGCTGCACGGCTGTACTATAGGGGATCGTGTTCTTGTAGGGATGGGCTCGATTCTGCTGGATGGCGTGATCGTTGAAGATGATGTCATTATCGGCGCAGGTAGTCTGGTGTCTCCCGGTAAACGACTGGAAAGCGGATACCTTTACTTAGGCAGCCCCGCAAAAGCCGCCCGCCCGCTGAAACCGGAAGAATATGAAGGACTGAAGCATTCAGCAGATAACTATGTCATGTGGAAAAACGATTATCTGTCGCAGGGTAACCGGTAAGGTGATTCTTCTGCTCCGTCCTTTTCAATAAACTCCGCGAACTCTTCCTCCAGATCCCAACGGTTCCGGCGGAAGAGAGCCAGCATATCTTCGTCAATATCTGCCCCGTAGCGGGATTGCAGATATTGTCCGGATACACAGCAATCAGACAGAAAACCATTAATCATGACAGGAAAGATAATACATTGCTGGTCATCATCCCGGGATTCACGGTCAGGAAACTGAATTGACTGATTCATTATGTCATCCTCTGTTTAAGCTGAGCCAGTACCGGCGCAATATCCGGTAAAACACCGTGCCATAACTTAAAGGCGAATGCAGCTTGTCCCGCCAGCATTCCCAGCCCGTCAGCATAGCGCACCACGCCATTATCCACCGCAAGTTGCAGGAACGGTGTCAAACCTGTGCGGTAAAACATGTCATAGCAGGCAACTGTGTTATTCAGCAACGATACCGGGATCTGTGGTACACCACCATCAACACCGGATGATGTTGCATTAATAATAAGAGAAAAACCGGTTGTATCTGTTTTATCTGTGGCCACTGCACGAACATCACCATATACGGAAAATTGTTCCGCCAGGGATTGTGCCTTAGTTAATGTCCGGTTTGTGACAGTGATCGTACCGCCCGCCCGTAACAATGGTAATAATGCCCCCCGGGCTGCGCCACCAGCCCCTATCAGTAAAATTTTCTCACCCGGGCGGATGAAATTCAGGCGCTGGAGATCAATTACCAGCCCTTCACCATCTGTATTATCACCAAATATCCGGTTATCTTCTTTCAGATGCAGTGTATTTACGGCTCCGCAAATTTGAGCCCGCTCACTCAGTTCATCTGATAATGCATAAGCCTGTTCTTTAAAAGGCAGTGTCACATTAGCGCCGAGCCCGCCATCCGCAAAAAAAGCAGAAACACAATCACGAAAACCGGCCAGCGGAGAGAGTATCCGCTCATAGCTCAGCTCAATGCCAAATTGCTTTGCAAATTCCTGATGAATAAACGGTGACTGGCTGTGTGCAATGGGATGACCAAAAACAACAAATTTTTTCATTCCGGGTCCTTTTGGTATTCTGTCAGCCCTGACGATATAACTGCCCGGTCAGTGCATCACGGATTTCAGACGGATTCTGTCGCCCGCCGACCAGACCATCCACCACCGGAATGCGTCCGTTAAACTGCTGATTCACTTCAGCTGTTGTCCGGCAGGGTTCATAACCGCTCAGATTTGCACTGGTCGAAACAACCGGCTTTCCATAGGCTGAGCATAATGCTTTTACCACCGGATGGTCAGTCACACGAACAGCCAGAGAGTCAAAACGCCCGGTCAGCCACTTTGGCGTTGTTGATTTTGCCGGTATAACCCAGGTAACCGGACCCGGCCATGTTGCAAACATTGCATCACGTTGTTCAGTTGTCAGTCGCGAATCATCAATATAGGGTTTTACCTGATCGTAATTATCAGCGATTAAAATTAAGCCTTTATCCCACGGGCGCTGCTTCAGATCCAGCAATGCCATTACCGCTTTTTCGCTATCCGGATCACAACCCAGGCCGAATACCGCCTCGGTCGGATATGCAATAACCTTTTGATTATTCAGTACATTTATGATTCCATCAAAATTACTTGCTGTGTCATTATAATTCATCATTCTTCTCATTTTGTTATTTTTGTTGTTTTGCGCAGGCTTTACTCGCACAACTTAATTTTATACCCGCAGCCGTCTTCTTTTCCACCAGCAGCGGATAATGACAATATTGGCATTCACCAACAACCGGTTGATTATTAATTGAAAATTGGCATGCAGGATAACGATTGCAGGCATAAAATGTTTTTCCGAACCGGGATTTTCTCTGGAGCAGCTTTCCGTCATGGCATTGCGGGCAAGCCATTGTTGTTTCGTCAGGTGAATTCATAGAGGCCACATATTCACATTCAGGATAATTACCACATCCGATAAACATGCCATACCGCCCCTGACGCAAAACCAGCGTTCCTCCGCACTGCGGACACAGCTGTCCGTCCAGCACTTTTATAATATGCCCGTCAGTACCTGCTTTTAACGGACGGATATAGTCACACTCAGGATAAGCAGAGCAGCCGAAAAAAGGCCCGTGAGCGCCATTGCGGATTACAAGTTGTCCGCCACATTGCGGACAGCACTCTGCTGTTGATGTTGACATTTTAATTTCACCTTACGCCAATGCCGCTTTATTTATGCAGGCGGATATACCCCCCGCTGACCACGGCTATTTTACCCGATAACTCAAGCTGCAGCAGTTGTGTGGTCACCTCAGTGACCGGCAGTTCACACCGTTGTGCAATAACATCCGGCGGAGTGGGTTCATCATCCACATTAATCAGCACATGTGCAAATGGCAACTCTTCCTGCTCTGCAATCGCCTCTTCTTCTTTAATTTCTTTAACCTTCTGTATCTCCGGCAATGGAAGCCACTGCATATCCAACGCGAGATGATCCGTAATATCAGATGGTGCAGTCGCAATATACGCGCCCTGCTGCAATAGCCAGTGGTTACCTTCATAAGCCGGATGCCCCAGTACCGCCGGCAGGGTAAAAACATCCCGCCCCTGTTCCAGTGCACATTGCGCGGTGATGAGTGATCCGCTCCGCCTACCGGCTTCAATCACAATAAGCAATCGGCTTAACCCACTGATAATCCGGTTACGGCGGGGAAAATTTTTTGCCAGCGGAGGGATATCCGGAAAGTATTCGGAGACAAGCACCCCCTTTTCCGTGATTGTTTCCGCCAGTTGCCGGTGTCTTGCGGGATAAATATGAGAAAGCCCGCTACCTAATACCGCGATAGTTTTCCCGCCCGCCGCCAGTGCCGCGCGATGACAGCATCCGTCAATTCCGGCAGCCAACCCGCTGGTTATCACCAGATCGTGCTGCACCAGATGACGGGTAAATGATTCTGCCCATTTCTCACCATAATGGGTTGTGGCACGACTGCCCACCAGACTGACCTGCGGTGCAGACAACTCTGTACACTGCCCTGCCACAAAAAGCACAGTCGGGGGAGAATAGATCTGCTTTAATAAAAATGGATAGTGTGGTGATGACAAAGGCAATATTGAATTACCCGGTAAATCAGTCCATAAAAGTGCTGTTTTCAGCCGTGACGAGTTCACATTCATAAACTGCTGACATTGCGCCAGTGTTAATCCGCAATGGTGTAACTGCCGCTGGATCTGTGCTTTTTTCTGTGAGCAGATCTCCGTCAGTGTTTTCGCCACACTAACGGCATGATGTGTACTTAACCGCCTGATACACGCCAGGCGTAACCAAATTTCCTTTTCGTCCATCCTGCCATCCCGGCTGAGCCTGTGATAAAAATGCGGTATCCGCTATGTGCAATACTGTCAATCAGGCTGATAACTGTCTAGAATAGACATTAATTTCCATCCATTTTTTTAGATAGAACACGAAAAAAATCTATGGCGTTATTAACTGTATTACATTATCCCGACGAGCGGCTTCGCAAGATTGCAAAGCCTGTCGAAAAAGTCGATGCTGCGATCCAAAAGATCGTCGATGATATGTTTGAAACAATGTATGAAGAGGAAGGCATCGGGCTGGCAGCGACTCAGGTTGATGTCCACCAGCGCATTATTGTGATTGATGTATCCGAAGAACGAAACGAGCGCCTGGTACTGATTAACCCGGAGCTGATTGAAAAATCCGGGGAAGCCGGAATTGAAGAAGGCTGTTTATCAATTCCTGAACAGCGGGCGTTTGTACCGCGTGCTGAGCATGTAAAAATCAGGGCGCTTGACTATAATGGCAAGCCTTTCGAGCTGGAAACCGGTGATTTACTGGCCATTTGTATTCAGCATGAAATGGATCACCTGGAAGGCAAATTATTCGTTGATTACCTTTCTGCGCTGAAACGTCAGCGCATCCGCCAGAAAGTCGAGAAACTGGACAGGCTCAACGGCCGTTCATAATACCCGGCGGCCTTTTACCTGCCACATGCCGCTATAGTGCTCCGGCGCTGTAACTGTTTGTGGCATTATTATTCTTACAGGAAAGCAACGTGTCAGATTCATTACGTATTATTTTTGCAGGAACGCCTGATTTTGCCGCTCGCCATCTGAATGCACTGATTGACTCAGAGCATGACGTCGTTGGCGTATTAACCATGCCGGATCGCCCGGCCGGACGCGGAAAAAAGATCACCGCAGGTCCGGTAAAAGAACTGGCACAGCAGCACGATATTCCTGTATTTCAGCCGGCAACATTACGCAAAGAAGAGAATCATCAGTGGCTCCGTGAACAGCAGGTCGACATCATGATTGTCGTAGCTTACGGGATGATTTTACCACAGGCTGTGCTGGATATTCCGCGCCTGGGTTGCCTGAATGTTCATGGTTCACTGCTGCCGGCATGGCGGGGAGCCGCACCTATTCAGCGCGCCCTGTGGGCCGGAGATGCTGAAACCGGTGTTACCATTATGCAGATGGATGCCGGTCTGGATACCGGTGATATGCTGTATAAAGCCGCATGTGATATCACCGCAGAAGATACCAGTGCGTCATTATATGAAAAACTGGCTGATATCGGACCACAGGCGCTGTTGCATACATTATCACTGGTTTGCCGGAACGAATTGCAGCCGGAACCGCAGAACAGCGGGCTGGTAACCTATGCAGAAAAACTGAGCAAAGAAGAAGCCCGTCTGGACTGGAATTTATCCGCAGCACAGCTTGAGCGCTGCATCCGCGCATTCAATCCGTGGCCGGTCAGTTATCTGGTCATTGATGAACAACCGGTAAAAGTCTGGCAGGCAGATGTAATAGCAGAACCTGTCACTGCGGCACCCGGAACAATCATCCGTGCAGATAAGTCCGGTATACAAATCGCAACGACTGACGGCATTCTGAATATGACGCAATTACAGCCCGCCGGTAAAAAACCGATGTCAGCAACTGATATCCTGAATTCGCGTAAAGAGTGGTTTATCCCCGGCAACACACTTTAATTATGTTCCGTGGCCGGCAACAGCCCCGGTGGTATGCCGGCCACGCCTTCTCTTCATCATTATCGCCGGCGCACCGGAACAACAATGAAAAACAGTTATAACTTACGCAGTATTGCAGCCAAAGCCATCAGCCAGGTATTGGATCAGGGACAATCTCTCAGTGCTATCCTGCCTGACTATCAGCGGGATATTAATCCGAAAGATAAAGCACTCCTTCAGGAGTTATGCTTTGGCGTGATGAGGGTTCTGCCTGAGCTGGAGTGGTATTCTCAGCAATTAATGGCAAAACCCCTGACCGGAAAGCAGCGCGTGCTGCACTATCTGATTTTAACCGGGCTTTATCAGCTCCGTTATACCCGAATTCCGCCTCATGCGGCATTATCAGAGACAGTAAACGGCGCAGTGGTACTGAAAAAACCACAGTTAAAAGGACTGATTAACGGCGTATTGCGCCAGTTTCAGCGCCAGGAGCCGCAACTTGCTGAGCGTTTTGCCAATTCAGAAAGCCGCTGGCTGCATCCGAAATGGTTACTCTCCCGTATTCAGGCTGCTTACCCTGATAGATGGGAGTTGGTCATAACCGCGAACAATGAAAAGCCACCGATGTGGCTGCGAATTAACCGTAATCATCATTCTGCACCAGCCTACCAGGCATTACTGGCAGAAGCCGGAATTGACGCCTTTTATAACCCTGCATTCCCGGATGCACTTCGCCTGGCAATACCTTGTCCGGTCACTGACCTGCCGGGATTTGCTGAAGGCTGGGCGACAGTCCAGGACAGCTCGGCACAGGGCTGCGCCCTTCTGTTAGATCCGCAGGATAATGAAACTGTTTTAGATTTATGTGCAGCGCCCGGCGGGAAAACCACGCATATTTTAGAGATAGCTCCCCACGCACACGTAATGGCTGTTGATGTGGATAAACAACGTCTGACGCGGGTGAATGAAAATTTACAGCGGCTGAAACAGCACGCCATCATCAAAACCGGTGACGGACGTTATCCGGAGCAATGGGCAGAATCACAAATGTTTGATCGTATCCTGCTGGATGCCCCTTGCTCCGCGACAGGGGTTATAAGACGGCATCCTGATATTAAATGGCTGCGCCGTGACAGTGATATCGATGAGCTGGCAGCACTACAGCGGGAAATTCTCGACGCAATCTGGCCATATCTCAAACCCGGCGGAACACTGGTGTATGCGACCTGCTCCGTATTACCGGAAGAAAATATTCATCAGGTAAATCATTTCCTGTCTGTTCACAGTGATGCGATATTAACTGACACGCCGGTATCCGGTTATCAGATGCTGCCGGATGCACAGAGCGGAGACGGGTTCTTTTACGCTAAACTGACTAAACGTAGCTGATAAACAAAACCGGACGATCATTTATATGAAAATTATTATTCTCGGTGCCGGGCAAGTCGGCGGCACACTGGCTGAAAACTTAGTTGATGAGAACAACGATATTACTGTTGTGGATACCAATCCGGACAGGCTTCGCCAGCTACAGGATAAATTCGATCTCCGGGTTATCAATGGATCCGGCTCACATCCCCGCGTGCTTCGGGAAGCGGGCGCGGAAGATGCCGATATGCTCGTGGCGGTGACCAATTCTGACGAAACGAATATGATCGCCTGCCAGGTCGCTTATACCTTATTTAATACACCGAATAAGATAGCGCGGATCCGATCGTCCGAATATGTACGTGAGGCGGATAAATTATTTCTGCCCGAAGCCATTCCGATTGACTACCTGATAGCGCCTGAGCAACTGGTTATCGATAATATCTATAAGCTTATCCAATACCCCGGTGCATTACAGGTTGTTAATTTTGCCGAGGGCCGGGTCAGTATTGTGGCAGTAAAAGCCTACTATGGCGGTTCCCTGGTCGGGAATGCACTCTCCAGTCTACGCGAGCATATGCCACATATCGAAACGCGTGTCGTTGCAATTTTCCGTCAGGACCGACCGATTCGTCCCCAGGGCTCAACGATTATTGAAGCTGGCGATGAAGTATTTTTTGTCGCCGCATCAGAACATATCCGTGCGGTCATGAGTGAATTACAGCGACTGGAAAAACCGTATAAACGGATCATGATTGTCGGCGGCGGAAACGTGGGTGCCGGATTGGCGTTACGTATCGAAAAAGATTACAGCGTTAAACTGATTGAGCATAACGCCGGTCGGGCAACGGATCTGGCAGAATTACTGCATGACACCATCGTTTTCTACGGTGATGCCTCTGACCAGGAATTATTAGCAGAAGAACATATTGAGCAAGTCGATGTATTTATCGCTCTGACCAATGATGATGAAGCTAATATTATGTCCGCAATGCTTGCCAAACGTATGGGCGCCAAAAAAAGCCATGGTACTCATTCAGCGGAGTGCATATGTTGATCTCGTTCAGGGCGGCGTTATTGATATTGCCATCTCCCCGCAACAAGCAACAATATCAGCCTTACTTGGCCATGTACGCAAGGCAGATATTGTCAGTGTATCCTCATTACGCCGCGGTGTAGCCGAAGCAATTGAAGCAATTGCCCACGGAGATGAAAATACGTCTAAGGTTGTCGGGCGAAAAATTGCCAATATTAAGCTGCCACCGGGCACAATAATCGGTGCTATTGTCAGAGATGAACAGGTAATTATTGCAAATGACGAGCACAGTATTGAACAAGGAGATCATGTTGTGCTGTTTATCACTGATAAACGCCATGTTCCCGAGGTGGAAAAGCTCTTCCAACCGAGTCCATTCTTCCTATAAATAGTTACTTAATGTTTTGATAGTTAATGTTATTGGTCTTATACTCGAAGATGACAACTTGTTAACATTTAGGTAAGGGATGAGCTATGAGCTTCATAAAAGAGTTTCGTGAATTTGCTATGCGCGGAAACGTCGTCGATATGGCCGTCGGTATCATTATCGGTGCGGCATTCGGGAAAATCGTTTCCTCGTTAGTTGCCGATATCATTATGCCACCACTGGGATTACTTATCGGGGGTATTGATTTCAAACAATTCACTGTCGTGCTACGCGAAGCAAGTGGTAGCGCCCCTGCAGTTTTACTTAATTATGGCGTCTTTCTGCAAACTGTATTTGATTTTGTCATCGTGGCATTTGCCATCTTTATTGCAATCAAAATGCTGAATAAATTACGTCGTGAGCAAGCTGAAGTACCTGCTGAACCAGAGGCACCTCCGGTTGAACAGCAGTTATTAACTGAAATCCGTGATTTATTAAAAGAACAAAATAAATAATAAACTAAAAGGCCGGTAGTAAAAGATCCTCGAATCGTTTACTACCGGCCTCCCGGTTACCTGCCTTATTAAATTTTTCTTTCCGGTTATAACTTCCTTTTCCTTTCTTATTTTTCTCAACCCGCTGACGAAAAATCGGGTCAGATAATAGTGCTTCCAGGGCATTGTCATTTATTATGCCGCGCTTATGCGCATACTTTGTCATAGTAACCTCATTAACTATGTTGTTTTTACAATATTGTTTATAAAACATGTTATTTATAAAACATATTATTTATTTTTTACTGAGCAACCACAAGGCTCTACAGCACCTTGTTCAAGGATCTCCAAAATAGTGCATTGCGAACTGACATGTGCCGTACCGCAGCATGCATCACTAAGCATTTTCAAAGAATCCCGCATACGTTGCATTTCAACCAACTTACTTTCCACATCTTTGAGCCGTTCATCAACAATTTGTTTCGATTCCTGGCAAGTATGATGCTCAGGATCAACACGGATCGATAATAATTCACTGATCGCATCCAGTGTAAAACCCAGTTGTTTCGCATACCGGATAAAACGCAGCCGGTGCAAGTCTTGCTCTGTATATAAACGGTATCCGCCATCTGTCCGGGACTGATGATCCATCATTCCCTGCTTTTCATAGAAACGGATAGTATCCGGAGTGACTTCCGCAAGTTTTGCCAGCTGACCAATTCGGTACATAAGAAATCTCCTGACATCATTGATGTGCGGGATCATAATAGCAGAATAGTGAAATTTTGTATGTTGCCGGAAAGAATAAGAGGATATATGAGCTATAGGGGGAATTGAGCCGTACTACTCATAAAAAACAGAAATAAAAAAACCGGGTAAAACCCGGTTTTTTTACACAGCAACAGATTACTCTGCTACTGCTTCCGTCTGGGATTCAGCACGGTCAACAAGCTCAATGTAAGCCATTGGAGCATTGTCACCGGTACGGAAACCACATTTCAGAATGCGGGTGTAACCACCTGCACGCTGTGCGAAACGCGGGCCCAGTTCGTTGAACAGTTTTGCCACGATCTCGTTATCACGAGTACGGGCGAAAGCTAAACGACGGTTAGCAACGCTATCCGTTTTAGCCAGGGTAATCAACGGCTCAACAACGCGACGCAGTTCTTTTGCTTTAGGCAAAGTCGTCTTGATTATCTCATGACGAACTAAAGAACCGGCCATGTTACGAAACATAGCTTGGCGATGGCTGCTGTTGCGGTTCAATTGACGACCACTCATACGATGGCGCATGACCTTATCCTTCTCAGTAAAACCTTAACCTGTGATCTTATTCGTCAGCAATACTTGCCGGTGGCCAGTTTTCCAGGCGCATGCCCAGAGATAAGCCACGAGATGCCAGAACGTCTTTAATTTCAGTAAGTGATTTCTTACCGAGGTTAGGCGTTTTGAGCAACTCAACTTCTGTACGCTGAACCAGATCACCGATGTAGTGGATTGCTTCTGCCTTGAGACAGTTAGCAGAGCGGACAGTCAATTCGAGATCGTCTACAGGGCGCAGTAAAATCGGATCGAATTCTGGCTTCTCTTCTTTCACTTCTGGCTGACGAACATCACGTAAGTCAACAAAAGCTTCCAGCTGTTCAGCCAAAATAGTCGCTGCACGGCGAATTGATTCTTCTGGATCAATTGTACCGTTAGTTTCCATTTCGATGACCAATTTATCCAAATCAGTGCGCTGCTCAACACGTGCTGCTTCAACATTGTAAGCAATACGCTCAACTGGGCTGTAGCACGCGTCTACTAACAGACGACCGATTGGGCGCTCATCTTCTTCCGAATGAATTCGGGCAGACGCCGGAACATAACCACGACCACGCTGAACTTTAATGCGCATGTTAATAGATGCGCCTTCGTCAGTGAGATGGCAAATTACGTGCTCCGGCTTGACGATCTCAACATCACCGTCATGGATGATGTCGGCTGCAGTCACAGGGCCAATGCCAGATTTATTCAAGGTTAAGATAACATCATCTTTCCCCTGAAGCTTTACCGCCAGCCCTTTCAGGTTGAGCAGAATTTCCAGGATGTCTTCCTGTACACCTTCTTTAGTGCTGTACTCATGGAGTACACCATCAATCTCAACCTCAGTTACCGCACAACCCGGCATAGACGAAAGCAGAATACGGCGCAGTGCGTTACCCAGAGTATGACCGAAGCCACGCTCTAATGGTTCAAGGGTCACCTTGGCGTGCGTCGAACTGATTTGCTCGATATCAACCAGGCGCGGTTTTAGAAACTCTGTCACAGAACCCTGCATTGTGTCCTCTCTTTGGTGCTAAGCTTTACTTGGAGTAAAGCTCGACGATCAGGTGCTCGTTAATATCAGCAGAAAGGTCAGTACGCTCAGGAATACGTTTGAACACACCTTCCATTTTCGCAGCATCAACTTCCAACCAAGTTGGTTTTTCACGCTGCTCAGCCAGCTCTAAAGCAGCCTTAATACGAGACTGTTTTTTCGCTTTTTCACGAATGCTGATTACGTCGTTAGGGGAAACCTGATAAGAAGCAATGTTTACGACACGGCCATTTACCATTACAGCTTTATGTCCGACGATTTGACGTGATTCTGCACGCGTCGCACCAAAGCCCATACGATAAATAACGTTATCTAAACGGCCTTCCAGCAGAGTCAGCAGGTTTTCACCTGTGTTGCCTTTAAGACGAGTTGCTTCTTTATAGTAGTTACGGAACTGACGTTCCAGCACGCCGTACATACGACGAACTTTTTGTTTTTCACGTAACTGAACACCATAATCAGACAGACGCGGTTTACGTGCGCCGTGCTGGCCTGGTGCTTGATCTAATTTACACTTGGTGTCAATCGCGCGAACACCAGACTTCAGAAAGAGGTCTGTTCCCTCGCGACGGCTCAGCTTGAGCTTAGGACCCAAATATCTAGCCATTTTCTTTCTCCAACTATCCTAAAAACGTAAGAGCGATTAAACGCGACGTTTTTTCGGAGGACGACAACCGTTATGAGGGATCGGAGTCACATCAGTAATATTCGTGATGCGGAAACCGGCCGCGTTTAACGCGCGAACAGTTGACTCACGGCCAGGACCAGGTCCTTTAACCATAACTTCCAGATTCTTAATACCGTACTCTTTCACAGCCTCTGCGCAACGTTCTGCTGCAACTTGTGCTGCGAATGGAGTTGATTTACGAGAACCACGGAAACCGGAACCACCGGCAGTTGCCCAACCTAATGCGTTACCCTGACGATCAGTAATAGTAACGATTGTGTTGTTGAAAGAAGCATGGACATGAGCCACACCGTCAGAGACTTGTTTTCTTACACGCTTGCGTGCACGAACAGGTGCTTTTGCCATTATAAGATTCCCCGATTATTTCTTGATCGGCTTACGCGGACCCTTGCGGGTACGTGCGTTAGTCTTGGTACGCTGACCGCGTACTGGAAGACCACGACGATGGCGTAAACCACGATAGCAACCAATGTCCATAAGACGTTTGATGCTGAGGGTCACTTCACGGCGCAAGTCACCTTCTACAACGTATTTAGCAACTTCGTCACGCAGCTGGTCGATTTGCTCTTCAGATAGCTCACTGATCTTAACATTTTCAGCAATACCCGTCGCTTTACAGATAGACTGTGAACGGGTTAAGCCGATACCGAAAATTGATGTTAATGCAATTACGGCATGTTTATGATCAGGAATGTTAATGCCTGCTATACGGGCCACTATGCACTCCTAAATAATTTGGGGTAATACTGTTCTGAAAAGCCCGTTTTCAGGATACTCAAACAGTAAAACCGCATTTAACCAAAAGATTGGCTGGCTAATTTAGCCAGCTCAACCCAACTTTGCAAGAAAAATATGCTTTTTATTAGCCTTGACGCTGTTTATGCTTAGGCTCAGCACTGCAAATCACACGCACGACACCGTGACGCTTAACGATTTTGCAGTTACGGCATAATTTCTTGACGGAAGCACGAACTTTCATTTTTACTCTCCGTAACTTCTAAAGCCACCGAATTAACGGTTATAACCTTTGAGGTTCGCTTTTTTCAATGCAGACTCATACTGACTTGACATCATCAGAGTTTGCACTTGAGCCATAAAGTCCATGATAACAACAACCACGATTAAGAGGGAAGTACCACCAAAGTAGAAAGGTACTTTCATTGCGTCACGCATGAACTCCGGGATTAGGCAGATAAAGGTAATATACAACGCGCCAACTAATGTTAAACGAGTCATTACTTTATCGATGTACTTGGCCGTTTGCTCTCCCGGACGAATTCCTGGTACAAATGCACCGGACTTCTTCAGGTTATCTGCTGTTTCTCTTGGATTAAATACCAATGCGGTATAAAAGAAACAGAAGAATATGATTGCAGTAGCATAAAGTAACACATAGAGCGGCTGGCCCGGCTGCAGATACATAGAAATTGTCGTCAGCCAATCCCAACCCGTACCATCACCGAACCAAGATGCAATTGTACCAGGGAACAGGATAATACTGGAAGCAAAAATTGCAGGAATTACACCCGCCATATTCACTTTCAACGGTAAATGTGTACTTTGTGCCGCATATACACGGCGGCCTTGCTGACGTTTTGCATAGTTAACGACGATACGACGCTGACCACGCTCCATGAAGACAACAAAGCAAGTAACCGCAAACACTAAAACTGCAACCAATAGCAACAGGAGGAAGTGCAGTTCGCCTTGACGAGCCTGCTCGATGGTGTGACCGATTGCCGACGGTAAACCCGCGACAATACCTGCGAAGATAATGATTGAGATACCGTTACCGATACCACGTTCAGTAATCTGTTCACCAAGCCACATCAGGAACATAGTTCCCGTCACCAAACTTACAACAGCCGTGAAATAGAATGCAAAGCCCGGATTAATTACCAGACCCTGCATACCAGGCATATTTGGTAAGCCGGTCGCGATACCGATAGACTGGAAAATCGCGAGGACTAACGTACTATACCGGGTGTACTGGCTAATCTTACGACGGCCAGCTTCCCCTTCTTTCTTAATCTCCGCTAAGCGTGGATTAACCACACTCAGAAGCTGGATAATAATAGATGCCGAAATATACGGCATGATACCCAGCGCAAAGATAGAAGCACGACTCAACGCACCACCAGAGAACATGTTAAACATTTCAATGATGGTGCCCTGTTGTTGCTCGAGCAATTTCGCAAGAACAGTGGCATCAATACCAGGGATAGGAATAAAAGAACCAATACGGAAAACAATCAGTGCGCCGATAACAAACAGTAAACGACGCTTTAACTCACCTACTCCGCCTTTAGCACTTTGGAAATCTGTACCTGGTTGCTTTGCCATCTGTTACTTATTCCTCGATTTTACCGCCAGCAGCTTCGATAACAGCACGAGCGCCTTTAGTAACACGCAGGCCGCGTACAGTAACTGCACGAGTCAGTTCACCTGAAAGAAACACTTTCGCGTATTCAATCTGCGGACCAATAACGTTTGCGGCTTTCAATACATTGAGATCGATTTCATCGCCTTCGATCAACTGCAGATCAGATAAACGGATCTCAGCAGTGACCATCGCTTTACGTGAAGTAAAGCCGAATTTTGGCAGACGACGATATAAAGGCATCTGGCCACCTTCAAACCCACGACGTACGCCACCGCCAGAACGAGAGCTCTGACCTTTGTGACCACGGCCGGCGGTTTTACCGAGACCTGAACCAATACCACGACCTACACGTCTTGGTGCGTGTTTAGCACCTGCTGCCGGAGACAGAGTATTTAATTGCATCTGTTACTCCTCAACCTTAACCATATAGGAAATACGATTGACCATACCACGAACCGCAGGTGTATCTTCGCGTTCAACAGTGTGACCAATATGACGCAGACCTAAACCGACCAGCGTTGCCTTGTGTTTAGGCAGGCGGCCGATTGAGCTGCGGATTTGTGTAATTTTAATAGTCTTAGCCATGGTCCATTACCCCAGAATTTCTTCGACGGATTTACCACGCTTAGCTGCAACCATTTCCGGAGACTTCATGCTATCTAAAGCGTCCAGCGTTGCACGAACAACGTTCATTGGATTCGTGGAACCGTAGGTTTTAGCCAGAACGTTGCGAACACCGGCGACGTCAAGCACAGCACGCATTGCACCACCGGCAATAATACCGGTACCTTCGTGAGCAGGCTGCATAAACACGCGGGAACCGGTGTGTGTGCCTTTCACTGGGTGGAATAACGTACCGCTGTTGAGTGCAACGGTTCTCATGTTGCGACGGGCTTTCTCCATCGCTTTCTGGATTGCTGCCGGAACTTCGCGTGCTTTACCGTAACCAAAACCAACGCGACCATTACCATCACCCACTACAGTCAATGCAGTGAAACTGAAGATACGACCACCTTTAACAGTTTTAGATACGCGGTTTACCGCGATTAGCTTTTCCTGCAGTTCGCCAGCCTGTTTTTCGATGTGTGCCATCTTACACCTCTACCTTAGAACTGTAGGCCAGCTTCACGGGCAGCATCTGCCAGTGCCTGGACTCGACCATGATATTGGAAACCAGAACGGTCAAAGGAAACACGAGTGATCCCTTTTTCCAGTGCGCGCTCAGCAATAATTTTACCTACTGCGATTGCGGCATCTTTGTTTCCTGTGCTTTTTACTTGCTCGCTGATAGCTTTTTCTAAAGTAGAAGCGGCAACCAACGTTTCAGAACCGTTTGGTGCAATAACCTGCGCATAAATATGGCGTGGGGTACGATGTACCACCAGGCGCGTCGCACCAAGTTCCTGGAGCTTGCGGCGTGCGCGGGTCGCACGACGGATACGAGCTGCTTTCTTATCCATAGTGTTACCTTACTTCTTCTTAGCCTCTTTAATACGCACGACTTCGTCGGCGTAGCGAATACCTTTACCTTTATAAGGTTCAGGGCGACGATAGGCTCTCAGGTCTGCTGCTATCTGGCCAACTACCTGCTTATCAGCACCTTTCAGTACGATTTCAGTTTGTGTCGGACATTCAGCAGTAACACCTGCCGGTAGTTTGTGCTCAACCGGATGAGAGAAACCTACAGACAGGTTTACTACATCACCTTTGATAGCGGCACGATAACCTACACCTACCAGTTGCAGCTTCTTAGAGAAGCCTTCGGTAACACCAACAACCATAGCGTTAACCAGCGCACGAGTTGTACCAGCTTGTGCCCATGCGTCGGTATAACCGTCACGTGGACCAAATGTTAACTGGTTGTCCGCTTGTTGAACTTCTACAGCGTTGTGGACATTACGGCTCAGCTCGCCGTTTTTACCCTTAATCGAAATAACCTGACCGTTGAGTTTTACCTCTACGCCGGCAGGAATGACGACGGGTGCTTTTGCAACACGAGACATGCTTTCCTCCCGATATTATGCTACGTAGCAGAGAATCTCGCCACCAAGACCAGCCTGGCGAGCTGCACGATCAGTCATTACACCTTTAGATGTAGAAATAACTGCGATACCCATACCTGCCATAACTTGTGGCAGATCGTCTTTGCGCTTATAAATACGCAGACTTGGGCGGCTTACGCGTTGAATACTTTCTACAACAGCCTGACCCTGGAAATACTTGAGAGTTAATTCCAGTTCCGGCTTGGTGTCGCCTTCGATTTTAAAATCTTCAATATAACCTTCTTCCTTCAGCACGTTGGCAATTGCCACTTTCAGCTTGGAGGAAGGCATGGTGACCGCAACTTTATTCGCGGTCTGACCGTTACGGATACGGGTCAGCATATCCGCGATGGGATCTTGCATGCTCATCTGTCTTTACTCCCGTGATTCAAAATGGTGACAATTACCAGCTTGCTTTCTTAAGGCCAGGGATTTCACCGCGCATAGCGGCTTCACGGACCTTAATACGGCTTAAGCCAAACTTCCGCAGAAAACCATGTGGACGCCCGGTTTGGCGGCAACGGTTACGCTGACGAGAAGGACTGGAATCACGTGGCAGAGATTGAAGCTTCAGAACAGCATCCCAACGATCTTCATCTGATGAATTAACATCGGAGATGGTAGCTTTCAGTTCTGCGCGTTTTGCGAAGAATTTCTCAGCTAAATTTGCACGCTTTACATCACGCGCTTTCATAGATTTCTTAGCCATGAATACCCTGCCTTACTTGCGAAACGGGAAGTTAAACGCTGATAACAGTGCGCGACCTTCATCATCTGATTTCGCTGTGGTAGTGATAGTAATATCAAGACCACGTACACGATCCACTTTATCGTAATCGATTTCAGGGAAGATGATTTGTTCACGTACGCCCATGCTGTAGTTACCGCGACCATCGAAAGACTTAGCGGATAAACCGCGGAAGTCACGAATACGTGGTACAGCAATAGAAATCAGACGCTCAAAGAACTCCCACATGCGTTCGCCACGCAGGGTTACTTTACAGCCGATTGGATAGCCCTGGCGGATTTTGAAGCCTGCAACAGATTTGCGTGCTTTGGTGATCAATGGCTTTTGACCAGAGATTGCTGCTAAGTCAGCCGCTGCATTATCCAGCAGTTTTTTATCAGCAATTGCTTCACCAACACCCATATTCAGGGTGATCTTCTCGACCCGAGGGACTTGCATGACAGAATTGTAGCTAAACTGAGACATCAGTTGTTTAACTACATCGTCTTTATAAAAATCATGCAGTTTCGCCATCGTATACTCCAAAAGTTACTTGATAGTTTCGCTGTTAGATTTGAAGAAACGGACTTTTTTGCCGTCTTCGAATCTAAAACCTACACGGTCAGCCTTGCCGGTTGCCGCATTGAAGATTGCAACGTTAGAAACCTGAATTGCAGCTTCTTTTTCAACGATGCCACCTGGTTGGTTCAGGGCCGGAACCGGCTTCTGATGTTTCTTAACCAGATTGATACCTTCAACGAGGACTTTCCCGGAAGAAAGAACCTGTTTTACTTTACCGCGCTTACCTTTGTCTTTCCCGGTTAGCACAATAATTTCGTCATCACGACGGATTTTCGCTGCCATAGTGCCGCTCCTTAGAGTACTTCAGGTGCCAGTGAGATAATTTTCATAAACTTCTCGTTACGAAGTTCACGAGTTACCGGCCCAAAAATACGCGTACCGATAACTTGCTCGCTGTTATTGTTTAACAATACACAAGCGTTGCTATCGAAGCGAATGACAGAACCGTCAGGGCGACGAACACCCTTCTTGGTGCGCACCACTACTGCTTTCAGAACATCACCTTTTTTAACTTTACCACGCGGAATTGCTTCCTTGATGGTAATTTTGATAATGTCGCCTACGGCTGCGTAGCGACGGTGCGAGCCACCTAGAACCTTGATACACATTACGCGACGTGCACCGGAGTTATCGGCAACGGTCAGCATAGTCTGTTCTTGGATCATTTTAGTGCTCCGCTAAAAGTCAACTACTACTGAGCCAGTCCAAAAGGGAATGGCTGTCCAAATACCCATATATCGAGGGCGCGGCATTATAACACCACATCTTCGTTATGGATAGCAAAAAATAAACGGCTCATAAAGCCGAGCCGTTTATTCTACACCAGAAAACCAGGCTATTACAGCTCTGCTTTTTCTAAGATGCGAACTAAGGCCCAAGATTTAGTCTTAGACAGTGGACGGGTTTCGCGAATTTCAACGAGATCCCCTGTACCACATTCATTGTTCTCATCATGTACGTGCAGTTTGGTCGTACGTTTGATGAACTTACCATACAGCGGGTGTTTCACCATACGCTCGATAGTTACAACAATGGATTTCTCCATTTTGTCACTAACAACACGACCTTGCAGAGTACGGATTTTATCGGTCATTACGCACCCGCCTTCTCAGTCAATAAAGTCTTAACACGTGCAACATTACGACGCACTTGTTTCAACAGATGAGACTGTTGTAACTGGCCGCTTGCCGCTTGCATACGCAGGTTAAATTGCTCGCGCAGCAGGTTCAGCAGCTCAGTGTTCAGCTCTTCAACGCTTTTTTCACGCAGCTCTTTTGCTTTCATTACATCACCGTCTTAGTTACAAAGGTGGTTTTGATAGGCAGTTTAGCTGCTGCCAGCTTGAATGCTTCACGAGCAAGCTCTTCTGATACGCCGTCCATTTCGTACAGGACTTTGCCAGGCTGGATTAAGGCAACCCAATATTCTACGTTACCTTTACCTTTACCCATACGCACTTCAAGAGGTTTTTCAGTGATAGGTTTGTCTGGGAACACACGGATCCAGATTTTACCCTGACGCTTAACTGCACGGGTCATAGCACGACGTGCTGCTTCGATCTGACGGGCAGTCAGACGACCACGGCCAACAGCTTTCAGACCATAAGTGCCGAAGCTCACATCCGCGCCAGCTGCCAGACCGCGGTTACGGCCTTTGTGCATCTTACGGAATTTTGTACGCTTTGGTTGTAACATTCA
This sequence comes from Morganella psychrotolerans, assembly GCF_001676155.1. Taxonomy (GTDB): domain Bacteria; phylum Pseudomonadota; class Gammaproteobacteria; order Enterobacterales; family Enterobacteriaceae; genus Morganella; species Morganella psychrotolerans. The sequence goes on along the minus strand of NZ_LZEW01000008.1, from coordinate 5,468 downwards.
GCGACTCTCCTTACTTACGGCCTTTACGCTGCTGTTTTTTAGGTTGAGCAGACGGTTTTTCCGCCAGTTCAACTGCAGCCATGCCACCCAGGATCTCGCCTTTGAAGATCCACACTTTAACGCCGATCACACCATAAGTAGTTTGTGCTTCAGATGTGTTGTAATCGATGTCTGCACGCAGGGTATGCAAAGGCACACGGCCTTCACGATACCACTCAGTACGAGCGATTTCAGCGCCGCCTAAACGACCGCTTACTTCCACTTTAATACCTTTAGCGCCTAAACGCATTGCGTTCTGTACAGCACGCTTCATAGCACGACGGAACATAACACGACGTTCCAGCTGTGAAGTGATACTGTCAGCAACTAATTTTGCGTCAAGCTCAGGTTTACGTACTTCGGCAATATTAATTTGCGCAGGTACGCCAGCGATGTCTGAAACTTTTTTACGCAGTTTCTCGACGTCTTCGCCTTTCTTACCGATAACGATACCGGGGCGGGCAGTGTGAATAGTCACACGAATGCTTTTAGCCGGACGTTCGATAACGATGCGTGATACTGACGCTTTTTCCAGTTCTTTTGTTAAGTACTTACGTACTTTGAAATCGCCGTCCAGATTGTCAGCGAATTCTTTGGTGTTCGCAAACCAAGTAGAGTTCCAAGGTTTAACAATACCCAGGCGAATACCATTTGGATGTACTTTCTGACCCATTGCTAGTCTCCAGAGTCTCAGCGATCGGACACAACCACAGTAATGTGGCTGGTGCGCTTAAGAATACGATCTGCACGACCTTTTGCACGAGGCATGATGCGCTTCATGGTTGGGCCGTCGTCAACGAAAATCTTCGCTACTTTCAGATCATCGATGTCAGCGCCATCGTTGTGTTCTGCGTTAGCAATAGCAGACTCCAGGACTTTCTTAACTAAACCAGCAGCTTTCTTGTTGGTAAAAGCTAAAATTTCCAGAGCTTGCGACACTTTCTTACCGCGGATCAGGTCAGCCACCAGGCGAACCTTCTGAGCAGAAGAACGAGCGTGGCGATGCATAGCAATAGTTTCCATCTCTTCCTCCTACCTTATTTCTTTTTGGCTTTTTTATCAGCCACATGGCCGCGATAAGTACGAGTCGGCGCGAATTCGCCCAATTTATGACCGACCATTTCATCGGTGACATAAACAGGAACATGCTGACGACCATTATGGACAGCGATGGTCAAACCGATCATGTTAGGAAAGATCGTTGAACGACGGGACCAAGTCTTAACAGGCTTTTTGTCACCGCTTTCCACCGCTTTCTCTACCTTCTTCAGCAAGTGCAGGTCAATAAAAGGACCTTTCTTGAGAGAACGTGGCATGGCTTATCCTCTAATTATTTCTTAGTACGACGATGAACGATGAAGTGTTCAGTGCGTTTGTTTTTACGGGTCTTCTTACCTTTAGTCTGAACGCCCCAAGGTGTTACAGGGTGTTTACCAAAGTTACGACCTTCACCACCACCATGTGGATGGTCAACTGGGTTCATCGCAGTACCGCGAACGGTAGGACGAATACCACGCCAGCGACTTGCACCAGCTTTACCCAGAACGCGCAGCATGTGTTCAGCGTTACCAACTTCACCTAAAGTTGCACGGCAATCTGAAGGAATTTTACGCATTTCACCGGAGCGCAGACGGATAGTGACATATGCACCATCACGCGCAACGATCTGAACGTAAGTACCTGCAGAACGTGCTAACTGACCGCCTTTACCTGGTTTCATTTCTACGTTATGAACAGTAGAACCAACCGGGATGTTGCGCATTGGCAAAGCGTTACCCGCTTTGATTGCAGCATCAACACCTGACTGGATTTGATCACCAGCTTTCAGACCTTTAGGCGCCAGGATATAACGGCGTTCGCCGTCTTTGTACAATACCAGAGCAATATTTGCTGAACGATTTGGATCATATTCCAAACGTTCCACAACAGCCGGGATACCGTCTTTATTGCGTTTAAAGTCAATAATACGGTAATTCTGCTTATGACCACCACCGATGTGACGGGTAGTGATACGGCCATTGTTGTTACGACCACCTGACTTGTTGTTTTTCTCAAGCAGTGGGGCGTAAGGCTTGCCCTTATGAAGCTCAGGGTTAACCACTTTAACAACGTGGCGACGACCCGGAGACGTAGGTTTACATTTAACAATTGCCATTGTTCTTTACTCCTCCGACTTATTCAGCGCCGCCGACGAAGTCCAGATTCTGGCCTTCCTGCAGGGTGACGTAAGCTTTTTTCCAGTCACTACGACGACCGGAACGCTGACCGTGGCGCTTCACTTTGCCTTTAACAAGCAGAGTGTTAACACCTTCAACTTTGACTTCAAACAGTTTTTCAACTGCAGCTTTAACTTCAGCTTTAGTCGCGTCTTTAGCAACTTTGAGCACGATGGTATTTGTTTTTTCCATCGCGGTAGACGCTTTTTCAGATACGTGCGGCGCGCGCAGTACTTTTAGCAGACGTTCTTCACGGATCATGCCAGCATCTCCTCAACTTGCTTAACTGCTTCAGCAGTCATCACTACTTTTTTGAACGCGATCAGACTGACCGGATCAATAGCAGTGACATCACGCACGTCAACCTTGTACAGGTTGCGAGCTGCTAAGAACAAGTTCTCATCAACTTCGTGGGTGATAATCATCACGTCTTCTAACGCCATGTCTTTCAATTTCTGTACCAGCAGCTTAGTTTTAGGCGCTTCGACAGCAAAATTTTCGACGATAATCAGACGATCCTGACGTACCAACTCGGACAGAATGCTTTTCAGCGCGCCGCGGTACATCTTTTTGTTAACTTTTTGACTGTGGTCCTGTGGTTTCGCAGCGAACGTGATACCACCAGAGCGCCAGATTGGACTCTTAACAGAACCAGCTCGAGCACGACCAGTACCTTTTTGGCGCCATGGTTTTTTACCAGACCCAGTAACTTCAGCACGAGTTTTCTGAGCACGTGTACCTTGACGAGCACCAGCTGCGTAAGCAACAACTACTTGATGGACAAGTGCTTCATTGAAATCACGCCCGAAGGTAGTTTCGGAAACAGTCAGCGCGCTTTGCGCGTCTTTCATTACCAATTCCATTCCTATCTCCTCGACGTTAAGCCTTGACAGCTGGTTTAACAATCAGGTTGCTACCGGTTGCACCCGGGACAGCACCTTTTACCAGCAGCAGGTTGCGTTCAGCGTCAACGCGAACGACATCCAGGCTCTGAACGGTTACGCGTTCGTTACCCAGTTGACCTGCCATTTTCTTGCCTTTAAATACCTTACCCGGAGTCTGGTTCTGACCGATAGAACCCGGAGCACGGTGAGACAAGGAGTTACCGTGGGTAGCATCCTGAGTACGGAAGTTCCAACGCTTAACAGTACCAGCGAAGCCCTTACCTTTGGATGTACCGGTAACGTCAACTTTCTTAACGTCAGCGAAAATTTCAACACTGATGCTTTGGCCAACAGTAAATTCTTCACCTTCTGACAGGCGGAATTCACGTAACAGACGACCAGCTTCAACACCAGCTTTTGCGAAATGTCCAGCTTTAGGTTTGTTCACACGGCTTGCTTTTTTGCTGCCGGTGGTAACCTGAACTGCACGATAACCATCAGTATCTTCAGATTTAACCTGAGTTACGCGGTTATTTTCGATTTCGATAACAGTAACAGGGATTGATACGCCATCTTCAGTGAAGATGCGGGTCATACCCACTTTTTTACCGACTAAACCAATCATTGTTTCAACCTCTCAATCAATTGATACCTGATTAACCCAGGCTGATCTGCACGTCAACGCCGGCAGCCAGATCCAGACGCATCAGAGCATCAACGGTTTTTTCAGTTGGCTCAACGATGTCAACCAGACGCTTGTGAGTGCGAATTTCGTACTGATCGCGCGCATCTTTATTGACGTGCGGTGAAATCAGAACGGTAAAACGCTCTTTACGGGTCGGCAGCGGGATAGGACCACGAACTTGCGCACCAGTGCGCTTAGCAGTCTCTACGATTTCCGCAGTTGATTGATCGATAAGGCGATGATCAAAAGCTTTAAGGCGGATACGGATTCTTTGGTTCTGCATGAGACCAGAGCTCCAACTATTTTATAAACGTAAAAAATTACTCCTCGCACCCATTTCGATTGACGGGGGAGTGTAATCATTCTCGATGTAATCCCCATATCGGGAATATTTTCATAAAGGGCTAAACATCAGCCATTTAATGCTGGTATCAACCAGGCTTACTCTATTGGTAAGCCCGCGTATTATACGTGGATAAAAGCTGAAAGCAAGCAACAAACCGGGATTTGTGCAAATTATCTCCGCCATCGTTTTGGCGGATGCAAACACCTGCACATCACAGAATAAAAAAAAACCGCCGGTAAGAATATCTTCCGGCGGTTTCATAATGTATTTTTATTTACGCTTATTCATCTTCAGCCATCTGAGCCTGCTGATAGTTTTGCAAGCCAACACGGGCTATCAGATCTAACTGCGTTTCAATCCAGTCAATATGCGACTCTTCTTCCGCCAGGATTTTAATCATTAAATCACGGCTGACATAGTCTTGTTTGGAATCAGCATAGGCGATAGCTTCACGTAAATCTTTGGCGCCATCCAGTTCCAGCTGAAGATCAGATTTAAGCATTTCTTCAACGTCTTCACCAATATTCAGCTTGCCGAGATCCTGAAGATTCGGAAGCCCTTCCAGAAATAAAATACGCTCAATATATTCATCGGCGTGTTTCATCTCATCTATTGATTCTTCATATTCTTTATTATTAAGCTTAGTTAGTCCCCAATTTTTGAACATACGCGCATGAAGAAAGTACTGATTAATTGCAACCAGTTCATTTCCAAGCAGTTTGTTCAAATGGGAGATCATTTTTTTTATCGCCTTTCATATGCCCTCCTTGTTTCCGGTCTGTTTAGTATAGACGCGGCAATTCAGCTGTGAGGATATTACAGCGATAAAATGGCGATACAGTTCAAAAAAATTAACAGACGGGTATAAATCAGAGGGGTTCAGGCGACCTGGTCAACCGCTACAGACATGTTCTCTTCCGAGATAACGGTTTTTGCATGGCGGATACACTTACCACACTCATTACCGACAGGAATAATTTTACGTAATTCACCAAACGAATGAACCTGATGCCGGCGCACCACATTACGAATAGCTTTATCACTGATGGCATTACACAGACACACGTACATTATCATTCCTCCTGATTCAGACAAAGAGTAAATGATAATCAATATTATTACAATTGCGATTATGTAAATTTAGGTATGCACTGTCAAAATACAGATATAAAAAAAGGGCATCATTTGATGCCCTTTTCGGATTACATCAGTAATTAGCTCATTACTTTCGCTACAACACCCGCGCCGACGGTACGACCGCCTTCACGGATTGCGAAACGCAGACCATCATCCATTGC
>NZ_LZEW01000007.1 GCF_001676155.1 Morganella psychrotolerans | reverse complement strand
TTCTCCCTGTTACCGCCCGACTTGCATGTGTTAGGCCTGCCGCCAGCGTTCAATCTGAGCCATGATCAAACTCTTCAATTAAAAGTGTCTGATGCTCAAAGAAATAAACTGTTTACTGCTGCTTCTTGCGAAGCTGCTGCTTTGGTCACTCTTCAAGACTTCTCAAAAATAATATTTTGCGATATGTCCTGTGAGTGCCCACACAGATTGTCTGATAAATTGTTAAAGAGCATTGCAAACATACGCTGCCGTTGCCGGTCTTCTGCGTTGTTGCGAGGCTGCGTATATTACGCCTTTCACCTCTGAAGTCAAGCATTTGTTTTTCAACTTCGTGCTGTTCTTCTCACTGCCGGCGCGCTTGTCAGCGTGTTGTTCCGTGTCAGTGGGGTGCATTATAGGGAGTCGCTTTCAGAAGACAAGTGTTAATTTTCAAATTTCTGACTGTTTGCTGCATTCCACAGCAAAACCCCTGTTTATACCGGGTTACGCACAAAGTTATCCACAAACTGTAAAAAATCATAAAATTCCCAAGCATCACGCAAACGTTTGCGTTACAATCGGCACTATTAATGACCTGTTGATCTTTGCCCCGGGTTTTGAAATCTTATGCAATAACCCGGTTTCACCTGCACCCCACTATCATTTTTAGCTGAACTCAAGGGATCCAAACTCATGCAACAGCTTCGCCCTATCCGTCGCGCCCTGCTCAGTGTCTCTGACAAAACCGGCATCATTGAATTTGCACAGGCGCTCGCCGCCCGTGGTGTTGATTTGCTGTCAACCGGCGGCACTGCCCGTCTGTTATCTCAGGCCGGGCTGCCTGTCACGGAAGTCTCCGATTACACCGGTTTCCCGGAAATGATGGACGGACGCGTCAAAACCCTGCATCCGAAAGTACACGGCGGGATTTTAGGACGCCGCGGTATTGATGATGAAGTAATGGCGAAGCATCAGATAGAGGCCATCGATATGGTGGTAGTGAATCTCTATCCGTTTGCTGAAACAGTGGCAAAACCGGGTTGCACCACAGAAGACGCGGTTGAGAATATCGATATCGGCGGCCCGACCATGGTCCGCTCTGCGGCAAAGAACCATAAAGATGTGGCGATTGTGGTAAAGAGCAGCGATTACGCAACTATTATTGCAGAGATGGATGCCGGTCAGCACAGCCTGAGTTTTGACACCCGTTTTGATCTTGCAATTAAAGCCTTTGAGCACACAGCCGCTTACGACAGCATGATCGCTAACTACTTCGGACAGCAGGTCAAACCTTATCACGGTGATACCACTCAGCCTTCCGGTCAGTTCCCGCGTACCCTGAATCTGAACTTTATCAAAAAGCAGGATATGCGCTATGGCGAGAACAGCCATCAGAATGCTGCCTTCTATATAGAAGAGAATATTCAGGAAGCCTCGATCAGTACCGCCGTTCAGTTACAAGGCAAAGCCCTCTCTTATAATAATATCGCTGATACTGATGCCGCACTTGAGTGTGTAAAACAGTTTACTCAGCCTGCCTGTGTCATTGTGAAGCACGCAAACCCGTGCGGAGTGGCAGTCGCACCTTTATTACTGACCGCTTACGACAATGCCTTTAAAACTGATCCGACTTCTGCATTCGGCGGGATTATCGCGTTTAACCGTGAGCTGGATGCCAAAACAGCCTCTGCCATTGTTGAGCGCCAGTTTGTGGAAGTGATTATCGCCCCGTCAGTTGCTGAAGATGCATTGCCAATCCTTGCAACAAAACAAAATGTCCGCGTACTGACCTGTGGTCAGTGGCAGAACCCGGTTGCCGCACTTGATTTCAAGCGCGTAAATGGCGGGCTGCTGGTACAGGATCGTGACCTCGGCATGGTCACCGGCAATGACTTACAGGTTGTCAGCAAGCGTCAGCCGACAGAGCAGGAACTGAAAGATGCTCTGTTCTGCTGGAAGGTGGCGAAGTTCGTCAAATCCAATGCCATTGTTTATGCTAAGAATGATATGACCATCGGCGTGGGCGCGGGTCAGATGAGCCGGGTTTATTCCGCGAAAATTGCCGGGATCAAAGCCGGTGATGAAGGGCTGGAAGTTGCCGGTTGTGCCATGGCATCTGATGCCTTCTTCCCGTTCCGCGACGGAATCGATGCCGCAGCAGCGGTCGGGATAACCTGTGTCATCCAGCCCGGCGGCTCTATTCGTGATGATGAAGTGATCGCTGCCGCAGATGAGCACAACATTGCCATGATTTTCACCGGCATGCGCCATTTTCGCCATTAATAAAAGAAACCGGAACTTACCTTATGAATATTCTGATTATTGGTAACGGCGGGCGCGAACACGCCCTTGCCTGGAAAGCAGCGCAATCTCCGCTGGCGGAAAATGTTTATGTCGCACCAGGTAATGCCGGTACAGCGCAGGAACCGCATCTTAAAAATGTGGATATTGATGCAACGGATATTGACGGACTGCTGGCTTTTGCACAATCCCACGATATCGGTCTGACTATTGTCGGACCGGAAACGCCGCTGGTGATGGGTGTGGTCGATGTGTTTACTGCCGCCGGTCTGACCATTTTTGGTCCGACAAAAGGTGCCGCACAGCTCGAAGGCTCAAAAGCCTTTACCAAAGATTTTCTGGCACGCCACCATATTCCCTCTGCGGCATACCAGAATTTCACAGAGATTGAACCTGCACTTGCCTACCTTAATAAAGTCGGCGCGCCCATTGTTATCAAAGCGGACGGACTCGCGGCGGGCAAAGGCGTGATTGTCGCCATGACACTGAAAGAAGCACAGGATGCCGTACATGACATGCTCGCAGGCAATGCCTTCGGCGATGCCGGGCACCGCATTGTGATTGAAGAGTTTCTGACCGGCGAAGAAGCCAGTTTTATTGTTATGGTTGATGGCAAAAATATCATACCGATGGCAACCAGTCAGGATCACAAGCGGGTCGGTGATGGTGATACCGGACCTAATACCGGCGGGATGGGTGCGTATTCTCCGGCACCGGTAGTGACTGATGTTGTTCATCAGCGGGTGATGGAGAAAGTGATTTATCCGACAGTCGAAGGAATGGCCGCCGAAGGTAATATCTATCAAGGATTCCTGTACGCAGGTCTGATGATTGATGAAAACGGTGAGCCGAAAGTCATTGAATTCAACTGCCGCTTTGGTGACCCGGAAACCCAGCCGATTATGATGCGTCTGCAATCTGATCTCGTGGAACTGTGTCTTGCGGGTGCGCAGGGGCAGTTAGCCGGGAAAACATCACAGTGGGATCCGCGTCCGGCGCTGGGAATTGTGATGGCAGCCGGTGGCTATCCGGGAAATTATCGTCAGGGTGATATCATTGACGGGCTGAATGTTCAGGAAGCTGACTGCAAAGTATTCCAGGCAGGTACTGCACTGAAAGACGGACAGGTTGTTACTAACGGCGGACGGGTATTGTGTGTCACCGCATTAGGTAATGATATCGCACAGGCACAAAAACAGGCTTATGCCGCGCTGCGTCATATTCAGTGGGACGGGGCATTTTATCGCCGGGATATCGGCTATCGTGCTATTGAAAGACTGAAAAACTAAGCAGTGATAAAACCTGCGGGAGATTTACAGTGAATCTTCCGTGGGTTCCCATTTACAGAAGTTATCATTCGCAGCCAGCAAAATTTCACGCCCTTCCGGCGATTCCAGCCACGCAATATAGATAGGTGATGTACTGTTCCGCTGGCGTTTAGCCAGGAAGTGTTCAGTTTCGGCATTAAACTCAACGTACGATTTATTTCCCTGACAGTCAGTCACATAGCTGTCTCGCCATTGTCCCTGTTTCAGACGGATGTCGCCGGTGATAAGTGCGGTATTCAGGGATAACTGACGCTCTGCCATAAACGTTATCCGCGCTACTTCATCCGTGCTCAGTGGTGATTTTTGTCCGTTCTTTTCCCGCTGCATAAAAATCGCATTACCCTCGTGGTCGAGGCGCAGTTGTTCAGAGAAACCATTATCACCGAGATATTCAGTACGGATCTGCCAGAGTTTTCCGCGGCGGAATTCATAGACGGTCACAACCGTTTGTCCGTCACGGTACGGACTGTAAACACTCATCAGAACACGGGAGACATTGTCGGCGTTAAGACGCCACATTCTGACAGCGCCATCATCCGCAATATAGCCGGAGGCACTGAAGGGAGGAAGTGTGGGTTGACCGGAACAGGCGCTGAGCAATGAGCAAAAGCCCAGTGCGAGCAGCCCCTGTCTGATCAACAAAAGGGGACGAAATCCCCCTCTGATAATCTGTTTTTGCAACGCAATTATTTTACTGCGTCTTTCAGTGCTTTACCGGCAGAGAAAGCTGGCACATTTGCCGCTGCAATTTTGATTTCATTACCAGTCTGCGGGTTACGGCCGGTACGCTCTGCACGATGGTTAACTTTAAAAGTACCGAAGCCAACTAATTGTACGGGATCGCCTTCTTTCAGAGAGTCTGTGATGGCCGCCAGTGTAGATTCCAGCGCTGCTTTCGCCTGTACTTTAGACAGCTCTGCTTTTTCTGCGATAGCATCAATCAATTGAGTCTTATTCATAAAATATCCTTACAGTGTGTTTATCGTTTGCAAAGCATCGAGTGCGTCGGATGTGTCATTTGACAGCCCTGATACACGCGCCCCGATAGCCACTTCTTTTCGCCCCTCACTGTAGACCAGAGACGGGGCAATTGTGAAGTCTTTAACATCGGCATTTATAGGCTTAAATCACGTTTTTTGATTTAATCGCCTAAACTAACGCCAATATTACTGACCCCCGCTTCGCGGAGATCTGATTTCAAGCCTTTTATCAACTCAATGTCGCGCTCTTCGCATGCAGCTAATAAGCGGAAAATTTCCCACTGAATATCCCACTCTTCTTCAACAGCAGGTAATTCTTTTAATTCTTCATCGGTCATTTCGCGTCCGGCCTGTGTCATTTCCAGCATGGCAACAGTGCCAACCGAAATTTCACTTACCGCGATAGCATGTTCCAGCGTTTCACCGCTCAGACGCATGTGAACAAGTTCACTGAGTCCCGCACAGGCATCAATAGCCGGGAACACACCATAAATATCATAGTCTTCACCATCGGGGATGGCTTCTTCCAGCTTTTCCAGCTGGCTGTCAAAGTTTATTTTTGCATCTTTGACGGTAAGCACTTCCCAGATGAGTTCCAGAATACGCCGGTAAAGAGACGGATCAGCAAACCCGGTCTGCTGACAAAAAACGGCATAATTGGGGTACATTCTCTCGCACAGACTTGCTGCGAAAGTGAGATGCTGCCAGCTTTCCAGTTTTTCCAGCCGTAAATGGATCGGGTTCTTTAACATTCCGTATTACTCGTTACTCTGACATGTGCCGCAGTTTACCTGAAAATCCATAATATCCACATCTTTACGTGGAAAATCTGGATATTTCTGTTTCAACCGGACGAAAAACGTTCGATTTGAGGCAATACCATCAGCCCAGCGGGTGGGTTCAGGCAGGCGGTAGCCACGGATCATGGCTTTCACCCACACTAATGCCGTGTCAATACTCATAAGATGTCCGGGAGAAATGAACAGCGGATTGCAGCGCGCTTTACTGCGCCAGACCCAGCCAAGCTGCTCCTCTTTATCCATGAGAGGGGACTGTGCATCCACACCTTCCGCGAGTGCGTCATAATGTCCGCACAAGCGGCTTTTGGCAACGCCGATAGCCGGGATATTCAGTGTTACGCCCAGATGACCGGCAACACCGAGACGGCGCGGATGTGCACGTCCCTGACCATCCACCAGCACCAGATCCGGTTTTAAGGTCAGTTTTTCCCACGCGGCAAGAATAGCCGGGATTTCACGAAAAGAGAGCAGTCCCGGGATATAGGGAAGCTGAGTGGGAATGCGGGCAATCTGATACTCCGCCACAACCAGGTCCGGGTATGTAAGGATCACGACGGCGGCGCGGGTTATCCGCCCTTCATCCTCAAAACCAACATCAACCCCCGCCACATAGCGGGGATCGATAACCACATCCTGCAAACTGACCTGTTGTGCCAGTTCAATCTGCCGGGCTTTCAGCGTACGGGTGTCAATCTCTGACATCACGACCTCCGTTATTCTGTTAAAGCGGGCTGACATCAGCCCTGATGGTATTTTCCTGACAGGCGGTGTACTGCGTCAATAAAAGCACCGGCATGATCAGGTTCCACATCCTGGTGGATGCCATGTCCGAGATTAAACACATGCCCTTCGCCCTGCCCGAAACCGGCCAGGATGGATGCCACTTCGTCTTCAATACGCGTAGGTGATGCATATAACATGGACGGATCCATATTGCCCTGAAGCGCGACTTTGTCACCTACGCGGCGGCGCGCATCTGCGATATCCGTTGTCCAGTCCAGCCCCAGCGCATCACAGCCGGTTGCCGCCATCGCTTCCAGCCACTGACCGCCGCCTTTGGTAAACAAGGTTACCGGCACACGGCGTCCGTCATTTTCACGGATCAGTCCGTCGATGATTTTATGCATATAATGCAATGAAAATTCAAGATAATCGCGCCCGGTCAGTACGCCGCCCCAGGTATCAAAAATCATCACAGACTGCGCACCGGCTTTGATTTGTGCATTCAGGTACAAAATCACGCTGTCTGCCAGTTTATCCAGCAGCAGATGCAATGTCTGCGGTTCGGCATACATCATTTTCTTGATTTTTGTGAAGGCTTTGCTGCTGCCGCCTTCCACCATATAAGTGGCTAATGTCCACGGACTGCCGGAAAAGCCAATCAGCGGAATATCGCCGTTCAGGGCTTTGCGGATAGCGCGGACAGCATCCATAACATAGCCCAGTTCCAGTTCCGGGTCCGGCACCGGCAGCTTTTGCACATCACGGGCACTTTGTACCGGATGCATAAAACGCGGGCCTTCGCCGGTTTCAAAATAGAGCCCCAGACCCATTGCATCCGGAATGGTGAGAATATCGGAAAAGAGAATCGCCGCATCCAGCGGGAAACGACGCAGCGGCTGCAATGTGACTTCACAGGCCAGCTCTGTGTTTTTACACAGTGCCATAAAATCCCCCGCCTGTTCGCGGGTAACTTTATATTCCGGCAGATAACGCCCGGCCTGACGCATCATCCATACCGGGGTGATATCCACAGGCTGACGCAGTAATGCACGCAGATAGCGGTCGTTTTTCAATTCACTCATGACAGACTCCAAAAAGTTAATGGCCGCGTAACGTATTGATGTACGTTATAAAACCAGCATTGTAGCATGCATATTGCTTATAATCAGGGCTGTGTTCAGGGCAGTATCACGCGTCTTCATCATCCTGACGGCACAGTGCAACCGTGTCTTCAATCAGGCGGCGGGCAATGGTATCCGGCGGCGGAATAACCGGCAGGTTATCATAGTGATACCAGTCCGCACTGAGCAGTTCGCCCGGATCATGGTGAATTTCACCGTCGGCATAATCCGCCAGAAAGCCCATCATCAGTGAGTGCGGGAACGGCCACGGCTGAGAAGACACATAGCGGATATTCTGAATTTCAATGCGGCTCTCTTCCATTACTTCGCGGGCAACCGCTTCTTCCAGGGTTTCCCCCACTTCCACAAACCCGGCAAGCACAGTAAACAGCGGCGCATTTTTATGGCGGCGGTGCTGTGCCAGCAGAATAGAATCATGACGGCGGATACCGACAATAATGCACGGCGCTATCTGCGGATAATAACGTTCGCGGCAGGCATCACACAGACATGCCCATTCACTTTCGCTGTATTTCATTGCCGCACCGCAATAGCCGCAGTAGCGGTGCGAGCGGTAAAATTCCGCAAGCTGCACGCCGCGTCCGGCCATTTTGAATAAATCATCATTATCTGCGGCAATAATGCGGGGTGAACACATATCCGAGCGCATTTTTTCACGGATGAGCCAGACCGGCAGTCCCTGCCATTCACCGATACGCACTGCCGGTTTGCCGGTCAGCATCCATTGCGCCGCACTTCCTTCCGGTAATTGCCCTTCCGGCAGCCAGACCCGGTTATCTGCGCTTATCACCCAATACCCTGTTTCATCGCCCGTTAAAATCTGCTGCATAGTTTCACGATATCTTGTTAATAAAGTATTGATGAATTAAATCATACTCTCTTCACAGGGAGAATACCCGGCGTGCAAAGCGGTTGTCTTCTCTGCTTATATGCTGTCAGAAAAGTGTCATATCAGTGTCAGCCAGTTGTCACAAATACGTCATACCCTACCGTCGTCTGCTTATACTTAGTCAGCTAACTTACGAGGGTATTATGAAACAATTTTCTGCTCCGGTTATCACCAAAACATTACTGACTGCCGCCGTTATCACGGCATCTTTTTCCTCATTTGCTGCAACAGATAATACCGGGTTAGACGAATTAATTGCCGCCGCCAAAAAAGAAGGCGTCGTGTACAGCGTAGGTATGCCGGACGCCTGGGCAAACTGGAAAGGGACCTGGGCGGATATTGAAAAGATATATGGTCTGAAACATCAGGATACTGACCTGAGTTCGGCACAGGAAATTGCCAAATTTGCCGCCGAAAAAAATAACGCTACGGCAGATATCGGGGATGTAGGCGCGTCATTTGGTCCGGTTGCCGTACAAAAAGGGGTTGTTCAGCCTTATAAACCCACTACCTGGGATCAAATTCCTGACTGGGCAAAAGACAAAGACGGTAACTGGGCGCTGGCGTATACCGGCACCATTGCCTTTATCATCAATAATGACCTCGTTAAAGATCAGCCAAAAAGCTGGGCGGATCTGCGCAACGGAAAATACCGTGTGACTATCGGGGATGTCGGGATCGCCGCACAAGCCAACAGCGGCGTGCTCGCAGCAGCCTTTGCCCTCGGTGGTAACGAAACCAATATTCAGCCGGCAATTGATATGTTTGCTGAATTAGCCAAACAGAAACGCCTGTCACTCAATGACCCGAGTGTGGCTAATTTAGAGAAAGGCGAAGTTGAAGTGGCCGTGATGTGGGATTTCAACGCCCTCAGCTACCGTGACCAGATTGATGCCAAGCGCTTTACCGTCGTGATCCCGTCTGACGGCTCTGTGACATCAGGTTACTCCACCATCATCAATAAATTCGCCAAAAACCCGAATGCTGCAAAACTGACGCGTGAATTTATCTTCAGTGATAAAGGACAGCTTAACCTCGCCGAAGGCTATGCCCGCCCTATCCGCGCAGCGCACCTGACATTGCCGGACAGCATCAAAGCAAAACTGCTGCCGGAATCTCAGTATACCAGTGCAAAACCTATCACTGATTTTGATGGCTGGGAAAAAACCTCCCGCCAGTTGCCGAAACTGTGGCAGCAAAACGTTATCATCAACATGAACTAACGGAATGACCATGAATCACACTGTTATCCTGGTCGTTCTGGATGGCTTAAACTACCGCACAGCCCATGATTGCATGGGCTTTATGCAGGGTTTGACTGAATCTCAGGACGCCACACTTTACCGCCTTGATTGTGAGTTACCCTCACTTTCCCGTCCGCTGTACGAATGTATTCTGACCGGCATCCGCCCGGTCGACAGCGGGGTTGTTCATAACCAGGTTGTACGTTTGTCATATAACGACAGTATTTTTTCCCTGGCACAGAAAGCCGGAAAGACCACTGCCGCTGCGGCATATCACTGGGTCAGTGAGTTATATAACCGCGCACCGTTTGATGCCGTCCGTGACCGTTTCACTCATGATGATTCGCTGGCTATTCAACACGGCTGTTTTTATCAGTCAGACAGCTATCCGGATGATCATCTGTTTATTGATGCGGAATATTTGCGCCGTGAATACCATCCCGACTTTCTTCTTATTCATCCTATGAATATTGATGATACCGGACATAAGTTTGGCGCTGATTCCCCGCAGTACCGCAACAGCGCCCGCCGGGCTGATGGTCGGCTCTCCGCTTATCTGCCGGCATGGCGGGAAGCCGGTTATCAGGTGCTGGTGACCAGCGACCACGGCATGAATAATGACAGATCACACGGCGGCATTCTGGATGAAGAGCGCCATGTGCCGCTGTTTGTTGTCGGGGATGCCTTTTCTCATGATGATTCTCTCCCGGTGAAACAGACACAATTGTGCGGGGCAATCTGCCGGTTACTCGGTCTGACCGGACACGACAAACCCTCTGTGCCTCACCTGCTGCGGGAAGATCACCATGGCTGATATTCTGCCGGAGCTGACCGTCATGAAAAAGCAGCAGCAAATCCGCGTAACCCCACGCCGTATTGCGCTGAAACCGATGCTGTTACTGTTGCCTGCGGCAGTGCTGTTTCTGCTCTTTCAGCTTGCACCTATGTTGTGGGTGATTATTAACAGTTTTATTTATGAAGATGCCTGGTCATTCGCTAATTTCAGCGAGGTTTTTACCAGCCCTTTTTATATTCAGGCGTTTGAAAACACCTTATGGATTTCCGGTCTTTCAAGTGTCGGCGGATTAATTCTTGCTGCGCTGTTTGCCGCCTCTCTGCAACATGCACCACCGCGCCCGCGCCGCTGGCTGATTGCCTTTACCAATATGACAGGAAACTTCAGTGGTGTGCCGCTGGCATTTGCGTTTGTGATAATCCTCGGCGTGAACGGGGCAGTCACTCTGCAATTAAAAGCCTGGGGCGTGATTGATGATTTCAATCTCTACAGTGCCACGGGGCTGATGCTGATTTACCTCTATTTTCAGATCCCGCTGGGCATCTTACTGCTCTATCCCGCGTTTGATGCCCTGAAACCGGAATGGGAAGATGCCGCCAAAACCATGGGCGCCGGACGCCTTGCCTACTGGCGCTATGTGGCACTGCCGGTGCTCTCACCCGCGCTGCTCGGCACGTTCATTATTCTGTTCGCCAATGCTGTGGGCGCTTATGCATCCACCTATGCCCTGACGACCGGTAACTACAATATGGTGACGATCCGTATCGCCAGCCTGGTATCAGGGGATTTATTCCTTGAACCCAATATGGCAGCGGCACTATCTGTATTACTGATGGTTATTCTTGGATTTATCACCGCAACATATCATTGGCTGCTGAAACGGAGTTACCATGCCAAGTGCTGATCTTGCCCTGACCCCACCGGCAATTCCCCGTTACCACAAAATCATGCTCAGTATCATTGTGGTTATGCTGCTGTTACCGATTGCCGCCACACTGATTTATTCATTTTCCTCCCGCTGGGGTGCGACTGTACTGCCCGACGGACTGACACTTCAGTGGTATATGAAGCTCTGGCAGGATCCGCGATTTCTTGCCGCCTTCGGGCGCTCACTGTTTATCTGCTTTGTCACCCTGGCACTCAGCGCCCTGGTGATCCTGCCGCTGGTATTTGCCGTGTTCTATTATTTCCCGCGCCTGAAAGGGGTGATGGAAATACTGATTATTCTGCCGTTCGCTGTGCCGCCGGTGGTGTCTTCAGTCGGATTACTGCAATTGTTTGCTGACGGACCTTTTCCGATTGTCGGCACACCCTGGATACTGATCGGCACCTATTTCACTATCGCGCTGCCGTTTATGTACCGGGCGCTCGCCAATAGTCTCAATGGTGTGCCGCTGAAAGATTTAATGGATGCCGCGCACCTGCTTGGCGCAAGCACCTTTAAAGCCGTTTTGCTGGTCGTGGTACCGAATATCCGCAAAGGCTTGCTGGTATCACTGCTGATCGCGTTTTCTTTTCTGTTCGGCGAATTTGTGTTTGCCAATATCCTGGTCGGTACGCGCTTTGAAACACTGCAAATTTATCTCTATAACATGCGCCAGACGAGCGGGCATTTCACCTCCGCGCTGGTAATGAGTTACTTTGTTTTCACCCTGATCCTGACACTGACAGCATCGCGTTTAAGCCGCTGAGGAACTGCTGATGAGCTATGTAATTGCTGAAAACCTGACAAAATCTTTCGCTGCCACCCCGGTATTTTCCGGGCTGAATTTTTCAGTGGAAAAAGGGGAATTTATCACTCTGCTCGGCCCCAGCGGCTGCGGGAAATCCACCTTACTGCGCTGCCTTGCCGGTCTTGAGTCCGTTAATGACGGTAGAATTTATGTGAATAAACATGACATTACTCATGTGTCGCCACAAAAACGTGAAATCGGCATGGTATTTCAGAGCTATGCCCTGTTCCCGAATATGAGTGTGGAGCGCAATATTGCCTTCGGTCTGAAGATGCAGAAAATCCCTCTCAATGAGCAGCAAAAAGCCGTGGCAGATGTGATTAAACTGGTCGGACTGAACGGCAAAGAGCATCAGTTACCGCAGCAGCTTTCCGGCGGGCAGCGTCAGCGCGTGGCACTTGCCCGGGCGCTGGTGATGAAACCCCGGATCTTACTGCTCGATGAGCCGCTGTCCGCACTGGACGCGCAGATCCGCAAACATCTGCGCCAGCAAATCCGCCAGATCCAGCGGGAACTGAATCTGACCACTATTTTTGTCACTCACGACCAGGAAGAGGCGATGCAGATGTCTGACCGTATTTTCCTGATGAATAAAGGGAAAATTGTTCAGAGTGATACGGCGGAAAATATTTATACCCAGCCGGCTGATGAGTTTGTTGCGCGCTTTATGGGGCATTACAACCTGGTCAGTGCAGACAGTGCAAACAGCCAGCTCGGTCTGAATCTCAGCGGAATTGTCGCTATCCGTCCGGAGTCGATTTATGTGCGCGAAACCGGTCGTCAGTACGGCGATCACATTTCTCACCCGGTATCAGGTACAATACGTGACAGCCAGTTACTGGGTAATATCATCCGTTATCAGGTAGATACCGGACTGGGCGCACTGACCGTTGATCTGCTGAACCGCTCCTCTGAGCGACTGTTTGAACAGGGCACACAACTGGAACTGATGTTCAATAAAAATGAAATCCGCACCCTCGCCCCGTCAGTTAATTAAAGGAATATCATGTCTGTATTAGCCATTTTCGATCTCGATCACACCTTAATTGCCGCAGATAGCAGCCTGTTATGGACAGAGTATCTGTGGGAGAAAAAAAATTATTACTGATCCCGCTTATCTCGATGCAGATAAACAAATGATGGAAGATTACAGCACCGGCAAGCTGGATATGGCGGCGTATATGGCGTTTAATCTGAAATCACTGGAACATGCCACAGTGGCGCAGGTAGATGAATGGGTTGCGGATTTTATTGAATGCAAAATCCGCCCGGTTATCTATCCGGATGCGGTAAAGACGCTCGCATTCTACAAAGAGAATGGCGTACCAATAGTGATTATTTCTGCCACCAGCGATTTTATCGTCAAACCGGTAGCAAAGATGCTGGGTGTTAATCTGGCTTTCGGTATTGAACTGGAAGTGAAAGATGAACGCTACACCGGCGCGTTACAGGGGATCACCACCTTCCGCGAAGGCAAAGTTGAAAAACTGGCTAACTTCCTGGATATTCGCCAGTTTTTACCGGAACGCACGATTTTTTATACTGATTCCGCCAATGACCTTCCCCTGTGTCACTATGCAACAGATGTCCTGACTGTCAATGCCGACCCGGTGTTACAGACCGAAGCAGAGAAGCAGGGCTGGACACAGCTGACCTGGCAGTTAACGGCGCAATAACTGACTGACAGAGTTACCGGCAAAGTTACCCGTAAAAATACCTGAAAAAATAACGGCGTTATACTGTGTGCATGACGCCGTGATGATACTGATATAACGGGACGGACGTGACTAATCAGTCGCGGCTGGTGTTCAGTCTGAACTGTCTCATCACCTGCATCAATTGTTCAGCCTGCTGATGCAGACTCCCGGCGGCGGCGGCGTTTTCTACCACCAGCGCCGCATTCTGCTGCGTCACTTCGTCAATCTGCTGAACCGCAATCCCGACCTGCGAAATACCCTGCGACTGCTCGTTGGCTGCCAGGGTCAATTCATCGATCATCTGACTCACTCCCTGCGTCTGGGTAACAATCACCTGCATGGATTCACCGGCTTCCGCCACGAGTTTACTGCCGGTACCCACCCGTTCGACACTGGCATTAATCAGCATTTTGATTTCCCCCGCCGCCTGCGCACTACGCTGCGCCAGAGTGCGGACCTCACCGGAAACGACAGCAAAACCCCGTCCGTGCTCACCGGCCCGGGCGGCTTCCACGGCCGCATTCAGTGCCAGGATATTGGTCTGGAACGCAATCGCGTCAATCACACTGATAATATCGGTGATAGTCTGTGATGACTGCGCGATATCCTGCATCGCACGCTCCACCTGCTCCACTTTCTTACCGCCGTCGCGGGCTGCTTCCGACGCTTGCGCTGCCATACGGTTAGCTTTACCGGCGATATCCGCACTGCTTTTCACGGTGGCAGACAGTTGCTCCATGGATGCGGCGGTCTGTTGCAGACTGCTCGCCTGGGATTCGGTCCGCTGGCTCAGGTCGGCATTACCGCTGGTTATCTGCATGGTACCGGTAACAATACTGTCACTGTTGTTGCGTACCTTGCCGACGATTTCTGCCAGATTGTCCTGCATGGCTTTCAGCGTACTCAGCACGCTGCCTTCCGGTGCAGGCCGCACCTGTCCGGACGACGATAAATCCCCGGAGGCCACCCGCTCCGCTACTTCTTTCAGCTCGGCAGGCTCGGCACCCAGGGCGCGGGTCAGATTTCTGATAATCATCACCCCGGAGACAACAGCCAGCGTTAACGCCAGCAGTGCAAACACCAGAATAATGTTACTCTGACGTTCAAAATTCGTATCAAACTTCTGAATGAGCTGGTTACCGGTGCCGGTGCCGTAATCTCTGCTGGCACGGAATGACATGATATAAGCATCCGATGCGGCATATTCCGCATCCATCATTTTCGCAATAGCATCCTCATGCCGGCCCTGCTTATCCAGTTCGAGAACTTCCCGGGTGACTAAGGCATACTGTTTTTCATCCGCTATCATCTTATCAAGCAAGACCCGCCCCTGCGGATCCATGCCAAACTCATTCACCATATCCAGCAGTGTCTGAGTTCTTTCTCTCACTTTTTTGTCCTCTTCGTCAAAACGGCTCAGTTCTTCTGTTTTATCTTTCTTATCAGTGGCATTGATCATATCCCGCAGCATGATCGCCCGCTCTTCCGTCGCATGGCGAACTTCATACGCCTGAACCTGAAGTGCATATGTTCCGTTAACGTAATTCGTGAACATCTCTTTGTCTTTATAAAGGTTCATAACCGCCATCCCTGAAACCAGAGCCAGAATGGCGATCAGAACACCAAATGTGACAGATAACCTGACACGGATCGTCGTATTTTTAAGATTCATATTTTTCCTGATGCAGAAAGTAATCAATAATGACAATAAATAACCAAATGTCTTTCCTGATATGCCGTAACAAGGCATGCCGATAAAAAAACATCGGCAACTAACCGAAAATTATCAGTTTTAATTTAATTTTTTTTTATATTTGGCCGCTACGATTCAATCTGTGAATACTGAGATGTTATAAAAAGGTTGTAGTTTCCGGACAGCTTCTTATACTGAAATCTTTCTTGTCGGAGTGCCCAGCATTTATCCTTGTGATAAATCGGGCTGAGACCGTTAATTCGGGATCCGCGGAACCTGATCGGGTTAGTACCCGCGAAGGGAACAAGAGTAATCTTTTCTTTTAACCGCTGCTGGTGGTATCAATCTGTAATCAGATCAGATACATGACTGACAGCCCGGTTATCACGTATTACTCCTGACGCACCTCCAGACAAGCAATTTCTCACTTTTTCTTCCGGCTTATTGCCGGTTCACTGTAAGGAATTTGCTATGTCCAATGAGCACCGTATTCACACCACTGATATTTCGCCGGATGCAGAACACACACCTGCGCCCTCCAAAGCCCGCTCGCGCCGTGAACAACGCGATGCAGCAGAGGAATATATCAGCACCCTGCAAGGGGTTAATTTCCCCAACTCTTCCCGTATTTATCTCACCGGCTCGCGCCCGGATATCCGTGTACCGATGCGCGAAATTGCGCTGTCGCCGACACTGATCGGTGGTGATAAAGCCAATCCGCAGTTTGAAGAAAATGAGCCGGTGCCGGTTTATGACACCGCGGGGTCTTACGGCGACCCGGACATAAAACTGGATGTCCGCGCAGGTCTTGCCCGTCTGCGTGAAAACTGGATAACAGAGCGCGGCGATACAGAACACATCACTCAACTCAGTTCTGATTTTACACAACAGCGCCTGGCGGATAACGGACTGGATCACCTGCGCTATCCGGATCGCCCGACCCCGCTGAAAGCGAAAGCCGGTGTGTGTGTCACTCAGTTGCATTATGCCCGCCGGGGCATTGTGACCCCGGAAAT
This sequence comes from Morganella psychrotolerans, assembly GCF_001676155.1. Classification (GTDB taxonomy): domain Bacteria; phylum Pseudomonadota; class Gammaproteobacteria; order Enterobacterales; family Enterobacteriaceae; genus Morganella; species Morganella psychrotolerans. The sequence goes on along the minus strand of NZ_LZEW01000007.1, from coordinate 22,624 downwards.
GGAGTTTATCGCCATCCGCGAAAACATGGGTCGCGAGCGTATTCGCGGGGAAGTATTGTTACAGCAACACCCGGGGCAGCATTTCGGCGCGAATTTGCCGGAAAATATCACACCGGAATTTGTCCGTGACGAAGTCGCCGCAGGGCGCGCCATTATTCCGTCGAATATTAATCATCCTGAATCAGAACCGATGATCATCGGACGCAATTTCCTGGTAAAAGTGAATGCCAATATCGGGAATTCCTCTGTCACCTCTTCGATTGAAGAGGAAGTGGAAAAGCTGGTCTGGTCAACACGCTGGGGCGCGGATACAGTGATGGATCTCTCCACCGGGCGCTATATTCATGAAACCCGTGAATGGATCCTGCGCAACAGCCCGGTGCCTATCGGCACGGTGCCGATTTATCAGGCGCTGGAAAAAGTAAACGGTACGGCAGAAGATCTGACCTGGGAAATGTTCCGCGATACCCTGCTGGAGCAGGCGGAGCAAGGTGTGGATTACTTCACTATCCATGCCGGTGTGCTGCTGCGCTATGTGCCGATGACAGCGAAACGCCTGACCGGGATTGTCTCGCGCGGTGGTTCAATTATGGCGAAATGGTGCCTGTCACATCATCAGGAAAACTTCCTTTATGTGCATTTCCGCGAAATCTGTGAGATTTGTGCCGCCTATGATGTCGCGCTCTCTTTAGGTGACGGGCTGCGTCCGGGATCTATTCAGGACGCCAATGATGCCGCGCAATTTGCCGAGCTGCACACCCTGGGCGAACTGACTAAAATCGCGTGGGAATATGATGTTCAGGTGATGATAGAAGGTCCGGGCCATGTGCCGATGCAGATGATCCGCAAAAACATGACCGAAGAACTGGAGCACTGTCATGAAGCACCGTTCTATACCCTGGGACCACTGACGACAGATATCGCACCCGGCTATGACCATTTCACCTCCGGCATTGGTGCCGCACTGATTGGCTGGTTCGGCTGTGCAATGCTCTGTTATGTGACGCCCAAAGAGCATCTGGGATTACCAAATAAAGAAGATGTTAAACAAGGACTTATCACTTACAAAATTGCCGCTCATGCGGCAGACCTCGCCAAAGGACACCCGGGCGCGCAGATCCGCGATAATGCCATGTCCAAAGCGCGGTTTGAATTCCGCTGGGAAGATCAGTTCAACCTCGCGTTAGACCCGGAAACTGCCCGCACCTACCATGATGAAACCCTGCCGCAGGCATCCGGCAAAGTCGCGCATTTCTGCTCTATGTGCGGACCCAAATTCTGCTCCATGAAGATTTCACAGGAAGTGCGCGACTACGCCGCCGGGATGGAAGAGATGTCTGACGCCTTCCGCGCCAAAGGCAGCGAGCTGTATCACGGTGCAGAGGAGCGTATCGATGAATCTGCCTGATGCACCATTCGCCCGGACGGAAAAAAAAATCAGGACTGTATCCGGTAGTGGATTCTGTGCTGTGGATTGAGCGCCTGCTGAAACTTGGCGTGCGCACTATCCAGCTACGGATCAAAGACAGAACCGATGCGCAGGTTGATGAACAGATCCGCACGGCCATCGCACTTGGCAAACACTATCAGGCACGGCTGTTTATCAATGATTACTGGCGGTTGGCTGTAAAACACGGCGCTTACGGCGTGCATCTCGGTCAGGAAGATTCAGCGCTGGCTGATTTACAGGCGATCCAACAAGCCGGGCTGCGCCTGGGGATCTCCACACACGATGAAAGCGAGCTGCAACGCGCGAAAGCACTGCATCCGTCTTATATCGCACTGGGGCATATTTTTCCCACACAAACCAAAGACATGCCTTCTTTACCTCAGGGGCTGGACAATTTAGCCCGCCAGGTCGCGGCGACCCCGGAAATACCTACCGTGGCTATCGGCGGCATTTCCTGTGAAACAGCGCCAAAGGTGCTTGCCACCGGTGTCGGCGGTATCGCGGTAGTCAGCGCCATCACAAAAGCCGCGGACTGGCAGGCAGCGACCCGGCAATTGCTGCGGCTGACCGGCGAATACACAGAAAACCCGGAGGTCAGCCATGCTCAGTGATTATGATTTTATGCGCTACAGCCGCCAGTTGCTGCTGGAAGATATCGGCCCGGAAGGTCAGCTGAAACTCAAACAGTCTCATGCCGTGGTCGTGGGTCTCGGCGGATTGGGATCTCCGGCGGCACTTTATCTGGCCGCCGCCGGAGTCGGCGAACTGACTCTGATTGATGATGATGACATTCATATCTCCAATCTTCAGCGCCAGATTTTATATACCGAAGCGGATGTGCAGGCGAATAAAGCGCAAACCGCAACAGCACGTCTGCGGGCGCTGAACCCGTCGCTGCGCCTGAATACGGTTACTGTCCGCCAGACAGGAGACACTCTGCAACATCATGTAAAACAAGCGGATATTGTACTGGATTGCACTGATAACATGACCACTCGTCATGCTATCAATGCCGCCTGTGTTGCACAGCGAAAAACCCTGGTCAGCGGCAGCGCCGTCGGGTTCAGTGGTCAGTTGCTGGTACTCACTCCGCCGTTTGAGCACGGCTGCTATTGCTGTCTCTATCCCGATGATGTGGTTCCTGAGCGCAACTGCCGCACAGCCGGTGTGCTTGGTCCGGTGGTCGGCGTGATCGGCACGTTACAGGCGCTGGAAGCGATCAAACTGCTGGCAGGGCTACCCTCTGCGCTGGACGGAAAACTGCGCCTTTTTGACGGCAAACAGCAGAGCTGGAGCACCTTGCAATTGCAGCGGGCAACACACTGCCCGGTATGCCGGGAGGCTGCCGTATGCGCATAACAGTAAATGATGATGTGATGATTTTCACAGAGCCGCTGACTGTCAGCGCATTGCTGGCGCACCTTGAACGCCCTGCTGTCGGGGTTGCCGTTGCCGTCAATCAGACCATTGTTGTCCGTGATGAATGGAGCAATTTCATCATCAATGACGGCGATCAGGTGTTACTTTTTCAGGCTATCGCCGGAGGCTAATTATGCTGACCATTGCAGATACCACATTTACATCTCACTTATTTACCGGCACCGGAAAATACGCGAACAGCCGCACAATGCAGGACGCGATTGCCGCCTCCGGCAGCCAGTTAGTCACTATGGCGATGAAGCGCATCGATCTTGCACAAGGGCATGATGAGATCCTCGCTCCGCTCCGCGAACTGGGGATAAAACTGCTGCCGAATACTTCCGGCGCAAAAAATGCACAGGAAGCGGTATTTGCCGCCCGTCTGGCGCGGGCAGCCCTGGATACCCACTGGATCAAACTGGAAATCCATCCCGACGCCCGCTATTTACTGCCTGATCCGATAGAAACATTGTCTGCTGCCGAAACCCTGGTCAAAGAGGGATTTGTTGTTTTGCCCTATTGCAGTGCAGACCCGGTATTATGCCGCCGGTTGGAAGAAGTCGGTTGTGCCGCAGTAATGCCGCTGGGTGCGCCTATCGGTTCCAACCGGGGATTACAGACCCGCGATATGCTGCGGATTATTATTGAACAGGCAACAGTACCGGTCGTGATTGATGCGGGGATCGGCGCACCAAGCCACGCGCTGGAAGCCATCGAACTGGGGGCTGATGCCGTGCTGGTGAATACCGCTATGGCAATTGCGCGCTCACCGGTATTGATGGCAAATGCATTCCGTCAGGCAGTGGAAGCAGGTCTTCTGGCGCGGGAAGCAGAACTTGCCCCTCAGCAGCAACATGCGACCGCCACCAGCCCGCTGACCGCATTTCTGGAGGCGCTATGACTGACAACAATACCTTCAGTGAACACTGGCAGCAACTGGATTGGGACAACCTTACTTTGCAGCTGAACAGTAAAACAGCGCGTGATGTTGAACAGGCACTGAACCGGGAAAACCTGACGTTACCGGACTTTATGGCACTGATTTCCCCGGCAGCCCGCCCGTATCTGGAAGAGATGGCGCAGAAAGCACAAACACTGACCCGTCAGCGTTTCGGGCACGTCGTTGGTATGTATGTGCCGCTTTATCTCTCCAACCTGTGCGCCAATGATTGTACTTACTGCGGTTTTTCCATGAGTAACGCGATAAAACGAAAAACCCTGACACCGGAAGAAATCCGAACGGAATGCGAAGCGATTAAGGCTCTCGGGTTTGACAGTCTGCTGCTGGTAACGGGCGAACATCAGCGCAAAGTCGGCATGGCGTATTTCCGCGAAACCTTTCCTCTAATCCGCAATTATTTCAGTACTATGATGATGGAAGTGCAGCCGATGGCGACAGAGGAATATGCCGAGCTGCGAACGCTCGGGCTGGATGGTGTGATGGTTTACCAGGAAACCTACCACGAAAGCGCCTATCAGCGGCATCATCTGAAAGGTCGCAAACAAGATTTTCACTGGCGCTTACAGACACCCGATCGCTTAGGTCAGGCGGGGATCGACAAAATCGGGTTGGGTGCGCTGATCGGGCTTTCTGCTCAGTGGCGCACTGACTGTTATATGGTCGCGGAGCATCTTAACTATCTCCGCCTGCGCTACCGGAAAAGCCGCTATTCAGTTTCATTTCCCCGCCTGCGCCCGTGCGCGGGGGGCATTGAGCCGGAGTCACTGATAAATGACGCAGAGCTGGTACAGCTTATCTGCGCCTTCCGTTTGTTTGCACCGGACATTGAGTTATCCCTCTCCACCCGGGAATCGCCGTATTTCCGCGATCATATGGTGCCGGTCGCGATTAACCAGGTCAGTGCCGGGTCAAAAACCCAGCCGGGCGGCTACGCACAAGGGGATGACCCGGAGCTGGAACAGTTCAGCCCGCATGACAACCGCACACCACAGCAGGTAACAGATGCTCTGCTGGCGGCGGGGCTTCAACCGGTATGGAAAGACTGGGATCAATATCTGGGGCGGTAAAATAAAGCGGGCCGGTATTTTTCCGGCCCGTTTTTTTTAGTCTATCCGCTTACAAAATGTCACCGGCGGCACATCTTCTCCGGCATTTTTTGCCGGGATATAACGTCCCCAGAAATCATTAAATAACCGGAAAATTTCTTTCCGCTGACTCAGAATTAATATCATCGTAATCAGTACATAAACTGCACTTAAAATATCCGTCAGCGCCCATAAAATATCAGCCTGTAAATTACTGAATAAAATAATTGGCGCCAGATAATAAACGCGATACAAATTTTTCGCTATTTTATTGGCTTTTGTATCACCGAAGAAAAAGTTAACCGCTTTTTCGCAGGTAAAATACATACCAATGGTTGTTGTACAGGCCAGCAATGTAATAAATATCGCCATAAACCAGCTGCCAACATCACCATACGTCACTTTAAACGCTAATGTTGTCAGGCGCGATGATGTAATTCCGGGGTAATCAACCCAGACATTGGTTGTCAGAATCGCTAATGCCGTTACTGTACAAATAATAATGGTCAGGAAAACTTCACCAAACCCCCAGCTTGACTGGCGGATAGGGTGATCCGTCGTAGCTGCCGCATGAGCGACAATGCCGTAACCAGTTCCTGCATCATTAGAGTAAATACCACGGGCAATACCAAAACGGATAGCTTCCATGACTGTTGCACCGGCAAATCCGCCGACACCGGCAGCCGGTGAAAATGCAGATTTAAAAATCAGGGCAAATGCAGCAAGAATCTGATCGTAATTCATCACCAGTAGGATCACCGCAACGGTCAGATAGGTAATTGCCAGTTTCGGTACCACACTTTCCATTTTGGAAGAAATGCCTTTCAAGCCACCGATGATGACACTGGCAATAAAAATAACCATCACAATCAGGGTCAGATAACTGTCGACATTAAAGGCTTCTTCAATGGAGGATGTTGCTGATTCGCTCTGTACCAGGCACGTCCACGGCCCGAGCATAAAGCAGCAGACAGAAAGTGCCACCGCGCCTTTTTTCCAGCCCAGTGCATGCTCCATCACAAATGAGCGGTCACAGACATATTCATCCATGGATTTTTCATATTTGACGCGGTAACGCTGCCCGAGAATAATTTCACACGCTTTGGTCGCAATACCAAAGAAAGCGGAAAACCAAAGCCAGAATATTGCGCCCGGACCGCCCATCGTAATTGCGGTGGCAACCCCGCCGATACTGCCGATCCCGACGGTATTAGCCAATGCGGTACAGGCCGCTGCAAAACTGGATACCGAACCGGCTCCCTGAAGTTTTTCACTGATACCTTTTTTATTAAATAAACCGCCGTATGTATTCTTTATATTAAACCGAAAATTAAATTGGTATTTAAAACGGAATTTAATGGTTAACCAGATGCCGAGACTGACTAATAAAATTGGCATCGGATACGTCCAGATAAAATCTGAAAACTGATTAATTATATTTAGTATTGAGTCCATAATGAGTATCCGAAATTAATTAAATACATCAAGTGCCTGAGTGATATCAGCAATTAAATCCTCAGCGGCTTCGCAGCCGGCAGAAATACGAATCAATCCTTCATGCATGCCGAAATCAATAAGCTGCTGCGGGGTAAATTCAGTCCTGAATGCTGTCGCCGGATGCGCCAGTGACGTGCGGAATCCACCCAATGTTCCCAGGTAAGTGATCAGCTCCAGGCGGTGAATAAATACATCCACCAACGGCTGTTCATCCCGCACACGGAAACTGAGCATCGGACCATATCCGTGAATAAACAGTGAGTCAGCCAGTGTATGCTGTGGATGACTCTCAAGCCCCGGGTAGTTAACCTGCGCAACACGCGGGTCACGACTGAGTGCCTGTGCGATAGCCTGCGCATTTTCCATCTGCCGGGTAACACGCATTTCCATCGTCCGGATACTGCGCAGGCAAAGCCATGCCGTGTATGGATCACTACATCCGCCCAGCAGGCGGGCTTTCAGTTCAATTTTCTGCATCAGTGCCAGCGAACAGGTCACTGAACCTGCGGTTAAATCACTATGCCCGCCGAAAAATTTTGTCAGACTGTGGATGACAATATCCGCACCATGTTGCAGTGGTTTAATAACAAAAGGAGTTGAAAATGTATTATCAACCACCAGCAAACACTGATGTTTACGGCTGATCGCCGAAACAGCATCAATATCAATCACTTTAATCAATGGATTGCTGATAATTTCGGTATAAAACATAACAGTTTCCGGACGTATCGCCGCCGAAATCGCTGCCGGAGAGAGAAAGTCCGCGTAGGTCACAGTGACCCCCAACGGGATTAAGATCAGATCGATTAACTCAATCGTTTCGCCGTAAATTGATTCATTAACAACAAGATGGTCGCCCTGCTTCAGCAGGCTCAGCAGTGTCGCTGAAATCGCCGCCATGCCTGATGCCATGACCGCAGAAACGTCACCGTCCTCCATCATTGAAATCGCAGCGGATAAGCTGTCACGATTCGGATTCGCTGTGCGGTTATATTGATATTCACCATTCCCGCTGCTGACAGCATAGTAATGCTGCGTATCGCGCATCGCGTATGCTGTTGCCGGAAATATTGCCGGTGAATCCGGGTACATGCCTTCCGGATAATCCATTTCCCCTGAATACAAAAGTTGAGTGCGTTCTTTCATTATTTATCCTGAATAATCATTTCTCATCACTGTTATAAAAGTGACAAGTTAAAATAAGTACGCACTCACCCTAAACCTTATAGCCGGAATAAGGTTAAATCAGGTTTTCCGGATATGAGAAGATAATCACAAAATTATTTTTACAGAAAATAGTATGTTAATTTTAAATCTGATAGTTTAAATAAAAGTGACATTTACCCGGGAAAGAATATGAAAAAATATTTTACAATTGGTGAAACAGCCAAATTATTAGGTATTTCAACACAAACGCTACGTTTTTATGATAAAAAAGGCATTCTGAAACCGGGATATGTCGATAGTGAAACCGGATATCGTTACTATCTGTTTGAACAATTTCATTACATTGACCGAATTAAGTATCTTCAAAAGCTAAATATGAATTTAAGTGATATTAAAATCATTATTGAAAGCGGGGATAAAGAAAAATTAACACATTATTTAATACAGGAAAGAAAGCGGAAGGAGCAGCAACTGAAAGATTTGCATGGCATGATAGAAACATTAGACTGGTATGTTGATTACTTCAGTTTTGTTGATAATAAGTCAGGGGGTGAACCTTTTTACAGTGTTGAACTGCCGGAACGCTGGTGTCTGTTTGTTCCCTGCTATCCCTCAGACCGCCCCATTTCTAAGATGGAACTGAGACTGGCAGAAATGAAATCCAAGCCGGAAAATAAATCACTTTCTTATTTACGGCAATATGCCTATGTTCTGGATTATAATAATATTATTGATCAAACATTTTATCCGTCAAAATACCTTATCTATCTGAAAGAAAAACCAGACTTTGATTCACCCAACCTGGTTTGCCTGCCGGCAGGATTATACCTGTGCTGTATTTGTAATTATCTTTCTGAAAAGGTTGATATTGTTATGGTGGAACAATATTTCAAAGATAAAGATAAACCAGGACTGGTTATTGCAAATGAATTTGAAGATAATTTAGTTAATTATGACTCAGCACCCTATGAACTTCAGTTCCTTATTTCATAAAGAAAGATTTATTTATCTATTATTATGTAACGCCCGCTTTTCCGGAAAATAAATTACCGGAAAAGAAGACGTCACATAAAACAAATTTAACAGATAGCCATATTAATTTTTACTTATCGACAATAATATCTGTATTCACCACTTCCGGACCACTGTTGCCGATCATTGAGGCAAATTTCTCAATTGAATCAGTTCGTAATGCATAAAGCCGTTTCAGTGCATAAGGGTTATCACCCAGTCGTACTTTGCCCTGAATGGTGGTGACCGCGAGTGTCATTCCTGCCTGAGCTGCGGCGTCCATTGCATCCTGATTATATGCTCCGAACGGATAGGCCAGATAATGCTGCTCCGGATTCAGTTTTGCCAGCACACGCTGCGAACGCTGATAATCCAGTAAAATGGAATGCTCTGTCCGGCTGAAAATAATCGGGTTTTTCCGTTTATCCAGGCGATGCAAAAAGTGAGCATGGGACTGAATATCAAAAATATCCCGTGATGCCAGTAACTCTGTCCAGTTCATAAACTGTAAGCCATCCGGTGCCCATTTCTGGATTTTTGATTTAACACGCGAAGAGATAACAAATAACGCGGCATGCTGATTGTTGCGTTTGAGGATCGGATACGCATAGCGGTAAACCGATTTGAGCCCGTCATCAAATGTCAGAATAACCACTTTCCCCGGCAGGTTATTTTCTTTTTTCAGATAGCCCGCGACATCATCAAGAGAGAGCGTCCGGTAGCCATTGCGTTTCAGATAATCCATCTGCGCCTGAAAGGCCTCAACCGATGTGGTGGTGGAGGTATGCAGGAAGTTCTTATTCTCACTCTCTTTGAGAATGTGATGATAAGTCAGGATCGGAACGCCTTTATCCAGCTCTACATCCGACAGGCGGACATACGCCAGTCTGTCTGCCAGACGGATTGTCAGCCAGACAATTTTGTCACCTTCCCGGTTTTCCCTGACCATCTTAGCCAGTACCGGATAGCGCAGGTCATCGAATAGTGTTGCAACCGGCGGCTTCGATTCATCCGGCGCGCCAAAAATATCCGTATCCTTTGTGGTTATAAGATAGTCATAGATAGGATTATTCAGCTCATTCAGTGTATCCAGCGGCGGGATCGTTTTAGGTTTTTTAGTAGATAAACCGCTGTTTTCAATAAAGCCACGGTCATTACCAAACTGTAATTCCCGGTAATCCCCTTTCATCGGATAAATATAAAAACCATGAGACGGATTCAGCTCTGCCACGCCCTGCATTACCCCGGCGACCGGTGCAAAAACAGTTTGTGGTGCCTTAACCTGAATCAGTAACGGCGGTTCGTCTTTCAGCAACCACTCCTGAGCATCCGGGGGTTGTACCGCAGGTACTGCAATTGCCCGGTTAAACCCGGCAACAGAAAGAAAAACTATAAGTATATACAATAGGTTGCGCATGATGTGTTCATTGCCTTATACCCTGCACAAAAAAGCCCTCCTTAAAAGGAGGGCTGTTCAACTGGTCACATTACTGTGCCACTTACTCTTTGCTGCCACCGAAGCCGGCGTTCAGAAGCTCAGCTAAGTTCGCTGTTGCTTCATCTGCACTGACTGCCTGTGGTGCATCGATAGCATCTGCCAGATGACGACGGCGGATACGTTCCTGGTGGTACGAGAAACCGGTACCGGCAGGGATCAGGCGACCCACAATAACGTTCTCTTTCAGACCGCGCAGTTCGTCGCGTTTACCCGCAACGGCCGCTTCAGTCAGAACGCGTGTGGTTTCCTGGAACGATGCCGCAGAGATGAAGGACTCTGTCGCCAGTGATGCTTTGGTAATACCAAGCAGATCACGTTCGAAGGTTGCAGCGATCTTGCCATCCTGCTCCAGCAGACGGTTTGCCACTTTAACACGCGCATATTCAACCTGCTCGCCTTCGAGGAAGTCAGAACTTCCCGCAGAAGAGATGGTGACTTTACGCAGCATCTGACGAACGATAACTTCAATGTGTTTATCGTTTATCTTAACGCCCTGTAAGCGGTAAACTTCCTGGACTTCGTTCGCGATATAACGGGCAACCGCATTCACGCCACGCAGACGCAGGATGTCATGTGGTGATTCCGGACCATCAGATACGACGTCACCACGTTCAACCATCTCACCTTCAAACACGTTGAGCTGACGCCATTTAGGGATCATCTCTTCGTAAGCATCACTGCCGTCAATTGGTGAAATCACCAGACGACGTTTACCTTTGGTTTCTTTACCGAAGGAAATGATACCGCTGATTTCAGCAAGGATAGCCGGCTCTTTCGGACGACGGGCTTCGAACAGATCCGCAACGCGCGGCAGACCACCGGTGATATCTTTTGTACCGACAGATTCCTGCGGAATACGCGCCAGTGTGTCACCGGCACTGATAGTCACGCCATCATCCAACTGTACAATCGCTTTACCCGGCAGGAAGTAAGCAGCAGGCATATCCGTATTAGGGATCAGAACATCATTGCCTTTCGCATCAATGATTTTCAGTGCCGGACGCATTTCTTTCGCACTTGCTGTACGCTCTGCAGAATCCAGAACGACCAGTGATGACAGACCGGTTAATTCATCAGTCTGACGGGTAATGGTCTGACCGTCATGCATGTCGGTGAAACGAATAACACCGGACACTTCACTGACAACCGGCATGGTATGCGGATCCCAGTTAGCGACAGTTTCGCCACCATTAACTGCTTCGCCGTCACCTTTAGTCAGCTGAGCACCGTAAGGCACTTTATAGCTCTCTTTGGTACGACCGAATTCATCAACCAGACGCAGTTCGGTATTACGGGAAGTGACAACCAGTTTACCTGCGGTGTTACCAATCAGCTTAGCGTTGAACAGTTTCAGTGTACCGGTATTACGGACCTGAATGCTGGACTCAGCAGCAGCACGGGATGCCGCACCACCGATGTGGAACGTACGCATTGTTAACTGTGTACCCGGCTCACCGATTGACTGTGCTGCAATAACACCAACGGCTTCACCTGAGTTGATGATATGACCGCGCGCCAGGTCACGACCGTAGCACTTGGCACACACACCGAAGTCAGTTTCGCAACTTACCACAGAACGCACTTTCACGATGTCTACAGAGTTCTCTTCTAACAGATCACACTGTTTTTCATGAAGCAGGGTGTTACGCGGGATAAGAATATCCGCGGTACCCGGTTTCAGGATGTCTTCTGCAGCCACACGGCCCAGAACGCGATCACGCAGTGGTTCTTTAACATCACCACCCTCGATAACCGGCGACATCATGATACCTTCGTGCGTACCACAGTCATCTTCAGTGATAACCAGATCCTGCGCGACGTCAACCAGACGACGTGTCAGATAACCGGAGTTCGCTGTTTTCAGTGCGGTATCCGCCAGACCTTTACGCGCACCGTGCGTTGAAATGAAGTACTGGAGTACGTCAAGACCTTCACGGAAGTTCGCGGTGATTGGCGTTTCGATGATGGAACCATCCGGTTTCGCCATCAGACCACGCATACCGGCCAGCTGACGAATCTGTGCAGCAGAACCACGCGCACCTGAGTCGGCCATCATATAGATGCTGTTGAAAGAAACCTGTTGTTCTTCTTCGCCGTCACGGTTAATCACGGTTTCCGTTGACAGGTTTTCCATCATCGCTTTAGCAACACGTTCGTTTGCTGCAGCCCAGATATCGATAACCTTGTTGTAACGTTCGCCGGCAGTAACCAGACCTGACTGGAATTGCTGCTGGATTTCTGCCACTTCCGCTTCCGCTTCCGCGATAATTCCTGCTTTCTTCTCAGGAATAACCATGTCATCGATACCAACAGATGCACCTGAACGGGCAGCGTAAGCAAAACCGGTGTACATGATTTGGTCAGCAAAAATAACGGTCGGTTTCATGCCCAGAATACGGTAACAAGTATTCAGCATTTTAGAGATTGCTTTCTTACCCAGTGGTTGGTTAACCAATGAGAAAGGCAGACCACGCGGAACGATACGCCATAAAATGGCACGGCCGACAGTGGTATCAACCAGGCTTGTTTGCTTCGTAATATTACCTTCACCGTCTTTCACTTCTTCAGTGATACGGACTTTCACGCGCGCATGCAGTGAAGCATGGCCGGAACGGTAAACACGCTCAGCTTCTGTTGAACCGTTAAGTACCATGCCTTCGCCCGGGGCGTTAACACAGTCACGGGTCATGTAGTACAGGCCCAGAACAACGTCCTGAGAAGGTACGATAATCGGATCGCCGCTTGCCGGTGACAGGATGTTGTTTGTAGACATCATCAGGGCACGGGCTTCGAGCTGTGCTTCCAGGGTCAGAGGGACGTGAACCGCCATCTGGTCACCATCGAAGTCGGCGTTGTATGCCGCACAAACGAGTGGGTGTAACTGGATAGCTTTACCTTCGATAAGGATAGGCTCGAACGCCTGAATACCCAGACGGTGAAGTGTCGGCGCACGGTTCAGGAGAACCGGGTGCTCGCGGATAACTTCATCCAGGATATCCCATACAACGGACTCTTCGCGCTCAACCATTTTCTTGGCAGCTTTGATGGTGGTAGCAAGACCACGCAGTTCCAGCTTGCCGTAGATGAACGGTTTGAACAGCTCCAGTGCCATTTTCTTAGGCAGACCGCACTGATGCAGACGCAGGTACGGACCTACGGTGATTACAGAACGACCGGAGTAGTCAACACGCTTACCGAGCAGGTTCTGACGGAAACGACCTTGTTTACCTTTGATCATGTCTGCCAGTGATTTCAGCGGACGCTTGTTAGAGCCGGTGATAGCACGACCACGACGACCATTATCTAACAGTGCATCAACCGCTTCCTGCAACATACGTTTTTCGTTACGTACGATGATGTCAGGTGCAGCCAGATCCAGCAGGCGTTTCAGACGGTTATTACGGTTGATCACACGACGGTACAGATCGTTCAGATCTGACGTCGCAAAGCGACCGCCGTCGAGTGGTACTAACGGACGCAGATCCGGTGGTAATACCGGCAGAACTGTCAGGATCATCCACTCAGGCTTGTTGCCGGACTGGATAAAGGCTTCTAACAGTTTGATGCGTTTAGTCAGTTTCTTACGTTTGGTTTCTGAATTGGTTTCGTTCAGTTCTTCACGCAGGTTTTCGACTTCCTGTTCCAGATCCATTGCTTTAAGCAAGGCCTGGATGGCTTCCGCACCCATTTTCGCGTCGAATTCATCACCGAACTCTTCCAGAGCGTCCAGGTACTGTTCTTCAGTCAGAATCTGGCTGCGCTCAAGGCTGGTCATCCCGCCTTCAACAACAACATAAGATTCAAAGTACAGGACACGTTCAATATCACGCAGCGGCATATCGAGCAGTAAACCGATACGGGATGGCAGTGATTTTAAGAACCAGATGTGTGCAGTAGGTGATGCCAGTTCGATGTGACCCATGCGCTCACGACGCACTTTAGTCTGGGTCACTTCAACACCACATTTCTCACAAATCACACCACGGTGCTTCAGACGTTTGTACTTACCGCACAAACATTCGTAATCTTTTACCGGCCCGAAAATTCGCGCACAGAAAAGCCCGTCACGTTCAGGTTTGAACGTACGGTAGTTAATGGTTTCCGGCTTTTTCACTTCACCAAATGACCATGAACGAATCATGTCAGGTGAGGCCAGACCAATTTTGATCGCACCAAACTCTTCGGTCTTGCTTTGTGCTTTCAGAAACTTTAATAAGTCTTTCACGAAATGGCTCCTGTCGGAGTTAGACCTGTGAGACAAGCAAATAATACTGCCTGTCCCTTAAACCAGATTTACTGGTGCTGCCCGCTCAGATGCGGGCAGCCACAACGGCAATTACTCGTCTTCCAGCTCGATATTGATACCGAGTGAACGGATTTCTTTCAGCAATACGTTGAAAGACTCCGGCATGCCCGGTTCCATCTGATGACTGCCGTCGACGATGTTTTTATACATCTTCGTACGACCGTTAACATCATCCGATTTCACTGTCAGCATCTCCTGGAGGGTATAAGCGGCACCGTATGCTTCCAGTGCCCACACTTCCATCTCCCCGAAACGCTGACCACCGAACTGCGCCTTACCACCCAGCGGCTGCTGAGTAACCAGGCTGTAAGAACCGGTAGAACGCGCATGCATTTTGTCATCAACCAAGTGGTTAAGTTTCAGCATGTACATATAGCCGACAGTAACCTGACGCTCAAAACGCTCACCGGTACGACCATCAAACAAGGTAATCTGACCGGACGTCGGTAAATCAGCCAGAGTCAGTAACTCTTTGATTTCCTGCTCTTTCGCGCCGTCAAATACCGGTGTTGCAGTCGGCATACCTTTTTTCAGGTTCTCTGCCAGACGCAGCACTTCTTCATCACTGAAGGTGTTCAGATCGACTTTCTGACGCGGGTCATTACCCAGGTCATAAGCTTTCTGGATGAAACCGCGTAATTTCGCGATGTCCTGCTGCTCTTTCAGCATCTTATTGATTTTATCGCCGATGCCTTTCGCAGCCATACCCAGATGGGTTTCCAGAATCTGACCGATGTTCATACGTGATGGTACGCCCAGCGGATTCAGCACGAGGTCAACAGGGTTACCGTTTTCATCGTATGGCATATCTTCGATAGGGTTAATTTTTGAGATAACCCCTTTATTACCGTGACGACCCGCCATTTTATCACCAGGCTGGATCTGACGTTTCACGGCCAGATACACTTTGACGATTTTCAGCACGCCCGGTGCCAGGTCATCGCCCTGAGTGATTTTGCGACGTTTCGCTTCCAGTTTCTTAGCGAACACAGATTTCAGTTCGTCATACTGTTCAGCCAACTGCTCTAACTGATTCTGTTTTTCTTCATCAGTCAGTGCCAGTTCTAACCAACGCTCACGCGGCAGTTTGTCCAGTTTATCCGCTTCCATTCCGCCGCTTACCAGGACAGAACGAATACGATAAAACAGGCCGGCTTCGAGAATCTGTAACTCTTCTGTGAGGTCTTTCTTCACATCACGCAGTTGCATTTCTTCGATTTCGAGCGCACGTTTATCTTTTTCCACGCCATCGCGGGTAAAGACCTGTACGTCGATAATGGTACCGGACACGCCGTTCGGTACACGCAGTGACGAATCTTTCACGTCAGAGGCTTTTTCACCGAAGATAGCACGCAGCAGTTTCTCTTCCGGGGTTAATTGTGTTTCACCTTTTGGTGTCACTTTACCCACAAGAATATCGCCGCCTTTCACTTCCGCACCGATATACACGATACCGGACTCATCCAGTTTGGAGAGAGCCGCTTCACCCACGTTCGGGATATCAGCAGTGATCTCTTCCGGCCCCAGTTTGGTGTCACGGGACACACAAGCCAGTTCCTGAATGTGGATAGTGGTGAAACGGTCTTCCTGAACAACACGCTCGGACACGAGGATGGAGTCTTCGAAGTTGTAACCGTTCCATGGCATAAATGCCACGCGCATGTTCTGACCCAGCGCCAGTTCACCCAGATCGGTGGACGGACCATCTGCCAGCACATCACCGCGTTCAACAGGCTCACCCAGCGAAACGCAAGGAGTCTGGTTGATACAGGTGTTCTGGTTAGAACGGGTATATTTAGTCAGACTATAGATGTCGATACCTGCTTCGCCGGCATACATCTCTTCATCATTAACTTTAATAACGATACGTGATGCATCAACGTACTGAACCGTACCACCACGTTTGGCAACAGCGGTTACGCCGGAGTCAACCGCAACAGCGCGTTCCATACCAGTACCAACCAGCGGCTTGTCAGCGCGCAGAGTCGGAACCGCCTGACGTTGCATGTTCGCACCCATCAATGCACGGTTGGCATCATCGTGTTCCAGGAATGGGATCAGTGACGCACCCACAGAAACGATCTGCTGGGTGGAAACGTCCATATACTGAACCTGGTCGCGGCTGAATAAGCTGGACTCACCTCTGTTACGGCAGGTAATCAGTTCATCAACAAAGTGACCATCGTCATCTAAAACGGTATTTGCCTGAGCAATGATGAAGTTACCTTCTTCAATTGCAGACAGATAATGAATCTCATCAGTCACAACATCTTCACGCACTAAACGGTACGGGGTTTCCAGGAAACCATATTCGTTTGTCTGTGCATAAACAGATAAGGAGTTGATCAGACCGATGTTCGGACCTTCAGGGGTCTCGATAGGACAAACACGACCGTAGTGCGTAGGATGAACGTCGCGCACTTCAAAGCCTGCACGCTCACGGGTCAGACCGCCCGGGCCTAACGCGGAGATACGGCGTTTGTGCGTAATTTCTGATAACGGGTTGTTCTGGTCCATAAACTGAGACAGCTGGCTGGAACCAAAGAACTCTTTTACCGCAGCAGAAATTGGCTTGGCGTTGATCATGTCCTGAGGCATCAGATTATCAAGATCGCCCAGGGACAGACGCTCTTTCACTGCACGCTCAACACGTACCAGACCTACACGGAACTGGTTTTCAGCCATTTCACCGACAGAACGGATACGACGGTTACCTAAGTGGTCGATATCATCCACTTCACCACGGCCGTTACGGATCTCGATCAGTTTCTGCATCACATCGGTGATGTCTTTTTTGCTCAGAATACCTGAGCCATCAGAATCTTCACGACTCAGTGAACGGTTGAACTTCATCCGGCCTACTGCAGAGAGATCGTAACGATCTTCTGAGAAGAACAGATTTTCAAACAGATTTTCGGCAGCTTCACGGGTTGGCGGCTCACCAGGGCGCATCATACGGTAGATTTCTACCAGTGCACTTAAACGATCGCTGGTTGGGTCCACACGCAGAGTTTCTGACATGTAAGCGCCGTGATCCAGGTCGTTGGTGAACAGCGTATCAATGGTTTTGTGACCGGACTGGCTGAGACGTGCCAGCAGATCCAGAGACATTTCCATGTTAGCCGCACAAATTAACTCACCGGTCGCTGTATCGATGTAATCACGCGCAACCACTTTCCCTGCGATGTATTCAACAGGTACTTCGATCTTAGTGATTTCTTCTTTTTCAAGCTGACGGATATGACGCGCAGTAATACGGCGTCCTTTTTCGATATAAACTTTTCCGTTCGCTTCGATATCAAAAGAAGCAGTTTCACCGCGCAGACGCTCAGGAACGAGAGTCATAATCAGTTTATTATTGCTGATTTCGAACGTGGTTTTGTCGAAGAACAGGTTCAGAATATCTTCCGTGCTGAAATTCATTGCACGCAGGATAATAGACGCAGGTAATTTACGACGACGGTCGATACGGACAAATAAGTTGTCTTTAGGATCGAATTCGAAGTCCAGCCATGAGCCGCGGTAAGGGATAATACGTGCGTTATACAGCACTTTACCGGAAGAGTGTGTTTTACCTTTGTCACTGTCAAAGAACACGCCCGGGCTACGGTGTAACTGAGAAACGATAACACGCTCAGTACCGTTGATGACGAACGTTCCGTTATCGGTCATGAGCGGAATTTCGCCCATGTAAACTTCTTGTTCTTTAATATCTTTAACTGTGCCTTCCGGCGCTTCACGCTCGTAAATAACCAGACGCAGTTTTACGCGCAGTGGTGCTGAAAAGGTAACACCGCGGATTTGACACTCTTTAACGTCAAATACCGGCTCACCCAGACGGAAGCTGACATATTGCAGTTCAGCATTACCACTGTAGCTCTGAATCGGGAAAACGGAACGGAATGCGGCTTCTAAGCCATTCTGGCCATCCGGATCGAGTTCGATGAATTTCTGGAATGAATCCAGCTGAATAGAAAGGAGATAGGGAATGTCCAGTACTTGCGGACGCTTACCAAAATCCTTACGAATACGTTTCTTCTCGGTATAGGAGTAAACCATAGGGTTCCTCAGCTCGCTTGATCAGTGACCCGACCTGCCTGTTACAAACGGCAGTCGCTACAACTATCTAATTAGGACAGAAAATGGAACATTTTCTGCTGATACTTATTGCAGTTACCCTTAAATCATTTCATTGCGCAGCTGACTACCGAGCTACCCGAGCGGATCGTAGTCGTCAACACAGTATATTAAGTCGTCAATAGCAAAGAGTATTCGGAGAGTTCGCAGGTGTCAGATAGCACAGTTGCTATCCCAAAAACACGTGCGTGCGCATTAGCGCAAAAAGGCTGGTGACCAATAAGTCACCAGCCAGCAGCCATTTTCAGGCTGTTGCTAAAAAAAGTGGCTTATTTAACTTCAACTTCTGCGCCAGCTTCTTCCAGAGCTTTCTTCAGCGTTTCCGCTTCATCTTTGCTCACGCCTTCTTTCATTGCAGCTGGTGCACTTTCAACTAAATCTTTAGCTTCTTTCAGGCCCAGACCAGTTGCGCCGCGAACAGCTTTGATTACTGCTACTTTGTTCGGACCAACAGCTTTCAGAATAACGTCAAATTCAGTTTTTTCTTCAGCAGCTTCAGCAGGACCCGCAGCTACAGCAACAGCAGCAGCAGCAGAAACGCCGAATTTTTCTTCCATCATGGTGATCAGTTCAACAACGTCCATTACAGACATTTCAGCAACTGCGTCCAGAATTTGTTCTTTAGTGATAGACATACGATATGTTCCTAAAATTCAGAATAAGTTTATACGTTAAAAAGCAACGAAGAAAAGAAAGAGCGATTAAGCAGCTTCTTTCTGATCGCGTAACGCTGCCAGAGTGCGAACCAATTTGCCTGCAGCGGCTTCTTTCATGGTTGCCATCAGGCGTGCAATTGCTTCGTCGTAAGTTGGGAGTGTTGCTAAGCGATCGATATCTTTCGCTGCAATGAACTCACCTTCAAAGGCTGCGGCTTTAATCTCGAATGCAGGGTTCGCTTTCGCGAAATCTTTGAACAGGCGAGCAGCAGCGCCCGGATGTTCATGAGAAAATGCAATCAAGGTAGGACCGACGAATACGTCTTTCAGGCACTCAGAAGAGGTACCTTCAACAGCACGGCGCAGCAGGGTGTTACGTACAACGCGTACGGTAACATTAGCTTCGCGACATGCTTTACGCAGACCGGTCATTTTATCTACAGTCACACCACGGGAATCCGCGACAACTGTAGACAGCGCGCCTTTGGCAACTTCGCTGACTTCAGCAACAATCGCTTGTTTGTCTTGAAGATTTAATGCCATTAGCTTCTTGCTCCTGGTTTAGCCGGGTATACAACCCCGGAACTCACTTCACTCAACACCGAAGGTGAAGAGCGCTAAAACACGGTGAGCAGAATACTCGAATAAAATTCTTGTGGCTCTGTCACCGTCTACGCAGGACAATTAAGTAATTACTTACACCTGCGGTCTTGGACGGGGTCCGGATTAAGGCCGGACTCCAACCGAAATTCTTTTAGTTGTTGTCGTTCCTGCGATAAAAATCACAAAGACGAATACAACAAACATTGGGCGTCAGATTCTATAGAAACCTGACCCCAATGTAAAGTGCTTATTATCCGCAGATATTAAGCAACTGCTGCGCTCAGACCAGCCTGGTCGATTGCAACACCCGCACCCATGGTGGTAGACAGGCTGATTTTCTTGATGTACACGCCTTTCGCTGAAGATGGTTTTGCTTTTTTCAGCGCAACCAGTAGAGATTCCAGGTTTTCTTTCAGTTTATCAGACTCAAAATCTACTTTACCGATAGTGGTGTGGATGATCCCGTTTTTGTCGTTACGGTAACGAACCTGACCTGCTTTAGCGTTATTCACAGCTTCAGCAACGTTAGGGGTTACAGTACCCACTTTCGGGTTAGGCATCAGACCGCGCGGACCTAAGATTTGACCTAATTGGCCAACAACGCGCATTGCATCAGGAGATGCGATAACAACGTCGAAATCCATTTGACCGGCTTTGATTTGGTCAGCCAGATCTTCCATACCAACCAGTTCTGCGCCGGCAGCTTTTGCTGCTTCAGCGTTAGCGCCCTGTGCAAACACAGCTACGCGAACAGAACGACCAGTACCGTTTGGCAGCACAGTCGCGCCACGAACGTTTTGATCTGATTTACGGGCATCGATGCCGAGGTTAACTGCAACGTCAACACTTTCAACGAATTTAGCAGTCGCTAATTCTTTCAGCAGAGCAACAGCTTCATTAATGTCATACTGTTTAGTGACATCAACTTTTTCACGGATATTGCGCATGCGCTTGGTCAGTTTAGACATAGATTAACCCTCCACTACCAGGCCCATGGAACGAGCAGTACCTTCAATAGAACGCATCATAGCTTCTATATCGGAACCAGTCATATCCGCTGCTTTAGTCTCAGCGATCTCACGAACCTGAGCAGAAGTGATTTTACCCACTTTCTCTTTGTTCGGTTTGCCGGAACCAGATTTCAGACCTGCAGCTTTTTTCAGTAAAACTGCCGCTGGCGGCGTTTTAGTGATAAAAGTGAAAGAGCGGTCAGCGTAAACTGTAATAACAACAGGAATTGGTAAACCTTTTTCCATGCTATCTGTTTTGGCGTTAAACGCTTTACAGAATTCCATGATGTTTACGCCCTGCTGACCCAGTGCCGGTCCAACCGGTGGACTTGGGTTTGCCATACCAGCTGACACTTGCAGCTTGACGTAGGCTTGTACTTTCTTAGCCATCTAAATAATCCTCAATGTGGGTAATAGCGCTTGTTACCAAGCTCCCCTATGAATACAGGCCCGCGTAAAAACGCGAGCCTCTGAAAAACAAAAGGCGCGAAATTGTAGATAAATTTCCCAGCTTTTGCAAGCCGGAAAAAAATCACTTACGGTTTTTCGACCTGGCTGAAATCCAGTTCGACCGGAGTTGCACGACCAAAAATAGAAACAGATACTTTCAGGCGGCTCTTCTCATAGTCGACTTCTTCAACCACACCGTTAAAGTCAGCAAACGGACCATCGGAAACACGTACCATTTCACCCGGCTCGAACAGTGTTTTCGGACGTGGCTTATCACCCGCTTCTTGTAAGCGGTTCATGATAGCATCCACTTCTTTATCACTGATCGGTGCAGGACGGTCAGATGTTCCGCCGATAAAGCCCATTACACGCGGCACGTTACGCACCAGATGCCAGGACGCATCGTTCATCAGCATCTGAACTAATACATAGCCCGGGAAGAATTTGCGCTCACTTTTACGGCGCTGACCACTGCGGATCTCGACGACTTCTTCAGTTGGCACCATGACTTCGCCAAATGAATCTTCCATCCCGTTGATTTTGATATGTTCACGCAGAGACTGCGCAACCCGACCCTCAAAACCTGAGAAAGCCTGGATGACATACCAACGTTTTTTAGGAGAATCCGACATCTTTAGAACCTCAGAAGGATGTTATATAGGAAACAAGACGGACAAGGATACCATCAAGGCCCCATAACACTAACGACATAACCGCTGTTACTGCTGCCACGATAAGTGTTGTTTGCAGTGTTTCCTGACGTGTAGGCCAGATAACTTTACGCATTTCAACCCGTGCTTCACGGGCGAAAGTCAGTGTCGCTTTGCCTTTTGTTGTCCACAGTGCAATACCACCGGCTAATGCAATGATAACAACGACTGCCAGCGCACGCAGCGCAAGGTTAAATTCGCGGAAATAGTAGTTTCCGCCAATGGCGGCAACCAGCAGAACTGCAACCACTAACCATTTGGCGACATCGGCACTGCGGCCGTTTTGTTGAGCTTCGCTATTCGCACTCATAAACCAACCTGTAACCATGAAATAATAAGTTAGCCAGCTTGCCTCGCTACTGCAAAACAAATCAGACCAAAATTAAGGACCGGAGCAATTGTATCTGACTTGGCGTCATAATCCAGCATGAGTTTCGTATTCTTCGAAAGACTCACCATTCGTTGCGTGAGAGCCTATCTCACCAGTAGTTGATGCACAACTAATGATGAGATAGGTTCTTTATAAAACAACGCAGAAAAAAGGGCATCATTTGATGCCCTTTTCGGATTACATCAGTAATTAGCTCATTACTTTCGCTACAACACCCGCGCCGACGGTACGACCGCCTTCACGGATTGCGAAACGCAGACCATCATCCATTGC